>CAVXRP010000001.1:0-44962 GCA_963764105.1 Bryobacterales bacterium
GCGGCGGCGTAGGGCGGGCATTCATGCCTGCTGGCCACCTTTCCCGTGGCCAGTACTCGCGTACTTACCTCATCGTCAGTACCTCAAATCGGCGTAAGAAAGGCGAATACAACGACTTACAAGAAAAATCCTTGCAAATTTCACTTGCAATCTATCGCGCCTACATGTGACGATCAGGTTGTGGCCTAAATTGGCCCAAATTGGATCTCAGTGGAAGTTATTGGCCAAACCGCCCCGCCGCCGGCGCCGGACGCCCCTCGTGGCGTCTTCCGCGTCTCTGTGGACGACAAGGGTCGGCTCAAGCTGCCAACTTCCCTGGTCGAGTATTTGGAAAAGTTTAAAGAGGAGCGCAAAGTTTTTATCACGACGTTCGATGAGTCCGAAGCTCGACTTTACCCTATTTCGGTCTGGCGCGAGACAGAAAAAATGCTCCAGGAGCCGGGAGACGATTTCGACGATCGTGATTCGTTGGCCTTAGTCGCCGCCAATTACGGGCAGGATGTAGATGTGGATGCGCAGGGTCGGCTCACCCTGCCCGGCGATTTGCGCAAGAAGTTAGGTTTAGAAGGCGATGAGGTCCGGCTGCATTGTTTTCAAGGCCGGATCAATATTTTGGCGAGCGGCGAATGGGAGCGGCGTTTGGCTGCGGCGAAGACGAATTTGCCGGAGAAACTGAAGGCTTTGAAGAGGAAGGGATTGTGATCAGCGCCCGCTATGGAGCATTATCCGGTTCTCCTCAACGAATCGCTCGAGTATCTGGCGATCAGGCCGGACGGAATTTATGTGGATGTGACGGCGGGGCTGGGCGGTCATTCAGCGGCCATTGCGGAACGGCTCGACAAGGGTTTGTTGATTGCTTGCGACCGGGATGCCGAATCGTTAGAGTTGGCGCGGCGCAACACCGTTCAATGGGCGCAGCACATCCGTTATTTTCACGGAGCTTTCTCGAAGCTGCCACAGGCGCTCGAAAGCTTGGCAGTTTTTAAGGTGGATGGGGTGCTCGCCGATCTCGGCGTCAGCCGTTATCAGCTGAGTGACGGAGAACGAGGTTTTTCGATTATGCAGGACGGACCTTTGGATATGCGGATGGATCGCAGCCAAGGTCTGTCTGCCGCGGATTTCGTCAATGAACTGCCCGAAAAGGCGCTCGCGGATCTCATTTATGAGTTCGGCGAAGAAAGGAGGTCGCGAAGAATCTCCAGAGCAATCGTTCGCGCACGGCCCATTCTTACTACCAGCCGTCTGGCCCAGGTAGTGGAGCAAGCCGTGCCGCGAACGGGGAGAATACACCCGGCCACTCAGACATTTATGGCGCTGCGGCTGAAGGTGAATGAAGAGTTTGAGGAGCTTGAGGGGTTGCTGGGCTCCGTGCCGGAACGACTGAATGTCGGCGGCCGGTTTGTCGTACTCACTTTTATGTCCACGGAAGATCGCAAGGTGAAGCGGGCGTTTCAAGAGCTTGCCGCCGCTGGACAGGCGAAGATTTTGACCAAGCACGTGGTGAGGCCGGGCGAAAAAGAGATTTCAGAGAATGCGCCATCGCGCAGCGCAAAGCTGCGGGCGCTTGAGCGCGTGTGAGAAGGGACGAATTTTATATGTCTACATTGGCTACTTTTGTAAATCGTTTTATGGGTGCAACTGAACTGGCGGAAGCTCCATCCGCAGTCTGGACGCGCGCGGATGTTCCGCGCCTGCGCCCCATCGCGAACGAAGATGTCTATCTCTTCGTTAAGCGCATTGATAACAGCAGCGTAATTCGCGCTATCGATCCGGTCGCGCAGTCCGCTCGCACCAAATCGATGGCCACCGGCTTTGCGGCCGCCGTGCTGATCATCGCGGGCCTCATCCCCACCGCCTATAACGTCACTGCTGGATTCACCATGCAGCAACTGCGCCAGGAACAAACGCAGCTCGAGCGCCAGCGCGCCATTCTGCTCACTGAGGAAGCCCGGCTGGTGAATCCAGACCGGCTGCGCCAGCTCGCCAAGACTCTCAAGATGAAGGAGCCCGAACCGCAGCAAGTCGAAACACTGAGTGGCATGAGCAAGACAGATTCGCCGGCCGAAGCGCGCGTCACGTTGCCGTTCTCTTCGTCCCTGGCTCGCTGAAGCAGATGCGGGCATTCTAGATTCTGGATTCTATCTTCTATATTCTTCTTTGCCGATGACGCCATGGACATACCACCGCTTTCTGGTTTGAGCAAGACACAAGAACGCGCATTGCTGGCGGGGCTCATCCTTCTCGGATGGGCCTTTGTTGTTTTAGCGCGCTTATTCGCTATCCAGGTTTTGCAGCACGATTCGCTGTTGAAGCTGGCGCACCGCCAACAGGAGCATCTGGAAGTAATCGAAGCGCCGCGCGGTTCCATCTATGATCGCAACGGCAACGTCCTCGCCATCAGCTCCAACTCGCATGTGGCGGTGGTCAATCCCAGGCGTATGCCGAACAAAGAACTCGCCGCAGCACTGCTGGCCGGCATCCTGCATCAAGACGCGGCGCAGCTGGAAGGGTTTCTTGAGAAGGCCGCTGAATCGCGCACGCGCGGCGGCTATTTGGTGGTGGACAACCGACTGACCGACGAACAGGCGGCCAGCCTGGAAGGCATGCATCTCGATTGGCTCGAGATCCGCCAGTCGAGCGTGCGCACCTATCCAAACGATAGGGTGGCTGCGCACATTGTCGGCAATGTGGATTGGCAGGGCAAAGGCGTCGCGGGCGTTGAATTGAAACTCAACAAAGATCTTTCAGGAACGCCCGGTTTGCGGCGCATTGAACGCGATGGCAAAGAAGTCTCCTATGCCAGTGAAATCGTAAAGATCCCGGTGATGGGTAAGAGCATCGGTCTCACCATCGATCGGGAACTGCAGTTCATCGGCAAGGAAGCTCTGGCCCAAGCCGTCAAAGAAAATCATGCCGATCACGCGAGCTTGGTTGCCATGGACCCCCGCACGGGCGAGATTTTAGCGCTTGAAAATTATCCTACGTACGATCCAAATGAGCGCTTGCTGGCGGGCGGAACGGATGTGGGCCGCAGAGATCTGGCTGTTGGGACGCCGTTCGAACCCGGTTCGGTGTTCAAGGTTGTCACGCTAGCGGCCGCGCTGGAAACCACGCGCTTACGGCCCGAATCGCGCATCGATTGCGGCAACGGCACCTTGCGCATGTTCAACCGCGTGATTCACGATACGCACAGGCATGGCGTTCTTTCGATGGAGGATGTGCTGGCTTTATCAAGTAACATCGGGGCCATAAAGATCGGTATGCAGGTGGGCAACGAAAATCTCTACGCGTACATCCGCCGCCTGGGTTTCGGCCAGCGAACCGGTATTGAGCTGCCTGGCGAAGCACCCGGCATTCTAAGACCATTGCGGCGTTGGCAAGTAACGAGCATCGGCTCGGTGCCGATGGGTCACGAAATCGGCGTTACTTCCTTGCAACTGGCGCAGATGGGCAGCGTCATCGCCAACGGCGGTTATCTGGTGCCGCCGCACGTGGTGGCTTGGGAGCAAGAGCCGGGAGGAATGCGGGTTGCGGTCAAGCACGCCCAGCCCGTGCCGGTGTTGAAAGCGGAAACGGTGATGACCATGCGCATGATGATGCGCCGCGTGATCACAGAGCCGCATGGCACGGGCCATCGCTTGCACGTGATCGGGTACTCCATCGCCGGTAAGACCGGCACTGCGCAAATTTACGATTATGAGCACAAGGTGTACACGCACCGCTACAATGCCTCGTTTCTCGGATTTGCGCCCGCGAATAATCCGTCGGTTGTAATTGTGGTCACGGTGAGCGGCACCACGGGCCAGGCGGGTTATGGTGGATCGGCCGCCGGGCCCGTGTTCGTAAAGCTGATGTCCGCCGCGTTGAACCGCATGGGCGTGGTGCGCGATGTGCCCGAAGAAGTCGAAGAATTGATTGCGCGCAAGGGATTAGCGAACAAAATTGAGGCATCGCAAGAGGAGCAAGATAGCGACACAGTGGCCGAATTGAGCACTCCTTTGAGCGCCGAAGAGATGAATGGCGACGACGTGGTGGCGGTTACCGATGGTTCGGCGCCCAAGGCTCCAAACTTTGTCGGTAAAACAGTAAGAGACGTGATCGAAGAAGCGACGGCGACGGGGATTGAGATCGACCTGTTGGGCGATGGCTTAGCGCGCGCTCAGAATCCGGTGGCAGGAACACTGCTGACCCCTGGTGAACACATTCGCGTGAGGTTTGCCCGGTGAATCTTCGCCAGGTTCTCGACGGCGTAGCCCTGCCGCGCACGTCTGGCCCGTTGCCGGAAAGCGCGGTGTGCGGTATTGCCTACGACAGCCGCAAAGTCGCCGCTGGCTTCTTGTTCTTCGCCTTCTCCGGGGCTAAGACCGACGGCGCGCAATTTGCGAACGATGCCGTCAAGAAAGGCGCCATTGCCGTAGTGGGCGACCGCCCTGCTCCAGGAGGTTTTGCCGGTCTTTGGTTGCAGGTGGCCCATGGACGCGAAGCGCTGGCTCTCGCCGCGCGTAATTTCTTCCACAAGCCCGATGAGCGGTTGGCCCTTACGGGCATCACCGGCACGAATGGCAAGACCACCACTACTACCTTGATCGACGCCATGCTGCGCGCCGCTGGAAAGACAACCGCACTAATCGGCACCATCGAATATCAGTTGGCCGGCCGCGTGTTGCCGGCCGTGAACACGACGCCGGAATCGCTCGACCTGTTCGCCATGTTCGCTGAGCTCGAACGGCTGGGCGGCACGCACGTTACGTTTGAAGCGTCTTCGCATGCGCTTGATCTCGGCCGTATCTACGCGATGAACGTACACACCGCGGGTTTTACGAATTTCACGCGCGACCATCTGGATTACCACCACACCATGGAAGCGTATTTTGCCGCCAAACAATTGCTGTTTAAGCCGCGAAGCGGTCCTCCCCCCCGCTTCGCGGTGCTGAATGCCGATGACGAATGGGCGCGCAAAATCGAATTGTCGAACGACACACAAGCTTTCTGGTACGGTTTGAAACACGAGCCGCCGCCCAGTAGCAGTTCGACCTCTTCCTGGATTCGCGCGGAAAATTTGCAGATGTCCTTTAGCGGCTTGCGTTTCACAATCGTTGCCGGAGAGCGCAAGTTTCCCATCGAATCGCAGCTTGTGGGACACATCAACGCCTACAACATTCTGCTGGCGAGCGGCTGCGCCCTAACGTTAGGCCTTACTGACGCGCAAATTCAAAAAGGGCTGCTCGATATGACGCGCGTGCCCGGACGCTTCGAGCGCGTGGAGGAGGGTCAGCCGTTCATGGTGGTGGTGGATTATGCGCATACCGACGACGCTCTCCGCAATGTAATTTCGGTGGCGCGCGGCATGAATCCCAAGCGCGTCATTACCCTTTTCGGTTGTGGCGGAGATCGCGATCGCTCTAAGCGCCCGCTCATGGGAATGGCCGCGGCCGAGCTGAGCGATTACGTGGTGCTCACCTCCGACAATCCGCGCAGCGAAGATCCCCTGGCGATCATGAACGACGCGAGCGTGGGTGTGGGGCGTTTTGACACGCCCAATATTTCGGAACCCGACCGTGAGCGCGCCATCCGAAAAGCCATTGAAATCGCCGAGCCCGGGGACGTCGTAATTCTAGCGGGCAAAGGTCACGAAACGTATCAGATTCTGAAGGACGGACCCATTCCGTTTGACGATCGCGAGGTAGCGCGCCGGGTTCTGCGCGGCTTCGGCTACCTCCGCAAGAAGAACGGATCGGCCTGAAATGCAGCTTACGCTGGCGCAGGTTCAGGCGGCAACCGGAGCGCAGTTGACGGCCGGGGCCGCCGGTGAAACTCAAATTTCGGGCTGGAGCATAGACTCGCGCACGATTGCGCCGGGCGATTTATTTTTTGCCATAAAAGGCGAACATCTGGACGGGCACGCTTTCGTAGAATCGGTTCTCGAGCGTGGCGCGGCTGCGGCGGTCGTGAGCGAAGCCAGTGCCAAAGGGCCGCTGTTGTTGGTTAGCGATACTTTGCTTGCGCTGCAATCTTTAGCGCGCTGGGCGCGGCGGCGCTGGAACCGCCAAATTGTGGCGGTTACCGGCAGCGCCGGAAAAACCAGCACTAAGGACGTGATTGCGGCATTACTCAGCGTGCGCTTCAAGGTGGGCAAAAACGAAGGCAATTACAACAACCATATAGGATTGCCGCTTGCCATTTTGCGGCTGCCGGACGAGGCGCAAATTGCCGTGCTCGAAATGGGCATGAACCACGCGGGCGAAATTCGCCAGCTTGTCTCCATTGCGGAACCGCAGCATGGTGTGGTCACGAACGTCGGCTATGCGCATGTGGAAAATTTCGATTCGATCGACGGTGTGGCCGCCGCCAAGCGCGAGTTGATTGAGGGGTTGCCGTCGGAGGGCGTGGCCATTCTGAATGCGGACGACGAGCGCGTTGTGAAGTTTGCGCGAAGTCACGGCGGCCGCAGCGTGACTTACGGGTTCGCGGCTGAGGCCGATGTTCGCGCGCAGGATGCGGAAATCTGCGCCGGCCACTCTGTTTTCACCGTGTACGGCGTGCGCTTTCAAACGGCGTTGGCCGGAAGACACAGCGTTTCGAACATTCTGGCGGGCATCGCGGTGGCGAGCGTGTTTGGCATTCCGCCGGCGGAACTGGTAACGGCGATCGCGAACCTGGCGCCCGGCAAAATGCGCGGTGAGAGAAAAGTTTGGCGTGGGGCCACTGTTCTGAATGATTCTTATAATTCGAATCCGGAGGCCGCCCGCAACATGCTGGACGTGTTGCGGAACGAGCCGGCCAAACGGCGCATTGCCGTGTTGGGTGAAATGCGTGAGCTAGGGGAGATGTCGGAACAGTTGCACCGCGAATTGGGTGCCTATGCTGCCCAGGCCGGAATCGACGTTGTGGTGGGGATACATGGCGCCGCCCGCTTTCTGGTGGAAAGCGCGCTGGCAGCCGGTGCGCGCGTTGATGCGACATACTTCTTCGACGGCCCGGAACCGGCCGGCGATTTCCTCAAGGACTTTGTGAAAGCCGGGGATGCCATCTTATTTAAAGGTTCGCGTGGAACGAAGGTGGAAACCGCGTTGGCCCGAATGGAGTCCTAACCCCAAATGCTTTACTGGCTGCTGTTTCAGGTTCTTCACAAGTACGTGCCCGTCTTCCGGATTTTCGGCTACATTACGGTGCGTACCGCTTTGGCCAGTTTTTCGGCGCTAGCCATCGGCTTAATCTCGGGACCGTGGCTCATTCGCAAACTCCGCGATTTAAGTTTCGGCCAACACATTCGCGAAGAAGGGCCGCAATCGCATCGTAAGAAATCCGGCACTCCCACCATGGGCGGGTTGCTCATCGTGACAGCCATTGTCGTGCCAACGCTGCTTTGGGCCGATTTGAGAAACCCATATATATGGTTGGCGATTCTAGGCTTGGTGGGTTTCGGCGTGATTGGTTTCTTCGACGATTACGCCAAAGTCACCAAGAAGCAGAACCTCGGACTCACCACCGCGCAAAAATTTTGGGCGCAGGTGGTTGTGGCCATGCTCATCGGGTTCTGTTTGCTGGTGCTGCACGCCCACCAGTCGTATTCCACTGCCATCAACGTGCCGTTCTTCAAACAATTTAAGCCCGAGCTTTTGGTTGAAGGCTGGACGAAGAACTTCTGGACCTATCCGCTGGCGTTTGTCTTCTTCTATGCATTCATCGTCTTCATCATGGTTGGCTCTTCCAACGCGGTGAATTTGACAGACGGGCTGGATGGTCTGGCCATCGGCTTAATGATCATAGCGTCAGGCGGTATGACGGTGCTGACCTACCTTTCGAGCAACGCGGCGCTTTCGAATTATCTGGGCTTGGCGCGACTGCCACGTTCGCAGGAACTCACCATTTTTTGTGCGTCTATGGTGGGCGCGAGTCTGGCTTTTCTTTGGTACAACTGTCACCCAGCCGAAGTGTTCATGGGCGATGTGGGTTCGTTGGCGCTCGGCGGCGGGTTGGGCATTGTGGCGGTGCTGATTAAACAGGAAGTGCTGCTAGCGTTTATTGGCGGTGTCTACGTGCTGGAAGCGCTGTCGGTCATCTTGCAAGTGGGCAGTTATAAGCTGCGCGGCGGCAAACGTATTTTCAAAATGGCGCCGATTCATCACCATTTCGAAGCACTGGGCTGGTCTGAATCGAAGGTGATTGTCAGGTTTTGGATTGTGGGCTTAGTGATGGCGCTACTAGCGCTCACTACGTTGAAGCTGAGGTGAGCGCGGCTGTGGAATTTTCAGGAAAAGATGTTCTGGTCATCGGCACAAAGCGCTCAGGGCTGGCGGCAACCGAGCTGTTGCGCACGCATGGCGCGCGTGTGCGAGCCATGGATTCTTCACCGCTCACACCAGAAGAGCAAGCGCATTTTGCCGCCATGGGCGTACCGGTCGTGATGCAAGAAGCCGAACACATCGGCGCGGCAAGCCTGATCGTGCTTTCGCCAGCGGTGCCTTATGACCTCCCCATGCTGATCGCGGCTCGCGAACGCGGCATTCCCACGATCGGCGAGGTGGAACTAGCGTCGTATTTCTTGCAAGGCCCGGTGCTGGGGATTACCGGTTCGAATGGTAAAACGACCACTACTGCTTTGACCGGGCACCTGCTCAATGAGTGCGGCATTCCGTGTCAGGTGGGCGGCAACATTGGAACGGCCGTCACGTCTTTGATTGATTCATCTTCGCCGCGGAATTGGAATGTTCTGGAACTATCCAGCTTTCAACTGGAATCCATCAGCCACTTCCGGGCGCAGATCGGGGCGTGTTTGAATGTCACGCCCGATCATTTAGACCGCCACCATACCTTCGAGAATTACGCGAACGCCAAAGCGCGCTTGTTTGAAACGCAGCGGACAGGTGATTTTGCCGTGTTGAATTACGACGACCCCACGTGCCGCGGCTTTGCTGCGCGTACGCCCGGCCAGGTGATGTGGTTTAGTTCCAGCGAACGCGTGCCCAATGGGGTCTGGCTCAAAGAAGAGGAGATTCTTTGGAACGATAGCGCCTTTCATGCAGCGGCGACAAATTAAACTGCGCGGCCTGCACAATGTGGAGAACGTAATGGCGGCCGCGGCGCTGGCGCATTTGGCGGGCGCGCCGCTGGCGGGCATTGGCGCGGCGGTGAGTTCGTTTCCGGGCGTCGAGCACCGTATCGAATTTGTCCGCGCGTTAGATGGTGTGGAATACTTCAACGATTCGAAGGCCACGAACGTGGATGCAACGCTGAAAGCCGTAGATGCTTTCGCGCACGGACTGTGGATTATTTTGGGCGGCAAAGATAAAGGCAGCGATTATTCCCCTCTACGCAAACCCCTGCACGAGCGAGCGAAAGGGGTCTTACTGATTGGCGCAGACCCGCCGTACGCCTATGCGGCGGCGCCCCTCATTCGCAAAGCACTGGCCGGGGCGATTGAGATGACGGACTGCGGCACGTTGGCGCGCGCAGTTGCTTACGCTCGCGCTCATGCAGTCGCCGGCGATACCGTTTTGCTGGCTCCGGCCTGCGCCAGTTTCGACCAGTTTCAAAATTACGAAGAACGCGGAAAACATTTCAAACATTTAGTGACAGAATTGTTGTAACAAGAAAATGGCACAAAAGCTCAAAACCGATTGGATTCTGTTTCTGGCCGTTCTTGCCATGGTCTGCTTCGGCCTGGTGATGGTTTATAGCTCGTCGTCCATGGTGGCTGAGCTGAAATACCACTGGAGCAGCACGCATTTTTTAGTGCGCCAAATGGGTTGGGCGCTGTTCTCTTTCTTGGTTCTGCTTTATTGCATGAAGCGCGATTACCGGCGCTGGAACAATCCGAAATATGCGTTCGCGGCGTTGGGCGTGGTCGTGCTGCTTTTGCTGGTGGTGTATTTGACCGATAGCGGGAGCCATCGCTGGTTGCGCGCCGGGCCTCTTTCCTTGCAGCCTTCGGAGTTGGCGAAACCCGCGCTCGCCTTGTTCCTGGCCTATTTCTTGTGCCGGCGCCTGGGCGCGGTGAACGACCGGTCCACCCTTGGGCCCATTGCCATCTCCATTTCGGCCATGGCTTTGTTCGTAGCCATGGCCGATTTGGGTACCGCCGTGGTGCTGGTCATCACGACGTTTATCGTCATCTTCGTGGCAGGCGTCGATCTGCGCTACTTAGCCGTTTGCGGGGTGCTCGGCCTGCTGCTGTGTCTGGGATTTATCGCGATGAAACCCTACCGGCTCTCGCGGCTGATTGACTTTGTGGATAAGGATCACAAGATTCTAAACAAGCTGGATAGCGGCGGCCGCGTCTTAGCGTATGCCCACAAGACCGCTTCCACCAGCGACCCGGGCTATCAGCAATTGCAAGCACGCATCGCTCTCGGTTCCGGTGGTCTGCTGGGCGTGGGGCTGATGGAAAGCAAACAGAAGATGCTCTATTTGCCGGAAGCGTTTACCGATTTCATTTACGCGGTGGTGGGCGAAGAGACGGGATTTCTGGGCGCAGCTGTTTTGCTGCTCGGCTTTGTGATTGTGCTGTGGCGCGGTTTGCGCGTGGCGTTGCGAGCCAACGATAATTTTGGCCGCTATCTGGCACTGAGCGTAACGGTGTGCGTGGTGGTGCAGGCGCTGATCAATATCAGCGTGGTGCTAGACCTGATTCCGAACAAGGGAATTCCCCTGCCGTTCATCAGCAACGGCGGGAGTTCGCTGCTGAGCACCTTGCTGCTGATGGGAATGTTGCTAAGCGTGAGTGAGAATACGCCCTGATCATGCCGCATTCGTTCGTTTTGACGGGCGGGGGTACGGGCGGACATGTTTTCCCGGCGCTGGCCGTGGCGCGTGTTTTAGAGGCGCGGGGGCACAAGTTGCTTTTCGTCGGAACAAAAGAAGGCATGGAAGCGCGCTTGGTGCCGGAGGCCGGATTTGACATCGCCTATGTGCGCAGTAGCGGCTTGAATCGCGTAGGGCTCATAAAGCAGATTCGCAGCGCGTCACAGTTGCCGTTAGGGATTGTCGCCGCGTTGAAGATTTTGAAGAAGTTTGACGCCGAGGTGGTATTCAGCATGGGCGGCTATGTGGCCGGCCCGGTCATGCTGGCAGCAGCGTTGACTGGAGTTCCGCTGGTCATCATGGAACCAAACTCTGTGCCGGGATTCGCCAATCGCAAAATGGCAGGCCGCGTTTACCGCGCGTTGCTGGGTTTTGAAAACGCCCGTCGCTGGTTTCCGGCCGATCGCGCCGAAGTAACCGGGCTGCCGGTGAGGCCGGAGTTCTTTGCGCTGGAACATAAGCGGCAGGCGATGTTTACTGTGTTGATCACCGGGGGAAGCCGGGGCGCGCGCACTCTGAACAGAGCTTCCAAAGAAAGTTGGCCCCAATTTCGAGCGGGCCGAATTCCCGTGCGGATTGTCCACCAAACCGGCGCAGCGGAACATGCGGCCTTGGCCGGCGAATTCGCAACTGCGGGCGTGGCCGGCGAAGTGGTTCCCTTTATCAAGGACATGGCGGCGGCGTTCGCTGAGGCCGATGTAGTGGTGGGCCGGGCGGGCGCGGGCGGTGTGAATGAGATTGCGGCCGCCGGTATGGCCTCGGTGTTAGTTCCACTGCCATTTGCCGCCGACGACCACCAGAAAGAAAACGCGAAAGCGCTGGTAGCGGCAGCGGCGGCGCGCATGATTCTGGACAGTGAGATGTCGGGCGAGAGGCTGTTTCGCGAAATTGAAGACCTGCGCGCGAACCCTGAAACGCTAGTGGAGATGCGCCGTCAGGTACGTCAGTTTGCGCATCCGGGAGCGGCCGAGCGGGCAGCTACAGTACTGGAAGAAGCGGCAAAAAGCAAGCGCCGCGCATAAAAACGGGTTTTTTATTTGACACACGCTTATAAAGCCGAAACAATAGTGGCAAGAAATGTTTTTTAAGCCCCAACACGTCCACTTTGTTGGCATCGGGGGCATTGGCATGAGTGCTATCGCCGAAGTTCTGCTCACTCTCGGCTATCAGGTTTCAGGATCGGACGCGAAACTCAGCCCCATTACTGAACGGCTAACCAAACTGGGCGCGGCCGTGCAAGTCGGCCACCGGGCGGAGAATGTGGCAGGTGCGAAAGCGGTCGTTGTGACGTCGGCCCTCGATCCGGCCAATCCCGAAGTTGCCGAAGCGCGCCGTCTGCAGATACCGGTGATTCCGCGTGGTGAACTGCTCGCTGAATTGATGCGTTTAAAATTCGGCATTGCGATCGCCGGCAGCCACGGCAAGACTACGACAACATCAATGGTCGCCTCCATATTGAACACCGCCAATCTCGATCCAACCGTGGTGGTGGGCGGGCGTGTGGCGGCCATGGAAGGGTCGAACGCGCGCGTCGGCAAAAGCACCATTCTGGTGGTCGAATCGGACGAAAGCGATGGGTCGTTCTTGAAGCTCGCGCCCATTCTAGCGGTTGTAACCAATATTGATCGCGAGCACTTGGATCACTACGCCTCCCTTGAAGAGATTCAAAACGCTTTCACTGAATTCGTGAATCGGGTGCCGTTTTACGGAGCGGCGGTGCTGTGTATGGAAGATGCCAACATCCAGCAGATCTTTCCCAAAATCCGCAGGCGCACCATCACCTATGGCCGTTCCGCACAGGTCGACCTGGAGATTCAGGAGATCCGGCTAGGCGCGGGCGGTAGCGATTTCGCTTTGCGGCGGCATGGGAGTGCATTGGGAGATTTCCATTTGAGCGTGCCGGGCGTTCATAACGTATTGAACGCAACGGCGGCCGCTGGCATTGGTCTGGAAATGGATGTAACAGTGGCGCAGATCCGCGAAGGGCTGGCGGCGTTTAGTGGCGTAGACCGGCGCTTCTCGGTGCGAGGGGTAGAAAAGGGCGTAACGGTCCTGGACGATTACGGTCACCATCCAACCGAAGTGAGGGCTACTCTCGAGGCCGCGCGCCTGGGCCAGTACAAGAGAATTCACGTTTTGTTTCAGCCTCACCGTTTCTCGCGCACCAAGTTTCTGATGGACGATTTTGCCGGCGCTTTTAATCAGGCTGACAATCTGTATCTGCTCGATATTTATGCCGCGTCGGAACCGTCGATCGAAGGAGTGAACGCAAAAGCACTGGTGGAGAAGATCCGTTCGTTCGGCCACCGCTCCGCGCACTACGTAGCGACGATGGATGAAGGAGTGGCGGCGATCGCCAGCGATGCCGGTCCGGGAGATTTGATCGTTACGCTCGGCGCCGGCAGCGTTTCGCAGGCCGCGGAAAAGATTCTCGAAAGACTGCGGGGTGGGGCATAGTTGGCGCGCCGCAAATCAGCCATCAGCGACGATGCCGACGCGCGTTTGGGCCTGTTCGCCGGGCTCCAATGGCTGCGCCTGGCGTTTTGGCTCATTTCAGGCATTGTGCTGATGGTGGGCGCATTGATGGCCTGGCATTTGATAGTCGAATTCTTGATCAAAGACGATCGCTTCCGCGTGGCGGAAGCCGAAGAACTGGCAGGGCAGAGTCCAAATCTGGTGGTGGAGGGAGTTCATTATGCGTCGGCTTCCCAAGTCCGTCATGTCTTCTCGCAAGACTTCGGACGGAGTTTGTACCTGGTTCCGCTTCAAGCCCGGAGGGAGCAATTGCTGGCGATTGATTGGGTGCAAGATGCGGCGGTTTCGAAGATATGGCCGGACACGCTGAGAGTGGCTATCCACGAGCGGGAGCCGGTGGCATTCGTGAGGCTGCCGCCACAGCGCGCCGGCGATGGTACGCGCCTGGCACTGATTGATCTTTACGGGCATATTTTGCGTCCGCGCGTGGCCGCAAAGTTCACCCTGCCGGTGATTGCCGGAGTGCGCGAGAACGAGACGGCGGAGAGCCGCCGCGCGCGGGTGATGCGGGCATTGGAAATGTTGAAGGAAATTGGACCGCTGGGGGCGCAGGTTTCGGAAGTCGATGTGAGCGACCCGAACAATCTGGTGGTGGCCGAGCATGTGGGCAACGATGTGGTGAATCTGATGGTAGGAGAGGAGAACTATGCCGAAAGGCTGCGCAACTTTCTGGCGAACTACGGCGAGATCAAAGAGAAGCGTCCTGACGCCAAGACGCTCGATCTCCGCGTGGATGGCGTGATTACAGCGGTAGGGGAAAATCGATTTGAGCGGTAAAACCAAATTAGCGGTCGGTCTCGATCTGGGCAGCAGCTGCTCGCGCGTTGTCATTTGCGCGCTGGAAGACTTCACCACGCGTTTTTTGGGCTATGGCGAAGCGCCGGTGCAGGCGTGGAACAAAGGCCGCCTCGGCGATTTGGAAGCGCTGTCCACAAGCATTCGCAGCGCCCTAGAAGAGGCGGAAAAAAAAGCGCAAGCGTCGCCGGAGTCGGCATTGATCGGTTTGGGCGGATGCGTCTCGGGCATGAACAGCCGCGGCGTTTACGAGTTTGGACGCCGCCGGCGCGCCATCGAGCCCGAGGACTTGACATGCGCGGTGGAACTAGCCGCGCGTGTGCAATTGGACGAAGACCGCGAAATTCTGCAAATTTGTCCGCAGGATTTCACACTGGATGGGCGCGCCGGCTACCGCAATCCGAAGGGCATTATGGGCGCGCGCCTGGAAGCGAATGTGCTGGTGGTGACGGTATCGCTGCATGAACATCAAGCCATCGTTTCGGCGGTGCATGGTGCGCATTTGGCGGTGGAAGAGTCGGTATTTGAGGCCATCGCCGCTGGTTATGCGGCTGTATTGCCGGAAGACAGGGCGCGTGGCGCGGCGATTGTCGATATGGGCGCGCAGTCTACTGAGTTGGCGATTTACGATGGTGATTCGTTGCTGCTCGCCACTAGCATTCCCATTGGGGGCGACCATTTCACGCGCGATCTGGCGCGGCTGTTTAAGGTGAATTACGATTTCGCCGAAGCGCTGAAGCGCCAGTTCGGCTCAGCTGTGACGGATTCGGTTCCGGAAACGGCGCTGGTGGAACTGCCTTCCGGCGATGGGCGCGGCGTGCGTGAAGCCAGCCGCCGCCAGTTGAACGAAATTCTGGAAGCGCGCGCCGAGCAGATCTTCGAACACGTTTACAACGAGGTGTTGCGCGTAGGGATGGAAGAAGCGCTGCTGGAAGGCGTTGTGCTGACCGGCGGCGGCGCGCTCCTGCCCGAGATTTGCGATGTGGCCGAGCGCATTATGCATTGCCCGGCGCGCAAGGGTTTGGCGCTAGGCATCGAAGGGTGGCCGAGCGAACTGGATAATCCGGCCTGGACCACCGCCGGTGGCCTGGCCATGTATTCGGGACGGTTGAAGTTAAAACGCGATTGGAAGAGAGCATCGACGAGTATCGCAGGGTCGGCAGTCAAGTAGAAAAGGGAGTGTAAACCAAATGGAAGACGATCTAAAATTCCTCATGGCCGAGGAAGTAAATTTAACCACGCGCATCAAGGTTTTGGGCGTGGGCGGCGGCGGGTCGAACGCGGTCGGCCGCATGCTGCAAGAGGGACTCAGCGGCATTGAGTTCTACATTCTCAACACCGATAAGCAGGCACTGGCGGCTTCGCCGGTGGCGAATAAGCTGGCAGTGGGCAAGAAACTGACCAGCGGGCTGGGTGCCGGGGCGGACCCAGCGGTCGGCCGGCAAGCGGCGCTCGAAGATACCGAGCACATTATTGAAATTCTCGAAGGCGCCGATATGGTATTTGTCACGGCGGGACTCGGAGGTGGCACCGGCACCGGTGCCGCGCCCGTTGTGGCCTCTCTAGCCAAAGAACTCAACGCCTTAACGGTCGCCGTCGTCACCAAACCCTTCTTGTTTGAAGGACCGCGCCGTATGCGGCAAGCCGAACGCGGGCTAGCCGAACTGGCCGGCTGCTGCGACACCGTCATCAGTATTCCCAATGAGAAGCTCTTGGCCTTGGTGCCCAAGGGCGCGAAGTTCATGGATGCCTTTCGCATGGCCGACGACGTTCTGCGGCAAGCCGTGCAAGGGATCGCGGACATTATCACTACGCCCGGCATCATCAATCGCGACTTCTCGGACATCCGCACCATCATGCTGGGCATGGGTTACGCCATGATGGGCACGGCAATCGCATCGGGTGATAACGCACCGGTAGAAGCGGCGCAGAAGGCCATCAACAGCCCGCTGATGGAAGAAGGAGGAGTGCTGGGCGCGCGCGGCGTTTTAATTAACATCACGGCTTCGAGCGAACTCGGCATTCACGATGTCAACGAGGCCTGTAACCTGATTCGCGCGGCCACCAAGAATGAAGATGTGCAAATCAACTTCGGCGTTGTGATGGACGAGCGCATGGGGAGCGATGTCAAGGTGACGGTGATCGCCACCGGTTTCCAGCGCGATTCGCTGCCGGAGATCGACCGGCGCGGTTCGCATTTTCCGTTCAGTTCGACGATTGCGCCGGAAGTGGCGACCATGCCCGCTCCTCCACCTGCGCCGGCGTACGTGCCAGAACCGGAACCGCTGATTGTGCCCGAGCCTGAGCCGGCCGTGGCGGAGCAGGACGTATTGGCGGACGACGATTACGAAATGCCGGCGATTTTGCGGAAACAGCGGCGCGCGGCGGGAGCGTAAGCGGAATGGCAAGGGGTTTGGGCGCGGTAGCGGTGCTTCTGTTGGTCAGCGGCGGAGCGATCTCCCAGCAAAAAGGCGGCACGACGCGAATTGCGGAATTTGAAAACGATGAAGTGCGCGTATGGAAAGCCATTGTCACTCCGAACGCGCCATTAGCCATGCACAGGCATGAACATCCGCGCGTGATTGTGGCGTTAGCCGGCGGCGATATGAAAATTGTGCAGCAATCCGGCGAGAGCGAGATGAATCATTGGGAAACTGGCAAGGCTTACTGGCTGCCGCCAACGGAACCGGGGAAGATGCATGCGGATGTCAACGCAGGCAGCCAGCCGATTGAAGTGATGGAGGTGGAATTGAAAAAGGCGCGCTAGGCCATCTAAGGGCAAATGCATGGCCTAACCCGCAAGGGTCGCACCGCCCATGAGCGCTGAAATCGTTTTTTTGGCAAGCGATTGTGTTACGATGCCATCGAAGGGCTAACAGGTTACGCTGCCAGCCCCGTCGATAGACTACAGTTCGATTTCGAACCGCAATCTGATACGCCGCCGTCTTAGTAGAACCAAAACGGCGACGAACGCCAAGAAGACCGTAAGTCCTCCTTTCTGCTTCACGTCGACCCGCCTTTACGGAGGCGGGTCTGCTGTTTACGAAGCCCTTTCGCAGCCTCCAGCGACGTAACCAACGAGCGGCAGAATCCTTTCTGTGGGCTCCCGCCGAGAAAATTCTCTCCTCTCCAAGGTTGCTGTTCTTCGCGGTGAGTTGAGGTCTCATTGGCGAAACGTCAAAGAAGTCCAGCGGCATAAGGTTGGGGCCTATCGAGCAGTGCTCGCTGCCACTTGGCCAGTGGTTCAACATGAAGGACGTGACCCTGGCCGGTTGAGCGTTAGTATTGCGGAATTTGAAGAACGATGAAGTGCAAGTACGGAAAGGCATTGTCACTCCGAAGGCGCCGTTGGCCATGCATAGGCATCACAGCCGCGCTTGATTGTGATGCAACAATAAATCTTGTGACTGGTGAATCCTTCGTGCAAATCGACCTGCCGTTGCCCAGGCGCGCGCAGCCTTCCCTGCCTATCTGGTTGCGAAAAGGCCGCACGCATTTCGAATCCGTCGAGGCGCTGAAGCGGCAATTGCGGGAGCGGCGGTTGCATACGGTTTGCGAATCGGCGCGCTGCCCGAACATCCATGAATGTTTTCATCGCGGCGCAGCGACCTTCATGATTTTGGGCAACCTTTGTACCCGCGGTTGCGGATTTTGCTCGGTACCTAAAGGCTCGCCGTCGAAACGCGAGTTTTTGCTCGATGCGGAAGAACCACGCCACGTCGCCGAGATGGCGGCGGAGATGAAGCTGAAGTATGTGGTGATCACGTCGGTGAATCGAGACGATTTGGACGATGGTGGATCTGTTCATTTTGCGGAAACGGTGCGCGCCGTGCGGCGCATGCTGCCCCAAGCGCAGGTGGAAGTGCTGACGCCCGATTTTGAAGGAAACTTGGATGCCGTGGCCCGCGTGCTGGATGCGGGTCCGCATGTCTTTAACCACAATATGGAGACGGTTCAGCGCTTATACCGGCGCGTTCGTCCGCAGGCGAACTACCGGCAATCGCTGGATGTTCTACGTTTTGCCAAAGGATACCGGCCGCAGGCGCTTACGAAATCCGGGCTGATGGTGGGCCTGGGTGAGACAGAAGATGAAACGCAGCAACTGTTGCGCGATGTAGTGGCCGCGCAGGTGGATGTCGCTACGATCGGCCAATATTTGCAGCCCACCCGCCGCAATTTGCCGGTGGCCGAATTCGTGACGCCTGAAAAATTCGAGCGTTACCGGGAATACGGCATGGGGCTCGGTTTCAAAATGGTGTTCAGCGGACCCTTTGTGCGCAGTTCGTATATGGCGGATCGCGTGAGCGAAGAGGCCGAAATTTCGAATGCCTGAGGGCGCCCAAGGCGCGGATGCGCACCGCGAAACGACACACAAATTCGCCATTGCTTATTACCGGCGGCTTGTTTTGCACACAAGCCTGGCGCTTTTGAGTGCCCTGCTTCTGCTGCTGGTCTTTCCGAAGTTCGATATTCATTGGCTGGCGCCGCTTGCCTTAACGCCTCTGCTGGTGGCGCTGGCGCGCACACCGCTGGCGTGGCAGCGTTTCATCATGGGCTGGGCGGCCGGTATCTTCTATTGGTTCTTCCTTTGTACTTGGATTCAGTTTGTCTTGGAAGTGCATGGCGGCATGGGCCGCTGGGGCGGTTGGGCTTCTTTCGCGCTATTCGCCGTCCTTAAAGGATTGCATCTGGCGGTGTTTAGCTGGTTGGCTGGGATACTGATGAACCGCGCTTACGCGCTACCGGCGGTGGCCGCTCTCTGGACCGGCCTTGAGCGCACTCATGCGACCTTTGGGTTCACGTGGCTCGATTTGGGGAATGCCGGAATCGATATGTCGCTGCCGCTGCGGCTAGCGCCATTTGTCGGCGTGTATGGCTTATCGTTCGTGTTCGCGATGTTGAGTGTGGCGCTGGCGTCCGTGATTCTGCGCCGCCCGCGCCGGCAACTGGCTCCGCTGTTGGCGTTGCCGCTGTTATGGTTGCTGCCCGCCGTTCCCGAAAATATCAAGCCCAATGAGAGGGCTTTAATGGTGCAGCCGAATGTCGATACCGATGTCGATTGGACACCTGCGCTCGAAGATCAAACGGAGCGCGAGCTACTGTCGTTATCGGATGCGGCGCCGCTCCGCTTAGTGATTTGGCCTGAATTGCCCGCGCCGCTCTACTATTACGACGACGCCGATTTCCGCCACGAAGCCGACCTTATCGCCGCCACGCATGGATATTTTTTATTTGGCACTGTCGCCTACAACGCGGACCGCAGCCCGTTAAATTCCGCCGTGCTGCTGGGTCCCACCGGCGAGGTCGGTCACTATGACAAAATCGATCTCGTTCCGTTCGGCGAATATGTGCCGCCGATCTTTTCGTTCGTCAATCGGGTCACGCACGAGGCCGGCGATTTTGTTCCGGGCGAGACAATCAAAGTTCTACCGGTCGGCGAGCAAAAGCTGGGCGTGTTTATTTGCTATGAAGCGGCGTTTCCGGATCTGGTCCGGCAATTTGCGGCGGCCGGCGCGAACGTGTTGGTGAATCTTTCGAACGACGGCTATTTCGGGCATTCGGAAGCGCGTGCGCAGCATCTGCTGATTGCGCGCATGCGGGCTGTCGAGAACCGCCGCTACCTGATTCGTTCGACGAACGACGGGTTGAGCGCGATTGTCGATCCTTCCGGAAAAATCGTGCAGAGCATTCCGCCTTTTCGTCAGCTGGCCGCCATCATTCGCTATGCAACTGTCAGCGATGTGACTTTTTATGCGAGACACGGCGATTGGTTCGCGTGGGGCTGTCTGGCGGTGGCGTTGGGCTTGTGCTTTGTTGGTTATACTAAAGCTTCAATTGAGTTAGTGAAGAAACTCGGGAGCTTACCTCACCATGCAACTTTCCGAAGGAAAAATTAAGCATCTAAACGCGTTGTCGAATAAGAAGGGGATCATCGCAGCGGCGGCGATGGATCAGCGGGGTAGTTTGCGTAAGTCGATTGCGTCGGCGAAAGGCGTCCCGCAGGATCAGGTGTCGGGCGACATGATGGCGGAGTTCAAAATCGCCGTTTCGAAAGTTTTGACGCCGCATGCCAGCGCTATCCTGCTTGATCCGGAGTTCGGCTTGCCGGCGGCGAAGGCGCGCTCGGCCAATGCGGGGCTTCTGCTAGCTTACGAAGAAAGCGGCTACGACAACACTAAGCCCGGGCGCTTACCCGATCTGCTGCCGCATCTTTCTGTGAAGCGCATTAAGGAGATGGGCGCCGACGCGGTCAAGATTTTGATTTACTATTCGCCCTTCGACAAGCCGGACGTGAACGATATCAAACACGCGTTCATCGAGCGGATTGGCGCCGAATGCGAGTATTACGAAATTCCGTTCTTCTGCGAATTCGTGGGCTACGATCCGGCGGGCGGCGATGAAAAGGGTTTTGAATATGCCAAGAAAAAACCTGACGTTGTGATGGGGGCCATGAAAGAGTTTGGCAAACCGCAATACAAAGTGGATGTGTTGAAGGTGGAAGTGCCGACCAATGCCGAGTATGTGGAAGGCAGCAGTGTCTTCAAAGGGCAAGCGGCGCAGACGCACAAGGAAGCGCTGGAACTTTACCGGAAGGCGGCCGACATCGCGGAGAAACCTTTCATTTATCTGAGCGCCGGTGTGAGCAATGCGGTATTTGTGGAGAGCCTGAACCTGGCGGCGGAGGCGGGCACTGCGTATTCGGGCGTGCTGTGCGGGCGCGCAACTTGGAAAGAAGGCATTCCGGTTTATGCCAAGCAAGGCATTAAAGCATTGGAAGATTGGCTTGCGACCGAAGGCGTCAAAAATATCAATGCCGTGAACGAAGCCATCAAACCAGCCACGCCTTGGCAGGCGAAGGCCGGTTTGCGAGTTCCCGCATAAACGAATGCCTTTTGCTGCCATCCCTGAAGCGATTAAAGACTTCCGGCAAGGCATGTTGCTGGTGGTGGTGGACGACGAAGACCGTGAGAACGAAGGCGATCTGACGATTGCCGCCGAAAAGATCACGCCCGAGGCCATCAATTTCATGGCGACCCATGGGCGCGGTTTAATTTGCCTGGCGCTCGACGCGGAGAGCTGTGCGCGGCTGGATCTGCAGCCCATGTCGCCGGTGAATACGGCGCGCTTTGGCACGGCGTTTTGTGAGGCGATTGATGCGGCCGAGGGTGTGTCCACCGGCATCTCCGCTTATGATCGCGCGCACACCATCAAAGTAGCCATGAATCCCGAGACGCGGCCGCAAGACTTAGCGCGCCCCGGGCACGTGTTTCCGTTGCGCGCGCGTCCTGGCGGCGTGCTGGTGCGATCCGGACAGACGGAAGCGGCGGTCGATCTGGCGCGGCTGGCCGGATTGGCACCGGGCGGAGTAATCTGCGAGATTATGAACGAGGACGGCACCATGTCGCGTGTGCCGCAATTGCTCGAGTTCTGCCGGCGCTACGGGTTGAAAATGATTTCGGTGGCGGATCTGATTCGCTACCGTCTGCAGACAGAAAAGTTCATTCAACGCGATGCCACCGGGCGGCTGAAGACGCCGCAAGGCGAGTTCGAAACGATTCGTTACTTGAGCAGGTTGGACAACGAAGCGCATCTGGCGCTGGTGCATGGCGACATTTTAGGGAAAGCCGACGTGCTGGTGCGGGTGCATTCGCATTGCGTTTATGGCGACGTGTTCGCATCTACCGAATGCGATTGCCATCAATTGATCGCAGCCGCGCTGGCGGCGATTGCCAAGGCCGAATGCGGTGTGTTCATCTATCTGCATCAGACCGGGTCGGGTTTGCATTCAAGCTGGCGGGGGGAAAGCACGAATTGATTGGGCATGGACGCGGCCAATCGAGTTTTATTCCATCGGAAGGGCATCAGCCGCTGCAACATGAATCGGGAGTGGGCGCGCAGATTCTGTCGGATCTGGGGTTGAGTTCGATACGGTTGCTGACGAATCATCCGCGCAAGGTTGTGGGGTTGGAAGGGTTTGGGATACAAATTACCGGCCAAGTGCCCTTTGCGGTGAGAGATGAGAGGGCGGAGATGGCCATGCCTGTTCCATCAGGGTTGGAATCGTAAGCACTGGACCTGCCGAGTACAATAGTCGAATTCATGGTTCGCATTGCGGCACTCCTTTTTTCCCTAGCGCTGGCCGGGCAGGCGCAGGATTTCTCGCTCGGCAGTCTTTTCACGCGCCCTTACGTTTGGGGCACATCGCCGTCGCAGGTCACGTGGGCCAAGCGTTCCCACGTCCTGGGTTTTCTGTGGAATGCCCAAGGGCAGGCTTTCCGGGATCTGTACGTCTATAACGCCGACACCAAGACTTTGCAACGGTTGACGGATCTGGAAAGCCTCAAAGATCCTATCAACGACGGTGAGGCTGAGCGCGATATTCATCGGCAAGATTATCTGCCGCCGCGGGCGGGTTTGGCTGGCTTCGAATTATCGGAAGATGGCCGCAAGGCGGTCTTCTCTTATCGCGGAGACCTGTTCCTGGCGCCCACCAACGGAGGCCAATTACACCGCCTCACCAAAACGAAAGCGGCAGAGACAAATCCGCAGTTCTCTCCTGACGCCAGAAGCGTGGCCTATTTGCAAAGTGGGCAACTTTATGTGATGGGTTTGAACGGCGGCATGATCGAACAGCGCACTGATATAAAACCGCCGGCAACGCTTGTCAATTTCCATTGGTCGCCCGATGGAAAACAAATTTCGTATGCCGTTGCGCCGCAAACGGGACGCATGCTCCCGCTGCCCATCTATTCCGGCCAATTTGTCACGGCGAGTCCGTTCGCACGGAGTGTAGCCGGCGATTTGCCCGTTCCTTTGCAATGGTATGTGACGGAAGCGAGCGGCGATGCGCCGGCACGGCTCCTCGACGCGGGGAAGGGAATCAGCCGCCGAGCGTCGCAATGGTCGCCCGATTCGAAGTATTTGGTGCTGGTCGAGCAAGCCCAAAATTTCAAAAGCTTGAATGTGCGGGTGGTGACTGTAAACACCGGCAAATCGAAGGTGGTTTTCCACCAGGAGGACGATCGCTGGGTGGAGTTACCGGACATCGGCTGGGATCAGGCGGGCAAGCGGCTATGGTTCACAAGTGACCAAAGCGGCTACCAACACCTATACACTGCCGCGCCCGATGGAAGCATTCTGAAACAGCTGACTCAGGGCGAGTGGGAGGTTCATAACGATCCGTTCTCCCATAGTCCTCAGTGGGTGGGAGATTCGATCTATTATTCTTCAACCGCGGCATCCACCACTGAGCGGCAGTTCTATCGCGTGAAAGCGGACGGTTCGTCCACGCCGGAGCGCTTGACAAGTGAGGAGGGATTGAATATCGGTTGGGTTTCGGAGGATGGCCAAGTGCGAGCCATGATGCATGCCGATATGAAGAATCCCCTAGATTTGTTCGTGGAGGGTAAACGGGTGACTCAGTCGCCACAACCCGCGTTTTATGCCATGCCTTGGGCGCAGGCGAAATTCTTTACCTATCCATCGTTGCGGGATGGCAAGGCTGTTTCGGCGCGACTGTTATTGCCGGCAGGTTACCAGCCGGACGACCCGAATGCTAAGCCAAGGCCGGCGGTGGTTTATATCCATGGATCCGGCTATGCGACCAGCGTGTTAAAGCAATGGGGCAGCTATCAGGACTTACGATTCGTGTTCAATAATTATCTGGCGAGCCAAGGCTTCGTAGTTTTGGAAATGGATTATCGCGGCAGCACGAATTATGGGCGTGACTGGCGCAGCGGCGTGTATCTCAACATGGGCGGCCCGGACTTGGAGGATGTGCTGGGCGGCGTGGAGTATCTGCGCAACTTGAAAAATATCGACATGAATCGCGTGGGGATTTGGGGCTGGAGCTATGGCGGATTCATGACGGCCATGGCGATGTTCAAATCACCGGCCACCTTCAAAGCGGGTGCGGCATTCTCCGGCGTTTACGATTGGGCTAACTACAACGCGGCTTATACGGATGAGCGCCTCACTGCGCCCTCGGAGAATCCAGAAGCCTTCCGCCGAAGCTCACCTATTCATTTTTCGGACCGGCTCCAGAATCGCTTACTCATTTTGCATGGGATTGCCGACGATAACGTTTTGTTTCAGGAAGCGGTGCAACTTTCGGAGAAATTGATTCACGAGGGCAAACAGTTTGAGGAAGCCTTTTACCCGGAAGAAAGCCACGCGTATGTGCGCGATGAGACATTGAAAGACGCCTTTACTAGGACGGCGGAATTTTTCGCGCGCCATTTGAAGGAAGAAAATGGCGCGCCGGTAGCTGCTTCGAAATGACTTCCACCACGCCTTTTCGTTTGCCTAAGTTCTATCCGATTCTGGACACGGGTGTTCTGGCAGCGCGCGGCTGCGATGTGAAATTGGCAGCCGAAGTATTGCTGGATACGGGCGTAAAAATTTTGCAATACCGCCACAAGGGCGATTGGACTCAAGCGCATTTCGATCAAGCCAAACAACTGGCCGAGCTTTGCCAGGAGGCCGGGGTTTTGTTTGTTTTGAACGACCGGGTGGATTTCGCCCGCTTGCTGAGAACTGCACTGCATGTTGGACAAGAGGACTTGCCTCCGGTGGCAGCACGGCAGATTGTGTCGGATGAAGTTATGGGTTTTTCCACTCACAATGCGGCACAGTTGAAACGCGGCGATGCGGAGCCGGTGGAGTATTTATCGATTGGCCCGATTTTCGCGACTCAGTCGAAACTACGGCCCGATCCGGTGGTTGGCGTCGAAGGGTTGAAGAATCTGCGCGCGCTGACACAGAAACCGCTGTGTGCGATCGGCGGCATAACGCTCGCCAACGTCGGCGAAGTGCTCGCGGCAAAGGCAGACTCGGTGGCTGTGATCTCCGGCATCGTGCCGGCAGTCTGTCAGCGGAAAGCCATCAAAGCGAGAACGATGGAGTGGCTGGCTTTAACGGGTTCATAAATCGGCCGGGCGTATACTGATCGAAAGTCCTGTGAGGACGAAGTGAGTACTCCAGTCATCGAGCAACTCCGCGCCAGCAATTTTTGGACGGTTGCCAGCACACTGCCGCGCGCTGACAGCACTCTCACGTTCATCTGGTGGACAGTGCTGCTCCTGCGGGGATTGCTGCCGGCCATTTTTTCCATCACCATGGGCGCCCTGGTAGGCGCCGTGCAGCATAAAGCAGATCTCACCTTCCCGCTCGCGCTGTTTGGCATCGTGTTCATGCTGCTGCAGATCCTGCCGCCCATTCACCGGGCGGTGGGTGCGAACCTCGGGAGCCGGACGGCGGCGTGGCTCTATGATCAACTCACCGCGGCCTGCGTTCTCCCGCCGGGCATGGGGCATCTCGAAAATCCCAAGCTCACGACCGATCTCAGCATGGCGCGCGATTTCGATCTTGCGATTACTGGTCCGCCGATGGCGATTTCGATGGATTTCATTGCGGGCGGATTGGTGGAAATGGCTGGCGGGATCGCCTCTGTGGCGCTGGTGGCGGTGTTTTCATGGTGGTCGGCGATTCTGCTCGCGGGCGCGTGGGCGGCCACGCATTGGCTGCTGCGCGAAAGCGCGGTCTGGCGCGCTTGGAACGACGACGAAGTGCGGCAAGCGCAACGTCATGCCGATTATGCCTACCGGCTGGCTGTGGAACCGCCCGCTGCAAAAGAGTTGCGGCTCTTTGGTTTGGCCGACTGGGTGGTGGAGCGTTTTAGTTCACGCCGTCGCCGGCTGTTCGACTTGCGCTGGGAGGCCACACGCTTACGTGAGCGTCCACTGGCTTGGAGCGTTCTGCTGGTGCTGAGCGCTAATGTTGTGGTGTTTTGGTGGATGGCCACGGCCGCGCTGGATGGTCATCTGGCGCTCGCGCGGTTGGTGACTTTTGCGAGTGCGGTCATTGGCAGCAGCATGATTGCTTTCGGTGGATTGTCTTGGGCACTGGACGGCACCGCCGCACCCATTTCCGCCGTGCGCCGCTTGGGAGCAAGCATGGCCCTCGAGGGTACGCTCACCGTTGGCTCCGAATCCGCACAAGGAATGCCAGCGCGTGGCATCCGTTTTCGCAACGTAACGTTCACCTATCCTCACGCAACGGCGCCGGTGCTGAAAGACTTCGATCTTACGATCCCAGCGGGCTCATCGTTAGCCATTGTCGGCCAAAACGGCGCTGGAAAAACGACTCTGGCAAAGCTGCTGTGCCGGCTGTACGATCCCGAGCAAGGCGCGATTGAGGTGGACGGCCAAGACATTCGCACGCTGGAAATCGACGGCTGGCGCTCGCGCATCACCGCGGTGTTTCAGGATTTCATTCGCTTTGAATTGTCACTGCGTGAAAATGTTGCCCCGGCGGGCGCTCCTGATGGCATGATCCGTGAAGCGCTCGAAGAAGCAGGCGTGGCGCACGCGCTGCCTCTCGATACTATCTTGTCGCGCGGCTACCCGGACGGCACCGATCTCTCTGGAGGCCAGTGGCAGCGCATCGCGCTCGCCCGTGCGCTTTGCGCCGTAAAATTTGGCGCCGGGCTGGTGCTGCTGGATGAACCAACGGCGCAACTTGATGTGCGCGGCGAAACCGAAATTTTCCAGCGCATGCTGGCTGCCACACGCAATGTAACAACCATTCTCATTTCACACCGGTTTTCGACGGTGCGCCTGGCAGACCGTATCTGCGTTCTGGAACAAGGAAAAGTTGTGGAACTAGGCACGCACGAGGAGCTCATGGCGGCTGGCGGCCGTTATAAGACTATGTTCGAACTGCAGGCCTCGCGCTTCAGCGAAGAAGAAGAGGCCACGCTTGATGTCTTGGATTAGCCAGCTATGAAACCGATCGACAAAATTGCTCCAATGCCTGGCGCTTGGCCTTCCATGTGGCGCGCGATCGTGCGTGCTCGTGAAGCGGAGCCGCTACTGCTCACCGTATCCTTCTCACTGGCACTTCTGGCTGCGCTGCCTGATGCTCTTCTCGCTCTGTGGCTCAGTTTGTTGGCGGATGGCATTCTGGCCGGAAAACGCGGGCAAACGCTCGCGGCCGCGGTGGGTTTAGGGGCGTCCGCTGCTGCCACCTGGATTTTGCGGGTTGTCAGTGACCGAACGCAGCGCCGTTTTCGCGAGCGGCTCACCATCACGCTCGAAGCGCATGTGGCCCGCCTGCAAGCCTCGGCCGCCAGCGTCGAGCATCACGAGCGGCAGGAATATGTCGACCGTCTTGCCATGCTGCGCAATCAGGTCTTCGTGCTTGACCACATGTATTTCTCGCTGTTCACCACCTGCGGCTGGATTCTGCGTCTCGGCGTTACACTCGCTCTGCTGGTTTCCATTCACCCGGCGCTCGCCTTGCTCACACTGTTTGCTTTGCCGACGGTTTTTACATCTACCTGGCGGCCGGAGGTGGAGCGCAAAGCCGACGAACGCGGCGCATGGGCGAACCGTCTCGCGCGGCACCTTTTCGACCTCGCCACGACTGCGCCGCCCGGCAAGGAGGTGCGTGTCACAGGCATAGGCCGAAGTCTCATCACGCAACGCCGTTCGGCTTGGCAGTATTGGTTCGCACCTGTGGCGGCAGCGCGACGTGGCACCGCGGGTTGGCAAACACTGAGTTGGGCGGTTTTTGCGGCGGCTTACGTGGCGGCGGTTGTTTTTGTGTCGTCGGTGATGAAAGCTTCGCCGGGATCGGTGCTGCTGGTGCTCGCGGCGGGCTCGCGCTTGTCGGCGTACATCGGAGCAGCTGTCGGAGAAATCGGCTTCTTGCGTGGATTCTGGCTGGATGGTTCGAAGCGGCTCGCTTGGTTGGAAGACTACGTGGCGTCGCTGCAATATGGCGCTGATGCGCCTGCTCCCTCTACTATCAGCGAGGGTATCGACCTGGAGCACGTGTCATTCGCCTATCCCGGCACAACTCGGCTCGTGCTGGAAGATGTGAGTCTGCGTCTCAAGCCTGGTTCGGTGATTGCGATTGTCGGCGAGAATGGCGCGGGCAAAACGACGCTGGTCAAATTGCTCTGCCGGCTGTATCAACCATCGAGCGGGCTCATTCTGGTGGATGGCGTAGATCTTGCGCGCATTGCACCCGAGGCTTGGCGGTCAAGGCTCGCGGGAGCGTTTCAGGATTTCTTTCGCTTCGAGTTTAGCGCGTTGAATAGTGTGGGCGTGGGCGATCTGCCGCGGCATGACGATGAGCCCGCTGTGAATGCGGCTGTGAGTTACGCCGGTGCGGATGATGTGGTGGATCATCTGGCGCACGGTCTGCAAACGCAATTGGGGCCGACTTGGCCGGAAGGGGTTGAGATAAGTTTCGGACAGTGGCAGAAACTGGCGCTGGCGCGCGGATTCATGCGAGGGCAGCCGTTACTGATGATCTTGGATGAGCCGACGGCAGCGCTGGACGCCGAGACCGAGCATGCACTCTTCGAGCGGTTCGCCACCGCCGCGCGGGAGCGGACTTCCGATGGGTGCGTGACGATTTTGGTCTCACACCGATTTAGTACGGTACGGATGGCGGATTTTATTGTGGTGCTGGATGGAGCGCATGTGGTGGAAATGGGTAGCCATGAGGAACTGATGGGAAAGGGCGGACAGTATGCCGAATTGTATGGGATGCAGGCGGCAGCTTATCGGTAGAATTTGCCGGCCGTCGATCTGAAGTAGCTTGTTACCCCCGTGAAGATGAAACTGCCCGGTGCGCAGAAGGCCGTAGTGGATGTCGCCATATTAATTAAGAGATTATTGTCTGCATCCGCTGTGGCGAGCGCTACACTCTGGACTTCGAATGCGTGAACGGCGACCGCTCGGCAGGAGTGAGGAGGGCTTGGATCGTGCTTCGAAACGAAGGCGTGCCCGGGTTGACGACGTTTTTTGGAATATCAGACTAGGACGCTAAATGCTGAGCTGGAATTGCTTCCAGCAGTGGCGCTGACCGAGGATCTGTCCGAGAAGAATCTCGTCGCGGTCAAATTGGCACCGTTGTTGAGTATCTCTCGCGCGGCGTCTACGAAGTCGAATTCAGCGACGATGCTGGACAAGCTTACGCTTCGGCGCCGGTCAAAGCCGACCGGTTGATGCAGCTGTATCATCAACCCGAGCACCACGCGGCGTAACCGCAAGTCGAACGAGCGCCGATAAATCGTTGCGTAGTCGAGCGTCTCAGTCGAAGAAAGCAACTTCGCGCATGGGGTAGTGTTTGCGGTTTCGGGTCCACAGTTCCGCTTTGTTGGCGACGGCGGAGGCGGCAATTAACGCATCCGCGATCCCAACTCCGTGGCTCAGTCTGTATTTACGCAGGTAGTCGCCCGCCTGCCGACCAGTTTTTTCGTCTATCGGAGTGCATGTCAGCGCTGCGAAGAGATCTGTCAGAGCCGCATGCTCGTTCGGCCGCGCACCGGCCCAGAGTTCAGCGACGGTGACTGGCGAATACAGAAGGACCGCGTCGGAGACGCCCAGTTCGGTCCATTTGGCGACGACATCCACATTTTTGGCGCGAGAGACTTCAATCAGAATGTCCGAATCGACGAGGACGGTCATTCTTTGTGTAGGCGTTCAAGGCGATCACTCCGGCGCAGACTTCGGATGTATTCCACTGCATCCAGGGGCTCATCCGTTCCCTTGCGAATCCCGACAAATTGCTTCATCGCCTTCATCCGTTGCTCCCGGTCGCCGAGGTAGCGCTCACGAATAGCCTCCCGCACGAGCTGCGAAACTGTGGTCTTTCGGCTGAGCGCGCGAGCGTGAAGGACGGTCCAAAGCTGATCGTCTAAGTACAGCTGTGTACGTCGCATGATGTATATTATACATCGCGAAACACATTCCAGGTTGAGCTGTTGGTCGAACTGGGCTTGGTCGTTTCCGAGTTGAGATCACTGCGCGGCCACAATCGCGAGCATCTCGACGATGTTCACAATGCGAGTATTTTCAAATCGAGCCAGTCGCAGCAGGTCCTTGTCCTGGCTAACAATGTAATCCGACTTGGCCGTGATCGCACATTCGAGAATCCGGTCGTCGTCTGGATCTTCTTTGATCACGCTGAAGCTTACCGTTGGAGCTACATGGTTGGCGAGGGCCAACAGCTTGCCTCGGGTATCATGTAGCATGTACCCATTCCACTGAAACTTATCGCGCGGAACCCGGTTGATTTCGTTCAGTATCGAATCGGAAATGTCGATGCGTACGTTGCCTGCGCGCGCATGGCCGATGAACGAGGCGGCCGGTCCGCCGAGATGCAGAGCTCTGATATAGACGCTAGTATCGAGGGTGGCACTAATCAACGGCTGTGTTGCTCAGATCGGGACTCGGAAATTAGCCGATCAATATCGGACTCGCTAATGCCCAGAGTCTTCGCCTTCTCAGAACCATAAGCCAGCAGATTCGTCCACGAGCGGTTTTCGAGATAGCGCTCCACAGCGTCGGCGAGCACCTCATCAACTGTCCGATGCTCGGTCGCCGCTGCGTTGCGGATTTCAGCCAAAAGCCGCGCAGGGATTGAGACGTTGCTTGTAGCCATCGCTATCACTATCCTAGCCGAATGTTGGGTAGTCGGGCCCGCTTTGGTCTCTTCGACCGGTTGACGGCTTTTGCGGCCAATTATCTAAAGGGATGTCGGTTAGCCGGGGGCTCTTTTGGCAAGAGGCTGCAGCCACCAGCCGCTCTTATCGCGATGCTCTCGAGCAATCCTCGCAAATTCATTGTTCGCTGCGCGAAACCAGTCTTCTGCGCGCATGACTGTATCGATATCTATAACAAGCACGCTGCAGTCCTGAAAGGACTTGGGATGAGTAATCCTATTACGAATCTGTATGGCTGATTCCAGAGCTTGCCAGCCTTCGCCGGTCCAATCGATCTGGAGCTCCTCGCCAAAAGCCGTTCCCGCAACTTCGTACACCGCCTGGATTTTGCGCTTCAGTGGCACATGCCCCTTTCTCCCAAGGGACTGAGGATTTCGTCGCCAATGGAAACCAAGTCGTTATCGCGGAGGTCGAGGAGCAGGCGTTTGTGTTGCTCGACCACCGCCTCCACGAGCGCAAAAACGGCGCGTACACAGGCGCGACGGGCACCGGATACTGTGCCGTCAATCTCGTCCATGGTTCTCTGGCTGCACGATTCGCACAGTGATCGCTTATCCTTCGTAAGGACACGTATCACGCCCTCAAGCTCATCGAGTCTGTGGTAGAGGTTGACCATGCGTTCGGATCATCCTTGTAAGGCGGGCGACAATGAATAGGCGCGCGGGAGGAAGCCGCGACGATCTCCCAAACTGAGCGCCCAAACCATCTAAGATTTCACGCTACCATTCTTACTAAGGCATGCGAGTCCCTTACTTCGCCTTTGCATCTTCTCATAAAAGTCTTCCACCCCAAGGGCAAAAAACAAGAGAAATATGAGACTCGCTAAGTGTAACGCCGAACCTAAAATCTGGTTCCAAAACAGCGAACCGTTCTTTGCCCACATAGCGAATCTAAACCGAGCCACTGCGGCCGAATAGTAGCCTTGGCTACCGCTACGCAGCCGTGATCCAAGGCTGTACCAGTCAGCGACGTAAGCAGCATCGCAAGGCGCTCGCTGATCTTTCGTCGGCATTTTGTACGGCAGGCTCGCCACGCATTTCCTCCATCGACCCTGCTCAAACGTCTGCCAAGCGTCAAATGCTTTGGACGCTGTAAATGACTGCGCTGCCGAACAGAAAATGCATGCTGGAGCAGCGTTCTCGTTGCGCAACCACCACACGCGAGGGATGATCTTACCGCCTGAGATGACTTCCAGTGTGGTCGCGAAGATCCAAATGAAGAAAAGAAGGGACAGCAACCCGTGAATCATTCTCGGATCTCATCTAACGGCTTTTCATCCGCGCCCTACTCGCTCCTTGAATTTCGACACTCTTCCGCTCACTGGTAAGGCGCTCTCAATCGGCAACACCTCATGATATCCGGACAATCGGCCACGATCCAAATATAGACATGACGCCATGCGTCTAGACCCCCGCTCTGGGGGGTTACACACTCTCCGGCACCACAAACGGCGCCCGATACGTTCCCTTCAACATCGCCGTCGCCTCCGCATCGCCAACTACCATCTCCGTCTGCGGATCAAGATGAATTGTCCTTCCCAACCGGTAAGAGGCATTCGCCAGATGCACCAGCGTGCTCGAAAGATAGCCTTCGCGAATCGGCGCATGCAGGTCTTCCGCCTTGCGGCTGCGCATGCATTCAATGAAATTCACAAAATGTTCGTTCCTCACCGGCGCTTCTTTCGCGGGTCCCGGCTCATTGTTCGGTCCTAGGAACGACTTGTACGCCCCGTAGTTCGAAATCGCCAAATACCCTTTAGAACCGTAGTAAAGATTGCCAATGGTCGACGGCTTGCCTGAAGCCGGCCCGAGCGATTTCTGTTTCGGCGCAGCAGTTGTTATGCCTGCCGCTGGCACGTCGCCACCTTCAAACTGCGGCGTGCCGATCTCCGCTTCGTGATTCGTCATCCAACCGCGCACCTCGAAGTTCATCATCTTCGTTTTGCCTTCGGGCGTGCGGAATTCGTAAATCGCGGTTATGGTGTTGGGCGTCTCCTGATCGTCGTCGAACAGGAAATGGCCGCCAATGGCCGTCACTTTGATCGGAAGCTCCACGCCCAGACCCCAGCGCGCGAGATCGAGTTCGTGGATACCTTGATTGCCGAGGTCGCCATTGCCGGTGTCCCAAATCCAATGCCAGTTGTAGTGAAAACGGTTTTTGGTGAACGGCTTCATCGGCGCCGGCCCAGTCCATAGATCGTAGTGGACGCCTGCCGGGATTGCCTCGGGCATGGCTCGCCCAATGGTGTCGCGCCACTTATAACAGAGGCCGCGCGCCATATAGACGTTGCCAATCAGACCGGACTGCATCTGATCCATGGCTTCGCGAATGGCGACGCTGGAGCGGCACTGACTGCCATGCTCGCAAATTACTTTATACTTATCTACCGCGCGGACAAGCTGTCGGCCTTCCCACCAGTTGTGTGAACACGGCTTCTCGCAATAGATATCTTTGCCGGCTTGCGCGGCCCAAATTCCCATCAGCGAATGCCAGTGATTCGGCGTGGCTATGGAAACCGCATCGACGTTCTTGTCTTCCATCAGCTTGCGAAAATCGACGTAAGTTTGCGGCTTCGTCATGCCCAACGTTTCGGCGTCGGCAAGCCGTTTGTTCAGAACGTTTTCGTCGGCATCGCAAAAGTAGGCGACTTCCACGCCGGCAATCGGCTTGTAGCCTCTCACGTGGTCCCAACCGCGGCCGCGCAGGCCGCACACGGCCACGCGAATTCGATCGTTCGCGCCCAGCACACGGCGCGCGGAAGCAGCCGTGGCCAGCGCGGCCGCGCCTGTTTTCAAGAAGGTCCGCCGCCCGGGATTTTCCAAATTGTTTTCCATCGTTCTCTCTTTCTCGCGATCTTAAACTTTGCTTAAAACGCTAAACAAACCGTCCATTGATTCCACGCTCGAAGCATAGGCATTGTGCGCGGCATTGCGGTAGTGCGTTTCCAAGGACATGGTTTGGTTGAACTGCATATTCTTCAGCGCCTTGAACTGACCAATGAAATCGATTTCCCCCGCGCCAATCGGTTTCCACTCTTTACCGGCCGCATCTTTCAAATGAATGTGGATAATGCGTTCGTGATCCAGCATATTCCATCCCTTGGGAAACGGCTCCTCGCCCGCTTCGAAACAGTTGCCCGGATCCCAATTATGCATCAGAGTGCGGTCTTTCACAGCGTTGAATAACTTGGCGGTTTCGCTGCCCGTAGCGGTATTGCAACTGTGCTCGTTCTCGACAACCAGCACGATATCTTGCTCTTTGGCGACCATAATGGCTTTGTGGAGCTCGTCCACTATGCGGTCGAATATGGTGTCGGGGTCGGGAACGCGCAGGAAGGTGAAGATGCGCACCTTTTTCGTGCCGAGGACATGCGCGGCATCGGAGGCGCGCTTTAGTTCGTCCATCTGCCGCGCGAATTCACCTTCCGCGGGATTCAGTTCGCTGGCGCTTTCGTGCAGCGGCTTGGTGCCGGGCAGGGCGATTTTGTAGAAGCCGGTGTCGAGCATGGAGAGCTTGATGCCGGCATCGTCCAGCTGCTTGCGAATGTCTTTGATTTCTTCTTTGCTGGCGGATTTGTAGACGTACTTGTTTTTGCCGCCGATTTGCAGGTTACGGATTTCAGCCCAGCCCAATCCGTATTTCGGATAAAACGTCTTGAGGGTCTCGCCTAGATCTGGGCTCACTTCGTCGGTGATGACGCCCAGCTTCCAAGGATAGTCGAAGGTCTCCGCATCAGCCCACTTGGCGCATAGGCCTAGCGCTGTCATGGCGCTTAGCCGGTTAAATCGTCTTCGGTTCACTCGCGCTTCCGTCCTGTCTTACAGGTTACGAAACTTCGCGCCAGGGTTACCATTCAACAAAACTAAACGAAGCGTTTTGGATAGCTGCTGATCCAGGCCGGACTCTCGCTATCTCGCACATCTAGGGTGTCGGAATGGACGAAAGCAAGCGTGAGTCGAACGCAAACGGCGTTTCGTCGATAACCCTGGTCGCGATAAACAGAGGATGAATTGGATTGAGGAGAAGATTCCATTGACGCGGCACAAGCACTGAGGGAACCGGTAAAATCGGGGTGCTCATGTGTTCAAGCCACTCGTCGCCAAGTCGACGAAACACTTTGTCATCGGCCGGTACTGAATCTACAGTTTCAAAAGCCAGTGTGTCCGGCACCTCGATGCGCTTGAGGAGCATGCCGAGGGGCATCTCTTTCGCATGCACCAAATATTCGAGAGCAGCGAGCGCGCCGCACGATGCCGTGTAGACGACCGCGCGGCCAGGCGAACTCCAGCGGCTGCCGAGAAGCCTGGGTCCTTCGCCGTCGAGGTCTGGGTGTCTGCGCGTGCAAAGCCGCACCACTCGCATTTACGCGAGAACTCCGTAGTCGATTCGATCCAGAAGCATTTTCACACGAGCGTAACCGCTTTCAGATTCCACCAGAGCGATAGGCGCCCGACCGTCGGTCGCAAGGTTGGGCTCTTGCAGCCATCTTTGAGCGATCTCAGCGGAGCCAAAAACTTCTTCCGCGTGTTTTAAGATGCGCCTATTCAAATCTTCCAGATCTGTTGATCGTTTGGGTGCTGCACCTGCTTGCGACACAACCTTGTCCTCCAATTTGTCCGGCTCCATAAAGAGCAAATCGGCCAAAGACCCAGCATACGTTAGTTTCTGAAAAATAGTGCATAGCCCTACAACCTTTTCGCAGATGGACCTGGGTTTAGGGGTTTTCTGAGACGAACCGCAAGAAGTTTGCGGGATAGCGTCGGTTTGGTTCGTTGCCATTTTAGGTTTCCCACGTTTACTACAACATCAAGGCGATCGGCGGTAACGGAAAAATTGCTGTAGATGATTGATTCGGTTTAAGATAATTTATTTCGCCCGGTGGTGACCGGGATCTCGAAAGGTCCTAACTCGATGTTCTTGGCCGCAATGAGTTCGCGGATGCGCGGCGACGTCAAGGCTTCCAACTCCCGCACGCGCGATTCTTTGAGTCGCGTCCGGGCTTGTTTAAGTTCAGGGCCTAAGTATCCCGGGTGGCACATGAATTCCGTCACACCGTCCTCTATTTTGCTGAGTGCGCGAGCGAAGGTTTCCTCTGTCAGCGATCCCGTTAGTTCGAAGCCTAGGAAATGATCTGTCATGCGCACGTTCTGGCCCCGAGCGAAGCGCCGGTAGTAACGGCTTCCGATCGCGCAGGGCAGTTTGGCAAACCTAAACGTCGAATCCAGCGGCAGGCGCACCCACGGAATGCCAAACTCACCGGCCAGCTTCACCACCGCGCGAAATACACCCGGAACCAAGTGCGTGTGCTTGTGCGAATCGAGATGCGAAAGACGGAGGCCCGCATTTTGTATTTTTTCGATTTGCGCTTTCAATTCAGCGTAAACTTCCAACTTGCGCCAGGCCAGCACAGCCAGTAACTGACCTGGAGTTTCCGGCAGTGGGCGTCCATCTAAGACCGAATGGCCCTGCACAAGCACAAGGTGTGCGCCGATATCGAGCGTGGGCGTTTCTCTTGCCAGACGTACCGCATCGTCAAATGCCTCGCCATTCGCCATGAGCGTAGTGGAAGTGAGAACGCCGCTCAGATGAGCTTGGACAATGCCCGCATTCACATCCGGTGTGAAACCGAAATCGTCCGCGTTGATGATAAGGCGCGGCAAGATCAGAACAGTTGCAACTTGATGGTCAGGAACTTCTTTGGATTGGCGCGGAAGTCCTTGAGAGTCTGTTGCAGTTCGCGCGTAAGGCCGGTGGCGCTATCGTACAGCGCGGGGTTCACCATCAATTGGCCAAGCGTTCCCTGGCCGGCGTTCAACTTGTCGAAGCTCACGTTCACTTTCTCAAGCGTGGCCGAAAGCTGGCGCGCAATTTTGTCGTCCTTCAACAACTGGCCGGCGGTGCCTTTGCCGGCGTTCAGATCGGCCAGCATGGTGTTCAACTGATCGACAGCTTTGCTCGCATCGTTATAGAGCTTGGGGTCTTTCAGAATCATGCCGGCCGTGCCTTCCCCCTTCTGGAGCCCGTCAGTCAAACCTTGGATCTGGGTGACCAAGCCCTGCAGCTGATCGTAAAACTGGTCATCGTTAATCAAGTGGCCGATCGTGCCATTCTTCGAATTCAGAGTCGTTGCCAGCAGTTGCACTTGGTTCACCGTGGCCTGCAGGCTGTTGTAGAGACTCTCGTCCACCAGCAATTTGCCAATGGTGCCCTTCCCTACTTCAACCTGCCCAACGATATCCTGCACCTTCCCCAAAAGCAGTTGTAGCGACCCCAGAATGTTATAACCCTGCTCCACCAGCTTGTCGAAATCCGGATTGGCCACCGAGGTCAGCGTTGCATTGCTTTGTATCAGCGAGTGGCTGGTGCCTTTGTTGATTTGCAGAAACTTGGTGCTGCCCAGCAAATTATCCGAAGAGATGCGGGCGACCGAATCGGCCGGAATCTGCTTCAGCATATCTTCGTCGATCACTAGGTCAATGCGAATGATGCGAGCCGGATCGGTTTCGCCGGAAAGCTCCACCTTGGTCACTTTGCCGGCTTGTATGCCATTGATGCGCACGGCAGAACCCTCGCCCAGTCCGTCGGCATCGGAGGTGAAGACATGCAGTGGGATGTCTTTCTTGAACCATTGAATGTTGCCGGTGAGCAGGAAAACCAGGAGCGCCACGCAGGCCAACGCCACAATTCCCAGGATGCCCACTTTCAGCTGCGCCATGCTGACTCGTTCTTTGCTAGGCATGTTTAATCCTTCTTTTTCCGGTCGTCATGTCGCTCATCCCCATGTCTTACGAATCTCTGAACGTAGTCGTCGCGCGAAGCTTCCATCTCCTGTTTACTTCCAAAGAAGACAACTTCGCCCTCTTTCATAACAATAAACTTGGTTCGATTGCGGGCGGCGGAATCGCTCTCGTCTTTAAGCGGCACCAAGTCCTCGTTTTGCTGATCGTAGCGGAAATCGGACATGATTTCGCCATCCTGATAGCGGTACGTAACAATGATCGAGGCGCTGTTGCGCACGTCGCGCTCTTTCGCCACCAGCGCCATGATGGTGTTAGCGGTGATGGGATCAAGGCCGGCCGTCGGAGAATCGTAAAGCACCAGCGGCGGTTCGGTCACGATGGCGCGCGCGATTCCAACGCGCCGCCGCATGCCGCCCGAAAGCTCCGACGGAAACTGATCGAACGTATGTTCCAGTTCAACGAAGCGCAGCGCGGCCCTCACTCTACTTTCCGCATCCGCCGTCAGTAAGCTGGATTTCTGGTTCAAAAGCGGATATTCGACATTCTCGCCGACAGTGAGCGAATCGAACAGCCCACCTTCTTGAAAGAGCACGCCCGCCCGGGCGCGCAACGGAAAGAGCGCCGCCTCGCTTGAGGACGTGACATCCCGGCCAAACAATTGAATCCCGCCTGTATCCACTTTCACCAATCCGATGACGGCTTTCAGCAGAGTTGTTTTCCCCGACCCGGCAGCGCCAAAGACGATGCGTGTTTCACCCGGGCTTAAGCCTAAGGAAACATTGCGCAGAGCCCAAGCATCCGCAAACTTAAGACTAACGTCCTTGAATTCCAAAATGGGTTCTTGCGCAGCGGCCATCTAGAGACCCACAAACACCTTATCGATGAGAAGTGTAACCACGAAGATCCAAACCATGGCCGAGACAACCGCTTCGGTCACGGCTCGGCCTACGCCTTGCGTGCCGCCCGTCGTCCGCAAACCATAAAAGCATCCCACCAGGGAAATGATCATGCCGAACACGAAGGGCTTCAGCAATCCCTGGGCAAGATCGTTCAGAACCAGAGCACGCCACGCAGTGGACCAATATTCGCTGCCGCTAATGATGCGCAGCAATGGCACGGCTATGAGATATCCGCCGGCCAAGCCAATGGCATCGGCGATCACGGTCAGGCAGGGCAGCATGAGAGTGGTGGCAATCAGGCGCGGCGTGACCAGCTTTTGAATCGGGTCTGTGCCCAGCGCGCGCATCGCATCAATCTGCTCAGTAACCTTCATCGAGCCGAGTTCGCTGGCGATGCCGGAGGCGTTTCGGCCCGCCACCATCACAGCGCTCAACACCGGGCCGAGTTCGCGAACCAGCGTGATGGAAACAATGGTGCCCACCTGGCTGCTCGCTCCATAGGTGCTCAAGGCGCGAGCCATTTGCAGAGCCATAATCGCGCCGCTGAAGGTGCCGATCAGGATGACGATGGGTAGGCTGCCCACGCCGATGATGTCCATTTGCATGAAAACGTCATCGTAGTAGTGAGGACTCCGAACAACATTGCGGAAAGCACGGCCGGCGAGGAAAAGAAAATCCTGGAAGGACGCAATGGACGTCTTCAGGAAGTCGAGCAAGCAGGACCCCCCGCGTTTGACCTCGCTCTCATTGCTCGATCCTAACATACGGTTCCAGCCGTTTGGCCGCTTAAACCTCGTAATGTTTTCGGGCCGTTGGCATCAAACGTCCAGACCACATAGTGAGTTCGGAAAGGCAGTCAGATGAAACTTGTACAAGTATTTAAATCGGCCGATGATAATCGGGAAGTCGGCACGATTGAGATCAGTCCGATGACGATGTCAGTTCCTGTTCCAGTTCCCGGCGACCAGGTAAGTTGGAGCGTGGATAGCAAGAATTACAGCGGCCTGGTAAAATCCAGGGCCATTTTTTATGGCGCTCCGGAAACGAGTCTTGCCCGCGAAGACGCCTTCGACCTTACCGTGACGCTAACCGTCGATATGGCAAAGGCATAGAAACGCTAAACCGGATCGTAAGCGCCCCAAATACTGCGCGCACGAGAGCAGGAGATCTGAACATCAAAATGTGATCTCCGTCATCGCGGATTTGGCGCTTTCGTTGTTCGATTTGTCTACGGCAGTGATTTGATAACGGTACGTCTTGCCGTGCTCTACCTTGCGGTCGCTGAAAGCTGGCAGGTTGATCAGATCGCCTTGGCGCTCAAACGGCCCGCCATTGACCGAGCGGTACACGTAATAGCCGGCGGTATCGGCCTCAGGGCTTCTTTGCCAAGACAACTCGATGGATTCTGGACCTGCCAACGCGGTGATGGGAGTGGGAACAGACGGTGCGAACGTGTCTTTTGGGGTGATCGACACCAGTTCCGAAGGCAGGCTTTCCGAGTTGCCGTTCAAGGCGATGACCTCATAGGAATACGGGACATCGAATTGCGCAGTGGTATCGACGTAATGCGCCTGGTCGGCGGTGCCGATTTCGACTGGAGTTTTGTCGACCGGCGCTTGCCGCAAGACGCGATAAGTTTTGGCAGAATCTACCGGTTGCCAATCGAGCACAACGCCTTCCGCGGATGATTGGCGAGTTAGGTGATTGGGCGGATTGAGCGGGCGTGTTACATCCAGCACTATTCGATTCGACCATGAAGAGTAGTGGTCGCCGCGCTTAACAGCCGTCCTGACAGCGATCGCCACGTGTTTGTCCAGCAACCCTTCCAGGGGGATAGATTCCGTCATGGCAATAGGTTGCGGATCCACCGGATCATTCGGCGGAGGCGGCTCAACCGGATATTGCTTGGCCGTTTCCGCCCAACTCGGGAAATCAAAAGGAACCGGCACCGGTCCGATGCGCAAATCGATTTCATTGAAGCGCTTAATCGGCACGTTGTCCGTGGTGCGGGCCGGCGTGTGAAATGTGATGATGATTTCATCACCGCGCTCGACGGCGGTGAGGTCCACCACCGGCGGCGGAATTTCGGGCGAGGGCGGCAGCACCGGCCCCGGGTAACCGCAGCTCAGCAGCAGCATGAGCTCGAAGCAAAACGCGAGCAGCACCGCTCGCTGACGCGCCCGCACTAGAGAATATACCTGCTCAAGTCCTGATCTTTAACGATCTCGCTCAGTTGTTTGCGCACATAAGAAGCGTCCAGACGGATGGTCTTCTTTTTGAGATCGGGGCCGTCGAAAGAGATTTCTTCTAACAGCTTTTCCATGATCGTGTGCAGACGCCGCGCGCCGATGTTTTCGGTATTCTCATTGACCTGAGCAGCCACCTTTGCGATTTCGATCAAGGCGTCTTCTGTGAAGGTGAGCTTGATGCCTTCAGTCTCAAGCAGCGCCATATATTGTTTCACCAGCGCCGACTTCGGCTCTTTCAGGATGCGAATGAAATCCGTTTCGGTCAGCGATTTCAGTTCCACCCGAATGGGGAAGCGCCCCTGCAGTTCGGGGATTAAGTCAGATGGCTTAGAGACGTGGAAAGCGCCGGCGGCCACAAAGAGGATATGATCGGTGCGCACGAATCCGTGACGTGTGTTCACGGTGGTGCCCTCCACGATAGGCAAAATGTCGCGCTGCACCCCTTCGCGGCTTACGTCGGGACCGTGGCCTCCCTCGCGTCCGGCGATTTTGTCGATCTCGTCCAGGAAGATGATGCCATTGCGCTCGACACGCTCCAAAGCAATACGTGTCACTTGATCCATATCGATCAGCTTTTGCTCTTCTTCTTGCACCAGGTATTCAAGCGCTTCGGAAACCCGCATATTGCGCTTGCGCGTGCGCGGTCCGAAGAGTCCGGGGATAACGTCTTTCAGATTGATATCCATCTCTTCGACGTTGCCGTTGGTCGATACTTCGAAAGTGGGGCCGCGCTCCTTGACATCCACTTCCACCTGGCGGTCGTCGAGCTTACCGGCGCGCAATTTTTCGCGCAGCTTTTCGCGCGTGCGGTCGTTGCTGTCGTTGGCTTCGGGCGGCGGCGGCATCAGCAAATCGAGCAGCCGGTCTTCCGCTTGCTGCTCGGCGCGGTCGGCAACCTGGTCCAGGCGTTCTTCGCGAACCATGTCTATCGCCACATCCACTAGATCGCGAATCATCGATTCCACATCACGGCCCACATAACCCACTTCGGTGAACTTACTCGCTTCCACTTTTAAGAATGGCGAATTGGCCAGCTTGGCGAGCCGCCGCGCGATCTCAGTTTTGCCCACACCGGTGGGCCCAATCATGAGGATATTCTTCGGCATCACCTCTTCGGCCATTTCGGGTTCGAGTTTTTGGCGCCGCACACGGTTGCGCAAAGCTATCGCGACGGAACGCTTTGCCTCAGCTTGGCCGATAACGTGTTTGTCGAGTTCAGCCACGATCTCGCGGGGTGTTAGCTCATCAAGCAGCGGCGTTTCCGCTGACGATTGCTGGGGCAAATAAATCACCATTTAGGACAACTCCTCGAAAGTCAGGCTGTCGTTTGTATAAATGCAAACGTCGCTGGCAATCTTCATCGACTTCTCAACCACTTCGCGCGCGCCCAGCGTGGTGTTCTCCAACAGCGCGATCGCGGCACATTTGGCAAACGCACCACCGGAACCAATAGCGGCCACCGGGCTATCGGGCTCGATAACATCGCCGGTGCCGCTGACAATGTACATGTTTTGCGCGTCGGCCACCAGTAACAGGGCTTCCAGATGGCGCAGCATGCGATCAGTACGCCATTCTTTCGCGAGTTCGACGACACTGCGCGGTAGGTTGCCGCCATGTTGTTCTAGCTTTCCTTCGAACCGCCCGAACAAAGCAAAAGCGTCGGCAGTGGAACCAGCAAATCCAGACAGGATTTTATTGTTGTACAGTCGGCGCAGTTTTTTCGCGCCGCTTTTCAATACCTCGCTACCCATCGTCACTTGGCCATCGCCGGCGAGAACGACTTGGCCATTACGGCGGACGCACAGGATCGTGGTCGACCGAATTCTCTTATTCATCGGAACAGGCAAACTCCCGCTGTACCCGCTTCAAGTGGCGCAGGTACAGCGAACTCTCATTTCATCACAGGCGGGGAAAGAATGGCTTGGGAACGGCGCAGTTGGGGTCGACTGATGGGTGGTCTTCGAATGGAACGCGGCGAAATCATTGGCTGAATGTCCGCAAGCACGGCGTTTCCTTTGAAGAAGCGGCGACGGTCTTCAAAGACCCTACGGCATGGACTTTTCCCGATCCGAACCATCCGAGAAGGAGCATCGGGAGATCACAATCGCTCATACTATAAAGTGGCGGCTAGTCTTCGTTTCCCACTGTGGGCGCCAGGGTGGTATGCGATTGATCAGCGCACGCTTGGCGACGAAAAAAAGCGAAGGGTTTATTCAGAAGGCATCGACCGGTAATCGCCGTAACGAGCTGCGAGACGAGTACGATCTCGCGATGCTTCGTGGTGGAGTGCGCGGGAAATATCTCAAACGAGTGGATTCGGCCTCCAACTTGGCTGATTGAGCCGGACTTGGCCACGCTATTTCCCGCTGCCAACTGTGTCAACCGGGCGTTGCGATTATTGGCTGAAACCGCGCAGATGGTTACGACTACGTCAAAGCGCCGCCGCCGGACCTGATCGACGTCTGGCGGCTTGCCTGGCGAAAAGAAAGCGCCCTACCGCCCCGCAGTAGGCCCTCCTGCAGTTGGCTGACCAGCAGGCGCGGGGTGCTCGGGCTGCGCTTTCGGCAGCGGCTTGCGTGGCAGCATCTCGGCGCGGTTGGCAGTGTTGTAGACAAACGAAGCAATAATGGTCGACGCCTGCATCAAGTCGCCGGCTTGAATGCGGTCATAGACATCCATATTCGAGTGGTGCGTTCTCGTGTCGTAGTCCATCGGGTCCTGAATGAACTGAAAGCCCGGCAGTCCAACCGCGTCGAATGATAGATGGTCGGTGCCCCCGGTATTACGAATGGAAATAGTCGACGCGCCCATGTCTTTGAATGGTTCAAGCCAAGCTTCAAAAATCGGTCGCATCATATCGTTGCCTTGCAGATACACGCCGCGAATTTTGCCGGTCCCGTTATCGTAGTTGAAGTAGCCCGAAAGCTTGCCATGTTCCGACGTCAGCTTCATCGTTTCACGGTCGCCGAAACGCTCCTTGACATAAGCGCGCGAGCCGAGTAGCCCTTCCTCTTCCCCACCCCACAGCGCGATGCGTACCGTTCGATCCAAGGGTAAATTCGCCGCCTTCAGCACGCGAACAGCTTCCATCATGACGGCGCTGCCGGCGGCGTTGTCGGTTGCGCCGGTGCCACCATGCCACGAATCAAAGTGCGCGCCCAGCATCACCAGTTCATCTTTGTGCGGGCCCGTGCCGGGTATTTCGCCAATGACGTTGAAGCAATCGGGGTGGCTCTCATCGATATCGTTCTCGATATTGAATTCCAGCTTGACCGGGATCTTGTGATCCAGCAGACGGGCGATGCGGTTGTATTGTTCGGGCATGAGCACGACACCCGGCAGAGCGACCGGCTTCTTGGGATCGTATGATCCGCCGGATTGCGCAAAGATCGTGCCGCCTTCGCCTCGGCTTTCGGAAAGGATCAAAATCGCACCCTCATCTTTCAGGTACTGGGAGATCTTCTCTTGCAGGCGCATGCGTTCTTCGCGGGTCTGCGGGACACCGGCGGTGCGCGCTGTCCCCCTGCCGCCGGCGGTCCGCCGTATCTCGGCTGCGCTCCCGGCTCAGGCGCTTCCGCTTCGGCACTCAGATCGCTATCGGTATAACGTTTGCCATCGGCGGAGGTCGGAAACGGCAGATCGCGCAGCGGAGACGACATCACGATCTTGCCCTTGAGCTTGCCCCTGAATTTCTCCATATCCGCTTCGGTGCGGATTTCGGCCAGGATGGGCTCACCGCTGATGCTGCCGCCCGTGCCGCTGGTCCAGGCCAGCGGGATGCCGTTGAGTGACGCGTAACGCGGCTCAATCATATGACCTTCGTAATATTTGTTCGACCAAGCCCTGCCAAAGGGCCCCCATTTTTCCAGGTGCACATTCACCAAGCCATACTCTTCCAGGCGCTTAACCGCCCACTCGCCCGCCGCGTAATGATTCGGCGAGTTGGTGAGGCGCGGACCGTACACATCGGTGAGGTAGAACATCGTGTCCATCACCTTGGAGTTGGACAGCGACTCGGCTTTGATCCGATGGATGACGCTGAGATCAGGCTTGTCTTGCGGCGTGAGAACCGCTTGCGAAAGCAACAACGCTGGAGCAAACAGGATTGCGGTGCGAGCGAAGAATGTTCGAGGCATAGGTGTATCCCTTGGGACTTCTTTCTAATCTCACTATTCTGCCATCAGCGGCGCGGGGCGCCACCCTTGCGCGCGGTCGTCGGCCAACGATTCGCCGTTCGCGCTCACCCACGTGCCATGGAAATCCTCCACCGCTGGGTGTTTTGCCCAATTGCTCAGGTTATCGATTGGACGAAGTAGCTGCGGCCCCGCGAAGCTTGGCCAGCGCATTCCGGCGTAAGCGGAGCAGTCGGGCTTCCTGAAGGCTCAAGTTGCCGAACTCGCGCTGGTATTTCATATAGATCTC
>CAVXRP010000002.1:0-106940 GCA_963764105.1 Bryobacterales bacterium
TTTTGCTTGGGATGTGCGGCGAGACGGAAAAACGGCGGTTCGCGGCGGCTATGGAATTAACTACGAACGCAACTTTGGAAACGTAACCTTCAACATTATTCAGAACCCACCCAACTACGAAACCGTCAATCAGCTGAGTGTTCCCATAAGCAACAGCAACTTCGGTCCATTCAGCGCTTCCAGCGGCACGCTTACGTTACCCGTTGCGGAGGCGCGCTACGTGGATAACGACATCAAGACAGCCTATTCCCACAACTGGAGCTTGACGCTCGAACACCAGATCACCAACGGCTTTCTCATTGGCGCCGACTATACCGGCTCGAAAGGGGTGAACCTCTATGATCTCTCGGACGTAAATCAACCTGGTTTTGGCAACGTCTTCCTTGGCATACCCTGCACACCGGGCAACTGTACGGCTCCTCTCAATACTAACTATGGTGTGATCTTCCGGCGCTCCAATGGAGGCTTCTCCAATTACAACGGCATCAACTTTCGAGCCTCACTCAACAACCCGTGGCATTCCGGTTTAGTTCTGACGGCGAACTACACTTGGTCACACGCGATCGATAACCTCAGCAGTACTTTCAGTGACACGCCGGCCTCGCCCGGTCCAGGGTTTTCAGCAAACAATGGGACTGAAATAACCGGACTGCTCGATCCCTTTGCGCCCAACATGGATAAAGGCAGTGCCGAATTTGACATTCGCCAACGCCTGACACTCAGCGCCGTCTGGCCGATTGCCTTCGTCAAGCCGCAGCGGGGCGTAGCGAAAGTCGTATTCAGCGGCTGGGAACTGGCGCCGCTCTTTACGGCCAATACCGGCGCTCCTTACTCGATTTTCGATTGTACGAATTCACAATTCTTCTGTTCGCGGGCCTATTTCAATGGGGCGCTGCCGTCGCCCACCAGCAGCGCCGCCAGCGTCGGAGCCGACACGTTTGCCTATCAACCATTGCCCGCCGCATTGGTGAACAACTATGCGAATCCACTCACGGGCGTAAACGACTTACCGCCCTACGTCGGAATGTCCGGCAGAGATGCCTTTCGCGCGCCAGGGTTCTGGGACCTCGATTTGGGCCTCTATAAGACTTTCTACTTTGGCGAGAAAATGCGCTTGCAACTGCGCGGCGAGGCATTTAACATCTTCAATCACGCTAACCTTTACGTGGAAGGCGCAAACGCCGTCGACACCGCCGGGAGCGCTCCCTATGTTCCCTCCTGCCGCGCTTGCACCGGAACTTCCGCCGACCGCAGGAATCTCCAACTCGCGGCTAAGTTCATTTTTTGAAGACGCGGAGTCGGGCGACTGAATGAAGGCATTCACGCGGACTCCCTATTGCGGCCGTCATTTATTTGGAGCGGCCGCGATGGCTTTTGGCCTCATTCTTTTAAGCTGGCACGACCCCAAAGATTGGGGTTCACTGGGTAGGATTTCAAATGCGACCGAAAGGCAGGTTTTGCGCTACGCCGTGGCAGCCGCTCAGGTGTTGGGCGGCAGCGGCCTGCAATTTGCTCGGACCGTCAAAAAGGGCGCAGCGGTACTGGCTGTCGTTTATCTGTTCTTTGCGTTGCTTTGCGTGCCGCTCATTGTCGCGAAGCCGGGAGTTTACAATTCCTGGGGTAACTTCTTCGAGCAGTTCTGTCTAGCGGCCGGAGCGGCTCTTGTTTATGCGAACTTGTCCCCGGCATGGAGGCCGAAAATACAGCTTCCGTTTGGTCGAATTCTGCTGGGTATCTGCACTGCGTCATTTACGCTTGAGCAGGCGATTTATCTTGACGCTACTGCCAGTCTTGTTCCGAGGTGGCTGCCGCTCACTCAGAGGTTTTGGGCGGTAACAACAACGGTGTTTTTCGCGCTGGCAGCAGTGGCGCTTCTTACGAATCGGCAGGTGCTGCTGGCGTCTCGACTCCTGACTGCGATGTTATTACTCTTTGGACTGCTGGTTTGGCTACCGGCAGTTTTGGGAGATCCCCACAATCACACAAGCTGGAGCGAAGGCATTGAGACTTTCGCTATTGCCGGAGCCACATGGATTCTTGTTGACCTGGTGAGGGAGTACCAGCGGCAGTGTTTCGATCGCAGCAGCGGGCGGCGTTACAGCTCGGAATGATCGGTAGAAACTTGTTACACTCTGCCGCATGAGCGTACTGGACTGGCTGCTCGATTCGGACCCAGCGATTCGCTGGCAGGTGTTGCGCGATCTTGTCGGTGCGCCAGAGGACGTGATTGCAGAAGAGCGTGCGCGGATGGTTATGCATGGCTGCGGCGCCAGACTGCTATCGTTGCAGGGCGAAGACGGGCAGTGGGCGGGCGGGGCGTGCTTCCCGGCGCGGAGCTTGTATCCGTGGGACAAGAAACAGGGCCAACCCTGGATTTCCACATTACCGACACTGCAATTGCTACACGATTTCGGGATTGATCCGAGTGCTGGGCGGGTGGCGCGAGCGGTAGGGCTAGTGGAAGAGCACTGCCGCTGGGAGCATGCCGGGCAGCCGTTCTTCTGTGGCGAGGTGGAACCATGCATCAACGGCAGGACCGTTACGCTGGGCATTTACTTTGGCAAAGAGGTAAACGCGATCGTGGGGCGTCTTCTAACGGAGCAACTCGAAGATGGTGGTTGGAACTGCGAAGCGGAGCGCGGGTCGGTCCGCTCGTCGTTCGCCACCACGATTAATGTTCTGGAAGGTTTGTTGGCGCATGAGCGTGCCACCGGCGGCTCTGCGGAATCAATTGCCGCCCGGCGGCGAGGCGAGGACTATCTGTTAGAGCGCCAGCTGTTTCGGCGAAAGAGCACAGGCGAAGTGGTGAACAGCAGCTGGCTGCAATTCTCATTTCCCGTACGGTGGCACTACGACGTGCTGCGGGCTCTTGAATACTTCCGGATGGTAGGGGGAGTGCCGGACGCGCGCCTGGAGGAGGCGATTGGTCTACTGAGATCGAAGCAGCAGCCAGGAGGTAGCTGGCTGTTGGAGAACACGCATCCGGGCAAGGTTTATTTCGAACTGGAGGACGGCGATCACGAGCCGAGCCGATGGAACACCCTGCGGGCCATGCGTGTTCTCAGCTGGTATGAGAACTTGCATAGGTGAGGGTCGGCGACTATATGGCCGAAGTGGATACGACGACCCGTCGCGCGAACAATCTGGCGTCAACTGAGAATGCCCCAGGACCCAGAAAGGCTAGTGACAAAGTCGACAACACGACAAGTACAACGTTAGAACTTGACACTACGCTGGAATAAGGGAGTTCAAAGAGTACAGCCGCCGCAGCCAGACCACAGATGGCGGGGGTGAGGAAGCCAAGGCACAACATGCTCAACAAAACGAGAAAAAGGATGTGTTGCCAGCCTGCGGGAAAGGCACAACCGGCTAACGCGACGGCGATGCAGTTCCTCAGAACAAACAGCGCCAATCCCGGTGCGCCGGCTGGGAACATGGAAAACAGTCTCTGCACGACACAACTTTACTTCAATAACTTGATGGTTGCCATCTCCTAAGGACTACTTTGGAATGGCCCTTTCGAGGTAGTTTGCGCCCCCTCAGTCCAGCTATGCTGAAAGCGCGGGTGCGCGGAAGCAATACTCACTCAACAAAGCGAACCCGAACGACTTTTCGGCGCATTAGGGTCGTCATAGAAGGACCTCATGGAACTTGTGGTTTGATGAAAGTCTGGCAGATGTTCGCGTTTCACGCAGCACGGAAGTGGCGGCCTCTTTTCCTTCTCGTTCTCTGGGTCATTGCGTTCGGGATCGGCAATGGACTTGCCGCAGACCCATCGTCAATCGAAGCGGATTACGTACGCACTGACTTCACGATTGAGGATGGGCTGCCGGACAACACCATCAATGCCATCATCCAGACGGACAATGGACTTCTGTGGGTCGGTACAGAATCTGGCCTGGCGTCCTTTGATGGCCGGATCTTTACGCCCGTTCGTCTTCGTATACCGGGAGCAGCACCGCCGGGCGCTGTCCATTCACTGGTGGTGGGTTCGGATGGAGATCTGTGGGTGGGTACCGATGCGGGTATCGTGCGAATCCCGAAGCCGGATTTAAACGATCCCTATCTGGCCACTTCTAGCGCGTATCGGGTGGGTGAAGAACAAAGCGACGAGATTGAGGCGCTGCTAAAGGCGCGTGACGGAGTGATTTGGGCGGGCACGAATCACGGGCTTTACCGCTTTGACGGCCAGGCGTTTGTGAGGGCCATCCCTGCCGCTTACGTGAGTCGAATCGAACAGGCTGTGGACGGGCGGCTGATGCTGATTACCGGCAGCGGGTTGGTCGAATACGACGGCCACAAGACAACGAGTCATGCGGGCCTTGGGGCGCGCATCGGAGTGGAGGACAACGAGATCTTTGACGTCTTTGAGGACAGCGAGGGAACCACCTGGTATTGCACGAATAAAGGCGTTCGCCCGGTCGGCAATCACGCGCCTTCCCATTTCCTGCCATATCAGCAAGCCCACACGGCCACCTTTCGCATCTCCGCGGATTCGCATGGCACTTTGTGGCTGTCTACCGGCGTTGGTCTTTACCGGATTTCCGGGGAACAACTGCAGAGCCCGGCACCAGGTTTAAACGCACACGCCTTTTACGCGGGCGAGGATGGCGACTTATGGATTGGCAGCAATGGTGCTGGTCTTGCCCATCTGCAACCGCGTCTTGTGCGCGTCTATACCAAAGCGGACGGTCTGTCAAACGATATCGCAATGACGGTACTACAGGCAAGCGATGGGAGGCTATGGGTTGGCAATAACTGTGGGCTGGCAGTGTACGACGGGACTCACTTCAAAACATTGAACGAAAGAGACGGTCTATTGAACTCGTGCGTGTGGGCGTTGGCGGAAGATCACGAGCACAACATCTGGATTGGCACCTACGGCGGCGGCCTCTTCCGCTATAACGGTGTGTTTAAGCAGTTCAGCATGGAGCAGGGATTAGCAAGCAGAATTGTCTTTCAGATCACGGTAGCGCGGGATGACTCGCTTTGGATTGCTACACCAGACGGTCTGAGCCGGATGAAGGGCGAGAGTATCCATAACTACAGCACAAGAGATGGCCTATCGAGCAATAGGATCCTCGACACACACGAGGACCGGGCTGGCATGATGTGGGTGGCGACACAAGGCGGAATCGATCGCTTTACGAGCAACCGGTTTGTCCGAGTTCAAGCCTCCACTGACGATTTGCTCGCCCGCCGCTTCGCCGAAGACTCGCTGGGTAATCTGTACACCACAGATATGCCGCAAGGGATCAGCCGGCTCGGAGGCAATGACATTGTTCTGCTTGATAACAAGCTGCGCTTGATGGAGATGGTCGAGTCGCCCGACCGAAGCCTATGGTTCAGCAGCCTGGAGGGTGTCATTCGTATCCCTGAGCGGGAGCTCGCGCAGGCGGGGCATGCGGAAAGACCCTTGAGCTATGAGCAGATTGATAGAACAGATGGTCTGTTGACTATGCAGGCTAGCGTTGGATCACCGGACATCGCCATGACTCCGGGCGGCAAGGTGTGGGTGGCCACGGTGAATGGTTTGGCGGCGATTGACACCGCCAAGCTGCCGTTGACCGGGCGCAAACCTAAGGTCTTCGTCTCCGATATCTTGACTGATGGGAGAAGAGGACGTGTGCGGCATGAACTGGTTCTCGCGCCGGGTCCACACCACGTGGAACTGCAGCTGGCAGCGATTGATTTGGCGAGTGCGCATAAGATACGACTGCAATATCGGCTTGAGGGTGTCGATTCCGCGTGGCTAGACGTCAACTCGTCACGAACGGCGGCCTACACAAACATTCCACCAGGAACGCATGAACTGCGGCTGCGGGCCACCGACAGCACAGGGGCCTGGGACGAGGGAAGGGTGGTTTATGAGGTGACGCAGCGCCCCTTCTTCTACCAGACCCGCCTCTTCCAGTTAGGAGTGCTCGCGGTGTTCGTACTGCTGTTGGGGGTAGCTTATCTTGTGCGGGTTCGACACATCATTCAGCAGACCCGAGCGCTTCTGGAAGAAAGGCAGGTAGAACGGGAAAGCGTGGCGCGCGATCTGCACGACACTTTCCTGCAGGGCATCCAGGGTTTGATTCTGCGTTTTCATACTGGCGCACAGCAGCTTCCTGCCGATCAACCGGTGCGCCGTTTATTTGAAGAGGCGCTTGTGCAGTCGGATGAGGTAATGCTGGAGGGCAGAAGGGTGCTCTCCAGGCTGCGGACCAAAAGGAGCACGCCGCAGTCTCTGGCCAATGCCTTTTCCGCCATGGGACAGGAGTTCCGCCCGCTAAGTCCGGCGCAGTTTGAGCTGATTGTAAGCGGCCGAAGACGCGACCTCAGCACGGTGGTGCAGGAAGAGTTGCAAAAGGTGGGCAGGGAAGCGTTATTCAATTCTTTTCGGCATGCGCAGGCAACGAAAATTGAGGTGGAACTGCACTTTGGCCTATTCGAACTTCGTTTGCGGTTCCGCGATAACGGAGTGGGGGTCGATCCGAAGATTCTTCGCGAGGGAAGCATTCCGGGGCACTATGGGTTACCAGGAATGAAAGAACGCGTGCGGGAGATCGGAGGCCACATGGACCTATGGAGTCGGAGCGGCGCCGGAACCGAGATTGAAGTACGAATCCCAAGCGCCATTGCTTATCGCGAGAGCGATGCGGCCTACCGGCAGGCCTGGCTGCGGAGGCTGATGGGGGCACGATCATTATGACGGCCGAGCGGCCGATTAGAGTTCTAGTAGTGGACGATCACCCACTCATGCGGGCCGGAATCAGCGGCGAAATTAACGCGCAAGTGGACATGACCGTGGTGGCTGAAGCAAACGACGGCGAATCGGCACTCTCGCTGTTTCGCGAACACCGGCCCGACGTCACTCTCATGGATCTCAGAATGCCTGGAATGAATGGCATGGATTGCCTAACGTCGATACGCGCGGAATTCCGGCAGGCGCGCATCATCATACTCACGACAGCGACGGGCGATATTCAGGCCAGGCGGGCCTTCGAACTGGGGGCGGTCGGGTTTCTCCTGAAGGATATGCTGCGCTCGGAACTGACCAATACCATACGGTTGATCCATGCTGGCGGGCGCCGCATCCCTCCCGACATAGCACAACAGATGGTTGAGCACTCGGCCGAGGACGCGTTGAGCGAACGTGAGCTTGACGTCCTGCGCGTGGTAGCGCGGGGAAGGTCAAATAAGATTATTGCGGCCGAGTTGGCAATTTCGGAACACACGGTCAAAAACCACTTGAAAAGCATTCTGTCGAAGCTGAATGCCGATGACCGGACCCATGCCGTAACCATCGCGATCAAGCGCGGATACATCGAACTCTAGTTAGTTGTAAGTTGCGCGAACATTTACCAGTCGATACAAGGGGAAGCATCCGGCTCGAATGGGCTAGCGCAAATTCACTCCTTGTGGTCTTTCGGCGCGGGCGGTTTGACGCTACCTTCTTAACATGCACTGTGTTCAAACGCACTGCATGCAGTTGAGAAGCGTATTCGAGAGTTAAAAGGAGTGAAGATGTCCAAACTAAACGGGAAGGTGGCGTTGGTTACTGGTGGATCACGGGGAATTGGGGCCGCCGTGGCGAAGCGTCTGGCTGAGGACGGAGCAAGCGTTTCCATCACGTATGCCACGGATGCGAACGGGGCTTCGGCTGTGGTGAAGGCGATTGAAAATAACGGCGGCAAAGCGATTGCAATCCAGGCCGAAGCGGCAAATGCCGCTGCCGTTAGCGGCGCGATTGAAAAGACGATCTCAACTTTCGCCCGGCTGGATGTGCTGGTAAACAATGCCGGCACGGCTATTCCGAAAGCCTTTGAAGAGACCAGCCTGGAAGAGATGGACCGGATGATTGATATCAATCTTCGCGGCACGCTGCTGGCCACGCAGGCTGCCTTGAAGCACATGAAAGAGGGGGGCCGAATTATTATGATCGGCTCGTGTGTGGGTGAGCGTGTGATGACGCCTGGGCTGGTTGCCTACTCAGCTACCAAGGGGGCCGTCAAGATGTTTACGCAGGGGCTATCGAGAGAGGTGGGAAGCCGCGGCATCACGGTTAACAACGTGCAGCCGGGCCCGATCGATACGGATTTGAATCCAGCTAAGGGCGATTGGTCGGCGCCGCAGAAGGCCGCCACAGCGCTGAAACGCTACGGAAGCGTGGATGAAGTGGCAGCGGTGGTGTCATTCGTCGCCAGTCCCGAGGCCGCTTACATTACGGGAGCAAACCTCACGGTGGATGGCGGGACGAACGCTTGAGGCAGACGCCAGCGCAGCGCGTGATTTCCACTCTTTTTTACCTTTAACGCGCGTGGTTAGACAGACTACGTCGCATATCATGCTGCTTGTGCGGAAGGCCGGAAGCAGCCAACCTCAACAACTGAATCAATAGGGAGCTTAAATGAACGAGAACGCGAATATTTTATTGGTACACGGTGCGTGGGCAGACGGCTCATGCTGGAGTAAGGTCATCCTTCTTCTGAAACTGAAAGGGTACAACGTCACCGCGGCGCAGATTCCGCTGACGTCTCTGGCGGATGACATAGCAGTAACACGAAGATTGCTAGCGACTCAAAAGGAGCCCACAATCCTGGTTGGTCACTCCTATGGCGGCGCCGTGATCACGGGTGCTGCGAACGGCATGCCGCAGGTGAAAGCCCTTGTCTACATTACAGCCTTCGGGCTCGACGCCGGCGAGAGCCTTGCTTCGTTGAGCAAACAGGGACCGCCGCCGGCAGGCGCTGCGGCGATTGAGGGGGACGATCAGGGCTACCTCTGGATCAACCGCGAGAAGTTCCATGGCGCCTTTGCGGCCGATGTTACCGATGATGAAGCGTATCTGATGGCGGCCGTGCAGAAACCTCTCAACATGGCCGGCTTCACCGGTGAAGAGATAGCGCCAGCGTGGAAGAGCATTCCTTCCTGGTATTTAGTTTGCACCGACGATCACATGATTCCGCCTCCCGCGCAGGAGTTTATGGCGAAGAGGATGAACGCGACTGTCAAGTCTGTAGCTTCGAGCCACGCTCCTTTCATGTCTAAGCCCGTGGCCGTAGCCGACATTGTTGCGCTCGCCGCTGAATCGGTTGTCAAGTCTCTGGAGATGGTTGCCGGCTAGGACGCTGTCTCGGTTAAGACTTGACAAGTGGCGCGAGTCGGGGCGTTGGCAGACATGCTGGCAAACAAGGTCGCTGACGCTTCCGCCTAGATTCGAGACTAGTTCAAGATTGAAAAGAATTAGGTGAGACGGGAGACTAGGCGCGAGGGTGAGCCAATACGAGTGGCGCTCATCGTCGCCGGCGTCCTGTTGGTGTCCGCATGTCTCAACCTGGGTCTCGCAGCAGCGCTCGATCAGGAGTCGACTGCCCTCGGTAGTGCCCCAGACGTCGTCACCTTACATCTGACAGTCGAGACCGATAGTGGGCGCGCCGTGTCCGATCTTCGTCCCGGCGATCTCGAAGTGCTGGCAGACGGCAAACCCCAGACGATCTCGTCACTAAAGCTCACAGCGGGAGGAACAACGAAAGCTGCCCCACTCGTCATCCTTTTTGATTTATTGAATTTGGATGATTTGAGCCGCGAGCGGGTACGCTCTGAACTGGTTCGTGTGTTGCAACACGCGGAAGACCCAGCACACATCTATCTGTACTTAATTAAGAAAGACGCTGCCATTTGCCCGGTTCACGCCATACCAGCGTCAGGCACGGAAACTCATTTGCCGACGGATAATTGGCCGCTGCATTCTGCTGAGATGGTTCAGAGGGCGCTCAAGGAAGCGAATGAACTAATGCCGTTCCAAATGCGCGAGTCGAGCTTCAGAATTGATAGCACCTTTGCCGCGCTGAAAAAGGTGGGCGATTTGCTCGCTCCGATTGCCGGGCGCAAAAGTATAGTTTGGATCTCTCGTGGCGTGCGGGCGGACCAGTTCGCCGAAAAGGTTAGTACGGAGCTAGATCGGGAAGATATTGCCGTCTATACGGTCCAGCAGATGTCAGAGCCTGCCCTCGCCCCCAATGCCAGCGATGCGCTGTCGGACGTTTCTAAATGGACCTGCGGACTCCCCTATCAGAGTGGAAACATACAGCATGCGATGGAGCAGGCCAGAAGAGACGCCGAGGCGTCCTACTCTCTAGAATTCACGGCAGCCGGCAAAAGCTCCGACGGGAAGTTTCACAAAGTCCGCGTGTCTTGCCTACGGCGGGAAGTGCGCGTGCGTTCAGAAACTGGATACTGGGCATTGGGGCCGCTCTGAAGTACCCATAAATGCACTCACTCTCTGAAGGGTGCGCTGCTGGGGGCGCCGGAATGCGTCAATCGAGGCCGATCCGTTTCTCAAGAGCGCGGAAGGCGGGAGTATTGCGGACGGTCGAGAATGTAGGATTTACTCCAATACTGAGTATTTGATACTCATGGCGGTCGGCGGAACGCGCCAGCCATTTCACTGTGTTGCTCTCATCTGACATGAACGCGTAAACCGAGCCGATCCACATGGCGGGGACAGCGAGATTTGGATACTTTTCCTCGTAGGGACGGATCGAGAGAGAGCAACCTCACGCTTGCCGGACTTGGCGTACGCCATCGCCTCAAAGACGGCGGCCGGCGGAAAACGCGTCTTCAATTTCTGGGTGACGGGAATGGCCGAATCCGGATGGCCTTGCTCGATCAGAGCTAAGGCGATCAACTGTTGGGGCGCGATAGCGAGAGGCGTGACGGCGGCGGCACGCTGGGCGAATTCCAAAGCTTCGGAATAGCGGTCCTCAGAGGCGCGGTCGAGGGACACATTCACCAGTGTGCTGATACTGTACGGAGCCAATTCGAGGAGCCGCTCTATATGCCGATCGGCTTCGGAGAAGCGGCGCCGACAGACCAGGAGGGTGGCATAGAAACTTTCGGCAGTGGCGTCGGTAATGCCTGCGGTTGCCAGTTGCAGTTCATGTTCAGCATCCTTCCAGGCCCAGGCGTATTGCAGATCAATGATGGCGAGGTTGGCATGTACACCGGGCAGGTTGGGGTCGATGGACAGGGCTTTGCGGAACAGGCGCTGGGCGGCCTGCAAATCGTCATCCGACTGGGCGGTGGATCCGCCGATAGCGCTGCGGTTATATTTTGAGGTGCCCAGCCCGGCGTAGGCGCTGGCATATTCAGGGTCGAGGTCGATGGCCTTTTGGTATTCAGTTTCGGCGCGCGCCAGCGAAGCAAGCGTGAACTGCTGCATGTCATAGCGCCCCCTGAGAGCGGCTTCGTGGGCGGCCGCACTGGGAACATGCTTGGGAGCCGGGGATTCGGCGGAAGCTTGCAAGCTTGTTTCAACGCCGGCCACCAAATCCGATTGAAGGGTGAACAGGTCGCGAGTGGGGCGTTCGAATGTTTGCGACCAGAGATGAGCGCCATCGGCGGCGCGCTCCAAATGGGCGACGACATAAAGCCGGTCGCCCGAGAGTTTGACGCTGCCCTCGAGTATGGCGGCTACATTGAGGAGTCGGCCGATCTCACGCGCATCCATAGATTTGCCCTTGAATTGATAGGCCGACGAGCGGGCGATGACGCGCAGATTCTTGCGGCGCGCCAGAGAATCGGTGAGTTCGTCGGTGAAGCCGTCACTGAAATATTGATCGGCGGGATTTCCGCCGGCGTTTGTGAACGGGAGAACGACGATGGAGTCAGGTGGCTGGGGCGCGACGTTGCGATGCAGAAACCAGCTGGTTAGAGTAGCGCCGAAAAGCAATGCCACCGCGAGCGCGATCCATTTCCACCTCAGCCACTTCAGAGGAGGGCGTGCGGAAACCGGTTGGCCTGCCAGAAAGCGTGCCAGATCGGCGTCCATCTCCAACGTCGACGCATAGCGCTCCAGAGGATTGGGGCGAGGGCTTTCGAGAGAATGGCATTGAGGGGTGCAACCAAACTGCAAGGTTCGAGAATGGTGTGGCCGGTGAGCAATCGATAGAGCAGCACGCCCGCAGAGTAAATATCGGAGGTGTATGTTACCGGTTTGCCTTGGACTTGTTCGGGGCTGGCGTAGTCGGGTGTGAAGGCAAAAACACCGGTCTTGGTAAGGGCCGTATCGCCACTGGTATCGACGAGGCGGGCGGTCCCGAAGTCGAGCAACTTGACGTTGCCGGCGGCGTCCACAAGAATGTTGGAGGGCTTTAGATCGCGATGGACGACCTGGCGGCTGTGCACGTAGGTTAGGGCATCGAGTACTTGCCGCATGAGTTCGATGCGTGCGCGCTCCGACAGCTGCCGCGCATGGCAGTAGCGTTCGACGTTCAGCCCATCGACGAACTCCATGACGAGATAGGGAAGCCCGGCGGCGGTAACGCCACCATCGAGGAGCCGCGCTATTTTCGGATGGTGGAGGCTGGCGAGAAACTGCCGTTCGCGGCGGAAGCGTTCTTCGATCTGGAGGGATGCCAAAGCGAGAGGAACGACCTTGACAGCCGCAGTCATTTGGAAAGCGCCATCGGCGCGTTCGGCGAGATATACGACACCCATGCCACCGCGGCCCAAGAGCTGGACGGCGTGCCAAGGCCCAAAGATTGGAAGCGGTTCGGGGAGGGACGGCACGATGGCCGTCACCTGGTCGTCGTACTGCAGTAACTGGAGAACTTCCTGGACTAACGAGGCGTCGTTCGGGCAGTGTGCTCGCAGGTAGGCGGTCCGCTCCTCAGCTAGCGGGCGATCCAGCGCGCCCGCGAAGAGCAGTTCGATGCGGCGGAATCGGTCGCGTTCACCGGCGGTCATGGTGTTTGGCGGTCCTAGCCAGTGTGGCTGGGAAGAGGTAGATTGGCATGGAAGAACCGCTCGCTGGCACTCGCGGCTCGGCTAGGAGCAGTGCCACGGGCCGGCGGGGCGGCCCACCGGCACTCTTACAGGATAGGCTAAAGGACGCCCTTTGCGCTTCTAAAGAAGAGGGGCAAGACGGGCTCGGTGCGAAGCGCCCCGGCCGAATGTCATGCGTGAACACGCGAGCAGGGTCAGGCCGCCTAGCAACAGGAAAGCGGCGGCAGGTTCCGGGGTGCTGGTGGCAGCGGCTCGCACGGGGGTACCATCGTCGAAGAAGCCGAGAGTAGCCGGAGTGTCCCTGATGAAAGTGAGTTGGCCATTGGTGAGGTTGATGGAATACATGCTCGCCCCGGCGAAACCGTAAAGGGCGCCGTCGGCCGCCACCAATGCCTGCAGTTGCGCGCCACTGTTACCCAGCAACGTGCCTGCTCCGGTGCTGGGATCTATTTCGTAGAAGTTACCCCCGGAGGTAGCGTAAAGGTTTCCGTTGGGTGCGAAATCCAAGTCGAAAGCGGTGGAGATGGTGAATCCCAGAGCGCCAATGGTGGTGGCTGCTCCGGTGGCTGGGTTAATTGTGAAGAGCTGGTTGGAATGATCGAAGTAGAAAAGAGTGCCGCCGGTGTTGGGGGCTGTGAGAGTACCAGTACCACCCGTGGAGCCGGTTAGATCAGCAACGGTGGTTAGTGCGCCATTGGTTACGTTGACGGTGTAAAGGCCGGTGTTGGGGGAACTGCTGCTGTCATTGGCGTACAGCACACCGCTCGAGGTGTAGCCCATTCCCCAAAGCACGGTGGCATTTGTCCCGAGCAATGTGTAAGCGCCTGTTGTTGTGTTGTACTCCGCGAAACTACCATTGTTTGTTGCGACGTAAACCTCGTCCGCCGCAACCGGGAGCGTAGCGAATCCTAGTGCCAGTAAGGCAGTAGTTAGATATTTCATGAAATTTCCTCCAATTCATAATGCGAAGACCTAGGGTCTTCGGGTACGAGCGAGGAAATTCGTGCAGCGAACTTCCCCCTTGCTAAGAACGGCGCAGGAGGGAGGGAAAAACCGTCAGTTCGTGTAGATCTTTTTCGAGGGTGAGAAAGTTATCGAATGGGTGACGGAGTTTGCCGCCGTGTTGCGCCTTTCTATGGGCGGCCGTTCGCGAGGGCGTCGGCGGCAAAGCTATTCTGAAGGTTGCCGGGTCAAGAACAGGGCGAAATTACGCAGCTACTGGGTCGCTGGGGGCAGGGGGAGCCCGACGCGCTGGAGTCGCTGGCACCGTTGGTTCAGGATCAACTTCACGCGATAGCGGAGGCGTTGCTCCGGCATGAACGGCCTGAGCACACGCTACAGGCGACGGCAGTGGTGAACGAGGTGTTCCTGGACCTGTTGCGGGTGCGCCGAGTGGCGATGAACGACCGGGCGCACTTTTTTGCTTTTGCGGCGCAACTGACGCGCCGGGTGCTGGTGGATTCGGCTCGGAAGGCGAAGGCGGAAAAACGTGGGGTGGGGTGGACGCGAATTCCGCTGGATACTGAACTGGCGTGGCTCTCTAACGAAGGCGCGGATTCGCTTGATCTTTCGGCGGCGCTTAATGAATTGGCGGAGTTCGATGCAGCGAAGGCGCGCGCCATTGAGCTGCATTACTTTTTGGGTTGCAGCGTAGAGGAGACGGGGGATATTCTGCAAGTTTCCAAAAGCACGGTGGAACGCGGCTTGCGCTTTTCGCTGGCTTGGCTGAAGGGTCGTTTGCAGCGGGCGTAGAAATGAGAAGCGGTGTAAGAGCCTTGCGAATCAGATGGAGAGTACAGAATGCTGAATTCGAAATACGCAGCCTATGAGGCTTCGCTGCCTTACTTTGAGTTAGTTCGAGGGGCATTAGGCGACCTTGTTGATGGTGAGCACTTCTTTGACATCGTAAGTGACGGCGTCGTCTATGAGGTGCTCTACGACTTCCCTGGTTGGCCGCGCGTTATCGAAGGGCGCGCCGATCTGATGGCCAAGTTCAAAGGTTATGGCAAAAACATCGAGCTTCAATCTGCCGATAAGTTGATTACCCACAAGGCAGATAACGGCCGAGTTGTCGTGATCGAATACGAGGTTCATGGGACTGTCCTCGCGACAGGTGTAAAGTACAACAATCGGTTCTGCTCAATCATAAAGCTTGAAAACCGGAAAATCTCGCACTGGCGAGACTACATGGATTCTCTTGCGGCGTGGAACGCATTGACGGCAGGACCAGGTTAAAGAAAATTCGGCAATTGCTCCATTTGGACGAGATCACGCTCCGGGCCATTTCGACGACTGGTGGTTTGGCCGGGCAGGACCTCCGCGACTAAGGGCCGTTTGGTCGCGCGCGGTTCCGCAGCGGGGCATTTGTTATTATCCTTGCGATGATTAGGGGCCTTTCCTCCGCACAGACGATTCCCTCCAGCTGGTATACCGATGGGCAGGTGCTGCTAACAGAGAAGGAGAAGATTTTCTGGCGGACTTGGCAACCGGTGGGGCATGCGGCGAAGGTGGCCGAAGCGGGATCATATCTGGCTGTGGAAATCATGGGCGAGCCGTGCGCCATTGTGCGCGGCAATGACGGAGTGCTGCGTGCTTTCTCAAACGTGTGCCGGCATCGCGCGTCCACGATTTTGGACGGCAGCGGCTGCGCGAAATCCCTACGTTGCCCGTATCATGGATGGACCTATTCACTAGACGGTGCACTGCTGGTGGCGCCGGAATTCGAAGGTGTGGAAAACTGGGAGCGAAGCGAAGTGCGGCTGCCGGCCATGCGCGTTGAGGAATGGGGGCCGTTTGTTCTTGTCAATGTAGATTCGCAAGCGACCGCGCTGAGGGAAGTGCTGGGAAAGATTCCGGGCGAGGTTGCCGCGCTGGGGTGCCCAGTGGATCAACTGCATTTTTCGTATCGGCGCGATTATCTGATTCACTGTAACTGGAAAGTGTACATCGACAACTATCTGGAGGGTTATCATCTGCCGGCGGCGCATCCCTCGCTTTTTCGGGAACTGGACTATAACGAATACCGAGTGGACACGTTTCGCTACTACTCATCTCAATATGCGCCCATTCGAGCACCGCGGCCGGGGCGGGATGAGGAGCGGCGCTATTCGGCGGCTGAGGGCGATGATCGCGCGTTGTACTTTTGGATCTTCCCGAACTTCATGTTGAATGTGTATCCGGACAATCTAAGCAGCAACATTATTCTGCCGGTGGGGCATGATCAGACTCTGACGATTTTCGAGTGGTTTACCTATCCGAAAGAGGGAGGGACGAAAGAGATATCGGCCGAAACGGTGGCCTTTAGCGATGAGATCCAACAGGAGGATATTCGGATTTGCGAAAATGTGCAAAAAGGATTGGCCTCACGGAGCTATGATCGAGGGCGATATTCGGTTAAACGAGAGAACGGAGTGCATCACTTCCATGGATTGTTGGAGGAGTTTTTGGAGGGGGCGGCGGGGTGAGTGGGGCTGACCGGGAGGTCAGCCGCAGACCAGGAGGTCCGCGCCACAGACAAGCGCGGAATGTTCCTGAGATCGGCTAGCGAACATGGAAACGATTTTCGATACACCCTCGCGCATTTTGTTCGGAGCGGGAGCGCGATTCCGACTTAGTGAGGAGCTGCGGCGCATTCCGGTGTCGCGCGTGCTGCTGGTAACGGACGAGTACCTACGGGGCGAAGGCGTCATCGAAAGCTTCGAAGAGGGTTTGAAAAGCGAGGGTATGGAACTGACGGTATTTTCGGAGGTGCAACCCGACCCAACCGATCAGAACGTTGCCGCCGGGCTGGCATGCCTCAGAAATTGCGGCGCGCAGGGGATTGTCGCGATCGGCGGAGGTAGTGTTATTGATGCGGCGAAAGTGATTGGAGTCGCTGCCACGAACTCGCAGCCGCTGAGCGCTTTCCAGGGTTACCACAAAATTCCAAAGCGCGGATTGCCGTTGATCGTGATTCCAACTACGGCGGGAACGGGTAGCGAGGCGACGAAAGCAGCCGTGATCACCGATACCCAACGGATGGTGAAAATGATGATGCTGGATGCGAATCTCATGCCGCGGATTTCCATTGTGGATTATGAGCTCAGTCTCACGATGCCGCCGGCGCTCACGGCTTATGTGGGTGTGGATACGCTTGTTCACGGGATGGAGGCCTACGTGTCGAAGAGGGCGAACGCCATGACCGATCCACTGGCGATTTCGTGCATCCAACTCACCGGCCGGCACTTACTCACTGCCTACCGGGAACCGCAGAATCGAGGGGCGCGGGAAGCCATGGCGCTGGCGGCGTGCCAGGGTGGGATGGCGTTCAGCAGCAGCGGCTTGTGTCTGGTGCATGGCATGAGCCGCCCGCTAGGAGCGATCTTCCATTTGGCCCACGGCTTATCGAACGCGGTGCTGCTGAGAACCGTCACAGGGTTTTCGCTGCCGGGCGCGCCTGAACGTTATGCCGACATCGCCCGGATGATGGGATTTTGCGAAAACGGCGAGGCGCTGATGGAAGGGCTGGAGAACTTGAATACGCAGCTTGGCATTCCGAGACTGCGGGATGTAATTAAAGTAGATCGGAGCCAATTTGAAGCGCACTTGAGAAAAATGGCTGACGATGCGCTGGCCTCGGGAAGCCCACAGAATAACCCGGTGGTTCCGACGGCGGAAGAAATTGTGGAGCTTTACCGACGAGCGTGGTGAGTGTTTGGCCAGCTCAGCCGCAGACCAGGAGGTCTGCCCCACCTGAGGCATACTAAGGGAACACATGAGGATCGCTGGCATCACTGCGTATCGAGTTGAATTGCCCCTGCACGAGGGGAGCTACAAATGGTCGGGCGGCAATTCAGTGGAGGTGTTTGATTCCACCGTAGTCGCTATTGAGACCGATGCCGGCATTACAGGCTATGGCGAAATCTGCCCGCTGGGGCCAGCCTATCTGGCGGCGTATGCGGCGGGAGCGCGCACGGGGATTGCTGAGATTGCGCCGCACCTGCTAGGTCTCGATCCCACCCAGTTACAGGTGATCAACGGGCGCATGGACCAAGCGCTGCGCGGCCATCCCTACGTGAAGTCGGCCCTTGACATGGCTTGCTGGGATTTGCTGGGTAAGGCGAGTGGACAGCCGGTTGCGGTCCTGCTGGGCGGGCGTTATGGGGATGATTTCGCGCTTTACCGCGCCATCTCCCAAGACCTCCCAGAGGCGATGGCGGACAAGGTGGGACTATACCGATCGGAAGGGTATACGAAGTTTCAACTCAAAGTGGGTGGTAACCCAGACACGGATATCGCGCGCATCCACGCGGCGGCGACGAAGCTCGAAACGGGCGATGTCTTGATCGCGGACGCCAACACCGGCTGGACACAGCACCAAGCGATGCGGGTGGCGGATGCGGTGCGCGGGGTGGATGTTTACATTGAACAGCCTTGCCTCCATTACGAAGAATGCCTGGCGGTGCGGCAGCATAGCAACCGTCCGTTTGTGCTCGACGAAGTGATTGACGATGTACATATGGTGCTGCGCGGCTACGCCGACAAGGCGATGGATGTGATCAACCTGAAGATCTCGAAAGTGGGAGGTTTGACGAAGGCGCGACAAATTCGCGACCTATGCGTTTCGCTGGGAATCGCCATGACGATTGAGGATACATGGGGAGGCGATATCATTACGGCGGCGATTGCGCATTTGGCGCATAGCACGCCTCCGGAGTTTTTGTTCTCGGCCACTGACTTCAATAGCTACGTGACTGTGAGCCTGGCTGCAGGCGCGCCGCAACGCAACAACGGGCGTTTGGCAGCCTCGACTGCGCCCGGGCTGGGCATCCAGCCGCGCATGGATGTGCTGGGAGAACCGGTATGGCGCATCGGCAAGGGTTGATTCCTTAAGTTCCTTCGCTATGTTTCGAAAACCACTGATTCTCTTCGTGACACTCGGGGGGTTCGCGATCTTCTACCTGGTGGTTTTTTTCCGAGGGCTGAGGAGCGCGCGGCGTGAGGGAGCTGATCGTCCCTCGGCCGCGCATTTTGCGACTGGCTTCGGGACTAACTTTCTGGATACGTTGGGGATCGGGTCGTTCGCCACCACAACCTCCGTTTTTCAAATTCTCGAACATGGTTCCGGATGAACTGATTCCTGGGACGCTAAACGCGGGACACACACTGCCCGTCATCCTGCAAGCCTTCATTTACATTGCAGCCATTGAGGTGGACATTGTGACGCTGGTTCTGATGATTGGGTCGGCAATGCTGGGCGGCTGGTTCGGTGCGGGTATCGTAGCGCGGCTTCCGCGCCGAGGCGTGCAACTGGGCATGGCATTCGCATTGTTGACCGCGGTGGTGGTTATGTTGGTGCGCCAATTAGGGCGATTCCCCGAAGGAGGGACGGCCATCGCGCTACGGGGGGCGCTGCTGGTTGCGGCAGTGGCGGGGAATTTCGTGTTCGGCGCTCTGAGTACGCTAGGCGTTGGCTTGTATGCGCCTTGCATGACGCTGGTGAGTCTGCTGGGCATGACGCCGGCGGCGGCCTTCCCGATCATGATGGGATCGAGCGCGTTTTTGATGCCGGTGGCCAGCGCGCGTTTCATCTGGAGTAAAGCATATTTTGCTCCGGTAGCGATGGGACTGGCAGCCGGCGGCCTATTGGCCGTGCCACTGGCGGCGTTCGTGGTGAAGTCGCTGCCTTTAGCTGCGTTGCGATATCTGGTGATCGCGGTGGTATTCTACGCGGCAGTATTAATGCTGCGGTCGGCTTGGCGTTCGCGGCGATTTTGATAGCGTGGCGGCACGGGTGTACGATGGGTGCGCATGCTGAGTACGCTTCTGGATCGAAGACAAGTTGTAAGGCTATTAACGTTTGGCGTGTTGATTCACGTGCTGTGTTTAGGGGAAGCGCGTGCGGCAGAAAATGAGGAAACCAACTGCCCGGCCGCCTTTCGCACCTACTCGACGGGCGGGACGCCGTTGCTTGATCTACTGCTGAACCCGGCGGCCAAGGCGGTGGTGGATCGCGACTTGCCGGGCTTTTTCGCCGGGATGCCGAAAATGCTGACGGGCGCGGCGCCTCCGACGCTGGCGGACGTCCTGACGATCAGGGTGATGGCGGCGGAGTTCATGCCGATTCCTGAAGCCACGCTCGACAAGTTGGACAAAGACTTGGCGCTGGTGCCACTGACGCATGAATCGGCCGTGACCCGGTGCGCGCGCTACGACCATACCCCGCCGGTGCTACCAGAGAAACTGAACCATCCGGCGATTTTAGTTTTTTCGAAGAGCAATGGCTTTCGCGATGACCCTTCAGTAAACGCCGCTGAGAAGGCGCTGAAGGAGATGGCCGAGCACGAACACTGGGGCATGGTCTTTACCGAAAACGCCGCGGTTTTTAACACGGCAGAGCTGAAACGTTTTGATGCCGTGGTTTGGAATAATGTGAGCGGCGATGTGCTGACGATGGCGCAGCGGGCCGACTTCAAAGCGTATATAGAGCGAGGCGGAGGGTTCGCGGGTTTTCATGGCTCGGGAGGCGATCCCTACTATGACTGGGATTGGTATGCGGATACGCTGATTGGGGCGCGGTTCTTGAGTCATCCGATGTCACCGCAATTTCAGGCAGCCACGCTGAAGATTGACGACAGTCATGACCCCATCGTGCGCGATCTCCCAACACAATGGACCATGACAGATGAGTGGTACTCGTTCAAAACAGACCCACGGTCGAACGGCGCTCACATTCTGGTTACTTTGGACGAGAACACTTACAAGCCGATGACAGGGAAGATAGACATTCACATGGGAGATCATCCGATTGCCTGGACACAGTGCATCGGCAATGGCCGCTCGTTCTATACGGCGATCGGTCACCGACCGGAGAGTTACAGCGAAGCGAATACCAGCAAACTGATGGAACGGGGAGTGGCTTGGGCGGCGGGTGTGGGACAGACCTCTTGCCGGGATGGAAAAGAATTAGATAAGCGCTGAGTTGAGAGGTTGGCGCCCGCCGGACAGCGTGCGCCGGTGCAACCCGTCCACTGGGTAGTGAAACGGGGGAGAAGAAAGGCCAAACCGGTTCGCTGACGCTCCTGGCTCCGAGTCGGCATTCTCTATCCTATTGTGTTGGACACTCCTTTACCGCTGGCTTTTCGCTGGGGCAACACTTCGTCCGCGCAACGCCGAACCGTGGTGGCGGCCGGCCTCGGCTGGATGCTCGATTCTTTCGACGTGATGTTGTATTCGATTGTGCTGGCGACGCTGATGCGCGAGTTCGGCATGACGAAAGCGACGGCGGGGTTTCTCAATACCTTAACGCTGATTGCGTCCGCGCTGGGCAGCTTTCTGTTCGGCTTTTTCGCCGACCGGCTGGGGCGCCGCCGCATGTTGAGCTTGAGCATTCTCACTTATTCTCTGTTCACCTTCGCGTGTGGCTTTTCGACGAGCGTATTCATGCTGGCTTGCTTCCGGTTCCTGCTGGGCCTGGGAATGGGGGGCGAATGGAATGCGGGCGCGACCCTGGTGGCGGAAACGTGGCCAAGCGCCTGGCGTGGGCGGGCGCTGGCGATTGTGCAAAGCAGTTGGGCGATTGGCTACGCGCTAGCTGCACTTGTGGCCAACTTTGTCCTGGCGCGCACAACCTGGCGCTGGGTTTTCTTCGTTGGCGTTTTGCCGGCGTTGGTTACGTTCTGGATACAAAGAGGCGTGCCGGAGCCCGAGTTGTGGCGGCGTTCACAAGAAGCGCCTGTCAGCGCGGATGAAAAGCGACTCCTTTGGAGCGCTTCGATGCCGAATTTGTTAGGACTGCTGTTAATGAACATTTTCGGGATGTTCGCTTGGTGGGGGCTGTTTACCTGGATTCCGGCCTATCTGGCGCTGCCGGTGGCGCGCGGCGGGCGCGATTTCGGGTTGATGGACTTCACGACTTTTCTGGTTGTGCTTAATTTGTGCGGCATGTTTCCTGGGTATTTGCTTTTTGGCTCCATTGCCGATCGATTCGGGCGCAAGCGCGCGGTGGTTCTCTACCTAATTCTGGCGGCGATTGCGGTGCCGCCGTTTGCGCTGGCGCGCGAGCCATGGATGATTCTGCTTACCGCTTCAATCACAGCGTTTTTCGGCACGGGCTTCTTTGTTGGGTCGGCGTTGCTGGGTAGCGAGCTTTTTCCCACGCCCATTCGCGCGACGGCGCTGGGGCTCTCCTACAATACGGCGCGCGGTGTTAGTTCACTAGCGCCTTTTATCATTGGAGCGATTGGGGAGAAGCACGGTTTGGGATGGGGGTTTGCCGCGTGCGGAGTCGCGTTTGCGTTGGCAGCGGCGGCCGCGGCGCGAGTACCGGAGACGAAGGGGAGGGAACTCACTTAGTTAGGGGGAGGGTGCTAGATTCATGCGTATGGTTCGAACCTTGGTCGTTGTTATGTTCGTTGGGGCGGCTGCGGCGGTGGCGCAGAAAGAACCGCTGTTTCAGTTCGCAGAGAAGCCCGGACCTCACTCAGTCGGCTTGAAGGTGGTGGAGCAATACGACTATTCGCGCACCTACCGGCGATTGACTGACGACCTCGGCAAGCCCTATCAGGGAGAACGCGCCCGGCCCTTACAGACTCTGATCTGGTATCCCGCTGAGAAGAGTAGCAGCAAACCCATGACAGTGGGCGACTATGGCGATCTTATGGCAACCGAGACCAGCTTCGGCAAGTTAAAAATGACGGCCGATGCCAAGGAGTGGATCGAGGGGATGAAACCGACACTGGCGATGCCTCTATGGGCCATCCGCGATGCGCCATTGGCGAGCGGAAGATATCCGGTGGTGATCTATGCGCCCAGTTACTCTGCCATGTCATGGGAGAACGCGGATCTGTGTGAGTACCTGGCGAGCCACGGCTATGTGGTGATTGCGAGTCCCGACATGGGAGTGGAGACTCGGGACATGACCGACGACGTGGTGGGGATCAACGCGCAAGCGCGCGATATCTCCTTTCTTATCGGGTACGCGCAGACACTGCCGGATGCGGATCTTTCGGAAGTTGCGGTGGCAGGGTTCAGTTGGGGCGGAATCTCCAATCTCTTTGCAGCGGCGCGGGACAATCGCATTGATGCTTTAGTGGCACTGGATGGCAGCATGCGCTATTATGCGGGTCTTGTGAAGCAGGCCGGCGATGTTCATCCGGAACAGATGACGATTCCACTTCTCTTCTTTGCGCAAGGTGAGATCACGCTGGAGGATCAAGCCCGGTACTTTACTGAGGGGAGTAAGAGCGAGGGTCCGAATGTATTGAACGCGTGGACACACGGCGATCTGGTGACTGTGCACATGCTGGGACTGACGCACACAGAGCACAGCTCAATGTATCAGCGGAACGAGAAGGTATGGAAACACTTCCCGGAGGTGCAGAAGGCTGACTACGAGCGCGAGGATGGCATTACCGGATACGCGTGGATTGCGCGGTACACGCTGCAGTTTCTGGATGCCTATCTGAAGCATGACACGACGGCGCTGGCGTATCTCAAGAAGACGCCGGCGGAAAATGGCGTGCCCCGGCATTTCATGACGGTGACGTATCGGGCGGCCAAGGGTGTACCTGCGTCGTTCGACGGATTCCGCACAGAACTGGGACGGCAAGGGTTTGATCACGCCGGCGATGTCTATGCGGCGATGCAAAAAGAGAAGAGCGATTTCAAGCTGGATGAGGGGGCGGTGAACGCTTGGTCGCAGGAGCTGATGGGAGACGACCACTTGCCTGAGGCGATCGACTTGCTTAAGTTGAACGTCGTGATGTATCCGGATTCGAGCGGGGCGTACGAGAGTTTGGGCGAGGCTTACGGGAAAGCAGGCCAGAGGGAGTTGGCGATTGGGAGTTATCAGAAGGCGCTGGAGAAAGATCCGGGAAATGAAGAGGCGAAGAAGAAGTTGAAGGAGTTGGAGGGCGGGTCGGGGAAGCCGTGAATTTGGGGGGTCTCATAAACCTTGAAACGAGCCATGTGACCAAAACGAACTGGCTCTGCGAGCCAGTCGTGGACCCGCCTTGGTTGGGACTTCCCACGACGCCGCTTATGCAACAACGTACTTTGTGGTTCAGCATCCCGACCACGAAACAAGAGCAATGATAATCCTCGCTAGTGAAGCGTCTCTGCCATCGCATTACGGGATGCGGAGAGGCGGACCGGTGTAAGTCCAACGGAAGAGTCTGGCGGGATTGACGTAAGCCTTGGGATGTACTTCATCCGTTTGCGTGACAAGTCGGGTGCGGAGGTCAATACGCGGCGGGATTACATCTCGCTGGATTTTGCTGAACCAAAGTCCCACCTGATTGGGCCATGAGGAATGGGTCAGTGTGATGTGAAACCGGACCCTGCGGGACGGCGTTCGATAGCTCTTGGCACACAAGAGCATATTGTCGAAGTTGCGCCTATGCGAAACTCTTCAAACATCGTGGACATCGCTCCAGTAGCCCTGCATAAGTACGGAGACACCGACTGCAGAAGGTTCTATTCTGGCGGTTTTCCCTTCGGCTCTCCTCTACAAGTACGAGTTCTGCAATCCGCAAATCCTCGCAGCGCGCAAACCAATCAGGAATCTGGCGCAGCTTTAGCCGTTTGATCTCCTGTGCCGGGTCGATCATGAAGTCACCGCGGCCAAATATTAATCTGCCAGCCTCCAGCGAAGGATACCAGCCGTCTTTCGCGAGCGCGATCGCGAAGCTTTTCAGCAGGACCTCTTCCGCTGCCGTTGTGGCCTGCCTTGGATACCCGAGAGTTGCCGCCGTCTGTGGCAAAGAGGCACACAGCCGATCTAGGATGCCGACCATTAATGTGGTTTTCAGACGCGCTGTTTCCCTGGCCACATCGTCACTCCAGCTCACAAGCAGATGACGCAAACACTCGGCGGTCCAGGCATCTGCGGCTTTTACAGTGTCCGAGCCGTACAACCTTAATTCGAGCGCGCCAGCTTCCTCCAGCAACGTATATGCGGCGGGCGCGTTTGAGCCTTCATCAAGTGGGCCGTATTCGGCCAGCCGGAGTAAGCGGTCGCGCAAGGCGGGATGTGTCTCGGAGCGGCGGCCCATCTCCCGCGCAATTAATAACCTTCGATGATTCCTGGATTCCTTGGCGCACAGCCGATAGTATTCCCAAAATCTTGTCATCAATGGCGGTGCCAAACCCCGATCCAGAGTGGGACGCGCCCACTGCTTTTCGAACGCGGCAAAACGGCGCTGCGCCAGCTCGATCTTCACCAGGGCTCGCGCGACCAGCGCAGGAGAGGTTTTCAAGGCGGCGAAATGATCAGCCTCGAACTCCCAATTACGTATCACCGGATTACTGAGCTTGTGTAGCACGGAAGCATACAACCGCGCAAACGTGCTCAACGTAAGAAAACCCAGCCACGGCGACCCCGGGGTCTCCTGGTAATCGGCCGACAGCCGTCGCGCACTGTGAATGGCCGCCGAGAGGAACGCGTCACCGCGCCGGAGGTGATGAAATTCGTGAGCAACGGCAGCCTGGAACTCGTCCACGTTGAGCACGCGCAGAAGCGGCAATCCGATTCCGAGCGCCGGCTTGGCCCCGAGGCCCAGCCAACCGCCTGTCTGCACCACCTCCGCGTTTGGTTTGGCCATCCAGTAGATGCGCTTCGGCATCTCTACCCCACAGCGGGCGGCGGTTTCCTTGAGAATCGCCCATAACTTAGACTGCTCGTCCGACCACAACTCCACGGATCGCAGGTCCGGCCGCTGAGCACTGACGACCGATGTACACCGGAACATTACATAGCCGGCGAACGCAATGTTCATAACGCTTCCAACAGCTCCCGTAGTGGTGAACAATTTTGGACGCAACAGGACCCAGAGCGCGTTGACCGCAATCAAAGCTGTCCAGAAATAAATACCAATTGCTACCGCGTATACGGCTGAGGCGCGGCTCCGCTTCCAGAATAAGTACAAGGTGAAAAATGCCAGAGTCGAGAGAATCCCCACCACGACGAGCAGAATCACGCCCGCAAATATCTGCGACAGCGAGAGATTCAGCAGGGCGGGCATAATCGCATAAGTCGCAAGCACGAAGGATCGCCGCAGTCCCTCAGCCCCACAGAGAAAGAGCAGCACGTAAAGGCATATCGCCGGGAGGGTGCGCCACGAAGCTATGCGATGATAGATCCTCGGCTGCGGAACAGTCCATGTGTAAAGGTAAGTCCTCATAACACCTCGCCGCTTAGGCTGATACTCGCTCGGTCGCCAACTGCGGGTGGATTATCGCCTTCGAACCTTGCGGTCGAAATATGTTCATCAGCGCTCTCGACCACAGCGCAGCCGAGCCATTCCCTGTCGGCGTCGCGCGAAAGCTGAACCACATCGCCTAGACCAATCCCATACGAAAAACCCAGGTCCAACTGAATCCTGTCGCCCCACACTTGTGTAACTCTGCCGTCAAGGACGAGATCTCCAGATTCCCCATCGCCGGGCCGCAACATCAAAGCTCCCTCGGCGCTCTGCGGCCGGCTTCGTGTGTCTGGCAGTGTCAACCAGATCCATAATTTCTTCATTCGGCTGGGCCGGCCGTCCCTCGCCTGTACCTGAACCTGCTCAAACGTCGGGTCCGTGATGGCCCGTAGCGCCAGACGCACCTCCACTTCGGGCGCAGTGTCCGCAGCGACCAGAACCGTGCTTCGGAAGGCCTGTTCCAGGACAGGACTCAATTTACCGGCCACGAAGGCGTCGATCAAATCCCCTCGGCGACTGTCTACCTGAGCGGCGAAAGCCGGACGATCGCGGTCCATCTGTTGCTGTATCCGAGCTACTTCTTCCGCCGACATCAACCCAAGCAGGAACCGCGCGGCTTCGTCGTTTTCCAAGTCACGCAATTTCCGGAGCCCCATCTCCAGCACCAATTCGGGGGTCTTCCGTAAGCGCCTGAACATCGCCTTCGCAAGTCGAACGATCAACCACAAGAAGACCATAGCGATCAATGTGACAACGGCCAGTACAATGGCTCCCGCCGTTTCTTGCCGGTAGCGCCCGCTCCGCTCCTGCGATTGCGCCAGCAGGGCTTCGGCGCGCACGGCCGCCCATTTACTTGGATCAAATTGCAAACCATGCTGGAGGTAAACCGCGTCTGCCTGGGCACTTGGGAATTCGCGCGACGGAGAGGTGAGTTCGAAGGAGAGCGTCTCGTCAGTGCCGAACAGAAATCTGACTTCGTGCCGATCAGGGCCGGCGGAATGGTATCGGCTGACGTTCGTACCCGACTGCCTTTGACTTAATTTGTCCCGCGGACGCACTTCAAACGCGAACGTTACCTGTGCGTTTTGCAAGTCAAATGGGTCGACCCGCAGCACCCGACATTCGAACTTGGGCGCCAGGGCGCCGTACTTCGCGGCCGCACTCCGAGCCTGTGCGCACGCGCTTTGCGCTGTTTGGAACGCAATTCGGTCAGGATTTATTCTTTGTTGAAGTTGCCGCCTGCGGACGTCCATCGATGCGTGCGGCGTTGGGATCGCGGCGATCGCGAGTTGCCAGGATCCTGCCAATGGCTTTACCAGCCAAACGGCTTGGGAGACCGCCTTTGTCGCGGGCGAAATCGCAGAAGAACCGTATTTATATCCCTCGGAAACCTGGAGCGCTGCTGTCGCGAAAATAATTCGCCCCGGTCCCGGTGTCCAGTTTACCTGTTGAGCACACGCAAGTGCTCCAATAAGCACCATTGAGAATGTCGCTATGGGCAGAATTCCAGGTACCCGCATCGCCTTCTATTCCTCCGAGCCGAACATCAAAACGTCACCGGGTCGCGCCGTTTCGGAATCGGCGGTCTGGAATTTGCAGTTCGCGACTTCTCCACTCGACTCGGAAACCACCGCAATCCCTATGAAAAGACGTTGCTGAAACACTCGAAATGTGTCTCCCGCGTGCAATAAAGTTGAACCTGTCAAATCCACGATAAGTGCTTCTTCGTTGACTTCGGAAATCACTCCAACAATAAGAGGATTCTCTTCTTTGACAGGTTCGGCGGCTAGACCAAGAGCCTCGCCCGCTGCTGTCAGATCCTGATCGACAACCTGCTTTTGTTTAGCGAGAGCTGTGCTTTTCTTCAGTCCTCGTTTTGAGACTAGGACAGGCACCGCCCCTTGTTGCCGGTACGATCCCAGACGGTATTCGCCTGCGGCGAGACCGAAACCACTGTCCGCCAGCGTGACTCGGAAGCTGACGGGGGTTGTTCCGAGCATCGCGATCTCGAGCTCGCGTCCTACGTCGTCCCCGTTCCAGGATAAGACTCGTACCATGACATCCTTTCCCAGCCGTATCAGGCTCAAGCGAGTTTGAATCTGTCGCAACACCGTCTGGCCAATTATTGCGGACCTTGGCGCATCGGGTGGATCTGACACAGACATCGCGATAATCGTCGCTTCGCAGCCGTCCAGCTCCGATTGACGCCAGCCTCGATTTACCGTGAGGAATTTCAGGATGGCGTTACACCGTACACAACCCGTTTTCCGCAAATGCCATGCCGAGAGTGATTCCTGTGGCGATCTGGCGCGGCAGAGTTTTCTCAGCTCCGAGACACTCGGACAGACATCCCACGCCTGATCCCGGCTCACGACCGGCGGTAACTGGTTCGAAAGCAGCGACCATCCCGATGCGAGTTCTAGGTCCGCCAGCCGTCCGCGCTTTCCCTCGGGTTCCTGACCGATGGCTCGGAAGAGCGGGGCGAAAACGTCGGCATTCAAGAATGCACCCGGTTTCCATGCTCCGGGAACATCGGCGAAACTGATTGTCTCGTCCTGATTCCTGCGCGCAAGGGAAACTACTTTCATTTCCGGAAAGCTAACCATGTAAAGTTGGTCGAATCCCTGAGTTAATTTGGCCCGGAGCTCATCCTGACAGCAGTCGGGCTTCGGGGAGATAAGACTATCCGGACAAAAGACATTTAGTGGATTATCGAGACTTCGCGTTTCTTCCCGGCCGTTGCGCCAAAACCATTTCCGCCTGGGCCGTGTAATCTTAATCCGTTCCACCTGCTGCCATTCGACATATGTCAACGAGGAACACCTGGGAGCTGTGATCGTCTTCTTATACTGGCTAGTTCTCTCATCTGCGACCGCCAACGAAGTCCCACTCTTCACTGAAAGCGAGCTTGCCAGCGCACCTATGGGTAGACTCAAACCCGAAGTCAATTCATCCAACTCTGTTTTCGTAATTCCGATCTTGTGAGTAAATGAGATTTCGTCGGTTTGTCCGCAGTGCACCTCCGCAGCGAAAATCCGACGCCAGTAGTGGCTTTTTGTGAACCTCACACCCGAAGCGATTTCGACCTCGCCGTCTAATATCTCGGGACCGTTCTCGGGCGGAAAAACCGAAGGCGCGGAAATGAGCGGCCGTTCTTCCATGTGTTTAGTTAATCGAATTTAGTTTAGCAATAAGAAAGTTACTAAATAAGAGACATACTGAATCAATATGTTTGTGTTCTTGTCCGGCTCCCGGCGCGCTCGATCAGCCTTCCGGCGGCTGTGCTTCTGGGCAGTGGGAATACCGCCGAGAACTCGAGAACCCGCCGCTTTGCTCGACAGTCAGCGATTCGCGGTTGCGTTGACTTGCACTGTGGCTTCGAGCGGCTCGAATCGCGTCTGAGGTTACCAGGATGACTTCGGACCTGTTCACCATTTGCCTTGTCGATGCACACCGGGCCCTGGCGAGCACACTTGACTTTGAGACACCAGCGAAACGTCGGGGAGCCGGATAATCCGGACGACAGTCTGATGTTTGTCTGGACCAGCAAGCCTTGAAAGGACCGTCATGGCCCGAACTCCCAAGTTAATCCACCGATGGAACATAGGTCGTCGGCGAGCATTTGCCAACGAGTCGTGAATGACAAAAAACGTATGATTGGACGACGAAAGATGGCGGACCCGACCGTGACCCGCGGTGCCGAAAAGCGCCACGGTCATTTGCGATCCGCCGTTGGAATAGCTCGGCTTTGCTCGAAGCCAGAAACGCGATCCCGGGAATTTACTCTGCGAAGGCAGCGTGCCGCCCGTGATTGTCCAGATCTCCCGTTGGGGGAACTCTGGAGCGGCCGCGCTTTATCCAACGCCTACCTGAGCAGAGCCTACGGCACCCGTATCATCAGCAACTCGCTTAGATTCAAGTAGGCGTCCACCCATTCTTGTGCTTTCGGATCGCCGCGTTGGGCCCGCCGCTTGGTGCGCGCGTATAAGCCGGCTTGTATGGAGTAAACGTGATTCTGCGGCGCCCACAAATTCACGGGAAATGGCATCTGCTTGACGATTTTCAACGCGCTCTGCAATTCGGCAATCCGCTCCAGGTTAGAGGGTTCCTTGGCCAGGCGGACGGCCAGCGATTCCAGTTTGCGGCGCAATATAAATTCGGTCGTCGTTTTGTCTAAGCTCACGTTGCTGGCCTGGGCTTCGCGCAGCAAGCTGCGAATCCGATCTCCATCCAGCTCTTCGGCTGAGCAGGCTTGGCGCATCAAACTATTGATTGCGTATTCCACGGCGGTGGCGAACTCACGCGGCATGGGCGTACCCAAGCTGGTGATAAAGCGCATCAGCGCCGCGTGGTGATCGTAGAGTTGCAGGTAGGCCGCTTCGGCTTCGGCCACGGTCGTCGATAGAATCGTCTTCACAATGCGGCGTTGCTCGTCACGGAAAAGCGAACGCAAGGAATAGGTCTTCTCGCCGAAGCGCTTGTCGAGCAGGCGCACTACCTCGGGAATGTCTACGCGCTCGAACGAGCCGCTGATGGCGGTGAGCATGTCCTGATATTTGGCGGTGCCGTCGGCTTTCTGCACGCCGCCCGCCACGTTGTGATCGCCAAAATGGACCACCCAGAAAGTGAGCACTTCCGATTCCTGCGTCACCTTCGACGTGAAGCGCGCCTGGCCCAGCGCCATGCGCAGTTTACCCGCGTCGCCCGTGTGATAGTCGAGCCGCTTGACTGAATAGGCGAAGACATCGGTGCGTTCTCCATAAGGAGCGAAGAGCGAACTGATGGAATAGTGAGCGCCCACTTTCTCCAGATCCACGATCGACGGTTTGACGTAGCGCGTGTAAATGGTAGAGCCATCGCCATACTCGGGCAGATTGCTCTTGGCGGCCGCAACGCGTTCCAGAAACTGCTCTTCTAACGGTTCTTTGAACAGTTGTTCGGCGAGTTGCACTACGCGCCCGGCGTATTCGATCACCTGCACTGTTTCAATGCCGGAGAGCTCGTCGAAGAACCAGCCGCAACTGGTGTACATGAGCATGGCGTTGCGTTGCAGCTCCATCAGCTTCCACACCGTCACCTGCTCATCCATGGATAGATCGCGTTTGAAGAACTGCTCGCCGAATCTCTCGCGCGTCTCAGGGCTGCGATTCAGAACAACCGTGATGTAGCCATCGCGCGCTTCCCATGGATCGGTGAGCAGGCAGCTTGCCAGGTTTTCAAAGCGCGGCGTGATCCAATCCCGCAGCCAGTCGAGCGATTCCCGCAGGGGACGACGCCACTCCTGGCTCCAGCCGTGGCGTCCGGCATTGCAGCCACAGTTGCTGCGCCAGCGCTCCACGCCATGCACGCAGCTCCAAGACGTGTTTTCGAAGATCTGCGCTTCGTAGGTCGGCGGATTTTTCTCCAGGAACTCGCCGTAGTTGGTGATTTTCGCCAGCTTCTTCGACTCAATGCAATCGATTGCATAAGCGAGCGCCATTTCGCCATGGCGGTGATGATGGCCGTAGGTTTCGCCGTCGGTGGCAATATGCATCAATTGGTTCCAGGTGCGATTGCTCGAAAAGGCGCCCGTGAGCCTTTTGGCAAACTCTTCGCCGTTGTGCAAAAGCTTTTCGAAGGCGACGGCTTGCGAAATGGGCCCGTCGTAAAAAAACAAGGCGATGGATTTCCCGCTGGGCCCTTTGAATTCATAGGGCCGGCTGGGATCGACCTTGGAGCCCGCAACGTCCTCCCAGTCGCCGCCCGTCAAAGGACGCACGGCTTTCGCTTGGTGAGGAGCGAGGATCGCATAAGGTATGCCGGCTTGCGCCATCAAATCGAGGGACTCGATATCAACGGCGGTTTCCGGAAGCCACAAGCTTTCCGGCTGGCGGCCGAAGCGGCTGCGGAAATCCTCGATGCCCCAGCGGATCTGCGTCACCTTGTCGCGGCTGTTCGCCAGCGGCATGATCATGTGATTGTAAGCCTGAGCGATGGCCGATCCATGCCCAGAAAAGCCTTTCTGGCTTTGCTTATCGGCATTGATGATGCCCTCATACATTTCGGGGGCGTGCTCGGCGGCCCAGGACAGCAGCGTGGGACCGAAATTGAAACTGATCTTGGTGTAGTTATTAACGATGCGCGTGATGTACTGTCGATCGTCTAGAATGCGAGCGGCCAGGTTGGGCGCATAGCATTCGGCGGAGATGCGCTCGTTCCAATCGTGGTAAGGATACGCGGAATCTTGCAGCTCAATTTGCTCCAGCCAGGGATTCTCACGGGGCGGCTGGTAGAAGTGGCAGTGAATACAGAGGTAGTTCATCCAGGGCAACTGTCTTCTTCATCATAGAAGGATGCTAACCAGAGGATGGCAAAGAAATGGTAAATACCGCGCCGTTACCGCGTTCACGGTTAGCGGCGGTGACGCGTCCGGAGTATTGCTTCACAATGGCGGCTACGATATGCAAGCCGCGTCCGGAACGCGAGCGGCTGGTTTTGGTGGAAACATTCGTGCGAAAGATTCGCGGCAGGAGATCGGCCGGTATGCCGGGGCCGTTGTCTGAAACGACGATGCACAGAGTATCTTCGAGTTGTTGCGCTTCGATGTCGATGCGCCCGGGCTTCTGCATAATTTGCGCGGCATTCAGAAACAGGTTGAGAAACACCCGTTCCCAGTCTTTGGCCGAGCCCGGCAGGCGCGTCTCATTAGCAATTTGCCGCACGAAACGCAGGCGCGGTTTGCGCGCGGCAATGCAGTAATCGGTTACCGATTGAATGGCGTCTTCGACGATGGCCGCCAGATAGGGCGTGCTGTCGGGGATAGCGCCCAGCAGGCGTTTACCGCGCATCACGCTGCGCCCGAGGGTAGCGGCCAAACTTTTCCAGCGTCGGTCGGTACTCAACAGGTCGGCGGCTTCGGTGATGGTTTCGAAGACGTTGTTTAGATCGTGAATGAGATCTTCACGCGTCAGTTCCGATTCAGCGGTTTCGTCCATGACCGGCATCTCTAGCGCGCGATATTGCGGAGCGTTGTGTAGAACTCGGGATAGGACACCGACGCCGCTTCCGCGTCATGAATTCTGCACGGGCCAGAGGCTGCCAAGGCCGCCACTGCGAAAGCCATGGCAATGCGGTGATCGCCGCAGGATTGAATTTCGGCTGCGTGCAATTTTTGCCTGCCGGGAATTTCGAGCGAATCGTGCGTAGTGGTGATGGTACCACCCATGCGACGCAGGTTGGCGGCGATAGTTTCAATGCGGTCCGTTTCTTTCACTCGGAGCTCAGCGGCATCGCGCACTAGCAAGCCGTTTTGACTGAGGGCGCCGAGGACCGCGAGCACTGGGATTTCATCAATCAGCGCCGCGGTGGTTGCCCCTTCGATGGACCCGCCTTTGATAACCGAACTCTTGATTTGCAGGTTGCCGATGAGCTCGCCGTTGATCTGCTCAATGCGGAGCACTCGAATGTCAGCGCCCATGTAGCGCAGAACATCGAGCAACGCCGTGCGCGTTGGGTTCAATCCGACGTTGGTGATAATCACATCGCTATCGGGCGTGATCAGTGCGGCCACAATGAAAAAGGCGGCGGACGAAATATCGCCGGGAACCACCAGCATCTTGCCGGTGAGTTTAGCGCCGCCACGGAGGCGCGCCACGCGTGGCTCGATAGTGATCTCTGCGCCCAGTTCGCGCAAGGCAATTTCGGTGTGATCGCGCGTGGTAATCGGTTCGCGAACAATGGTTTCGCCCTCGGCATAAAGGCCAGCCAGCAGCACGCAACTCTTGACCTGAGCGCTGGCGACCGGCAGCGAGTAATCAATACCGTGCAGGCTCGCACCGTGAATGGTGATGGGCGGAAACTGGCCGTTGGTGGCTTCTATCTGCGCGCCCATCTCGGCCAGCGGCGTCATAATGCGGCGCATGGGACGCTTGACTAAAGACTCGTCGCCGGTCAGCGATGATGTGAACGGCTGCGCCGCCAAAATGCCCGACAGCATGCGAATGGTGGAACCGGAGTTACCGGCATCAAGCGTCGCGGCGGGCACAAGCAGGGCTCCTACTCCTTTGCCGTGAACAGTGAGTACGCGCCGACCGTCGTTCTCGCTGAATGTGTGACTCACGCCTAGCGCTTGCATGCAGGAGAGTGTGGAATGGCAATCGGCGCCGGTGGAGTAGTTATGGATTTCGGAATCGCCCTCGGCTATGGAGGTGAGCATTGCAAAGCGGTGAGAGATTGACTTGTCGCCGGGAATGCCAACCACGCCATGAACGCCATTCACTGGCGAGACTTCTTCGGTCATTGAACTTGTATTGTAACGTTCGAGCGAGGGTTGGCTTGTGATACAAAGCACTTATCATGATGAATCGTCGAGAATGGTTGGCCGGTTCGGCGGCGGCAACAGCAGCCGTAACAACGGGCCAATCGGGAAACCGCAAAAAGCCGGTGGTGATTTCGAGCGGCAATGGATTGGCGGCTTGCGCGAAAGCCATGCAAGTCATTCAGGCGGGCGGCGATCCGTTGGATGCGGTTATCGCGGGCGTCAATATTGTCGAGCTCGATCCGAATGACACCTCGGTCGGCTATGGTGGTTTGCCGAACGAAGAAGGCGAAGTGGAATTGGATGCCTGTGTCATGCATGGGCCCACGCGCCGCGCCGGTTCGGTAGGCGGAATCCATGGGATTAAGACGCCATCGAAAATCGCCAAGCTGGTAATGGATCACACCACACACGTAATGCTGGTAGGCGAGGGCGCGACTAAATTCGCGCTGGCGCACGGCTATCAGCGTGAGGATTTGATGACGGAAAAATCGCGCACGGCTTGGCTGGTTTGGAAAGAATCGCTGCGCGCGCCGGATGGTTTCAATAACTGGATTTCGTTCGATAAGAATCTGCGCGCGGACGCCGAGACGCCGCTGAAACGGCTGCGCGAATCCTTTCCGAACACCGATGAAGATACGCTGCGCTGGGCATGGCGAATGGCCATTCAGCCAACGTACGGCACCATAAACTGTCTGGGACTGAATGAAAAAGGCGAGATTTCCGGCGTGACCACCACCAGCGGCTTAGCCTGGAAGATTCCAGGAAGGGTGGGTGATTCGCCCATCATTGGCGCTGGCTTGTATGTCGATCCCGACGTGGGCGGCGCCGGCGCGACCGGTGTCGGCGAGCTGAACATTCGCGTGGTTGGCGCACACACGATTGTCGAAGCTATGCGGCGCGGATTGATGCCGCAAGAGGCGGTGCTCGAAGCTCTGAAGCGCGTGTCGAAGCTATTCAACGACGACAAAAAACTGCTTAGCAAGTTGGGCATCGAGTTTTACGCTTTGCGGACCGATGGCGAACACGCCGCCGGATCACTGTGGAAAGCGCCGGGCGATTATCAAACGTATGCGGTGAATGACGGCGGGGAAAGCCGCTTAGAGAAACCGGTATTTCTTTATGAGAAGTAAGCTTATTGCAGCAAGTCAATGCCGGAAATTGTCCGGGAATCGTGCGCTGCTCGGCCGTTTGGGAGCGCCTGCCCATCAGGGCCGAGGCTGTTCGCGAGGGGAGGCCGGTTTCGGTTTTAGATATTTGTCGAACCAGGCGAAAGCCCGCTCGTCAGCGCGCTGAGCGTCGGCGCCTTTAAAGCCGTGACCCGCGCCGCTGATGGTTTCCAGTTCCGCGGGAACGCCGGCGGCAATGAGCCGCTCAACGATCCACAAAGACTGCTCGTACGCTACATAGGTATCCGCCGTGCCGTGGATGGCAAGGATAGGCGCGGCATTGGGCGTGACCCAATTCAGCGGGCTGGCGCGCATGTGTTTGAGGCGTTCGTGCTCCAGATCGCCGCCTAGAAATAGGGGAAGCACTTCGGCGGCATCGACAGATTTGGAGTAGGATTGCGTGAAGTCGGTGGGCCCGTAATCGTCCACCACGCATTGAACCGTGCTCGATTGATCGCGATTCGGGCCGGAACCTTCGAATTCTTCCACACCCGCGGTAAGGCCGAGCATCAGCACAAGATGACCACCGGCGCTTCCACCCAATGCGCCGATGTGAGCGGAATCGATGTTGTATTTGGCGGCATCGGCGCGCAGAAAACGAACAGCCGCTTTGACGTCTTCAACAGCGGCGGGAAATTGATTGCGCGGCGCGAGCCGGTAGTCGGCGGTGGCAGCCACGTAGCCGCGCTCAGCCAGCTTGACGGCAAGAGGAATGTAGCCGTCCTTTGAGCCAGCGCGGAAACCGCCGCCGTGAACGAGCAGAACCGCGGGGCGACCGCTCTTGCCAGCGTCGCGCGGACGCACGATGTCCATCGTTTGCGAGCCGCCAACGGCGGAGTATTCAACGTCGCGTTCGATGAGCACAGTATCGGGAATTTTAGGAACGTCAGGTGCTTGGGCAACCGCGAGGCTGGAGGATGCCAGGAAGAGTGCAAAGAAAAGAAGGTCCACCGAGTGACTATACGCTATGGGAGCGCGCCCGTCAAAGGGCTTTGCTGCTCCAACTCGGCGCGCGGGTCGTTCTGCGCAAGAATCTGGCGCACTTCACCGTCGGTTATTTGGTTGAATTGCAGGTAACATTGCCCCACTGCGTTAAGTCCTTGCGGAGTGGCCAGGCAGACGCGGGCATTGGTGAACGTTTTTAGACGTGAGCACGATTCCTCATCGGGATTGTAAAGGTCGGTCGGGCTATAGAGAACTAGAGAATACACTAAAATATGAGCGACGAAGCGAGCAAGGCTTCCCACCTCAGTTTGGTTGCGAGGAAGACAATGGCAATCAAGAAGAAGCGAATTGCGCAAGGCTCCCACTGTGATGCTTCGTCGCCCGCAGCCTTTCCCATTGTGGGCATTGGAGCGTCCGCCGGCGGTCTGGATGCTTTTTCGGAGATATTGAGCGGTTTGCCGGTTGATACCGGCATGGCCTTCGTGTTGATTCAGCATTTAGATTCGCGGCCGGAGGGTAAGACGGCGCCACTCCTGGCTCAAAAATCGACGTTACGGGTTCAGGAAGTAACTGAGGGGCTCGCCATTCAGCCAAACAACGTCTACGTGATTCAGCCCAACGCGCAGGTGAGCGTTTCGGACGGTTTTTTCCAGCTAGCGAAGCGCGCTGAGTCCGGCGAGAAGCACATGCCCATCGATCATTTCTTCCAGTCGCTGTCCGATCTTCGTAAAGATGCCGCCATCGGTGTGGTTCTTTCGGGAACCGCCACTGATGGAACAATTGGTTTGGAGGCAATTGGGGCTGCGGGGGGAATTTGTTTCGCCCAGGACGAAGCCTCCGCTAAATTTCCGGCGATGCCAGCCAGCGCGGCAGCTTCGGGAGTGGCCGACTTCCGATTGTCGCCCTGCGAGATCGCGGCGGAACTGGTGCGGATCGCGCGTTCCAAACCGCTCCTCTCACTTTCAGGCGGCGAGGGCCATCTGCGCGAGCTAGTTCTCTTACTCCGAAAAACTACTGAAGTCGATTTCACTTTCTACAAAACGGAGATCATACAGCGGGGCGTGGCCCGACGCATGCTGCTGAAAAACGTTAGCGACCTCCCGGCCTACGTCGATTTTTTAAGGGGTGACGATAGCGAATTTGACGCTTTATTTCACGACATTCTTATCCATGGCACGACTTTTTTCGTCGATCAGGAATCCTTGCAAACTTTAGAAAGCCGCATCCTTCCAAACTTACTGGAGGGTATGAAGGCGGAGAACGCCCTGCGGGTTTGGGTGCCAGGCTGTTCCACAGGCGAAGAGGCCTACTCGATTGCCATGGTGTTGAGCGAGTATCTCGCCGGGCGCCCCGCCAGTCAGGCCCCCGTCATCTTCGCAACGGATATTAACGATCTATCAATCCGGCGCGCGCGGGCCGGTTTTTATGCAAGCCACAAGTTGGCGCACGTCAGCCCGCAGCGGCGCGCGCGCTTCTTTAGCGAGACAAACGGTGGTTTTCAGGTAGCTGAATCTCTCCGTAAGATTTGCACTTTCGCGCGCCATGATCTGGCACACGATCCTCCTTTCTCGCATATCGATTTGATCAGTTGCCAAAACGTCTTGTTTTACTTCGAACCAAACCTGCAAAGGAAGGTAATCGCCGACCTTCACTACGCGCTGAACAGTGGCGGTGTGCTGCTGCTCAGTCAGTCGGAAACGCTCGCGACCTCCTCCGAGCTATTTAGCGCGTCAACATATGGAGAGAATTTTTACAGCAAGAATACGGCGCCGGTAAATTCGACATTCAGGCCGTCTGACTCCCTGCCCGGCGCGAGTTGGAAGGTTGGCCCGTTTGGAGCGCACGCCTTACCGGAAATGGCTTGCGAGCGGGAGGCCGACCGGATTGTTTGGGCCCGTTATGGGCACGCCGGCGTGATTGTGGATGAGAACCTACAAATTGTTCATTTCCGCGGCGACACGAGCCCTTACCTCGCACTGTCTCCCAGCGCGGTCAAACCGAATCTGCATAACCTTCTCAGAAAGGAGTTGCTGGCCGATTTTCGCTCCGCCTTCAAAAAAGCGCAGCAGGGGAACGCGCCGGCACTCACCACGCGCAGCCAAATAAAGGCCGGCGATCGCTTAATCGAGGTATACCTGGAAATTGTGCCGCTTACGCCGATTCGCCCGCAACGCCACTATCTGATTTTGTTTAATGAAGCTGCCCGGCGCGACGTTCCGACCATCAAATCGTCGAAGCCCCCTTCTGCCAGCATCACCAAGCTCCAGCGCGAGCTATCGACCACTCGTGCGGATATGCAGGCCATCATCGAGGATCGCGAAGCGAAGAACGAAGAGCTGCAGGCGCTCAACGAGGAGTTTGTAGCGACTAACGAAGAGTTGCGAAGTGCCAATGAAGAGCTTGAAACCGCTCGTGAGGAACTGCAGTGTGCCAACGAAGAGTTGGTGACGCTGACGGAGCAACAAGCATCGCGTAATGCCGAGCTTGCGCGAATCAACGACGACCTCAAGAATGTTTTGGACGGCGTCCAGATTCCGATTCTCATGCTGAGCAGCGATCAGCGTATCCGCCGGTTCACGCCATCGGCGGCGCGACTGTTCAACATTTTGCCCGCCGACGTGGGAAGAACGATCCACGATCTACGATCTAATCTGGATCTGCCCGATTTGCCGCAACTGATCTCGCTCGCCAGTGAGACGCTCACGCCGCAGGAGCGTGAGGTGAGGGATCTGCGAGGCCGTTACTATTCTATGACCGTGCGGCCCTACCGGCGCCACGACAACAGAATCGACGGTGTGCTCATCGCCTTGTTCGATACCGATGCCATGAAGCGCAGTATCGAAGAAACGCGGCGCGCTCGGGACTATGCCTTGGCCATTGTTGAAACCGTGAGAGAACCGCTGGTGGTGCTCGATTCGAACCTTCGAGTAGTCACCGCAAACCGCTCTTTTTTCGCTGCGTTTCAGCTTGCGCCTGAAGCAGTGGGCCAACACTCGATGTTTCAGTTGGCAGGTGGTGCGTGGGACGACCCCAACCTTCGACAGCTGCTCGAAAAAATTCTTCCTGAGAACGCACAATTCTTGGATTTCAAGCTAAATTCGGTGTTCCCAAAAATCGGTCTGCGGAGACTGGTCTTAAACGCGCGGCGTCTTGAATGGGAGGGCGATGTGCCGGGAATGATTCTGCTGGCCATGGAGGATCTAACCGAGAGGGAGTTAACAACGGAAGCGCTGCAACAAAGCCGTGAGCGCTTGAGGCGGTTGACGGCCGGCCTGATTACGGCGCAGGAAGAGGAACGCAAAAGAATCGCACGCGATCTGCACGACGACTTGAATCAAAGGCTGGCGATGCTCACCGTGGAGCTGGAAACGTTGGAGCGGAATCCCCCGCGCTCCCGGGAATTAAGGCGGCGGCTTGAAAGCGTCCGATCGCGTATTGCCGCGATTTCCGACGACATTCGACAGACGGCGCATCAACTCCATCCATCCACCGTCGATCACTTGGGGCTCTCCGCCGCCATGCGATCTCTCTGCGCGGATGTGGCTAAACGGGAAAATATTCAAGTTCACTGCCGGGAGCGAAACGTTCACACTGAGACGCCGCCCGATATTGCATTGTGCCTCTACCGGGTCGCTCAGGAAGCGATTCACAATGTGGTGAAGCACTCGGGCGCCCGGCACGTCAGCATTTCGCTCATGAATGGGCAGAATCGAATCTTACTCTGCATTCGCGATGCCGGCCGCGGTTTCGATCGCGAACTGAACAGACCCAACAAGGGGTTAGGAATTGTAAATATGGAAGAGCGGGCACACCTGGTGGGCGGCACTCTTTCCATCCGCTCCCGGCCCGGCAAAGGCACAAGAGTGGTGCTGGAAGTTCCGCTCCCAAAGGATGCGCCATGAGTCACAGCGCCAAGCCGCGGTTGTTGCTTGCCGACGATCACACATTGGTGCTCGAGGGCATTCGGAAACTCCTGGAAGACGAGCTGGATCTGGTGGGTACCGTGGAGGACGGGCGCTCTTTATTGCCGGCAGTGGAACAGCTACAACCTGACGTGATCCTACTGGACATTTCTCTGCCGTTACTGAATGGTATTGAGGCTTGCCGGCAGTTGCTGAAGGCGGTGCCAAAGGCGCGGGTCATTTTCCTGACCATGCACGCCGATGTAGTGTACGTAGAGGAGGCTTTGCGGGCCGGCGGCGTAGGTTATCTGTTGAAGCGTTCCGCGGCGTCTGAGCTGAAAGCCGCCATTGTGGCTGTGATGCGCGGCAAGCAATACATCACTCCTCTCATTAACTGGAAGCCGGTTGATGCGCGCCAGAAAATAGCCAGCGAGGCTGGATCAGACAAGCTGACGCCCCGTCAGCGCGAGGTGCTGCAGTTGGTAGCCGAGGGCCGGGCTAATAAGGAAATTGCCGCACTCCTGCATGTATCTGAAAAAACGGTAGACTTCCACAAGTCGTCCATCAAGCGGCAATTGGCCATCAATTCCACGGCGGAATTGACGCAATTCGCGATCAAACACCGCATTATTGGCGCCTAAGCGCAAAGGGCGCGTTCGTGCCGCGAAACAAAGTCGTGGATTCGCGCGGCCTTGCTGGGCCGTTTGGGAGTGTTTCTTAGAAGGGCAAGCGGCAACATGAAATCTGCCCGACCGAACATGTCTTGAGCTTTCACCCAGGGTAGGCGAGCCGATGGAGATTTGTAGGCGCCTGAGCAGCCCACCAAGACAGAGATCAAGGGCCGATGATTCACTCGCGCGACAATAGGTTTTGGCTAAAACAACCCAAAAAATTCGGCTGGCGTTGATCTATGGCGGACGATCGGGCGAACACGAGATTTCGGTCCGCTCGGCAGAGTCGGTTAAGAAGGCGCTCGACCCTGCGCAGTATGAGGTCATAGAGTATTTCATCGACCAAGCGGGCAAATGGAGCCCAAAAGCGATCCTGCCAGAGCCTGGCGCGAACGGTGATATTGATGTGGTCTTCCCGTTGTTGCACGGCACGTTCGGCGAAGATGGCACGGTGCAAGGCTTGCTCGAACTCGCCGACCTGGCGTATGTGGGCGCGGGCGTTTTGGGTTCCGCCGTGTCAATGGACAAAGCCGTTACCAAGAAGCTTTGTATAGAAGCAGGCTTGCCGGTGGTGGAGCATTTGAGCCTGACGCGCGGGGAATTCGATCCGAAAACGCTGCGCTTGCCTTTCGACTTTCCAGTGTTTGTGAAGCCCGCCAATCTGGGATCATCCGTCGGTATCACGAAAGCGAAGACGTGCTGTGAGTTGGAGACGGCGCTCCATACGGCGTCGCAGTACGATCGCAAACTGGTGGTGGAGCGCGGCGTCAACGGCCGGGAGTTCGAGTGCGCGGTGTTAGGAGGTGATCCGCCCAGAGCGGCCACGCCGTGCGAAATCATTCCTTCGCAGGAGTTCTACACATACGAGGATAAATATTTACTCGACCAGGCGCGCATCGAAATGCCGGCCAAGCTGAGCGAAGCGCAGAGGAAGGAAATGCAGCGGCTTGCGTTGGCCTGTTTCGACGCGGTTTCGTGTGAGGGTATGGGGCGGGTTGATTTTCTAATGGAAACCTCCAGCGGCCAGTTGTATATCAACGAGATCAACACCATTCCCGGTTTCACGTCCATCAGCATGTATCCAAGAATGTTCGAGTATGACGGCGTTTCGTACACGGAATTGCTGGACACGCTGATTGAACTGGCCCTGCAACGTGCGCGCATCCGCCGAACGACGCAATACACCCGATGAAGACGCTGAGTTTTTTCGTCTTAACGGTGAGTCTCACGCTGGCCCAGACGCCGCCTGCCGAAAAGTCTAATGCGCCGCAAGAAAATGCGGCGCAAGATCTGGAGCCTTACCTGCGGCAATTCGTCCAAGTGCTGAGCGCCGTGGAAGCGCATTCGGCCAGCGATGTGCCCACGGAAAAGATGGTGTACGAAGGCGCCATTCCCTCCATGCTGCGCCAACTTGACCCGCATACCCAGTTTTTTGATCCGATGCAGTTTCAGCAATTGAAGCAAATGCAGGATTCGGAACAGAAAGGGTTTGGCAGTGTGGTTTCGGTGCTGCCGGGCCAGGTTATTTTTCTGCAAACCTTTCCCGGTACGCCGTCGAACAAAGCGGGTATCCAGGCGGGAGACGAACTGGTGGCCATCAATAACGTGGCGATCCGATCATTGGACCCGCAGCAGATTGTGGAACTGCTGACGGAAGCGCGGCAGCAGAAAATTAGCGCGTTTGTGCGGCGGCAGGGTTTTTCCCGGGTTTTTCAGTTCACGCTCACGCCGGAACTGGTAGATGCTCCGAGCGTGGACCGCACGTTTTTCTTAAAGCCGGGGTATGGCTACATACGCGTGGCGAGTTGGGACCTGCAAACCGCTAAGCAATTGCATGACGCAATTGAGAAGTTGTCGCCCGGCAAATTGAAGGGGCTGGTGTTGGATTTGCGCAACAACCCTGGGGGCATTGTGAAGGCGGCGCTGGATGCGGCGTCCATGTTCTTGGAGCCGGGACAAAGAATTCTGACGGCGCGTGGGCGTTCGAAAGAGGTAGATAGTGCGGACGTGCCGCGCAATGCGCAGCCTTACCACTTTGCGCTGGCGCTGATTGTGAACGAAAAGACGGCGAGCGCGTCGGAGATTCTGGCGGGGGCGCTGCAGGATCACGATCGGGCGATGATTGTAGGTGAACCCACTTACGGCAAGGGGTTGGTGCAGAGCGTGATGCCGCTTTCCGGTGGTACAGGTCTCGCTATTACGACTGCGTTTTATTACACACCGAGCGGACGAACCATACAGAGGCCGCTGCGAAACTCGGCGCTGTCGGAGACATTTGCCGAGAGGCGCGCGGGTCCTCCCACCTACAAAACCGACAACGGCCGCACGGTCACGGGAGGGGGCGGCATTCAGCCGGACATCCTGGTTTCGCCAGAACCCTTCACGCCGCTAGAGGGCGTGCTGGATTCGAGTGGTGCGGTGACGGCGTTCGCCACCCAATATCTGGCGGCGCATTCGCCGCTGCCCGAGAAATTTGAAGTGACGGCCGATCTGCTGGACGATTTCAAAGTGAATCTAGCCGCGCGCAATATACAACCCAATGTGGCGGAGTGGATTAGCGATCAACCGTGGATCAAATCGCGGTTGAAGGAGGAGATTGTGACACAAGCGCGCGGCGTGGATAAGGGGGATGAAGTGCTGGCAGAGCGCGATCCGCAGGTGCAGGCGGCGTTGAAGGCGGTGGAGGGTAAGTAGAGTGAGATAGACTCATCAACGGCTTCGGGCGTAAATAGGTTATCACTATGGTGTTGCATGCTAAGCTGTCGTGGAATTAATGCTGAGCACCTCAAAGCCCAGGCTTGTCGTAGTGCGGCCCCAAAATGGCAGAAGCGCAATCGTTTTGTCAACGTGGGCGGAAGCGTTACTGGCTTCGGGCCTTGATTGCGAGTTCGTGGATCTTAAGGGTTTGGCTGCCTCCAGGAAGGCGGTTTCCCAAGCGATCCCTACAGCTGCTGCAAGCGTCTTCTTTTGCCATGGCAAGCCTGAAGCGTTGCTCGGTCATCACGAATCGATCCTCGACGCCGGAAATGCCAATCTCGCGGCTGATCGAATTGTAGTTGCAATTGCTTGTAGCTCAGCAAGAACCTTGGGGATGACCGCCGTGCTGGAAGGAGCGGTGGGATTCATTGGGTTCAGTCAAATCCTTGTATGGTGTCCGGATTTCGGCAAGGAGTTTGGGGAGGCTGCTATCTCCGGCGTACGCGAAATGGCCAAAGGAACAACGCTGGGTGGTGCTGCTGAGACCATTCGCAAGTGTTTTGCCCAACTCGCAAAAACCTTTTCGGAAAGCTTCGACAGGAGCGGAGCCGAAAACGCTATTTTAGGGATGATCGCGGCCCATTGAAACCAAACGTACGTCGAACTAAAAGGCGACGAATCGGCGGGGGGAGGTTTAACGGTGTTTTATGCGCGCACATGCGGTTTTCGACCGAAGCGTGCTGAAGTCGTTAGCTCAGTGATCCAGTCTCCCAGGCTCGCGATCCAGTTTGTTCTTAAGCGGCATCAGCGCGCGCAAGGCTAGCAGATTCAAAACCGTCAGGCTCAGCGCGATGCCGAATCGGTTCATCGCCACTGCGGCGCCAATGGCAGCCGCGCTCAGTACGCTGGCTGCTGTGGCCGTGCCTTTAATCGACGGTCCGTCTCTTAGAATCGCGCCGCCGCCAACGAATCCTATGCCCGCTACCAATCCCTGCAGCACGCGCGATTGCGCGGCCACGTCTCCGCCGTACGACGCAATCATAACGAACGTGCAACTGGCCATAGCCACAATCGGGAACGACCGCACCCCCACGTTGTGCTCTTCCTCTTCGCGATTCCAGCCAATTGTTCCGGCCAGCGCAAAGGCCAGGCACAAATGCCAAAAATCCGTCAAAATTGCCGTCCAGTTCTCCATTGCTGCCATCGTATCGCTTGTTACCATAAAGCACACAGAGCAATGCTGCGTTTCGAAACGGCTGGGGAATCGCATGGCGAGTGCCTGGTTGCCACTCTTACTGGTTTACCGGCGGGCATACCTGTCTCTATCGATTACGTGAACCATCAACTGTGGCGCCGGCAGCAGGGTTTTGGGCGCGGCGGCCGCATGAAAATTGAGACGGACAAGGTGCGCATCGTGTCAGGCGTCCGTCACTCACAAACCATTGGTTCGCCGATTGCGTTGCTCATCGAAAACAAGGATTGGAAAAACTGGGAGGGCATTTTACCGGTCGAAGCCAGAGACGCCGAGCCCGGCAAAAGCAAGCCGGTCTTGCGTCCTCGTCCCGGCCACGCCGATTTGCCGGGAGCCATCAAATATAATTTTGCCGACGCACGTTACATTCTCGAACGCGCCAGCGCGCGGGAAACGACTGCACGGGTCGCCGCCGGCGCGCTCGCTAAAACATTTCTGAGCCAATTCGGCATCCAGATATTGAGTCATGTGATCAGTGTGGGGCCGGTTCGTCTGGAACGCGAGGCGCGGTGGGAAGAGGTTGTTGAACTGAGCGAACGGACCGAAGTCTTGCTCGGCTGCGTTGATGAGGAAACAGAAGCTCGCATGAAGGAAGCAGTCGATCATGCCTACCGCACCGGCGATACGGTGGGCGGTGTTTTCGAGGTGGTGGCGCATGGGCTGCCTCCGGGCATCGGTTCGCATATTACCTGGGACACGCGGCTCGATGGGCGATTGGCACAGGCCATCGTTTCCATTCAAGCGGTGAAGGGCGTGGAAATCGGCCAAGCTGAACAGGGAGCGCACTCATACGGTTCGGCCGTCCAAGATACGATACATTACGACAAGGAAGCGCATGGATTTCAGCGAGGTTCCAATCGCGCGGGTGGGCTGGAAGGCGGCATTACTAACGGCGAAGATCTGATCGTGCGCGGGTTTTTAAAACCGATTTCGACGCTGCGGCGGCCCTTGGAATCTGTGGATCTACCCAGCCGCGAGCCCGCTTTAGCAGCGTATGAGCGTAGCGATGTCGCGGTGGTTCCGGCGGCGGGTGTCATCGGCGAGGCGATGGTGGCGCTGGTTTTGGCGCACGCCTTTCTCGAGAAATTTGGCGGAGATTCCTTAGTCGAAACGAAGCGTAACTTTGATGGTTATGCCGCACAGGTGAAAAGCTTTTAGGGAAATGGTTCGAAAAATTTTAAAGTATGGCGAGCCGGTGCTCGAACGGATGGCGGAACCGGTAGACGATTTTGACAGTTTAGAGATCAAACAATTGATTGACGACATGTTTGAGACGATGTACGCGGCCAAAGGAGTCGGCTTAGCGGCGCCGCAAGTGGGCGTGGGCAAGCGGCTCACCGTAATCGATCTAAGCGTCGGTGAAGATGAGTCGAAGAAATTGATACTCATCAATCCTGAAATCATTGCGCGCGAAGGGTCGCAGGTGGGCGAAGAAGGCTGCTTAAGCATCCCCGGCTTTCGCGAGCCGGTGACGCGCGCCCATAAAGTGACGGTGAAAGCGCATAACGAAAAGGGCGAACCGGTTGAGCTATCGGGTGAGGAGTTGCTGGCGCGTGCTTTGCAGCATGAAGTGGATCATCTCAACGGGAAGCTGTTTATCAACCACTTAAGCGCACTCAAGCGGGATATCATCCGCCGCAAAATCAAAAAACTGCAAAAAGCCGGCGAGTGGGATTAAGCGGCCTGGCATGCGCGTAGTGTTTCTGGGGACGCCTGAGTTTGCGGTGCCTTCTCTCAAAGCGCTGGCGTCTCACCATGAGGTGAAAGCGGTTTATACACAGCCGGACCGGCCCAAAGGCCGCGGCAATCAGTTATCTGCGTCGCCTGTAAAGGTGGCAGCGCTGGAACTGGGTATCGAGATTCTTCAACCGGAGCGCATTCGGCGGCCGGAGAACTTTGCCGCGCTGGCAGAGTGGGAGGCGGAGGCGATGGTAGTGGTCGGCTATGGGCAGATCATCCCGCAGTCGATTATCGATCTGCCGCGTTACGGCATTCTGAATGTGCATGCGTCGTTGCTGCCAAAGTACCGAGGCGCCGCGCCCATTCAATGGGCGATCGCCAATGGGGAGAGCGTAACGGGGGTTACGATCATGCAAATCGATGCCGGTCTTGATACGGGCGATATGCTGCTGAAGGAAAGCGTACCGATCAATCCAACGGAGACAGCACCGGAGTTGGGTGTGAGGCTGTCACGCCTGGGTGCGGAGCTATTGCTCAAAGTGATGGGGCAGATAGAGGCGGGCACGCTGAAGCCCGAAAAGCAGCGGCGTGAAGAGGCCACATTGGCGCCGATTCTCAAGAAGGAAGATGGCTTGATCGATTGGCGCCGCAGCGCGCAGGAGGTCTACGATCGCTGGCGCGGGTTCAACCCTTGGCCGGGCGCTTATACCTTCTTTCGCGGTCAGCAGATGGCGATTCTTCGCGCGCAGCCGGTGAAGCGCGGATCGGGCGCGGCTGGGCGCATTTGGGCGGAACGGCGCCAAGCGTTTGTGTCCTGCGGCGGCACTACTACGCTGGAATTGCTGGAAGTGCAGTTGTCCGGCAGGAGGTGCATGAGCGCCGATGGCTTTCTGAATGGCTATCGCTTGATGGAAAACGAAATGTTGGGAGAAAAGCCTTGAAGCTTCCTTTGGGATACCGCTACGCGGCTGCCTACGCGGGCATTCGCAAGGTGGAAAAAGACGATATCGCGTTGATTGTCCCCGACAAACCCGCCCAGGGTGCGGCGGTGTTTACCAGGAATATCGTGCAGGCCGCACCGGTGAAACTCGCCCGGCAGAACCTCAAAATCTCCAAAGGCAAGGTGAGCGGCGTGCTGATCAACGCGGGCAATGCGAATTGCGCGACACGCACGGGCGAACGGGTAACGCTGGCTTCCTGCAAGGCGTTGGCGAAGGCATTGAAGACGCGGACTGAATACATTATTCCCGCGTCGACCGGAGTCATTGGCGTGGAACTGGAGGCCACTCTTCTCACCACGCCGTTGCCGAAATTGATTGAGCAGTTATCGGCCGAGCGTTTTCAAGCGGTTGCCGAAGCCATCATGACCACGGATACGCGCGTCAAAATCGCCTTCGAAGAAGTGCCGTTCGCCGATGGTGCGGTGCGCGTGGCGGGTATGACCAAAGGCTCCGGCATGATTCATCCCAACATGGCGACGACGCTCGGGTTCGTGATGACCGACGCCATCGCGTCGGCGGAAGAATTGACGGACATCCTGCTGCCGGCGACAGAGCGATCCTTTAACTCGCTCAGCGTTGATGGCGACATGTCAACCAATGACACGGTTTTGCTGCTAGCGAGCGGCGCTTCGAACGTGCGCCCGTCCGGCAAGGAGCGCAAGGTGCTGGGGGAAGTGGTCACCTGGGTGATGGAAAGCCTGGCTGAACAAATCGCCGCCGATGGCGAAGGTGCGAAGAAGCTGGTGGTGGTACGCGCGGTCGGGTTTAAGACTCACGACGATGCCCGCAAAATAGCGCGCGCCGTGGCGAACTCGCCGCTGGTGAAAACCGCCATCGCCGGCAGTGATCCAAATTGGGGCCGCATTCTGGCGGCCGCAGGCTACGCGGGCGTGAGCTTCGATCCATCGGCCATCGACATCGAAATGCAACGTACATTGGTTTGCCGCGGAGGGTTGGCGGCGCCTTTCGATGAAAGCGCACTCAAACGGAAACTAGATGAACCGGAAGTGCGCATCCGCATCGTCAATAAAAACGGAGGTAAAGGTGAGGCCCGCTTCTTCACCTGCGATCTGACTGAAGGCTACATCCAAATCAATGGCAGCTACCGCACTTAGCCGGCTGCTTCTGGTACTTGTTCTCGCCGGCACCCTGGCCGCGCAGCAGAGCAAAGCGATTTACCGGCAAGTTTCTAACGTGGCCACCTCGCTCACCGCCGGCGATGCCGCCGAAGCCATGATGCCGTTCGACAAGTCTTTCGCCAATTACGACCGGTTGCGCGACGACTTCATAGCGCTGACCACCGCTTACCGGATTTCAAATCAGATTGAGATCCTGGAGCAAACCATCGCCGGCCAAGAGGCGACGCTGACGGTGCATTGGCTGCTTACCTTGAGCGACGAATTCAACGACCTGGCCGAAACTCGCGCGCAGGATGTGACGGTGAAGCTGAGTTTCCTCAAATATCAGTGGAGGATTGTCAGCTTCTCGCCGCTCGAGTTGTTTGATCCTGAACTTCAAAAGTCGAAGAAGTAATCTCTAAGCTCGGAGTAGTTCTGCTGGGTGATGAGTTGGAAATCCACCGCGAGCAAGGTAAAACTCTTAATTGCTTCCAGGGTGCCGGGCGCGGGCGCCTGAGTGCCGGCCACGATGAGATGACCCGCTTGCATGTCCACGGGGATGATGCTGAAGCGGTGCGCCAGGTGCGCCGGAAGCGTCCGACTGACGCCTTTCTTCACGCCGGCGGCAGCGAAGCGGCCTGTGGGGACGCCGCTGAAGAGGCTGATAGCGCGGCATAGATCTTCATCGGAGATCAGGCCTTGCGCGTATAGATACTCGCCCAAATCGGCGTCTTCTGGCATGTCCCGCCTGGCTTCTGCCAGATCTTCCTGCGAAATGAAGCCGCAATGAACCATGATCTCGTCAAAATCGCGGCGGTGTTCGGCTAACGTGGCGTGTGTAGGGTAGGCATGCTCGGTTTTCTGCCAGACGAGTTGGCGTTTATCGCGCTTCGCTAGAAAGTATCGCCAGGTGGCGCGCAGGGAAGCGAAACAGTTGAGCAGATTCGCGTGAAACGAGCGCATGGGGACACCCAAGGCGAAGAGCGGTCCGAAGATGCGGCCCACACAAAGCATGCGCAGCGAAAGGCGTAGACATTGCAGAGACATGGTGCAACCGCACAGTACCGCGATATGCGGGTTATCAACCGCGAACGTCCATGGCCTATGGTGTAGCGTGCTGAATGCCAAGTCGACAAGTCCGGCGAGGAACAGAAAATTGGTGAGCAGACTCAAAGGATTGGCAATCAGACCTTTGCGGTCGCGCCAGAACCAATAGCGCGTGCGCCATGTGCCGCGCCAGCCACGGCGCTCCCAGCATTGCAAGGCGATGCCGGTGATCCAGCGCGTACGCTGGCGGATCGCCGTGTTGGTGGTGCGAGGAAAATATTCGCGTGTCGCCACAAAGCCGTTTTCGCCGCGGGTGATGGGGGCAAACAACTGCCGGTAGCCCTGATCGTGAATATAAACGCCGATTTCGTAGTCTTCCGTCAGGCTTTCGGCGTCGAACACCTGGCCGCGCTCGCTGGCTAGGCGCTCGAGAATCTCGCGCGCGAAACCGGTGCCCACTCCGTTCGAAGGCACGAAAGAGCCGCTGAACTGGCGAGCATGCATATCGATGTACTGGAATTCGGAGAACTCGTCGCAGTAAACGCCGTGAGTCGCTTCAAAGAAGGGCGTCGGCAGCGGCAGGACGGGCACTTGCACCATGTCGTATGAGGTGCGTTCGCGATTGATGAGCGAGAGGGATTCCGGGTGAATCAGATCCTCAGCGTCGTGCAGCACGACGGTGGTGAAGCGGACGCCTTGTTGTTTTTCAAATGCCAGCATGCAGCGGAAAATGGAATTGAGGCAATCGGCTTTCGAAGTGGGGCCGGGATGCGGGCAGACGGCCGCGTGCACGTTGGCGAAAGTTTCAGAGAGTTGATTGGCGACCGTGACGGTCGGCTCGTCATTCGGATAAGCGCCCAGAAATATGTCGAAGTTGCGGTAACGGATAGCGGTGAGATTATGCCGCACCATGTTGCCGATCACGCCGGATTCCCTCCAACACGGCACGAAGATGGCGATACGGCTTTCTGGCGGGTCGATCTGTTCCCCGATCGCCTTCTCACGGCAGAGGAAATGGACGATATGGCGAACGAGAACAATGCATAGCGGGATCAGGTCGTCAACCCCGCTGATGAGCAGGGTTATCGCTAGAGCGCCGAAAGCGTAGATGCAGAGGGAATGCACGATGAGCTAGCAAGTGAGTGGCGTTTCACGCGCGCGGTTCGCAAAATTTATTAAGAGTTTTCAGCTTGCTCATCCACTTAACAACTTGAGCGCAACCCCTTCAGAGTGGACCTCTTTTACCCAGTTGATTCAGGAACTCGTGGGTGGCGCTGTGCGTCGCAACCGATTTACTCAATGGGAAATGGATTTGCTGCTGGATGTGCAAACCGCCCGGCTGCGGAAGACCGCGCGTGCGGAAGCGTTACGGCGGTATTTGCGGGTTGTGCAGCAGAGCCAGCTAAACGGCGCCGCAGAACCGCCAAGATTCCCGGCATTTCTGGCTGGGGCGCCATCTCGAAAAGCCGCGGCGGGGGGCGTTTCCGACTAGTGGCCGATGAGCGCAAAGGCTCGGCTGCGGGCCGGCAAGCAGGGAAGTCCCGAAGACATTCGGGCGGGGGCGCTTGACACCATGCCCCTCTTGCGCGTGTTCCCTTGAAAGTGGGCTATCCTCAAAGTGAATATTACGAGGAGATTGAGCCGATGGGCAGCACTACCGGGCCAGCCCCGCAGACTGAGCGAATGGTCCACTGCGTCAAATTAAGACAGGATTTGCCGGGATTGAGCGAAGTGCCTTTCGACGGGCACCCGCTGGGACAACGCATTTACGACAACGTTTCCAAGCAGGCGTGGGCCATGTGGGTGGAACAGATGAAGATGATCATGAACGAATACCGTCTGAATCTAGGGACAACCGAGGCGCAGGAGTTCCTGTTGAAACAGATGGAAGAATACTTTTTCGGGGAAGGTGCGGCGCATCCTCCCGGATATGTCGCTCCGGGCCACTAAAGCGGTGCCATGTTTGAGCCGTTACCACGAAGGGGCGTGAATTCGCGTCTTAGAGTTGTGTGGTGGCTGCGAACATCGATTTTTCTGGGAATCACCGTGCTCGCGTCGGGCGCGAGCGGCACCGATATCGCCAAGCGTCTAGCGGACCGCGCCCGTTCGGCGCGGGATGCGGGCGAGGTGGTGCGCGCTTACCTTCTTTATAACGAAGCGGCGCGACGCGATCCCTCGGAACCTTCCTATCCGGCCAGTCGCGACGCTTTGGCTCCCACTGCCAATCTGCTGATGAAGACGCAATTGGAAGAGCCCGTAGTGGCAGCGGATATTGCAGCTGTCGAAAAAGAGGCGGCTGAAGCGGACGCCGCCGCACATCCTCCGCCGCCGGGTACACTCGAACTGCAGCGCAGCTTGGCTTCGTTTCCGCATATTCAGCCCAAAGACGTTAAGCGCGATTTCGATATCAAGGGCGACGAGATTGCGTTGTTTCAACAAGTCGTTTCGGCCTACGGCGTGCGCGCGGCTTGGGACCCGCAGCTGGAGCCGAAAAAAAATCTGCAACTTCAGCTTACGCAAGCGGATTTCCGCACGGCGATGAACGCGTTGACGGATGTCACCGACACCTTCGTTTTTCCGATCTCGCCTAACACCTTGTATTTCGCGCGCGATTCGGAAGCTAAACGGAATGAACTGGAGCCGCTCATTTTATTGACGGTTCCAATGCCGCAGTCGATGAATGAGAAAGATTTGATCGATGTGGCGAATGCGGTGCGCGGTGTTTTGAACCTGCGCTCCTTCGGTTGGGATTCGGTGAGCCGAACAGTGTTCATTAAGGATCGCGTGACCAAGGCTCTGACCGCCCGTTCGCTGCTAGAGGCGCTGCTTCTTCCAAAGGCCCAAGTCGCCTTGGAAGTGGAGATTTTGACATTGGATACCGATTCGAATTATCAATACGGCCTTTCCCCGCCAACGAGTTTAAATCTCTTCAATCTGGGCAAATTGAATGCAGGTTCGCTGAGTTCGCTGGCGAGCACGGCCGCCATGTTTGGGCGTTTGTTCACGTTCGGCGGCGGCCTCGGCCTTTTCGGTATCGGCGTGGGAGAGGCGTCCCTGCTCGCGCAGTATACAAGTTCGGACTCCCGGGCCAGTTACGACGCGGTGTTGGTTACCGAGGATGGCCAACCCGCCAACCTGCACTTCGGCGAAAAATATCCGATTCCGCAATCTTTATATACCGGCTACACGCAAAGCGCTTCAACCATTTACAACCCAATCCCGCAGTTTACGGAGGAGGATCTTGGGTTGGTGCTGAAAGTGACGCCCAAGGTTGACGGGGACGGCGACGTGGCACTGGACGTGGAAGCAGAGTATAAATCCTTGGGTACCGTATACTTCGGCACGGTCCCATCGGTCGCGCAACGAAAATATACTGGAACAGTCGTTTTGCGCGAAGGAGAATGGGCGGTGATTGCCGGGTTGGATCAGAAATCAATTACCAGCAGCCGGAGCGGGCTGGCTGGTTTCGGCGAAATTCCCGGTTTGCAGCATTTGTTGAGCTCCAATAACCACGACAAAGCAACGAGTCAGACGCTGATTTTGCTGAAACCGCGAGTGACGCGCTTGCCGATGTCGGCGGCTATCAGCCCGCAATATCTGGTTGGGCCGGTGCGCGGGATCAAGGTATTGCTGTAGCGCCGTAGCGGAACTGCTATCTTCGACAACATGTCAACTATGGCGGCGGAAATTCGCCAGCAGCCCAGGGTGATCGAAAAAACTCTGAAGGCTGAATGGCGCAATGCAGTAAAGCTACGCAATTATTTCGCTCATCATCCGGTACGGCTGATTGTTCTGGCGGCGCGCGGAACCTCCGACAATGCCGCGCAATTCGGGCGCTACCTGCTCGAGATTTCGACAGGAATCCCGGTGTCGCTCGCGGCGCCTTCGGTGTTTACGCTTTATGGCGGGCGCATGAATTTCGAGGACACGGCGGTGATCGCGGTTTCACAGTCGGGCGAGTCCACCGATACCAATATTGTTCTTGAAAGAGCAAAAGAATCCGGGGCCTTCACCGCGGGCATCACAAACGAAGCCGAGAGCAGCTTGGCGCGATTGGCGCAGCATACATTCCTAGTACGCGCTGGTAAGGAACGGAGCGTCGCCGCGACCAAAACCTATACCGGCCAGCTTCTTTGTTTCTATCTACTCGCCTATGCTTTGGGCGCGCCGCTCGAACTCGCGGATTTGGAGCGCATAGCGGATTGGACCGAGGCGGCCCTCAAGCTGGAGCCGGAGATTGCGGCGCGGGCGGAACGATATTGTTTTATGCGGCATGCGGTTTGCGTTGGGCGCGGTTTGAATTACGCCAACTCGTTTGAATTTGCGTTGAAGCTGATGGAGACTTGCTACGTGGTCGCTGAGCGCTTCTCTTCGGCCGACTTGTTGCACGGTCCCATCGCGATGCTGGAGTCTACATTTCCGGCTTTCGTATTCTGTCCGCCGGGTGTGACTTGGAAGGCCACTAGCGAATTATTGACAAGGCTGCACACGATCAAAGCTGAAACCGTGGCCATTACCGATACCAGCAATAAGGCGGCGAACGCCAAGGGGGTTGCGCATACCACCTTAACGATCCCGGCTGAATTGGCCACAAAGTCGAAGCTGCCCGAAGAGGTGTTTACGCCGATCCCATATATAATCCCGGCGCAATTGTTTGCTGCAAGTCTAGCCTTGGCGAAAGGATTGAATCCAGATCAGCCGAGAACGCTCAGTAAGGTGACGCAGACGATTTAGGAGCGCACATGCTTGCATTATGTTGGCTATTTGCGCGAGCCGCGGGTGGTGCCTTTCAAAGCCGACTGGCGGCGTTTTTCGTCTTGGCGCTTGGGCTTGACAATGTGGAAAGTGCCGCTGCCTAAATATTCCGCCCGGTAAATATCTTCTTTTTGTTTGATGTTAGGCGAGCTGGCATGCGCCTGCTTGCTGTTCGTTGCGTGCTTCTCTTCGGCCATGAAACTCCTTGAATCTCTAAGCCTTTAGTTTAGCTAATCAAGGAAAGAGACTTTTTCGATGAACAGCCTTGAGGCTATCTTGGACGAGACACGGTGGCCGATTCCTTCGCATTTCGAAATGGTGACGAAATCCAATTTTTCAGACTGAGTAAAGAATTGCCGAGATCGTCATCGGCCAATTCGGGTGCCTGCGATTCGCCTTCGAAGATAAAATGCGTCAATGTATCGGTCAGCCCCGCGGCCAAAGCGGCGAGTTGCTGCGCGGTATTGGAGAGTTCGCGAGTCTTAGAACTATTGGCATGAACGACGGAATCCACCTTGTTCATGGCCGAACTTACTAGCTCTACCCCTTGGCTCTGTTGGTTGGAAGCGGTGGCGATCTCGTTTATGATCCGGCTCACGTTCTTGACGGAATCGATGATCTCAGTAATAGCTTCGCCGGAGCGATTCACCAAATCAGCGCCCTTATCTACGCGCTCTAGAGAGGCGGCGATCAACCGCTCGATTTCTCTGGCGGACTCAGTGCTGCGCTGGGCCAGGTGGCGGATCTCTAACGCAACGACCGCAAAACTGCGGCCGCTATCGCCGGCGTGCGCCGCTTCGATAGAAGCATTGACCGCCAGAAGATTGCTTTGGAACGCCAACTCGTTGATAGCGCTGAGTATTTTGGAAATCTCACCCGAAGACCTTCTGATTTCCTCCATGGCTAATACAGCCGATTGCACGCAAGAACCGCCTTTTTCGGCAGCCGATTGGGCAGAAGAGCCTAATTCGTTGGCCCGATTGGTATTGGCGGCATTGTTCCGAATCGTGACCGAAATTTCTTCCATACTGGACGTCGTAGTCTCAAGATTCGAAGCCTGGGTAGAAGCGCCGTCTGACAATTGCGCCGCGGTGAGAGCGACATTTTGCGAAGCACCTTTGAGTTGGTGGGAAGAGCGTCCTACTTCCTGTAAGGTCTTGCGCACTGAGGCAAGAGCGCGATTCAAGCTCTGCGCCACCTGCCCGGTTTCGTCGGTCGAATTCACCGGCAGGCTTTGGGTTAAGTCACCTTTCGCGACGGCCTCGAGAACTCTCACTGTGCGAGCCAACGGCCCGGCGATGACGCTAGTCATGACAAAGCTCATAGCCGCTGCCATCAGCCCGGAAAAGAGTACCAAGGGCACCATCAACGAGAGCGCGCTCCAGTAGGCTGCGTTCGACAGCAGTTTCGACGTGGCGGCCTGCTTTTGGGTAATTTGGCTCACCAGGTCGAAAGAGTGTTGAATCTGATCGCTGAGCGGAACCAGGTCTTTAATGGTGTTACGAAATCCAATAATATCGCCGGCTTTGGCTGCGGCTACGATATCGGTTGCGCCCTTCTCAAATTGCGGAAGGCTTTTGAGAGCGGCGCTCAATTGCGCCTGGGCTTCCTTGGAGTGCACCTTCTGAACACAAAGACCGACCTGTTTTCGCTCATCGCCCAGATTTTTCACCAGTTCGCGATTGAGCTTGTCAATTTCGTCGTTATCGCCGGCTGCCAAAACCACTCCCAGCAAAACACGCATTGCTTTGAGCTGAGAAATTCCAGCTTCTTTAATAGCGGAAACGGCGGGTAGATCCTGCTCGTAGGCAGTACCGACCCGCCCGTTGAGGAGCGACATGATCCCCAGACCACCCAGCCCAACGATGGCGGTAATCACGGCCAACACCCCGAACGCCAGCCTCAGTTTAACGGTAATTCTTAGATTTTTGTACCAAGCCAACACGTGTCTTACCTTATTCAACTTTTAGCGCCTTGACTCCCGCTCCGGCGTCCGCAGCCGGAATACAGCTGATAGCACCGGGCGATGTGCTTACAAAGCGGGCAATAGCGGCAGGGGTGTCCAGCACTCTCGGCGGCGGAACGCTCTTGCCCAGGAAACTCAACTGAATAAAATAACGTTTGAAATCCGGCACGCTCATCCCGGTGGCTCGTTTTATAGCTAAGGGATATTCGGGGCGATCGGGGCCAGGTGTGATCGCCATAACCTTCGTGCCATTGGCCCACGTCGCCTTTTCGCCCAAGAACATTTTCCTAAGGTCCGCCACGCTGATGGAATCGACCGGATTTGCCTTGTTGACAATCACTACATAATCATCGGCAAAACTGAGGCCTGGTTTAGCCCCAACGACTAAGTAGCAGACAGAAACCGCGACAGGAACCAGAATTCGACCCAGCAATGAACGCTTGAAGGTTTCCATAGTCTTATCTCTATTCCTTAAAAGGTAAACGCGAGCGCTGTTTCGAAGCCGTTTTGTGTCGCTGCGTCGCGCAGATAGATCCTGTTATATTGCATCTTCATGCACGCATAATCGAAGAAATCCATCCGCACTCCAAACGACGGCCCCTCGTACCGGCCGGTGAACTGCGAAGCCGGGTCGTTGTTGGGAATGTTGTCCTCTTGAAAGCGAAAATACGGACGATACTTTCCGAGCCGGTAGGCGATTTGCGTATAGGTAAGCGGCGAATTATAAGAGCGGCCGTCGGGAATCGCATGACGCATCAAGACAGCTTCATTCATGAATTCCCATTTCGAATTAATGAAGACCGCATAAACACTGGAGATGGTCTGATTCACTTTCGGCACGATGCCGCTGTAGGGAAGCAGGTCTCCTTTTAGAAAGGAACCGCCGACCTGCAATCCAGGCAGCCATTCCGGCTTGGTGTAGATCGCGAAATTCAGGTCTTTGTGATTTCGGTCCGAAGCGAAGTTCTCTACTCCATCACCGTAGTTAGGGCTGCCAAACTCCGAGCTTCCATTGCCAATTTCAGCAGTCCAGTGGACATCCCACTTGCCGGAACCGGGTACTAATCCTGTCGTGGTTACGCCAAGCTCGTGAACAGGCAATGGGCCGCCGCTGTCCTCGAAATAATACATGAACGGCCGGCCCGTGGCGGTGGAAAACCAAGTGCCGTGGTGAAACGCGGTGTTGTAATAGCCGATATCAGTGTGAAAGCGGCCCGCGCTGAATTCGAAGTATTTTGTGGGCCGGTAAGTCAACTGAAAGCGCTCCAGGTCCACGCCGAAGGCGTTTGTCTGATCCGACGAGAAAACCACCTCGGCCAGGAAACTGAGATTGCTCGATAGCTGGGAAGTCATAAACAGGTCAAACTCGCCGGCTCGGAAGGTACTATTTGTAGTAGCACCAATCGGATACTGCAGATTTTGCGCTGCGAATCCTTTATCGAAATCGAAATCGAAGAAGCCACGTATATGGAGAACCGGGCCGCCTGGAATCTCCATCATGTGGTCCATCGATTGGTCGGCAGCGGCTGGCGCCGGCTCAGGAGCGGGCGCGGGCTCCTGTGGCGGAGGCTCGGCCACAGCTACCGCTGGCGCGGACACAACAGCGGGCGCGATCCCAGTCTGTTTAGCGACCAGCGCCTCGAGTTCTTGAATTTTCGCTTCCGCAGCCGTCAAGCGATCCGTCAACTGTTTAATGGTTTGGTTCGACGGGGATTGCTCGCCGGCGGTTTGCGCATTGGCGCTAGATGTGACAATCAGGAGCAGGCTCAACAAGCTGCACGCGTTGCAGAGAATTGCTTTCCTAAAGGACGTCGAAAAGAAGCTGGACACCTTCATATGCCGTTTATGTCGGCACTATTTACGGAACTGTTGCTAGCGAAACATCGTTTGAAGGGTAGGATTTTGCCGAGGGCACGCCGCTATAATCACCCTGAGAGGACAAGTTCCCCTTTATGAACCGCCGCTCTTGCCTTCTGTCTATCGCGGGGATCGCCATCGCGCGCCTATCCGCCCAACCGGGCGCTCCTAACGACCCCTCCCCCAATAAGGATTGGGCTTGTCCTATGGACCCTGACGTTCGCTCGGACAAACCTGGTCTTTGTCCCCGCTGCGGAATGAAATTGGTCCTTAGAATTCCGGAGCGCATCGAGTTTCCGCTGGAAATGTCCTGCTCGCCCGAACTCGCTCAGCCCAATCAGCCGCTCGAACTCACCTTTCGTGTGCTTAACCCCGACACCGGGAAAACGGTGGAGAAGTTTGAAGTGGTCCATGAAAAATTGATGCACTTATTTGCCGTAAGTGAAAACCTGGAATATTTCGCGCATGTACATCCCGTGCTGCAAGACGGCGGTTCGTTCCGTTTGCCCTTGACACTTCCATACGGCGGGATGTACCGGTTGTTGGCCGATTTTTATCCCGCGGGCGCAGTGCCGCAGCTGGCGCTTACCACTCTGTTCGTTGCGGGTGACGCTGCGCCTGCCAAGCTGGTGGCCTCCCTTTCGCCCTTCAACGCGGCGAATTTAGCCGCCACGCTGCATACCGAGCCAGAAGATTTATTCGCCGGTCTGGAAAGCAGACTCACTTTTTCGCTCATTCCCTCGGAGGATCTGCAACCCTACTTAGGCGCCTGGGGTCATATGCTGGCGGCGAGCAGCGACCTCATCGACCTTTTGCACGTACATCCGTTCCTGGTAAAGGGCGGTGACATTCAGTTCAATCTGATCTTTCCGCGGCCAGGCCTGTACCGCATCTGGACTCAATTCCAGCGCGCCGAAGTTGTAAATACGACCGTCTTTACCGTCCAAGTGAAAGCACTCTAGTCTCGAACGCTACGATAAAGCCTAATGGCTTCCGACCAATTTCTTGAAGCGGCAATTGCCGAGGCGCGGCTGGGACTGGCGGAGGGTGGCATCCCGATTGGCTCGGTCTTGGTTTGCGACGGCGCTATCATCGGCCGCGGGCACAACCGCCGTGTGCAGCAGGGCAGCGCCATCCTTCACGGGGAAATGGATTGTCTGGAAAATGCCGGCCGGCTGTCCGCCTCCACTTATCGCCGCTGCACGATCTATACGACGCTATCACCGTGCCCCATGTGTAGTGGGGCGATCCTGCTTTACCGCATTCCGCATGTAATAGCCGGCGAGAATCAGACGTTTCTCGGCGCCGAAGACTATTTGCGGGTGAATGGGATAAAAGTGGAGGTGTTGCAAGATGCCGAGTGCCTCGAACTGATGCGTCAGTTTATCGCCGAAAAGCCGACTTTGTGGAACGAAGATATCGGCGTGTAGTTCGGCAGTTCGTAGTTCGGTGTCAAAGACCAGAACTGTCCCAACGTTTTTGAAGCAGTCCCGATAAGAGACTGATACTTGATAACTTATAGGCCAATCTCTGAAAATCGATTTGAATTTGTTCTGATCGTCGCACCGAAAATGGGGGACGATGAACATCGGTCGCACCGTTTTCTCGCAGCTCATGGATCTGTTCCCGCTGGCGGAATTTCGCCTTCTCGTGGCGCAATACGGCGGTGACCACAAGGTCCAGAGCTTTTCTTGCCTCGACCAGTTTCTCTGTATGGCATTCGCGCAACTAACCTACCGGGAAAGCCTGCGCGACATCGAAGTTTGCCTTCGGTCCAAGCAATCCCGGCTGTATCATGCCGGCTTTCGCGGCCTTGTGTCGCGCAACACTTTGGCCAACGCCAACGAGCAGCGCGACTGGCAAATCTATGCGGGCCTAGATCGGGTGCTCATGGCCCAGGCCCGGCGACTCTAAGCCGCCGACAGCTTCTCAGTGGAGATAGAGCAAGCCGCTTTTGCGCTGGATTCGACCACCATCGACCTCTGTCTTTCGCTGTTTCCGTGGACTCCATTTAAGCTAACTAAGCAAAGGCGCCGTAAAAGCTCACACGTTGTTAGATCTGCGCGGCAATATTCCCAGCTTTATCAGCGTGACCACCCACAGCAGCGCTGTCAGTGTGCTCGATGAGCTGCCTGTCGAGGCCGGAGCGTTTTATATGATGGACCTGGGCTATATCGATTTCAAGCGGCTTCACAGCCTCACTCAGTTGGGCGCCTTCTTCGTGCTGCGAACCCGCGACAACATGGTCTATCGCCGCCGCTATTCGCATCCCGTTGATAAAAGCACTGGCTTGCGATCTGATCAGACCATCGTACTCACCGGCAAAAACACGGACCGCTATTACCCTGATCCGGCCCGCTTGATTCATTTTGTCGATGCCGAAAAGCAGCTGCGGCTGCACCTGCTCACCAATCAGTTCCTGGTGCCGGCTCTCACCATCGCCCGCTTATACAAGGCGCGCTGGAATGTGGAACTCTTTTTCAAATGGATGAAGCAGCACCTTCGAATTAAAAAGTTCTATGGCTATTCGCCAAACGCCGTGAAAACCCAAATCTGGATTGCCGTCAGCACTTATGTGCTCGTTGCCATTTTGAAAAAGCACCTCAAGCTGCCTCACAGCCTCTACACAATCCTACAGATTCTGAGCCTCACCTTATTCGAGAAAATGCCCATTTTGCAGGCTTTTCAGGCAGCCGAACCCCAAAGTGATCTGACCGACTCCGCTAAACAGCTGATTCTATCTGAGTAACGTTGGGACAGTTGAGGTCAAAGACCTTAATTCCTGAATTCCAGAAATTAGGGAGTTGAGGTCTTTGACACCGAACTGGTAACACCGCGGCCCAGAAGCCACATTTGGCGGGCGGTAGCGTTTACCGCTTTTCCGCCACGCACACCCCCTCCGCCAGCGCTCAGCCGCTGGCAGCTTCTGGGCCGACACCTCAGGGGCGTCGATCACATTCACCACTTCCGCCGTTACCGCGGACACGCCGCGCCAAAACAGCATACGCTTCGCGGGCAGCATCACCTGGAACAGCATGCCGTCCACGTAGACCATGGCCACCTGTAAGTGGTTGGTCTCGACACGCGTGAAGTGACGTTCAGCCAAACCCGGACGCTCCTTCGCCAGATAGTCGGCCCAGGTGCTCTGGAAGACGAGATCTCGGACATTGTGCTTCTCAACATCCAGAGACACTCCGGGCTTGGTGACTAAGCGGTACTCGCCGGGCGCGAGAATTCCGCCGAAGCGGCCGTTCTTTGTAATCAGTGCGCGCTCCTGGTCACCAACAATAATTTGCTTCCATAACATAAGTGCACCTCCTACTGACTTCGTTTCACTGACTGTGGTTATGAGTTGACCCGCTCCCGATATTGAGCTACAACTTGGGCGGAGCCAGGTAGAGAGCCTTCGAATCCCGAGATCCTAAGTCTGTTGTTCTACCGGTGAGCTAAATCGACTGTGAACGGAAGACCAATCGCATGTCGGTATCCCGGACTTCTTTCGAAGCCGCACCGGCGAGGGTTTCGAGCCTCAGCCATGGACATGTGATTAACATCAGAGTGATTACCTTCCGAGCCTCAAGTCTAACCGCAAGTCACTCTTTCAGTCAAGTGAAAAGATGCAAAAAGTTTGCGATGACTCACGGCACAACGGCGACCGGAGCCAGCCAGAACGCGGTTTTTTGCCCCACTGAATCCAGTACTGTCACCTGACAGTCGTATGTTCCAGGTGGCAGCGAATCTAGCGCAATAGTGAGTTTGATCGGCATCGTCTTGAGCTTGTTATCCCAGCCTTGCGTCACCTGAACCGGCATTGTCTCCAACGCCTTTGCTTCAACTCCGTAAAAACTCACGAAGACGATGAGTGGCCGAATACTCTCAGCTCCCGGTTCATAGGCCTGCAAGTAGACGAACATCTCCCGCCCCTTACTAAAGACCCGCGTCACACTCGGAATTAGCTTCCGCCCCTCTTCCACCAATGGATTGCTCGACTCTTCTTTTTTGCTTTTATCTTTCGCCGCGTTGTAAAGCGCGTCCTTCAAATCCACTTGTTGGCTGCTTAATACGACTGAGCTGATCGGAACGCGCTTGTCCTCCTTATTTAGGTTGGGGACCACAAACGTCGTCTGATAAGTCCCGATTCTGCCCGTCTCGTCGTCGCGCGCCAGGAATTTGATTAAATACTTCCCGGGAAGAAGAGTGAATCCGGTATCGAATGCAATAGGTCGCGTGGCCCATTCGCTGGCCGTCGAGTCGCTCAATTTGATGTTCACTTTGTCGCGCACGTTGGAGATGGTTGATCCATAATCGTCCTTCACTTCTCCGATGAAATCGATGAGTGTGCGCTCGCCGCCGCGGCGCTTCACCAATGCCAATTCGCGTCCCGGAATTTTCACCATTACCGGCACGAAATATTCGGCCCGGTTCAACTGGAAGTAATCCACCTCCATCGCGATTGTCAGCTCCGTAATCGGGTCGCCCAACATCAACGCGTCTTCCAGTTGTCTTTCCTTATCGACCGCCGTGAATTTCCCAAACTGTTTGCCGGCATAGTAACCCTGGCGATAATCCAACTTGGCCGCTAGATCGCGAGCGAGCGAGATCTTGACGCGCCGGAACTTGCCGTCGAGTGTTGTGTTCGTTGTGTAATAACCGATCAGGTAATAGCTCGCGACCGATTGCTCCGCACGCACAATTCCCTTCGTCAAATCGTTGTAATCGAGCAACGCTTTCCCGCCGGTGTCCCCTGCTAGCGTATACAGCGTGTCTTGTGATTGCTGAAAGTTTGTCGTCTCAGCCAGCGCCGAGTTGCCCGTGTACATGCCGATTCCGCCGGGCGATCCCTTAGTCGCGTCGCCAAGCGGCGCTTCAGCGACCAAGCCACGCGCATCAATAGGCCAAAACGAGACTCCTGCGCGAATCGCGGCATTCACCGTAGCGTGCAGCTGCGCTTGGTTATTCAAGCCGTTCAGCCTCAGACCGCTGGCGAAGTAGATTAACGATTTCTTTTCATTGAGCTGCCCCAACATGCTGGCAGCGGTCTGTAGAGCGGCCAACTGACGGTCAGTGTTGAAGATATTGAACTCGCTATCGTCCTGGCCGAAAGCGGCTCCGGTGTCGGCAGCGCTGGCGTCATTGGTGGATATGTCGAAACCCTCTCGCTCTCCTACGATCATGGTTGCGACGATGCTTAACAGTCGATCACGATCGTCTGTGAAGTCTTGCAACACCTCCACGGCCCCACCTCGATACCGCATAACGGCCAGGAGATCGGGCGCTTGGATCTGCGTCCGGATAAACGTCTTCGCCGCGTTCAGCGCGCGAAGTTGCTCGCCTTCCCGCATTGCTGTCATGTCGAAATACAATGCCAGGAGACGCCGGTCCTTGTAGCGAACTCTACCGCTGGTTTCAGCAGAGATATGCGTTTGACCCAACTTGTCGAAAATATGGATGTGTTCGGGCTGCGATCGAACTGTCGGGACTAAGCTAGGAGCTTGCGGGAGATCCTGGTGCTCGAATACCCGAATGGTTTGCGGCACGCCGTTCTCCGTCACAATGAAATCCTGCGCCGTCAGACCTCCCACGGAACTCCCATTCCTATCTGTGACGGTCACGGTTTCTATGACCAACTGTGTGCTGCTGCTGAAGGTCGCCGGCACAGTTCCGCCGGGCGGCGTATTCTGCCCCACCTGCTGACCGGCTGCAGGAAGCGTGCATAACAACAGCGCCGTAACAAGTCGCATTGTTTTAGAACCTCAACCGTAAGAGTGCCTGCAAGCTTCGCATGGCATTCTCACCAGCCGGTAACCCAAACTGCGCGTTGGTTACCTCCGTGTCCCACCCTGTAAAGGTTACGTGATTCAGTGGATTTACCGAGTCAATGCGCAGTTCTAAATTGAAGCGGTCGTTCACTCGAAACACCCGTCCTATCGAAGCATTCAAAGAGAACTGAGCCGGGCCGGTGATCGAATTTCTTCCCGCATTTCCCCACTGCCCCAGAAGTGGGATCCCGTAAGCCGCCGGATTCAGAAACAGGCCCGCCGGAGCGGCATAAAGCGCAGCCCCCGTATAGCTGGGGCGCAACGCTCCCGTGACCCCCGTCCCGCTCTCCGGAAAAGGCAGCGTCGGTGTCTCTGGCAATCCGCTTCCGGCGGTAATTAAAGTGGCAAAGGTCCACTCCTTCAAAAGTGTGCCTCTCCAACCTCTCAGCAAATCTCCTCCCGCGAGCCCCATGCCCGTTGTGTACTGGATCTGCGCGCTCAGTAGCTGCCGCTGGTCGAAATTCGACAGGCTTCGCTCAGCGCTCAAATCTAGCCAGTTTTGCGCCACCGTTGCAGCCCCTCCACTGACCGCGGCCGGCGGCAACAAAGTCACGGCGGGTGAGCCACTACCTGAACTGGCCGCGCTCTGCGTCAGCATGAACCCCTGACCCCCCAGCGTCGCATCATCGTCGATCGATTTCGAGAAAGTGTATCGAACGGTCGCCGTGAATCCGCTTTGCAGCCTTCGCCGCAATTGAATTTGGCCAGCTTCGCGCGTTGAGTTACCGTTCGAATCCACGTAAACAAATCCGCTCGGACAACTCGGACAGGGATTCACAGCCCCGCTGGGAAACGTATTCGGCAGGAATTCCTGTTGCCCTCGTGTCGCCTTAATGCCCAAATAGCTCGCCGTCATTTGCAGTGACCCTGGCAAATCGCGTTGTAGTGTGAGTTGCCAGTTTTGCACATAGCCGACGCGGAAGTTCGGGTTAATCGCATACGTGTCCGGGGTGCTGGAAGGGGAGACATTGAATCCGTTCGCTAGAGTGAGTGGATCGGCCGCGCTATTTGCCACCGTCAGACTCTTCGAGAGCGGTGCTTGCTGCGCCATTTGCGTAGCGATTGACTGATAGATCGATGTGTTGTAGTAAATCCCATAGCCAGCACGCACCACCAGCGAGGACCCCGAAAGCGGACGCCAGGCGATTCCCACGCGCGGCTCAATTCCGCGTTTGTCCGAACGGAGAAGGGAAGCGGGATACCGCTGGCCAGTCAGCGAACCAAGCGGATCGTTCGCTACGACTGGCGCCACCGCTGCAAAACCTGGCGCAATGTCCAGATTCACCAACCGCTCATACAATTCCGTGATCGGCGCGCCATATTCCCAGCGCATCCCGGCGTTCAACGTGAGTTGCGGACCGATCCTCCAATCGTCTGCGAGATAGCCATCATAGACCGATTCTCTAAAATACTTGTCGGCGTTGCCAAACGCAATCGAACTCGTATCTGGAACCCCCAACAGAAAGTCCGCGAGATCCGACCCACCGGCCGCTCCCGTAAAGTCAAAACTCCCACGCGGGTTTTGTTGTGAGAGGTAATTGAACTCCTGTCGGCGGAAATCGCCCCCGAACATGACGTTATGGCGCCCGTGATTCCATAACATCGAATCCGAGACTGCGCCCGTCTGGTTGCGATTGAAGGCCGCGTTCGCATCCGAAAGCCCGCTGATACCACTAGAGAAAGTGAGACTCGGAGGCCCCCAGTTCATAGGGTACTGATTATTTCCCGAGATACCCGCGTCGCCCGACACATTCTCGCGATTTTCGAAATATGGCGTGCTGCGCGTCCCCAACCGGCTGAACTGGTATCCCAAGTTCATGAAGAGATGCTGACCGAAGCGGTGTGACCAAGTAGCTTCGGTCGCGATTCCCAAAACATCTGTCGTATCAAGGAAGCCGAACAGGTTCGGACTGCTCGTCCGCGTATCCTGGAAGTCGAACTTTCCGTTTAGCTGATTCCTCTGGCCCAGCGTTTTGTTAAGACGCGATTGCAATGCGTCCTGATGAGTCGCGCTCACCAGCGGGACTTGGAAATTGTAGCGCGCATCGCCCGCTAGATTCGGCAGCGGATAGAAATTCAACAGCGCCAAGGCTTGCGGGCTCAGCCTGCTTTGTGGAATGACGTTACCCGAAAGCGGCAGCCCAGTCGCCGGATCGGTGATCGTGTTGGCGGTCTGCGAAAAGTCGCCAGTGCGCTGAGCCAAACTGGGCAGCAGACCGGGCGTCGCGCTGGCATCGCGATTGCGCGTCCACTGATAACCCACGAAAAAGACCGGCCCATTCTTCAGCAAATGTGGAATTTTGAGCGGACCTCCCAAAGTCACCACGCCCGTCAACCGGCTGTACTCGGGTTTAGGCGTGTCCTGCCCTGTCAAAGAGAAGGAACGAGCGTCCAACGCGGAATTGTCCCCAATGATCCCAATACTGCCGTTATACAATCCGTGACTGCTGCTGCGATTGTTGCCGAACATCGGGAGTTGCGCAAACGGCGAAGCGGCGCCATTGTTATTACTGCCGTTAATGAGCAAACCGTCGGAAGCGTCGCCACTTTCGTCCTGAATCTTCTCGGGCACCGCCTCTTTCGGAGGACGTTCAACACTGCTTTGTACTGAAAGGTGCTGACCCATCGGAGTTGCCTTTATTTGCTCGAATGGCAGTAGCGTCAATTCCCACCTTTCCGAGGGCACTTTCGGGGCGACTGTCACTCGACGGCTGACGGGAGAAAACCCAGTCATCTCCACTTCAACCGTCCAGGTTCCATCAGCTAAGTCGGCGAAATGATATAGGCCTTGCTGGTCTGTAATAGTGACGAATTCCTTTTCGCCTTGCGTTGCGGTAACGGTGGCGCCGGGAACCGGCAGACCTCCGAACATCACCTGCCCTGCTTGTTCGGTCGCGAACACGCTCGAAATGCCAAGCCACACCATGCCAAGCCATTTCACAGCAGACCTAGTTTTCGGAGGCCTTCTCCGCATGGTCAATCACTAGCAGGTCAACCGGACCCTTCTGCGACTCTAACTTGAGTCCGAGTTGTTCCTCCAAAGCTGTGAAAAGCGATGGTCCATTGGCGTCGGCCGCAGGCGGAGCATCCCCCGGGCCTTTGAACATCGCGCCGGGCGGTTCCTCAGGGGTCCACTTGAGAGTGAAATCGTAAGTCCCCGTGAGTCCCGTTTTATCCAAAACCGTGCGGCCGAGCTCCGGCTGGTTCGACAATACGTCTGCTAAGAATCCCAGCTTCACAGCTTGCCCGCTCACTTCCCCCCTACCCATGCGCATTCCTTCTCCGCGTAATAGGCCCTTGCGATCCGGCCTATCCGGCATATCTTTCAGATTGGGGGGAGCCAATTCTTCAGCCGTCGCTTCTTTCAGTTTTGGGCCGTTTTTTGCAACCACGAGCGCATAAATCGGCGCCTCCTTTGATTCTTTGTGCAGAACTAAACGGAATCGTTCCGCCAAAAGCGCCTGCATCATAAGCTTGCGTTTATCAAGTTCCAACTGCCGCTGCTCTTCGCTCATGCTTCGCATATCACCTTCAGACGAACCCTCTGCCTTGGCCTCGACATCGTACTTGTCGGATTCGAGCCAAGCGGGTCCTCCCGAGATCTGAAAATCTTGCACTCCATATGCGAAATGGATGAGCGCCTTCAACGAGATGTTCGTGGCGGTAAATCGCCCTCCAGGCTGATACAGAATCCTCATGCCTCTGTCGCCGGATTTGTTCGGCTTGACGGATGCCACTTCAAATTTTGGCGCGGGGGATGCTGCTGGCGCCGCAGATTGCGCCCGGCCTGGCGTCGCATTCATTAGCCCGAAGGAGATTGGCGCCGCCACCGCCGCCACTCCCGCCACTGACAACAGTAGCTTTCTACCTAGCCCTAGCCTGCTCGCGACGTTATGTGTCATGATGCGGACAATTCGTTTCTTCAAATCGGAGCCGGTGATTCCGGATACGCAGGCTAAGGGCGATTCCAGATAAAATTGACAAGTTTTCAGAATGCTCTCGGCATAAATTTGCGGCGCGCTGCCTAGACGCAGCACCTCCTCGTCGCAGGCCCGCTCTCGTTCCTCAACCAAGCGCGCGCCAATCCACCACACCAACGGGTGAAACCAGAAAACAGCTTCCACGACCATATGGACCGCCGCGGCCAAATTGTCGCGCCGCCGCACATGGCACAATTCGTGAGCTAAGATCGCGTTCAACTGCGCGGGCGCCAAATGCTCTGTTATGCCCTCAGGCAAGATCAACACCGGGCGGAAAACGCCGAAGACGCCCGGCTCAAGCAGCACCGGCGAAGAGAGTACGCGGATATCGGCGCGCAGAGGCAGCGGCGCAGCAAGGCGCACCGCCGCACGCACGCGGCGCCAGCGCACCCACCAGAACAACAATACGATTACCACACCGCAGGCCCAGATCGCCCACAACACAGCCGGAAGCCCGTTGGCAAAAGGTAGCGCGGCCGCCGGTTGAATGGAAGCTGGAACGGGCAGGTACGTAAAAGGCCTTCTGACCGTTTCCATCGCTGCAGTCAATCGAACTGACGACGCAACCACTGGAGCCGCGCCAGACCAGCTCAAGCTCTGGCCTGCGCTGACCAGCAGCGAAAACGGCATCAGAAATTTCAGAGACGCAATCAGCCAGAGCCAATAGCGCGCCCCCGCGTAATTCTTTCTCAACGCCAGCGTAAGCACCCCGGCTGCCATGGCAAACAAAGTGGATTGCCACAAGTGATTCGCTATAGCGGAAGTCAAGTTTGGGGACATTACCGAGTTTCCTTTCTATTGAACTTACGAAGCTCTTTTTCGGCCGCTTTTACATCGTCCATCGTCAGCCGGCCCGATTCAATCAAATGCGACATCACCGGTTGTGTACGCCCGCCGAACACACCCAGCAGATCGTCGATTAATCTACTCTGCGCCGCGTTGCGCGAAACCACCGCTTCGAAAATATGCGCATTGCTGATCTTCTTTACGCGCTTCACGGCGTCCTTCCCCTCCAGCCGGTAAACCGTAGTCTGGATTGTTGTGTAGGACGGCCTCCCTGCTTCCGGGAATGCTTCCTGGATTTCTCGAATGGAGGCGCTTCCTTGGTCCCACAGCGCCTGCATGATTTGCAGTTCTAGTTTGGTGAATTTCGGCTCGGCCATGGATGATCTACTATATCTGTTTGTGATTCTACTATGGTGTTGTGCGCTCTGCAAGGATTTTTATTCACAAATTTCACAACGCGGCCAGCCGCGCTTCAATCCGCTACATTTGTAAAGAGATTTCGCCATGCACGAATCCGCAGATGAGCTAATCCTGGAAAAAGAAGTCCTCCCCGGCACAACGCGCTCCCACCTAGCCTTCTGGCTCTTACTGCTGGCAATCTCTGCCCTCGTATTCACCTATGCCGTCACGCGCGCCTTCGTTTGGGATGAAGGGTATCACCTCATTGCCGCCCAGCAAATCGCGCGCGGCAAACTGCCCTATATCGATTTCTGTTTTCCGCAAACGCCGCTAGACGCCTATCTGAATGCCGCCGTCATCCGAACGTTCGGCCAGCACTGGCAGCCTGTCCATGTGGTCGCAACTTTGTTCTCTATGGGCGCCATGTTGCTCACAGCGCAATTCATGCTGGCGCGCTTTCCGGCCCCGCGCTGGCGCTTGGCGTGTGCCGTTGCCGCTGCCGTCTTTATTGGCCTGAATCAGATCGTCATTGAATTCGGCACCATCGGCCAAGCTTACGGCATTTGTCTCTTCTTCACCGTGGCCGCCTATCGGCTGGCGCTCGAGACACCCGCTCGCGCCAGCCTGCTGCCGCCGTTTGCTTGTGGAGTGCTGGCCGGTATCGCCGCCGGTTCTTCTCTTCTCACCGGTCCTGTTTTACCCGTTTTGCTTGTCTGGATTTGCATCTATAACCGCACCGGCGTGGCCTGGCGCAAAGCGTCGGCCTTTATCGCGGGCTGCGCCGTGGCGTTTCTCCCGGTCGTCTGGCTTTTCTTTCAAGGCAGAGAGCAAACCATTTTCAACATCGTCAAATATCACGCGCTGTACCGCCGCTCCGATTGGCCCGGCGCCACTTATCACGACTTGCAAGTCTTCACCGATTGGCTTGACTCGGGACAAGCCCTCACGCTCGCTCTCTTTGCGGTGGCAGGCGTCGTCTTCTTACGCAAGGAATCCGACTGGCCGCGCTGGCAACGGGCCGAGTTCTACTTAGCTGCTTGGATCAGCTTGGCGGAAGGCGCTTATCTCTGCACGCCTCATCCTACCTTCGGCCGCTACTTTATCGTTCTTGTACCGTTCTTGACCATCCTTTCCATGGCAGGCATTTATGCTGTGGGTTCCAAGATGGGCTACAGCACGCGTCCAGCGTGGCCAGCAGGAATCGCGGCCGTTCTGGTGGCGCTCATGTGTGTCAGCTTCGGCGTCGAGTCGGTACAACAAACCACCTGGCAAGAGTATGAAAAAGTGGCGCGCAAAGTAGCTGAAGTAACACCGCCCGGCGGCCGCATCTTTGCCGATGAAGTGGTTTACTTCGCCCTTAGCCAAAATCCACCCTCCGGCATGGAAGTGTCATACACCCACACGGTAAAGCTTTCACCCGCCGAAGAAAAACTCGAACACATTGTTTCCATTGACGAGCTAAAGGATCAGTTCGCCAAACACGAGTTCGCGACCGTGCAATCTTGTTCCGACGCCGAAATGGACCGTTACGGTTTGCCCAGTTCCTATCGCTATAAGGCGGACATGGATGACTGCACGGTCTTTTGGGGCGAACGTCCTAAGTGATATACTGCGTGCATTCCTATATGAAGAAAGTCCTCGCTCTAGCCCTGTTCACGGGCTCATTATTGCTGAGCCAAACTCCAGATATCACGGGCGTGTGGCGGGCAGACCTCCAGAAAAGCAAGCGCATGGGGCCGCCGGTGGTCACCTATCTGGTGATCATCGGGCAGAAGAACGAAGTTTTCAATCGCCGCACGAAAGAGGAAGCGCCGCTCGTCACGGAAACCACCGGGACCTGGGGCCAGCGTGAAGATCGCGATGTTCTCTCGTTCTTCCTGAATGGCAAGCCCGCCATTCGTCCCTATAAAGGTGTACCCACTCGCGTCACAGCAACGCTGGATGGCGGCAAGCTGATCGTCAGCGGCGAAGTGCCTGGGCGTCCTTACACCTTTAAGAGAACGTACGAGCTTTCCGACGGCGGTAAAACGCTCACCATGAACGAAGACATTGCAGATGGACCGCACGTCATGCACAACACCATCGTGCTGCTGAAGCAGGATGAAGCTGCCGGCGAGCCGCTCCGCAAGCCGGAAGAACTGGCGAGTGTCCGCTTCAAAAATGTGAAAACCGAATCGCTGAAATCTTTGCCCGCTTCAGAGTTCATCGATCGCATGCATTACATCTCCTGGGCTCTCGGCAAGGATTGCCAGTTTTGCCACGTCGAACACAAGTTCGATTCCGACGACAAGAAAGAAAAACAAACCGCCCGCAAGATGATTGATATGACGGCGGCCATCGACGAACACAATTTCGAAGGCAAGCCGGAAGTGCAATGCTTCACCTGCCACGAAGGCCGTTCACATCCGCTTTCGTATCAACTCTTCCCCGACCAGATCCAGGCTGAAAAAGAACGCGCTGAAAAGGAAGCCGCTGATCGAGAAGCGCACCGTCCCCCACCGCCTCCCGGTCCCGGTGGTCCGCCGCCTCAGCACTAGCATGCTGCGATTATCGACAGCGCTTCTCACCTGTTCCTTCGCCCTCTTCGCCCAGACCGCGCCGCAAATCACCACGCCCAAAGAAGCCTTGGGTTTCAATCTGGGCGACGATTATCACGTTGCCAACTACACCCAGCTTGATTCCTACTGGCACAAGTTGGCCGCCGAATCCGATCGCATGAAGCTGGTCGATATCGGCCCCACTGCCGAGAACCGCCGTCAATACATGGCGCTCATCACGTCGCCGGCCAACCTCAAGAATCTCGACCATTACAAAGAGATCTCCCAAAAGCTGGCGCACGCCGAAGGCCTGAGCGATGACGAAGCGCACGCGCTGGCTCGCGAAGGTAAAGCCGTGGTTTGGATCGATGGCGGCTTGCACGCCAGCGAAACCGTCGGCTCCCAGCAGGAGATGGAGGAGGTTTACCAGATGGTAAGCCGCAGCGATCCGGAAACCCTGCGCTTTCTGGACGACACCATTCTGCTGTGCGTCCTGGCGAATCCCGACGGCCAGGAACTCGTCGCCAACTGGTACATGCGCGAACCCGACCCGCTAAAGCGCAGCCTGAGTAATTTGCCGCGCCTGTTCCAGCACTACATCGGCCACGATAACAATCGCGATTTCTACATGTCGAACATGCCGGAGAGCACCAATATAAACCGGCAATTGTTCATCGAATGGTTCCCGCAGATTGTCTACAACCATCACCAAACTGGTCCCGCCGGCGCAGTGATTTTCATGCCGCCGTTCCGCGATCCGTTCAACTATAATTTCGATCCCCTCATGCCTCTGGATGTAGAAGCCGTCGGCACAGCCATGCATCAAAGGTTGGTGGCGGACGGCAAAGGAGGGTCGGCGCAGCGTTCGGGCGCGAATTACTCCACCTGGTGGAATGGCGGCCTGCGCACCATCTGCTATTTCCACAACATGATCGGCCTGCTCACCGAAATTATCGGTAATCCCACGCCCATGCAGATTCCGCTCGTGGCTGAAAAGCAGTTGCCCAGCGGTGATTGGCCCCTGCCTGTTGCCCCGCAAACCTGGCATTACCGGCAATCCATTGATTATGAGATGAGCAACAATCGCGCCGTTCTGGATTACGCCTCGCGCAATCGGGAAACGCTGCTCTACGATTTGTACGTAATGGGCAAGCACTCCATTCAGAATGGTTCGGAAGATCATTGGACCATCACCCCGGATCGGATTGAAGCGCTACGCGCCGCAGGTGCCAAGCCCGCTTCGAGCAATGCTGAAATGCCGGCGGGTCTTTCGGTCGGTGGTCTGCGCGCGCCTACTTTGAAGCCCGAGCTCTATCAATCAGTCCTGCACGATCCCAAATTTCGCGATCCGCGCGGCTATATCATCCCGTCCGATCAAGCCGATTTCCCAACCGCTACTAAATTCGTCAACGCGCTCCTGAAAACCGGCATCACCGTGCTGCGTGCCTCACAAACCTTTGCGGTGAATGGTAAGAACTACCCAGCCGGCTCCTTCGTCGTGCAAACCGCCCAGGCATTTCGTCCGCACGTGATGGATATGTTCGAGCCGCAAAACCATCCCAACGATTTTTTGTATCCCGGCGGTCCGCCCGTGCCGCCTTATGATAGCGCCGGGTGGACGCTCGCCTTACAGATGGGCGTTCAATTTGATCGCCTACTCGATGGCTTCACCGGACCTTTCACAAAAGTAAACGGTTTGTTGGACCCTCCACAGGCAACGGTCAGCAGCATCTCCCGGCCTGCCGGTTATCTCATTGACCACCGCATGAACGATTCCTTTGTTGTCGTGAATCGTCTTCTCAAAGCCGAATGCGCCGTCTATTGGCTCGTCAAGCCGCCTGCTGTGGAAGGCCGCGATTTCGGCAGCGGAGCGATTTGGATTCCGGCTTCCGCCGCCGCGCGGCCGCTTCTTGAGAACGCCGCCAAGCAGTTGGGGGTTGCCGCTTACGCGCTCGCCAAAGCTCCTGCGGGTGCGGCCGTTAAGCTCAAACCAATCCGCATCGGCTTATATGACCAGTACGGCGGCTTGATGACTTCCGGCTGGATTCGCTGGCTCTTCGAGCAATATGAATTTCCGTTTGAACTCGTTTATCCCCAAGCGCTCGATGCTGGCGATTTGCGCGCGCGCTTCGATGTGCTGGTATTCAGCGATGGCGCTTTCCGCCGCAGTCCGATCGAGCGAGGTCCCGAGTCGCCTTCAGGATCGCCGAAACCGGAAGAGATCCCCGCCGAGTTTCGCCCATGGCTCGGCCACATCACAGCAGAGAAAACACTTCCACAAATTCAGAAATTTCTCGCAGGTGGCGGTTCCGTTGTCAGCATCGGCAGTTCGACGGCCATGGCCGAACTGCTGGGCATTCCCCTCGAAAATCACTTAACCGAAATGGGTAAAGACGGCAAGCTCCATCCCTTGCCGCGCGATAAATACTATGTACCCGGGTCGCTTCTCAAAGTTCGTATTGATAACAGCAACCCACTCGCCTATGGAATGCCGGCAGACGCCGACGTTTTTTTCGACAACAGCCCCGTGTTCAATCTTTTACCCGAAGCCGCGCTAAAGCATACCCAGCCTGTCGCCTGGTTTGCCAGCGCCAAGCCTTTGGAAAGTGGTTGGGCGTGGGGACAGCAGTATCTAAACGGGGGCGTGGTCGTGGCAGAAGCCGCCGTCGGCGAGGGGAAGTTCTTCGCCTTAGGCCCCGAGGTAACCTTCCGCGGCCAACCGCACGGCACTTTCAAGTTGCTATTCAACGGCCTTTATTACGGAAACGCCAAGCCGACCACGCTCCCTTAAAGTGGGGACGGACGAGACGTTCCCTACATTTCGAACCGGCAGTTGACTCGATCGTCCGGGGATCTCTGAGCGTTTTCTTTCCCTCCTAACCCGGGACGGACGAGACGTTCCCCACTCTTCCCAAGCCCGAGCGCAAGCGAGCGTTTTCCCCCCTCACCAAAACCCGTTCACAGCTCGAGAAAATTTATTTTTCACCCTCATCTCCAACCGCCACAATCATTTACCGCCTCTGTAGCATTCCATACAGTTCGTTTTAAGGGGATCGCCTGCTACGTTTCAATCGAGCTCGCCCGAGTTTTTCAACTCCCGGCGGGCTTTCTTATTTCTTACAGGCGGCTCATCCGCCTTACTTGTACCAAGGAGCCACCAACATGTCCGAATCTTCCTACCGCCGCGCCGTCGCGCAACAAGCAGCCCAAGCAGCCGCCCAATCCGCCAACTCCAAATCGTTCGAGAGTGCCACCCTGTCCGACGCCCAACTCGCCGCCAATCGCGGCAACGCCCAGCACAGCACAGGCCCCACCAGCGACGAAGGGAAAGCCAAAGTCTCTTTGAACGCTATCAAAACCGGGCTTACCGGCCGCACCGTGCTTCTCCCGTGTGACGACGCCGCCCCCTATCAAGCCCTGCTTGCCGAATACCAAAAACTCCTGCAACCCGTCGGCGTCGAAGAGCGCGCTCTCGTTCAATCCATCGTCGATTGCCGCTGGCGTCTCGACCGCATTCCGGGCCTTGAAATGGCTCTGCTCGTCGTAATCCGCACCGAGTGGTCGCCCGCAACCCCATGTACAATGCGCCCGCGCGCGCCATTCTCACCGAAATGGAAATCCGCCGCAAACACGAAAAGGAATTCCGCAATCTGCAAATCCGGAAGCCGCCTCGCCCGTCGCCGCGAAAAGGAAACGGCCGAACTGCTGCGCCTTCAGAAAGAACGCAAAACCAAAGAAGCCGAAGCCCTCGCCCAAGCCGCCCAAGCTTATCTCCTGGCCACTCATCGCAACCAACCCTTTGATCTCGCCGCATTTGGCTTCGAATTTGTGCGCCAGGAGGTTGTCGTGTAAATAGCCCGTTCGACACGAAGCCGAGCAGGCGCGGGAGCGAGTAATCGACTTCGGCGAAGCCCTGCAAGGCGTACACGCGAGCCGAGCGCAAGCGAACCTGATTCGGCCTCGTTAAAGTTGTGAAAGCGGCCAATCTGCAAATTCAGATGAAGCCTGTTACTGACGGTGAAGCAACGGGTAAGAGCAGCCGTCAGGCTTTCCGGGGTGATTGAGGACGGCGCGTGTGGACAGATCAGTTGGGAACCTGGGAGACCCATCCAGGCAGAGGGAGGATCGATCTGCCTCAAGCTACGCCGGGAAAAGAATAACCGGCGGAGTGACTGGATGGGAGTCGGAGAGGCTCATAGTGTGTGCTGAGCAGTGCATTGCTCATGTGGGTTAAAGTCCCACTGTCGCTCAGATGAGGAGCGATATATCCAAAACGCGGGAGTAATGTCTCGCGGGCCAGAGAGAGGAGAAGGTATGAAGAAGCCTAAACGGGCACGAAAGCGAAAGCTGGAAACAGCCAAGGCGGATCTGGAGCCGCTTCTTGTTGTTCTCTGGAGGGCAGGGTGTCCACTGCGAAGTGGAATCTGAAGGGCTTGAGGAGAAGTGCCGGGCTGTAATCGATGAGGGCTACCTCAAAGATGAACCGGTCGGCCAAAGGTGGGGCAAGGTCGAGCCTGCACTATGGGGGCGAAGGCGTTACTCATTCACCCACCGTACCAGGGTGTTTGCGGATGGCACGGCACGGAAGAACAATGTGTGACCTCAGGAAGACTGGTCGGATCTCTGGGGGTGGCTGCCAGAGTGAGCAAGCCGATAAGCGGAAGCGAAACGGTGAGCGATACCCGGCCAGTTTGCGGATGGCTGCATAGTACCTGAAGCGGGGCGACAAACCTCGTGACCGAGCAATCGGCGGCGGAATGGGTCGGGGAAGGCGGCTGGCGAAGACGGAAGGGAAGGGAAAGGACGCAAGTGAGTAAAGCAGCGCTGGAGGAACAGTTCCATGAGTGAAAGACCCGTACAGGCGCGGCCGAGGAGACTGGCGGACTGGATCAACCCGACGGGAGCAAAGAAGAACCATTCATTGATCGATAAGGTTTACCAGAAAGAGAACCTGTCGATGGCCTGGGAGCGGGTCAAGGAGAACCGTGGTAGTGGAGGTGTGGATAGGCAGAGTGTGGCGGGGTTCGAAGCGCAGCGCGATCAGCAGTTAGATCGGTTGCGGGAAGAACTTCGTGACGACTGTTATCAACCTCAGCCGGTTCGACAAGCACCGATCCCGAAGGCGGGAAAGCCGGGCGAGTTTCGCACGCTAGGCATACCAACGGTGTACGACCGCGTATGTCAACAAGCGCTGCTCCAACGGCTGGAACCGATTTTCGAGTCGGTATTCAATGACGCCAACTTCGGATATCGGCGGGGGCGGTCGACGAAGGATGCCCTTACGAAAGTGTGGAAGGAGATTGAAGGTGGAAGCGAGTGGATCGTGGACGCAGATTTGAAAGACTTTTTCGGATCAGTGGATCATGAGAAACTGCTCACGCTAGTAGCCCAACGAGTAGCCGATAGCCGGGTGCTGCGACTGATCAAGTCAATGCTGAAGGCTGGGAGTTATGGGAAAGGTCGACTGTTTCCCACTGAGCGAGGGACTCCGCAAGGCGGAGTAGTTTCACCCCTGTTAAGCAACATACTTTTGACGCCATTTGATCAGGAGATGAGGCGCAGGGGATATCAACTGACGAGATATGCCGATGATTGGGTGATCACCTGTAAGTCGGCAGCCGAAGCGCGAGCGGCGATTACCGCCGCGAAGAAGATCCTGAAGGAACTGGGCGTGGAGCTGCATCCGCAGAAGACGCGGATTGTTCATGTCCAGTTCGGCTTCGAGTTTCTGGGCTACAAGATCAAGCGAGGAAAGCAGCTCCGGCTGCCTGCAAGCAAGATTCGAAGTCAGGCCCAGTCGGGCGCGTTATATGCGTATCCGAAAGAGAAGTCGATTCGCCGCTTCATGGATCAGGTGCGCCAGCGAACCAAGCGGCGCATCCCGCTTCGCACCTGTGAGTTGATTGAGGAATTAAATCCGCTGATACGGGGTTGGGGTGAGTATTACAAGAAAGCTCACGTCCGAAAACTCTTCAACCGATTGAACCGTTGGATTGTGCGCCGGATACGGTCGCACCGATTCAAGCGCTGGCGGAACGGTGGCTGGCGACAGTTGCCGGAAAGCAAGCTGTACGGCGAGTACGGTTTGGTGAACCTGATTGGATTGATTCCTTCGATAACTCCTCGCGGACGCGCGTCATCGTGAAAGCTGTATACGGGAAAACCGTCCGTACAGTTTGAGCGGCGGACGGAGGCCAGCGTGATCGTCAGATCGCGCGCCTCCTCCGACCCGACAGCGAAGAAGCCGGGTAATGCTGGTGGAGCGAAGGGGCTTTACGGAAAGAATGCAGAGTCAGAAGCGAGGAGAACCGCTTGGCGAAAACGCCCACTACGGAACACGGACAGCATACAGAAGCGGCAGGGAAGACTGTGCGCGGAAGCGGACTGCCGGACAAACTCTCTCAGCTAAGACAGAAGCTCGGCCAAAAGGCCAAGCAGGAACCACGATTCCGGTTCTACGCATTGTATGACCGGATTTACAGGAAAGACGTATGGCAAGCGGCATGGGAACGTGTGCCCCTTAACCGCGGCGCTGCGGGGGTAGATGGAGTGACGATCCGACAGATCGAAACCCAGCCGGGAGGACCGACAGCATTGCTGGCGGATCTTCAGGAATGTCTGCGCCAGAAAATCTATCGACCGCAGGCGGTGCGGCGCGTCTACCTTCCGAAAGCAAATGGAAAGCAGCGGCCGTTGGGAATCCCAACGGTACGGGACCGGATTGTGCAGATGGCTTATATTGGAACCGATTTTTGAAGCTGATTTTCGGGACTGTTCGTACGGGTTTCGGCCCGGACGCAGTGCGCATCAGGCGCTGAAGGAAATTCGTAGCCATTTACGGATCGGCTATGACGCCGTGTACGACGTGGATCTCAAAGGATACTTCGATTCCATTCCGCACGAGCCGTTACTGGCCTGTGTGCGGATGCGCGTGATGGATCGCTCGGTGTTGCATCTGATTCGCCTTTGGTTGCGGACTCCCGTTTGGGAAGCGGCGGAAGGCAAGGAAGAGAACCAGACGATCCAACGATCGCAGAGAGGAACGCCGCAAGGCGGTGTGATCTCACCGCTGCTGGCCAACATCTACTTGCATTGGTTCGACGTTCTGTTTCATCGAACGGCCAGGCCGGCTGTCAAGTATGGTGCCAAGCTCGTGCGCTATGCCGACGACTGTGTGCCACGAGCACAAAGGGCCAAAAGGGCCTGTAGTGTGTAACTGCTTTATCGATGAGGGTGGGCCCCTCGGAACCGGCTTGCAGGAGCAGGTTTCAAACCGCCTCTGGCGGCTGCGGTCAAAAGCCGAGGTCGTGAGCGCAGAAGGAAAAGGCCTGGGAAGAACCAGGTCAGGTGACTGGTAAGAAGAGGACTGTAGGAACCACTGATGACGTGTCGAAAGCGTAGGGACGATGTCAAAACCGCGGGGGAGTCGTTACTGCGGGCTCAACTCCGGCGAAACCTGTTTACGGACGGAGTGGCATCCGGCAATAAGGTGGCCTGAGCTTGCCAAGAGGCGATAGAGCGGAACGTGGGAACCTGGGTCTCCGACGTGAACAGAGAAGCTTCAAGTGGAAGAACCATGAGGGCGAGAGTATGAAAGCGGAGCTCAGGGGCGGAACAACCCGTAGTAGCGGCGAAGTTTCGGATAACGGAACGGAGCGAAGGGGTTGTGTTATGGAGCTGAATTCAATGTGCCAACCAGCGATGGGAGGAGCCGATGAGTGAGGCAAAGCCGTTTGTGATTTCGAGATGGGAGGTCTGGGAAGCGTATAAGCGAGTAAAAGCAAATAAAGGAGCGGCTGGGGTCGACGACCAAACAATGTCGGATTTTGGAACGAGACCTGAAAGGGAATCTCTACAAGATCTGGAATCGGATGTCGTCGGGCAGTTACTTTCCGCCGCCAGTGCGGACGGTGAAAATACCGAAGGCTAATGGCGGTGAGAGAAAGCTGGGTATACCGACTGTGTCGGATAGGATCGCACAAACGGTGGTGAAGCCGCGATTGGAGCCTGTGGTGGATCCGCTGTTTTATCCGGATTCCTTTGGGTATCGCCCGGGGAAGGCGGCATTGGATGGAGTGGGGCAGGCACGCCAGCGATGCTGGCGGCATGACTGGGTCATTGATCTGGACATCAAAGGTTTCTTCGATAACATCCCGAACGATCTGCTGATACGGGCGGTTCGGAAACATGCGAAGGAGAAGTGGGTTGTTCTTTACATTGAGCGCTGGTTGAAGGCGCCGGTGCAAGAGGACAACGGCCAGCTGATCCCGCGTGACAAGGGCACTCCGCAAGGTGGTGTCATGAGCCCCCTGCTGGCTAATCTTTTCCTGCACTATGCTTTTGATCGATGGATGGCGGAACATTATCCGCAAGCTCCGTTTGAACGGTATGCCGATGATGTCATCGTGCATTGCAGGAAAGAGTTGCAAGCCCAAGAGATACGGAACGCGATTGCCGCGCGTCTCCAGGCATGCGGGCTGGAACTTCATCCTGAAAAGACGAAGGTTGTCTATTGTAAGGATGATCTGCGGCGCAGGACCTATCCCAACGAGAAGTTTGATTTTCTCGGCTATACTTTTCGGCCGCGTAGATGGAAGAATCGCGAAGGTAAGCACTTCATCAACTTCAGTCCCGCCGTTTCTGACAAAGCGGTCCATGCCATTCGTACAGAGATGCGGAGCTGGAATCTGGCTTTGCGCAGTGACAAGCAAATCGAGGATCTGTCGCGGATGTTCAATCCGGTGATCCGGGGCTGGCTTCAATATTACGGACGGTATTACCGTTCGGCTCTTTATCCGCCGATGCGGCAACTGGACCGCTCATTGGCTCGCTGGGCCTATCGAAAGTACAAAAAGTTGCGTGGTCATCTTCGGAGGGCGACACACTGGATCGCGCGCATTTCGCGACGTGATCCGCAGTTGTTTGCCCATTGGCAGATGGGCACGCGGCGTGGCTCCATGGCGGGAGCCGTATGAGCGGAGAGGTTCACGTCCGGTTGTGTGTCCAGCGAAGGCTGGCATGTTCAGTGGGGGTAAATCCCACCGGGGTAAAAGTCAAAGCCCCGTAGCTTGGAATAGCAGGGAGGCGGGAAAGCAAATTTCTGAAGCCTATTGACGACATCATCCATGGGGTGATGGCGAGCCATCGGGCCGTAACGAAAGTGAACGCAGAAGTGGCCTCGAAAGTGAGTGGCCCCAGAGGCCGAGCCCACAACGGTAGGGCGAAGGCAGCATGGATTGTCGCAAACTGACTGATGCGGCGAGACACTCTGGCGGGGTGGAAGCGACAGCACGATGGTAAGGACATGCTAAGCAACTGGAGAAGCCCTCCTCGTCCCGCCGCGAAATCGGCGGAGCAGGGAAGCCGTATAACTGGAGCACCCAGGAAATCGGTGGAAGGCGAGAGGGTGGCGGAGGGGCTTGTAAGAGCTGGGAAGCGGAGTAACGTCCGCCGAGCGAAGGAGCCCTGCTGTTGGTAATAGCTCTAACAAAATGGGAGGCAAGGGTGAATGACAAAAGCATCCAGCAATTTGCAGGACCTGAGAAAGAGCCGATACGTCAAGGCGAAGGCTGAACCGTCCTGGCGTTTTTGGGGGTTGTACATCCATGTTTGCAAGATGGAGACACTAACCGAAGCCTACCGAATGGCGAAAGAAAACGACGGGGCGCCGGGCATTGACGGAGTCACCTTCGAAGCCATTGAGGAAAGCGGAGAAGAGGGTTTTCTCAGGCAGATCAGGGATGAACTAATGACAAACACGTATCGGCCCATGCGGTTGCGGAAGAAGGAGATTCCCAAGGACGGAGGCAAGAAAGTCCGCGTTCTTTCGATTCCTTCCATACGTGATCGCGTGGTCCAGGGGGCTTTGAAGCTGATCCTGGAGCCGATCTTCGAGGCTGATTTCCAACCAGGGTCGTTTGGATACCGACCAAAACGGACAGCGCATGCAGCAATAAACCGAGTGGCACAGGCCATCGTGGAGAGCAAGACACGAATCATCGACATCGACTTGCGAGCCTACTTCGATAACGTTCAGCATTATCTGCTGTTAGAGAAGGTGGCACGCCGGGTGAAAGATGAGGCGGTCATGCATTTGCTCAAGATGATGCTGAGGGCGACCGGAAAACAGGGCGTTCCGCAAGGCGGGGTGATTTCGCCACTGCTCAGTAACCTCTACCTCAACGAGGTGGATCGGATGCGAGAAAGGGCGATAGACACCACGCGCAACGGAAAATACACCTACGTCCAATATGCACGATTTGCGGATGATCTGGTGATATTAATCGACTCTTATCGGCGGCATGACTGGCTGGTGCAAGCGGTGCATAAGCGATTGCGGGAGGAGTTGGCTAAACTGCGAGTCGAGATTAACGAGGAGAAGAGCCGACTGGCCAACCTCGCAAAGGGAGACAGTTTTGGTTTCCTGGGCTTTGAATTTCGTCTGGTTCTGAGTCTTACAGGAGCAAGGCGGCCCAACTATCAGCCCAAGCTGAAAAAGCGCACGGCGTTGTTGGAGAAGCTCATGGCTGTGTTCCGACGGTTTGCCAGCCAACCGGTGGGGCGGGTGATCGAGGAGATCAACCCTATTCTTCGGGGATGGGTGAACTACTTTGCGGTGGGGCATGCGAGCCGCTGCTTTTCGTTTAGCAAAGACTGGGTAGAGAAGAAGATTCGGCGACACCTGATGCGCGCCCGAAAGCGGCACGGCTTCGGCTGGCGGCGGTGGAGTAGGCAATGGCTTTATAGCGAACTTGGTCTGTGTAATGCATACCGGGTGCGTCGGCCGGAACCGAAAGCCCAACCAGCAGGATAGGTCCCATAAACTTTGGCAGGAAGCCAACAGGAAAGCCCAGTGCGGGAAATCCGCACGCTGGGTTTGACGTGGCGGGGGCTGGAAACGGGTTTACGGTTCGGCTAGTGAGGCACTCCCAGAGGAAACGGGGAGCAAACAAGATAGGCTTAACCTTCGGAACACCGCGCCAGTCCTCGACCCTACCGATGAGGGGGCGGCCCGTCGTGCTCTTCGGGCATCGCGGGTCGCTCTACTCTACACAACTTTGCCAACACACATCGCCTCCGAGCCCGCTCCCGCTCCCGAAACCGCCCAACCAGACCAAATCAATCTCAAAACGGAGGCAATCGCCGCGTAATTCAATCCGCCCCCACCAGCGCTCCCCACCGCCCCGCGCCCGAACTATGTCGTCGCGTCGTCTATGTGGCTCCATTCCGGTTTCCCAGAAACTCCAGCATCAACGCCACGCAAGCCTCAAACTGGTCCGTCACCAAAATATGCCCTGCTTTCGGCAACAATTCAAACCGCGCGCCCGGAATGCGCTTCGCCACCACGCGCCCGTTCACGGGCGGCACCAATTTGTCGTCTTCCCCATGCACCACCAGTGTCGGAGCCTTAATACGCGGCAAACGCCGGTAGGAATTCCACAGCAGAATTCCGCCAAACTGCCCCCAGAATCCACGGTAACTCCAGTTACACCCCGACCTCACCCGCAAGTCTTCTTGAATCAGCTCTAACGGCGTAGAGGGAGAATAAAGCAGTGGGATCAGCGCCTCTTCCCGCGACATCTGCGAATCTTCCCCCAACGGCATATGGCGGGGGGCATGGGAAAGGCTGGGCCAACGCGCCAGCAATCCCCCGTAGCTTGTACACCCAAGTAACAGGCTTAGCACGCGCTGGGGATGGCGCAGCGCCAACTCTTGTGCGATCATTCCCCCCATGGAGGCGCCAATAACATGAGCAGCCGGCACTCCCGCGGCATCCAGCACAGCCGCCGCATCCTGCGCCATCTGCTGCATCCGGTAAGGTCCGCGCGGCACATCGCTTCGCCCCATCCCCCGGTTGTCAAAGAAAATGGTCCGATGGTGTTGGCTCAAAGCCGGCAGGACCCGGAACCACATCTCATGGGTAAAGCTCAAACCCATAATCAACAGCACCGGCGGTCCACTGCCCTGTTCATTCCAATAAATCTTCGCCCCGCCACTCGTAACGTACGCCACTCTTATCAACCTAGCAATCGCTTGCCTTCTAGATTCCAGATTCTAAATTCTAGTTTCCTTTGGGCACCTGGCCCCAACATATATGGTCCTCTTCTCCACCACCCCCAACTTAATGTGCTCTTCTTCCTTTACACCCGAATGCCTCCGCGCTACTATGGAAACACCCCCGAGAATTTCACGAAGGAACGGTAACTCCCTTTGCTCAAATTAAAGCGTGTTGAGATTCACGGGTTCAAGTCGTTCTACGATCGAACCGAGATGCGTTTCAGCGGCAGTGGCATTGCCGCCGTCGTCGGACCCAACGGTTGCGGCAAATCCAACCTGAGCGACGCCATTAGCTGGGTCCTAGGCGAGCAATCTGCTAAAAGTCTGCGCGGCGCGCGCATGGAAGACGTCATCTTCGCCGGCACGCGCGACCGGAAAGCGCTCGGCATGGCCGCCGTGACTATGACGCTCGTTCCGGATGAATCGAAGCTGAATCTGCTGGACCGGGCGAAGCACGAGGCTCCCGAGCACACCGTCGCTGAAGAGCCCGTGGCAAACCAGCCGGCCGCCGCCACCCTCAACGGCCACGCCCCGCACTCGAGCGAAATTCAACGCACCGCCGAACGCAGTGGCGAAATCACCATCACCCGCCGCCTCTACCGTTCCGGCGAAAGCGAATATCTCATTAACGGCAAAACGTCGCGCCTGCGCGATATTCAAGACTTGTTTCTCGGCACCGGGCTCGGCCCCGAAAGCTACGCCATTATTGAACAGGGCCGCATCGGCCAGATTCTCAGCAATAAGCCGCAAGACCGCCGCGCCGTCATTGAAGAAGCTGCTGGCATCACGAAATTCAAAACTCGCAAGCGTCTCGCGGAAGCCAAACTCGAAAGCGCCAAGCAGAACCTGTCGCGCGTCTTCGACATTCTCGAAGAAGTCACCCGCCAGGTCAATTCGCTCAAGCGTCAGGCCTCTAAAACCAAGCGCTATGGCGAACTGCGCGCCGAATCGGTCGCTTACCTGCGCCAATTGCTAGCCGCCAAATTCCGTCAGCTCGAACGCGAGACCGCTCGCGTAGCCATTGAACTGAATTTAGCCTCTTCAGAGCTCGAGGGCGCGCAGAGCACTATCCAAAAACGCGAAGAAGAGCAAACCGTCGTCCTCGAATCCACTTACGCCAATGAGCAGGAACTCACTACCGCCCGCCAGTTGCTGGCCGACCTAAATGTCGAAGCCGAACGCGCCCGCGCCAAGCTCGAATATCAGGCCAAGCAGGTGGAGCAGATTGAACAGCGTCTGGCAGCGTTCGATCGCGAAGTCCACACCATCGAAGCGCAGCAGCAGGAGCGTGCGTTGGAGTTGGAGCAACATGTCGCTGAATGGGAAACGCTCGAAGCCGAACATTCAGATCGGCGCGCGGAACTCGATGCCAAGGCCAACCAACGCCAGCATGCGCAAAATCGCCATGTGGAGCAGGAACGTGAACTCGAAGCCGCCCGTCAAAGAGTCCTGCGCATGCTGGGCGAATCCGCTGCGCTTAAGAATCGCATCACCCAGATCGAAGCCCAACTGGCTGCGGCCGCGCGGGATACCGCCCGCGCCGAAGAAGAGGAACGCCATTCCAGCGGCGAGCTCGAGCGCCTGCAACAAATCAGGGCTGAATTGGCCGAACGTCTCAGCACCGCGCAGGATCAATTGCAAACCGTCGCCGGCCAGCGCCGCGAAGTGGAAGTGGAACTGCAAGGCAAGCGCACCGAGTTGCACGAAAATCGCCATGCGCTCGACCGCCTGCGTAGCGAACACTCCCGTGTCAAGGCGCGCAAGGATTCTCTCGCAGAGGTCATTCACCACCGCACCTACACCACCGACACCGTGAAGGAGCTTTTCGCCGCCGCCGACCGCGGCGCCAGCGGCGAGTTCAATCCAGTCGGCGTGCTGGCCGATTTCTTGGAAGTTGATCCACAATTCGAAAAAGCCACCGAAGAGTTTTTGCACGACGAGCTGGAATTCGTCGTGGTGCGCAACTGGCAAGAGGCCGAACAAGGCGTGGAGCTAGCGCGTGGCGAGTTGAACGGCCGCGCCACCTTTCTCGCCGAGCATATCGAGGACGCGCATGAACGGGCGGCAGAGCTGCCGCAGCCCACGATTTTCGATGGCTCGCTCACGAAGCTCACCTCTGTTTTGCGTTTCACCAACGGCCTCACCGAATTACCCAGGCATCTGTTGCCGCGCATTGCCAATTGCTATGTGGCGGCCGATCGCTCACTGGCGCGCCGCTTAGCTACTCAGTTTCCGCATTGCTGGTTTCTGACACACGAAGGCAGCAGCTATCATGGCCGCGCCGTCAGCGGTGGCAAAGAATCCACCGCCGGCCCCTTGGCTCTCAAACGCGAGCTCCGCGAAATAACCGTGCTGGAACAGACCAAACACGAAGAGTTGGTGGAAACTCACGCGGCCGTGGTCGCCGTTGAGCAGCAGATTGCGCAACTCAGCGAACGGCTGGAGGTGTTGCGCGCCGAACAGCAGTCGCAGGAAAAGGCTGTACTGGCGTTTGATCATGAAACCCGCAAGCTGAGTGAGGAATCGCAGCGCGTCGGCGCGCGTCTGGCGCATGCCCGCCACGAACTCGAACGCATCTCGCGTGATCGCCTGAAGCTCGAAGAAAGCGGCGCGCTTGATCGTACCCATCTCGAGCAAGCTGACCTAGCCCGTACCAATGAAGAGAGCGCGCTCGAGGCTGCCCGTGAGTTGCTCGTCGTCTTGCAAGCGGAAGTCGCCCGCACGGCGGAAGAGCATGCGGCCGTGCGCGCCCACTTGGCCAGTCTCGAAGAACGTCGCCGCTCCCTCGGTGCCAGTCGTGCGCGCCTGGAGACGCAGTTGCAAGATTTCGCCAATCGCCGTGAAAACATTTTGCGCGAAGCCGAACGGCTGGCTGCCGAAAAAGCCCAGTTCCTCGGGAGCAACGAAGAACTCACCGTCAAGCTGGCTGAATTGAAGGACGTAATTGCCGGCACCGAGATTGACGTCGCCCGCTGGGCCGAACGTGAGACGGAATTACGCGCGCGCCTTGCCGCCTCGGAGGAAGAACTGAAACGCCTCCGCGCCGCCGCTCAGGAAATCCAAGAAAAGCGCGGCGAATGGCAGGTGGCTCTCGCCCGCGGCGAGTCCGATTTGAAGCACCTGGAAGAGACCTGCCATAAAGAACTGGAAACCACGCTCCAGCAACTCGTGGAAGGGGCGGAGACTACCCTCGATGAAGCGCAGCTGGCTGAAATCGAAGCGAAGTTCAGCGAGGTGCGCCGTAAGATCGACGCCTTAGGACCAGTCAATCCCACTGCGTTGGAAGAATTCGAAGAGGCCTCGCAACGCCAGGATTTCCTCAACACCCAGCGCCAGGATTTGCTCGATTCCATCCGCGATACCGAACAAGCCATTCAAGAAATCGACGGCGAATCGCGCAAGCGCTTCGGCGAAGCCTTCCACGCCATCAACGCCAATTTTAAGGAGATGTTCAAAGTGCTGTTTGGCGGCGGCATCGGCGAGATGCGCTTAACCGATGAAGACAACTTGGCAGAGTCGGGCATCGATATCGTCGCTTCGCCTCCCGGCAAGAAACTGCAGAGTGTTCTCTTGCTTTCGGGCGGCGAGAAATCGCTCACCGCCATGGCGCTGCTCATGTCGATTTTCCAGTACACGCCCAGCCCATTCTGCATTCTCGACGAAGTAGACGCGCCGCTCGATGAACCCAACATCGAACGTCTGACACGCCTGCTCAAAGAAATGTCGGAGCAGACGCAGTTCATCGTCATCACGCACGCCAAACGAACCATGGAGGCCGCGCAATCGCTCTACGGCGTCACCATGCAAGAACCGGGTGTTTCCAAGCTCGTTTCAGTAAAGTTTAAATCCGCCGCCAATGGTTCCAGCGCTCCACCGGCCTTGAAAAAGGAAAAAGAAGACGAGGTTTTTGCCACTGTGGCGGTATAAGCCGCCCAACATTTCGCCTTTCTGTCATCTTTTCGTAAGATGGCTGCGTCATCCTTTTTAAACAGGGAGCTTTGATGACTAAAAGAACAGTGGCCTTACTGTCGCTTTTTGGAGGCCTTGCGTTTGCACAGGTCGAACGTTCCGTGCTGACGGGTACCGTCACCGATCAGCAGGGGGCCCGTGTCCCGCACGCGCAGGTGAAAGCCACCGAAAGTGCCACCGGCCTGCAACGCCAGACGGAAACTACCTCGCAAGGCAATTACGAGCTGGTGGATTTGCCGGTGGGCACTTTCTCCATTGAGATTTCGAAAGCCGGTTTTGCGACCTTTCAAGCATCGCGCGTCGAGCAGACAGTGGGCCAAACCCGCACGCTCAACGCGACGCTTTACCTCGCGGGCGCCAGACAACAGACAACCATCACGGAATCCCTGGTGCAGCTCGACAAGGTTGATGCCACCGTCTCTGCGGCCATCGAACAGCAGCAGATTGGCGAACTGCCCATCAATGGCCGCAATTGGGCCACCTTGACATCGCTGGTTCCGGGAGCGATCGACAATGGCGGCGGCGATCAACGCACCATTCGCTTCGCTGGTCATGGGCTAGACGACAACAACCTGACTTTGGATGGAGTGGATGCTACCGCGGTCTTCAACCAGGAACAACGAGAATACATGCGGCTGAATGTGCCGCTCGATTCCATCGGCCAGTTTGATGTGCAAACCCAAAACTTCGGAGCCGACGTGGAAAGCGGCACCGCCGGTGGACAAGTCGCAGTGGTTTCGCCTTCTGGCACCAATAGCTTCCATGGCGATCTATTCGATTACTTCCGAAACGACGCCATGGAAGCGCGCACGCCCTTCAATGGACCGTCTCCGAACCCTTTTTTACTGAATCAATTCGGTGCGGGCATCGGCGGCCCCATCGTGCACAACAAAACATTCTTCTACGCGAATTATGAGGGCCTGCGCCAGCGATTGGACGGCACACAAATAGGCTTGGTGCCGAGTCCCAGCTTTATCGAGCAGGCAGAGCTGAAGTCGCCGGTACTGACGCCCATCTTGGACGCTTATCCCGCCGGAACCTCGCCCGGATCGAAGGCGAGCGTTTGGAATTATGTGGCGCCCGGCAGACAGGTTGATAACGAAGACTCAGGGATGATCCGTTTGGACCAACACTTCTCCGACCGCACCACAGCGTTCCTGCGCTTCAATTCCGACGAGGCGGTGGAGCAAACTCCCACGGGCAATCTGAACATCAAGACCGGCTACGACACCAAATTCAACAATGGCGTAGTCGATTTGGTGCACGTTTTAACCCCCACTCTGGTAAACGACATTAAGTTCGGGTTGAATCAAACCATCTATCATCAGGGCAATATTTCACCGCTCCCGTACACCGTCAGTGTTTCGGGCTTCAGTTCGCTCGGCGGTTCCACTACCTCTGACGACCCATCCAAGAGCCTCGATCTGCTCGACGATTTAGCCTGGTCGAAAGGCAAGCACACACTGAAGATTGGGGCTGAGATTCGCTGGATCTTCATCAATCAGGGCAGCGCCCAGAGCGGAACTTTAACCTACACCTCGGCGACCAAGTTCCTCGACAACGATATAGGCTCGGCATCGTACACGGCACTCTTACCTCTCGTGAGGCAACGCAAAACCGAATATTTCGCCTATGCGCAAGACGAGTGGAAGATGACGAACAATTTCACCATCACCGCCGGTGTCCGCTATAACTTCTTCAACGCCCTGCACGCGATCGGCAACAATGATGTACCCTTCGACTTTGGCACGTGCGGCGGATACTGTTCGCGCACCGACGTCTATTTCCATCCGCGCTATGACGACGTTGACCCAAGGCTCGGAATCGCCTGGTCGCATGGCGGCACTGTGGTACGCGCCGGCGGCGGGATCTATCATACCGATGGCCAAATCGACGACCAAAATCTGCCCATCTCCAATACCGTCGACCGCTATTCCTTCACCAACACGTCTTTCCCAACGCTTTCCTATCCGCTGAATCCGTTCCTCACTTACGCCGAAAACGGCGGCTTGGGAGTGGTCTCGCCGCGCGATCTTGATCGCAACCGTAAAGACGATTACGTCACGGCTTGGACCGCATCCATCCAGCAGAAATTGCCGCTGAACGTCGTAGGAACCTTGAGCTACCTCGGAAATAAATCAACCGATGTTCTCACCACCACATACACCAATTTGGTAAATCCAGCGACCGGTCTGGCGCCTTATCCGGCATTTGGCCCCGTCTCCTGGCGCGGCGATGTAGGCAACGCCACTTTCGAAGCTTTGCAATTCAATGCGCGCCGGGCCTTTCAAAACGGCTTCTTACTTTCCGCCAATTATATGTGGTCGCATTCGATTAATGACGGCAGCATCGGCGGAGGTGATTCCGATACCCCGCAGGATTCCTTCTGTCGGGCTTGCGACAAAGGCGATAGCGATTACGATGTGCGGCAACTGTTCAATCTTTCCGCCGTCTACGGTCTTCCCTTCGGTAAAGGTAAGCCATACCTGAGCAGCCCAGGCATCGCGCGCGGCATATTGGGCAACTGGGAAATCAGCGCTATCGGAACCGCCCAAACCGGTCTGCCGGTGAACATAACGATCGACCGTCCGAATAGCGCCGTGCCCGGTCTTTATTCCATTAGCGGCGAGGAACGCCCCAATTATGTCGAGGGTGTTTCGCTGACGCCTGCCGGCGGTTCAAGCCCGAATTTGTGGATTAATCCAGCCGCCTTCTCCATCCCCACTTCCCAGACCTTCGGCAATCTCGGGCGCAACGCCTTTCGGGCGCCCGGAATTTCACAATTGGACATGGGGCTCTCGAAGTACTTGCCTGTGACGGAGAGGCTGAGCATCCGCTTGCGCGCCGATTTGTTTAACGTGTTCAACCGCGCTCAGTTTGGAGCGCCCAATGCGGATCTTTCTCAGAGCAACTTTGGGATAATCACTTCCACCATCAGCAACTACGCAACGGGGCGGGGCACGCCACGCGAGCTTCAATTGTCCGCCAAAATCGTCTTCTGATCGCCGCAAATCGCTGCAGCAGGTTGAGAACAGGAGACCGGTTCGGAACCGGAGGATTGCTCCGAACCGGCCAACGGGCGTGGAACTTCTTCCGCGCTCGATTCACTGTATATTAACCAGATGCTCACTTGAGAAAGCGCGTTGCACTACCAACGGCAAAATAAAGATAGTAAGCCAAAAGTTGGGCCCGCACAAAAAAGACAGCGCGCATCGGGTGAGAGCGCGCTGTTTTTGATCGACGCTATGAGCGGTACAACCCAAGATCTGAAGGAGAACCTCCGAGGAGTTTCCATCAGATCTGAAGGGTGCCTTTCCTGTTGCAATCCGGCAGCCTATCAAATAAACCCGGCCCAAAATGGCCAAATGGCAGCAAATAGCGCCTTTTAGATGAGCGGGTGAACGGGCCGATAGCACAAAATAGATAATTGACGGTATCTAGATGGATAATGACAATGCGCTCCTTGCGAGGGGGGCACAACAAAAATGGCGCTGACGGTTACGCAACGGACGGAAGAAGGTTTTGGCATACTGCATCTGGCGGGAAGCCTCACGCTAGGGCCATCGCTCAGCGCTTTGCGCGAAACGGCCAAACAAGTTTTGGCAAATGCCAAGCTAAGCGGTTTGATCTTGCAGGTAAACGACGTCACCAACGTAGACAGCGCGGGTTTGGGTGAATTGACCATCGTGTACGGTTTCGCCAGCCGTCAGCGGCTGGGCATCCGGCTGGTGGGGAGCACGCCGTCTTTACTGAAGATGCTGGATATGACGAGGTTGGAGGAGTTGTTGCGGCCCGTCAAAGACATGCAGAGCGCCAAACAAGAACTGCTGCAAAAATAATTATGGTCATTCAAGGCAAAAGCATAATCGGTTTCGCGCACTCGGCGGAAGGACAAAAGACGTTTCGCGGATTCAATCCGCGAGCGGGAGCGGCATTGGAGCCGTTGTTTTTTGAAGCTGAGGCAAATGAGGTAGACCGCGCGTTAGCATTAGCCGCGCAGGCGGCGATAGGTTTGCGTTCCCTGAGCGCGGAGAAACGAGCCGAGTTCTTGCTCGCGGTTCGAGACGAAATCCTGGCCTTGGGCGATGCCCTCGTGGAACGCGCGGGGCAGGAATCGGGGTTGGACACGGCTCGCTTGACAGGCGAACGCGACCGCACCACGAACCAGCTCAAGTTGTTTGCCGATATTGTGAAGGAAGGCTCGTGGGTCGATGCGCGCATCGATACCGCGTTGCCGGAACGTAAGCCATTGCCGCGGCCCGATATTCGGCGCATGCTGCGGCCCATCGGTCCAGTGGCCGTTTTCGGCGCCAGCAACTTCCCACTGGCGTTTTCGGTGGCTGGCGGAGATACCGCCTCGGCTTGGGCGGCAGGCAACCCGGTGGTGGTAAAAGGGCATCCGGCGCATCCAGGCACCTCAGAACTGGTGGCCAGCGCTATTGTCAAAGCGGTGCAAGCGCAAGGTTTACCGGAAGGAACTTTTTCGCTCCTCAACGGGGCATCGCCGGACGTTAGCTTGGCTGTCGTAACGCATCGCGAGACGCGTGCCGTAGCTTTCACTGGCTCCGAGCGCGCCGGCCGGGGGCTGTTCGATGCTGCGGCGCGCCGGCCCGACCCGATACCGGTATACGCGGAAATGGGCAGTACGAATCCGCTGTTTGTTCTGCCGAGCGCGACGGATGGCAAAGCCCAGACACTGGCGGAAAACTTGTTCAAATCGGTAACGCTGGGCGTAGGGCAATTCTGCACGTGCCCGGGCCTGGTTTTTGGTGTAGACAGCGACGACTTCCGTGCTTTTGTGCAAAAAGTGGTGGAATGCTTCGAACAGAGCGCACCGGGAACGATGCTGAATCCCGGCGTTTCAAAGGGGTATGAAGAGCGCTTTCGCAGCGCGGCCGGGGTGAAGAGTGTTGCGGCCTATCGCTCCGAACACCCTGCTGTTGCCCAGCGAACCGAAGGGCAACCGGGCGTCATAGTGACCAATGCGGTCACTTGGCTGAATAATCAAACGCTGCATGCAGAGATTTTCGGGCCGGCCACAATTGTGGTTCGCTGCGAATCGGCTGCGGAGATGCTGCGCTGCGCTCACCAACTGGCGGGTACGCTTACGGCCACCATCCATGGAAACGCGGATGAGCTCGCGGAGAGGGCTGAATTGGTAGATCTATTGAGCCGCAAAGCCGGTCGTCTTGTTTTCAACGGCTTTCCAACCGGCGTGGAAGTGGGCTACGCCATGCATCACGGTGGACCATACCCGGCGACGACGGATGAGAAGTTCACCTCTGTGGGATCGGCTGCAATTTTGCGTTTTGCGCGGCCTGTCTGCTATCAGAATTTCCCAGAATCGCTATTGCCAGCGGAACTGCGCAATGCGAATCCACGCGGGATCTTGCGCAATATCGACGGGCGTTTGACGCGCGATGCTCTTTGACGAAAATGGCTAAAGCGGCGAAGCATTCGGAAATCGGCAGCCGGAAAGAGCGTCTCAAGCGCGGGCAGCGAGCAGCGCAGGAAACTCGGCCGGAACCAACTGGGCGACTTCGAGCCGAGCAAGCGGAAAAGCGCGGCTTTGGATACGCTGCTAAGCGCGACCGAAGGAAGACTTCTTCATCTGCTGCCAGTGAAATATCAGCGGATGTCGGTTTCGCCGTTTGCGTTTTTTCGCGGCGCGGTATCGATCATGGCTGCCGATCTGGGCCGTCATCCTTCCACCGACCTGATGGTGCAACTGTGTGGCGACGCGCACGTGCAAAACATGGGCTGCTTCGCCACCCCTGATGGACACCTGGTTTTCGATATCAACGATTTTGACGAAACCATTGCCGGCCCTTGGGAGTGGGACGCCAAACGCATGGCAACCAGCCTGGTGCTGGCCGGACTCACGGCGGGACACAAAACTCCGAGTTGCAGCCTGGCCGTGGAGGCGTTCGCCGAAAGCTATTGCTCGACCTTAGAGACGTTGGCTGAGCAGCCTTTGCTCACCGCTGCGCGGCACATCATCCGGCGCTTGACCAAGACAGCCGCGGTGACAGCCGCCTTCAAACAGGCGGAACGAGCCACCCCGGCGGATCTACTCACCAAGTACACCGAGAAGAATGGCAACGGCCCTGTGCGCTTCAAGCCGGTTGCGAACGTTTTGTGGCGCGTATCGGGCGCGGAAAAGAAGAGCGTACTGGATTCGCTGCCCAAGTATAAAAAATCGCTCCCGCCGGAGCGGCTGCATTTTTTCCAGTTCTTCAAGCAATGCGACGTGGCATTCAAAATTGTGGGAACCGGTAGCGTAGCGCTGCGCGATTACGTGATGTTGATGGAAAATGGCAAGAACGATCCATTGTTTCTGCAGATTAAGCAGGAAGTGCATTCGGCTTACGCGCCCTACTTGAAGCACGTGCATTATAACCATCAGGGGCAGCGCGTGGTGGAAGGACAAAGGCGCATCCAGGCGGTGTCAGATTTACTGCTCGGCTGGACGCGCGTGGCCGGCGGCGACTACCTGGTGCGACAATTGAACGATCACAAAGGCAGCGTCGAACTGAGCACTTTGCGCGGAGATGGATTGAAAAATCTGGCGGGCGTGGCGGGCGAACTGCTGGCGCGCGGGCATGCGAGGTCGGGTGACCCGCTGGAACTGAAAGGCTATATCGGAAAAGTAGACGAAATTTCGAAAGAGATTTTGAAGTTTGCTCTGCGCTATACGGATGTGACGAATGATGACTTTGTAGAGTTCCAGAAAGCCATCAAGTCAGGCCGAGTGAAGGTGGCTGGGCAAGCCAAGGCACGGAGCTGGCCCGGCCTTTAGTATGTTCGCCGGCCGCGCAGAACGGCATTCAGGACCAGCGCACAGATTCCGCCCGTGGCGATACCGGAAGAAAAAGTGTCTTTGATTAGAGCAGGCATGCCCTGCATGATGCCGGGGACAAAAGTGACACCCAAGCCAAGACCAAGCGAGAGGGCAACAATGGTGGACGCTCTTCGGTCCAAATCAACGCTCGATAAGATCCTGATGCCGGCTGCCGCCACGGTTCCGAACATGATGATCGTAGCGCCTCCCAAAACGGCTGGCGGCATGGCCTCGACAACGCCACCGACTATGGGGAAGAGACCCAAAATCATCAGCATCCCTCCCACGAACCTGCCCACATAGGAACTCCCCACTCCCGTGAGTTGAATCACGCCGTTATTTTGCGCGAATGTAGTGCTCGGAAAAGAATTGAAGAGCGCGGCCAAGAGCGAAGTGAGCCCGTCAGCCAGCACGCCGCCACGCAGCCTCTGAAGGTACACCGGGCCGCTGAGTGGCTGACCCGTCAAGCTGGAAGTGGCGGTCAAATCGCCAATCGATTCAATTGCCGTAATTAAGTACAAAAAGCTGAACGGGATCAAAGCGCTGGCGCGAAAACCCAGCCCGAAGCGAAAAGGCATGGGCGCAACGACCCAGGCCGAGACATGGAGCGTGCTGAAATCGAGCAAGCCGAGCGCAGCAGCCAGCGCGTACCCAACCGCCAAACCCACCACAATTGAAGTCATACGCAGCCAAGGTTTCGCGCTGCCGTTCAACAGTAGTATGACAACGATCACCACCGCGCCCAAGCCCAAATTCTGCCAAGAGCCGAAGTGGCCGGTGAGTTTTGCTTCGTACCCTCCGCCGAGGCTCGTGATCGCGACCTCGATCAACGTGAGACCGATGAGCGTCACAACCGTGCCGGTGACCAGCGGCGTTATGATCCGGCTAGAGAACTGTAGAAAGGGGCTGATCAAGATGGGCACGAAGGAGGTGACCAGGCAAAGCCCAAACACCATGCCCAAAGCGTCCTTCTGAGACGCGCCTCGCGCGATCGAGACGCTCGCTACAGAAATAATGGGCCCCAGAAACACGAAACTGGTTCCTTGTATGCTGAGCAATCCCGATCCAATGGGCCCCCACCGGCGCGTCTGAATGAAGGTGCCCAGACCAGAAGCAAACAAAGCCATGCTGACCAGGAAGGCGCTGTCCGCGCTCGATAATTTCAGAGATCGCGAGATAAGGAGCGGCGGTGTGACGATGCCTACGAAGACCGCAAGAACATGCTGCAGGGCGACAGAAATGGTCTGCCGCAGCGGCGGCCGGTCTTCGAGACCGTAAATCAAATCGACGGGGCGTTCGCTCACAGTTTGGCGCGCGTGGCGGTTTGCGGACGTTCCGGCGAATCCACGCTCAGATAGTTGCCGTAGCCCACAACGAGAGTCGAAGCGACCAACACGGCTACACTGAGCGCCAGTAAGCGCATGGTGCGCCGTCCCGCACCTTTCCATTCTTTCAGCGCTAATCCCCAAAGAGTTCCGAAGATCATGATGCTGGCCATGTGCAGCGTCCAGCTGGAGAAGCGATACGTCCCCATCTGCGCCTCACCCATCGTGTAGAAGAAAAACTGGAAATACCAGGTGAAACCCGCCACCACACAAAGAATGTAATTGGCCGCCAAAGGGCTGCCCGCGCTCTCAAAATACTGCGCAGCGGTCCGGTTGCGAATATGCAGGATGATGCACCACACCACGTTGGTGGTAAACCCGCCGGCCAGCACCAAAATGAGTATCGGCAAACCTTGCCACAACTCAGGGGCGCCGTGACGGGCGGCTATTTCGCGCACCGGGCCGCCGGCTGCGAGACCGTAGGAAAAACAAGCGCTCATGACTCCGCAAAACGTAGCGACCAGCAATCCCTTCCTCAGATTGAATTCCTTAATGACCGCGGTACGCGCGTCCGCCGAAAACTCGCGTTCTTTGGAAATGCCGGCTAAGCCCGCCACGCCGATGCCACATACGCAGACGCCGACCCCGCTGAGGATCAAAACACCCGACGAAGTACCGAGCAGTTTGCTGGCGAATTCGCCGCGCACCAGCGGCGGCATGAGCGTACCAAACGCGGCGCAATAGCCAAGCGCCACAGCCATGCCGAGCGACATGCCGAGATAGCGCATCGTCAGGCCGAAGGTGAGCCCGCCAAATCCCCATAACACGCCAAACAGGTAGCACCAGAAAACGGTGGAGGGCGGCACCTCGCGCAAGATAGCCGGCAAATCGTGAACCAGCAGCGACGCGATCAGCAACGGCGCCACCAGCCAACTGAAGATGCCTCCGACCAGCCAATACGTCTCCCATGCCCAGCCGCGCACGCCGCGATAGGGAACGTAGAAACTGGCCGAGGCTAAGCCGCCCATCCAGTGAAAGAGAACACCCAGGAGAGGGTTAGGCGTCACGCGCGCACCAAAAGGACGCGGCAATCGTGCTGGGACTTCGGCATTGGTTGTTTGGAACGGGAAGCGATTTCCTTAGGATATCGAAAGGAGCGAGAGCGCAGCATTTCCAGAGTAGTTTAGAATCAAAGAGTCCGTAAGTGTCGGGGCGTAGCGCAGCCTGGTAGCGCACCTGCCTTGGGCGCAGGGGGTCGGGCGTTCAAATCGCCCCGCCCCGACCAAAGCCCCTGCGGATTCCAAAAGAGACATGGGCAGAATAAAGCCGCGTAGACTAGAGATTGGGAGACGAAATTGCAGAAGTACGTTGACGAGAGTGACGGCGGCTACTACGTCGCTGGGACCCGCATTGCGCTCTCCAGTATCGTTCACGCATTCCAGGCGGGCGAGTCGCCTGACGAAATTCTCCGGTCCTTCCCTTTGGCCGGTCCGCTCGTAAAGATCTTCGGCGCAATCACGTTCTACCTCGAAAATACGGAACGGGTGGAGGAGTACCTGAAAGATATCGACCGCCGCTGGCATGAACTAGCCCAGAAGCAGGCGCAGTCCCCATCGCCGCTGGCGCAACGTTTGCGCGAGGCCAAAGAACACGCTGCCACAGGGCGACGTTGAAAGTCCGTTTCCTCGCCGACGCCAATTTCAATCAGAAGATCGTCAAGGGTCTGCTAATCAGGGAACCGGCAATCGATTTCGAACTGCCGCAGGCAGCCATTCCCGATAGGACTCCGGACCCGAAAGTCCTGGACCTGGCTAAAGCGCTCGGGCGTGTGCTCGTTTCGCACGACGTAAGCACAATGCCCGTTTGGTTTCAGCAATGCGTCGAACAGCGCCGTTGCGCCGGGCTGATCCTCGTTCCCGAAAGACTGCCTATTCGGGATGCAATCGAGGAGCTTTTGATGATCTGGCACGCTAGCGAAGCGGAAGAGTGGATCAACATCATGTTGCGGATTCCACTCTAACACTCCTGCTTTTCCGTTGTACCAAAACTGTGTCCGAACTCGATCCGTTCCACCCTATGAACTTGGGCGCGCAGGGGTCGAGCGTTCAAATCGCCCCGACCCGACCAAACATCGCAGGGCCGCCACGAAAGCGCGTTCCGTATGCCCGCGATGTACGGAAGCATCAAAGGAGTGCGGCGAGACATCCAAGCCATCGATGGGTCTCGCGGGTCTCGCGATAAGCAGGTGCTCAGAAACGAATATTACTCCTCGACTGGCCACTACTCCCGGATCTGTGCGACGATCTCAAATGTTGTCAGGAGTGACAACACTGTCAACGTCTTCGACTCATCTTCAGGCCCGAAGCAATCCCTTCCGGCAAAATCCCAGTTTCAAATCCTGTGCCCCCGCCGTATGATAAAAGAAGACGCGGGCATGCAACCTTCCCTTCCGGATATCGGCGATCTACTAGTCCTGATTGCGCTGCTCTTCACAGCGCTCATCGTTCTATTTGAGACCCTGGAACGGCGTCGCGAAGGCCAGCGTGAGCAGCGCATGCTAGATGCGATTGAACAGGAATACCACGCGTTTACCCGGCTCGGCCGGCTATAAACACCAGCATTAAGCTTGCTGTTGCTGTTGCTGCTGATTTTGGGTCCTATCTTTCTGATCGTTGGCCAGGAACTTTGACCACTCTTCATCAGCCGCGAATTCCTGGTCCACAGGCATCACCGCTTCCGAAGGCGTGACTCGCACCCGCACCTGCATCTCGCTGTTTGCCGAACCCTTCAAAGTGCCAATAGTGGGCGGCACGTCCGCGTAATCGCGCCCAATCGCGGTGCGGATGTGCCGCTTTCCCGCGAGGAGATCGTTGGTCGGATCGAAACCGACCCATCCCAAACCGGGCAGCAACGCTTCCACCCAGGCGTGAGTCGCGCCGTCGACCGAACGGTCTTCGTGACTCTTGTCATGATGCAGGTACCCGCTCACGTAGCGGCACGGAATGCGCAGGCCGCGCACCAGCGCGATCATGATGTGCGCAAAATCCTGACAAACACCCTGACGGTTGTTTAAAGCCACTTCAATCGGCGAATCTACCCGCGTGGAATCCTTGGTGTATTCAAAGCTGTCATACACCTGCGAATTCAAAGTGCGCAGCACGGTCAGCGGATCTCGTCCGTTGCGCTGATCCACTCCCAGTTTGCGGGCGAATTCTTCCAACTCAGGAGAGTTGCGCGCAAACTGGCTAGGCATGAGCATGTCCCAGTAATCGTCGCGCTCAATCATTTCATCCAATTGCCGCCAGCTGTCGTTTTCGAGGGCGTCCGGTAAGTCGAGCGGAGGGTCCACATCCACCAGCGCATCGGCAATGATCGTCAATTGCCGGTGCTGCTCGGGAATATCGAAGTGATGAATCACGTTGCCGGTGTGATCGTAATAAGAAAAGATGCGGGCGCGCGGGCTGACCGACAACTGAAAAGTAAAGCAGCGCTGCGAATATTCACTGCGCGGATGCATGCGCACCTCCATGCTGCTTTGGGAAACGGGCTTGCTGTAACGATAGCGGGTAAAGTGTCGAATCGCGTAAAACATATCAGGCCTCAAACGCGCTTTCAATGGGATAGTCTATATACGCCGCATGCACTGCCGAATGCAGGCTTTGGCATTGCTCAATGATGTTGGCTAAGAAGCGCTCAAAATCGCGCGACATGATGTCGTCAATCTGCGCGTAAGCAAGCGAGGCATGGATGCGCCCGCCGATACGCTCGATCTCCGAAAACTTGCGGCCGGGCGACGTTCGTCGTATCCCTTCCAAAGCGTGCTGCATCTTCTCCGTCGAGTAGCGCGCGGTGTAGGGAAACTCGGGATTTAGCAGCAGAAACTCCGCCACCTGCTCCCCTTTCAAATCCGCTGTGTACACCTTGCAATAAGCTTCAAAGGCGGAACAGCTGGTCAATAAACCGACCCAGTCCAGATCGTCCGCGCCTTCTTGCGCCGAAAAAACCGCAGCCAGTAGGAGAGGCAGCGACGAAGTCCTTTCAATATACTTGCCCAGTTGAATGAAATGCCATCCTTCACCATGGTTCATAGAAGCGTCGGTGACTCCGATGAATTTGTAGCCACCTTCGCGTAGCGTCATAAACAGGCGCATCACGTCTGAATCGTTATACATATTGGCAGCCGTTTGCACCACTTCGTGATACATCTGATTCAGCCGTTCCCACATCTCAGAACTGATCTCTTCGCGCACCTGGCTGGCATTCTCGCGCGCTGATGTTACGCACGAAACGATCGAGGATGGTAAGTCATGGTCCGACATGAGCTTCATGATGGCCGCCTGCGGCTCAATGCGCGCGGATTCCTCATCCAAACCCAGGTGCGACATGATGTTTTGCCAGCGCTGCTCAGTGGAGAGCTTGCCGGGGTTTAACATCAAACTGTAATTCGCTTCCAGCACGCGCGAACAATGCGTGGCTCGCTCGAAATAGCGGCTCATCCAGTACAAACTATCCGCGACTCGCGAAAGCATGATTCACCTCAGCTTTGCAAAACCCAAGTATCTTTCGAACCGCCGCCTTGCGACGAGTTCACCACCAGCGAACCTTTGCGCAAAGCAACACGCGTGAGCCCGCCTGGCACGATCGTGACCTTGTCGCCGAATAAAACATAGGGCCGCAAATCCACATGGCGCGGCTCAATGTGGCCGTCTTCGGTAAAGCAGGGGGCGGTGGAGAGCGCCAGGGTTGGCTGCGCGATGTAGTTGCGTGGTTGCTCCATAATGCGCTCACGAAATTCTTCCTGCTGCTGCTTGCTGCTATGCGGTCCAATCAACATGCCATAGCCGCCCGATTCGCCTACCGCCTTTACAACATACTTCTCGATATTGGCGCAAACGTGATCGCGTTCCTTTTCATTGGTCATCAGAAAGGTTTCCACGTTGTTCAAGATGGGCGTTTCGCCCAGGTAGTATTGAATCATCTTGGGCACGTACGCGTATATCGCCTTATCGTCGGCCACGCCGGTGCCTAACGCATTTGCTAATACCACGTTGCCGGCCCGGTAAGCGTTGAATAAACCGGGCGCGCCCAATTCGGAATCGGCGCGGAACGTGAGCGGATCGAGAAAATCGTCATCCACGCGGCGGTAAATGACATCCACGCGCTGCAGGCCCGACGTGGTGCGCATGTAGACCATGTTGTCGTGCACTACCAGGTCGCGCCCTTCCACCAGTTCAATGCCCATTTGCCGCGCGAGATAGGTGTGTTCGAAATAGGCCGAGTTGTAAACTCCGGGAGTCAAAAGAACGATGGTCAAGCTGGAGCGGCCTTCGGGCGCTAGCGAACGCAGCGTGGACAGAAGCGCCTGGCTGTATTGTTCTATGGGCCGTACGCCGCACTTGCGAAACAGAATAGGGAAGGTCTGTTTCATGACTTTGCGGCTGGTGAGCATGTAAGAGACTCCGCTGGGCACGCGCAAGTTGTCTTCTAAAACCACGAACTCGCCGCTTGGCAGGCGGATCAGATCGGTGCCGCACACGCTGACGTACACATCGCGCGGCACCTTCACGCCACGCATCTGCCGGCGGAAGTGCTTGCAGGTATAAATCACTTCACCGGGGATCACCCCATCGCTCAGAATTTTACGTTCGTTGTAAATGTCCTTCAGAAACAGGTTCAGCGCGGTAATCCGTTGCGTCAAACCCTTTTCGATGGTGTCCCACTCGGCGGCTGGAATAATGCGCGGCAGCAAATCGTGCGGGAAGATCCGCTCCGTGCCCTCTTCCCGGCCGTAAACCGTAAAGGTGATGCCCTGGTTGAAGAAGGACAGGTCGGCCTCCTGCTTACTGCGCATCAATTCCTCGGAGGGCAGGCTCAAAAGCTTTGTATAGAGCGCCTTATAATGCTGGCGTGCGCGCCCATTGGCGCGAAACATCTCATCGTAGGCCGCCCCGAACTCGTATTCGGAAAAAGGAGCGGGAATCGCCCGTTCTGGCATAGTAATTGTGGTAGCCATATTCCGCGGATCTAGAAGCCCGGCTGCTGTTCTACGCGGAATCGGCCCGGGCAGCGAATAGCAAAAGTATAACTCGCGCGCTTTGTCGTTTTTTCTCCTGTGACAAATACGATGGCACGTTTCCTTGTCACAGACATGTCACTATAGGACTCTAACCAACGTCGCACATTCAGCAATTCTTAACAATCAGCAATATCATGTTTATTCGATTGGGGTATGACATTCGCTTCCAGATTGCGGCGCCAGTGCCGTTTATTGCTCTGCTGAACGTACACTCTTCACGAGAAGCCGATCTACGCGAGCCTGACATCCTGCGCACAGAGCCGGATCTTTTCATAGATCAATATACCGATAGCTTCGGCAATAAGTGTTCTCGCTTCGTAGCGCCGCCCGGGGAATTGCGGCTGCACAATTCATTTGTTGTTGAAGACAGCGGCGAACCCGACGTAGTGAACGTCGATGCGCACCAATTACCGGTGGAGGATCTACCGCATGATACGCTGCGCTACTTGCTGGCCAGCCGCTATTGCGAGACGGATTTGCTCTCAAACACCGCGCTGCAGATGTTCGGCATGACCCCTCCGGGCTGGCGGCGCGTACAAGCCATTTGCGATTGGGTCCATCAACACGTCACGTTCGGTTATAATTTCGCGAGCCCAACCAAGAGCGCGATGCAGGTGATGGCCGATCAGCAGGGCGTTTGCCGCGATTTTCAGCACTTGGCCATCGCCTTCTGCCGCTGTTTGAATATTCCCGCGCGCTATGTCACCGGATATCTAGGCGATATCGGCGTGCCAGCCACCCTACCGATGGATTTCAGCGCTTGGTTTGAGGTTTATCTGGACGGCCGGTGGTGGGCCTTCGACGCGCGCAACAACACACCTCGCATCGGACGAGTTTTGATGGCGGTGGGCCGTGACGCCGCCGATGTGGCCATCACGACTACGTTCGGACCGGCTATGCTGACCAAATTCGACATCGTGTCAGACGAGATCAAAACACCAGTCGGGCAATGCGGTCCGCCAGTGGCGCAGCACTCTTCCTATTGAACATCAATCGGCAGCGGCTTCTTCAAAGCGTCCGTCACTTCAGCCGGCAGCTTGTCTGCGTTCGCTAGCAGTTCACTGATTTCCCACATTTCTTTCTCCGAGAGCGTTTTCTTGTAGGCGGGCATACCAGTGAGCCGGATGCCGTTCGCCACCTTCCAGTACGTTTCACCGGCCGGGTCGTCGGTGACACCCGTGCCTTTGAATAACTCCGGCGGTCGCGGGTACATCCCTTGCGCAATAGCTGATTTAGGCTCGCCCGGCAATCCATGGCACGGCGCGCAATGCTCGCGATATAAATGAACCCCGCTCAGATAATCGTTCTTGGAAGCCTGAAAAGGGGGTGCTTTGGGCGCATACTTATCAATCTGCGCGTTCAAACCCATATGGGCCAACTGTCGTTCAAAAGGCAGCGCCGGCGCATCGGTCGCAACAGGAACATAGCCGAATTTGACGTAGCAAAAAATGAAAACTGGAATGACAAGAAGCGTAAAAACGACACCCGCCAGGAATTTAATCATCAATATCCTTTTACCAAACTACCGGCCGTACAATCTTTTACCCTCCGGCAGCTTATTATTGAATGACAAAGAAGACTGCATCGTGAACATTGGCATTATTGGTTTAGGCTTCATGGGCGTGACCCATATTGCGGGTTACAGCAAGATTTCGGGAGTGGTGGTTTCAGCCGTTTGCACTGAGAATCCCGCTGTTCTGGCCGGCGATCTGAGCAAAATCGGCGGCAACATTCAGTTCGATTCCAAAGCCGTCGATATTTCCGCCGCGAAGAAGTACGCTCGCTGGCAGGACGTGGTAGCGGATGCCGGAGTCGATGCCGTAGACATATGCCTTCCCACAGATTTGCACGCGACGGTGGCCACCGCCGCGCTAGCCGCCGGCAAACATGTACTTTGCGAAAAACCGATGGCGCTGACGGAAGACGATTGCGAGCTCATGATTGAAGCGGCCGAGAAGAATAAACGCGTTCTGATGATCGGGCAAGTGCTGCGTTTCTGGCCCGAATATATGGCGCTGCAGGAATTCGGCACGGCTCAGAAATATGGCGCTATTCGTTCGGCAACGTTCGTAAGGCAATGCGGCTTGCCCGATTGGAGCAAGTGGCTGCCTGTGGAAGCGCGCAGCGGCGGCGCCACCTTCGATCTGCTCATACACGATATCGATCAAGCCCTGCTGTTGTGCGGTATGCCGGAGCGCGTGGCTGCCAAGAAGTTTGGCGATGGCGATGGAATCATGGGAACTTTCATTTACACAAGAGGACCGGAAGTCCGCATTCAAGGCGGATGGTTCCAACCGGGTGCTCCTCTGAACATGACGTTTCAGGCTATAGCCGAGCGCGGCCAACTGGAATTGAGCGCGGCTGGTCTCTTTCTGAGCGATATGTCGGGTCAAAGAACGAAAATTGAGCCTGGCGGGCCCGACGGATATCAGGCCGAGGTTGCTTATTTCATTGAATGCTGCCGCAATGGCACAGCGCCGTTGCGCTGCACCCCGCGCGCTTCAGCGCAAGCCGTACACGTCGCCTTGAAACTGAAAGAGAGTAGATCCCGCAACGGAGAACAAATCAAATGCTAGGTCTTGAGGATTTGGAAATTGGTCTGATGTTCTGGGCTCAGCCGGATGCTCGCGCCACGCTCGAACACGTGAAGAGCTTCGGCCTGCGCGCAGGTCAATTGGGTTTCCCGGGCAACTATTCGCTGAACGGGGCCGGGGAGGTTTGGGACGATGCTTTGCGTAGCGCGCGCTTCACTCCGTTTACGGTGGTTTGCAGCTACGTTGGCGAAGATTATGCCGATATTCCCACGGTGCAGCGCACAGTCGGCTTGGTGCCTCCAACCACGCGCGTCGAGCGGATCGCCCGCACCAAAGCCGTAGCCGACGTTGGCAAGGATTTGGGAATCGACAGCGTAGCTTGTCACATTGGCTTCGTGCCGGAGGATCCGGAGGAAGCGCTTTACCGTGAGATTCGCGATGTGACGCGCGATATTTGCGAGCACTGCGCCAAAAACGGCCAGAACTTCACGCTCGAAACCGGCCAAGAGCCCGCGCACGTCTTGCTGCGGTTTATCGAAGATGTGGGCCGGCCGAATCTGAAGATCAACTTCGATCCGGCTAACATGATTCTCTACGGCACCGGCGATCCGATTGAAGCACTGGGCGTGCTGGCCAAACACGTGGTTTCCGTCCATTGCAAGGATGGTGATTGGCCGCCGCGCGATCAACCGACTGCGCTGGGAATCGAGCGCGCACTGGGCGACGGTAGCGTGGGTATGGATCGCTTCATTCGGGCGCTGAAGGAAGCCGGCTATCGCGGCGTGCTCAGCATTGAGCGCGAAGAGCCCGACCGGGATAGGCGCGACGCGGATATTTGGAAAGCAGTAAAGCTCCTAAAATCGCTCACCGGCAGAAGCTAGGAACTGCTAAGCTTGAATTGACCCTGATGTGGGGGCGCAACGGATTCGACGGGATTGAATCGTTGTGTGAAGTCGTGTCGGGTTCCGAGCTCCCGTAAAACGATCGGAAAACAACAACTGCCAACAATCAGCAGTTTGCTTACGCTGCTTAATTAAATAAGTAGCCGCTCGCGCTAATGAGCCTGTGCGTTAGTGAGTGAGCGTCATTTTACAGGATAGGGCGTAGGCTTCGGTCCGGAGCTGAGGCCCGAGATCAATCGGACTAGGCGGTGATCGCTTTTGCCGGTTCTTTAGGTCGCCGTTGAATAAACAGAATCGGAAACACACGTAGTCTTTGCATGGCGGGCTTTTTCGGACGCGGGTTCAACTCCCGCCGCCTCCACCACGAATAAGTAGTTTTGATTCATATAGTTAGCTTTCATCAGTTTACCCTGTGTACGGCTGGCGTACGGAGCTCGGGTTCGAGATCCCACGCGTTGCGAATGTGTCCTTCAAGGCGATCCTGCCGCGCCTTCACCCAAGGGGAGTAGCTTCGTTCGGTGGTCCGGATGCTCGTGTGGCCCAGCAAAATCTGAACGTCTTCCATGGGAACCCCGGAAAGCAAGAGCTCCACGGCAAACGTGTCTCTGAACATGTGCGGATGTGCCTTTGCCGGTTTCCCATCGACCATTCGCCGCTTCCAACGACGGAAGGGCACTCCCTCCTGCGGAATGTGAGAAATGCCCGCCAAGGCGAACAGTTTCCTGAAACTGCGTTGCCAATCCGCCACAGCACTCTTCGTTTTCCCATTGCCGGACCAAAAGAAATATTGCTTCGATGTCCGACCTGGAACGTCGCGAAGCGCACTAATCACGAATGCAGGGACCGGAACGAAAACCGGTTCCCCCGTCTTCTGCTGGCGGCGAAGAAAAATGCGGCCCATGGCGTCAACCTTCGATTCATCGAGCATCACGGCGTCCTGGATTCTGAGTCCCGTATATCTGAGCACAAGAAGAAGTGTTCGTAACCGGACGGCATTCGGTTGGCCGGTTCTGCTGTAGTTGTCGGGATACTCGTCACAAGCTCGAAGCAGGTTCGACATCTCCTCCCGCGTGAAAGGAAGGGTTGCGACCAGAGATACCTTGGGTCGCTTCAGCTTCGCCGCTGGGTTTGTGTCGATCCAGTGTGCCGCAAGGCAGAATGCGAAAAAACCCTTTAGCCGCTCCAGCTTCTTCGACGCACTGAGCGCCTGATCTTTCCACGTTGCGCGAAATTCGGTCAAATCTTCGAAGGAGATTTGTTGAAGATGTGTCTTTCCTTTTTCGTCGCAGAACTTTTCGAGCGCCTTCAGTACGTTTCGTTTTTTCCGGAGCGTGTCGGCACTGAGCTTTTGGCCGGCACTCGCGTCACAAAGAAAAACATCAACCGCTTCTCGCACCGTTTTGG
>CAVXRP010000003.1:0-53248 GCA_963764105.1 Bryobacterales bacterium
CAGCGATTGCTTCATCAGTGTGCTCCATATCGTTCGCGAGCCTGCTTCGCGAACCCTTCCGCCGTGACGGGCCCCGCCGCGGCCCAAGACCTCCCAGTTCACCCAGATTCGCGCCGGTCAGCGTCACCACATCGTTCTGTTTGCCTTGGGCGATCACTTCGTTGAACGCGGCGGGCAGGTAATATCCATCGGGCACCGGCGCAAAAAACAGCCGCGGCCAGCCATCGGGCGTGTCACCTCCCACAGGCTCCTGCAATTTCTCCCAACTCATCGCCCGCAAATCCGCCAAAGACTTCGCCCCTTTCGCTTTCTCGAACGTCTGCCCTTGCTTCTCCGCATCGGCCATGGTGCTTGGACCCAATCGCATGGCGCTCCTGCCTACCGAGGAACCGCCGCTCTCCACGATCGCGCGCTGGAAAAGCCCTTGGGCGAGCGGGAAGGCCGTCAAGTTGTGGACCGACATACCGCCCGCCGATTGCCCCGCAATTGTAACTCGCTTCGGATCGCCGCCAAAGCGCTCAATGTTTTTGTGGACCCATTGGAGTGCCGCCAACTGATCCAGCATTCCGTAGTTACCAGAAACATGATGCACGGACTCTGCTGCTAACTCAGGGTGAGCCAGAAATCCCAAGACGCCTACGCGGTAGTTCAGCGTTACCACTACCAACCCTTTCTTCGCCAAACCCTCGCCATCATAAACCGGCACCTGCGCCGAACCTTCGCGGAAACCGCCGCCGTAGATATAAACGAACACTGGCCGTCTCTCGCTTGCGGCCGCAGCGCCAGTCCACACGTTGAGATACAGGCAATCCTCGCTAATGTCGCCATGCGTCAAAATTCGTAGGTCCAGGGCTTGCGTTCGTTCGCGATGTTCTGGATGCAACTGGCCGAGAATTTGTCCGCCTGCCGCACTCCATGCCAAGCCACGACCGGTTGCGGCTCACGCCAGCGTAAGTTGCCGACCGGGGGTGCCGCAAACGGAATCCCTTTGAAGGTCAGTACCGATGGATCTTTGCCCGGAACACCAGAGACGCGCCCGCCTTCCACTTTCACCGGCTCCTTTATGGCCGCGGCAAGAAATCCCACCGCCAAGGTGTTTAAGATCACAGCAAAAAGAAATTTGCGCATGGTCGTCTAGTGCCTCCTTTGCTGAACTCAGCGGCATGAGCATATCACGTCTACAACTTTTAGTTGACATCGGAGCCAACTTGGAATAGTATGACCCAGTTAGATCTCGTTGGTTAAAGCGCTGAATTGTTCTTACAGCGCCCACAGTTGAGTTGTTGCGTCCTGAGTCGTGCGCCATGATCCCAAGGAGGAAAGCAGTGCCAAGTTTTAGCAAAATTGGATTTTTTTTAGCGGTTGTGATCGCAGTTCTATTAGCCTCACCGACCGCACTCTGGTCACAGAACGTCTACGGCACCATCGCCGGAACAGTAACAGATAGTAGCGGAGCGGCCGTCGCTGACACTGCTGTCACTTTGACAAACCTGGATACCGGTGAAGCCCGCACAAGTCAAACAAGCACCACTGGCAGCTACACCTTTGTCAACGTTTTGCCAGCCCGCTACAAGCTGGAAGGCGTCAAAGCGGGCTTCAAGAAGTTCGTCCGCCAGCCGATTGTCGTAGAAATCGAGAGCGGACTGCGAGTCGACTTCGCTCTCGAAGTGGGTGAACTAACCCAGACCGTAGAGGTGACTTCCGCAGCGCCCATTACTCCAGCCGGAAACAGCTTCACTCGGACAGGTGGTGGAAACACGCACGGTAACGGATCTACCGCTCAACGGCCGCAATCCACTGGCGATGGTCGGCTTAGCCGCCGGCGTTGTTCCCCAAGGGCAGCCTCAGCCGGTAACTCCTCCATGGGCAATCCGGTCGGTGCGAATCCCTTTGCCGCAGGAGATTTTCAAATCGGCGGTGGCCAAGCCGGTCAGAGCCAGATCCTGATAGATGGCGTGCCCACCAACGGCGCATACCTAAACGTCGTCACTGTCATTCCAACACAAGATGCGATTCAGGAATTCAAAGTCCAGACCAACAATTTAGGCCCGGAATATGGGCGTTTTGCCGGCGGTGTGATCAATTTATCCACCAAGTCCGGCACCAACGCTTTCCACGGTTCGGCCTACGATTTCTGCGCAATAAATTGCTGAATGCCAATGATTTCTTTTCGAATGCCGGCGGTGTCCCTCGTCCCGCCTTTACCCAGAACCAGTTTGGCGTCAACGGCGGCGGCCCCGTTATCAAAGACAAGCTGTTCTTCTTCTCAAGCTATGAGGGCTTCCGGCAGCGCAAGGGCAGCACCCTCACAACCTGGGTTCCTACCGCTTTGGAGCGTCAAGGAAATTTCTCGCAAATCGGCTCAACCGGCACTAGCTCAGTGCTTCCCATTTACGATCCGATGACCAGTATGAACTGTCACCTCTCGTCGGGCTAATTACACCTGCAGAGCTCCTTTTATGGGCAATATCGTCCCGGCCACCCGGCTCGACCCTACAGCGCAGGCTCTCTTGAACTACTACCCGATGCCGAATCAGTCCGGCAACCCTTCCGGCAACTACGTGGAAAACTACAGCACCGGCGGCAACGTCAATCAGATCAACGAGCGCGTCGATTACGACCTCAGCTCAAAGCAGAGACTCTTCGCACGCTATACCCGTTCGCATGTCTTGTCGCTCCCCGACAGCCCCTTCAAGGATATATGCGGTGATCGTTGTACGGAAGACACCGTTACCAACCAGGCGGGCTTGGGCGACACCATCACGTTCTCGCCGACAACGGTCCTTGACCTGCACCTCGGTTACACGCGCTATGTCTACGTGCGGACACCCCTCAGCGAGGGCATCAATCTGTCGCAGTTCGGCCCCGCATGGAGCGCGTTAGCGCCGGAGATGACTTACACTCACATCCCAGACGCCTGCGTCTCCCAGCAATCTGGGGATAGCCGATACGGTGCCGGCAGTTGGTGCAGTGGCGGTATTGGAAGCGGCATCGGCGCGTACGACGATACTCTTAGCGTGGAGCCTGTGCTGAATTGGGTCAAGGGCTCCCACAATTTCAAATTCGGCGGCGAGTATCGCCTGCTCCGCAACAATTACTACCAAAGCAACGATCCCGCCGGCGAGTACAATTTCGATGCCGGCATGACGTCAGCGAACCCCTTGACAGCGGGCGTTCCTGGAGTTGTGTCGGGCCTTGGCATGGCCTCATTCGTGCTCGGCTACGGCAGCAATGGCAGCACCACCGAACCGGCAAAAACGGCCGACCAGAATCTTTACGGCGCTCTATACGCCGGAGACACCTGGCAGGTAACCCGGAAAATGACACTGAATCTGGGAGTTCGCCTCGATTTACAGGGCGACTGGACCGAGAGATACAATCGCATCATTGTTTTCAACACCAACCAAACGAGCCCAATTGCCGGCGCAGCTGGGATTCCGGATCTAAAGGGCGCCTACGATTTAGTCGACACCTCGCTGCATCCGAGCCGCACTGCTTTCCCCTCTTGGAACCATGTAAGTCCGCGTGCCGGAATGTCGTATCAGCTTGATCGAAATACCGTCATCAGGACCGGCTATGGCATTTTCTTCTTGCCGGTTGATGGCCGCTGGGACGACGCGCCGCACAATCTCTTCATTAATTCCGAAAACACCACTTGGCTCACCGCTCAGGCCGATGGTGTCACGCCCAGAAATCCGCTGAATAATCCCTTCCCGGGAGGAATTAATGCGCCCCCGGGCGCCAACCAGGCGTTCATCAATGTGCAAGGCAATGGCAATTCCGCTCCGCTAGGAAATTATAAAGCGCCGTATGTCCAGCAATGGAACTTCGACATCCAGCGCCAACTCCCCGGCAACGCGCTCTTCGATATCGCCTACGCCGGCTCGAAGGGCACGCATTTGCCTTTTCATAACCAGGACCTCGACCAACTGCCAACGCAGGATGTGCCAACCAATTCGGCACAAGTGGCGGCATTGACGGCTCAAGTTCCGAATCCGTTTTACGGCGTGATGCAGTCGGGCAATATAAGCGCTAATCCGACTGTCAAGGCGGCTCAATTGCTTCTGCCTTATCCTCAATTCGACGACGTGGGCATGGCCGAAGTGGATGATCGTGATTCCATCTACCACTCGCTGCAGGTGAAGTTTCAGAAGCGCTTCGCCGCCGGCGCGCAGATCCTTGCTACTTACACGTTTTCGAAACTGATCGATAACACCAACTCCGAAATCAACTGGCTCGAAGCGGCCTCCCCCACTTGGGGCGATGCCAATGCCTATAACATCCGCGCCGCTCGCAGCTTAGACGGATTTGATGTTCCCAATCGCTTCATCCTCGCTTCCGTTCTTGATTTGCCTGTTGGCCGCGGCAAGAAATTTTTGCATAACCTGAACCCCATTGCGAATAAGTTCGTGGGCGGATGGGGACTCAACACTATCGTCACCTTCCAGAACGGCTTTCCCGTCATTATCGGAGGCTGCCCGGGTGAACTGAGTAGCGCGGGCATTCCGAATGCCGGCTGTTCGCTGCCTACAAGGGTTGGCAACGAGACTATGACCAGCGGCACGCTCGACCAGAAGCTGGCCCACTGGTTTAACACCTCCGTTTTCACTGCCGGCAATCCGAACGTTTACAACTACGGCAACGACTCGCGAACTGAGCCGCATCTGCAGGACGACGGAATCAAGAATTTCGATTTCGCGTTCTTTAAGAACACCAAGTTCGGGCACGATGAACGGTTTGGCTTGGAGTTCCGGGCAGAGCTCTTCAATGCCTTCAATCGAGTGCAATTCAATCCGCCCAATACTAGTTGCTGCGGCGGCGCCTCCTTCGGACAAATCACCTCGCAATACAATTTGCCGCGCATCATTCAGTTCGCGTTGAGAACCACATTCTGATGCAGTTCGCTGCTGGATGGCAGGCTGTTCCCCTGCCATCCAGCATTTCATTATTTGGCGGCTATTCGGTGGCAGACGCCTCCGGGGCAATTCGGCAATTCGGTGTCAGACACCTCAACTCCCGAACTCTCGGCACCCCTTGCGCGCGATAATGTGTCAGTGAAAGGCGCCTCCTCCCTCCTTCTTCTCCTCTGGCTGATCCTTGCCTGTTCCGCAAGCGGCCAGACATCCGAAGATCAGATCGAACGCTCTTTTCATGCCGGCCAGCGGGCTCTACAAGAGGGGAATTTCGCGCGCGCGGTAGACGAATTCAAGAAGGTACTGGCCCTTGATCCCACTTTGCTCGAAGCGGAGGTCAACCTTGGCCTCGCGTACCAAAGCCTCTTCGAATACGACCTGGCGGTGCGTTATCTCGCGAAGGCGCTGCGCGAACGGCCGAATCTGCCTGGCCCGACAGTGATTGTCGGAATGGATTACCTCAAGCTAGGTTCCCCGGAAAAGGCCGTTACGTTTCTGCAGCAGGGACTGAAGCTCGATGCGTCGAATCGTAATGCCCGTGAGGCTTTGGCGTCGGCTTACCTCAGCCAGGAAAATTTCCGCTGCGCGGTGGAACAATTCCGGCAGATCGCGGTGCACGAGTCTGACCAATCCGAGGCCTTGTTCAAACTCGGACATGAGTACCTGGATCTGGCGGCTCGTTTGGCCTATCGGGGCGCGCACCTGTACCATGAGTCAGTCTGGGGACACCGTTTTCTGGGCGACCTCTTGTTTCAGCGCGGCCGTTGGGAAGACGCGCTGAAGGAATACCAAAAGGCCCTTGGCATTGAGCCGCAACAGTCCGGTTTGCATACATCGCTGGGTCAAACCTACTTGCACTCGCAAAAAATGCCCGAAGCCGAGAAAGAGTTCCACGCGGAGCTTCAGCTCGATTCGCAAAATGAGCCGGCATGGCTCGGCCTTGCCAATGTCCAACTAGCTGGGAACCAACCAACGGCGGCATTAGAATCTCTGCGCAAACTTTGGGCGATATCTCCCGAGTTTTTGGCAGTACAGAAAGAATTCCCCGCTATCGAACTTCCTCCCGAGTCGGTCAGAGCAGCCATAGCGGCCGTCGAAGGCGAACCAGCCGAACCGGCGAAGCATTTCTTTTTAGCAGCCTTGTGTGTCGCTGGAAATGAGGGCGCGTGTGCGGGTCGCGAATGGAAATCTTTCCAAGGCGATTTCGCGGCATGGCAGCAGACACTGAATAGCGCGGCGGGAACTCACACGGATCAGGACCCCTGCCAAGCCCATCGCGACTCCCCATGCATACAAGCACTCGAAACTCGCAAACACCTCACTGATTCGGATCGAATACTGTTAGGCAAGACGTGCTTCAGATTGCAGCGATACGACCTCGCGGCTGACTCGCTGGCGCAAGTTGAGGGCGTAACCAAAGAGAATGCCGAGGCCAGCTACTGGTTGGCGCGCACCTATCAAGCACAGGGTACTGAAGCGTATGCGCGGCTGCAGCAAACCTTTCCCGATTCCTGGCGTGCCTGCCAGCTGCGTGCCGAAGGCTCCGCATTGCGTGGCGATTTTGACGACGCGCTCAAACAGTTTCAGGCGGCCCTGCAATTGCGCGCCAACGAACCGGAACTGCATGAAGCGCTCGGCGAACTTTATCTCGATCATCATACAGATGATGCCGCTGCGCAAAGTGAGTTGGAGAAAGCGTTGACGCTCGACCCCTCGCGCACGCGCGCACTTTATCTGCTGGGGCGTTTGTACGTGCAAAATAAAGACAATGAAAAGGCGTTGCCGTATCTGCAAAGAGCCTTGCGCCTCCAACCGGATTTCATTGAAGCCAATAGTTTGTTAGGAACGGTGTACGTGCGGCTGGGACAGTTTGCCGAGGCCGTGCCGAAACTCGAGAAGGCTGCTCCTTCCGACCACTACGGCAACGTCCATTACCAGTTGTACTTGGCCCACCGGAAACTCGGCCACGCCGAGCGCGCGCAGAAAGAGTTGGTCCTTTCGCAAAACCTCCGTCGCAGCTATCTGGAGCGCGACGAGGCTTTGATTATGGGATCTCCGCAGCCAGCAGCAGAGCCACAATGAAGCTATCTCGGTCAGCGTGCTCGATACGTCAGACCCTTCTCAGAATGACATGGGTTGCGTTTTCGCCCGCAGCTCTAAGGACAGGCGCGAAGCCCAGTTTCGGCAGGTGAATGCCCTCGAAAAGACTTTCTCCTTCGCCCAGTAGGACCGGTGGAAAGGCGAGATGCATTTCATCGATCTGGCCGGCTAGCAGGTACTGCCGAATGGTCGAAACACCACCGCCGATACGGACATCTTGGCCTTGGGCCGCGTCTTTGGCTTGTTGCAAAGCGGACTCGGCGCGGTCGGTTACAAAGTAAAATGTGGTGCCACCTTTCATTAGCAAGGGTGCTCGCGAATGGTGGGTGAGGACGGAGACTGGCACGTGGGTAAGGTGGCTCTTCTCCCCACCAGCCTTTCCACGAATCGTCTTGCCAGGGGCCGCGGATGGGCCCAAACATGTTGCGGCCTACTAGAATCCACGCACCGACGTTCGCGAAAGACTGGGTGGCAAAATCGTTGTCGACACCGTGGCCCCCTTCGGTTGCTTGATGCATTTTGCGGAACACCGCGGTTTTCTGGAGCCACGCCAGGCGCGCTTGGTGGGTTGGCGCAAATCGCCCGGTTTCTCAGAGCGTGAACAGGCGGCGCTAAATTGGGCGGAAGCGGTGACGGATCTGGCGCATGGACATGTCACGGACGCAACGTATGAGGCGGCCCGCAGTCAGTTCTCGGAGTCGGAGATCGCTAACCTGACAGTGGCGGTTGCCGCCATGAATTTGTGGAATCGGATCGGCATCGCTAGCCGATTGGTTACAGGAGAATAATCGAAAGCATGGAGCGCCCGGCCATTCGTTTGGCGGAAGATGCGGACCGAATGCAAATCGCGGGCCTGCGGTTCTTACTTTGGCCGGACGCGTCATTCGAAGATCACTGGCGCGAGCTGGAGAACGGCCCGGCCGGCAAACTGCCGAGCGAGACCTTCGTGGCGGTTGGAGAAGAGGGCGGCTTGGTTGGCTTTCTCGAAGTGGGATTGCGGTCTCACGCCGACGGCTGCGATCCGGCCCAGCCGGTTGCCTTCGTCGAAGGCTGGTTTGTGCAGGAGGGATTTCGTCATCGAGGAATCGGCGCGGCGTTGATGCGCGCGGCGGAGAACTGGGCCCGTGCGCAGGGATCGCTCGAGATGGCGTCCGATACCTGGATCGATCACGAAGAATCGCAGCGGGCACACGCTGCCCTTGGGTTTGAGGTCGTGGATCGCTGCGTGCACTTTCGAAAACAACTCTGATGGTCCGACTTTGCGAGCTGCCTTCAGATGCCGCCTATTCTTAGGGAGGGCCTTTTCGCGCGTCGCCTGATGGCCAGAATCACAACGGCGCTGACGAAGCCGGCGAAGGCGCCGCAAGCGTCGTCGCGAACATCCCAGGTTTCGATGGCGTGAGAATAGATCAAGGATTGGAGGTATTCAATCAGTGCACCAAAGGCAACTACGCCCGTCAGGCCGAGAACACGAAGACGAATTCCAGGAGTCAGCAATGCGAGAAGACAGGCGAGGCTGCCAAACGAAAGCCAGTGAGCGACCCGGTGGTTTCGGTGCGCACTCACTTCGTCTAGATGGCCGTGAGGTTGGGTGCCGAGTTTGACCCGATCTATGGGCGAGAGGGAAACGATCATAAGAATGAGCGAACCGCCTATGAGAATCGCCGCTAATAGCAAACGGGCTCTCTTTTTCATTCCTAGCGTCCGATAAAGTTACTCGCATCAATCGCAAGCATCTTCAATTATCAATGATCTCGTGCATGTTAGAACGTCACGTATTTTAGCGCAGTAACTATTGCGGCGAAGTAAGTTATAGTTTCAATACCCCTTACCGGTCACACGACCTATATACCATACAGCGGTGTGAGCGAGAATGGCAGGCTCCGACAGCTGCAGTTCCGGTTCGATTTGGAGCGGAGAGTGGAACCCCGCCTGCACTGCGGGTGCAATCTGCTCTGGTTGGCATAGGCGGCTGCGGTCCTCATGGAACTCGAAAGTGCACGGCGGCACACGAGCTCCCTAACCTCCCGATCCGCTATCGTCAAATAAGGCCCGTCGCACCATGAAAAAATGTCCGCTCCCGATCCTCCTGGTCGCCATACTCTACGTCGCAACCGGCGGAATCGGGCTCATTGCTCATCTCATCCAGTTCAAGCCGCAACGTCCGTTTGACTACTCGATCGTCTGGATCTCTCTCGTCAGTCTCTTAGCAATCGTCAGTGGAGGGTATATCCTCCGCGCCAGCAACTGGGCCCGCTGGCTCGCCATGGCTTGGATCGCTTTTCATGTCGTGCTGAGCGCCTTCCACTCCCGACCTGAACTCGTAATGCATAGCCTTCTCTGCGCCGCCATTGCCTATTTTCTATTTAACCCGCGCGCTAACCAATATTTCCGCGCTGCCGGAACAGCTGCTGTGTGATCACGCGGGAGAACCCCGTTCGAGGCCCCGAAGCGGGCACTTTCGGACGCGTCCCCGTTCCTATTTTTACAGGCGGGACCGATTCGCCGAAAAACTCCCGTTTCACACGCGTCGAGAACCCGTTTGCAGCCCAAATCAACGCTATAATTTTGGGAACGCCAACCGCCGGAAGGGACACTCATGAACGGACCGTCAGCCAATGAAAATCGCACCACCTCTGGGCCGCGTGAAACTCTCGGAGCTTTCGCCCAAGACTTGAAATTCGCCGCGCGGTCGCTCTTGCGCGCAAAGGGGCTCACCGTCACCGTGGTGGTGACTCTCGCGTTAGGCATAGGCGCCAATGCGGCCATTTTCACCTTGCTGCGCGGCGTTCTCCTGCGCCCGCTGGTGAATCGCGATGAAGACCGCCTCCTCTACATCTGGCAAAGCGCCCAAGGCATCGGCTCTGATAACGCTTATTTTTCAGTCCCCGAGGTTCAAGACATCGAGGCCGGCGTCAAGTCCATCAACTCCTTCGGCGATTTCTCAACCATTGGCTTCACCATGAACGGCCTCGGCGAACCACGCGAGGTCAGCGCGGGTGTAGTGAGCGGTTCCTACTTCAAGGTCATGGGCCTGCGCCCCGTGCTAGGGCGTCTGCTTGGCCCGCATGACGATGGCCCAAACGCCGCAGGCGCGGCAGTCCTGACATTTCGCTTCTGGAACACCGTATTGAAGAGCGATCCCTCAGTCATCGGCAAGACCATTCGCCTCGGCAGTATAGGCGCTCGCACGGCTACCATCGTCGGCGTCTTGGAGCCTTGTGTGCCTTACCCGGCCGACACTGAATTGATCGCCAATATAGTCACCAGCCCGCACCATCTCTCCGCAACCATGGTCACTGGCCGCGTTCATCGCATGACACAACTATTCGGCCGTCTGGCGCCTGGCGCTACGCTTGAATCCGCTCGCGCCGAGCTGCGAGCCAAGCATGCCAGCATGCTGCGCGACCATCCGGAAGCGTATTCAAAGAAAGCGCACTTCGCAATTGACGTTAGGCGCTTGCGCGATCAAATCACCGCGCGCGCCAAAACCGTTTTGCTCATTCTGCTCGTCTCCGCCTTGCTCATCTTCGTCATCGCCTGCTCTAACGTCGCCAATCTGCTCCTGGCGCGCAGCGTGCAACGCGAAGGCGAGCTGTCCATTCGTGCGGCGCTCGGTGCGTCAACCTTCGCCCTGCGCCGCACGCTCCTTGCCGAAAGCCTGCTTCTCTGCGCTGCTGGCGCCGTGATTGGTGTTTTGAGTGCGCGTCCGCTGGTTGCCATCCTCGGCCGCTATGCCGCCCGCTTCTCGGTTCGCGCGCTCGATCTCACCGTCGATTCCAGCATGCTCTGGGTGGGTGCGCTGCTCGCCTTATTCGCGGCCGTTGCGCTGGCATTTGTGCCGCGTCTTCCGGCGGCCAACAATTCTCGCGGTTTTGGCATCTCGAGCAGTGGCCTGCGCGTCACTGGCCACACCGGCGGACGCTTGCGCATCTTTGCTATGACACAAATTGCCGCTTCGTTCGTGCTCTTGGCTGGCGCCAGCGCTCTCCTAAACACGTTGTTAGCTTTGCAGTCAGTAGATACCGGTTTTGATACGCGGCATGTCTTGGCTTTGAATGTGCCCGTTATGTCTTACGGCAAGACGCAGGATCAGGTCACGGCATTTTATAGAAACGCGATACAGCGCATTCGCGAACTACCGGGTGTCGATAATGTGGCCGTCGGCACGACGGTGCCCTGGCGCGATGCGGGCAATTTCGGTCCCGGATTTAATTTCTCTGCCGATGGCCACGTCCGTGCTCCCGGTGAAGAAGATCCGCGCGGCCGTTTCCGCGCTGTGTCACCCGGTTTTTTCGCATCGCTCGGCGTTCCCCTCATCGCCGGCCGCGATTTCAATGAGCAGGATCGCCACGGCGCCGAGCCAGTCGTCATTGTGAGTGAGAGCCTCGCTCAGCGTATGTTCCCTAATCAGGACGCCATCGATCGGCATGTCATGTGGACAGATCCTGTCATGAAATTTATCGACGTCAGCACCGCCCCACGGCGCATCGTCGGAGTCGCCGCAAGTGTTGACGATGAAAGCATTACGCCGGGTCTGGCCATGACTATCTACGAGCCCTTCGAACAAGAACCGTTTTTCGCTGGTCGCTTATTCGTGCATGCACATGGCGATCCTCATCCGTTGATCTCGCCCGTCACGCAAATCATTCGCAACCTCTCCGTCGATCAGCCCGTCGAGCACGCCGCCACGCTCGAAGACGTTCGCGCCGAAGTGCTCACGCCCGACCGTTTGAACACGCTAGTCTTCGGCGGCTTCGCCTGCGTCGCCTTGGCGATTGCGATCGTGGGAGTCGCCGGCGTGCTGGCCTTCTCAGTGAGCAGCCGCACGCGTGAATTCGGCATTCGCGTCGCTGTGGGCTCGCAGCGCCGCCAACTCCTCGCTTCCGTCATCAAGGAAGGCGCACTCATGGCCGCCACTGGTATCGCAGTCGGAGCCATCGGCGGCTACGCGCTCGCCCGCTTGGCGGCCAGCTATCTCAACGATCTTCAAATGCCCGGCTTGGCCCCAGTCATCGGCGCGGTCTGCGTGCTCTTGATGGCCGCCATCATTGCCTCGGCACTGCCGGCTTCTCGTGTCGCCCGCATCGATGTGATGCAAGCCCTCCGCTCGGAGTGAAATTGGACTGTGGTCAAATAAAGCGATCGGCCCACTGATCGCCCGCATCCCTTGCGGCTAAATGAAATTTAGGAGTCTATCGGTTGGAGCAAGCAGTTCTCGTTCTGGAAGACGGCGTTGTCTTTGAGGGTGTCAGTTTTGGCGCGCCCACCCAGCGCACCGGCGAAGTTGTTTTTAATACCGCTATCACCGGTTATCAGGAAATCTTCACTGATCCTTCGTATAGCGGCCAAATCGTCGTTCTCACCAATCCGCAAATTGGCAACTACGGTGCAAATCAATCCGACAGCGAATCAGGCGGACCGTATATCGAAGGCCTGGTTGTCCGCGAAATCTCGCCCGTTGTCAGCAATTGGCGCGCCGATGATAAGGCCGAACACTTTCTGTCGAAAAGCGGCATCCCCGTGATCTCCGAAGTCGATACCCGCCGTCTTGTCCGTCACCTGCGCGACCATGGGGCCAAGCGAGGCATCATCGCTGTCGGCGAACACGACCTTGCCGCCCTTACCGACGCCGCGAAAGCCTCACCCTCCATGGCTGGCCAGAACCTCGTCTCGCGCGTCAGTTCCTCCCAAGCCTATGAATGGACCCACGGCATTGACGCCGTTTCTCCCTCCGACAAACGTGCCTCGGCCGCCGAACAGCGCTTTCACGTCGTCGCCTATGATTACGGCATCAAACGCAACATCCTCCGACATCTCGTCGAAATTGGGTCGCGCGTCACGGTTGTCCCGGCCGATACCACTGCCGAGGACGTTCTCTCTCTGAAACCCACTGGCGTCTTCCTATCCAACGGCCCTGGCGATCCCGAACCTCTAGAACACCAAGCCAAGCAAGTCCGAAAACTTATTGGCCAAGTCCCTATCTTTGGCATCTGCCTCGGACATCAAATCCTCGGTCTCGCCTTCGGCGGCAAAACCTACAAGCTCAAATTTGGCCACCACGGCGCCAATCACCCGGTTGTCAATTACCGCACCAACAAAGTGGAGATCACTTCGCAAAACCATGGGTTCTGTGTCGACCCTCACTCCCTCCCGGATTCAGAGGTCGCCATCACTCACTTAAATCTCAACGACGAAACTGTCGAGGGTATGCGTAACCGCAACCATCCCGTATTCTGCGTGCAATACCACCCTGAGGCCGCGCCCGGCCCACATGATTCCCACTACCTATTCACCGATTTCGCCGACGCAATGAAAGAGCATCAGTCTTAGACGAAGCGACCGGCAGCGTCACCCGACCGCCACTCTCTCACCTCTGCACCGACCCTTGCTGCTCTTTCATGATCCGGTAGTCTTGCGGAGTCTCTCTTTCCTCCTTCAGACGCCGTTCCGCTTCCAGCCAATCTTGTTCATGCGCATCGTTGGGTCGCCCGCGCTCCTCCCAGAGTTGGTAGGCCAAGCGTGCTATCTCCGATTGGGTGGGTCCTTTCATTCCGTTCGTGCTGTGTTCAGCGTTAAACTCGGGGTAATGCTCTTTGTCAACGGCCGACGATGTGGTCGATTTGCCGTCATGATCGCCGTAGTGGCTCATACTTCCTCCTCTTCCAGGTTGTTAGACAGTTTCTTGCGACGAATGTTTCTAACCCTATCAGCGGCCTGAATACCGGCGGCGATGGCTCCATGTACGGTCGCAGCATTCCCGCTTGTCTCCGTTGCCTCACCTGCAAAAAAGAGCGTCGCCTCGACCGACTGGGCCAGCGCTCGGCGCGCGGGGAGAGCATGCGCCGGTACGTAACTATAAGCGCCTCGGAAAAAGGGATCGCTGCTCCAATCGTGAAAGTGTGTGGACAAAGGCCTTGGAATCGGCCGTCCCAGAATCCGCCTGATTGAGGCGAGAGCCTGCTTTTCAATCGCTTTCGACGTGCCCTTCAAGAGATCGTCCGCCGCTTCGCCCGCTGTCCAGCCGGTCAGAATTGGTGTGGCTACCGGTTGCGTTGTCCACCACGTGGGAAAGAGCTTCTCCCCGGAAAAGAAAAAACCGACTTGCCGGAATCGTTTGTCTTCCTCCCAGAACGCCTCGCTAAATCGCAGGGTGACTCGAAAAGCGTGTCCTAAGATGAGTGCACGCGCGGCTTTGAGCGGATTCATCGGAGATGGATCAAACACAATCGCCCCGATACTCCCTGAATCTGCCTGTAGAACTCCCAGCGACACTGTCACAATCAGCTTCCGGCATGTTACCTCTCGCCGAGCGTCATCCAGTGTGTCGCGATAAGTCACCACAACGCGATCCCGGCGCCAGTTCACTCGCTCCACAACTGAATTGAGTTGCACCACCGATCGCCAGCCGGGAATCGAGTGAACCAAATTACAAACGACCGAGTCGTAGCCATCGATCAATCGGAACGAGCGATCTCCGTCGATTTCTTCCGCAGCCTTCCACTCGAGTTTCAAAGATGCGAGGCTGATCAACTCCTGGCGTGCCGCATCGAACCCTTCCACTTGCCGTGCGGCTCGCATTTTCGCCTGAGCAGGATAGCGTGAACGACGCAAAAACTGTTCGAAGCTCTCGTCGCCTCGCCGTCGTGACTTCGCGGCTGCCGCGAACACTTTGTCCGCTCCGCCCTCCCTCGCGGAGTAACACTTAGCACTGTGCTCGTAAATCTTCAAGCCCGCCCGTCGAACGATCTCCCAGGTTTCGGGCGGAAGTCCATGCACAAATTCCGCGCCCAGCTCAATCGGAAACGAGTTGAGTGGGTCGTGAACGGTCCGAATACGGCCGCCGATATAGGAAGTAGCTTCGAGACAGCGCACCGTCATGCCGCTCTGTGCAAGCGCAGCTGCAGCGGCTAAACCAGCTACCCCGGCGCCGATGATGGCGACTTCGCAATCCACGTCTGCTCATTTTACGCGCTATTTGTTTTGACGAAGGAACGCAACACCTCAGCCACACTCCACGCCTGGGCGCAGCAGCCGCGTGCCGTGAAGGGCGGCTCGGCATCGAAGATTTCGGCAATGGACCCCACGCATGGCCCCTCGCGCATACGTTCTGCGAAGTCGCTGAGAAATCCCCGTGCTGTTTGGTAATCGTTGGGATGCACTTTCAACCACGCGTCGATAAAGGGTCCTATGAGCCACGCCCACACCGTGCCCTGATGATAAGCCGCATCGCGCGAGCACAAATCGCCATCATATTTCGCCTTGAAGTCGGGTTCACCCGGCGCCAGCGAACGTAAACCGACAGGTGTCAGCAGTTTGTCCTTGGCTGCTTTCAACACTGCTTTCCATTTGTCTTCGTCGAGAACGGGATGATCCAGTGAGACGGCAAACAACTGGTTGGGACGGCAGCGCGAATCGCATTGCCCATTCTCCCCGTCGATGACGTCGTACAAATAACCCCGCTCTTCATTCCAGAATCGCCTATTGAACGACTTCCGGGCCCGCTCGGCATGCCCTGCCATTGTGGCCGCCTCCTCATCACGCTTCGCCTGCCGCAGCCACCCTTCCAAAAGCCGCAATGCGTTATACCAGAGGGCGTTGATTTCCACGGCCTTGCCGCGCCGCGGGGTAACCACCCAGCCATCCACCTTCGCGTCCATCCATGTCAATTGATATCCCTCCTGCCCCTGCACGAGCAGACCGTCAGCGTGATCCACATGGATATTGAATCTGGTCCCCCGCAGATGGTGTTCCACGATATCAACAAAATTGGCCAATAGGGCACTCAACAGGCGCTGGTCGCCAGTGAGTTGCAAATAGCGCTGACAAGCGTGAAAGAACCAGAGTGTTGCATCCGCCGTATGATACAAACCCGCGGCTTGCCCTTCTGGAAACATGTTGGGAATCAATCCATCTTTAATGGAATGGGCAAAGGTGCGGAGGATGTAGCCGGCCTCCTCCTGCCGCCCGGTTGTGAGCGTGAGTCCCTCCAGGCTGATCATGGTGTCGCGGCCCCAGTCAGTGAACCAGTGATAGCCGGCTATGACACTGCGAATCTCATCGCCGGCGGCGCGCGCCCGAGCTGTGTCGGCTTGGCGTCCCACGGGCGTATAGATGAACTGGTCGGCGGCCCAGACCAGTTCCCGGCACACCCAGCCACATGCTTTAGGATGAGCTTCCCTCAGCAAACGCGATTTCCGATCCTGCTCAGCTTCCCACGCCTGTTGTGGATCTAACGCCTGCATGACATCCCAACTCTCGGTCGACGCCACCAACGACCCTTCTTTCGAAGAATCAAGGGAAAGAGAAAAATAGCCAGGACTCCATAAATCGCCGTGCCAGATGTACCCACGTGAGCGCTCTATGTTGTAGACAACGTCCGTAATGCGGTGCGGGTCCATAGAAAAAGAAGCATCCTCTCCCAGAACCTTCAAGCGCAGAGGCGGCAGATCGCCCTCGGCCTGCAACTCATAGCGATCTTTGCGGATTGTGACCGTGTAGTTTTCAATGGGGGAATTCACCGGAGCTTCGTGCTCGCGCATGTTCACGGCCGGCCGCAGATGCAGCCTGACCGGGCCCGTCCCCTGGGTCAGCCGGTAGCTCACATAGACGGTATTCTCCCGGTGTGGCAACACCAGCCTCTTTTCGAGCGCGATACCTCTGAACGCATAAGACCAAACCGGTAAGGCGGCATCCAAGCGGAAGCTTTCCAGATATTGTGCGCAGTCCCGCTGGTCCTTGTCCAACCGTAACAACCCATGGAGCGCCACCCGGCTGTCATCGGGGAACACAACTTCCTCCAGAATGTCGTTGAGCATCATCGTGCGTCCCAGCGGAGACGGCAGGGCTGCGACGAGATAGCCATGGAAGACACGAGTGAGAGTCCCGCTCACTGTGCCAGAAGCATACCCTCCCAGTCCATTTGTCACTAGCCATTCCGTTTCAACGGCTTTGTGCAGCTCTTCTTCAGTAAAAGCTTTAGCGGTATTTCTGCTAACTATCGGTTTCATTTCGAAGGCGGCTCCGCCCGCAAAAGCACTGCCGCGTATCCCGGAATTCGCCAGTTCTTTTCGCTATCTAACGCCGCAGTCCCGTTTCCCCCATATCGCGGATCTTCACTTGACCATAAGGTTCGCCATGCCAGGCTTTCGGGCGGTCCCAATAAAGGCTCGGGTGAAGGACGGAACTCCAGTTCAACTCCCAGATTCACCACCAGGAGCCGGTCATTGTCCATTTCGCGGGTAAAGAACCGTACGACAAAGCAATCTTGCGACAACACGGCGCCATCAATTCCGTCTTGGCCCTGGCGCGAGATCACCGCATCTTCTTTTCGCAAGCGCAATAAATCGCAATGGAGTTGATAGATCTCCGAATGCCGGCTCGCTTCGGAATGATCCAGCCGCGACCGTTCGAAAGTCTCCTTCAAGCCCGGGTCTGCAAAAACACTCTGAATGTCGGGAGATCGCAAGGTTCGCCACTGACTCAGAAACTCTTTCCTTCCCTCTCTGATTTTGCTCGCGAGATCCGGTTTATGATTCGCAAAGTAAAGAAAGGGACTGGATGCGCCAAACTCCTGTCCTTGAAAGAGCATAGGCGTCCCTGGCGAGAGCAACATTAGGGCGGTCAGCGCCCGATACTGGCCGGGCGCGGTGAACTGATGCAGCCTTTGACCGCGCGCCGAATTCGCTATCTGATCGTGATTTTCAATGAAGTTGATCATGGACGCCCGGGGCAGGCCCAGCGTGGAATGTCCACGCCGGGCATTTTGCCACTCATACCATTGACCCTGGAACAAGTAACCGTATTTCACCGCCGAAAGCAGTTCCTGCGGCGTACCTCGGTAGTCGCTATAATAAGCATCCGCATGGCCGGTGAGTGCGACAACCGCCGAATGATGAAAGTCGTCATTCCAGAGCGCATCCAACCCGTAACCTCCATCTGTCAGTGGCTTCAAAAGCCGCGTGTCCTGGCGTTCATTCTCGCCGATAATGATAATGTCCCGGTTGCCCGCCGCTCCGCGCGCCGCTACTCCTATCTCCGCCAGCATGTGCGTCTTCGATTCATCATAGATATCCTGCGTCGCATCTAGCCGCAGGCCGTCCAGGTGAAACTCTCGAATCCAATACGCCGCGTTCTCCCGGAAAAACTCGCGAACCGGTCCACTGTGTTCGCCATCGAAGTTCAACCCTTCCCCCCAATCAGTCGTGTGTTTCTTTGAGAGATAGTAGGGTGAGAACTTGGTGAGATAGTTCCCATCCGGCCCAATGTGGTTATAAACGACGTCGAGGATGACACCTAAACCGATGGCATGCGCCTGGTTGACGAACGTTCGCATATCATCCGGCGTCCCATAGATGGACGCGGGAGCATAGGGCTGTACGCCGTCGTAGCCCCAGCCGAATTTTCCGGGAAACTCGGCCACCGGCATCACTTCTATCAGGGTGATACCGGTCTCTTGCAGAAACTGTAATTGTTGTGCCGCCGATTTCCACGAACCGCCTGCGGTAAAAGTGCCCAAATGGAGTTCGTAAATCACCTGCCCCGGGAGCTTGATGCCCGGCCAGTCCGCATCAGACCATGGAAAGCCTGAAGAATCGACCACGGCTGAAAATCCATGCGGACCCGCAGGCTGCCAGCGAGAAGCTGGATCAGGGAAAGCTTCGCCCTCGTCGAGCTGGTATTTGTACCGCTGCCCTGCTACGACGTCTCTACCAAACGCTGCAAAGTAGCTATCGTCACAGGACATCGGCAATCGATCGTACGAATTCTCAAAGACTACCGCCGCCGTCTTGCCGTTAGGCGCCCAAACGCGAAAATCCGTGCCCCCGGCTTCCGATGAAAACTCGGCTCCCACAGGCATGGTGCGCGAAAAGGGGCAAGCAGTGGTTTGCGGGATCTTCGAAACAGGCATTCTTTGGAAGTACCGTAAACATAGAGATTTGGCGGCTGAAAAAGATACGCTGGTAATTCAACCAACACAGCTTAGTTGATTGGAAAATTCCTATTTTGGCGGCAGTCCAAAGCCGATAACAGAATAGAGGATTGGTGTGCGCAGCCCACTTTCCAAATCACGAATTAGCCACGAATAAACGGAAGATCGCCATGTTTGTGAATAAGCCCTTGGAGAAACTTGAGAATCCTGGTCGCGGACGACGATAGCTCTTCCCGAAGTTTGCTCGCCACCATTCTGGGAAGGTGGGGATTCGAGGTGATTCAAGCGAAGGATGGCATCGAAGCCTGTGCAGTCTTCGAAGGTCCACAGATCCCAGCCATGGCCATCCTCGATTGGTTTATGCCAAGGATGGATGGTTTGGACGTTGTCCGCCGCGTGCGGGCGCGATCGCAGCCGATCCCGACCTATATCATCATGCTCACCGGCAAAGATAGCGAAACTGGCCTGGTGGAAGCGCTGGAAGCGGGCGCCGACGAGTACATCCAAAAACCGTTCAAGGTTGCGGAATTGAAGGCGAGGGTTAAAGTAGGTAGCCGCGTTGCCGGCTTGCAACTCACGCTCAGCAGCCGCGTGCTGGAACTGGAGAACGCTCTTGATGGCCGTAAACGGGTGCAGGAGGCGTTGCGCAAGAATGAGGAACGTTTCCGCCTGTTCTTCTCCACGATTCCCGAGCCAGTGTGGGCCTTCGATACGGTGACCTTGCAGATTTTGGAAGCCAACGAATCCGCCGTGAGCCATTACGGGTTTAGCCGTGAGGAATTCCTGGGTATGAGGATCACCGATATATGGGAAGGACCGGCCGCAGGATTGGTTTTCGGGGAAACCGGCAACCCAACGCCCGTTGACGCTGAAGCCCGCCACCGTACCAAAAATGGAACTACGATCGATGTAGAAGTACGCTGGGGCAAAGTCGAATCCGGCGCCAGCCAGGCTGCATTGGTCAGCGTCCACGACGTTACAGAAAAAAAGCGCCTAGAGCTAGAACTTAGGCACTCTCAGAAGTTAGAAGCGGTGGGAACCCTCGCCGCAGGGATTGCGCACGAAATCAATACTCCCATTCAATTCGTAGGGGACAATACACACTTCCTGAATCAGTCCTTCACTGCGCTTCTAGCGCTTCACGCGAAATATCGGAAGATTTTTGAAGTCTCGGTTGGCGCAGCCTCGCCGGAACACCGCGAATTGAGGCAGGCCGAGGAAGAAGCCGATCTCGCGTACCTCTTTCCGGAGGTGCCTAAAGCGTTGAGCCAGACGTTGGACGGTGTGGCACAGGTGGCTCGCATCGTTCGGGCTATGAAGGACTTCGCCCACCCCGGCGCGGAAAGCCAAGCCCCGGCTGATATCAACAAGTCGCTCGAAAACGTTCTTGTGGTGGCAAGGAACGAGTTCAAGCTGGTCGCCCACGTTGAAACTCATTTTCAAGAACTGCCGCTGGTCGTCTGCGAGATTAGCGAAATTAATCAAGTCTTCCTCAATTTGCTGGTTAACGCGGCGCACGCCATCTCCGATGTAGTGAAAGGCACCGTGTGCCGGGGTGCCATCACCATTCGCACGCGACAAGATGCCGATAGCGTGGTGATTTCCATTAAAGACACTGGCGGAGGTATTCCCCCGGCGCTGCATAACCGCATATTCGATCCTTTCTTCACCACGAAAGAGGTGGGCCGCGGAACAGGGCAGGGATTGGCAATCTGCCGCACCTTTGTGGTCGATAGACATGCAGGCTCATTGACCTTTGAGACAGCGGTTGGCGTGGGAACAACCTTCCATGTTCGACTTCCCATCAATGGCGCAGGGCGGTAACCGGAAAAGGAGTTACACTTGGATGGCCAGCAAGATTCTGTTCGTAGATGACGATGAGAATGTTCTAAGCGCCTTACAGCGCAATCTTCGCAAGAGCTATGAGGTTGTGACTGCGCCGAGCGCCGACTTAGCCCTGCAGATCCTGCAAAAAGATCCGTCCTTCGCCGTCATCGTCTCCGACTACCGCATGCCCGTTATGAACGGGGCGGACTTTCTGTCTCAAACCGCTGCTAAGTGGCCCGACAGCGCGCGCATTTTACTGACGGGCGAGGCCGATATGAAGGGGGCGGCTGCCGCAGTGAACAAAGGCCAGATCTTCCGCTTTCTCACAAAGCCCTGTCCGGCGCTGACAATGGAAAACACCCTGGGAGAGGCAGTGCGGCACCACGAGTTAGCGAAGGCCGAGAAGTTGGTGCTTGAGCGAACTTTACGCGGAAGCATGGAGGTTCTGACTGAGATTCTTAACCTCGTCCAACCGGTCGCCTTCGCCCGCGCCAACTTCGTTTACCGGGTAGCCAAAGAATTAATTGCCGCTATCAATCCACCCGACGCGTGGGAGTTCGAAATCGCCGCCATGCTTTGTCACATCGGTTGCATTACGATTCCCCTCGACATCCTGAGAAAGGTCAGCAAGGGGGAAGGCTTGTCGGAAAGGGAAAGCGCGATTTATCAGTCGCACCCGGAGGCTGGCGGACGGCTGCTAGGGAAAGTGCCGCGCCTGGAACTGGTCGCCCAGATGATAGCCCGGCAAACGACGCCAAATGGAATTATGCCCGCCGGGATGGAACTTGACGATTTTGATCGTCTCACCCTTGGATCTTATCTCCTTAAACTGGCCGTCGAAATAGAAGACGGCATTTCCCGCGGGCTTGCCAAAACCGCCCTGTTGCTAAAGCTAAGTGCAAACGGCTACCATCCGTCGCTGCTAAAAGCCGCTGCGGAAATCGAGTTCTCCGCGACTGCCAGCAACTGCCGGACGATCCCATCCCATCGCCTCGCCTGCGGAATGGTCCTCGACGCCGACGTCAACGGCGAAACAGGCATCTTATTAGTAGCAAAAGAGCAGCGGCTATCCGACACGCTTATTGAATATCTGCAGCGGCGGCTGGAATACGCCGGATCCGAACAAATGGTTCGCGTGCGTGTTCCAGCCGATCAGCTTGCCTCAATCGACAAGCTTTTTGGTCGCGGTTGATATTCGAATAACCGGGGTGAACTCCCGCGGACATTCGGGCGACACTTGATCCCGAGCCCGCCTTGTAATTCAAGCGAACCGCCCGGCTTTGGCAATTTTGCGGGCTCGCCCCAACGTAACGCGCTCGACCTATTCGATGTCTCACTGGTGTCGCCCGTCCGTGACGCGTTTATGTCCTCGCCAGCTAGAGCTTCGCGGTCCGAGTGTATTGAGACGAACATCCCGGCACGCCTTGATCGTCTCCCATGGAGTCGCTGGCACCTGCTCATCGTTATCGCGCTTGGCATCACTTGGCTGCTCGATGGACTGGAAGGCAACCTCGCTGGGTCACTCGCCGGAATTTTGAAACGCAAAGATACCCTGGCCCTCACCGACGCCGACCTCGGACTCAGTGCCACCTATTATCTGGCGGGCTGTGTCGCAGGCGCTCTGCTCTTCGGCTATCTCACCGACCGCTGGGGCAGAAAGAAGCTCTTCAGTATCACCATTTTGCTTTACCTTTGTGCCACCGGCGCGACGGCGTTCTCGTGGAACTTCGCATCCTTTACCTTCTTCCGCGCATTGACTGGCGCCGGCATCGGAGGCGAGTATGCGGCGGTGAATTCGGCCATCGATGAGCTCATTCCGGCGCGGGTTCGGGGGCACGTTGATTTGATGATCAATTCCACTTTCTGGGCGGGCGCCGCGCTCGGTTCTGGGGCGTCTTTGCTGCTGCTCGATACTGGCGTCCTTCCTCCTACTTTCAGCTGGCGGTTGGCATTTGGCACCGGCGCGCTGATTGGCATCGTAGTTCTGTTTCTGCGACGCTATGTGCCCGAAAGCCCGCGGTGGCTGATGATTCATGGCGAAAAAGGGGAAGCGGAAGCGGTAGTGGATGAGATTGAAAAAAAGGTGGTAGCCTCCGGCGCTCGTGAACTCCCCGCGGCCCAACACACCATCAAGCTCGCCGCAAGAAAAACCACGCCACTCCGCGAGATTTGGGACGCCATGGCCAAACGAAACGCCAAGCGTTCTTTCCTTGGTTTCACTTTGATGGTCACTCAGGCGTTTTTCTATAACGCTGTACTTTTCACTTATGGGCTCGTCTTGTTAAGGTATTACGGCGTCCCGGCGGAAAAGCTGGGCCTTTTTCTAGTCCCTCTGGCGCTCGGTAATTGGCTCGGACCGATTACTCTCGGCCGCTTTTTCGACAGCATTGGTCGCCGGCCCATGATTGTCGCCACCTATGTCGGATCGGGCGTGCTTTTGGCCATCACGGCCTGGCTCTTTCGGCTCGGCGTTCTCACTTCACTCACTCAGGCCATTTGTTGGAGTGTGACCTTCTTCGTCGCCTCCTCCGCTGCCAGCTCTGCTTACCTCACCGTAAGTGAGATCTTCCCTTTGGAGATACGCGCCGTCGCCATTTCCATCTTCTATGCCTGTGGAACTCTAGTTGGTGGCGTCGCCGGACCCGCCCTATATGGCTACATTGTCGGCACCGGTTCACGCGCTCTCCTCTTTTGGGGTTACATCGTGGGAGCGGTTGTCATAGCCGCCGGTGGCTTGGTGGAATGGGTCGCCGGCGTCGATGCCGAAAAAAAATCACTCGAGGACATCGCCAAACCTCTCGTATGCATGGAGTAACCGTTCGCATGAGGTGGAAAACATAGTGCCTGCAGAGAAAACGGGTAGCCTGCGCGCCCTCGACGCCTTGAACTTCTGCAATGCCGGCATCCAAACCGGTCTCGGGCCGTTCATGGCCATCTACTATACTTCGGCCCGTCATTGGAACCCCGGCCAGATCGGCGTTCTCATCGCATGTCAGTCGCTATCGGGCATCGCCTTACAGACAGCGGCTGGCCACTGGGTGGATGAGTCTCATCATAAGCGTTTGTTGACGGCTTTAGCGGGATTCATTGTCGCCTTGGGCGCCGTCGGCATCGTTACTCTGCCCAACTACACGATGCAGATCGTCGTCCAAGTCATCATTGGGCTCGCCGTCACAATCTTTCCCGCTGCTACCGCCGCTTTCGCCCTCGGTATGGTTGGCAAAGACGACCTCTCTAACCGTGTGGCGCGCAATGAAACCTTTACCCACACCGGCAATGTCTTCTTCGCCATCGCCGCAGGCGCAGTCGGAACACTGCTAGCGCTGCAAGGCATCTTTATCGCCGCTGCGGTGTTCGCCGCCGGCATGATCCCCTCTGTCTTTTTCATTCGCGAAGAGCATGTCGATTACGAAGCCGCCCGTGGCGGTCAGGAGGAAGGTGGGGATAACCAACCGAAGCAGCGGAGTGGCTGGCGCGATCTGGCCAGTGACAAGCGAATTCTCACGTTTACCGCCTGCGTCGTCCTCTATTACTTCGCCAACGCCGCCACGCTCCCGCTCGTCGGAGAAATTCTGTCCCAGGGAAAGAAAGGTCAATCGTCCGCCTGGCAGGTAGCCGCCATGGTGATTGTCGCCGAAACCGCAATGATTGGCGTCGCCATCTTGGCCGGAAAATTGGCCGATCAGTGGGGCCGCAAACCTCTTTTCCTCATCGGTTTCGCCGCGCTGGCCCTCCGCAACGCGCTGACCGTTGTCAGTCACAACGGCTTCTACTTGATCTCATTGCAGGCATTGGATGGTGTAGCGATGGGTCTCTACGGAGTCTTGCTAACTCTCGTTACGGCTGACCTCGCTAAGGGGACCGGACGCTTTAACTTTGTGCAGGGGGCTGTGCAGTCTTCCATGGGTCTGGGAGGCGTTCTTAGCAACAGCCTTTTCGGCTGGATCGCGAAAGGCCTGGGTTTCAACGCCAGTTTCTGTGGATTGACCATCGTAGCGGTTGCCGGAGGTCTTCTATATCAAACCAGGATGCCCGAGACCAAACCGCAGCACAACGAGCCAGCGGAAAAGGCTGCGGCGGCATAGCACGATAAGTCGCAGTTGGTCCTAGCTAGTAGGGTAACCACTCCCTTGAAAAAACCGCTTGAAACTGGACTATATCGTTGCCGCGCTCTCGCAGCGGCGGCTCAGCGAGAGTTTGTCTGTCGTAACGGGCGGTACGAAATTGGAGTTTTTGCCAAGCGGTTTAGGCCGCGCCTGCGCCGGATCCACTGGTCTTTTTAAGAACAAACGCCAGCGGCACGCATACCGCCACTGCTAGCGCCAGGTATCGAAAATCGTCCACATAAGCCCACAATTGCGCTTGCTTGTCTAGGCCAGAATTGGTGAGGGCGTAGGCGCGCAGCAGCGCACGTTGTGGACCCGCATGCAACTGCATAATTTTTGTCAGGTTGCCGATGACTCCATACAGAATGGGGTTGGCATTGGAAAGCGAGTGAACAATCTCGTTCCGATGAGATTGCAGATGGCGCTGCGCGATGGTGTTAGCTGTGGAGATGCCGATGCTCCCGCCAATATTCCGCAGCAGGTTGAAAATACCGCTCGCGTTTCCGATCTGGTCCTGCGGCATGGTGCCGAGGGCCACATTGGATAGCGGGACAAAGGTCAGGCTCATGGCCGCACCGCTAATAATGATGGGCCAGAGCAGGGAATAGGGGCCAATCTCGAGAGTCATGTTGGCCGTCCATAAACTGGCAATCGCGAAGACGCTGAAACCGATAGCAACCAATTTCCGCGGATCGACCTTTGCCGAGAGGATGCCCACGGTAAAGGCGGCAAAGATAGAGCCGAGGCCGCGCGGGCTCACAGACAGTCCCGCATGAGTCGCGTCGTAACCGAGTAGCGTTTGATAGAAGAGCGGCAGGATCGTGGTGATGGCATAGATACCGCCGCCTAAGACGAAGATCAGCAGCGAGCCAATAGCCAGATTGCGGTTAGCCAATGCGCGGATGTCAACCAGCGGCTTTTTGTGCAGCAGCTCGCGGGCGATGAACAAGCCGAACGTGATAAGAAAGACGGCAAACGCCCAGCGAATCTTGCTGCTGCCAAACCAATCGTCTTCTTGCCCCTTGTCGCAAACGAATTGCAGGCAGGCGGACCAGATCGCCAGGAAGCCGAGGCCGACGCCGTCCAAACGTCCGGGTTTGGCGTTCTTGATATAGGGAGGATCTTCCAGGAAACGGCTCTGCAATAACAGCGCCAGCAGGCCGATGGGGATGTTGATGTAAAAGGCCCAGCGCCAGGAAGCAGTATCGGTCAACCAGCCGCCGAGCGTGGGACCGATGACCGGCGCAACAACCACGCCGACCGCGTACAAGGCGAGAGCTTGCCCGCGCTTCTCAGGCGGAAAGCTTTCAATCAAGATCGATTGCGAGAGTGGCTGCAACGCTCCTCCGCCCGCGCCTTGTACCGCGCGCGCACACAGGATAAAAGTAAGGCTATGGGCAATCCCGCAGGCAAACGACGCAGCGGTGAAAACCATGATTGAAATCATTAGAAAGCGCTTGCGCCCGAATTTTTCGGAGAACCAATTGCTCGAAGGCAGAAAGACGGCATTAGCAATCAAATAAACCGTTAAGACCCATTCGGCTTGATTATTAGTCGATGACACGCTCCCGGCGATATAGGGCACCGCCACGCTCGCGATGCTGGTATCGATGACTTCCATGAAGGTGGCCATCATTACGGAGATGGCAATCAACCAAGGACTATGACTCGGTCGCCACTGTCCATTGGGAGTCATTGCGTGTTGACCCAGATCTTAGGTTCCACTGACATGCCCGGACGTAGCCGCTCGGCATGCGGCTGCCCCGCTTTGAAGCGAATGCGGACCTGCAAACGTTGCACGACTTTTACGTAGTTTCCGGTGGCATTCTCAGGCGGAAGAAGGCTATAGGTGGCTCCGGTGGCGCCCGGGAAGCCTTCCACATAACCATTGAAATCTTGTGAAAGTGCATCCACATGGATGGTGACTGACTGTCCGGGGCGCATATTGCGAATCTGCGTTTCCTTCAAATTGGCGGTCACCCAGATATCGTTCGTCTGGGTGATCGCAAACATCTCCTGGCCGGGAGCAACATGTTCGCCCACTTCGACTGTCTTGTCGCCGACCACGCCGTCGGCCGGCGCGAGTATCTTGCAGTATTGCAAGTTGAGGGTAGCCTGCGCCACCTGCGCTTGCGCGGCTTCGACGTTTGCCAACCGCGTCGCCACCGTGGCGTGCTGCACCGCTACGTTGCGAGGTTCGTTGCTCTTCGCTTCGAGGTATCGTTGGCGCGCTTGATCCACTCCCGCGAGACGTTGCTCGACGGTCTTAGCTGTCGCATCGACGTTCGCGCGCCGCGAGGCTACGACCGCCTCCTCCGCGCGAGCGGCGGTTACTTTTTGATCGTACTGTTCGCGTGAGACTTCTTGCTTGCCGACCAGTTGACCATAACGTTCCGCCTCTCTGGCTGCGTTGGCCGCGTTCGCTTCGGCCTGTTGGAGATCCGCCGTTGCGGAGGCGAGACTTTGCTGCGCTCCACTGAGGGCCGCTTCCGCGCTGGCCACATCAAGCCCTGATGTCTTAACCTGTGTTTCCTGGGTGGTGGTGGTAATTGGCACATTGGGTGCTTGCGCCCGCAAAGCAGCTTCGGCCTGTGCCAAATTGGCCCGTGCCTGCGCCAGCGCCGTCTGGTAGTCGCGCGGGTCCAGGTCTACAACGACCTGGCCTTTCTTTACGTGCTGCGTGTTCTCCACGTAAACGCCGACGACATCTCCCATAATGCGACTGCTGATGGGGTCTGTGTGCCCATCCACTTCCGCATCATCGGTGCTTTCATAGCTTTCCAGATACCGTAATAGGAGATATCCCGCAATCAGTAGGACGATGAGCCCAATGGAACCGAGGATGACTGCCAGAGGATGAGCCTTGACCCAGTTGCGCGCTCTGGTGGCCACCGCCTCCTTCGGTTTGTCTTTCTTCTCCTCGTTGTCGTTCTTAGCTTGTTGACCTCCGTCATCTTTCTTCTCGCTCTTCTCAGCGGACTCGTTGCCGTTTGAACTCTCTTTTCCTGCTACCTGCCGCTGCAACTCCTCATGCTGGCGCCGCAACGATTCCAGCTCCGTTCGCAGCCGGATTTGCTCATCGTGTAAAGTTTGCGTCTCTGCCAGGGTCGGATCGGCCATGGTTACTTTCTCAGAAACTGTTGCATTCCCTGCTCGGCGTTCCCCAGTGCTCGCGCCAACGAGACTTTGGCAAGGTTGTGTTCAAAAACCGCGCTGATGTAGTCGTTCTCCGCCTGAACAACGAATTGTTGCGCTTGGATCACTTCTACTGTGTCGGCAATTCCCGCGATAAAGCGATCGCGCGCTTGATTGAGGGTGTCATGCGCCAGGTCCACGTTTCGCCGCGCGACTCCGACCTGATCGGTGGCCGCGCCCAAATCGATGTAGGCCTCCCGGACCTCTTGATCGATCCGCCCGCGAACATCATCCCGCTCCGCGATTCTGGCAGCGAGCGACGCGCTCGCTTGCGCTATATCGCCGCGCACCCGTCCGCCTTCATAGAGCGGCACCGTTAGGGTGCCGGAAACTGTAAACACGCCGTGGGCTTCCGCCGTGGGTCGCAACCCCTGTGCTCCATAGTCTGCGGCGAGTGTGAGATTCGGCATCCGCTCGGCGTGCGCCGCCTTGAGCGACTCTTCCGCGGCCTTCACGCCCGCGGCTGCTGCCTTTAAGTCGAAACGGTTGCGGTCGGCCTCTGCCAGCGCTTGCTCCAAAGTCAAATCGCCCAGCGGCACATAAGGAAAGTCGTCGGCGATCGTAAACTTCTGCCCCCTCGGCAACCCCGTCAGCCGCGCCAGGTTGAGCTTCTGCCGCTCCACATCGGCCTGCAAGCTTCGCAAACGCTCCTCGTCCGTATCGAGTTGCACTTCCGAGCGCGTCGCATCAATCCGCGCATTCAGACCGGCCGCCAGCCGGTCGGTCGCCTGCTGGAAAATCGCACGTGAGCTTTCCACTTGCGCCAGCGCCGCTGCCGTCCGGGCGAGAGTTGCTACTATCTGCAAATAAGATCCGCCGACCGCCAGCACCACCAGATCCCGGCTGTCGCGAACAGATTCGAGCGCGCTCTTGCTGTTCTCACCCGCGCTACGGTAATTGTGGATTCGCACCAGATCGAACACGCTCTGTCGCAAACGAGCCGCCCTTGCATCGAAAAAATTGAATGGACCAACCGCCAGCGGAAAGTTCGGCTCCAAGACGCCCGCCGTGCGCAGGTTCAACTGTTCCACGGTTTCATTCACCACCGTGTCGACATTCGGCAGCAGCATGCTGCGCGCCACCCGCCTCTGCCCCTCCGCTTGGCCGGCTATTTGAGACTGATTAATCGCACCAAGGTTAAAGCGCAGTCCGAGCTGCAAAGCCTCGTTTAACGTCAACGAGAGCACGGTCCCGCTATTTGTTCCTTGTGCGGCGCTGCCGCTATAAGGGCCTTGCACATTGATGGAACTTTGGATCAGATCGACTGAATTCCCTCCACCTGCATTGGTTGTCGACTGATTGACAATCACTGTGCCTGTTTGCCCACCGCGGCCCGAAAGCGGAACCTGCGATGCTGACGTCGCTCCTGGGCTTCGTTGCGTGGGCGATTGCGCCGGAGCGGGCGCCACACTTGTCGCCAGAAAGATTACCGATCCACAGGCATTCGCCCAACTAGCTCGACACACTACCGATGGATGATGAGCGACCGCTAGATTGACACTGAGGAACTCTGCGAGGATAAAGCATCCCGCACGATCCCGTCCAAATTCGTCCTCGTGGCGCGCCAGCCCAATTCCCGCTGAATCTTGCTGGCGTCCGCCACTAATTTGGGCGGATCTCCTTCCCGCCGCGACCCTATCTGGTAGGGCGGCATGCGCCCACTCACACGCTGCACGGCAGAGAGGACTTCCTTCACTGAGTGGCCGCGGCCTGTTCCCAGGTTGAATGAATCCGACCGGCCGCCCTTGAGCAGATACTCTACCGCTAAAATATGCGCCTCGGCCAAATCGCTCACATGAATATAGTCGCGGATACAGGTTCCATCCGGGGTGGGATAGTTGTCGCCGAATACGGTCACGGGCACGCCCGTTTGTACCGCTCGCAAAACCAGCGGAATCAAATGAGTCTCTGGATCGTGCCGCTCACCTAAGCCGCTACCGGGCTCGCAGCCACACGCATTGAAGTAGCGCAGCCGCACACTGCGCAATTCCCGGAACCGGTCGAGCCACTCGAGCATTTTCTCTACCATCACCTTCGATTCACCGTAAGGATTGATCGGCGCAAACGGCTGATTTTCGGTAATGGGAGACTTTTCCACCGCGCCATAGGTTGCGCATGTCGAGGAAAATACCACGTACTTTACGCCCGTTTCCAACATCGCTTCAAACAGCGACAGGGAGCCGCCCACATTATTCGCAAAATACATCTCGGGCTTCTCTGTAGATTCACCGACGTACGCGTAGGCGGCGAAGTGAATTACGGCGTCAATCTTTTCGTCGCCCAGCACCTTTTTGACTCCTGCGGTATCGCGCAAGTCCACCTGCCGTAACATGCCTTGCGGCACGGCGTCCGCATGGCCCCGCTCTAAATTGTCGAGCACCACCACCGTGTGCCCGCTCTTCTCCAAAAAATAGCGCGCGTGCGAGCCAATATATCCCGCCCCGCCCGTTACCAGTATCTTCGCCATGGTTGTTCGTGTTGTCCGCGTTGGTTAATTTTAGTGTTCTGCCGGCGCTGGTACGTCGGGCGCCAGGACGGCTTCTATTCCTGCCGACGCATCGACGGCAGGCAATCCTTCCACTCGCTGAATGGTAAACGTACTCGGCGGAAACGACGTGGTCTTACGTAACGCGGAACCAGCATAGATATTGAGCGAAAAAGCATTTACCTCTACTGCTACTTCAGTCGCGCCCAGCGTTCTCGCGGCGCGTTCCAAACGTTGGAACGATTGCTGCGCATCATCCAGAAAGCTGCCGAATGTCAGTTGCATGCCAGTGAAAATTAAGCGCCGCGAACTCACCAGCGTGGTGCGATTGTCGCTCAACCAAACCACTTCTTTGGCCGGTGTTTGCGAAAGTTGCCCAATCGCTTCGCACATGCTCGCATCGTTCGGTGGGTCCCGCAAGGCTTGCACCAAATTAACGGAAGTGTTCGGAAACGCGCTGAGTAGGCTGGCGCGCGTAGCGCCGTAATTTTCTATCATCGAAGTAAAGCAGGTGGTGGTCAGCAAGCTTTCGGGTGCAATGCCTGCCGCTTTCACGCTGCCGGCGAGTTTTTCAACCGCATCCTTGAGCGATGCACCGGTCTGTCCCGCGACGAAAGCCAAGCCGTGCGGATTGACCGGCTTGTGGGTTGAAACCACCGCCTCAATCACCACTTTGGCCGCCTCATCGCCCAAAGCACCCACTTGCAGAACGCTTAGAACGGGCAAAGGCAATTTGCGCTCTGTGAACAGATCGGCTGCTTCGGCTTGTACGCGGCGCGCATCGCCGGCGCCGGCGACAAACGCCCGCAGCTTGACGATGGTTTCGCCGTGCGTGTCTCGAATCAAATCGCCGAGACTCTGGCGAATTTGTGCCGCCAAGCCACCGGAGCGCAGGAGCGGCGAAATGTGGAAATCCAGTGTGTCGGTTTCGGCCGCCAGCGCCATTGGCAGTTCAGGTGGCAAAGGCAGAACCTGCGGTTTCGGTTCTTCGTTCTTCTTCCGTTGCGAAAAAAGCCCAGGCGCGGGAGTAAGCAGAAGCAGTAAGAGTAAAGTTTGCCGCAACATCGTCTACTGCTCTAGCCTATCCTGCCCAGGAAATCGATCACGATTTGAAAGGATTGCTGATTCGGACGCCGAGAATTTCCTGCCCATCATTCAAGTCTTCGGTGTAGAGCACCGCCGCGCCGGACTGCGCCGCCGCGACAACCGCGAGCGCGTCCCAGAAGGAGATCTCAGTGTTCGCCGACAAGCTCACCGCCGAGCTGACAGCCGCGTAATCGATCACCATCACAGGCCAGGCCGCCAACTCGTCCAAAAGCGTCAACGCCTCCTGACTCGAGCAACGTTGGCTGACTTTTTTGGTTAGGGTGACGAAGAGTTCTTGCAATACTTGCGTGCTCACTCGCAATAGGTTGTCATCCATCAGCTGGATCAGCAGCTGTTGCGCCAGGTGCTTCTTGCGCGAGTCGCTGCTCTCGAAACAATACACGAGCACGTTGGTGTCAACGAAACTCAGCTTCGCCTCAACGTTCATAGAGGTCGTCGCGGCTCCACGTTTTTTCGCCAACCTTCACCAGACCTGTCTCAAACATTTTTTTCAGCCTCGCACTGGCTAACCGCCGACGGTTGGGCTCCTCAACCAGCGCGGCCAAGTAATCCCGTACCAATTGATTGACACTGGTTCTTTGCTCGAGCGCAATTTTTCTCGCCGCTAAGAGTAAATCCTCTTCAATTGCGAGCGTTAAATTTTGCTTCATATAGCCCACTGATCCAGCGTAGCACGGATACCGTGTAACACAAGCCATTTAGCAGCTCCCAGTCCAATATAGCCAGCCAATTTGCTAGACTTGTTTATTGGCTGACTTGTCCCAAATCATCGTGGATCACCACACGGAGACTCCCATCTACAAGCAATTGGCAGATGGCATCCGTTTACTTGTGGATTCCGGCGCCATCCAATCCGGTGAAAAGTTGCCAGCCACTCGCGAATTGGCTGGCCATCTTGGACTGAACCGTACCACTGTGTCTGCCGCCTACGCCGTGCTCGAACAATCGGGCATTCTGGAAGGACACGTGGGGCGAGGCAGCTTTATCGCTAAGTCAGCGAAACCGCCACGCACCGAACAGACCGATTGGGAGAGCTTGCTTCCACCGCTGGAAAGCGTAGCGCCGGCTACTTCTAAAATTCAAATCAGCTTTGCAAATTCCCGACCTGCGCAAGATGCCTTTCCGCTGGCTTCGTTCCGGCGTTTGACGAAAGACGTCGTCGATGGTCCCGAGGCTGCGCAGATTCTCCAGCTTGGCTCGCCCCATGGCCATCCTCCGCTCCGCCGTTTCCTGATCGAGCAAGCGATTGCGTCAGGGATCGCCCGCTCGAGCGACGATCTTATCGTTACCAATGGCTGTCAGCAAGCGCTGGATCTTTTGGCGCGTTTATTTTTTGGCCAAAATCGCGGCGCGGCCAGCGGCGTCGCGATGGAAGATCCGGTGTACCACGGTTTGGTGCGAGTTTTCTCGCGCGCCGGAGCCAATGTATTCGGCATTCCGATGGACGCGGAAGGCATCGATCCTGCGCTACTGGAAGAAGTGCTGCAGCAATACCGGCCCCGTCTGCTGGTCGTCACTCCTAGTTTCCAGAATCCGACAGGCGCTACGCTGTCACTGGAGCGCCGTAAACGCATTGTGGGCCTGGCGCAGCGTTACGGGGCTGTATTGGTCGAGAACGATATCTATAGTGAACTGCGCTATCAAGGCGGCCCATTGCCCACACTGAAGGAACTGGACGAATCGGGCAACAGCATTCTGCTGCGCAGCTATTCGAAAGTCTCCTTCCCCGGGCTGCGGGTAGGTTGGGTGATTGCGCCGCAACCGGTGATTGCGCGCTTGGCCGAAGCCAAGCAATTGAGCGATTTGCATTCCGATCAACTTTCGCAAGCGGTGCTGTTGCGCTTTGCCGAATCGGGCGAGCTGGCGCGGCATCTGGAGCGCACGCGCCTAACTGGCGCGGAAAAGCTGAACTTGCGTGTTGGAAGCTTGCGCCCGATTTTTGCCGGCAGGTTCGCGCTTCACCCGGCCCAGCGGCGGCATGAGTTTGTGGGTAGAAATGCCTGCGCCGCTGCTGGCGGAATCGCTGTTGCGGCGCGCCACGCAACTGGGAGTCGATTTTTTGCCGGGTCATTATTTTTCTGCGCGTCGCCCGCATGCCCGCGCTTTCCGACTCAGTTTCGGCGGTTTGAGCCCCGCCGAAATCGTTCAAGGTCTCAAAATTCTAGGCGAGGCGGCGCGCGCCGAACTCGCCTCGTTTGCCACTGCGGCGCCGCTTGAACCCGTCGCCGCGCTTGTTTGAAATTCTAAGGAGAATACCGTTAATGAACTTCCAAACCGATCAGTTCCGCTTAAAAGTCGGCCTGGCCGAAATGCTGAAAGGCGGCGTCATCATGGACGTCGTCAACGCCGAGCAAGCCGTGATTGCCGAGCGCGCCGGCGCTTGTTCCGTGATGGCGCTCGAACGCGTTCCATCCGATATACGCAGAGATGGCGGCGTGGCGCGCATGTCGCAGATCCGCGTGATTCGCGAGATCATGCAGGCCGTGACCATTCCGGTGATGGCTAAAGTTCGCATCGGCCACTTCACCGAAGCGCGCATTCTGGAAGTGCTGGGCGTCGATTATATCGACGAAAGCGAAGTGCTCACGCCCGCAGACGAAGAGCACCATGTCGATAAGCACGATTATAAAGTGCCTTTCGTTTGCGGCGCGCGCAATTTAGGCGAAGCGCTGCGGCGCATTGGCGAAGGCGCGGCCATGATTCGCACCAAGGGCGAAGCGGGTTCCGGAAACATCGTGGAAGCGGTGCGGCACATTCGCACCATCGTCAAGGAAATGAAGCAGCTCACCGTGCTGGGCAAGGATGAACTGTTCCACGCGGCGAAGAATTTACAGGCTCCCCTGGAACTCGTGCAGTGGGTTGCCGAGCATGGCAAGCTGCCGGTGCCAAACTTTTCGGCTGGTGGCATTGCGACTCCAGCGGACGCGGCGCTGGTCATGCAGCTGGGCGCGGAAGCGGTATTCGTGGGTTCGGGTATTTTCAAATCGTCCGATCCGGAAAAGCGCGCCAAAGCGATTGTAAAAGCGGCCACTTATTACAAAGATCCGGCCAAGCTTCTGGAAGCGAGCGAGGAACTGGGCGAAGCCATGCCGGGACTCGATATCAGCAAGATTCCGGAAGCGGAGCTGATGCAGACTCGCGGATGGTAACTAAACCGAAGGTTGGCGTGCTGGCGTTGCAAGGTGATTTCCAGGCGCATTGCCGCGCGCTCGAAAGTGCCGGCGCCCAGGCGGTCGAGATTCGCACGGCGGCGGAACTCGACAGCGTCGATGCTCTGGTGATTCCCGGCGGCGAAAGTACCACGATGCTCAAGCTGCTCGACATAGAGGGGCTCTTTCAGCCGCTCGCAGAATTTGGTGCGCGCAAGCCGATCTTTGGTACCTGCGCTGGCGCCATTCTGCTGGCGACGGAGGTTCTCAATCCTTCCCAGGCTTCGCTCGGCTTGATGGATCTTACGGTGGAACGCAACGGCTACGGCCGCCAGATTGACAGCCGCATCGCGCAAATTCTCTTGGCAGGCGAACCGGCAGAAGCGGTGTTCATTCGCGCGCCGATCATTCGGCGGGTTGGGGCACATGTCAAAGTGCTAGCGGAGTACCAGGGTACGCCGGTACTGGTGGAACAGGGCAGACACATGGTGGCCACCTTCCATCCGGAACTGAGTAAGGTTGACACGGTGCACCGGCATTTTGTCGAGAAGGTCGCGCAAACTCTCACTTAACGCAGACGAAGGTTGTCACTTCAAAGAACGTTAACACCAAATGCTTGAGTACCGGATTCCCCTTGCAAGCTTTCAGCACCGCGCGTTTTCTCGGGTCTTCAATGTCTTCCGGATAAACCAAGTCAACCCGGTCGTACCACCGGGAAAAGCCGGTCTTGCGAAAAGCTCGCCGTAATGTCCAGTAGGTGAACTGATGGAAATCGATGCCGTTCTTCATGATATCCTCACCGTGAACCTTTTGGCGGAATCGATAGCGCATCCAGTTCGGCATCCAACCGTAAATGGGCAAGGGCGAATATTCGCCCGATTTCAAACTGAACTTATTAGTCGATTCGAAGAATAGCAAGCCGCCGGGCTTGAGGCCGGTATACATCGTCTTTAGCGCCGGACGCCAATATTCGATATGTTCAAAAACTGAATTGGCAATGATGATGTCGTAACTGTTCTCGCCGATGTCGTAATCTTCGATGTTTCCTAAGACGATATCCGGTTCGACGCCGTATTGCCGGCCATACTCTTTGCCCGCCTCCACCAACATGGGACTGATCTCCAGTCCGCGCAAGTTCAGGCCGCGTTGCTTGGCAATGATTGGTACCCAGCCCATACCAGTTCCCACCTCCAACATCCTGAGACCGGGAGTGATGGGCCGGAACCTCTTGAAGTAACGCATCAATGCGTCAAATTTCGGTTCCTGGGCGGTTAGATCTTTCTTCTTTTCCCGCTCGATGTAGCGCGCGACATCGGACAGGGTATCGGTGTGGATCTGCATACGAAAGGGGTTTTGGGTCTCACTAGTGCTTTCGACTGGACTATCCCCTGCCGATAGACTAAAAATCGTGAAGAAAACGGTTTTGATTTTCTTTACTCTAACACCGCTTTGCGTCATTGTCATCTGGCTCTCCACGCTCCCAATGCTCACCGGGGGGCGCTCTGTATGAGCTGTGTCGCGTCCGCTAGACTGGTTGATACGTGAGAAAAGTTCTCTTTCTTTGTATCGGCAACTCAGTGCGCAGCCAAATGGCGGAGGGTTTTGCCCGAAAATATGGATCCGATGTGATGGAGGTTGCGAGCGCGGGCTTCGCCCCCGCCTCGATTATACAGCCGCTTACAAAGAAGGTGATGGAGGCAAAGAATATCAGCCTCGAAGCGCATTTCCCCAAGAGTCTGGAGGAGGTGCCGCTGTCGGGCTTCGATCTCATTGTCAATATTAGCGGGCGCAAACTGCCCACGCGCCTGCCGATAGATGTCCGTGAATGGACTGTGGAGGATCCCATGGGCAAGTCCGAGGAAGAATTCCTGGCGGCTCGGGAGCAGATTGAAAACCTGGTTATGCGCTTGGTTCTCGATTTGCGCAAGTCTAATAGACCACCGCGACCGGCTATTGTGAGGCCGAGCGAAGTTCGTACCCCGCGATCATCCTGACGCCGCAATCGGTTTTGGAGAGCAGAAAATCAAACGCGACCGGCGCTCCCTAGGGAAGGCCGGCCGCGTGAAATCGTTAACAACCTAGCAATAAAGCTCTTACTTGGGAGCCGACATTGTGTCGGTTGCGGTGGTCTTCTTCGCCTTTTTCTTGTGAGCCTTCTTGGTGGACTTCGTGGCCGTGTCCATCGTGTTCTGGGCGAACATAAGAGCGGAACCGGACAGGAGCGAGAGGCTCAGTGCGGCGATCATAATCTTTTTCATTTGAGGGTATTCTCCTTTAATTTCGGTGATAGCACTTTGTGCTTTCATTGAGTATAGTCCCAAAACTTCGTGAAGAACTCCTGAACTGAACATTAAACTCGACTTAATGTTCTTGCCGAGGCGATCAAACCCAAGTTGTACCCTTACTGGACGCCATTGCGCCCAACCTTGCAAGTCCATTAGAATCGGGTGTTCGGGCCTGTTCCCCGGCAAAACCTATGACCTCGCGCCTTTCTGAGCCTTTCACCGTCAGCGGCCGCTATGAAATTACGGACGGACCGTTGGGTGAAGGCGGAATGGGCGTGGTCTATAAGGCTTATGACACTGTAACCAAAAGATTTGTTGCCCTAAAAGCGCTCTGGGCCAATGGGCGGCTCGATAGTTTCGACGGCCAGTGGACATTGCTCGCTCGGCTCAGCCATCCCAATATCGTCGGATTTCTTGATACCGGCAGTTGGAGTTTTCAAGGCGAGCAACGCCCTTACTTCGTTATGCCGCTCTTATCTGGCGCGACTTTGGCCAATATGCGCCAGCCTTTGACGGGTGAGCGCGCGGTCGATATCATCTTGCAGGCGTCCCGCGGCCTGCAAGCGGCGCATGAGCAGGGGCTGATTCACGGTGACATCAAGCCCAGCAATATCTTCGTGATGGAGGATGAGACGGTCAAGATCCTCGACCTGGGGTTAGGCCGTGAGAGCTCCGGCCTGCCCATCAGGGGGCAAAAAGGCACATTGCTTTACCGGGCGCCCGAGCAACTGGATCTGAAGCCGGCGACAGCGTTGTCCGACATCTTTTCGCTTGGTGTGGTGTGCTACCAAGCATTGACGGGTCGGCAACCGTTTGCGCGGGAAAGCGACGTGGCCGCGATTGAGGCGATCCGCACCGAAATGCCGGCAGCCGCTTCGGATATCAACCCGGCCGTCAACCAAATGGTTAGCCGCACCGTACATAAAGCCATGGCGAAGCAACCGTTTCATCGGTTCCCGCAAGCGCGCGAATTTGGTGAAACGTTAGAGAAAGCGGCGCGGAGCGAACCAATCGAGCGCTTTGAGCGTTCCAAAATTCAGCCCCGGATCGAGCGTGTCAAAAAAGCCCACGGTGAAGGCGACGATGAGTTCGCCCTGGAAATTCTCACCGAGCTGGAATCCGAAGGCCATATGGAGCCGGATATGCCGGCGCTGCGCACCCAGATTGAACAAGCGCTACGCCAAAAAAATATTCAGCAGTTGCTCGAAAACGCTCGCGTCCGCATGGAAGAGGAAGAATATCCGCTGGCATTGCAGAAGATCGCGGGCATTTTCGCCATCGAGCCCGAGAACAGCGCTGCGAAGGCGCTGAAGGAGCAGATTGAGCGCTTACGCACGGAACATCAGGTGGAAGATTGGTTTCAGTTTGTGCGCGAGCAACTGGGCGGCAATCAGTTTAGTCAGGCTCGGCAGGGATTGCAGGAAGTGTTGCGGCTGGACAGCTCGAACACGCAGGCGCGGCAGATGCTTGCCGAAATCGATCAAACGGAACAAGAGATCGGCAAGATGCGCGAAGAAAAGCAGCGGCTTTATGACAGTGCCGCTGCCGCATACCGCGCTGGAGAGATCGGCAACGCGCTCGCTTGCCTGGAGCGAGCCTTGGCGACCGCGCCGGTACTGCGCAAGTTCCTACCTGGTTCCGCCGATTTGGACGAGCAATGCCAAACCCTTTATGAGCAGGTCCGCGGCGAGCGCGATGGTGCTCGGCAGGCTTACGATGAAGGACGCAAACACTTGCTGGAGGGCAATGTTGGCCGCGCCCTGGAGATTTGCGAAGAGCACCTGAACCGGCATCCGGGCGACCCGATGTTTCAAGCCCTGCAACTCGAAGCTGAGGAGGTCCGCAGGCAGGAGCAATCGGCCGCTATCGCCGCAGTCAGCGGGCGGCTGGATGCCGAGCCGGATCTGGAAAAAAAATGCGACATCCTCAAAGAAGCGATTGAGAAGTATCCGAACGAATCGCATTTCCGGTCGGCGCTCAAACTCATTCGCGACCGCCGCGACTTGGTAAACGCGATTGTCGGCCGCGCGCGTCAGTACGAGGAGCGAGCACAGTTTGACGACGCCGCGGGGCAATGGGACATCCTGCGCAACATTTACCCTCTTTTCCCGGGTCTCGACTCCGAATTGCAGCGTTTGGCGCGGCGCAAAGAAGAGCAGGCCAAAGCTGACGCCAAGGCCCACTGGATCGAGCACATAGACGCTCACTTCAATCTGGGCGAGTATTCGCAAGCCGGCGCCGTGGTGAGCGAAGCGCTGCGCGAATTTCCCGATGATCCTGAGCTTTTGCAGCTGCAATCGCAGGCCGAGCAGGGTGTGACGCGCAGCGCGGAGGCGAACGCGCTGCTTAAAGAAGGCCGGGAGTTGTGCGCTGCACGCAACTATCAAGACGGGTTGGAGGCTTTACGCCAAGCCGCGCGCCTCGATCCGCGCAACTACACCGCGCGCGCCGCCCTATTAAGCGCTTTGGTCGCCCAGGCTCGCGAGCTCATGGCTCACGATTGGCACGCGGGGGAGCCATTGGTAAAAGAAGCGTTGGACCTGGAACCAACCGATCCGGTGGCGCGCAGCCTATTGTCGATACTCGATGATCATCGCCGCCAGGACACCATCGCCAACATACTCGCCGCCGCCCGCCACTATCAGGCCGACGGACATCTTTCGGACGCTCAACAACTGATAGAGAGGGGGTTGGTGCAGTATCCAAGCGATCACCGGCTGACCCAATTTCTGAGCAGCATCAAGGCGCAAATTGGGCAAGCTGCGGTTTCACCAACGGGAGTCGATACGGGTATACCCGCCGTTCCGCCTTCCGCTGACACCGCACAACCCCGGCTGTTTGCGGCTCCTTCCACGATTCCCCCTCCCGCGGGCGAAACAACTGGCGCGCCCAACGTAAACTTGCCCCAAGACGCAACGCAAGCCGCTCTAATAGCAATCGGCCGGCGCCGGCCCGCTTCCGCGCCATCGCGTCGTACAGAGCACCCTCTGCGTACGCCGGAAGCGGTGCAAAGCGTTCTAAACGACGCCGAGTTCAAAGGTCCCGTTTGGGGAATCGCGGCGATAGCAGCGCTGGCGCTCATCTTGGTCGCAAGTGTTTATTCGCTCCTCAATAAACCAAAATCCTCGCCGGCTTCCACCGGAAATTCAGCCGACAACCGCATGCATGCGGTAGGAAATCCGCAACGCGCGGGGCGCAGCCGCACGGTCGTGTTCCAATCTAACGTTCCCGGCACTAGCTTCAGTGAAGCCGGCCAGCCTCTCAGTCTGGCGTCCGAACTTAGCGAGGGTAATCACAACGTCGAGGCGTTCCACGATGGCTACATGCCGGAGGTGAAGAGCTTTACCGTAGCCGCCGCCCGCGCACCGCTAAGCGTAAAGTTCGATTTGCAGCCTATGCTTTCACGGTTGCGCGTCAGCTCTTCCATAGAGAGCGGCAAACTTTTGTTGGATGAAGTCGAGCCGCTCGATTTGCGCTCGGGTGCAGCCAACAAAGACGCTCTTGCTCCGGGTCCGCATACCGTAAAAATATACGACCGCGGCCGCCTGGCGTTTGCCTTTGCGTTCCGAGTAGAATCCCACCAAAAGCCTCTGTTGATCACACCACTGCTGACTCAGCCGGTTGCCGGCGCGGTGGTCTCGTCGTTAGCCGGATCGGCGACAATTTACACAACACGCGGATTGCGCGCGGCGCCTCTGACTCGGGACGGTACTCCCTCGCCACTGGCAGCCGTCCCGCAGCTTGGCTTGGAAATTCCCGGTTCAGACGCGAACCCGGCCCGCTTCCTACTCGAGACCGGCAAAGGCGGCCGTGCATTGCTGCAATCGGCGGATAGCTCCCCAGTTCCCACGCTCAGCGTACATCTGGTTGGCGCGTCCGAAGGAGCCTTTCTAACGATTACGTCCAACGCCCCCGATTGTCTTGTTTCTGTGGATGGCCAACCCCTGAAGGAACCCATGAAGGGGGAATTGCATTCTCTTCCGGTAGCTAGCGGCAGCCATCCGATCCGGCTGGCTTGCCCTGGTTACCAGGATGCCGAACAAACTGTAACTGTACGCGCCGGTGATGTTAGCCAACACAAAGTGAATTTTGTTCTGACGCCGCGGCCCTCGCCGGCGCAAACTCGCCGTGCCCTGCTGACGATTGCCGGTGCGCCACCCGAGACACTGGTGTTCCAGAACCAGGTGCGCATCGGCACGATTGGACCAGATGGATCCTTTAGCAAAGAAGTCGAACCGGGCGCTTACACGTGGGAGTGGCGCAAGGCCGGCTTTGAATCCCGTAAAGAATCCCGCAGCATCGCTGCCGGCGAATCGTTGCTCCTGGATGGCGCGCTTACCCCTTCGACAGGCAGCCTGGTTCTGAAAGTCACGCCGGAGAATGCGCGGATTCTCGCCCACCGCGATGCCGAAGGCAATACCATCGTTCTGCCTAACAATTCGCCCGTACAGTTAGCGGGCGGCTCCTATCGCGTAACCGCCGAAGCGCCCGACTATAACGGAAAGACCGAAACCGTTTTCATCGCCGGCGGAAAGCCCTTGAATTTGACATGGGAACTTGCCAGGAGCGCTATTGTCCCGCCGCCCGCGCGCTTCTTTAAGAACGGCGATTCGTGGCAACAAACCTCAGAAGGCGGCGGTTGGTGGATTCGCCCCGGTGGAGGCTACAGTTCCCTGCGCGCTTCCACTGGATCTTTCAACATTGACTTCCTCAAACAGAAGGGTATCCGCACGAAAAAGATTAGCATCCTGGCGGACTGCCCGGACTCGGGCAACTGCATCGTCTATTCGCTTGACGGGCATAACCTCGTTTCGAAACGAATCGCCGCCGGCAAAACCATCACCGAAGAGAAGCACCCTCACGGCATGGATGACAATTCTTCTTTCCATCTGGTTTTTGAGATGTCACCTGATGTGATCGTTGTAAAGAACCGGTCGGGCACGGTGCTATCCACGATGGAGCGGCGGAATTCCCTCGGGACACTTATGATCCAGAACGATAACCCTCTGAATATCAATTAAGTCTTCCTACGTATTCAGGAACGCTTTGCTAGCGCGCGCCGCTCGGAATCGAGCCACGACCGCAAGGGAGTGCCCATGGACCTGCGGCCAGCCGATTGATAACGAAAATCGACTCTGAAGCGGGAGCGTCAGCGACCTAGTTCGCCTATCTTCTAGCCCGCCAGCCATGTTTTTCCAATCGAGGAGCAAAGACTTATGGCGCCGCATCTTTGGCAGCATCAGGCCCTGCGCTCGCTCGGCGCAGTGCCCATACACTATCGGGCTCACTTGACCGCCTCCCGCGCAACCTGGAACCCAACGGTGTCGATTATGTGTTTGGATGCAGTCGGTGGCGCCAATATCACTTCATGCAGCGGAGCGTTGCACGCAGGCGGAACGGTAGTCGGCTTTGCTTGGGAGCTGCCGGAATGTTCTCCAAAGTCGCGACGTTTTGCAACCGTTTCGTGGGTGTGAGGCTGCGCGGCAGACGGGGCACGTTTCACGGCATTACTGCACTCTATCTAGGGGACCCTAAGCCATTCCATGACGATCTGCCCAAGATCTTTGCGCTGGTCAAGACAAGAAGATCAATCCTCTGGTAGCCAAAATATTCCCCCTCCTTCGGGCCAGACAAGCCGTCGAATTCCTGGCCGCTCGCCCAGTGGAAGGCAAGATTGTTCTATTGAATGGCTGATCTCAATCGTAACGGGTTGCCGCTATTCCACGTATACTTTTAAGTAGATCGCCGCTGTGTTTCTATATTTACGTCTTGCCGCGTTATTAGCTTTAGCCGCGAGCAGCATCCTGGCCGACGACGTCGTTTTCAAAAGCGATGTTGCTCTATCGCGCGTTGATGCTCAGGTGGTGGATCGCGATGGCCGCGCCGTCACGGGCCTCGGAGTGCGTGATTTCGTCCTGCATGTCGATGGCAAAGTTCAGCCCATTAAGAATTTCGACAGCGAGAGCATGCCGATCGACATCTTGTTGCTCTTGGATGTCAGCGGCAGCATGCAGCCGCATGTCCAGCGCATGGCCGATGCGGCGCAGCAAGCGTTGAGTGTCTTGGCCGAACAGGACCGCATCGCCATTATGGTATTCGATACATACGCGCGCGAACGCCTGCCGTTCACCAATAGCCATAGCGAGGTGACGCGCGAGTTAAATCACCTGGTGCGTTCGGAAGGTTTCAACGGCGCCACTAGTATTACGAAGTCGCTCATCGAAGCATCCAACTACGTGCTGCGGCATGCGCGACCCGACGCTCGCCGCGCGGTCGTCATTTTGACGGATGACGAAACGCAGGACGCCGAAGACGAGTCGCGGGTGGAAAGCGCATTAGCTCGCGCTAATGCTGTTATGAGTTTCCTGCAAGCGCCCTATGAAGTGCCGACCGCGCGCGGTCCAGGCAGGGGTGGACGCCGCGGCGGTGGCATGGGCTGGCCCGGTGGCGGGGGTATCGGGTTGCCAGGCGGTGGCTGGCCTGGTGGTGGCGGAATTCCCGGCGGCGGCGGCATTCCAGGCGGCGGTGGCGGTCCGGTCGACCGTTCGCACTCAGCAGGGTGCGAAACAATTGCCCGTGACTCAGGCGGCGACACGATGTCCGTTGACGACGCGTCAGCGCTCGAAGATACGCTGGCGCGTCTGCGCCAACGTTATGCTCTCCATTTTTATTTAACCGATGAGGCACAAACCAAGTCGCAGCATTCAATTCGCGTGGATCTATCGTCGGAAGCACGCATCCGCTATCCAGACGCCGAAGTGCGCTCGCGCCGGGTATTCATGTCCGGTAGCGATGCGAGCCCTAGTAGCGGACCCACCGTCGTGACGCATCAAACCGCGCCCGCCGATCCGGCGCCGGCCTACGAGGGTGCCTCCCAGCCGGCCCCCAGACGCCGTGTCGCCGTGAATGAGGATTCATCGGGGCCGGTCATCAACACGGTGGAAGCGCCAGACACACCAACGACGGATGTCCCAGCCCCTGTCCAACCACAGCCGCAAGCTACGCCGGCCGCGCAGCCGAAAGGCTGGCCGCGCGCGGCGCCAAATGCCTCGAATCCTAATTAAGCAAAACCAATAGCCGATTAGCAACAACTTGGGGCAAAACGAAAATCGACGGTCTCTCCCGCGGAAAGTCGTGGAGGGAAAGTAGGGACATCTTCACCGTCTTTTCGGCTCGGCGTCACGCCGCACGAAACAAGACGGCCTGTGGTTACGTAGATTAGATCCCTAGGCCTAGAATTGGCGAGACGGGCACCGGTTCTTTCGAAATCGCCACGATCAACGCTATGTTGTATCGTTTTCAGGCCGTTGCCCCAATTAGACCGAATACCACTAAGAAGAGCGCGCACGGATATAAGATTCGGCCTCCGGCGTTTCATCTCGGCTTGGCGGATGAGCCGAATCTCTCGGCCTGCGTAGATAGGCGTAATCGTACAGTAAACCAGAGGTGATGTTTTTGAGTTCATCGCAGTCGATAACTCCAATCAATGAAGCGGCCGTCTGGACGCGGCTCATCGAATCGCAGCCCCAGGAGCTCACTCCGGAGGCAGCGAGATACCTCCGCCAGTTTAGATTTGGTGAGAGTGATCAGGCCCGCATGCAGGATCTCGCCGATCGGTCGGAAGCCGGAGCCTTGCCTGACGACGAAGGCCGAGAGTTCGATAGTTATCTGCACGTCGGTAATTTGCTGGCGGTTATGCAGTCGAGAGCACGATTGGACGGGCAGAGTTCAACGTAGCCTCATTCGTGAATGCGAGTCTAATCAAGCAGGTCTGGCAACGAGCCGCCGCTGGCTTGTTTGCATTGCAATCGGCATAAAGGCCCAAATCTGGCGGGTCTTGATCCGCTGGATGGAGAATTGGTTCAGCTTTTCCATCCGCGGCTAGATTCGTGGGGTGCTCACTTTGCGCGGAGCGGGACGGACATGATGGGCCGAACGGCGACCGGGCTCAGGACGATTCGAGTTCGAGCAATCAACGCCCCCGATTTCCGGGCTCTGTCACGTCTCTTTAGAGCGCGAAGGCCGATTTGGACCCGAAGCTCGACCGAATCCCCTTGTCCCCCGCCGTTCCATTCCTTCTTGAACGCGCACCTGCGTTGATGCGCGCAAATTTTTATGAAAATCGCAATCGCATTGCAACCCATTCGCAACACGCCGTCCCACAGCCGCAACTTCGAGCATGAAAAACTCCGCCCAAACCTCCCGCGAAACTCAAAACGGGTTTGATATGCTCACCACGTCAGCCGGAGAGACAACCGCCTGAACGAACGCAGCCCGAGCTGGCTACGTGGTCATCCGTTGGAGGTTCAAACATGAAGGTTTTCGATTCGTCCGACATACGGAACGTCGCTTTGATCGGACACGGGCATAGTGGGAAGACGTCGCTTGCCGCCGCTATGCTGTTTACGGCAGGCGCCACAGACCGGCACCTGAAGGTGGATGAAGGCAATGCCGTCACGGATTTCGACGAGGAAGAAGTGGCGCGAAAAATCACCATTTCATCAGCCATTGCGGCCTTTCCGTGGCAAAAGAACAAATTCAACGTCATCGATACTCCGGGTTACAACATCTTTCTGCCGGAAGCGCAATCGGCTCTCATTGCCGCCGATGCCGCCATCGTGCTTCTGGATGGCGTGGCCGGTGTCGAAGTCTCCACCGAAAAAGTCTGGCAGTTCGCCGCAGACATGAACCTGCCGTGCATCCTGATTGTCAACAAGCTCGACCGCGAACGCTCTTCTTTCGAGCGCGCGCTGGAAAGCATTCACAACCGCTTTGGGCGCGCCGCCGTGCCCATTCATCTGCCGCTGGGCCAGGAGAAAAGCTTCACCGGCATTATCGATCTCATCCGCATGAAATCGTTCTGTTATAAGTCCGACGGCGACGGCAAGGGCAAAGAGGGCGACATCCCGACACCGCAAGAGGCGGAAGCCGACCTAGCGCACGAAGCCCTTATCGAAATGATTGCCGAAGGCAATGACGAACTGATGGAAGAGTTTTTCGCCACCGGCACTCTGCCCGTCGAGCACATTCTGAGCGGATTGAAAGAAGCCGTCAGGAACCGCCGCATTTTCCCGGTACTTTGCGCGTCGGCTTCGCACAACATCGGTACCGATCTTGCGCTGTCGCTCATCTCTGAGATTCTGCCGTCGCCGCTCGAAGGCCGCATACTGCATGGCAGTGAAAACGGCAAGGATATCGAAAAGGCCATCGCTCCGGGAGAAGCGGCCTCCGCTTTTGTCTTCAAAACCTCGGCCGATCCCTTCGCCGGGCGTGTCACTTTCTTCAAAGTCACTTCCGGTTCGATTAAAGACGACGCGCATTTGAATAACATGCGTTCGAGTGTCAATGAACGGCTCGCGCACATCGCCACGCCCTTCGGCAAAACCATGCAGCCCGTAACGGAGCTGCGCGCCGGCGATATCGGTGTTGTGGCCAAGCTTAAGGACACGCTCACCGGCGATACACTGTGTGAGAAAAATGGCTGCGTTGTCTTCAAAGGCGTTGAGATTCCCGAGCCTTCCATCGCTTACGCCATTTCCGCCAAGACACGCAACGATGAAGACCGTCTGAGCACCGCGATTCATAAAATTCTTGAGGAAGACCGCTCGCTGCGCTTCTATCGCGATCCGCAAACAAAAGAATTCTTATTGGCGGGCAATGGCCAGCAACACGTGGAAGTGGTTGTTAGCCGTTTGAAGCGGCGCTATGGCGTAGAGGTGCAACTGAACGCGCCGAAAATTCCCTACCGTGAAACGGTGCGCGGATCGGCCAGCGTGCAAGGGCGCCATAAAAAACAGACCGGCGGCCACGGCCAGTTTGGCGATTGCTGGATTAGGCTGGAACCCCTGCCGCGCGGCGAGAAATTCCAGTTCGCCAATGAGATCTTCGGCGGCGCCATTCCCCGTAATTTTGTGCCGGCCGTGGAAAAAGGCATTGTCGAAGCAGCACAGCAAGGTTTTCTCGCGGGCTATCCTGTCACGGATTTCAAAGTCACCGTTTACGACGGTTCCTACCACGATGTCGATTCATCGGAAATGGCGTTCAAACTCGCCGGCCGCAAAGCCTTTCGCGCCGCCATGCAGCAGGCCAAAGCGGCTTTGCTGGAACCCGTGATGAAGGTAGAGGTGGAAACGCCGGTTGATTTCGCGGGCGATCTTATGAGCGATTTCAATAGCCGGCGCGGGCGCATTTCGGGCATGGATATCAAGGGCAACATGCAAACGATTAACGCGCAAGTTCCTATGTCCGAGATGCTGAATTATCAGAACGATCTCATTTCCATGACGCAAGGGCGCGCTTCATTTCACATGGAATTCGATCACTACGATTACGTGCCTGTGCCACAAGCTGAGAAGATTATCGCCGCCGCGAAGGCTCACATGACTGTGGAAGAGGAGGAGTAACAGAGCCGCGCCTGAGCAAGCGGTTGGATTCTACCAGCAGCGAATCTACTTCTTGCCCAGGTACTCCTGAAACCAGTCCAGCGTCCGGCGCAGCACGTCCAGCCGGTTCTTCGCATCGCGGAAGGAATGCCCTTCGCCCGGATACACAACCAGCTCCGTGGGCACGCCCGTTGTCTTCAATGCATGCCAAAACTCGAACGATTGCGGCGCGGGGCATTCGCCATCGCGCTCGCCGACGACAACGAGTGTCGGCGTCTTGACTTGCTTGATAAACGTGATGGGCGAACTCTTCGCATAAACCGCCGGGTCGTCGTATACCGAAGCGCCGAAGTACGGAATCATCCATTCATCGATGGAATTCTCACCATAGTAACTTTGCCAATCGGCAATGCCAGCACCCGCCACAGCGGCGCTGAAACGCTGGGTTTGCGTGACGGTCCACATGGTCATGTAGCCGCCGTAGCTCCAGCCCGTCACGCCGATACGGCTCTGGTCGATAGGCGCTGTCTTTACTACTTCGTCGACGCCGGCCAGGATGTCGCGTAAATCGCCGCCGCCGAAATCCTTCACGTTCGCTCTCGTAAACTCTTCACCTTCACCATAGCTGCCGCGCGGATTCGGAAAGAATACAAAATAGCCCAAGCCCGCCATCACCGACATATCGAAATGCGAAGTCGGCCAACTCGCCGAGCGCATCCCTGCCGGGCCGCCGTGGATCTCAACCACCATTGGGTATTTCTTCGCCGGATCAAACCCCTCCGGATAAACCAGCCAGCCTTGCACCTTGCTGCCGTCGCTCTGCCATGTCACGCTTTCCGCTTTGCCCCAATGCGGCCGCTGCTCGGCATTCGCGTGGGTGATTTTCTTCCAATCGCCAATTTCGCCTGCCCAAACTTCCGGCGCCATTTCCCAGGTGCTGCGAATGGCCGCGCTCGTCAAACCGTCTTTCGCCAGCGCAAAGTTCGGGAAGTTGCCGTCCTGGTGCAGGGTCTCCGCGCCTTTCCAAAGCATCTCCGATTTGCCGTTCGCCACATTCAGCGTGGAGATTCCACCACCGCCGTCCACATCTTCGGTGAACAAAATATCGTTATTGCCGCGCCAAACGAATCCGCTGGCCGAAGCATTCATTCCCGGCGTCAGATCTTTGGCTTCACCGCCGGCCAGCGAGAAAATATCTCCGCCGATAAATCCCTGGTCGCTCATCAAGCCGCCAATGAAAGCGATGCTCTTTCCATCCGGCGACCAGCGCGGCACGGTAATCTGCCGGTCGACCGGCGGTTTATAGACGGCGGTCATTTCTTTCGAATGAATATCCAGCGTGTACAATTTGGCGGTCCACCAATTGTTATCGGCGGGTCCGGGCGCGGCGATGGCGGCGAATTTTGTGCCGTCGGGTGACCAATCATATTCATAGATATTCAGTTCCGCCGGTGAAAGCGAAACAGGCGCTCCGCCGGAAACCGCCAGCGTGGTCAAACGTTGATTATGCGTTTCACTGCCGATCACGCCGGTCTGGGCCGGCACCGCTTCCAAAGGTCCGCCCCCACCGCCGTCCGCGGCGAAGAGAAAGGCGATCTGCGATCCGTCGGGCCGCCAGCGGACATCGGTGACGTAACCCTTCAGATTCGCGAGCTGCCGGACTTTCCGCGAACTCGCGTCCGCCATAAAGATCTTGTCCTCATCGCACATGAACGTGAATTGTCTGCTATCGGGCGACCAAACCACACTATGGTCGCGCCGCCCGATCTCCGGATCGCCCGATGCGATGCGCTCGGGCTTGGCAGTGGGATTCTTTCGATCAAGCAAATAAATTTCGCTGTTGCCATCGGGCATGACCCGCAGCCAGGTCAGCCAGCGGCCGTTAGGGGAAATCGACACGCCGGAAAAACTCTTCACGGCTTCCAATTGCTTCAGGACTTCATCAATGGTGGAGGCTTGGACGCACAACGCGAGCGCCGCGGCCAGCAGGAGTTTGAGCATGATTACTGAGTGGCGTGCTGGCTGCCGCGGTCGCGCTCTTCCTGCTCGCGCCCACGCTGGTCACGCTCCGCCACTAGCTTCTCATAGGCTGGAATTTGCTCAGGAGTGAGAATGGATTTCACGCGTTCAATATGCGCCTGTTTGATCTTCAACATTTGCGGTTTGTAAGAATCGCGCACCGCGTGATACTGGGCTTTGGTATCGTCCAGAATCGCTTCCAGTTGCTGCAATTGCGCCGGGGTCAGTTTGAGACGGTCTTGCATCTCCGCAATGTAACGGCGCCGCCCCGGGTCGGGAGTCTTGGCGATATTGTTAATAACCGTGGTATTGGCGTAATAGCGATGGCCCAACGCGCCCACGGCGGCGCCTCCGCAGAAAAGTAACGCCGCGAATCCTGCCGCCGACAATTGCGTGCGCTTCATACGAGAACCTCAGCGAGTGGGTGACGCTGAGACTGACTCCTCAACAGCGCCGTGGATCGCTTCGGTGTAATCGGTATTTTCAGCGTTGTGCTCGGCCATCAATACGTCGGTGTAGTTCGGCGCTTGGATAGTCCTCGCCCGGAACGGCGGCACAAAATTCAGAAATACTAAAAGGAGGCACAGCGCGGCACAAATGGTGACTGTCGTTCGCGCCAGATTTTGAAAGACGAAACCAAACGAGTGTCTGCTCTCAATGCGCTGCCAAAGCCGCGGCATGAAGCTGCTACTCGGCTCCACATCCGGGCAAGCGGCCCGGTAAGTTTGGAACAATTGATCGAGTTTAGAATCGCCGTTCATGATGTGATTTCCTACGTTACAAATTACCATCCGCCGTAGCCCGGTTGAATGCTTTTAACACCCTTTGGCGGGCTCGGAACAGTCTCACTTTAATCGCATTCTCTTTGACGCGATAGATTTTTTCCAGTTCCTTCAGAGACAGCCCTTCCACTTCCTTCAGGGTCAACAGCAAACGATCTTCTTCGGAAACATGCTGGAACAGTGCATCTACAAACTCCCTCACCTGGCTCTTATGGCGTTCATCGCCATCCCGCCGCCCACTAGCCAGGAAATCCGCCATCACAACCTGCTGCTCACTCAAATCCGCCATGCGCGACTCGTTACGCCGCCTAGCCCGGCGCAGATAATCGTACGAGGCGTTCACCGTTAAACGGTACAGCCAAGGCTCAAAAACTTCGGGCGTCCGCAACTGATCCAGCGAATAATAAAGCCGCAGAAACACTTCCTGCGCCACATCTTCCACATCCTCGGGCCGCCCAATCAGCCGCGAGATCGTGCCCATGATCCGCTTGCGGTAAGCCAGAACCATCTCATTAAACGCGCCGCCGTCTCCGCCGCGCGCCCTTTCGATCAGTTCTTGCTCTACCAACATATCCGGTTTTAAATGGCCGGATACTATTCGCCTTCAATAGGATCAGGCGATCCAGCTATTAGTTAGGTTACACGGGAACGGGATTTTGGCGTCAGCTCGTGTGGTCGAGAACAATGTGCCAGACGCCGCCTTCGCGCTTCAAAACCAAGCTGAAGATGCCGCTTTTGTCGCCTCCACCTTGCGCGGCCCGGTGCAAATGATAGGCGCCGGTGACGATTGCTTCCTTGCCGCCGATCTTCTTTATTTTCAAATCGCTAAACGTCAACCGGCCCATCGCGTCCGGCGTCGGATAGGCCTGCCGGTAGCGCTGTTCGACCCCGGCGCGGCCCTCCGTCACGCCGGTCCCGATGAACGTGCAATTCTCCGCGTAGCTCAAGACGAATGCCGCGATATCTCCGCGATTCCAATCGTCCACCTGCTTGTCGAGTACTCCGCGGATGGCGGTTTCCGCGCTGTCGTTCCCAACCACCAGCGCCGGTGCGCATAGCGCCAGGCACAACAAACCAATTCTCATCCCTGTAGCATATCCCGTTCCAATGGCTCTACAGGCTGCTCACCGTGATGGACCCATCACCCGTCCGCACCACCAACGCCGGGCCGCCGCCGTTCAGTTTGGCTTGCGACGTGTGTTCGTCCTTGGCGCCATTCGTCGAGACCGGCAGTTCGAAGCGAATATGGCCATCGCCGGTGTGGGCTTCGAGATCGGCTGCCAGGGTTTTGGGGACGCGCACGTGAACGGAGCCATCGCCCGTTTGAATGCGCCAATCGCCATCCAGGCGCGAGCCTTCCCGCACTTCAGCCTCCACCGAACCATCCTGGGTGTGCAGTTGCAGCTTGTCAAAACGGCCGGCGACGCGCACCGAACCATCGCCGGTATGGGCGTCGAGCGCGCCATCCAGATCCTCGCCATGAATGCTGCCATCGCCGGTATCGGCCCGCAAAGCGCCGTGTAAGCCGCGCAGGGAAATGGAGCCATCGCCGGTGTGCAGATCGGCAATCAATTCGCGTGGCACGCGCACTTCCAGCCGGATGCTGCGATGGCCAAAACTCCAATTCATATTCGGGACCTTGACGTCAATTTCCACTTTGTCGCCGGTTTGGCGCTCCTCGACGCGCACACCCGTGGCGCCAATGGTCCAGCCTGCGGTCGTCAGGTGGGCGTCAATGGAATGGTCGCTGCCCGCTTCCACAATGACCGAGGCATCGCCGGTGGAAATGCGCAGTTCCGGCTTGCCCGAAACGTTCCAGTGTTTAGACCATTCATCGGCCCAGGCAGATTGTGAAACGACGGCGAACACGCCGATGGCAAAAAGCATTCGTAACATGGTGGCTCCTAGTGTATTGCAATACGCAATGACGCCGGGAATGTTCCATTTGGAAAGGTGCGGCTGACCTCCCGGTCAGCCTTCTAGCCTGCTAAAAGCGTCCAGCGTCGCCGGGGAAGGCTTATTTTCCAACGTGATAATCACTTTTCCCCGAGCGTGTCCTTCTTCCAGATAACGGATGGCCTCAGCCGCCTCGCTTAACTGGTAACATCTGTCGATAACGGGAGTTACCTTCTCAGTCAACATCAGTTCGCGAAGTATGGCGAGGTCCTCCTTGCGGGATTTTGCCCCGCACGGAGTGAGCTTTTGACTCACAAACGGATTCAACAGAAGGGCTTTGATCATGGGAGTGATAGGGCCGAGCCAGCGGCCGTCCGGCCCTCCGATGACAACATAAGTCCCCTTGGCATGTAAGACGCGCCGCACGGCCGACAAGGGATGGTTCCCTATGCAATCGAATAACAGATCGTACTGTCGATCGCTCTGGGTAAAATCCTCTTGGCTGTAATCAATGACGCGATCCGCGCCAAGGCAGCGCACCATTTCAACATTCCTGCTGCTACATACGCCGCTGACCTCCGCGCCGAACGACTTGGCAATCTGTACCGCGAACGTACCTACGCCTCCGGCCGCACCGTTAATCAGGACCTTCTGTCCCGCCTGAATGTGTCCTTTGTCGCGCAGACCCTGCAGGGCCGTGAATCCCGCCACCGGCGCGCCAGCCGCTTGTGCGAACGTGACGTTCTCCGGCTTTATAACCAATGCCGACTGAGGCGCACACACATATTCGGCGAAGGCCCCGCGACAAGAGCCGAATACCTCATCACCGGGCGTGAACTCGGTCACGTCCTTACCAATTGCTTCCACTTCGCCGGCTACATCGACGCCAAGCCGTATCTCCTTTGGTTTTCGCAAGCCGCTCAAGCGTATCGGGTACGGTGTACCTCTCATCAAGTGCCAGTCCAGCGGATTGACGGAAGCAGCACGAACCTTTATCAGAACTTCATTCGGCGCCGGGGAAGGCTTGGCCAGATCTTCGCATCTGACAACGTCGGGTGAACCGTAGTGGT
>CAVXRP010000004.1:0-37565 GCA_963764105.1 Bryobacterales bacterium
TACCGAACGACGCGCCTGCGAACGAGAGACGAACATTCAGGCATTTAGCGTCGCTGCCAATAAGCGCGGTACAGGAGTTGGGACGCTTTGAGCTCTAAACGAATCCACTACCGAATAAACTCGGTTCTAAACCAATCGTGCCATTGAGTTCCTGCAGATACTCCGCGCTGCTCACCCGTTCCAGTTGCTTACTCACCGCGCACAAAGTGCCGCGCCACGCCGTTTCGTCGCGAGCAAGACCGCTGGCCAGAAATTGATTAAGGGCGCACTCATGCCGGCTCCATAACACTTTGTCGCGTTCCTGTTTCGCCCGCAGCCTATCTTTATACCAGTCGCTGTTCATCAGCCCTTCGCGGCCGAACAGCGCGCGGAATGCCGGGTCTTTCTCCGTCATGCCGTTATAGTGCCCGTGCGCCATCACGTGCAATAACGCTTTGATAGGCGGGCAAGCGGCGTCAATACTGCCGTCTTCAAAGTAATTGAGCGCCACCAAACGCTGCGCTTCGACAATTGCGTCCACGCCCGCCACAAAAGTGGACACCCCTTGCGTTTCCGGCCGTAATAGCTCTTCGGGAAACACCGCGCTGGGCACTTCAAAAATTCGCCCTAAGAAATGATCTACAAACGACGCCGTCATGCGATAGCCTAATCTGCTCGCTAAGATCGTCCGGCCTTCGAACGCGAAATCATCCACTTTCTCAAAGTAGCCGTGATCAATCAGATACGCTGCTTCGCGCTCGAATACCCGCATGCGGCACCACAACTCCGGAACCAGCATGCTGTTGTCATGATCCATGCGGTAGTTCGGGCCAATGTGGCCGGCAGCCGTGGTGAATCCGGCGTAGCCCGTGACAATGGCCGAGACCAGTGCATTGTTGACATCAATCACCGGTGGCAGCGCATTGAACGGCCCTTTGGTCAGCGCGCCTTCGCTGCCAAAGCCGGTGGTAGATGGCGACTTGCCGGTCAAGCTGCAAATGAAATCCATGAACAGCTCGGGCAGCTCCTGATAATGAATCGGGTTGTAAACCGCTAACGGCGGCACGCCCGTTTTCGGATCCGGCGGATTATTGCGCCGGCCTGAGAGCACCGCGTTCACCGGAAACCAGGCTGGCTTGTCCGCCGGAATCTCGCGCGCCAGCCGCGTGCCGATTTCGCCAACATACACATCGCGCGGATTGACCAGATCAGGCCGCCGTTGCAGATAACGCGGGTTTTTCGATGGCGCGCCATCCACTATGCGTGGATGCGCCGAGGAGACAACGTAGGCTGGATGTGGATCAGCCACGAAATCCTCGAGCAGGCGTTTCATCGGCTCGGTATATTTGTCGAACTCCACAACACCGTTTAAAATTTGTTCCACAGCGTGTTGATCAAGCGGCTCAAAGTTCGAAATAAAGTTATCGGGTGCGGCCATATCGGCTTCCGCTTCCTTATCGAAGCCGCGGTGGATGGCATCGTCGGGCCGCTGAAATAACCTCATCTCGCAGTTCTGCACAAGCTTTACGCTGGGATTGCGATACTCAGGATCTAGCTGATTCAGGCTTTCTTTCGGCAGCACCACCGACGCCGTGATATCGTCTTCCACTTGCACCTTGTCGGCCGGATCAAAATCAGGCCGCAGTTTGTAAATGCGCCAGGAACCGTCAGGATCGTAACCCATGCGCAAATAGTTCGCCGTGAGCTTCTGGTTTTCGAACTTCAGTTCGTTGCCCAGCTTGCCGTTGATTCGGTCGACGCCGAAATGCTGGCGCCAGTTGTCGCCCCAATCCTGCTGGTAATAGCGCTTCACGGTAATCAATAACTGGCGCACGCTGGAAGGTACAGTTTCAATCCAGGCGTTGTGTTCCTCGGTATATTCGGGGGAAACCGTCAGCAGCTTGATCACCGAACCCAGCGAACGTTCGGAACTGAGGATCGGCCGTTTGTCGCGTTCGGCAGATACCGATCGCTTATGTATGTTCGAAAAGTCTTTGCTTAGAATTTCGGCGACGCGATCCATATCCTGGTGAAAATCACTCACGAAGATAGGACCCTTTAGAATAATGCTGCCGATGGATTTAGAAATTTCAGACTTGCCGCCGCCCGACACAGTGCATGGCTTATGACACAAAATACCATCGGCACGCGAAGCGACCAAGCGCCAGGCCGTCCCGTCAATCTGCTTTTCTAAGCGGATTTTGGTGCCCCACGGAAGCATGTAGGTGACATTCGCCAATAGCGTGAGACTGTGCCGGTCGCCATTGGCGCGCTCCCATTCAACCGTGCCTTTGCGAACGCTGAATTCAGCATTCTCCGGCACATAGAGAATGTCGGGATAGCGCCGGTCAATGGCGTAGCTTTGTGCCTGAATGTCCACCCGCTCGCCCAACCAACTCATCGCTTCGCGGAAGGTGACCTTCTTCGTAAGCACCGTGCGGCCGGCATAGAACTGCGCACCCAAGACGTACGCCGGAAATGCAATCGCGCCGCCGGCATGCTCTTCTTCACACATTCCGTAGAGATTGGCCGCAAAGCTGATTTGCGTCTTCACTTCCTTCTTGCAATAGCCGTAATAGTTGTCGGCAATAATCGTGACAATGACGCCGCTATTATCGCGGCAGGTGAGCTTGAACGCACCGCCATTGTTATACTTTTCCGCTTCGTCGCGCCAGCATATGCCGTCTTTGCGCTGCCGCTCCGTAGCCTCATTGTAGTGAGGCAGGCCGAGATCTTTCTTCTTTATCCCGGTGATGTGCGGCGCTAAAATCACGCAGCCTGTATGGCCGGTCCAATGCAAACCATCCAGCGCGGCGTCATTCTCAGGCAGATCGGGATCGCCGCCGTTCCCAAAAATGCTTTCGACAAAATCAAGATTGCTCACCAGGCTACCGGGCACGAAGAAGCGCGTTTCCATGGTTTTTGCTTCGTCGGTTCCCGTCGCCGGACATACCAGAGGGCGCAGCAGCAGCGACACAAAGAGCTCGACCTGCTGCCTTTGATTCGCGGTGAACGGCAGAGCCATCACGTCGTCCGGCGGCTCGAGCGCCGCAGCCAGTAACTGGGCAAAGGCAAATTTTGGCACGGCAATTTTGTCCGCCGGAATCGGCAAGCCGCCTTCCACCACATGAAAGATGCCTTGCGTGGTGCGCCGGTCGCTGCGCGGATTGTGCAAAACGCCCTGCCGCAAGCGGTATGACTGCAAATAAGGCGACCCGATTCGATCCTCCCCCGCAGGCAGCGACGTGACGCGTCCCAGACCCGGCCGGTCAAGCACCAGCGTGTGACTGGGCAGACGCGGCGCACCCTCTCCCAAGTAGCGGTTGAGAAAATCCTGAATGCGCCCATCCACCGGGCACATGCGCCCGCTCAGCAGCCTGTCTTTCTGATAGTGATTGCGCAGCAGCGGCCCGGCGATTTCCAGAAAATGCGGGTCCACCGTAGCTTCGCTCACGGGTTGGCCCAGCGCCGCCAGCTTTAAATTGATATAGCGAATGAGTTCGGCGTCGCGTTCGTTTGCGGGAATGCGTGACATATTGCTCCAAGTGGCTGGACTTTGGTGTCTTCACGCAGATGCGAGATGCTTTCTAACATCAGCGGATCTAAAGTTTACCACTGCCGATCGATGTCCCAGGTTCGTGGTTGCCGACTTTAAACCCAACAGTCTGGAAGATCTTCCACCGTTATATTTAAAGATGTCTCGGAACCTTCAGCCGGCTTGACGCGCCTCCGCAGCCATCTCAGCGCGAAGAGTAACCCCATCGCCGACGCCAGCATCGGGACTGAATACGCAAGAACCCCCCGCATCCCTTCTGGGTCCATTAGAATACCGTGGCCATATTCTCGAATCAGAGCCGCTTTGATGGCGGCGTCGCTCTTCCCGGCCGCCACATCTTGGTCTATCTCATTTCGTACATGCATTCCTTGCGCGGACTGGTGAACGGCAACGGATTGCCTCCAACAGCAAGGTGCGACGAAGAGTGTATAGAGGCGATTCGCGCGTTGTTGCTCTCGCGCTGTGAGCGGCCGGTCTGCCAGAGCCGGAATCGCCGTGCCGAGCGCGAGCGCAACGATGCCGCTGATCAGCGCCAAGCGCCGCACGTTGTTACTCACAGGTGAAATCTCTCTCTCCTTTACCGAGTCTAGTGAAGCTGGCTAGCCGCTCGATGCGGCAAATTGACGCGGGCAGCCACCAAGAGAAGTAGCGCGCCAAATGGAAGTTCCCAGCAGAGACACCGCAGCAGCGGGAGGCTCAGTAGCTCCATCAGGTGCGGCAATTTGCCACACCTATGACCTTCACGATCTGCATTAGGATCATTGAAGGCTGGATTTTGTCATGACTCGAAGATCTTTATCAAAACCGGCGGCCGGAATACGTGGACGCTTCGTCAATGTCATCAATTGGGATTTCGTGAATGACGGGTTCGCGAAGTTCACAGCTTAAAATCCCGGGAAGTCGAAAGGAATATCCATGAAACGATTTTTACTAATCGGTAGCTGGGTCATCGCTCTAGGCATAACCATGGCCGCGCAAGACGACGCCGATTACCAAGGTTGGATGAAGTCCGTCGGAGCGACGGTCGGCAGTCTCCGCAAGAACCTGGAGGCCAAGAACGGAGACGCGGCCTCCGCCGATGCGAAGAAGCTACAGGCGATTTTCGGGCATGTCCACGACTATTGGCTGAAGAAGAACGTCAGCGATGCCACAAAGTTCGCGAGTGATGCGGGGGAAGGTTTTGGAACCCTGGCGGATCAGGCGGCTGCCGGAAAATTCGACGACGCGTCGGCGACGCTGAAAACGACCTCGGCGAATTGTGGCGGCTGTCACGCCGCTCACAGGGAGAAAACGGCGGACGGTTTCAAAATCAAGTGATCGTCGCCCTATTGGCTATTGCCACGACCAAAGTCCCTCGGCCGCCACAATGGGATTATCGCGTCGGAGGGTATTTCGAGAGCTTTCGCTGTAGTGACCGCCGGTGAATGCCTAGCAGACGGGCGGCGTGCGAGATATTGCCGTCGCAATCGGAGATAACCCGCTGCATGTGCTCCCACTCGACTCTGGCCAGCGTCGGCACCGTCTCCGGAGCTTCGGGCGCGGCGGTGAGCGTCGACCGCAAGTTTTCGTAAACCGCCAGGATTTGATCCGCGTCGGCCGGTTTGCTTAAATAATGATCCGCCCCCTTCTTCATGGCGGAGATCGCGGTGGGAATGCTGCCATAACCTGTCAGCATGATGATGGTCATGGAAGAATCGATGGTCCGCATTTCCTGCACGACGTCAAGGCCGCCCTTGCCGGGCATGCGAAGATCCACCAGAACAAGGTCGGGGCTGCGGTCGCGCGCCAACTGCAACGCTAACTCCCCGTTCGGCGCCGTTTCCGCTTCCCACTTTCGCTCACTCAGGGCGCGGCACAGGCGGTCGCGAAACACCTCGTCGTCGTCCACCACCAGCGCGAGCGGGAGATCGTCAGACTGCGCCATGAACTCTCTGCGATGAGACGTCGAGGGGTAAACGCAACGTGGCAGTGGTTCCTTCGCCCAGTGTCGAATCGAACAGCACGCGGCCTCCCAGGCGTTCCGCGACCGTGCTGACCAGAAACGTACCCAGCCCCATGCCCTTGCCGGGCTCTTTGGTGGTGAAGAACGGCTCGGCTATGCGGCGCAAGACGTGGCTGGGCATCCCCTCTCCGCGATCATGAATGGCAATCCTTAACTCCGAGGCGTCTTCCTGCGCCACGATGTGAATGGGGCGTCTGTCAATGTTGGCATCGAGCGCATTCTGAATCAGCGCTATGAGTGACTGAGTCATGGCCTTCCTGGGCAGCACGGCCATGAGTGTGTTGTCGGAAAGGCTGATCCGCAACAGTGCCCGGTTCGGCTCGGGAAATTGCTCGGCTACCTCTAAAAGGAGATCGTACAATCGAATGCTGCTGGGAGTTTCGCCCATAGGTTCCGCGCTTTGTGCGCTCATTTGCTCCAGAATCCGGCGGCAACGGTCCACCTCGGAGCGAATGAGCCTCGCATCCTCCAGAACCGCATACTGGCTGCTAACTGTCTCCGCATAACGTTCCAACTCCCTTGCCACCACCGCGATTGTGCCAAGCGGCGTTCCCAGTTCATGCGCTGCGCCCGCAGCCAGCGTCACAAGAGAAGCCAGTCTTTCGTTCTTTGCCACCTGATCTCTGAGTACCAACACCTCCTGCTCCCGTGTTCGCAAGGCATCGGCAATCTTCCCGGTAAAGAATGTGATCAGAGCGGCAGCGGCGACAAAGGCAATCCACATACCCACCAAATGCGGCGATAAGCCTTGCTGCACATGGTGCATCTGGAAGGCTGCCAAAGGTATATGGAAGAAAAAGAGCAAGCCGAAACAGGCCGTGGAGAGAACTCCCAAAGCGCGCGTCCACGCCTTGCGCAAAACAACCGCCGATAGGGTGATCTGCACTAGATAAAGAAGACTGAATGGATTCATCGGCCCGCCCGTCAGTCCCAATATGGTTGTGAGACACAGCGTATCCAAACAAAAAACCGCGCCGAGGGTCTCTTGCGGAAATTGGAACGGCAGCGTTCGCCAGCGGCCCAGCAGAATATTGCTGATGAGAATGACGGCCAGCGGCGCGAAGGTCCACAGCAGCGGAAGGTGCAGCCGAAAGCCGTAAAACATGCCAAGAATCATGGCCGCTTCTCCGGCTACCATGCCATAGCGCAAACGCATTACCCACGGCAACGCCAGGTTCGGCGCGAGATCCGCGGTGACAGCCGCCTCATGCGCTGCGATTCGTTGCTGAGCCATCGTCTCTTTGCCCATCGTACGTCAAACGCCGGCCGGCAGAGTGCGGCAATTTGCCGCATTGTCTAACGTTCCGCGTTGCCATACACTCGTTAGTTACCTGGCGAGAACGAGACCCAATGATGCGAAGGCTAAGTTGGTTTTATTGCTGGGGTCATCACGCTTGCCATTCGTTTTTGTGCCGGCGTGATTCTTTTTTTGACGACACAAACCGCGGGCTTCAGCGCTCGCCAACAACAGGGCGCCATTGAAAGTTGGTCCGCGCGCCGCATCCGTGCGCTGGCTCTGCCGGCGCGCGCACTGGGAAGACCACTGTGCCGGCATTACAGTGCGACGGTCTGGCCCGTGGTTGGACGCCACGCCAGTAAGCCCGGTCAGGTGGAAGTCGTCCACACCATTACGTCGCGGTCAGCCCTTCTTTGCGGCCGCCAACGCCTCGGCCTTCTTCACAAACTCGGCAAGCATTTCGACCATGGGAGCTTTCACCTCCGGGGGAGCCGTCTTCATCGAGCCGGCGGTGAACGGCGGATCTGGGTCGTACTCGCTCATGAGCTGACAACATTCGGCATAGGTTCGGTCACGCAGCTCCGCGACCATGGTGAGACCAAAGTCGAGTCCGGCGGTCACGCCCGCGCCCGTGATGCGATTGCGGTCGCGCACGACGCGAGCCTCGGTTGGAATCGCGCCGAACCCAGCCAACACATGGCGCACAGACCAGTGGGAGGTCGCCTTGTAGCCCTTCAATAAACCCGCCGCCCCAAGGATCAGCGAGCCCGAGCATACGCTGGTGACGTACTTCGCCCGCGCCCCACGATCGGCCATGAAGGCACGCGTCTCGGGATCCACAGCTGCCGCCAGAGTGCCGTCCGTGCCGCCAGGAGTGAACAGCACGGTGAGGTCGGGCGGGCATGTCTCAAAAGTTGCGTTCGGAGTGATTGTTACCCCCGTGTCACTCGTCACTGGATTTAGCGACTTCGCAACGAAGAATATCTTTGCACCCATGAGTCCGCCCAACATGCAGTGCGGCCCGATCAGGTCCATCACAGTCATTCCGGAGTACATGAGCATTGCGATCTGCTCGTCACCCATCCAGTGCACATTGCCCGTATCGGGCATCTTATGCTGGGGCATTTGCGCCTGCTCGCCGGCGGCACCAATGGCGTGAGAGGCAAAAGGGGCGCTGAGCGCTAACAAAACTGCTTTGCGGCGGTTTATGTCGGTCATATATTAGAACCATGAAACCCGATTTTGTCGCACTTGTCGCGCGGCAAATTGTCGCACCGGGGGGCGGCTTCCGGAAGTCCCGCGCAACAGCGGCAGTTTATGGTTGCACGATTCGTTGGGTAAAAACTGGATGGCTGGGGCGCGATTGTTTGCGCAGGTTTGCGTAATGGCCACTATGGAAGCGATTTTTCTTTACCTGGTTACGCCCGACTTGATGCCATGGTCTCTCGCAGATTTCAGACTGGATCCTGGCACAACACGATCCAGATTAACGTCTTGAATCTCACGGACAAACGATATTACCCCGCGAGTCATCCTATAGTACGGGACTGGATCCAGGTTGGCTTGTCGAGGACCTGCGAGATTACGCTCCGTCTCAACCGGTAGGGACTGCACAGTTTCTTCCGAATCACCATCGTCCGCTCATATCGCTCGATGTCCCGCCTGCAGCCGGGACGTAGCACTTCAACGTGTAATCCATCACCATACGGTCGGCGTTGAAGCGCCAGCCCAACGTGCGAATGGTGCGCTTCATGCGCTTAATCCAACCACGCGGCAAGCCGTCACGGTCGCGCTGGTAATAGAGCGGAATGACTTCTTCGCTCAATACGCGATATAAGTCTTCGCCATCCCGCGTGTCATGCACGCTCATATTCGAATGAGTTCGTCCCGTACCTATGGCAAAACCGTTCAAGCCGTCGTAAGCCTCCGCCCACCAGCCATCCAGAACCGACAGATTCAGGCCACCGTTGAGCACGACCTTCTGACCGCTGGTGCCCGATGCTTCGAGCGGCCGGCGCGGGTTATTTAACCAAACATCCACGCCTTGCACGAAAAAGCGCGCCACATTGATGTCGTAGTCCTCAATGAAAACGAACTTATCGGAAAAACTCTTGTCACGCATCAAATCGGCAATCTGCTGCAGAACGCGTTTGCCCGGCTCATCGCGCGGATGGGCTTTTCCGGCGAATACGAATTGCACCGGGCGATTCGGCTCGTTCACCATAGAAGCGAGTTTCTCGATATCGGCCAGCAGCAGGTTCGCCCGCTTATAGGTAGCAAAGCGCCGCGCGAAACCAATGGTCAGGGCGTCGGGACTGAGCAAGCGCGCCAGCTTCTGTTGCATGGCCGCCGGCTCTTCGCGCCTCTTTGACTGCGCCACGCCGCGCACGCGGATGAAATCCAGCAGGCGCGATTTCAAGCTTAGGTGCGTTTCCCAAAGTTCCCCGTCGTTGATGCTTTCAATGCCCTCCCAAATGGCCGGCTCCGCGCTACGCAGCGTCCAGCCCGCGCCTAAATGCCGGTCATAGAGACGCGACATCTGCGGCGCCAGCCACGATGGCACATGTACGCCATTGGTGATGTGGCCAATCGGCACGGAATCTTCGGCTTTCCCGGGATACAAACCAGTCCACATATTGCGCGACACCTCGCCATGCAAGGCAGATACCGCATTGGCGCGCCGCGACAGCTTCAATCCCAACACAGTCATGCAGAAATCTTCGTCGTGGCTATGCGGGTTCTCGCGGCCGATCGCCATTAAGCGGTCTGGCCCAATGCCGAGTTGCTCACGCAGCGGACCCAGATGCTCTTCAATCAGATCGTAACTGAAGCGGTCATGTCCCGCCGGCACTGGTGTGTGAGTGGTAAAGCAAACCTCGCGGGAAACACGCGGCACGGCGTCGTCAAAGCTCATCCCTTCTTCGTCCATGCGATTCCGAATGGCTTCCAGCACGGCAAATCCGCTATGGCCTTCATTCAGATGCAGCACGCTCGGGGTTACACCCATCGCTTTCAACACGCGCACGCCGCCCACGCCCAGCAGCAACTCCTGACGGATGCGCACGCGACCGTCACCACCATAAAGCCGCGACGTCAACTCGCGATCCTCCGGCGCGTTGCCCGCTACGTCCGAATCCAGCAGCAATAAATCGATGCGGCCCACTTTGACTCGCCACACTTTGGCGCGAATGCCGCCACGACGCGTGTCGATTTGCACGTTCACCGGTTCGCCGTTCTTGCCGATGGCGGGCTCCATGGCCAAATTATTGATCTCGGTTTGCAGATACTCTTCCTGCTGCCAGCCTCTTTCATCCAACCTTTGGCGGAAATAACCCTGGCCATAAAACAGACCAATGCCGATGAGCGGAATGCCAAGATCGGAAGCGCTCTTAATGTGATCGCCTGCCAGAATGCCCAAGCCACCGGAATAAATGGGCAGCGATTCGTGTAAGCCAAATTCGGCAGAGAAATAAGCCACCGGCCGCGGCCGCAGCACGCCGGCGTTTGTGGCGCCCCAAGTCCGATCGGCCTGGAGATATTCCTGCTGGCGGCGGTAAGCGTAGTTGATGCGGCTATGCAGCATCAACTCACTGGCGCGCTTTTCAATCGCGCTTAACGGCAGCTCGTGCAGCAAAGCCACCGGATTTTGATTCAACTCCGCCCAGCGTTGCGGCGCCAAATCGCGAAACAGGCTTACGCAATCGTTGTCCCAACTCCACCAAAGATTACGCGCCAAGGTCCACAAACGCTCTTGGGCGGGCGCGATAAAGCGGTCGAGCATGCGCGCCTGGCTCACCACCGGCGCCACTTCGGCCGCGGCATCGGACAGCAGGCGGATTTCTTCATCCTTGAAAATGCGCGCTTCAATCGTTTGCACTACGATTACGCCTTGCAGCACGCCGCGGTCGATCACCGGTACGCCCAGGAAAGATTGATAGGCGTCTTCGCCCGCCTCACTGAAATATTTGAAGCGCGGATGATTCTTAACTTGCTCAACGGCAACCGGTCGAAGCTGTTCGGCGACAAGCCCGGCCAAGCCTTCATGCAGCGAAAGACGCAGAGTGCCCACAGCTTGTTTGCGCAACCCAACGGTCGCCGCTAAGACAAGGTTCGTGCGATCCGGTTCCAGCAGGTAGACGGAGCAAACGTCGGTCTTAAAACGCTGCGCAATTAACTCGACCAAGTTCGCTAAGGTTTCGGCGGGCTGGCCCGTCTCCTCCGCTAATTTGGCGATCTCTTCCAGTGTTAACACGTGTGCAGCTTCCAACGTGCTCGCGGCATCACTAGTCATTTTGAACCCTCTTAGAAGCAGTCAGTTCGCAGACGAGGCGAGCGGTGCGACGGGACGTCAGCACCCAACTAGTTTACAGGAATGGGTTGAAAACTGAGCACGTCTTTTTCTTGCACAATCGGTTCGCCGGGTGCCACGCTATCCAACCGTCCGGCCACCATCCAGCGCTCCAATTCACCAACTAAATCGTATAAGTGCTCGAAGGAATCCACCGTGAAAAGCAGCGCTTGATAGTGGTCGATTTCGAAGCTCTGATTGATGACCCACTCCAACTGCAGCGGGTAGCGCTGCACGGACTTTGCCTCAATACAGTGCTCGATTTCGCCGTACGAACTGAGCAGCCCGCTGCCGTATACCTTGAGCGCTGCGCCATCGCGCATCAGGCCGAATTCAATCGTGAACCAGAAGAAGCGCGCCATGGCGCGAATGATGCTCGTGAGTTGAGCCATCGAGCGATCGAGCTTCGCCGCCGTATGCGCACATTCGCCAAAGCGCACTAGTGTTTCGGCAAAATGCGGATCGGTATGCATGGGCACATGGCCGGCAATATCGTGAAAAATATCCGGCTCCGGCAGATAATCCAATTGGTCCGCGCGCCTCACGGTCACGGTGGTGGGGAATTCGCGATTTCTAAGACAATCGAAAAACGTGAACGCCGGCACATAACCACTGACGGCCTTTGCCCGGAAACCGGTCAGCGGGCACAAAAAGCGATTGACCTCTTCCAGACGTGGCACGCGCTGCGGGTTCAGGCTCAGCGCGCGGATGCCTTCTAGGAAATGGGGATTAGCGTAGTGCTGCCATTTGGGCAGCATGCGCGCGTACAGGCGCCGCCAAGTCTCGTGATTCTCTTCCGAATAATGATCGTAAGGTTGGGCGATGAAGAGTTGCCCGTGTGCTTTGGCCAAAGCGATTTCGGGAGCTTCGGTGGTGGTAAGGCCAGCGCCCATAAATACCCTTATTTATGGTACACCACTTCGATGTGGTGCTGCACGCATTGGCTCAAGCGCTTAATCGTTTCAGGAGCAGAACACCGCCCTCTGAGTCAGTGGCGTTCAGTACGAATGGTGTGCGGGAAAACGGTCGCTTTTCTCGAACCCCTGTTGTCCGTTAATGTGAGCTGTTAGCGATCATCGAAAAACGCGGTTTTTTGAACGGGGTGCCGACCGGTATCGCCGAAGGACGGCCGGAAATGGATCAATCCAGAGGCTGTGTCGACCGCAGATCGTGCACTGGCACATGGTCGGCGGCTGGGGAGGTGCCGGCGGAGTGATCGCCGCCGCACCATGATCTGTCACGGCAGGTCGTAACGCCCGGTCCCGATAGCGCTTCTGACAGCGGCGATGGGACTCCCTGCCCGGCTCGCTTTGCTGGTAGCGACGGTTAGCGTCATGTCGCTGCCGCCGCCGCACTTCCGAACGGCATTCCGGACTACAGTAGCGCTGGCCACGGTCGCAACGGACACAGATTGTGAATACGGCCCGGCAATCCCCGAGACCGCAAATCCGAAGCCGAAGAACAGCGTTCTCGTCGATGTTCATGTCGGCCACAAGGAGATTATGCCATCGCCGACGGGGCTGAACTGAAGCTGTCGGCATCCGCTACAGGCGCGTACTGGCTTTTTAAGTGGACTTCGCACGATGACCTGTGAAACGACGGCGGTGACTCGTCCCACGAAGGAGGGTCGTTCTGATTCTATTAACTCCGAGCAGCCCCAGCTTCATGGCCCTCCGGTGCCTACTTCCTGGCGCCGTCTTCCCGCAATGGAATATCGAATCGGGTGTCGACACTATTCCGGTGCCAGAGCGTGGGCGATGTCGTCGAGGGTGACGAATCCGAAAATCCTCACCGCACCATCTTCAGCCGACATCGCCACACGTCGACCGTCGGGTGAAAACTCCGAACTCCAGACGGCTACGGACTGGCCCTCCAGCTTCGTGATTGGCTGACCGTTGGCAGCGTTCCACACCCGCGCTCCCTCTACGCCCACTGTCATAACACGCTTGCCGTCGGCCGAAAACGTCGCACTGTCGACTCCCGAAGTGTGGCCTTCCAGCTTGGCGACGATCTGGCCGGTGGTGCTGCTCCAAACCCGCGTCGTGTGATCCGCGCTTGCCGTCACCACCCGCTCGCCGTCGGGCGAAAACTCCGCGCTATTGACTCCATCGGAGTGGCCCTCCAGCTTCACTATCAGCTGACCAGTGGCAGCGTTCCAAACCCGCGTCGTGTGATCCGCGCTTGCCGTCACCACCCGCTCGCCGTCGGGCGAAAACTCCGCGCTATTGACTCCATCGGAGTGACCCTCCAGCTTCACTATCAGCTGACCAGTGGCAGCGTTCCACACCCGCGCCGTCTTGTCGTTGCTCGCGGTCACCACGCGCCGCCCGTCGGGGGAAAACCTCGCGCTACGTATAATTCCGAAGTCGCGTTCGGAGGTGACAATGATAGGGACGTCGAGCTTCACTATCACCTCGCCAGTGTTGGCATTCCACACCCGCGCCGTCTTGTCGTCGCTCGCGGTCACCACGCGCCGACCGTCGGGGGAAAACTCCGCCCTAATGACCCGTTCGGAGTGACCCTCAAGCTTCGTGATCAACCGACCCGTGGCAGCGTCCCATACCCGCGCCGTGTGGTCCCAACTCGCAGTTACCACGCGCTGGCCATCAGGTGAAAACGACGCCCTCCAGACAGGGCCAGAATGGCCTTCCAACTTTGCGATCAACTGGCCAGTCTCGGCGTTCCATACCCGCGCCGTTCGGTCCAAACTGGCTGTCACGACACTCTCACCGTCGGATGAAAACAGCGCAATGGAGACACCAGCAGAGTGGCCCTCTAGTGTCGCGATCACTTGACTGCTGGTGGTATTCCATACCCGCACCGTGTAGTCAGCGCTCGCCGTTACGATATGCCCGCCATCCGCCGAAAAACTCGCACTAAGGACCGCGCCGGAATGCCCTTGCAGCTTCGCGATCAACTGACCGCTAGCGGCATTCCATACCCGCGCCGTCTTGTCGTCACTTGCCGTTACCACGTACCGGCCGTTGGGTGAGAACGCCACGCTCCGGATCCGTTCTGAGTGGCCCTTGAGTTTCGTCATGACCCGACCAGTTACGGCATTCCACACCTGCGCCGTATGGTCCCAGCTCGCGGTCACCACTCGCTCACCATCGGGCGAAAAGGCCGCGCTAGAGACGCCGGCGGAGTGGCCCGTCAGCTTCGCGATTACTTGACCGGTGGCGGCGTTCCACGTCCGTGCCGTCTTGTCTTCACTCGTCGTCACCACCCGCTGGCCGTCGGGCGAAAATGACGCACTGGTGACGAAATCAGCATGACCTTCCAGCGTCGCGATTGCTTGACCGGTGGTGGCGTTCCACGTCCGTGCAGTCTTGTCTACGCTCGCCGTCACTACACGCCCGCCGTCTGGCGAGAACGCCGCACTAACGACTTCGGCAGAATGGCCCTTCAGTTTCGTAATCACTTGACCGGTGGCGGCATTCCACACCTGCGCCGTATTGTCCCAGCTCGCGGTCACTACGCGCCGCCCGTCTGGCGAGAACACGGCACTAACGACCGAGGCAGAATGGCCCTCGAGCTTGGTGACCACTTGACCCGTGGCGGCATTCCATACCCGGGCTGTCTTGTCGTCACTCGCCGTCACCACCCGCTGGCCGTCGGATGAAAACGCCGCGCTCCTGATTCGATCGGTATGCCCCTCAAGCTTCGCGATCACCTCGCCCGTGGCGGAATTCCACACCCGCGCTTTCTTATCAGGGCCAGCAGTCACGACGCACCGGCCATCGGGAGAAAACGCTGCGCTACGGCCCTCCATCCTCGTCAGCTCCTGTGGAAATGCGTCAGCAACGGCAGCGCTGGCTTCTGACGTCCTTGCCGTTTTCCAGCCGCGTGCTGCTAGGTCTAGGGCCCGAGGTCGATCCCGAGCCACTAGCTGCTCCGCCTGAGCACCGAGCTCACGGGACTCGGCCAGAAGTCTTTCGTGATTAGCGTACAAAGCCAATATCGTTGCTGTCAGAGAGAACACCACCAGAATGAGCGTTACACCAAGTAAGAGTCCAACAGCTCTTCGGCGTTGTGATCGCTCCTCGCCGCGCAATTGGCCCCAGTCGAGTCCAGGATAGAGGCGCAGGATTATCTGCTTCAGGTCCTCGGCGATTTGTTCCCGAAGCTCGTGCCGGTGTGGATTGTCCAGAATCTGTGCACGGCGATGTTGCAACGAAACCCACAAGGGTTCCTGCCTCAAATGATTTCTGATCGAAGGTGGGAGCAGTTGGTCGCGGATGCCGTCCCAGGTCTGGCAGTCCCCACTCGTGACAACAATGAGAATCTGCCCAACCCGAGGCTGGTCAAGCCAATGTTTTGCTTCCATCTCCATGCCTGAACTGGTCGCAGCGTCTGGAGAGGCTAGGACAATCAGATGCGTTGAGCGATCCAATCGCTCGAAGAGCTCGGCCTCCAGGTTCGAGCCAGCAGGGAGACACGACAGGTCGCGAAAAACCGTTTTAACCCGGACCTTATACCATGGGCATAAGAATCTCTGGATAACGGATTGGATAACGGGGGCGACTTGGCTGTCGGACTTCCAGCTATAGGACAGAAAGCCGTCATAGACTTCGGAGCAATCAACCCAGATCAGTGATCGGAGCCAACGGGGTACGAAGCGCGAGAACGATTTCGGAGGCGCTATGTCGAGCGCCTGCATCGCGTTAGCGATGTCCTCTCGTCCCGCCTTACCTTCTACGATGCGCCCCACCGTTCACTCGCTTCCCTTAAACAATACAAGAAGATCCAGGGTGCGTCGAGGCGAGACGTCGCGCATGCTCTTTCATCCAGGCATCAATGGCGAGATTCCGTTCGCCAGCGCTATTGAATCCAGCAATCCCGTCATTTTCACGGATTTTAATTCACTATCAGTGGATTCATCTCAGAAGCCGTTTATAGAGTTCATAAGCCCTTTCTGGCAAGGTGCTCACAAAGGTCGAACCGTGAGTAACGCGCAGGCTTTACCAATCGCGTCTAGTGCGTCGGCTATTTGGAAGTTGACCGCCTCGAAGGTTTCGGAAACTGCTTCAGGGTCCAAGATTATGCAAACTGGGACGCTTGGCGAGGGGATGAAGTGAAGTTGTCAGCACCAACCGCAGGTGCAGATAATCGGACGGATGATTGCGCCTCCGGCGCAGATGATGTTGCTGTGCCGGCCAAAGTTCAAATTTCTACGTTTTCAAATGACCGTTAACAAGCCTCTGCAAACGAGAATTAATTCGTGGCGGTTTTAGTTGCGGTAACATTTGTAACCCCGTTTCCATGATTTAAGTTGTACTGTATCGAAACTTGCCCAGCGGAGCTCCCTCAGAGTAATAAGTCTGCATACAACCGTGGCCAATCGCTAGCCAGGTACAGCGCCGCCCCGAATTGCTGGCGTCTCCCAACAATGGCGCACCCTCATGGACATTGAGCGCCGCTTCGATCGAAAAGTTCAAGCCAAGGGAATATCGTGCGATAGAAACCACGATCACGGGAAGGCAGGCAGGTGGCCTGAACTTGAGCCTGGGCTCTGATCATAAATCTGCGAAGTGGTCGCACTCGCGCTGTTTTTCAAAATGAGCGCACATCTCGGCGTACGCAATGTCGCTCAGTACCAGTGAACCGTGATTCGCCGAATCCTGAAGCGCGGCGGCGGATGTCCCGTAGAACGCTTTGTTTGGCAGAAGAATGTCAAACAGAATGTTGGTGTCAACAGCCGTAATCATCGGCCGCGAATTTGCAGCCGTATTCTGTCAATATTCAACGAACTTAGCAAATAAAAAACAGGGCTCGGTCCACCTAGAACCAAGCCCCATTTTGTTTTTACAACTAGCCTGCTTTAGAAGGTCACGCGAATCGCCAGTTGCAGCTGGCGTGAGAAATTGTCCATCGTGTTAATTACCCCGAAATCGCCACTCGACAAGTTCGTGATCGGCGTGTGGAAAATCGGCGAATTAAAGGCGTTAAGTGCTTCCGCCCGGAACTGAGCTTTCAATCTCTCGCTGAAACTGAAGCTCTTGAAGATCGAGAGATCCCAATTCTTCTGGCCCGGGCCGCGGGTACCGATCGTACGCGGCGTGTTGCCGAACGTACCTTGAGGAGCAAGCGTAAATGCCGAGGCATTGATATAGTCGTTCAATCGAGACACCACGCTCCCGCTCGTTCCTATGGCTGAACCGGTGAGATCGGGGCGTTGCGCATCATAACCGTACTCTGAGTTGGCGTCGGTTTGGTAGATTTGCAGCGGAAAGCCCGTTTGATAAACGCTGACCGCATTCACCGACCAACCGCCAATAGCCATATCCGCCAGCCGGTTGATATTACCTAAGAACTGCTTGCCTTTGCCTACTGGTAATTCGTAAGTGATAGCGGAGGCCAAACGGATCGGCGTGTCGACGTTCGACAAGCTATATTCCGCCGCCGTGTTGTAGGGATTTTGCGGAGCGTTCTGCGCGCCGCTATTGAGCGAGCTGCCAACGCCCCCGCTGCTTTCATCCATATTCTTCGACCATGTCAAGGTACTGAGGAACGTCAAGCCGTGGCTGAAGCGTTTTTGCGCCTTGATCACCATCGAATTATAAGCAGCATGATTCTGATCGCCGAAGATTTGCTCAATCTCCGTATAGGCCGGGTAGGGCAGTAAAAGCCGGAACGCACTAATAGTGGAACCGGACAGTGTGCCGCTACCCACCAGCGGGTTGCCGGCAAACGGATTCGCCACCTGCGCGTTCAGCGCGGTGGTACCTTGCGTCAAGTAGCTTGGATTCAGCGCGTTGATGTTGATATTGGGGTTGCCCAAAGTAAGATGGGTGGAATGCGATCCCACGTAGCCTACTTCGATGGCAACGCCACCGCCCAATTCACGCTGTATGTCGAAGGAATACTGCTGAATCATCGGCGCCTTCGTGTTTGGATCTACTAACGAGAAGTTCGTACCAATGCCAGCGTCTACGCCTTGCGAGTTGCCCAGCGGCGCCAGCAAGCCGCTTGGGAAGGGATTCGTCAAAGCTCCTGCGACTTGAGCATACGTTAAACCCGTATACTGCGTGTTATTCGCGTAACCGAGCGTGCCAAACGGACCGCCCAGGTAGATTTGCGGCGCCCAGAAGATTCCATAGCCGCCGCGAATGACCGTTTTCTCATTTAATTGGTAAGCCACGCCGCCGCGCGGACCCCACTTAATGCCCTGATAGTCGCCCACATGATTGGGAGCACCGTTCAATCCGGCATACTCAACCGCGCCATTCCCGTAGAGCGGATTGGTCGCCGCTGTATTGAAGTCAACAATTAAGCCATTGTGCGCTTCGGTGACGCCAGATTCATGTTCCATGCGCAAGCCGAAATTGACAGTCAGCTTACTGTTTACCCGGAAGTTGTCCTGTACGAAACCAGCGTAGTAGTGAATATAGTCAGTGAGCTTGGTAGAGGTGTCCGCTTGGCGGGTGTAAGGTGCGCCTAACAGGAGATCAGCCAGATCCGTACCGCTATAACTGTCGGTGCCGGGCGTTCCGGAGTTAAACGTGTAACACCCCGTTGTGCAATTGATACCAGCGCCCGCTGTGGCCAGCAACCGGTAATCAAAACCCGCCTTAATGCTGTGGCGGCCGATGAACTTGTCCACGCTAACGGAAAAATTATGCGAAGCCTCGTCATAGTAGTCCCAGTCGCCGGAATCGCCCAAACTGTAGATCGAACTCATGTTGATTTGCGGGAATTCCGCCGCCGGACCGTTGGCAATGGCCGCGTAGGATGGGCTCATTCCCAAAGACGCTACATTGAAACCCTGCGAGCTGTTGTAATCGAAATTCGGGAAGCGGTTGAAGCCGTAACGAACCGCCAAAACGGTGGTGGGATTGATGGTAAACAGATTGTTCAACTGCGTCGTGTCAACGCGCCGCAGCAGACGCCAGCCGCTTTGCGTGGCAGGTGAATTGAACCAGGTATCGCCAGGTTCCAGTGAATAATATCGCAGGTAGCTCAAACTAGCGCGCCACCAGGTCGTAAAATCTTCATCGAGTTTAGCGGTATATTGCACCGCGCGCGCTTTGATCGAAGACGATAACGAAAGATCGTTGGCGCCATAATAGGCCGGGGTGGATGTCGGCGTCGGGTAAAAGCTGGCGACCGCCACACCTACCGGGTTCAACATGCTGCTGGGAATAATGTTGTTCTGGAAGGGCTGCCCAGTACTCGGGTTGTAAATCACCAGCGGGCTTCCGGTGGAGGTAACCACCCCTGAAAAATTGCCGCCCCGTTCTGCCAGCGTTGGCAGGTTAAACTGCGATGAATCCGAGGAACGGTCATCATAATGCTCAACGCCGAGATAGAAGAACGTCTTATTCTTTCCGTCGTAAACGTGAGGAATCCAAACTTTGCCGCCGAAACTTGCGCCCCAGGTCGTGTTCGGCTGCTGCGCGATGGGAATACCGGCTTCATTGCTGAAGAAGTTGTTGGCGTCCCAATCGGTGCGGCGCACGTGGCCATAGGCGCTGCCGTGAAACTCGTTCGTACCCGACTTCATCAACGTGTTGAACATGCCGCCACCTGTGCGCGCCATTTCGGCGTCGTATGTGTTGGATTGAATCTTCACTTCCTGCACCGCTTCGATCGCCGGAATAATAATGGCGCGATTGTTCGCGTCGGTGATCGGAATGCCATCCAACAAATAGTTGTTGCCGCGCACCGGACCGCCGGCAATGGAAATCATCGAGGAACCGCTCTGATCTTCCATGCGGTTATAGGCGGGCGGACCCACCGGTACCGCGTTCTGCGCCAATTTGGACATCATGAACGGGTTGCGTCCCAAATTGGGCAAATCCACAATTTTCTGGTTGTCGAGCACTTGGCCTTGCGATGCGTTAGAAGATTCAACTAATGGCATCTGCTCGGTGACCAGCACGCTTTCCGTAACGTTGCCGACTTCCAGCCGGACGTCTACCGTCACATACTCCTGCGTACCGACGATGATGTTGGTGCGCTCGAACTTTTTGAAACTCGGACTCTCTGCGACAACTGAGTAGGTTGCCGGAACTACGTTTGAGAAGTCGTAAAAACCTGCGGAATTCGTGGTAGCGCTACGGGCTTCATTGGTGCCCTCGTTTGTTAGCGTGACCTTAGCATTTGGCACCGCGGCGCCAGAGGCATCCGAAACCGCACCGTGAACGCCGCCCTGCGTGGACTGCGCCCAAACCCCGATACTGCACAACGCCAGTAAAGCCATCAGAGGCCCAACTCGACGCAGCATTACTGAACTGAATTTCTGAAGCATATATCTCCCTTATGTCGATCCCTTTTGTAAAGCTCAATCGCCGGCTTAGAAGCCAGCCACTCCGCAAGTACTGGGCGGGTTTACTGCTGCAACAGAGAGCAATTCGTCTAAACGATTACGGGTAGGTTACCACTAATTACGGTTTGGTTACCACTTTTTCGGCCCTTATAAAAAAAATCTTGAGGGAACACGAATAGAAGAGGAGGCGAAATCGCCTTAGCGGGCCATTCATGCCGGCGGCCCACTCTTCAGGTGGCCCAAGCCTCAACGCGTCGTCGGCACGGCAATGATGTTTGTCGCCTCTTTACCTGCTAAGAATCGCTGGTGGAGAAAACGAAGCGCGTATAAAGAACAGCCGATGGCGACCGCCAGAACCGCGTTGACCACCAGAACCGCGGCGGCCGTCGTCAGGAAGGCTAGCGCGTCCACCCGGCGCATTCTGTTCAAGCGGCGCCAAGTGCTCCACTCCAATAAACAAATCCCTATATACGCGGTGACGCCCGCCAGCGCCGGAATCGGGATATGCGAGATGTAGTTATTCCCTAAGATGACAAACGCCAAAATAAAGAGCCCGTGAAAAACATTCGACATGCGAGTTACCCCGCCGCAGCGCACGCTTGCCAGACTGCGCGCTGGGATGCCCACGCTCATGGGTGCGGCAAACACACCCGCCACCATGTTGGCAATCCCGTAGGCGCCGATCTCCCCATCGGCATCCGCAATCTTCAAATGCTGATGGCGGCCGCGAAAATGCTCCACCACGCGCGATGTCAGCAAAATATTTACACTCGCTACAAAAGCGAGTCCCAAACCGGCCGGAATGACCTTCAAAACGTCGGTGGGCGTCCACGCAAAACCGACGAAGGGTGGAATTTGTAACGGCAGCTTACCCACTTCGCGCTGATGTAGCCCGAATGTAAGCGCCACGCCCACAGCCGCCAGCACTCCCATGAGGGGAGCGGGCGCACGCGGGAAAAAACGTGCGCTCACAAAAGCCGCCGCAATCACCGCTCCGCTGATAATCAACGCGCTCCACTGCGTCTCGGCAACATGCGAAAGCACCTGCCAGCTCTGGTAAATCATGTTATTCGATGTGCGGTCCACCACGGCTTTCACGCCCAGCATGACGCCCATCTGCGACAGAAACATCATCGCGCCAATGCCGCAAGAAAATCCGGTCACCACCGGTTGCGGCACCTTGTGGATATGCCGAGCTAGCCGCAGGAACGAAAACACCAGCATGAATACCGAAGCCACAATGCAGACTTTGGCCGCGCCGCCGATGCCTTGCGAACGGACTGCTTGAGAAATAAACGGCACGGTTGCGCTCGCGGTGCCGCCAATCAGCACGGGATTACGCCCCAACAACGCGGTGATCGGCGCCGTCGAAATCGATGTGACCAAGCCAAGAACCGGCGGCAAACCCATCATGTTCGCCATCGCCAGACCATACGGCAGAGCAATCAAAGCGGCAATGGCCCCGCCGGCTAAGTCGCCAGCCAGAAACTTCCAGCTATATCGAAAACGGAACGGTTTCACGCGGGCCCTCTAGATATAAGAAAAAGGGGACACTCCGGGCTCCTAGCTGGCCTCCCGCGAAGTCGATCTCCGCAGGCGTGTCCCCTTTTTCGTGCCGACACGAAGCAAGCCTACGCGTAGACTTTATCGAATGCTTCTTTAAATTTGCCCATTTCCTCTTTGGTGCCAACGGTGACGCGAACCCATTCCGGCCACACGGGCCATACGCGCCCAATGTAAACCTTCTGCTCCGCCATCGCTTTCCAGAACTCCTTGCCGGGCCGCTTGGCATTCAGCATGAAGCAGTTGCTTTCCGATGGGATAAACTCGACGTTCTTCTTCGTGAGGAAGTCAAAGGTGTCGGTGCGGACGTCGCCCATGATCTTGCGTCGGTAATCCACCAGCGTCTTCACGTTCAAGCTGGCGGTCGCGCCCACCATGGCCGTAATCGGCATCTGGCCTGCGCTGAAAGGACGAATCTTTTCGAGAATGTCCGGCCGGGCAATCGCCGCCCCGGCGCGCAAACCCGCCATGCCATACAACTTGGAGAATGTCCGCAATACCAGAACATCTTTATCCTGCGCCACCAAGTCGGTACATTTCACGGCGTTCGGCGAAATGTGGATATAAGCTTCATCCACGAGCACGATGGAGCCCGCTGGTTTGTTTTGCACCAGCCATTCGATATCGGCGCGGCTCGTCAGTGTTCCAGTCGGATTGTTCGGGTTGCAGATGTAATAGAGACCGGCGTTCGGCGCTGCCGCCAACATGGCCTTTACATCGTGGTCCCAGGTACCTTTGCGCAATGGCACCAATACAGTTTTCGCCCCAATGAATTTGGCGGCGCGCCCACCGGCTTCATAACCTGGATCGGCAGCCACAAAAGCCCGGTCTTTCGAACAGAACCCAAGTACGGCTTGGTGCAGCGGCGCGCTTGAGCCCGCAAAAACCTCGACGTAGCCATCGCCCCAGCCCTTGCCGGCTTTCACACCTTCTTGTTCCGCCAGCAATGTGGACAATTGGTCGGTTAGATCATACATGTAACGGCCGCCGCTCTTGATGATGTTATGGATCGCATCGGCGGCCTCCGGACATGGTCCGAGTGGATTTTCATTTGCGTCAATCTTCACCGCATCGGGAGGAATATTGCGCACCCTCGATAATTGAGCCAATGCGGGCTCGTTATAAAACGGCAGGGCGGCCCCGGCCGTCACCAGACTCGCGATCCGTCCGAAGTTCCTGCGTGTAAAACCCCGGCTGATCAGGTCGACCTTTTGATCCGCTTGCAAAACTGCTGGCATATCTCTCCTTTGTCAACTAATGGCTAACCAAAAGTTTCGTCTATTATTTCACAAATTGACGGGTGTGGGCTACAACGGGGAGCTTATTTTGGAAGTGTAACACTCCCACCTTCAGTCGAGGCAAGTGAATCAGCGCCGGCAGCGTAAGCGACCTTGTTTATGTCTGGCGCTGGGAGCCTTACGGGTGCTCCGCCAGACCGCGCCGTAGAGATTCGCCCACCACGTTAGGAATCGCCAGCTCGCCGTACAAAAGTTCCCGCGCGGAAAGGCTCTTTTTCGTCAAGCCGTCTTTTGTATGGGCTTTGATGCCTGCAATCATATGGTAAAGTTCATGCGCCATCACGATGCCAAGCGCTGTGCCGAACGCCGCCTGATGCTTTTCGGGACTGCCGGGTCCGGTTACCCGCTGCAGACACTGGCGGACGCGATCACATTCTACTGCGCCGAAATGCAGGATCTGCCCGTTACTGGAATAGGCCATCGCCAGCGGGCCTTGCTCGTCTGGCAGCTCGCCTGGCGCTATAGGCGCCCCCTTCATTGAGCAGGAGCCTTTCATTTCGAACACAACCACTTCGGAAAACTCAGGATACGGGGGAAGTTCACTTCGCAGCATCACGTCTACATCCAGCCCCGCAGGTTCCAGCAGATTCGTGAGTTCATGTCGCAATGCCACCACTGAGGCTTCAGAGTGAGGCTTTTCGAAATTGACTACCACGGTAACTTTCCGGGTAGCTGCCGGGCATAACGCCACGCAGAACAACATCAACGCAACGGAGCGCATATTTTTTTCTCTTACCTGGAGAACTCTTCGGTACTTTCGGGCCGTTCAATAGCCCCGACAAGGGGGCTTCTGCCGTCCCATCATATAGTAAGTGCTCCGAGACGGAAAAACATTTCAAGAAAGGGGTGAATCCAAACGCTCGCAAACTCGCCAGGTCTGCACACACCAGGGTCATAGCTGGCCTTCAGACGCTTCGTCAACCAAGGCTTACGTTGCCCCCTCTAAGTAAGGGGAACCTTACGTTTAAATAAAAAACCCTCCCCCCGATCGTTTGGGGAGAGGGCCTTGGTGATGCAAACGTGTTTTGACTACTCTACGCCGTCGCCGTCCGCGTCACCCTTCGGTGCCGGGCGGTGGATGAAGTCGCTTGCCGGGCGAACTTTCTTCTCGCCGGGGAAGGGCACCTTGAACCCAGTGGCCTCATACCAGTCGAAGTGGCTGACGGTGCTCGGGTCCAGCGAGTCCGGAGTGTGATATTTGGCGGCAAAGACCTCTGTCTTCATCTTCATCCAGCCAGCCCGCAGCGCTTTGACTTTAGCGCTATCCTTCAGGGCCGCGCTTGTGGAGTTGCAAGTGTTGAGGTTGGGGGTGATGTTCGAGGGGGCCGTATATCCCGCGACGCCATAACACAGCGGGACTTTATTCGCCACGTGCGCCCACGGGAGGAAGTTGCCTGGCGGCGGATTTTCGACGAAGAGCGTGCTCATCGGCGAGGCCACCAGGTCGTTCTGGTTCATGGGCTTCAGACCGAGAATCTGCTCGATCGTGCGTGTCATGTTGACCTGCGTGTAGAAGGTGCTTTCCTCGATTACCCCGGCCCCGGTGCCATCGGCGTTGACATTCTGCTTGACGTAGGGGCTGATGACATAACCCGGGCTCCGGTGCCCGTCCACGTGATCGACGCCGTTCTGCGCGTCATCTTCCTCGATGAAGATCGCCGAGTCTTTCCACACGCTGCTGTGGCTGATGTAGTCCACAACGCGCCCAATGGCCAAGTCGTTATCGGCCTCTTCGGCGGTTGCGTTCGGCGGACCGGTGGTGTGGTCTTGCATGATCCAGATGAAGCTCAACTGGGGTACCGTACCGGCGGCCACGTCCTTGGCGAAGTCCTGCTTCCAGACATCGACGCGGTATTGGTCGGGTATTCCCAGATCGAATTGTGGGAAGTTCTGCACTGTGTACTTCATCACGTCCGGCAGTGGGGAGTATGAGTTGATCGTGTTGTAGTACTTGAGTTGCGACTCTTTGCCACTTTCGTATTCCAACGTGTCGTTGTAGAACTCAGTCCAGGTCGGCTCGCAGCTGTCCGTAACAATAAACGGTAAGGGTGTGGGTGGAACGGTTCCATTAAAACTGTCATCCTGGGTCTTATTCGTCGGTGTGCAACCCGGCACTTTGAACGTGTTGTACTCGACGTACTCGCCGTAGTTCTTTATCTTGATTCCGGCTGCCGCTGCGACATTGAACAGGTTGCCCTTTTTCTGGTAGGCAATGGCGTCGCCGCCGTTGGAGGGATAGTCGCGGAGCCAGTCGGGCGACTGAATGTCGTCGGAGTAAGGCGCCATAGCCTGAAGGATCCAGTTGTGACCGTCCGCCGATTGACGGCTCGGGTCGTAGAAATTGTCCAAAAGCGGGAAGCGCTCCACAAGCGTGTGCGCGTTGGGCGATACGACGGGGTATTCGGCGTAGGTCGAGTGGTCGCCGAAGACCGCCAGCGAGGGGTCGCCATTGCCGCCCTTCACATCGCCCAGCATCTGATCGTAGGTGCGGTTCTCACGGATGATCAGGAAGACGTGCTTGATCTTGGAGGGATCGCCGATCCGTTCCGGGATTACCACTGGCTTGGCGCGCTTGTCGCCTCCAGCGGCACTCCAGATATTCTTTACCAGATCCCAGTGGTTGTTCTGGAAAACTTGCGTGGTGTACGCCTCGAGCGTTCTGCTGTCCGGAATGGGCACGATGCTAACGGTGCCAAGGTCCTCGTGCGTGTTGAAGTAGCTCACGCCGAAGTATTTTCCGTACGAGTTTTCGTAGGTTTTTGTCGGCGGGGGTGCAACTCCGAAGCCCGTGGTGCCGATGCCCTTGTCGTTAGCAACGAGCAACGCGTTGTCGTTCGCATCCAGCACAACCGAACTCGGCGCGTAGCCGACCGGGATCATGCCGACGACCGGACTCCAGCCGAAGGCGTTGAGGTCGACAACCGCGATCGCGTTAGCGTTGTAAAGCGCTACGTAGGCTATACCCTTTTCATCATCGACGGCAATGGAGTTCGGGCCGGCGCCATAGGCCGCTTCGCGGTCCCCAGGCACCCGGATCGGCAGTCCTAGGTCGATCTTGCGCACCTCCTGGTTGGTAACTGTGTCGATGACCGAGATCGTGTCGTCATAGGTATTGGCAACCAACAACTGCTGCTGAGTAGATCCGGGGCCTGGGCCGCCACCGGTAGCCAGGCTGCGGTCGTTGTCCGAGCCCCATCCTTTGATCCTGCCGTTCCAGAAGGCCATCCCTGTCGGGTGGTGGCCAGTCGTGATGGTGTTGGTGACCGTAAACGACGCCAAGTCGACTACCGAGATCGTACCTTTCGCCGTGGTCCCGGTTGGATATTCGGCGACCACCGGGGTTCCGTTGGAATAGAGCTGGAAGTCGCTCGCAGTAGCAACCGGGCCGGCTTCGTTAGAGACGTAGGCAGTGGTGCCATCCGGCGAGATCACCACGCTGTGAGGAACATTACCTACGCGGACCTCAAGCCCTTGCACCGGTGTTGTCGCGGTTAGGTCGATCTTAGTCAGCGTATCGTTTTCATTCAGGACAGCATAGGCGGTCTTGTTATCGGGCGTGATCGCGATGCTCGTTGGATAGGAAGTGAATGTGTCATCGGAGAAGATCGAAACAGGGAAGCCGCATGGGATCAGAAAGCTGCCGGTGGTTCCACCCGGGCTGCCCGCTGGCGGATTCGCTGCCCCGTTGTACGGAAAGCAGGTAACGTTGGTCAGTAAGCCCTCGCTCGTGACATCCAGCGGAACATTGACTTGGGCGTAGTTTGCGAGCAAGCCCGTCGTGGGATTGACGCTGGCAATGGCAACAAAGCTGGATGGCCCGTAATTCCCGTCCTGGCTGAACAGCAGGTATTTGCCATCGGGCGTATAGGCAATGCCGCCCTGGCTGCCATCTGAATCAGTGCTGCTGCCGGTTGCGGTCGTGTAGGGCACGCTGTAGGTCTGCAGGACAGCACCGGTCTGGGTGCTAAAGATCGTGACGGCCTGGGGAGCGCCCATTTGCAGGACGGCGGCGGTGTGATTGCCCTTGGGGTTCAGCGCGACGGCCTTGGCGCGGGTGGTGATGCCGAGGTAGACTTGGGTGCCCACTGGGGTGAGAATTGTGCCGTCGCTGACGACCCAGGGGTTGGACAGCGGATGCGAGTAAGTCGGGCCGGTTGTTGCGGCCGTGTTCTCACCGGGTGCGTAGGTCGGGAACGGCACGGACTGCGCGAGCGCCGGAACGCTCAGGCCTGCCGCCGCCAGTCCGACCAGCAGACTGTGTATCCAAAAATGAGTTCTAGACATCAAGTGGTTCTCCTTTTGTTGGGGTTTCTTTTTCCCGCGCCACCCGGAATGGGCCACGCACGATGGGTCGATTTAGAAAAACGGAAATTCATAGCAATTTAGTGAGCAATGGTAGGTAGGATAAACCATTGGCCGATGTTTTGGCTAGTGAGAATGAATGCAGAGTGGAGCTTGGTGGCGACCATTTGATCAGTAACAGGACTCACCATGCGGTCAGTCAGCTGAACGCTCATTGTAGAAACGGACACCATGGTGAGTATAGTGCCCACAGCGTTACGCAGGCATTTCAGACAGATAAATGTCCGGTGACTGCGACGGTGCCATAGACTGATGGAGTACCTATGGCCACCTCGTACGACGGCATCGTTGTCGGATCTGGACCCAATGGGCTATGCGCCGCGATCACGCTCGCTCAGACTGGGCGTTCGGTCCTCGTTGTGGAGGCTAACTCGTATATCGGCGGCGGCCTTCATTCGGCAGAACTGACTGAGCCCGGGTTTATTCACGATGTCTGCTCAGCCGTTCATCCGCTGGCGGTGGCAACGAGCTTCCTTCCATCATTGCCGCTTGCGAGTCACGGCCTTACATGGATTCAACCAAATTTGCCGCTCGCTCATCCGCTCGACTCCGGGCATAGCGCGGTGCTTGATTCTCTTGAAGGAACGGGTTACGTTGACAAAGATGGCGCGCTGCATGCGCCGGAACAAGCTTATAGCCGGCTGATGCAGCGTATCGTGAGAAACTGGCGCGCGATTGAGCACGATTTTTTGGCTCCCTTGGGCGTGCCGCAGCATCCCTTAGCGGATGTTCACTTTGCTGTGAAAGCGCTTCTGCCGGCAGCGCTACTGGCACGGTCGGCTTTAGCTTCTAGTGAGTCGCGCGCGCTGTTTGCCGGCCTCGCCGCTCACTCATTCCTCCCTCTGACCGATTTGGGAACATCGGCGGTTGCCCTGGTGCTCGCGGCAGCCGGACACAGAGAGGGATGGCCCATACCCATGGGAGGTTCCCGCTCTATCGCGCAGGCCTTAGCATCCTATTTTCGCTCACTAGGCGGTGAGATCGTCACTGGGTGGCAGGTGCGTTCTCTGGACGAGCTGCCGCGCGCTCCCATCGTTCTTTGTGACACAGGCCCTCATGCGCTGGCGGCAATGGCGCCGCGTTTGCCTGCTGAATTTCAGCGGGCTCTCAAGCGCTATCGTTACGGCGCCGCGGCGTTCAAGCTGGATTGGGCTTTGCGCGAACCCATTCCGTGGCGCAATTCCGCCTGCAGGCGCGCTGGAACGGTTCACCTCGGAGGCACTCTGGAAGAGATCATCGAGGCAGAGCGCGCGCCCGCGCATGGCAGGCACGCTGCGCAGCCCTTCGTTCTTTTGGCCCAGCCCAGCCTGTTTGATGCCTCGCGAGCGCCGAGTGGCAGGCACACGGCTTGGGCCTATTGCCATGTTCCGCACGCCTCGAAGATCGATATGACCGCACAAATTGAAGCGCAAGTCGAACGCTTCGCTCCTGGCTTTGGCGATGTCGTCTTGGCCCGTTCCGTTCGCACTCCAGCGGATTTGGAGCGCGCAAACGCGAACCTCGTGGGAGGAGATATTGCGGGCGGCATGACTGACCTCCGGCAGATCTTGTTGCGACCTACCTGGCGCGGTTACCGAACACCCGTGCGAGGTCTGTATCTATGCTCCGCCTCCACACCTCCAGGCGGCGGCGTGCATGGGTTGTGCGGTTACTATGCGGCACAAGCGGCGCTCAAGGATTTCGCTTCCAAAGGCGAGTGACCTCGGGTTTGCTCTACTCCGAAAAGTAAGCTGCAAGCGTCCGGGTGAAGGAGAGGGAAGCGCACAAACCGATCGCCAAGCCTAAGAAGACCTTCGCGGAAACCTGGCGCAGAATCATCAAGACTACCTCCTGCGATGCGGCCCCTAATGCCACGCGAATCCCTACCTCGCGCGTTCGCATTGACACGCTGTACGACACTACGCCGTAGATGCCGACGCTAGCCAGAATCAGCTCAAGACTTCCAAACACTCCAATCATAGCGAGGGTGAATGTCCGCTGGGCCAAAGATTTGGCGATATATGCGTCCATCTATAATCCATAGCTGAGAATGAGCTTGTCTGCAGTGTCTGGCCGATCGTCTGCGGGCGTGAACGAGTGACCCAGCAACAGGGCGCATGGCGAAATCCCCCCAAAGAGAAAGGGCTTCGAACGCCTCGCTGCGCTGCCGGAAATCGTAAACCGTTGGGACGGCCACGCTCTGCGGGTTAGTGGTGTGCCCGTCTGATTCCGCAATCGTGACCAAACGATCTGGATCGCCAAAGGGCAATTGGTTCAGCGAGACAGCTTTCAGAATGCTGAATGTCGCGGTGTTTGCTCCCTCCCCGAGGGCGAGCGTTGTGACGGCTATTGCGCTAAATGCCGGCGCTTTTGGCAAGAGCGCGCAACGCGAAACGGCTGTCCTGACGCAGAATACTGAGCCAGACGGAAAGTGATGACACCTTGCTTTTGTTCCAGAATCGCACACATTGCGAAAATCGCTGTGCTTGACAGGTCAATTTTATCCTGATAATATCATTTTACCTGGATAAAATTATGCATACAACTGTTACCGCTTTTGTAGGTACGACGCGCATTGCCACCGGCGATTTACGGCAAGTGGCCGCCAAGGCCAAAACTGTGCTGGATCGCGACGCGTGGGCCCAGGTCTTGATTTTCGATGACGTAACTAGTTGTCCGGTGGATCTGGACTGGAGCGGGACGTTGGAAGACGTTTTGCAGCGAGTCGGGCAAATGAGCTTCGCGCCGCCGGAACGCGAGACAGCATTGGAGGCTGAAGGCGATGCGCGACGGCCAGGGCGGCCAAAGCTCGGAGTAGTAGCGCGAGAGGTGACGCTCTTGCCGAGGCATTGGGAATGGCTGGCCACCCAGCCGGGAGGTGCGTCGGTGGCATTGCGCAAGCTGGTTGAGCAAGCCAGGGTCGCGAACCAGGGAAAAGACCGGCAGCGGCGAGCGCAGGAATCAGCATACCGATTTTTATCTGCTATGGCGGGCAACGAACCAGGATTCGAGGAAGCCACCCGAGCCTTATTCGGCGGCAAACCGGAGCGCTTTTCAGCAGTGACTGAGGCGTGGCCTATCGATCTTCGCGAGCACGCCAAGAAATTGGCGGCGGCGGCATTTGAACCGGTGGACGCTTAGCTTGACCCAATGCGCAGGGGCAGGCCGCTTTAGGGCGCGGGGTTATTCACCTCTTTCAATCCTTTGCAGAAGCTTTCCATTTCCAAGAAGCTGGGACGCACCGCGGCCGGAATCGAGCGACGTGAGAATTCGACCGCCAGAATGGCCGGAGCGCCGCGCACGTAGGCAATCAATCCGCTGCGCAAACAATTAAAATACTGGGCTCTCAACTCATTGCTGCGGGTCATGGCCACCGCCATCGGGCCGAAAAACCCATAGCAGAGCAGAATTCCTAGGAAAGTTCCTACCAACGCGGCTGCTACCTTACGTCCAATCTCTGCGGGCGGTCCGCCTATCGACTGCATGGTGATGACCACCCCCAGCACGGCAGCCACGATGCCCAATCCCGGCAATGCATCCGCCACCGTCGACAAGGCCAAGATCGGGGCACTGTCTTCCCAGTGGTGAACTTCGAGATCAAGCTCTATCATTTGATCTAAATCAAAGTGTGAGACTGTGCCGGTCATGGCCACACGCAGCGTGTCGCAAATGAAATCCAGCACATGGTGGTCGTTCATCACGAACTCGTATTTAGTGAAAAGTCCGCTCTTCTGGGGATCTTCCACATCGGGTTCCAAACTGGTGATGCCGCCCTTGCGCCCGTGGGAAAATATGTCGTTCAGCATTTTAAGCGTGCTCAGGTAACGCTGCTTGTTATAGGGATCCCCCTTCAAAATCCCGGCAAATCCTTTTAGCAAAGCCACCAGTACGGGCACTGGGTTAGCGATCAGCATGGTTCCCAGGGCTGCGCCGCCAATGATGAGCAACTCCGCCGGCTGCAGCAGCACAAGCAGATTCCCGCGCTCCATCAGATAACCGCCCACAATGGCGCCGATCACTACGAGAACACCGATTATGGAAATCATCGTCTGCGGAGCAACCGCTTATTGCCCAACGTAACCTACTCCTGTCTGTAAGTAAGGGGCAAGTTTTGCGACTTTTTCTCGGAGCCAGAAGCGTTTCGCCCCGCTTAAATTGCTACAGATTGTCGGGGTTGGGGAGCATGAACTCGCGTATCTGCGCTTCCAGTTCATGACAAGCTTCAATGAACTGTCGCAACGTGCGAGCGGTGGGTCCAAACGTATCGAAATCCTCCGTAGCGATGCCCCCGTCGGTCGAAGCGCGAACGAAATCGGGGAACTTTTTCGTAAGATCGTTAACGATCTTTGGGTCTACCGGATTGGCCATACGGTTCTCGATGGTTATGTCACTCGAGTTGAAGCGCTTCTGCCACCTGCACGGCGGCGACAGGACGATATCCCCGCCTATCAATTCGCTCCAGTGCATGTGATTCCGGTAAGCCGCCGCAAGCAATCGGAGACGGTAGCCCCGTTCCTTATAAAGCCGGTATGTTTTTTTGAAGACCGCCACGCCCGCCCATTCCAAGTAGCCGGGCTCGATGGTGATGTTCTTCTTCTCAGCCTGCACCTTAAGCCAATCGTCCAGGCGACCCACCATGAGAGTGCAAACCGGACCCATGGTAGAAATATCGAGCCCTTCGCGTTCCCTCCGCGCAAAACCGCGTTCGACGGCTTCCGCAACGGCCACACACTGCGGCAAAGAGAACGAGACCGTAGCGTTGATGCTGACGCCACGATAGGTGACTTCTTCAATGGCGGCAATGCCCGCGCTGGTCGCCGGGATTTTCACGATCATGTTGGGCGCAAGCCCGCTGAAGCGGACCGCCTGGTCGATCAAGGCGTGCGTGTTCCGGTAGAGGATGGGATCGGTTTGAATGGAGAGACGGCCGTTTTTTCCTTTATGCGCCTCGAAAATAGGGCTGAGCATTCCCGCCCGCGTCGCCGAAATCTCTTCGACCAAAGCCCAGGCGATTTCGCGTTCGGAGGCAGTGGATCGTTCGCGAATAAGTGCCGCGATGCGCTCTTTCCATAGATGCATCTCCTGCTTCAGAACATCGAGCACGATGACCGGGTTGCAGGTTGCACCGACCGCACCATGCTCCAGCGCGTATCTGAGTTCTGCCAACGCGGCCGAATCGTTCCACAGGCATGTCGGCGTGGTTTGCGTCATCTCGTGCAGCGGGCTCTTGAAGGTGACGGCGGTGGTCATACTGCTGAATGATACCCTCAATTTTCTTAGCTATGCAAGACAAAGTGATCGTGGTTTCGGGCGGGGCGGGCGGCATCGGAGCGGAGGTCGCCGAGCGGCTGGCGGCGGAGGGGGCGCGCTTGGTGATCGCGGATCTGCAAGCTGCTATGCCTCAGGAAAGGGCGGCGCGTTTCGGAACGGGCGGCTACCGGGCCATCGGCGTGGTTTGCGATATCACCAGCCCCGCGCAATGTGAGGCGCTGGCCCAAGCTGCGGTTGAGAAATTCGGGCGATTGGACGGCATTGTGAACTGCGCGGGTTTCAGCAAGCCGCACGATAGCATCAGTTTGCCGCCCGACGATTGGGCGCGCATGGTCGATGTGCAACTGAACGGCGCGTTCTACTTTGCGCAGGCTGGCGCCAAACGCATGATGGAGACCGGTGGAGCGATTGTCTTTATCACCAGCACCAACGCGGAGGCCGCGTTCCCGAGACGGGCCGCTTATTGCTGCGCCAAAGCGGGAGTGGCTATGTTGACGAAAGTGTTAGCGATTGAATGGGCGGAAAAAGGTATCCGGGTGAACGCCGTTGGTCCGGCCTATGTAGCGACGGAGATGACCCAGCGCAATATTGCAGCCGGTAACGTGAACGAGGCGCAAATCAAAGCCCGCATTCCCTTAGGTCGCCTGGCGCAACCGGCCGATGTGGCGGATGCGGTGTCATTTCTATTGAGTGAGAAAGCCAGCTTTATCACCGGCCATTCGCTATATGTGGATGGCGGTTGGCTGGCGTACGGGTATTTTTGATGCCGGCAGCAAGAAACGAGCGAAATTACAGCCGAAAGAGAGCTTTTTTCGAAAACTTTGTGTAACGTAATTCGCGCGGAAATAGCCCGCCCTTGTCGCCCGTCACCAAATAATCCGCTTGACACGCTTCGCACAAGCCAAGGAGAAAATCATCCATGGGATCGGAGGATCGCTCGGCGGACGGCAGCGCTCCCACGTCCTCGGCAAGGCGTAAATTCTCCGTCCAGCCAGATTCTGATGACGGCGGCCGGCTTGGCGGTGGGAGCGAGGAGCGCGGATACGATGATGTTGGTGTCAATCACCACGCGCATCAGGCATTGTCGGCCTCCGGGCTAGCTAGCGCGGCGCGGACCGCGTCCTCGATGAATTTGGAGAGATCGCCCCCTTTCATGCCTTGCGAGCCCAGGAAGGCGCGCAGGGTCAAATCGGTGTCCTTCGAAACCTTGATGTTCCAGCGGACCGCTTCTTCTTCCATTTCAGCAATACAACTAAGCCGATAAATGACGGTACATCCAGTCTAGCCCGCCCTAGCGAGAAATCGCCAAACGATCCACTTCATTTAGGCTTCCTCACAAAGGTGATGTGTAAGGCAAATTCGTCTACCCGGCTTGGGCCGAACACTCGCTGGCCGACCCTGTAAATACGTGTTAAACTTCTGGCGGAATGCCCGAACCAGTTACGACGCGACCACGGCTTTAGCAATGAAGGCGGGGGAAGCGACTATAGATGTCGTTAAAGAAGAGACTAAGAACTTGTGAATTATGCACGTGACAAACCAATGAATATCGGACCACGAGAACTGATAAATTTTCTCTTGACTTTTGCCTTGAAGTCGCGGTCGTTTGCTGGTAGGCTTTAAGTGCGGTAGGCGGGGATCGAACCCGCAAGGGTAGTTGTCCAGGTCAAAGGACGCCCATCGGATTCCAGGTCCGAAGCGTTTGCCAGTTTCGCCACTACCGCATGTGTGGATCGTTTGCCTCGGGGTGTCGCAAGCCATTGCCCGAAGCAATTGGTTAATTCGTCAGTTAAGTTAAGGCGGCTGCATAAGACCGACCTCCTTTCCGGTCCTGAACTGCTCAGAACAGATCGGGACTTCAATCTTGATCGCGGCTCAGTTGCTCTGATCTGAGTCCATTCTACGGCGCGTAACCCATTGCTGTATAGTGACTTATTGGGTTTTCCTACAGCGCAAAGTTCATGCCCATTCCTGCACAGTTCATGGCTCGTAAGCGTTTCGTAGACCCAAAGTTCATGTTGGTACACCACATGAACTTTGCAAGTTCATGCTAGAAACTCACTAAAATGCCATTGGCCGCGAACAGGGCGCGATACGCCGCTTGGTTAGTCGCCCGAATTCGCCCACCCGCTCTATGTTTGTAAACTGAACGGACGGTTAAGTTAACGGCCACGGCGATCTGTGGATCGGTCATGCCGGTTTTTCGCTTGAGTTCTGAAAGGGCATCCGCAAATGATAAGCCACCTGCCTCTCCGTTGGCTGATTCTTCCGACGCGGTAGCCAGCGAAACGCGGTCAGCCTCCGGCAACGCAAGGGAACTAACGTAAACGTCCAACGCCGTATGGACTGAGTGGTGGATTTCGTTGTTCGATGCTTGAATGTTGAACGACCCAGCATTCGCTTCCAGTTTGCTCACGTTTTCCATTACCATGCGTTCAACTCGCTCGGCCAGATTTCCGGCCCATAGGTGTCGCTTTGGCGCAGAGCTATACCGCCCATACTCGCATTCAAATAAGTCAAGCGCGTAGCGCTTAAGCGTTTTCAAGAATGTTTTTGGTTGCGTTGGTATCGGCGGCTCATCTGGAGCGTTCGGCACGTAAGCAAAGGAAGCCAACTCCTTCCAGTAGCGTTTATGAAGCTCGTATCGAGCGACCGATATTTGCTCCCACTGCTCGTCGGAGAACGGCGGCAGATCCTCGTTTGTAGTCACAACCCTCTTGTGTGTGAGCGTAAGAAGAAACTACGATGATGGTGTGGGTGTTTACTGAGAAGCGGAAGCCAAATGGGAACCAAGTCCATCACAACTTATTATGTTATGTGCAAGACAAAGGAATGTACGAAGCGCATCACAATCGCTCGCTCATCGCAACTAGACCAGCCAGCGACAAAGACGTGTCCCGCCGGACATGAAAACGAGTACACCGGCAAGGATATTCTCCAAACCACAACCGAAGCGAAGATCGGATGAGCTGCCTAACGAGTGGCGACGTAACTAGCAATGAGGGCGGGGGAAGCGACTATAGATGTCGTTGAAGAGGAGACTAAGAACTTCTTGCAAGCTCTTTTAGGACCAGTGGCCAGTGCCGCCGGAGAGTGGGTGGCGCACCCACATCTCTTTTTTCATCACCCCTCCTGATTTCCACATTCTAGCTACAGGCTCGCCAAACCGGGAAAAACCGTACAGTTAATCTCGTGGGCGAGAAACGACATCAAGCGATCAAGTGGACGGTGGCAGTGGTGTTTCTTCGGCGCATTGGAAGCCATGCTCCTCTTGCGGTTCCGGTGAGCGGCAAAGGCCGTCGTTAGCGATGACAGAGGGGAGTGCGAGGTGCTTCCACCAACTGGGCCTTTGGGCCGGGAAGCAGACGGCTGCGCCAGCGCTTCAGGGATAGGAATCAGGCTACCGCTCTTCCCGCAACATGCTGAGATGGCGCTTCGATGCCCCCACTATTGCATAGGTTGAGTTGCATTTGTCGGCACCAGCCACAGACGCTGTTGCGGGCTTAGGCGCCCCGGCGGCAACAAGCCCTATATGGAGGTGTCACTGGCGCTCTCAAAGATTCCGGATTTGGTTGTGACACATGACAAAATCCTGAATGTCGTTCCCGAGCGGCGGCGACCTGGTCTAAAGACGGTAAGGGGTAGAATCGCTGAGGTGATCTACGACCCGTTAAGAAATGTAGATCTCCGGAAGCAAATTGCTTTTGAGCCTGCTTCGGGATTCTCAATAGAAGATCCGCTCTTCCGCTACTTCCTGTCTAACCTGAATGCCCCTGACCTGTATCGCGATCTCGGAATCGAGCAGGGGGTTGTTGAAACAGCTCGATTTTTTCCTATGATTTGGGATTCTCCTTTGCGGGTGAAGCTCGGCGATTGGTTGAGTGCCGATGCCCGATTGGGTTAAATCAAAAGTGGACGCCTGGGCTGCCCAAGCCGGGCTCAACTCAGCAAAGGTTTTTCGATGCGTTTGCCGGGCTGGAAAATGATGGGGCGGCGGCGTGACGGAAAGACTTGTGTGGCATGTGGTGAAGCAGTACGCAAAGCAACTCGGCTTTACGAAGCTCGCTCCTCATGATTTGAGGCGCTCGTGTGCAAACTGTGCCATTCTCCGGGCGGAGAGCTGACCAAATTCAGTTCCTTCTCGGCCACGTCTCGGTTCAAACCACGGAGCGCTATCTGGGTTGCAAACAGCGAATTCGTGGGGCCGTGAATGATCGAATGGGCATTGAGCCATAGCTTGCGGTCACACCCGGGCGTGTCGCCGACTTTACGTCCGAATGGATTCGCCGCATCGGCCGCATAGCACCGAGAGGAACGTGCCAAAATGGGCTAAAATTGTTCACTTTGCAATCTGTCGGCGAACGCTGTCACTGAAGCGCGACAATAAAAGAAGGTATTGCATGGCAACAGACAAGACTGTGCGCCTTAGCGCTGACATCCCTCAGGTTCTGAGCGAAGAGGTGGAACGCGTAGCGCGCACGGAAAACACCACGCCTGACGCTCTAGTACAGGAAGCCTTGGAAAGAATGTTCCGGCTGCGTCGCCTTCAGGAGCATTACGCCTACGGTGAAGAGAGAACGCGCATCGCTGGCTTCGAGGAAAGCGATGTACCCGGGCTCATTGATGAAGTCCGTCGAGGTGGCAGCGGTCGCGGTAGCTAGTGGTCAAAGTCGTCCCTGACAGTAACGTTTGAGCAATATCT
>CAVXRP010000005.1:0-232390 GCA_963764105.1 Bryobacterales bacterium
CCAGCAATCGTGTTTTGTTATTGCACTTGAGTAGATTACGTATTGCTAAACCATAGGCCAGAATCGGCTGCTTCATGGCTGGATTCAAAGGCGCGCCCTCCACCTTCTTCCGCCAATCCTCCGGCGGATCATTACCGGAAACCAGCAGACCCGCCACGGTGCTCACCGCCGAAGGGTGATTTTCCGCCTGGGCCGCCAAATCGGCCGTCTTGCGCGCACCCCCAAAGTCCTTATTCATGAGCCGCCACACGGTGGCCTCGCTCAGCGCCAAGCTGCGAATTCCCGGATTCGTGAACTTGCCTTCCTCCGCCATGGAAATGGCTTTCGTACGGTCACCCGCCAGTTCCGTCCAGGACGCGCGTAACAGCGTCTGATAATCCGGATTCGGCACCGTCGCAAAGAAGCGTTCCGCAGTCTGGGTAGCACGCGTCGCGTCGCCTTCCAGCAAAATGTCGATCGCGAGCTCAGCCAGCGTGCCCGGGCTCTTCTCAAACTTCGTCAGCACTTTTTCCGCTTCGGCAAACTGCTTGTTCTGCACCAGGCCCTCGGCCAGTTGCCCTTTTAAGTTAGGATTGCCGGGGCTCACATCAATCGCCCGGTTGAGCGCCTCCACCGCGCCCTTTGTGTCGCCGTTGAGAAATCGAATGCCCGAAATGATGGACAGCGCGTCAATATCGTTGGGCGCCACTTTGAGCAACGCTTCCGCCGACCCAGCCCGCAGGCTGATGGGCGCGCGCGAAAGCTGCAGGGAAATCAAATTGAGGCGCGCCCGGTCATAGGGAGTGAACGCATCGTGGTGAGCTTGCGCTTCATCAAGTACGGGTTTATAAATATTGGGCCTTAGGCGCGCCGTCATTTCGAGCAGCAAAAAGTAGGCCAGCCCGAAGTTCGGGTCGGTTGTGACCGCGTTTTGCAATAACTCCCTGCGCTTCTGCGGATCGCGCTGTTCAGCCGCGCCCGCAAGCGATTTCAGCGCTTCGGTGTTTCTGGTCGAGAATGGTTCCGCGTCGCTGTCAATTCGTTTGGCCAACGCGTCCAAGGCGGGAATCAGCGTGGCGGCCGAGCTGGCTTCCTCGTTTTCCGTGCTGGTGGTCTTTTGTGTGGCCGCGTCCACAATGGTGGCTTCAATGTGCAGCTTGCCTTGGTGGTCCTCAATCTTGGTGCGCAAAATATCTTGCGCGCCAATGTCGCCCAGGTTTGTTTCCGATGCGGCCAGCAGTGGAACCGTGAAGCGCGTCGGCAGCAGATCCTGCTGCAGCACCACGGGAACGGCCAGTTTCATCCATTCGGCGGCCGGATCGCTCACCAGCACATTGGTCGGGGTCAGAGCCACGCGGCGTAAAACAGTTTTCTTTTTAGCGCAGCCAGAAATCAGCAACGATCCTACAACAAACAACAGGAACGAAGTCTTTAGGTAACGGGATTTAAATGGCAGAAGGTCCTCTATAAGGGTCTTGGATTTTCGGCGAGCAATTGCACGAAAGCGGGATCGGTCTTTAAAGCCGCGAACTCCGGAATGCCCGGAATCTTCTCGCGGTCTTTCACTCCCTCTTCCAGAGCTTTACGCAAATAGATTAGCGCACGCTCGTTCGCCCCAGACTTGGCGTACATCTTTGCCATATAGAGATGGAAGGTGGCGCGCTCTTGCACAGTGCGCTCCATCATCAGCGTTCCAAAGTTGCTATGGTGCTCAAACACATCCGGATCAAGGTCCAGCGCCCGCTGATAACACAGCGTGGCATCCTTGTAATCTTTACGGCTGAAATACGCCGATCCCAGGTTCGAATACACCGAGGCGTTCGACGGGCCGTCTTTCAGCGCCCGCTTATAGTACTTGATGGCGCGCCCGTAGTCTTTCCCCGCGTAGTAAATCGTTCCCAGGTTGTTGATCGCTTCGGCATACTTCGGATCCAGCTTGATCGCCCGTTGATAGTTCTTCTTAGCCAAATCCAGCCGCAACAACTGGTGAAAAGCAATGCCGATCTTATTCGCCAGCACGGCCGAATCCGCCGGACCTTGGCGGTACATGTCTATGGCTTCCAGATACCGTTTGCGGGCCATATAGATGTCGCCGCGCGTCTCGACCGAAAGAACGGGAGCCGTGCTTCTTTCAGTAACATTGGCAGGCACGTCTTCCCGGGCACGGAAGCCGTTTCCAGGCTGCTGGGCGGCGGCTAGTAGAGCAAACGTCAAGGACGCAACGCAAATTCGCGCAGAAGAGGTCATATTTAGACCCTCCATTGTCTCTACTATATACCTAATTCGGCGCCTTGCAACCGCAGAAAAATCCGTCGCTACCGAATCACGCACGACGCAGCCTACACGGTCGAGTTTCCGAACCGTAAGCGGTCTCCAGCCTTTTTGCATCCCCGCTTCCAAGCCTGCGCGCTGCATGTCGGCCTTCCGGTCGCTGCTTCATACTCACGCACTACCCTATTTCACGGTAGCCTGGTCTTTCAAACTGAAATGAAACCGGCAAGTTTGAGCGCCTTACCGTCGAAGGTCGCAGTGGCGCGGCAGCCCAGTCGGCGATTGCGAGCTTCGATCAGACAATCGGCAAAATCGGCGGTAGAGTTCTTCCAGGAATAAAGGGCGGATTCAATCGAAGCTTCGTCCTCGAAATCGACATCGGCTGCGTCTAACAGTACGGAAAATGCCGCGAGGATTTCCGCTTTTGCCAATGCATAGCGGCTGCGCAACACCCATTCGATTTCGAGCAGAACCAGCAGATTGACCAAGACTGACTTGCCTTTGCCTGCTTCGCTCTGAATCAACCGCCTTGCTTTCTCATACTGTAGGCGATCATCTTTCACCAAGTACCGGACAAGGACGTTGGTGTCTAGGCCAAGCATCACCGTGACAACAATTCTATGGGCACAGGTTTCCTGTCCTTCTTGTAAAACAGGCCCGCAAGATCGGAAACATGCCTGTTCTTCACTCGCATAATGACAACGCCATCCGGCATCAAGGTGAAGCTCATTTTGTCGCCGGCCTTCATGTGCAGACTGTCTCGAATTTGCTTGGGGATTGTGGTCTGACCCTTACTCGTCAGCGTGGCGTCGGTACTCATGGATTGCCCGCATCCTTTCAAATCTTATTATAGTAAGGAATGACAAAGCGCGAAGCCTAATAACGGGTTCGCAAGCCGCGCGCGCCGAAATTCAAAAGTCTCCCGACCAATCGTACCTCCCCCAAAAGACCGCAAGTATTGGAAGAAAGGCGATTGGCCGGTGGGACTTCCGCTGGTCCAATGTGTGCACGCGCCTGATTCCATTGCCCTATAGCGTAGGCGCCGGCATCATGATTGGCCAGTGAACTACTTTTTTGAGACCCGTAGCTGCTTTTTGGAGTGGCCAACATCCTTCCTGCCTAGCGAATGGACATATAAACCCGCATCGCCCCGATATATTTATCAGCCGCCCCATAGTACGCCACCATATCCCCAAAGTTCCCCACCTCGCCCTCCATAAAAATGACATTCGGCACATTCCCCACCTTCTCCCATGCCAAACTCGGTGTCACAAATGCCTTCTCCGATCGGGCTATCAGGCGGTCCGGATGCTCCCGATCGAACAGCGCCCAACCGGGGCCATAAACTAATTGCTCATCCGCTCCGTTGTAAAGGAGCAAAATGCCCCGCTCCGTAATAAACGGTGGCGCGCCTGGCTCCATCACCCGCGAATCGAACGCGCCCGCCCGTCTGGGCAAAACCGGTTCCTTAGTCGCATCCCGCCAGTGCAGCAGATCGTCCGATTCCGCCAGACCCATGTAATCGCGCGCTTTCCCGTCCGCATCTTTGCGCGTTCCCAAATAATACATCCACCATTTCCCGCCTATTTTGTTTGGAACAATAGCGCCCGACTTTGTCCATTCTTCATTCCACGTACCTTTATAAGCCGGCAGGATCACTCCTTTGCGCTCCCAATGGATCAGATCTTTCGACGTCGCCAAACAGAGTTGCGCCGCGTGTCCGTCGTATCCCGTGTAAGTGAGATAGTAAGTTCCTTCAATCTGCAAAAGGCGCGGATCTTCCACGCCGCCATTTTTCTCATATTCCGCTTCCGGCGAAAGCACCGGATCGGGCCGCACCATAAAATGCAGCCCATCCGCTGACTCGGCATACCCAATACGCGAAGTATGCCGCTCATCCTGCGCCCGAAAAAGAAGAATCGTCTTATCCTTCAATTTGGCGGCGGCGGGATTGAAAACTCCCAGGCTCATCCAACCCGTTCGCGGCGACAGGATCGGCGCGCTGGTTAAGCGGTCAGCCGTAACCGTAACTGTTTGACACGCCGCAGTCCCGCTGACCACCAAGAACAACCAAAATTTCATGCTAAAAGTCTATAACTGCTATCGAAATCAAGGATGAGGCGGACTCGCCCGCAAGCAAGGCCGCCCACCATCGCTTGGGCGTTGGCAGAAGCAGCCATCGCCGCTCCTGCCATAACAATGAAGCGTGTCTTTCTATTGATATTTGTTCAAAGCCGAAATATCAGTCACAGATCGGGCCGAATTTGAAAAATATTTTTTTCTCCTATGACCAAATCCGCAGCCCACTTCAACCCCGCCGGAACCCGCGCCAGCCGTCCGCCCAATTGGCCCAAGGGAGCCGGAATATTTTTCGTTTCTCCCACCCTTAGTTTTATAGGCGAAAAAAAATGCCGTTGCCGCCTTCGCTGCGCTGAGGAATTCCGGCGCCTTGACTACAATGCGATATGAAGAAAACGCGCCGTAGTTTCTTAACCAATTCCTCGCTAAGCTTAATGGCCGCCGCTGCCGCCGCCCAGAGCCAAACGCCCGCTCCCACCCCCGGCGCCCCGTCTGCGTTCAACACCGCTCCGGCCGTGGGCCCGCCCGTTTCACCCGCCACGTTTGCCGAAGCGGAGAAGCTTGTGCAAGTCACCATGACTGACTCACAACGCCAAATGGCAGCCGAGAATTGGCGCACCTCCATGGCCTCCCTCTATGAACGGCGCACCGGCCCTCGCAAGATCGCTCTAGAAGCCAGTCTCTCGCCCTACTCGCAGGGAAACCCCGTCCTGGCCGGCCCAACTGTCACGCCAGAGCGCAATCAATTCATCCGCAGCACCAGCGATCCCGGCCCACTCCCCGCGAGCGACGAAGATATCGCCTATGCTCCCGTTACGAAACTCTCCCGCTGGATTGAATCTCGTCAGTTGACCTCCCATCGACTCACTTCCATTTACCTTGACCGGCTCGATCGCTTCAATCCAAAGCTGCATTGCGTGATCACCCCGATTCGTGAACGGGCCTTGCTCCAAGCGCAACTCGTGGATAGCGTAATCGCCGCCGGCCATTACCTTGGACCCCTTCACGGCATCCCATGGGGAGCCAAAGACCTGCTCGATACCGCCGGCATCCCCACCACCTATGGCGCCGAACCCTTTCAAAACCGCGTCCCCGCGCAAGATGCCGCCGTTGTGAAGCGTCTGGAACAGGCGGGCGCGATTTTGATCGCCAAGTTAAGCCTCGGCGCGCTGGCCCTCAACGATATCTGGTTCGGTGGCCAAACTATGAATCCTTGGCTGCTCGAGGAAGGCTCATCCGGTTCTAGCGCTGGACCAGGCGCAGCCACCGCCGCCGGTCTCGTTGGCTTTTCTATCGGCAGTGAAACCGGCGGCAGCATCGTCAGTCCCAGTATGCGTTGCGGTGTCACCGGTTTGCGTCCCACCTATGGCCGCGTTCCACGCACCGGCGCCATGACTCTGTGCTGGTCTCTGGACAAGCTAGGCCCCATGACGCGCGGTGTCGAGGATACGTTGCTCATTCTCAACGCCATCTCCGGACCCGATCCTGGAGACTCCTCATGCGTGCCCAGTAAACTCGATTTCGATGCGGGCGCATCCGTCGAGGGTCTCCGGGTCGGTTACTTTCCCGAATGGATGAAGCAAGACCCCGCCACCGGCGTGGACCGCGCCGCTTTGGCAACCGTAAAAAAACTGGGCATGGTTCCGGTGGAAGTGGCCATTCCCGATTGGCCCTATGATTCCCTCAACATCATCCTCTTTTCCGAAGCAGCCGCCGCTTTTGAGGAATTGACCCTCAGTGCAGACGCCGACAAGCTCAAGGCGCAAGTTCCGGACGCCTGGCCCAACCTGTTTCGCGAATCCCGTTTTCTCTCGGCGGTCGATTTCGTGCAAGCCGACCGTTTTCGCCACAAAGTGGCCCAGGAAATGGCGCGTCTCTTCTCCGAAGTCGATCTATTACTCGTGCCTTCGTTGCGCGACGAAATGCTCACCATCACCAATTTCACCGGCCAACCCTCGCTCACCCTCCGCGCGGGCTTCGTAAATGTGTCCGAAGCGCGTAGCGACTGGGCTCCCGATCCCAAACATCCTCTGCCCCGCTTTTCACCGCCACGCCGTGTCCCTCACGGCGTCACCCTGATCGCCCGTCTCTTCGACGAAGGCACGCTGGGCCGCGCCGGTATTGCCCTCGAGCGCGCCTTCGCGGTTCAAAACGAAAGGCCGCCAGGTTTCTAATGCGGCCCGATTGGTTATATTTGGTGGGGCAGGCGGCTCCGCCCGCCAATACATACATGGAAATTCATAATGCAAATTAACCTTCTGGCAATCTGCGCCATCGCGTCCATCGGCTGCACGCTAGCCTTTGCCGACGACCCTAAAGCGCCTCCCAAATTCGACCCCGCCTCCGTCGAGCGCGGCAAACAAAATTTCGCCTCCACTTGCGGTTTCTGCCACGGCTCCCGAGCAACCGGCGGCGAAAAAGGCCCCGACCTTCTTCGCTCTGTTCTCGTGCTCGATGACGACAAGGGCAACAAGATTGGCCCAGTCATTCTCAAAGGGCGTCAGGAACGCGGCATGCCGCGCTTCCCGCTCTCATCCGAGCAAATCACCGATATCGCCAACTTTCTGCACAACTCAATCGAAGCGGCCAAAGATCGCGATAATTATCAGATCCTCAACATTGTCACCGGCGACCCCAAAGCCGGCATGGCCTATTTCAACGGCGCCGGCAAATGTTCGTCCTGTCATTCTGTGACCGGTGATCTGCAGAAAATCGGCGCCAAATATGAGCCGGTCACTCTGCAAGGCAAGATGCTCCAGCCCGATGATCACTGGACCGAAGCCGGCCAGCAAGTCTCCGCCTTCACCATCACCGTCACCCTCCCATCAGGCGCGACTTTCACCGGCACGCCTGTCTATCTGGACGATTTCACCGTCTCTCTCCGCGAAGCCGATGGCGCCTATCATTCCTTCAAGCGCTCAAACGACGTACCTCGCGTCGAAGTTCACAATCGCCTGCAAGCTCATCTAGATCAGTTGCTGCACTACTCTGACACTGACATTCATAATCTGACCGCGTACCTGGTGACCCTCAAATGAAAACCCTCTGTCTGCTTTTCATACTCTTACCCGCCGTCGCTCCGGCGCAGGTGCTCGATCCTACTCTCCTCACCAAGCCCGCCACTGACTCATGGCCCACTTACAACGGAGATTACTCAGGCCGCCGTTTCAGCACTCTCACCCAAATTAATCAATCGAACATCAAACACTTGGCGCTGAGTTGGATCTTTCGCGTGAAAGTCGGACCCACTCCTGGCTCCATCATCGGTGGCGAGGGTCCCCTCCCCGAAGGTCCACCCTCCGATCCAGGCGTCTCCACCATCAAGTGCACCCCGCTCATGCTGAACGGTGTGTTATATTTTTCCACGCCCGACAACGCCTGGGCCGTCGATGCCCATTCCGGCCAGCAGATCTGGCATTACTTCTGGAAATCCAAAGGCGGCATTCACATCGGGAACCGCGGCGTTGGCATATACGGTAACTGGCTGTTCTTCGAAACGCCCGATAACTACCTCGTTTCCCTTGATGCCCGCACCGGCAAAGAACGCTGGCATACTGAGATCGCCGACGTTAAACAGGAATATTTCTCCACGCCCGCACCTATCATTGTCGGAAACCATGTCCTTGTCGGCACCGGTGGTGACTCACTCGATGTCCCCGGCTTCCTCGAGGCGCACGACCCAGAAACCGGCTCTATTCAATGGAAATGGTGGAGCGAGCCTCTTAAGAAAGGCGACCCAGGCTGGGAGAGTTGGCCCGACGAATACTCTATGCGCCACGGAGGCGGCATGACTTGGGTTCCCGGCACCTATGATCCGGAGTTGCATCTCTACTATCTCGGCACCGGCAACCCTAACCCAGTGTTAACGGGAAAGAGCCGCAAAGGTGATAACCTCTATACCTGCTCCATCGTTGCCTTAAACGTAGACACCGGCAAGCTGGTGTGGCACTTTCAGCCATCGCCACACGACACACACGATTGGGACGCCGCCCAAACTACCGTGCTCATCGATGGCGAGGTTGACGGCCAACCGCGCAAGCTCCTCGCACAAGCCAATCGGAATGGCTACTTCTTCGTGCTTGATCGCACCAATGGCAAAGCCATCACCACCGCGCCCATCCTCGATACCATGAATTGGTCGAAAGGCATTTCCTCCACCGGCCAACCCATCCCCGATCCTGGCAAGGAAGCCACCATCGAAGGAGTCTTAGTTTCTCCCAACACCAGCGGAGCCACCAATTGGCCGCCGCCTAGCTTTGATCCGGAGACTGGTTTGTTCTACGTCGGCACCTCCCAAACCTTCAGTATGTTTTATCTGACTGACACCGACCCACATCCGGAAGGTTGGGGCGCAGCCGAACGCGATGCCGGTTATTTCGGGGGCTTCTTAAACGCCATCGATTACAAAACCGGCAAGGTCGCTTGGCGGCATCACTACGTCTATGGTGGTGGTCCCGTCGGCATTCTCACCACTGCGGGCAAACTACTCTTCGCCGGTGACGGCATCCAGAGTCTCGTCGCCTTCGATCCCGCCAAAGGCGATATTTTGTGGCACGCTGGTCTAGCCGATGGCGTCAGCAACGGACCCATCACGTATCTCCTCGATGGCCAACAATATGTTGTCGCCGGCGCCGGCGATTCCCTTTACGCTTTCGCTTTACAAGATTGAATCGGGCGTATGCCTAACTTTATCTTTTAGCGCTAACCGGTAAGCGCGGCGCTGTGCAGCTTCATGCCAGCGCCGCTTTTCTTCTTCCGTCTCCGGCACGATTTGCGGCAGGACCACCCGGTTACCCATCTGATCCACACCCACAAAAGTCAGATAGGCCGACGAGGTATGACGCAACTTGCCGGTACGCAAATTCTCCACCCACACCTTTACGCCCACTTCCATCGACGTCCGAAAAACACGATTCACCTGCGATTTGAGCATCACCAGATCACCCAGATGCACCGGGTGCAGAAACGTCATCTGGTCTACCGACGCGGTTACGATCGTCGAGCGTGAATGGCGCGCACCGGCGATCGCCCCGCATAGATCCACCAGGTGCATCACATGGCCGCCCAACATATTGCCCAGCAGATTGGTGGAACTGGGCAAGCATAGTTCGGAGTATTCAGACTGCGATTCCCGAACAGTTCGTACTTCAGTGGAGGAAGTGGATTCGTCGTGTGTCATTTTTGCGGAATGGCCTGCGCCGGATAGCGGCGCAGATAGCTGCGGCAGAACGCCAGAAGCTGCGCGCGCTGGCAAAGGTCCGAAGGATCGGGCTCGAGGCGCTCAGACTCGATCAAGAAGGTAAGCGGCCGCCACGCCAGCGGAGTGTATAGAGACTCTTCCACATACAGCAGATCCAAATTCGAGGCAGAGCGCCGCAACACATCAAAACGGATCGACGTGCGCTTCTCATCCGCCGGAAACTGCGCGCATTGCCCGCGCGCGTTGCCGTGGTTACACAAACGCAAGCGCGACTCTTGCGGAACGGGCAGCGGTCCCGAAGTCGCGCGGCACACGCCGTCGAATTCTTCGATGAGCGGCAACCTGGCATTCAGATGCGTCGGTTCTTTGACCACCCGCTGAGGCTCAAAATACGGGCACGGCATTCTTCATCCAAGTATCGCAAGCGCACCGCACCGCGTATATTTGTTTCTGGAGGATTCACCTCATGATTTATCCGGAGCGCTGGGGACCACTGAGAGAAAGATACGCCGACACCACCAAGCCCAGGAAGATGTTGGCCATTGACGGCGGCGGTATTCGCGGGCTGCTCACTCTCGGCATGCTGCAACGAATGGAAATGCTGCTGGCCGGTGATAGCGGCCGCGGCGCAGATTTCCGGCTGTGTCAATATTTCGATTACATTGCCGGCACCAGCACCGGCGCCATCGTCGCCGCGGGATTGGCGCGCGGTATGTCCGTCGCTACGTTGATCCAGTTCTATCAGGATTACGGACGTGAGATTTTTGAACCCGCCAGCATTCTCAAACGCCTCTCCAGTTTCTACACCGCCGACCCTTTGCGCAAGCATCTGCAGCAAGCCTTCAACGCCGACGATAACGGCAACTGGCAGGAAGGCGCGCCCGACCGCAATCTGTTTCCCGACCATCTAAAGTGTCTGCTGCTCGTAGTGACGCGCAATGTCACCACCGATTCGCCCTGGCCCATTTCTTCCAATCCCGACGCGCGCTATAACGACCCCAACCGCAAAGATTGTAATCTGAACATTCCCCTTTGGCAACTCGTGCGCGCCAGCACCGCCGCACCCATCTACTTCCCACCCGAAGTGCTCAACTGGGACCCAGGCGATCCAAGCAGGAGTTTCACCTTCGTGGATGGCGGCGTGACACCGTATAACAATCCCGCGTTCCTCCTGTTCCGCATGGCCACTCATCCGGCATTTAGACTCGGTTGGAAAACCGGCGAACGCAAACTGCAAATCGTGTCCGTAGGCACCGGTTCGGCCGCCACGCCTAGTTTCAAAAATCAGATCATTCCGGCCAACTTAGCCGGTCTCCCCGGCGCGCTGATGTACGGTATGCAGATCGATCAAGACACCAACTGTCGCACCATCGGACGCTGCGCCTACGGTGAACTCCTTGATCGCGAAATCCGCGATCTAACCTTCCGCAACGCTTCCGAAGAGCTAGCGCTGGAAGAGTGGTTGAAGGCACAAGCCATCCCTCTGGATGTGGATCAAGGGCGCGCCTTTCTCTATGCGCGCTACAACGCCGACCTATCGTCAGAAGGTTTAGTGCGTCTGGGATTCTCTTCTGTTGACCCTGAAAAAGTACAGAAGCTCGACGCCGTCGATCAGATGGACAACCTGCTCGCCATAGGTCAGGCCGCGAGTCAACAGATCCAACTGGCCCACTTTGGAAGTTTTGTGAATGGTACGAAAGGCGCCGCTGCATGAGAGCGTTTATTGTCCGGCCCTTCGGCACCCGAGACGGAATCGATTTCGACCAGGTCGATCGACTGTTAATTGGACCGGCCTTGGACAAAGTGGCCGCCACGGGCGGCACAACCAGCGAAGTCATGGAAGCCGGTAACATCCGCATCGACATGTTTCAGCGGCTCTTGGCGGCAGATTTGGTAGTGGCCGATATCTCCACTAACAATCCCAACGTCTTTTATGAACTCGGCATCCGCCATTCTTTGCAGGAAAAGCGTACTTTCCTGATTCGTGCCAAAACACGCTCGCCGCAAGTGTTGGCAGCGGATACCAAAAAAGAAGAAGTGCCCTTCGACTTGAAAACCGATCGCTATTTCGAATACGATCCCAGCTGCCCCGCTCAGTCCCTTGACAAACTGGTGCAAGCTCTTCGTCAAACGATGGACAGTGAGAAACAAGATAGCCCGGTGTTTCTCTTGCTCCCGGATCTCAAACCCCAAAACCGCGAGCTTTTCCTCCCAGTTCCTCTTAGTTTCGGCCAAGAGGCGCAAAAAGCGCAGACCGACAACGATCCTACGAAACTCACACTACTTAGTTTTGAAGTGCAAGGATCCGCGTGGGAGTCGACAGGCCTCCGGCTCGTCGGTCGCGCTTTGCTTTCTATCAATCAGACGCGGGTATCAAGAACAGCTTGGGAGATCCTGCTCAAATTGGATGAACTCGACCTCGAAGCAAATATTAATCTTGGCAACATCTATCAACGCTTGGGCGACCTAACGGCCTCCGATCAAGCCTTGGATCGAGCCTTGCAGCGAGCAAACAGTCCCAATGATCTTGCCGAAGTGCACGGCCAAATGGGCCGGAACAAGAAAGATCGCTGGACGAAATCCTGGTTGAACCAGAATCCCGCCGATCAGGCAGCGATAGCGATCAAGTCGCCTTGGCTGGTAGATGCCTATGAGCAATATTTAACCGCCTACCGGCAGGATCTCGATTCCTACTATCCAGGTTTGAATTCGCTAGCATTGGCTGTCATCATTCTCGAATTGGCGGCGAAGTTTCCAGACGTTTGGAGCGCGACTTTCGGCGACGACTCGGAGGCCTCGCAAAAGCTAGCCGATATCAAAAAGAAGCGCGATCAATTGGCAAGCGCCCTTCAGTTGCGATTTGATTCCGCCCTTGCGCCAGACGCATCGGTGCAGGACAAGCAAGACAAGTGGTTGCTGAGCAGCGCCGGCGATCACAGTCTGCTCACCTTACCCAATGCCAATCGAGCCCTCTTCTTCTACCGCAAGGCTTCGGAAACGTGGGGACCGTTTGTGCTGGATTCGGTGGCGCGGCAATTGAAGCTTTTCAGGCAATTAGGAGTCATCGAGGACAAGGTGGAGCAGGCGCTCTCTTCATTGCCGCCCACCGCCGCCAGTGCGGGAACTTCGCAAATCGAGCGCGTCATCCTATTTACCGGACATCGGGTTGATTCAGCCAAGCGGAAAACGCCGCGCTTCCCGCAATCGAAAGAGCCGCAGGCAAAGGAAGCCATTCGCCAGGCTTTGTTGGAGCAAAAAGCCATCACGCCGGGTTCTATCTTTGGAGTGGCAGGAGGTGCAAACGGCGGGGACATCCTTTTTCTTGAGCTGTGTGAGGAGTTAGCCATTCCTACCGATATGTTGCTAACTCTGCCCGCGGATCAGTTCGTAGACGCGAGCGTGGTGAGTGACGATTCAAGCTGGGAACGGCGGTTCTACGCGCAGCTTCAAAAACATCCGAACGCCCCTATTCTGGCGCAATCTCCCGATTTGCCGAAATGGCTGCAGTTCAAAAACAACTACGACATTTGGCAGCGCAATAATCTTTGGCTTCTCAGTCAAGCGCTATGCAAGGGCGCCCAGCACTTTACGCTGATCGCCCTGTGGGATGGCGAAATCGGCGATGGCCCCGGAGGAACCGAGCACATGGTCAATCTGGCGAAAGAACGCGGCGCCCGCGTGGTCCACTTGAATACCAAACAAATTTTCGGCTTGAACTAAACGTCCGCCAGCTTGCCCGCTTTGCGCTGGCGCGACCACCACCACCAATTCCGCTGCGCTGCAGGCAGTCGTGGATTCCTGGCTTGCGCGACGCCGCAGCGGAAAGTGTCGAGAACGCAAGGATCTTGGCGCGTATGGGTCTTGCTGCAAAGCCGCTGATAGAGATCGTCCCCATCGCGCAGGGCGAGGTCGGCCACGGATGTCACGCCCAGCGACCGCAGATTTGCTTCAATCGATTTGCCGATTCCGGCGAGATCGCGCAGTTGGCGCGTGTCATTTAACACTGCGTGTGCAGCAGCCATTTCGGAATTATAACTCAGAACGCGAGCTTCAGCGATAGTTCAATAACGCGTGGATCGTAAGTGTCGACAACTTGTCCGAATTGCGCCTGGCCGAACGTTGTGTTCACGTCGTGGAATTGAGTGTGATTGAAGGTGTTATAGAACTCCGCCCCAAACTTGAGGCTTGCCTTTTCCACCGGCAAACGGAATGTCTTATACATTTGCAGGTTGAAATTGACGCGCCCGGGACCGCGAATCGCGCCTTCCTGCGAATCGCCGAACGTCAGCAGCGCTGGAGCGGCGAAAGCTGCCGTGTTGAACCATTGTGACCACGTTCCCGGATAGTTGAGTGAGCCGACAATGTTCGGTCTGTCAGTCGTGTTGCCACCTAAACCCAGGTAATCAGTGCTCAGCGTGGGATTGAGTGGCAACCCTGTCTCGCAAAGCGTGATCCCCGAGAGCGTCCAACCGCCTAGCAGCGAACCGGTCACACCTTTCGCGTCCTTAAAAAAAGGAAATGCGTAGATATAGTTGAGGGCCAAGGTCTGACGCCGGTCAAGACCGGTCGGCCCGTAGTCGTAATAGCGGTTGTAGGGGTCGGAGAGCGTATTGAAGTCTCCTCCACCGCCCGGAGCAACGCCTAAGTTGTGAGACCAAGTGTACGATCCCTGGAACGTCAATCCATGCCAGGTATCGATGCGATAGTTGACCTGCAGCGATTCGTAATGTGTATTGCTGGCGCTTTCTCCCAAAAGGATATTGCTATACCCGAGGTAAGGCCGGTCGACGTTTGAGTTATAGGTTCCTGCAATGACACCCGCCCGATTAGGATCGCTTAACGCCAGATCGTTGATTTCGCGTTCGTCGCGCTGATGATAATCGGCGTTTCCTACGTAAGCTACGCTCACCACCGACCGCTCTGAGATCTGATGCTGGATGCCGAAGTTCCACTGTGCCGAAGTGGGCGGCTGGTAGTTGGAATATGCCAATGCGGTAATGGTCGCCGGGTAACTGGGCACCGTCGCCGCTTGGCCGTTAATAACACTGACGTTGGGATTCGAAAAAGAGACACTACTCAGGCTCGGGCTGAAACCAAAGGGCGGATTTGGCCCCATGTTATACACATCGTTGCCTTGAATACGTTCGTAGAACATACCGTAGCCGCCGCGAACAATGGTCTTGCCCCTGCCGGTTAAATCGTAAGCAAAGCCAACGCGCGGCCCGACAGTGCCATAGAAATTCTTCACCATGCCGCGAGGCGTGCCGTCTTGACCCGCCACCACAACCCCATTCAAGTAAAAGGGAATATTGCCCAGCGGAACACCCGCGACCGCAGTGAACCCAGGCCCCGACTCGTTCAGACTTCCATTCGAGTTGAATTGCGCGGCATCGGCCGGGTTGTACAGATTCGGATAGAAGTTCGATAAGCGATTCTGTACGTCATAAGCATGCGGGATGATCTCCCAGCGACCTCCCAGATTGAGAGTCAGGCGTTTATTGAAACGCCAGTTGTCGGTGAAATAAAACGAGCCCGTCGAGGTGCGCGTGTGAGTGCGATCCTCCAAATCCAATTGACTGTAATTCTTGGCGTAACCCAGAAGAAAATCGGCCACTGCATTTCCTGTAAAGCTACCGTCAAACGTGTAGTCGCCCTGCGTATCGCCGAAAATATCCTGATTCTTCGAATAACGCATGAATTGGCCGCCGAACTTCATGTTGTGCGAGCCTTTGGTCCAGGAAACGTCGTCGCGTACCTGCTTGTCCCAGGCCGCATTCCGCCACGGCCAGGAAGCCGGGTCGTAATTCACGCCGTAGCTCCCTCCGATGCTCACCGTCGGTAAGCGATTGAGGGCGTTGTGGTCGAACAATGAGGTTGCGCTCCAACCAGCGGGTTGCTGGTAAATGCCAAGCGGCGTGAGGTCGATCCAATTGCCGTTGAGGTTAAAGGCCACTTCGTTCAGCAGGGTCGGACTGATCATTTCCGTGAGGTGAACAACACCACCCCAGGATGGATTCTTGAAGTTGGTTCCAATGGTGGGATACGTGTCGCTGCTCCACAAGGAGGTGGCCACTTGTTGGTCGGTGTTGTCGTGAATGTAATGGCCCATTAGGGAGATCTTGTCGGTAAAATAATGGTCGAAGCGCAACAGCGTTTCGGGAACGTCAGTCGGCGCGCCCTTCGAGCCCGACCACTGGTTATTCGCTCCGTTGGGCAAAGGCATGGCGCCGGAAGCAAAAAAGAGCGCCGCATTCGGATCTATCAAAGATGCCGGAATTTGGTTGCCGGGGAACGGCTGCCCGGGAGTCAGCCCCAGGCTCGTAAACTTGGCATTTTGCGCCGCGTCCTGGGTGTTAGGAACGGTAATCGCCGGCAGCCCGCTAAAATTGCCGTTGCGCTGTGCCTGCGGGATAGCGGTGGCCGTGATCTGGGTACCAACCACAAATTTGCGCCATTCCTGGTTCCAGAAGAAGAACGTTTTCTTTCGTTCCGTGTTATAAATCTTTGGAATAAAAACAGGACCACCCAGGTTCCAACCATAAATGTTGTAGCGCAGTTCCGGCACCGGCGTGCCGAATTTGTTGGAGAAGAAGTTATTCGCATCCATGGCGTCGTTGCGGAAATACTCGTAGACCTCGCCGTGGAAGTCGCGCGTGCCCGATTTGATGGCCATGTTGATGTTACCGCCGGAGCCTATGCCGATATCGCTGGCGCCGTTACTTGTGATAGTGTTGAACTCGGCGATGGCCGAGACAGCGGGCATCATAGTGACACAGCCGCCGCAGCCGCGGTCGTAATTCTCGCCGCCGTCAATCATCCAGACGTTATGCTCCTCGCGCTGCCCGTTGAAACTGATGTTAGTGCTGCCGTTTACCGACACAGGCAGGTTGAAATCGGGTAAGTCGGAGGAAGCGCCTGGCGTGAGGATAGCCAGCGCAGCCATGTGGCGGCCATTGATGGCTAACTCCTCCACTTGTTTACCGGAAATCAGATCGCTGATTTCGCTTGAATCGGACTCCACTTTCACCGCTTGCGCTTCCACGGTGACGCTCTCGTTCACCTGGCCGACTTGCAAAGTCGGGTCAACGCGCACTACGTCGTTGGAATCAAGAGTGATTCCGGTGCGTTCGTAACGCTTAAAGCCGGGCGCTTCAGCCGAAACGGCATACGGGCCAATCGGCAGTTCCGGCGCAGTATAACTGCCGGCGGAATTGCTTTGCACGATTCGCTTAACGCTAGTGGCGGTGTTTGTGACGGTGATAGTGGCGCTTGGTACGACGGAACCGCTGGGGTCAGTAACAGTTCCTAAGATCGTGGCGGTTTGGGCGAAGGCGGCCACGCTCGAAATAGCAGTCAAAACAAAAACGCAACAAGGTTTCTGCATATAACTCTCCTCGAAATCCCCTAGCAAAGGGCTGAAGTCAGCCTACAACATCTTACAAGCGCTTTCAATAGAAAACTTCGTACTTTTTTGACTCCTGACGGGTTGCTTAGTAAGATGACGGGTGAGCTTCTGCAAAGCCTTACAAAGTCAAAGCGCGGGCCAGGACGGATGCCCCGTGGGCGCGCTGCCGCAAGCGGCGAAACCCTGGCTCAACGCCGGAACGAACCGTGACAAAGCTTGTTGAGCAGTCAAAAATGTGGTAAAAACTATACCAATGACGCCCGCAGGCGCCGTGACACAGCTTCTTGCTGAAGCTAAGGCCGGCGATAAGAACGCTGAGGACCGGGTCCTGTCATTGGTTTACGCCGATCTGCGGCGAATCCTATGCCTCCATGCGGCGGGAGCGAGACGGCCACACCCTGCAAGCTACCGAACTCGACAATGAATCTTACATTCGACTAGTGGCAAACTGCTGAGGTGTTAGCACTGGATCGCGCTCTCACGCTGATGAAATAACAGTGCGAGGTTGCGCTACAGAAGCGCCGGCGCCCGCCGGTAACAGAACCTCAAAACGCGAACCTTTGCCCGTTTCACTCTCGACATGAATCTCGCCGCCGTGCGCTTTGACAATCGCCGCCACAAAGCTTAGCCCTAGGCCCAGCCCTTTTTCAGGATTCGGATCAGGCACGCGATAGAAGCGGTCGAAAATATGGGGCAGATGGCTCGCCGGAATACCCACGCCGGAATCCTCCACAATGAGCCGCACCTGATTCCCCATTGGTTCCGCGCAAGCTTTCACCCAGCCGCCCGCCGGCGTGTACTTCACGGCGTTCGAAAGCAGATTCGTCACCACGCGTTCAATCTGCGTGCGGTCCACTTCACACGGCACCGGTTGGGTGGTGGTGTGCATGACCTTCAAGTTACTGGCTTCCGCAGGAATTTGGAATTGGTCGACGATGTCATCCACTAGTAAGCCCAAATCCAGCGCGCTCTTGTGCATCGGAATCTGACCCGATTCCGATTGCGAAAGCAGCAACAGCGCCCGCACCAGATTCGCCAAGCGCTCCACGTCCTGTAAGGCGTTCTCTATCGCCTCACGCAGTTGTTCCTTCGTGGTTGCGGTGAACAGCGCCACTTCTAATTGCCCTTGAATTGCCGTGAGCGGCGTCCGCAGTTCGTGCGAAACGTCGGTGGAAAACTGCCGCACCTGCTCAAACGATGCCTTCAGCCGGCGGCTCATTTCGTTGAACGAATCAATCAAACGATCGAGTTCATCATCGGCGCCGCGCCGGGGAATTTGCAGCCCCAGGTTCGACCCAGTCACCTTCTGCGCCGCGCTATCTACGGACTGCAAACCCCGCAGCGCTCTGCCCGCCGCATACCAACTCACCACCATGCACGCTAGTAAAGCGAGCGGCAGGAAGATCAAAAGCCTGCGGCGAAATCCGCGGCGAACGTTGTTGTCGTCAACCAGCGATCGTCCTTCGGCCACATACCAGCGCGATCCAGTGTCGGGGTCGCGCAAGGTACTGCTGATGATCTGGTAAGGAACTTTGTCGGTGCTCGTCACCGTTTTGAACACCGGCTCCTGCGTCTTGCGGATCTGCGCCAGTTCCGCCAAAATGGTATCCCGGTCGCCCAGTTGCGCCAACGAGCGATCAAACGAGGAAAACGAATCCAAGTGGCCCTCCTCGTCCGCGATCACGAAAACCTGATTCAGCCGGGCGCGCGCGCCAGCCTCTTCCGGATCGCTGGGATCGTAGAACCAATAGGGCTTATGCGCATCGGACTTGTCTCCCTCGAAATGGATATAGCCCTTGAGCCCGCCCAACTCGTCTAGCAGCGTCTGTCTGCTTTGGTTTTCCAGAATGTAATTCAGGGTTGCTGTGCCGGCAATCGCCAGAAAGGCCAGCACCAAAGCGAACGGCACAAGGAACGTTACCGCCAGGCGAAAGCGCAGCGTGCGGAATAGCTTGGGCTGCGGGAGACGGTCCCAAAACATGCGACGCCTAGGCTGTTTCCGCTGGTCCGCTGGTTTGGGCCGCTTCCGGCGCGTCCAGCATGTAGCCGATGCCGCGGACCGTGTGGATCATCTTCACCGGAAATTTATCGTCAATCTTACTGCGCAAATGGCGAATATACACATCCACTATATTCGTCAGTCCGTCATAATCCATATCCCACACATGCTCCACAATCATGGTGCGGCTTAGCGGCCGCCCGCGATTGCGCATCATATATTCGAGGATGCTGAACTCTTTCGGCGCCAGCTCAATATTTTCGTTCAAGCGCGTCACTTTACGCCGGATGCAATCGAGCGTGAGGTCGCCCACCAACAACTTTTCAGGAGTTGGTTGGCCGCGCCGCAGAAGAACGCGCGCCCGAGCCAGCAATTCGACAAAAGCAAACGGCTTGACCAGATAATCGTCCGCGCCTTGCTCCAGGCCTTTCACACGATCGTCCACCGAATCGCGCGCGCTCAAAATCAGCACGGGTGGAATCACCTTGCGGTTGCGAATCTTCTGCAACACCTGCAATCCATCGATATCGGGCAGTCCCAAATCGAGAATGATCAAATCGTACTCGGTGGAGTGAACCATTTCCACCGCGTCGCCCCCCGTGTTGACCGTATCCACCGCATAGCCGGCGCTTTGCAATCCGCGCGACAAAAAGTCGGCAATCCGTTTTTCGTCTTCCACTACCAATAAGCGCATGTTTTGTTTAAAAGAATCGCTGCTGACTATGAGTCTAGCCCAAGGACACAGCGGGTCCAACGCGGACCGCGTTTGAATTGGGCTCAATCGCCCGAAGCGCGTCCCGGTTGTGGCAGCGGCGCAGGTTTGAAGATCCATCCCAGCGTCTGGTAGCGGGTCTGCAAAAGAGAAAGCCCAATCATGAGAGCCATAAGAACGCCCGTGAACACGAGCACCCCGGCAACGCTCAAACCTTCTTTCCAGATGCCGAACCAGCGGCCATAGACAATCTCAATGTGCACCCAGTAAACCAGCAGCGACGTTGTCCCCAACTGGCGGAAAACGCTCCACCGCTGGCTCTCGAGGCCTGCATTCACCCACAAAAAAGCCCCGGCTAGCAAAGCGAGTACCACCCCGAGTTTCGTCAAAGCCAGCGCCGGACTATTCAGCCAGAAATCCGTCTTCGGATAAATGGAGTACGGCAGTTCCGTAGAGTAGCGCGCCACCATAATCAGACCCAAGCCAACCGCCAGCATCCACAGCATGGAGCGCGGCATCTCATCCTGCTTGGTGAGCCGGATGACGCTCCCGGCAGCCATGCCAAACGCCAGAAACGCCCCCCACGGGAAAAAGCCGAATGTGGTTAGGCTCGGAAAAAAATAAGCGCGCGCTAACGGCGGAATGCCGGCCGAATCAATCATGCTCACAAAAGGCGCCAAGCCACAGATCACCAAACCCACAATGGTGCAAAGGCGAACGCGTTCGCGCGTAGTAAACACCGCCATGGGAGCAAGCACCAGCATCGCCAGACCCATGCAGTTTAGAATGTCCACGCGCAAGAGCTCGCTAGCGGGACTGGTAGGAAAGCCAAACACGTAAAGCTGAAGACGGAATAAGAAAGCCAGCAGGAATAGGTAGCGCGAACGCTTCAGCGCCGCCACCAGACGCCGCCAGCCAGATGATTCTTGCTTATCCTGGCTGTCCATCAGGAAAGAAAACGTGATGCCGGTCAGAAATAGAAAGATGGCTGGTGGCATGCCGCCCAGAAACTGCGACAGCATGAACGGCCCTTGATTCCGTAGGCTGCTGTCCGTGAAAGAATCGAAGGTGTGGCCTTGAATCATGATGACCGCCGCTAAGCCGCGCGTCCAATCGATAAAGGCTAGTCTGCCGCCGTTTGATTTCTTTCCGATCATCCTACCTGTCAAAACAAATTGATCTATTGATTTATCGGTTCTAAGAACCTTGTTTCTTAGTGCCGCGCGGCAGCTTGAATTCTAAGGTTCCTTTGATTTGCGGATTTATCTTGATATTGCTGTACAGAACTGTCACGTAATTTCCTGATGGCTTAAAGAACTGTTGCTGGATGGGATAAGCGGCGCCCTGCGGGATCCACACGTCCACCTTGATCAGCGTCTCTTTCGCGTGCGCGGACTTTGGTTCCAGGCTGAGCTTGGTCGTTCCCTGCCCGGCAATATTTACCACCCCGTCATCGGTAATTTGGTAATTATCCATCAATTCTTTACCGGACGAACCGAAACCGAGCAGCAGAAACTGATTCAGCACATCACTACTCCGTCCGACGTCGATATCTTGATAAAGTTTCAGCTTCGGGTAGTAGAAACGCACAGTGTTGCCGAACAAGTAAATGACCCGCGAATCCTTCTCGCCGGAAAAATCGAGAATGGCGCGCGTCCCTTTGTCCTTCTGGCGCTGCATCGTCAACTTGCCATTTTGCACGGTGGTGTCGTCTATGACTTTTGTGAAGGTAGTTGTCTCGACATCCGCCGTCATCGCTTTGAATGTCAGCGATGCCTGATCCATGCGCGCCAAAATCGTTGCCAAGTCTTCGGCGGCCAATCGAGCCGCAGCCAGTGAGGCGCACAAAACGGCTGTGGCAATTTTAGATGCGGTTGAGCGATTCAATCAGTGCGCCTGGGCCTGGTCGGTATAGGCAATGAAACCTTTGATTTCCTGCGCGGCTTCATCGCGAATGGGCTCCACCCGGGCAACATGCCAAGGCTTTCCGGTGCGCTGCTGAATGAGCTGTTGTGCGCGCCGGGCGCGTTCGCTTTCGGGCACGGCGTCAAGCAGATCGGTCGCGATAAACACGCGATTCGATCCATGTTGCGAGGTCATCAGGATGATGCTGGAAGCTTTCGGCTGATCGCGGAACCAATCCCTGGGCGTGGCGAAAATAAAAATCAGGATGATCCCAACGACTAAGTCATACTGCCACGACGCGCGCGCGAAATCCCAGAAAATCAGGCGGCGGCCTAAGCTGCCGGAGGGTACGCCTTGCTCGATGATTTTATCAGCCACTGCAAGCTAATTTTAGCATCGGGCGCTGACAATTTAATACTTGTTAATACTTGCGCATCACCGCCAGCACGCGGCCCTGGATTTCCAAGTCCGCCGGGTTCACCAAAATCGGCGCCATCGCGGAATTGGCCGGCTGCAACCGGATACGCCCATCTTGCTGCTGGTAAAACCGTTTCAGTGTGGCTTCACTGCCTTCCACCAAGGCAACAACAATGTCGCCATCGCGCACTTTGTCGGTTTTCTCCGCCAACACAAAATCGCCGTTGCAGATGTGGTCCTCAATCATCGATTCCCCACGCACTTCCAGCGCGAATGTGCTGCCTTTCCCTACAAAATCGGAAAAATGCAAGGCAGCCTGATTCTGTATGGCCTCCACCGGAACACCTGCGGCGATCCTTCCCATCAAAGGAATCACTGGTTCAGGAGACGTATTGCGCCGTCGCGTCCGTTCTTCGTTGAAGAAGCGCTCCGCCACTTCCAGCGAACGGCTATGGTTGTAGCTCCTGCGCAAATACTGCTTTGTTTCAAGCGCCTGAATATGCTTATGCACAGTCGCCAGTGACGCCAATCCTAAGCCCGACGCAATTTCTTCGTAGCTAGGGCTATAACCGTTACGATCAATGAAATCCGCCAGGAAGTCCATTACTTCTTTTTGCCGACGTGTGAGTGCCATGGCTGAGAGACTCCTCCCATATAGTGTTGGCGAATAAAGACCGAAAGTCAAGCGATTTGTTAGCCTCACGTAAATTTGCAAGTTGTTCCCCTTGCCGAATTGTGGGACAACAGGCTAGATATCATTGACGTTCCGGTTCGGGTCGGCTAACGGGGGAAAAGATTCTTAAGCGCATGAAACAGGCATTTCGCTCGACACTGTGCGGCACGGCGCTGTAATTTACGTATTATGAGCCAGCGTGTTTTACTCTACGTCGAAGACGAAGACGCGGCGGTGTTCTTGTTGGAGACCGCGTTGAAAGAAGCCTCCATCGATGTCAACCTTTACCGCGTGACCGATGGCGAACAGGCCTTGGCGTTTTTGAAGAAAGCGGGAGTGTATCAAGAAGTGCCCCGCCCCGATTTAGTTTTACTGGATCTGAATTTGCCGCGCAAAAATGGCTTGGAACTGCTGTCCGACATGAAAGAAAATCAGGACTTAAGTTCGCTGGCGGTGGTCGTATTCACGTCGTCGTCGCTGGCTGCCGACAAGCGAAAATCATTGGCGTTAGGCGCGCAGGAATACATCACCAAGCCGGCCTCCTTCGATGGCTTTGTCGCCGCTGTGAAGAGCGCCTGCTCACACATGAAGAACGGCAACAACAAACATTAGCCTGTTTAGTTGTAATTCATCCCGCACATGCCGCTCTGGCAGGCGCCCGAGCCGCACATACCGGCGCCACAATCCTGCTGCGGCTGGCTCGCCGCTTTCGCATGGGCGGCAAAAGTCGAATATTGAGTGGTCAAATGTTCCTGCCCGCACGAAGGGCAGCGCACGTCGTTCGCTTCCGCCACGCGCCGCAGAAGTTTTTCGAATTTGTTTCCACAATCGTCGCAAGAGTATTCGAATATCGGCATAACTTTAGGGTAGCAAGGTAGAAAAAAGAGGGACACTCCGGTTCACGCCGTCCCCGTCTTCGACAGCCACTTCCCGCTATCCAGCACCCGCGGCGTAGTCTCAATCGCCACCACTTCCTCTAACTGCCCCGCATTCGCCGGCCGCAAATCCTTAAACTTCCGCGCCGACGTCAACACATTCTTTTCCAGCGACCCCACCGTTTGGTTGTAAGTCTCTACCGTCTTGCCGATCGCATCGCCCAACTTGGAAAAGTGCTGGCTCATGGTCAGCAATCGCGTGTAAAGCTCCTGCCCGGTGTCGCGAATTTTGTCCAGGTTCTCCATCACCGTCTGCTGCCGCCAACCATGCGCCACAGTCAGCAGAAGCGTAATCAGCGTCACAGGCGTGGCAATCACCACCCGCCGTTCCACGCCATAATCTAACAAGGCCGGATCATACTCCAGCGCCGCGCTGAACAGCGATTCCAGCGGTAGGAACGCCACCACAAACTCCGGCGATCCAGGCAGCCGCTCCCAATAGGCCTTCTCGCCCAGCGAACGAATATGCGTCTTCACTTGCCCCGCGTGATCTTTGAGGTGCCGTAGCCGCTCCGGTTCATGCTCCGCTTCAATCGCGCGCAGATACGCTTCGAGCGAGACTTTGGCATCCACCACCACCATGCACTGATTCGGCAGATGCACAATCAGATCCGGCCGCTGGTTCGTCTCTCCGAAGAGCGTCTTTTGCTCAAAGAAGTCGCAGTATTCGAGCATCCCCGCCAGTTCCACCACCCGCCGCAACTGCATCTCACCCCAGCGTCCTCGCTGGATCGGCGAGCGCAACGCTGTCTTCAGCTGATCCGTCGATTGACGCACGCGTTCCTGCAATTGCGTCAGCGCGTTCACCTGCGCCGTGATTTCCGAATAAGCGCCGACCCGCGTGCGCTCAATCGCTTGTACTTGCTCTTCAAACCGCCGCAGCGATTGATTCACCGGTTCCACCAGGTGCTGCAGCTGATCCCGGCTGCGATCCAGGAAAAGTTGACTATTGTTCTGCAGCGCGTCCGAAGCCAGGCTGCGAAAGCGTTCTTCCAGTTGCTGCTGCGTTTGCGTCAGCAGCCGGTAGTTGCGCTTCCGCCTGGCGCGCCTGTTCGAGTTCCGAGCCTTGCCGCTCCGCTTGCGCACGCGCCTCCATGGCCGTCTGCCGCCAGCGCCGCGCGTCCGCTAACTGATAGGCCGCAAACGCCACCGCCAGCAACAAACACAGCGCCAGCAGGATACCCAAAGCACTCATTTCTTAAACCCCGTTTCCGGCTTCCATGCCTCAAGCGTGTTGTACACAATCGGGCAATACACCGCGCGGTCGGGCATGTGCCAGAGCCGGCTCAACAGCGAGCCATTACCTTTCACCAGGTGCGGAAACAACTCGCAGGTATTCGGTCGCGCTTCGTATACCGAGCAGAGATTTCCTTCCAGAAAAATACAGCCGTTTTCATTGCGCTTCAGTATGCGCCCTTCTTCTTCCGTTTCCTCTGTGTAATCGCGCAAAAAGGCCGGGACCTTAACTCGCAAAAACCGCGCCAGCCGTTCCGCATCCCGCTCGGTCACCTGTGTCGTCGCGACCCGGCAGCAATTCGCGCAAGTGGTGCAATCGATCTTCGCCTCAATATCCTGCGCCATCGCCTTGAGCCGGCGCTCGACAAACGTGTGGTGTTTCAGCCAAGCGCGAAACTTTTTATTCTCCTCGCGCTGCTTTTCGCCAAAACGTTTGATCTGGACAAGATCGGTGATCACTGCTCCTAGTATCGCAATAAATCATTGTAGGCAAAGTTTGTTTTTTCCAGCTGAACCCGCACTCAGCAGGCGTCCGGCTGGCGCGTCCAGCCCCAGCTTCGCTGCAGTCCCCTCTTTTTTCGCTGCCCTCCATGGAACTGCGGCCCACCCATGGTGCTGAAAAACTCCCTGTCGAACCGTCAACGGAGTGCCCATGGGCCTCGCCCTTGTGGGGCGGACCTCCCGGTCTGCGGCTGACCTCCTGGTCAGCCCTCGCGGGGGCCTACTTCGGCCCACCAACGAAGATAAAAAACGAGTTCCCCAACTTCGCGGAATCAATCGATTACCCGGTTTTTTAAGGGAGCGGACTGCCGGCAATTTCAAACGAGCGATCGGCAACTTGAATCTTCATGAGTACCGAGTCTGCAGGCCGCTCGGCGGTACGGAAATCACTACAGCAGCAGAGCGACCCTCGGGCGATCCGCCAACAATGCATCGACGCGAATTACGCGATCATTCCATGATCAATGCAGTCGAGAATGTGCTCAACCTCCACCTCGCTCCCTCTGCTTCTGATAGTCCCCAAAGGCGTTTTCCGGTTGAGTGCGCCGCACTCGCTGCAGAGCCACTTTTCCGGAATCGCTCCGGAACCAAACGTGTCTACAGCCCGATTCATCAGGTCGGTCGAAATTTCGAGCTGGCGGACCGTTCTCATACTTCAGATTGTCTTGCCGACATATCCCGTGGCGATAACGCGGACCAGTTCATCCTCGCACATCACTACGTACTCGTAGCTTTTATACCTAATACCGGAATGCGGAATTTCCCGAACCCACTGATCTGACCCGGTGACCGTTGCGTCGTTCGGATCTGAAAGGCGATACATCTACTGAGGCTTCCACACGCGTCCACGATACTCCAACCACTCATGTTTTCTCGTTGAGGCACCTACCAGACCCCGTCGACTACTCGCGAATAATCGGGCACATCCCCGAAAGGTCGACTAAACGACCAGGTCCATTTCAGGCGAGAAGGGCGTTGAACGGGACTAATCCTGATAACAGCCATAAGCGCAGTCAGATTAAGGTGGTGCATGATTCTCAAGGAGGCACGCAAAAAAAAGGTGAACCAGGGCAACTCCAACCGGGGGCACTGATTTAGTCGGCTTTGTCCGAGTGTCTGCCCATCCAATCAAGGCCCCCAGAACCTCTTCAAGAGCTGACGTATTTGAGAGTGACTGCCGGGCATCGTAAAAACCAATTCACTCATAGCGAAGCGCAATGGCCGGATCAACCCGCAAGGCTTTCCGTGAAGGCAGATATGCAGCCAATAAAGCGATAATGAGCAGCAACATCGACACTCCGATAAAGGAAACGGCATCGACCGGTGCGAGCCCGTAAAGAAGTGTGCGTAGAACGCGCGAGACGCCGATCGCCAAAACTAGCCCAACGCCGATGCCAACGATAACCGGCCGCGCACTCTCTCCAAGAATCAGACGAAGGACATTCGCTTTACTAGCACCCAGAGCCATACGAATGCCCATTTCACTCGTGCGCAAAACAACCACATAACTCACCGTCCCGTAGATCCCCAAGGAAGCCAGCAGCAGACCGAAAACCCCAACTAGAGAGGTAAAGGCGGCCGCGCAACGGGACACCACGAAAGGCGGCGTCAAATGAAGCATCTCGTCAAGTGTCGCCGTATATGCAACCAGATCGGGATCGACTGAGGAAACCGCGGCGCCGATACTGGAGATGACCGATGCAGGATTGCTTCGTGTTCGCACCAGCATCGGGTGTTCATCCAAGCGATTGTCTGGCAGCGAAAGATAAATTTGGGCGTTGTCACTGCCGTCAATTTGCACGCCGCGGGTGTCCTTGACCACCCCAATGACTTGATAGGAAACCCCGTCCGGAAGCATCTCAGAAGTGGAAACAAACTGGTTCTTGGTGTCAAGCGTCAATTCACGCCCGATCGGATTCTGATCCGGCCAGAGTTCAGCCGCTTGTGTAGCACTTAGGATGACCGATTGCTCCGCGCCACTCCGCCCATAGGCGAAACCTCTACCCGCCAGCATGGGGATTCCTAGGGTTTCAAAATAATTGGGGCTTACATAGGAGTAGAACGCATATTGAGCCGAGCCGCCATCAGCCGATTTCTCGCCGCCAAATCGGACTGCTGCCGTTCGAACCCCATCGCCGTCCGGAGCACGTCCGACGGTCACTTCGCTCACAGTCGCGAGTCCCTCAATCCGGTTTCGGATCTCACGTAGCAGACTCCGCTTGTGTTCCGCACTGTATCTGACGTGATCTGGAAACTGAATTTGCACATCAATCACATGCTTGCCGTCGTAGCCCGTTTCCATATCAAGAGCGTGGACGGATCCGCGAATCAGCAAAGTGCCCGCTACCATAAGCGCTAGACACACCGCCACCTGCGCCGCAGTCAGGGCGAAGCGAAGCCTGCGGCTCCGAGAAGAGGAAATGACCTTATGGTCTTTCAGTAAGGAGCGCAGGGCGGCCCGCGAAGATTCGAGCGCCGGAGCCAGCCCAAACAGCACCCCAGCCAGGAGGGAAATGGAAAACACGTAAGCAAAGATCTCGAGATCGGGCGTTACGTGAATCACTAGCGAACCCCATTCCGGTGGCAGCACATCACTCAATTCCATTGCCACGACATGCAAGAGTCCCCAAGTCAAAAACAGTGCTACCACCCCGCAAAGCAGTCCCAGAAGAGCGCTCTCCGTGAGGAGTTGGCGGACGATTCGCAAACGGGATGCTCCCAATGAGAGACGCATGCTCAGTTCGTGCTGGCGTGCCGCCGAGCGCGCCAGTTGCAAGCTGGCCACATTAGCGCAGGCAATCACAAGCACCATCCCCACAGCCAGCATGATCAGGAATACTGCGAAGCTTAGACTTGAATCGGGTTTCCGGCCGAACGGCGAGCCCGGCCATAGTTCCGCTGTCGCGGGCTCGCTTGCTTGCGAATGGGGATTGTGGAACGCTCGTATGCGATTCGCCCTCATGGTTATTTCCGCCTGCGCCTGCAGTATAGATACGCCCGGCGCCAATCGTCCAAATAAGCGGCAACGCTGATCTTCCCGGTCACGCAAGGGATTCACTCCGGAATGAAAAAGCGGCTCGATAGAAAACGGCACCCAGAAATCGGGAGCCGCTATGCCAGTGCCCACAAAGTTATGCGGCGTTATGCCAATGATCGAAACAGCTACTCCATTCAGCCGAACCACCTTGTTAAGAATCCCGGGATCGCGTGCGAATCTTTTCTCCCAGTAGTTGTCACTCATCATCACCGAAGGAGATGACAACAACTCGGAAGCATTCACCTGGCCGAAGGTACGCCCACGAACAGCGCCCATACCCAGCAATGAGAAATAGTTTTCAGAAACCACCTCCGCACGGACAAACTCAGTATTCGTTGTCGATAAGCCGGGTAGAGTAAAGCCAAACGCGGTGGCGATCGAGCCTAAGCGGGAATGTGTTTGCACTGGCGCCCCGCCGGCGCGGGAAAGCGTCAAGTCGTCGCCGGCCGCTGCAATGATTCCTTCGAAGGAGCGGGCGCCGTTCGCGTAATCCATATAGTCCGGGTAACTAAACATTGGGTTTTGACCACCTGATGCCCGAGTCAAGCTAATATTCACCATTCTGGCCGGATCGCGCGCATCGAGTGTCCGCTTCACAACCGCTTTATAAGCCGTAAATACAGTGGTGTTGAGACTAATGCCAAGTGTTAGAGCAAGCACAGCAAAGGCGGTGAAGCCCGGATGCTTCATCAGAATGCGTACCCCATAGCGAATGTCCTGCCAGATGCTGACAGGCAGGGTGAATATGTCAATTTCGCGCATTCGCTCGAGCAACGAAGAGGTGCCACCAAAACGAATACGGGCATCGCGCTGCGCCTCTTGCGGCGGCATACCTTGCTCTAAATTCAGTTGCTCGCGCATGGAGAGGTGAAAATCGAGCTCTTCCTGCCATTCTTGCGAAAGTTTGTTCCTGCTGAATAACGCGCGCGTTCTGCGAATCCAACCCATCGGCTCACCTCAGGCTTTCTGCGGAGTAAAATGCAGCACCAGCGCTATGGCATTCATCGTCTCTTGCCAATTCAACTCTTCGGCTGCCAGGTGCTTTCTGCCGGCCGCCGTGAGACTGTAAAATCGCGCCCGTCTGTTGTTTTCACTGAGCCCCCACTTCGCCGCGATCCACCCTCGTTGCTCCATTCGATGGAGCGCTGGATAAAGCGAGCCTTCTTCCACACGCAGCACGTTGTTCGAGATTTTTTCGACGTGCAAAGTAATGGCCCAACCATGCATTGGTTCGATATCGAGGGTCTTCAGTACCAGAAGATCGAGGGATCCGTGGAGGGCGTCGTTCTTGGATTTTGCCATGTCCAGCGGCCCTGTAGTTATCTATAGGAATGATGTCGTATTTCGCCTCCGCTTGTCAAGCTGAACTCTTACCGGTCAATGAATTCGCCGGCTTCGCCGAAGCTGTTCGTTGCTACCTCGACATCCCTAACGATTCTGACGAATCGCGCGTGCGATCTCGAACAGCAGTAATCTGGAGGTCTTTTGGGGTTGGAGTGCAAACAAAAGACAGTCCACAATACGAGATCAAGGCCTATCGCTGTATGGCACGTGGCTACTTAGAATCGTACGCTCTTTGACGGCCAGCGCCGCGTACGTACACTTACCTCATCGATCTGGAAACTTGCTTGGCCGCGCGCGCCAAATCCTAAATATAGGAAGACCGACCACCCGCCGTACGTCTCGGGTGCCGTATCAAGACCGTGAAATCCTAGGTCAGTATCTGGAGCGATTCCACAAGAGGCTCTCTCACTTAGATCGCGCGCAACGGCAAGTTTACTGATTGCTCTCCGCCTCAGCGGCGAAACCGGCCACAATCCCAGCCGCGAAAAGCCCGTCCGCCAAGGCGCGACCTTTTCTAGCCCTAGGCGGCATCCACCCTTATTATCACCGGGTTTCACCCAAGGCCCACCGATTCGTAAAGTCGTTCACAACTTCGCCCGAAACTTCAAAATATTTCTTTCTCCCACATTCCAAACTACTTATCTCCGTTTCGTACAATCTAAAATCCTTCATTCGCTTCAGCCCATTCCCTCCCCTTGCTAACTTTAAACCGGCTCGCACGAGTTTTCCCTCGTCGCGGGCCATTTGTATTTTCGGAAAGGAAATCTCGAAACATGTCAAACCGTGCACAACGCCGCGCCGCTGAGCGCCAAGCCCAAAAACTGGCCGTCAACGCCAGCAAAGTCATCCTTGCGGAGAAAACCACGCTTGCGGAGCAAGCTCCAACCACGAGACCGGAAACCATGGCCGCCACTGCCTCTGTCGGCGGCTCCGACCAACCACCATCCGATAACTTCAACTTCCAAGACCTCATCGACGAAATCAACGCAAAAGCAACTTCCGAAGCCCGCCGCAATGCCAACCGCGCCAACGCCCAGCACAGCACAGGACCGCGCACCGAAGAGGGCAAAGCCAAATCTTCCATGAACGCCGTCAAAACCGGCCTCACCGGCCGTACCGTCGTCCTTCCCAACGAAGACATCCACGCCTACTACGATCACCTCGACCGCCACTTGGCCGACTTCGCTCCCGCCACCGACAAAGAAAAGGCGCTAGTCAAAACCATTGCCGATACCGAATGGCGCTTGCTCCGCATCGCCCCTCTCGAAGCCGGCATCTACGCCGTCGGCCGCCGCAAACTCGCCGATCAATTTGCCGACGAACCCGACGTCTTCAAACGCGAAGACCTCCTCACCGCCGAAATCTTCCTCACCTATCGCAAAGATCTCAGCAACCTCGCCTTGCAGGAACGCCGTCTCCGCAGCCAACGCAAAGCCGATATCGCCGAACTCCAGCAACTCCAACAGGAACGTATCCAGAAGCGCCTCGACTCCATCGAGCACGCTCGAACAACCGCCGACCGATGCGCCGTCCTCAAGCGCGAATTCGATCCCCCCGCCCTTGGCTTCGATTTTACGTTTGGCGAATACATGCACTTCTGCCAACAAAATCAAGAGCATTACGAGCTGACTGAGCGCGAACTCGACTTCGATACCGTCGTCGCTGCCTATCGCGCCATCCAAAAGGAGCAACCAGCCGCCTAAAATCGAGGTCCCACCAATCCGTCCTCAAACCCCGTATACCCGTCCTGCGTCCAAGCGTTGTTCTTTTCTTATCTGTCTTTACCCGTGTTCATCTGTGACCATTCATCTTATAATTGCGTTTCGCACACTATGCCAGACAACTTCAACCAATTAGGCATGAACTGGCGCATTCCTCGCCGCGACTTTCTAAACGGCGCGGCCGTCATCACTGCGCTCGGCATAGACGTGAGCCGTAATAGCTCAATCCGAGATCGCGATCTTCAAAAATAGACGCTGCTGGCGGGCAGTTGGACAATCGGCTTGGTACGCGCAGGGTCTGCCTGACAAGCGACTTTGGAGGCAATCTCCCAGTCCGCACTGCCGGAACCGGCGCCGACATGCGTTCATTCTACGGATGGAGAAAGCTATAGCAAACCTCTTAAAAGCGGCGCGTAGGAACATGGAGGGAGTGGCTCTTTTAATCAGTGCACGCGATCTGAGCAAATCTTACGGCGCCGATCCGTTATTCCGCAATTTCAATCTGAATATCTCCGATGGCGAACGGATTGGCGTGATCGGGCCGAACGGCTCCGGAAAGTCGACGCTGCTTGAACTGTTGGCGGGGCGAAGGCGACCCGATAGCGGCGAAGTGGTGTTGCGCAAGAATACCCGCCTTGCCTACGTGGAACAGGACTCGCGTTTTGCGCCGAAGGCTACCGTGCGCGAGGTGATTCGGGGGGCACTTGCGGCGGCCGGCATAGAAGAGGACGCGCGCGACAGCCGCGAGGCAGAGACGCTGGGGCGTGCCGGTTTCACCGATTTCGCGTTGGAAGCCGCCACGCTTTCGGGCGGTTGGCGCAAAAGGCTGGCGCTGGCGGAGGCGCTGGTGTCTAACCCGGATGTTCTGCTGTTGGATGAGCCGACGAATCATCTGGACTTGGCGGGTATTCAGTGGCTAGAGAAGCTTTTGCAAGCGGCACGCTTCGCCTGTCTGGTGGTTAGCCATGATCGTTACTTCCTGGAGAATGTAGCGACCGACGTCGCAGAGATCAACCGCACTTATCCAGACGGCATGCTGCGCGTGCGTGGCAACTATAGTTCATTCCTCGAAAAGAAGAGCGATTTTCTGGCGGCGCAGGCGAAGCGTCAGGATGTTTTGGAGAATCGCGTGCGCATCGAAATGGAATGGCTGCGCCGTGGACCGAAGGCGCGCGCAACCAAGGCTAAGGCGCGCATTGACAATGCGCACGCGTTGATTGGCGAACTGGCGGACTTGCAGACGCGTTCGCGAACGGCGACGGCGGATATCGAGTTCAGCGCATCGGACCGCAAGACGAAACGGTTGATTGAAGTGATGGACGTGCGCTATTCATATGGCGAGCGTGTGCTGTTTGATGGTCTCGGCTTCGTGCTCACGGCGGGCACGCGCCTAGGTTTAGTGGGGCCGAATGGCAGCGGGAAGACGACGCTGCTGCGGCTGATGCGCGGCGAGATCAAGCCTTCCCACGGCGAAGTGAAGCAGGCGGCCGCTTTACGCGTGGTGTATTTCGACCAGAACCGTCCGCTCAATCCCGATTTGACTTTGTGGCAGGCGTTAGCGGGCGGCGGCGATTCGGTGATTTACCGCGAGCGCGTGATCCATGTGGCCTCGTGGGCGTCCCGATTTCTATTTGCCAACGAACAATTGAATCAACCAGTGAGCCGGCTTTCGGGTGGAGAACGTGCGCGGGTGCTGATTGCCAATTTGATGCTGGAACCGGCGGACGTCCTGCTGTTGGATGAGCCCACGAACGACCTCGACATTCCGACCTTGGAGATTTTGGAAGAAAGTCTGGTGGAATTTCCGGGCGCGCTGGTGTTGGTGACGCACGACCGTTATCTCCTGGATCGCGTTTCCACCACGGTGCTTGGACTGGACGGAGAAGGCAAAGCGGAAGCATTCGCCGACTATTCGCAGTGGCAGGCATGGCTGGACAAACGGGCCAAAGCGAAGCCGGCGGCGGTTGGCGCCGCGGCGGCGAGACCGCCCAGTACTCCCGTCAAGAAGAAGCTCTCGTATCTGGAGAATCGCGAATGGGAGAGCATGGAAGGGCGCATTGCCGCCGCCGAGCAAGCACTGGCTCAATCTAAAGCGCGGCTGGAAGAGCAGGACGTGCTTCGCGATGCCAAACGCCTGCAGGAGTGTTTCGAGAAAGTGGATGCGGCGCAAAGTGAATTAGACGCGCTGTACGCGCGCTGGGCGGAACTGGAAGAGAAAATTGGTTAAACGTTGGTTATGGTTTAATAAGAGAAACGCTGGTTTGCACGGGCTGGTAAGAGAGCATTGCTGCAAATATGGCGGGATTGCTCCTCAGTAGCTCAACGGCAGAGCATTCGGCTGTTAACCGAAGGGTTGTAGGTTCGAATCCTACCTGAGGAGCCAAAGAAATTCCTCAAAAACAAGCCCTGCTGGCCGGCCACGTTGCGTCGCCACAGCAACCAAAATATTCGCGATACGTTTTCTCCCCTTTTCGACTCCATCTATTGAGCGTAAAAGAGCGTGCGAGATTTCATCTTCCTGATTCTGGCAGTATTCCTGTTTGTTATTTGGATCGTCTCGTGGTTGGCGTTCCACGTTGCAGGTGGCCTTATTCACCTCCTACTTGTGATCGCCATCATCTCGTTGATCGTGCATTTCTTCCGTCGATCGACAGTGTGAACGGACGCCGATTTATAGCGCTAGTATCGCGCTGCAGCATCAAAACAGTATGCACCGCGAAAAAGCCGGTCCGGGTCAAGAATCAGTCTGGGATTATCCGAGACCGCCTCGTTTAGAACTGTCTCCGAAAACGGTGCGCGTGCTGTTCCATGGCCGGCTCATCGCTCAATCCGAAAGAGCGTATCGTGTCCTCGAAACGAGCCACCCACCCACCTGGTACATTCCCAGCGCCGACGTCAGAATGGATTTCCTGAAAGCGACGGGAAAAAGTTCATTCTGTGAATGGAAGGGCGTGGCGAGTTACTGGACCGTGAGCGTCGCCGATAGAACCGCGGAGAATGCGGCTTGGTCCTACGAATCTCCCAATCCGAGCTTCACAGCCATCAAAGGCCATCTAGCCTTCTATCCAAGCCTTGCCGAATGCTATGTCAATGACGAACTGGTAGCAGCGCAACCAGGCGACTTTTATGGCGGCTGGATCACCCCAGAGTTGGTTGGCCCATTCAAGGGCGCACCGGGTACTTGGGGCTGGTAGCACGCGCCTGCTACTTCGCTCGCAATTCGATCACTTGTATCGAATACGCCGGAACACTGTGGCTAAATTTCGCTCCGATATTATTCAGCGGCGTCTTAACCGGCACGATCCTCGTCGGAACCGAAATGGTATTCGTTTCCGCGGGATTCTTGCCAGACAGAGATACGAGCGTAGCGGTCTTCTCCACGCTGTCCGCGCCTGTTAGGCCGATCTCAACCGGCTGCGCCACCGATGAGGCGTTCACTAATTTTAGATAAACAACACCCTTCACCGGATCGCGCGTTACAGAGTAAAAGAACCGTTCACGTTCACCGGTTACCGAAGAAGTTGGCACCTCCGTTCCCAAATACTCAGCGAAAAGCGCCTGCGCGTAATAGCTGGGCGACCCATAACTCGATAGCGCGTTGTACCCAATCAGATCTGACTCCCATTGCATGCCGCCGGGGTTCACATTAACAAAGAGCGGAGCATAAGACGCCATAACGATCAGGTCGCTATTTCGCTCCATTCCGGTCATCCAAGCCGCGTCGCCCAGAGCTGCACCCATATCTGTGGTTGGCGATCCTTCACGCGTCGCCCATTCACCCACGAAGATCTTTGGCCCATGGCGGTCCACATTGTCGTAATGCTTGACGTCTGCGAAGAATTCGTCTGCCCGCTTGTAATAGTGATCGTCGAGTACATCGGGCTTCATGCGTTTTAAAGGTGCCGTCGAGATCAGTTCCAGCTGCGGATACTTGGCCTTGATCGCTTTGTAGAATTGGGCATAGCGGGCTTCGTAACTGCCGGAACGATCAAACGCATCCTCATTGCCGATCTCAACATATTTCAACGGAAACGGTGCGGGATGCCCCAGTTGGGCCCGCACGGCACCCCACTTGGTGGCTGTATCGCCGGTCGTGAACTCGATCTCATCGAGTGCGTCCTCCACAAACGGAGTGAGCGTTGGCCCTGGATGGATGTGGTCCCCCTTCAGCGAATAGCCCCCGTAGACCGCCAGCACGGTTTGGATGTGCAAATCCTCGGTCCACTCCAAAAACTCCAGCAACCCCATGCCGTCCGACGACTGATAATTCCAGGGACTACGATGTGTCGGTCGATCCACCAGTGGGCCGATCGTGTTCTTCCAATCAAACCGCTCATCGATCTGATCGCCCTCAAGATAGTTGCCGCCCGGCAGCCGCAGAAATTTTGGATGCATGGCGGCCATCATTTCCATGAGGTCGGGGCGGTTGCCGTTCGCGCGGTTTTTATAGGTGGGCGGAAACAGCGATACGAGATCGACCCACAGTTTACCAGCGTGTCCAACGGTTAGCAGGAGGTGATTTTCGACAGAAGTCTCGATATTCCCGGTCCCCAGCGTGAATTCGTAACGTTTCCAGTCCATCGAAATTTCCGGCAAAGTCGCCGTGGCAATGGGCTTGCCGCTGTTGTTATTTATTAGTGATATGTTCAGCGGCCCGATATCGGCGGAATCGGTTTTTGCGTAGAGCGAGCCTTTGTAAGTGGTGTTGGGGCGCAGAGCCATGCCCCAATAGCCTTCATTCCGGACGCCGGCCAAATTGGCCGAATCTGCCTGCTTCACGATGATGGCGAGGCTGTGCTGGAGCGCGGCGCTGGGGCCTTCCGTCGGATCGACGCTCATTGTGGCATCCGAATTTCCCATGTGCACGATGTTCCAATGAGCCACGCCGCCGAAGCCGTGATCCTGAAATGTTCGGTTGCGTACCATTTCCGCATACAAGCCGCCATCGTAGGAGTAGTTAATTTCCTCCGTCATCAAACCATAAAGCGTGGGGCTCACGGCATGCGCCGGTTGATCCAGTTGGATGTTTAGTGTGGCGGTAGGTGCCTGTGCCGGCGAAAGTCCCGTTAGGACGGCGATTGCGCTTGACACGGTCAGAGCCTTCAGAACCGCCGCCCTCTTGTTGGTAGCCTCTCTCGAAGCGGTTGTCGCAGCGGACTTCAATTTGTTTGTTGCGAATGGATGGCCAAACATTACGCAGCCATCTTATCCCTTCTTGCACCGTTCGAGTGCGTTTAATAGAGAGCTTATCGCTATCCCCGGAGGGGACCCGCGTTCTCATCCCATCTCGGGTTTACGGCGTAACAAAGGCAATCCGTTCAGGTATATAATCACACCAAACACATGCGTGACCTAGTGGTAGTGTGTCTAGCCGTTACGGGCGCGGCTGTCAGCGGCTTTGCGTTCCGTCAGACGGAGCCCGCGAATCCATCGAAAAAGATCGATTTTGTACGCGATGTGCAGCCGATTTTCACGCGTTCTTGCGTAGCGTGTCACGGTCCAAACACACAGATGGCGGGATTGCGGCTGGATTCGAAGCAAGCGGTGTTCGCCAAAGTTGTGGTGCCGGGCCATGCGGCGGACAGCGTGCTCTACCGCCGGGTAGCGGGGATTGGCGATGTCGTGCGGATGCCCATGGGCGGGCGATTGGCGGACGATCAGATTGCCACGCTGAAAGCGTGGATTGAGCAAGGCGCCGAATGGCCGGATTCGGTGGGGGTGAAAGTGAACGCCAGTAAAGTTCATTGGGCGTTTATTCCTCCGCAGCGGCCGGCGTTGCCGCAGGTTGGCAATCCAAGTTGGGCGAAAACACCGATTGACCGGTTCGTGCTGGCGCGGCTCGATAAAGAAGGTCTTACACCTTCTCCTGAGGCGGATCGGGTTACGCTGTTGCGCCGACTGAGTTTGGACCTGACGGGCTTGCCGCCGAGTGTGGATGAAGTGGACGCGTTTGTGCGGGATAAGAGCAAGAACGCCTATGAAAAGCAGGTGGATCGGTTGTTGGCTTCGCCGCATTACGGAGAAATGTGGGCGCGCCACTGGCTGGATGCGGCGCATTACGCGGATTCCGATGGTTATGAAAAGGACAAGCCGCGCGAAGTTTGGTTTTATCGGGATTGGGTGATTCAGTCGCTGAATCAGAACCTGCCGTATAACCGCTTCATCATCGATCAGATAGCGGGCGATTTGCTGCCGAATCATACGCAAGGCGAGGTGGTGGCGACAGGCTTCCTGCGCAACTCGCAAGTGAATGAGGAAGGCGGGATTGATCCGGAACAGTTTCGTATGGAGGCGATGTTCGACCGAATGAACACCGTGGGCAGCGCGATTTTAGGGCTGACGATTCGCTGCGCGCAGTGCCACAACCATAAATACGATCCGCTGAAGCAAGAAGAGTATTACAAAATGATGGCGTTCTTGAATAACACGCATGAAGCCAATATTGCGGTGTACACGCCGGCGGAAGAGATGAAGCGGACGGAGATTCTGCGGCGGACGCGTGAGATTGAGGGCACGCTGCAACGGAAGAACAAAGACTGGCGCGCTCGCATGGCGGCATGGGAAGAGAGTGTCAAACACAATCAGCCAGAGTGGATTGTGGTGCGGCCGGACGTGGACGATATTTCGACAGGCGGGCAGAAGTATACGCCGATGAAAGATGGGTCACTGCTGGCGCAAGGGTTCGCGCCGGTGAAGCACACGGTGAAATTGACTGTCAAGACGGATGTGCAAAACATCCGGGCATTTCGGCTTGAGATGTTGAACGATCCCACGCTCCCGTTGGGTGGGCCGGGACGTTCGACCAACGGGATGTGCGTGTTGACCGACTTCAAGGTGGAAGCCGCGGCGGCGAGCGCGCCTGATAAAAAGACCGTGGTGAAGATTGTAAAGGCGACGGCTGACGTGAATCCGCCCGAGAGCGAACTGGCCAAAGTGTTTGACGATCAGAGTAATAAACGCCGAGTCACGGGGCCGGTGGAGTATGCGATTGATGGCAAAGACGACACAGGCTGGAGCATTGACGCCGGAGCGGGATTGCGCAATCAACCGCGCAAGGCCGTATTCAATGCGGCTGAGCCAATCACGAACGACGGTGGGACCATTCTGGTTTTCTACTTAAAGCAACTGCATGGCGGCGGGAACGATAACGCAAACAATAATCTAGGGCGGTTTCGCTTATCGATCACGTCATCGGAAAATGCGCAAGCCGATCCAGTGCCTACTAACGTGCGGGAGGTTCTAGCCCTGCCGGGAGAGCAGCGCACGGCCGAACAGACGCAAACGGTGTTTAGCTATTGGCGCACTACGGTGCCCGAGTGGCAGAAGCAGAACGATGAGATTGCGGCCGTATGGAAGGAGTATCCGGAGGGCAGTTCGCAACTGGTGCTGGCGCAGCGCGATGAATTGCGACCGACGCACGTTCTGACGCGCGGCGATTTCTTGAAACCCGCCAAGCTGGTAGAAGCGGGAACGCCGGCGTACTTGAATCCGATGCCGGCTGGGCCGAATGACAGGCTGACGTTCGCCAAATGGCTGGTGGATAGAAACGCTCCCACCACTGCGCGTGCGGCGGTGAACCGGGTTTGGCAAACCTATTTTGGCACTGGCATTGTGGCCACCAGCGAAGACCTGGGCACGCAGTGTGAGCCGCCATCGCATCCCGAACTGCTGGATTGGCTAGCAGTCGAATTCATGGATAGTGGCTGGAATTTGAAGGCGCTGCAGAAATTGATCGTGATGTCGGCAACCTACCGGCAAGCTTCGAATTCGACGCCGGAATTGACAGAACGGGATCCTTATAACAGGCTGCTCGCGCATGGGCCGCGCTTTCGCGTGGAGGGCGAGGTTGTGCGCGATATCACGTTGGCAGCAAGCGGGTTATTGAATCCGGAGATCGGCGGGCCTAGCGTTTACCCACCGGCGCCGGCTTTCCTGTTTGTGCCACCAGCAAGTTACAGCATCAAGACGTGGTTCGAATCAAAAGGGCCAGAACGCTACCGGCGGGCGCTATACACGTTCCGCTATCGATCGATGCCCTATCCGATGCTCGATACCTTCGATACGCCGAATGGCGATAGCTCGTGCGTGCGACGAGCGCGGTCGGACACGCCGCTGCAGGCGTTGACGATGTTGAATGAAACGCTATCGATGGAAACGGCGCGGGCGTTGGCTTGGAAGACGATGCGGGAAGGCGGCACGACGGATGAACAGCGCGTGACGTATGCGTTCCGGCGGTGTGTTTCGCGCAGGCCAGATGCCAAAGAAGAAGCGACGCTCGAAGCATTATTGAAAAAGGAAGAAACGCGCTATGCGGATGGGAAACGCAACCCGTGGGATTTGGCGGCGGAAGATCCGGCTCAACCGCCGGCGCTGCCCAATGGTGTAACGCCGGCCGAAGCGGCGGCATGGACCGTTGTCTCGCGCGTGATGTTGAACCTGGACGAAACCATTACCAAGCAGTGAGAGGAACAAGATGAATTGTCAGGATCGTTTTTGGCGAGGACAGGACCCGAAAGAAGTAAGCCGCCGCTGGTTTTTTGAGCAGTGCGGCGTCGGAGTGGGCGCCATGGCGCTGGCGAATTTGCTGGCGGAAACAGGGCTGGCGGACACGCCGAGAGTGGATCCATTGGCGGTGAAGAAGCCACCGCTGCCGGCGAAGGCGAAGAACGTCATTTTCCTATTTATGGCGGGCGCGCCGAGCCACTTGGAATTGTTCGACTACAAGCCGCAATTGGCGAAGTTTGACGGCACGCTGCCGCCGCCGGAATTGTTGAAGGGTTATCGCGCCGCGTTTATTAACCCGAGTTCGAAGCTGCTGGGTCCGAAGTTCAAATTCGAGAAATACGGGCAAAGCGGGGCGGAAGTTTCGGAGTTGCTGCCGCACTTCAGCACGATTGTGGACGATGTGGCCATTGTGAAATCGATGGTGACCGATGCGTTTAACCATGCGCCGGGGCAATTGCTGATGAACACGGGAACACAGCAATTTGGACGGCCCAGCATGGGGGCTTGGGTGACGTATGGGTTGGGGAACGAATCAAAAGATCTGCCAGCCTTCGTGGTGTTCAGTTCCGGCAAGAAAGGGCCGAGCGGCGGGAATTCGTGCTGGGGCAGCGGCTTTCTACCCACCGTTTATCAAGGCGTGCAATTTCGCGGCAGCGGCGATCCGGTGTTGTATCTTTCCAATCCGCGCGGCATTGATTCGGACGTGCAGAGGGACTCGCTTGATGCCATACGCAGTTTGAATGAGATGCGACAAGGGGTGACAGGCGATCCTGAAATCGCGACGCGCATCAATTCTTTTGAAATGGCGTACCGGATGCAAAGCAGCACTCCGGATTTGATGGACTTATCGAAAGAGCCGCAACATGTGTTGGATATGTATGGCGTGGAGCCGGGTAAACCCAGTTTCGCGGCCGATTGCCTGTTGGCGCGGCGGATGGTAGAGCGCGGTGTGCGCTTCGTGCAGCTGTATCACGAAGCCTGGGACCAGCACGACAATCTGACCAAAGACATCAAGATTAATTGCAAGGATACGGATCAAGCGTCCACGGCGCTGGTGCAGGATTTAAAGCAGCGTGGGTTGCTCGACAGCACGCTGGTAATCTGGGGCGGCGAGTTTGGCCGCACGCCTATGGTGCAGGGCGGCTCAGACGGGCGCGATCATCACCCGAACGCATTCACTATGTGGCTGGCGGGCGGCGGCATCAAGCCGGGGGTCACGATTGGCGAGAGCGATGAGTTGGGATTCAACGTGATTAACGATAAGGTGCATGTGCATGATTTGCACGCGACCATTTTGAAATTGTTGGGGTTTGAGCATACGGAGTTTACCTACAAGTTTCAAGGGCGGAATTTTCGTTTGACCGATGTAGCTGGGAATGTAGTAGATAAGATCTGCGCTTAATTAAAAAATGAAAAGTGAAAAAGTTTACGATGTGGCGATTGTCGGCTCTGGCGCGGGCGGTGGAGTTGCGGCGCACGTGCTGGCGCAGGCGGGCGCGAAGATTTGCATGCTCGAGGCCGGAGGCTGGTTCGATGGAACGAAGCAATCACATATGTTCGAGTGGCCCTATCAGGCGCCGCACAGGGCCGCTTCGTCGAAGGAAAAACCGTTCGGCTATTTCGACGCCACGTTAGCCGGCGGTTGGGAAGTGAAGGGCGAGCCTTATACCAACGCGCCGGGAAGTGAATGGAAATGGTGGCGCGGGCGCATGTTGGGCGGGCGAACCAACCACTATGGCCGCATTTCGTTGCGCATGGGCCCTTACGACTTCAAACCTTATAGCCGCGACGGCAAAGGATTCGATTGGCCCATCACCTATGACGATCTCGCTCCCTATTACGACAAAGCGGAAGAACTGATTGGCGTATTCGGCACGCATGAAGGGTTAGAAAACACGCCCGATGGCAAGTTTCTGCCCGCGCCCGCGCCGCGCGCCAACGAAAAAATAATCAAGATGACGTGCGACCGGCTGGAGATTCCCTGTATTCCCTCGCGGCTGGCAATCCTGACGAAATCGATTCATGGACGGGCGGCTTGCCACTATTGCGCGCAATGTGGACGAGCGTGCGGAGTGAACGCAAACTTCAATTCCCCGGGTGTGCATATTTTCCCGGCGATGAAGACGGGCAATCTGGAAGTGCGCACGGGGGCGATGGCGCGCGAAGTGCTGGTCGGGAGCGATGGGCTGGCGCGCGGGGTTTCTTATATAGATACGAAAACGCGGCAAGAAGTGGAAGTGAAGGCGCGCATTGTCGTGCTGGCCGCGAGTTGCTGCGAGACCGCGCGTTTGCTGCTGAATTCGAAGAGCAGCCTATTTCCGAATGGTTTGGCGAATTCCACCGGGTTGGTGGGCAAGTATGTGATGGATACGGTGGGATCGGACGTTTCGGGCTACCTGCCGATTTTGGAAGATATGCCGCCGCACAACGAAGACGGCGTGGGCGGCATGCACATGTACATGCCGTGGTGGCTGTATCAAAAACAAAAGCAAGGCCAGATGCCGTTCGCGCGCGGGTATCACATTGAGTTCGGAGGCGGTCGCAATCAGCCGGATGCGGGCACGTTTGACGGCTTTGAAGAATTAAACGGCGGCGGATACGGCGTTGGATTGAAACGCGAGATACGGAAGATGTATGGCGCGGCGGTGGGTATGTCGGGCCGCGGAGAGATGATCCCGAACGAGGACAGCTATTGTGAGATTGATCCGCACGTGGTGGATCAGTGGGGCATCCCTGTGCTGCGCTTCCACTTTAAGTGGAGTCAGGATGAAATTTTGCAGGCCAAGCACATGCAAGAGACGTTTCGGGAAATTATTGAGGCGGCGGGTGGCAAGGTGACGTCGAGTTCGGATGAGAAGACGAATTGGGGCATCAGTCGGGGCGGCGAGATCATTCATGAAGTTGGCGCGACGAAAATGGGCGACAATGCGAAAACGTCAGTGCTGAACCAGCATTGCCAGGCTTGGGATTGTCAGAATGTTTTTGTGACAGACGCGGCGCCGTTTGTGAGTAATGCGGATAAGAATCCTACTTTGACAATTACGGCGCTGGGTTGGCGGACGTCGGATTATATTGTGGAGCAGGTCAAGAAGTTGAATGTGAAGGTGTGAGGAGTTGTCCTCAGCTCAAGACAAGTTTGCGAGTCAGGTGCGTTACTGTGCCATAGACGAGATGCGAGGCCAACGCGTTTAGGTGCCCCGAAAGCGGCGTTGCGGTGGGAGGCCCCGACAAGCCGGCCAGCGGCACAGCGATTTCATCGGCCCCAATCCAGACGGCGGCCCCATATCCCATGGCCGTTCGCGCGTTCACCGGCAGGGCGCTCGCGCAAGCCCCATAAAAGGCGCCCAGCGCTGTGCCCAGGCCATAATGCACCAGTGGGCCAGCCCATTTCTTCTCATCGTCTGCCAGCTCGCGATTGAGGATCGTTGTGGACACAGCATTGGCCGCTCTGATAGTGGCATCATCGCCAGTATGTTGCTCATCTTTCGCTGGTTCCGTAAGACCTTTGCGTTGCCGCTCCTTCCGGGCGACCGATTCACCGACTGCGCTCACCGCCGCCTGAAACTGGTTCATCGCGACCGAGGCTACCAGACCGCCGATCGCGCCAGCCGCCATGCTCTTCCAAAAACTCTCCGATTCCGTATCACTGGCCATCAGAACCTCCAGCCTGTGGACGTTTCAAAGGCCGTCTCTGCTACGCACAACCTTCCAACGTTGCGCGCGTGCCGGAAGCACGCCCGTAGGTTTTCGGTAGTTTCGCGCGCAACGCAAAGAACAGAAACGATCCTTAGCGGCGACGGGTCCTCTGAAAAGAGACATGCCAAAAAAGAAGAACTCACTCGTCGAAAACATCAACCGCCGCAAGAAAGACGGGACCAGCCGAAGCAAAAAGGAGTCTACCGTGAGCCCGGAAGCTTATCACGAGATGCAGCAAGGTTGGCCTAAGAAGAGACGTAAGAAATAAAATCGAAAGAAGTCATTTTGGCAGGCCGAAAGCATAAACATTCGAATCGTGATCGACCACGTAGACTTGACCATTCGCCAGGGCGAGTCCGCTGAAATGGACCCAGGTTGCGATGGCGTCTTTGCTATTGAAAAGTTCTTTCCCGGTGGCAGCGTCGAGGGCGCGGAGCACCGCGGGGCGAGTGTTCAGCAAACGTTTTTTTTCACCGCCTCGTTGCACGGCGTTTTCACCAGTGGACAAAGCGAAGAGCACGCCATTAGCGATGATGGGTGGGTCGGGAATATCGAAATCGCCGGAGATCCAGGCGGGCTCGAGCTCTGGGTTCTGGGTGTCGGCGTTAGCTACTACTTTGAAGGCCATGATGCTGCCGTGGGGATTGTCGCCGTTGATGAGTGGAAATTTGGGAGCAGAGGATGAGGGCGGACCTCCCATGGGAACGTAGAGCCAGGTCTGGCCTTGGGTGTCGCCGGCAGTCGAGAGGCCACCCCAGATGCCGAGGCCTTCACAGCAGACACCTTGTTCGTTACCGAGTTGCGGCGAAGCGAACAGAGTGGTGTGATGATCCGCGCCGCCAAGTGACTCGGCATGCAGTAGACTCACGACTGCTTCTTTTGTGCCCGTCGCGAGGAGGCGGCGATTCTTCCAGCCGAAGTAGACGGGGCTGGCCGAACCGAGGTCGAGGTCTTTCTTGCGCAAGTAATCCCAGTTCAGCGGGAGATAGTAGTCGAGGAGATCGAGATTCGGAAGCGAGGCGGAGATCACGGTGTTTGAGTAATCGCCGGCGGAGGGATCGAAGTGGCCATCGGCAGTCGATCCATAGACTCGGTTGTTATCACCGATGACTGGTCCTCCCCTTCCCCAGATACCGGCGGTATCGGAGTTCGAAAGCAGCAACTGATGGACGACGGGATGATGGCGGTCGCGGATGTCGATACCATAGAAGCCCGAGAGACCAGCGCCACAGCCTTGCGAGAGCGCGGTGTAGACTACGCCATTGACGAGATTGAGGCTCCAGGCTTTGGCATAGGAGGCGACGAATTGCACCGGCCCATAGCGAATAGCGCCGCTACCGAGATCGAGGCCGTAAAGGGCGCCTTCGGCCCCAATCAGATAAAGAAGTTGCGTCGATTTATCGATGACGGGAGTGGCGGTGATGCCGTTGGGACAGAGAAAACTTCCTTGAAAACCGCCCTTGCCCGGTTGGATACGGTATTTGAGTGTGCGGGTCCAAAGCTGCTCGCCAGTTTCCGAATCGAGCGCGAACACAGTTCCGCCGATGCCGGCCACGTAGACGACAGTACGCACGCCGCGTATGGTGGACACAGCGGAAGCAACGACGGGGGCGGTGAGCGCCGAGAGGCTATAGGATTCGCTGGGAAGTTTGGTTTTCCATTTCAGCACAATGGCTGAAGCGTTATCGCGATTGATGGCGGTTTCTTCGATAGCCCAACCGGTGCGTTGCGGGTCGTGGCCGAAAGTGGTCCAATCCGCGGGCGCGGCCGACATGGCAAAGAGAGCTACGGCAGAGACGATCCGAAGGGCACGCATTGAAGCCATAGTATATACAGGCGATGGCCACGGAATCTCTGAAGACCTGATCAAACTGCGAGTTCAAAAGCTGCGGGCTGGCTCGTCGAGAGCGAATTCCTTCGCGCCCGCCGGCCAGCCCACGACCTATTCCCACCAAATACTAGAAGGCGAATAACGCGCCGCTGGCGGGGGGCGCCAACGGAAAGGCGTTCCATCCGGGAGCGCAGGGACCGGGGGCGCTCGGAGTGGTTGGGTTGGCATATGGCGACCCAATAGCCGAGATAAACTCAATGTTACTGGAACTGCCTACACCCACTAGAATTACCGACGTTTGGTTGTTGGACGAGGCTTCGAGGTAGTTCTCGATAATGCCGAGGTTACCTGGCACGGTCGAGGCTGCTTGGGCCGGGGTGGCCGCTGCGGCTGCCTGGTTGGTGGTGGCAAAATCCACCAGGTAGTTGCCGGCGACATCATAAACACTGCCGCAAATTGGGCTGAAGAGATTCTGGCCGCTCGCTGCGGTGTAGGTATAGGTTTCGGTGGCGGTTTTGGCAGTCGTGTTGATCTGATACTCGCGAACGGCACTGTAGTTGCGGGTAACGCCCGCAGGAGTGTTGCTCGCCGTTATACTTCCGAGGCCGTCATCGAACAACAGCAAGTAGCCGTTATGGTCGATCGAGATGCCGTGCTGGCCGACGGGCGGCAAGGTGCTGCTGTTGGCGGGCGTGAGGGCATATTTTTGCAAGGATTTGGCCGGCGTGTTGTACCAAGCCTTGGTGGTGTCGCCCAGGATCCAGTGGATCTGTCGTTGGCCGCTGGCTGGCGCGGCGTAATCGATGGCCATGACGAAGTTCTCGCGGCTGGACACGATCAGCCAGCCATCCTTGGCGTCGTAGGCGACGGCATTGTTGTGGAACCAATCCTGATTGGTGCCCTGGACGAAGGCAGAGACATTTGCTTGTGTTTCGTTGTTGGCCAACATCGCTGCGGAGATGATCGCGCCAAAATCCCACGCGTTGAGGATAGCGCCAGTAGTGGGGTTGAATTCGATGGCGGTCGCTTCAGTCTCAGTTGAAGTGTTGACGTCGACGATCAGGCCCGTTGCGCCGGGATCGATCTGGTGGTGAGTACCCGTCACGGTCGCGCCGCTCAAGCCGGTTACGCCGGACGGATAGGTGGCAGTAGCAAGGTCGAACAGCTTCGTCACGGCCCCGGTGCTGATGTCAATTCTATCGATGACCGTTCCGCTACTGAGGTAGATAGCGTTGTTGAAGAAGGCGATATCCTCGCTGCCGCTAAGGCCCGAGTCTCCTACCCAGCGGATATTGCCGTCGGTATCGAGGATCGCCGGATCGTTCGCGCTGCAATAGTCTTTCAATAGAAAGTAATCGTAGCTAAGGCTGGCGGTGTTTGGACGAAGGCCTAAGTACGTCCGGTTGGCGACGGCCGTGCAAGGCTCGGTGTAAGCTGCGGTCTTGAGCGTTGTTGGATACGTGGCGGATGTGCCGTTGGTAAAGGTGTACGTAATATTGATGGTGTTGGTGATTCCGGCGTACAGGCCGAAGAGGGGTATAACGACAGCGTTAGCACCGGGTATGAAATAGTTATGCGAATTCAGATAATTCGCTGAGAAACTCGCGGTCAGCGGGCGTGTCACGGAGCCGCTGAGTGGCCGGATCGAGTAGCTGACACTGGCAATCGTGCCGCCGTTATAAAATGCACCCGCGAAGCCGAGGAAGGGCGTAGCACCCTGTTCGACGTCCACGATTTGGGCGGTCTGGGCCTCAACCGCCTGCGGTAGCAGCGCCGTCAAAGCGGCCGAAATCAGCAGAAAACTGGTGTGATGATAAGTCCATTTCAATGTTGACAATTCCTGAAATTCTCCATTTTCGATTAGTGATAGAAATACTGTGGTAAGCGCAGTGTCGCAAATGATGTAGGGAAACTCAATGAACCGCTTAGCCGTTGGTACTTTCCCCCAACGGTACTGTCCTCACTGACAGGAGGCTCGCATCCAGCAAACGGGCGCGCGTGATAACCACGCCTGGATAGGGGTTACTGACGATGGCCGATGAGTCGTTCGGGCTGATCAGGGAAGCATGAGCAAGCCCTGCTATAATTTGGGTTTGTGCCTTCCGAAAAGCAGGCCGGAGGAGCTGTGTGTTCATAACCCTCCAGGAATTACAACAACATACTGTCCGTTTTAAGGTAGATATCCCGGCGGGCCAAATTGAATTTGATGGTAAAGTAAGGCAATCTACGGCCTTGCACGCCGAAGGCACGGCCGAACTGTTAAGCCATTCGCTCGGTGAGATTCGCTTGCGAGGAGATTTGCAGGTGACGGTGGACGCCGCTTGTGACCGGTGTTTGGAGCCGGTTTCGCTGCCGATTCGCAGTCCGTTCGACTTGGTGTACATCCCCGCCAGTGTGGCGGCGGAAGGCGGCGAGGAAGAAATCGACCAGGCGGCCGTGGAAGTGGGCTTCTACGAAGGAAGCGGCCTACAGCTAAACGACGTGCTCCGGGAAGTGGTTTTACTCGCGCTGCCGATGCAGTTAGTTTGCAGTGAGAGTTGTAAGGGAATTTGTCCGGTTTGTGGGCAAAACCGGAACCAGCGCGACTGCGGCTGCCAATCGGCAGTGGTGGACAACCGCTGGACCAAATTAAAAGAATTGCGGGCCGAGATCGGTCAGCGGAATTAGAGCAGCCGCGGAAGCGGCAGCCCAAACCTATAAAATCTACTGAGAAAGCAGGAAAAGCATGCCAAATCCAAAGCGCCGCCATTCGAAGCGGCGCACCTCAACGCGCCGGGCGCATGATGCGCTGAAGACTCCCCAGTTAGGCGAGTGCCCCAATTGCCACGTGAAGATCCGCTCACACAGGGCGTGTCCGCATTGCGGCGTCTACAAGGGCCGTGAAGTGATTGAAGTAGTCGAGGCCTGACCTCGCGCGCAAGTACATGGTAACTATAGCCCTCGATGCGATGGGCGGCGATCATTTTCCGAGGCCGGAAGTAGAAGGCGCCGTGCAAGCGGCAAAGACACTGGGCGTTCGAGTCATTCTGGTTGGCAGAGAAGATGTAGTGCGGCACGAGTTGCAGCGCTATCCCGGCTGGCAAACCCTGCCCATCGAAATTCGGCACGCTTCCGAGCAAATTACCATGGAGGACAGCGCCGGGAAAGCGGTGCGCGCGAAGAAAGACAGCTCGATTCGCGTGGCGTCGCGCTTGGTCCGCCATGGGGAAGCGCATTGCGTGATTTCCGCCGGCAATACGGGTGCCGTAATGGCCACCGCCAAGATGGTGCAGGGCATGTTGCCGGGGGTGGACCGGCCAGCCCTGGCTTCGGCTTTTCCAACGCTGAAGGGCAGCGCCGTGATGTTGGATGTAGGCGCCAACGTCGATTCCACGCCACAAATGTTGGCCCAATTTGCCGTGATGGGCGATGCTTTCGCAAGGGTAAGTTACCGCAAGGCGCAACCGCGGGTGGGATTACTTTCCATCGGCGAAGAAGAGCACAAGGGCAATGCCCTGACGCACGAAGCGTTCCCTCTCTTAAAGGATTTGGCACACATACATTTCATAGGCAATGTGGAAGGTCGCGATGTTTACTCCGGCGCGGTAGACGTGATCGTGTGCGACGGTTTTGTGGGCAACGTCGCCCTGAAGGTGAGCGAAGGTTTGGTTGAAGTCTTGTTCCGCCAGATGTTGAGGCAGTCGCTCAAGGAAACGTTGACGCGGAAAGTGGGCGCGTATTTAGCGCGGGGAGCTTTCGCCGATTTCAAAAAGCGGGTGGACTATGCCGAGTACGGTGGCGCGCCGCTGCTGGGAGTAAACGGGTTGTGCGTCATCTGCCATGGACGGTCGACGGCTAAAGCCATAAGGAACGCCATAAGGCTCGGCAAAGAGTTCGCCGAAGGCAGGATTAACGAACGAATTGCAACTGAGCTTGACGGCAGAGCATCAGCACAGGCAGGCGATTAATCCCATGAAGCAGCGTTCCGGTCATCTTGGTTTTAGACTTACCTTCACGGCTCTGCTGCTGCCGGCGCTCTTGTGTGCGAAGGAAGATCCGGTCCATTGGACGTTGGCGCCGGCCGGAGCCAAGGCCGTGATTGCGCCGGGAGGTACGGCGTATTTTGAGTTGAAGGCCTCCATTGATCCAGGCTGGCATCTTTATTCACCGACTACGCCGCCAGGCGGACCCATCATTACTAAAGTGCAGGTAACGGCGAATCCGCTCATAAAAAGCTGGCAGATTTATCGCCCCCAACCGATTCGCAAGCTTGACCCGAATTTTCAGATCGATACAGAGATTTACACAGGCGACGCCACGTTCTTGGCCGAGGTAACGGCCGCTGACAATGCAGCGGGCGAAACAAATGTAGAAGCAGCGGTGCGCTATCAGGCTTGCAGCGATGTGAAGTGTTTGCCGCCGGTGAAGAAGAGCGTGATGGCGCCGCTGGCATTTGCAGCTGGAGCCTCCAGCAGCGCGTTCAACTTGCCGGCCGGTTACTTGCTTGTGCCAACGAGCGCCGCAACCGACACCAAGCCTCCGGATGCCAAGCCTGCGACCGCTGCGGTGAACATACCGCAGGATCTATTACCGTTTTTACTGACCGCTTTCGGATTTGGCTTGGCGTCCCTGTTCACGCCCTGCGTGTTCCCGATGATTCCCATCACCGTGTCGTTCTTCCTCAACCAGGGTGGCGGAAGCGCGAAACGAGGTTGGATGCAAGCCCTGCTGTTTTGCAGTGGCATTGTGGTTTTGTTTACCGGGCTGGGCTTCTTAATCACGGCGATTGCCGGCCCATTCGGCGTGGTGCAGTTGGGATCGAGCCCTTGGGTAAACGGATTCATAGCGCTGGTGTTCTTTGTTTTCGGATTGAGCCTGTTGGGAGCGTTCGAATTAACACTGCCCTCGGGGTTATTGACCAAGTTGAACAGCGTATCCCAAGGTAGCGGCCATTTAGCGACTCTGCTCATGGGGTTGACTTTTTCGCTGACTTCTTTTGCGTGCATAGGGCCGATTGTGGGCCCGTTGCTCATTGCCTCCGTGCAGCAGAAGGGCGCCCAGCCGGTGTTGGGAATGATGGCGTTTGCGATTGGGTTGGCCGCGCCCTTCTTTTTCTTGGCGTTGTTCCCGGCGTACTTGCGCAAACTGCCGCGTAGTGGCGGTTGGATGGTGCGTGTGAAGGTAGTGCTCGGTTTCATTGTGCTCGCGGTGATGCTGAAATACCTGAGCAACGTGGATCAAGTTTTGCAGACGCACTGGCTCACGCGCGAGCGCTTTCTGGCAGCCTGGATCGTTTTGTTTGGATTACCGGGACTGTACCTTCTGGGCTTTCTTTTCATGGAAGGGATTAAGCGTGATGAGAGCGTTGGCGTATCACGGGCTTTGATTGCGGCGTTGTTTCTGATTTTCGCAGTGAGTCTGGTGCCCGGGCTTTTCGGCGCGCATCTCGGAGATTTGGATGCGTTTGTCCCCGAAGGATCGGGCAACGTGAACGGACCGTTGAGCGCCAATACGGTAGCGCCCGGGGGCTATTTCAAGAACCAGTTGGATGCGGCGCTCGCCTCGGCGCGTGAACAAAACAAATTGGTGTTAGTGAATTTCACCGGCTATGCGTGCACGAACTGCCATTGGATGAAGGCGAATATGTTCACCCGTCCTGAAATTCAATCGGCTCTGAAAGATTTCGTGATTGTCGATTTATATACAGACGGGACAGATGCGGATTCCGAGAAGAATCAGAAGTTGGAAGACCAGCGCTTCGGCACTGCGTCAATCCCGTTCTACGCCATCCTAGAGGCCAATCAGAACGTCGTGGCGACCTTCCCGCAGCTGACACGCAACCCACAGGAATTCTTAGGCTTCTTGCAGACGAAGCCCCGAACCATGAGCGCTCGAGCCGGGGCGTAATGCTAGTCTGAAATTGTTTTCGTGCGTGCAAAAGCGGATGTGGCGGAATTGGCAGACGCACTGGATTTAGGTTCCAGCGCTCGCAAGGGCGTGGGAGTTCAAGTCTCCCCATCCGCACCAGATCACTTTCGATTCCCTGCCCCACACCTGAGTCGTCGTCGCAGTGGCGATCGCATACGACTTTAAAAACATTCTGCGCCACCTCGGCCGAGAGGTGGGCAACCAAACTCGCACCCAATCAGCCTCCGAAATCGGCATTGATTTCTATCGACAATTACCAGCTATCGATATCGCTAGGGTAACACCTCAACCTCCCCTGGCATCTCACGGGTACTTACCTTGAATTACGCATTGGCATCTCAAGGCAGCCGGTTTCAAGTTCCACAACCGCGTTTCGACTCACCAGGATGAGTGGTTCGTCTCCGTCGCACTCACTCATCTTAGACATACCGGAATAGGAAATCTGCAATAAGGAATATGATGTCGCACAAAAGCGTTCTAATTACAGGTGGCGCAGGGTTCATTGGGGCGCATGTCGCTAACGAACTCCTGGAACATGGCTATCGCGTCCGAGCCTTGGATAACTTGGTTCCACAGGTGCATGGCGCCGAGCGGATGCGCCCTGCTTATCTCGATACCGATGTAGAACTGATTGTAGGTGACATCCGCAATCCCGACGCCCTCGCCGGCGCGCTACGGCAAGTCGATGCAGTTATCCATTTAGTAGCTCTCGTCGGTGTTGGACAGAGCATGTACGAGATGCAGGAATACACCAGCGTGAACAACGGCGGAACCGCCGCTTTACTGCAAGCACTCAGCAAAAATCCGGTCGAGTCGATTGTTGTCGCTTCCAGCATGAGCATCTACGGCGAGGGTCTTTACCAAGACGTCGATGGAGTTGTGCACAATGGTCGAGTCCGCGGCATGGATCAGCTGCGGGCCGGTAAGTGGGAAATTCTGGACGAAAAAGGTCGACCTTTAATTCCCATTCCAACAACAGAGAACAAACCTCCGGCTTTGGCGTCTGTCTATGCACTTTCTAAATACGATCAGGAACAGATGACCTTAATGGTTGCGAAGTCTTACGGCATGCGCGCGGTGGCCTTACGCTTTTTTAATACATACGGCCCTTACCAGGCGTTGTCAAACCCTTATACGGGTGCACTAAGCAACTTTGCCGTCAGAGTACTAAATGGGAAACCTCCTTTGATCTACGAGGATGGCAGACAGAAGAGGGATTTTGTTAGCGTCTATGACGTAGCTTCCGCGTGCCGTTTAGCCTTAACGGCAGCCGGCGCTGATGGCGAAGCGCTCAACATAGGGTCGGGCCAAGCTCTGACTGTGGCCGGCGCTGCGGCCAGGGTGATCCAGGCACTCGGATCGACCCATCTCGAACCTGAACTCACGGGCAAATACAGAGTGGGTGACATCCGGCATTGCTTTGCCGATATCTCAAAAGCCAAGAGGGTTTTGGGGTGGGCCCCGGCAGTATCGCTGGAACAGGGCTTGGAAGATTTGGCCGCTTGGTTGGACGGCCAGCGAACCACCGACCGCGTAGTGGAAGCCCGTGGTGAACTCGCGGCGAGAGGGTTGATGATATGACGCGCCCCCGTGACTTGGAATCGAGCGGACCCCGTCCAGGCCTGGTGGAGTGGTTTCGCCCGGGAGAGTATCAACGTGTTGAGAGTGTGCTTGAAAAGGCGCTCCTGCTGGATGTGCGGGAAATTCGCACTGCGATCAGTTGGGCCGATTGGTACACCTCCGAGGGCGACGGATGGTACGCCTGGCTGTTGCCCCGGTTAGCCGCGCAATTCCGAATTTTACCTTGCTTTCTTTACACGCCGCCCTCCCTGGGTATTGCACCGAAATTCTCCTCGCCACCACGGACTCCTAAGAGTTATGCCGACTTCTTAGATGTGATGATCACTCGCTTCGGAGATCTCTTCGAATGGATGGAGTTGTGGAACAGGCCTGATCATGCCAGCGAGTGGGACTGCAGGATGGATCCAGACTGGAAGATCTTCAGCGAGATGATTGGCGGAGCGGCTTATTGGATTCGCCAGCGTGGCAAGAAAGCGGTTCTTTCAGGATTATGGCCGGCGAATCCTCAGTGGCTGAGGTTAATGCATCAGCGAGGAGTCCTGTCATATATCGATGCGATTGGTGTCCATGGATTTCCAAGCAGCCCCGAGTTGCGATGGCGCGGATGGGAGCAGGAAGTAGGGGAAATAAAAGAGCTGCTGGCAGAATTCGGGTTAGATCCGGAAGTTTGGATTACGCAGACTGGCTTCTCGACATGGAGGGGTGACGAGCAAGCTCAAGTTCGTGGTTTCGCCGATGTGATGAGCGCTTCGGTGGATCGTGTTTACTGGCAGGAGCTTTTCGACAAAACTCCCACATCTACCAATCTGGACTCGCTTCATTCGGATGAACGCGACTATCATTACGGCCTGTTACGAGCCGACTCCAGCCCGAAGCTGCTCTTCCGTCTCTGGTCTGAGGGAGGATTGACTTCAGTCAAAGAGTCGGCGCGGTTCGTCCGTGTTGTAAAGCATGACTTGCCACAGAAGCGTGTATTGATTACCGGGGGCGCCGGGTTTATCGGCACTAATCTAGCCGACCGCCTACTGGCGGAGGGTCAGGACGTCACTATTTACGATGATTTGTCCCGCGCCGGTGTCGATCAAAACATTTCCTGGCTTCGTGAAAGGCATGGCAAGAAGTTGCGGGTGGAAGTTGCGGATATCCGCGATGCTCAACGGCTTCGACCGGCCGTACACTCGGCCAGTGCAATCTTCCATCTTGCCGCCCAAGTGGCTGTGACGACGAGTCTCATTGAACCGCGTTGCGACTATGAAGTGAATGTCGGTGGAACTTTAAATCTGCTGGAAGCGATTCGAGCGGCCGACTGTCCTCCTCCTTTGCTCTTCACGTCCACCAATAAGGTGTACGGCTCGCTTTCCGACCTTAACTTACAGAACAACGGCACCAGATATCAGCCTCTCGATACCGCTCTGCGTTCAGGAGTGAGCGAAGAGCGTCCGCTAAATTTTCAAAGCCCTTATGGGTGTTCCAAGGGCGCCGCCGATCAGTACGTGCTGGATTACGCGCGAACCTTTGGCATCCCCGCGATTGTTTTTCGGATGAGCTGCATCTACGGCCCGCACCAGATGGGTACTGAAGATCAAGGATGGATTGCGCATTTCCTGATCCAAGCCATGCACCGTTTGCCCATCACAATCTGTGGCGATGGTCTGCAAGTTCGGGACGTTCTCTTCGTCGACGATCTTATGGATGCGATGATTCTCGCGCAAGCAAACATTCGGACGTTATCGACTCAGGCTTTCAATATAGGAGGAGGCCTCGGTAACACAGTCAGTCTCATGGAACTTCTGAAGTTGATCGGTCACTTGCAAGGGTATAAGCCAGAGATTCAAATGGATGAATGGCGTGTGGGAGATCAGCGATATTACGTCTCCGACACGCGTAAGTTCCGAGCGGCGACCGGCTGGGGTCCGCGGGTGAGCGTGCGCGAAGGAGTGCAACGGCTGCATGAGTGGCTACTGGGCTCAGCAGGTCGGAACGCGCCCCATCTTCCCAAAGGAGGCCGCAGTGCGGTTCTCGCTCGTTAATCCTAACTGGGAGTTCGATCAAAGTATCTATTTCGGTTGTCGTGAAGCTCATCTACCCTTGGAATATGGGTACTCCCAGTCACTACTCGAAGGGGCCGGACACGACGCACAGATCGTTGATGGCCAGCTTCACAACCTTTCGCTGAACGAGATTCGGAACAGAGTGCGGGACTTTGACACAGATTTTGCCGTAGTCACCACGGCACCCAGCTATCTATTTTGGCGCTGTGCCCCGCCTGAATTGCGTGTGCCGCAACAGCTGATGGACAACCTGCGCGATTTGCCGTGCAAGCTGGTCGTTGTAGGACCGCACGCTTCGACGACTCCAAAGGCGGCGCTGACGAAACTCGGCGCCGACGTTGTCGTAATGGGCGAATGCGAGGAACTCCTCCCAAAGCTGACCGACGACTGGTCAAGCCTGCAATCTATTTGCTATTCATCGCCCGCAGGTGTGCGCGTTCAGGGATCACCGCACGCGGCGAACATGACCGAACTGCCCGCTCTGCATTGGGATCTCGAAACAATCTCGCGCCATACCCATCATCATCATCGCTTTGATGCTTTGCCCAGTGGGGCGGGAGCGGAGATGGAAACTTCGCGCGGGTGCCCTTACCATTGCACATTCTGCGCGAAGGACAACTTTCGCAACTCTTTCCGCCGCCGGCCGATTTCCATTGTGGCCAGCGAATTGGACGGATTGCTCGCCGCTGGTGTTGAATACGTCTACTTTATTGACGAGATTTTTCTCCCCTATACCGCCGTTTTAGAAATGATTGCCGGCCGCGCGGTCAAATTCGGCATCCAGACGAGGATAGATCTTTGGAGTCACGAGATGATTGACCTGCTCGGCAGGGCCGGATGCGTCTCTATTGAAGCAGGCGTAGAAAGCATTACCGAAGCAGGCCGCGACCTACTGGCCAAGAGATGTAAGCTTTCTACAACCGAGATTACCGAACGCCTGCTACACGCTAAAGAACGCGTACCTTTCGTTCAAGCAAACCTGCTTGACTCTCAATGCGACGAACCCGAAGACGTCGACCGTTGGCGTCACACTTTACTCGAAAAAGGTGTATGGGCCAACAAACCTGTGCCATTATTTCCGTATCCCGGGTCGCCCGACTACACGCAGCGCTGGGGTGAGCCCGACGACTTTGCCTGGGAACGCGCGCATGACTTTTATCTGAATCAGTTCGACGAATTCAGCGATATCCAAGAGCAGAAACCAGCCAAATTGGTCCAACTGGAGGCTCGGCGTTAGTTGGTATGGGAGCCAGAGGCTTGAGCCGGATTCTCCTCACCGCAGATACCGAGGGCGGTGTATGGACATTCGCCCTGGAACTGGCTGACGGTTTGCTGAGCCGTGGGTTGGAAGTTTTCCTGGCCACTTTTGGGCGGCCGGTCACGGAGTTTCATCGACAGTCGGCTGCCGAAATCGGGGGCTTGCGATGGCTTCATTACACTTCAAAGCTGGAGTGGATGCCTGACGCATGGGCAGACATAGGGCGGGCCGCACATTGGCTCAGTGAAGTGGCGCGGCAATGGCGGCCCGACTTAATTCACTTAAATACCTTATGCCACGGAACTCTACCTTGGAATGTCCCCGTTGTTTTGACGCATCATTCCTGTGTGGGTTCCTGGTGGCAAGCGGTGAAGCGCTCTCCCCTTCCGGCAAAGTGGTTTCAATACAAAGAAGAAATCGAACGTTCGTTGAGAGCTGCGACCGTGATCAGCGCTCCTACGAAAAGCGCTTTGCAGACAGTTGCCGACAACTACAACCTCGACACGTCTGGCGCGCGCTGTGTTCCCAACGGACGAAGCCGTCATGCCTGTCGCATGGGGAAAAAAGAAGACTTGATTCTAAGTGCCGGCCGTCTCTGGGATGAAGCAAAGAACATGAGCGCCTTGAACGCAGTCGCACCTCAACTGCCGTGGCCGGTCTACCTGGCAGGCGACTCGCGCAACGTGGACGGATTGGAGACGGCACTTACGAATTGTCACTACATTGGAAAATTGAATTCCGCTGAGTTATCCGAAATGTATAGCCGGGCTGCAATCTATGCCCTCCCGGCGCGCTACGAACCATTTGGATTATCCATTCTCGAAGCTGCTTTGTCGGGATGTGCCTTAGTCATCGGCGACATACCTAGTTTGCGGGAGACTTGGGACGGAGTAGCCACCTTCGTCCCGCCTGATGATGTCGCCGCCCTCAAGGAGGCGTTGCTCGCGCTCATTTCTGATGCTGCGTACCGTACGCGTATGGCGAACAGCGCTTATAATCGCTCACGCGAATTCACGCAATCGAGGATGGTGGATGGCTATATTTCGCTTTATCAGAGCGCGGTGGCTAAGTTCCAAGAAGCGAGCGGGAGGGTTGCATGCGTTTTGTAATCTTCACGCACTCGCTGGTCTCCGATTGGAATCACGGCAACGCTCATTTTTTGCGGGGAATCGCCGCCGAGTTGTTGAGCCGGGGACACGAAGTACGGATCATGGAACCGGAAAACGGCTGGAGCCGGCAGAATCTGCTGCGCGACCAGGGCCTAAGCGCCATCGCAGACTTCGAGCGAGCCTTCCCGCACCTCCGAAGCAGCCTATATGACGAAAAGGCGCTCGATCTGAACATCAGCTTGCGCGGAGCAGATGTGGTGATCGTCCATGAGTGGAATGCACCAGAGCTGATCGCTCGGATTGGGAGGCATCGCGCGGCGCATGATTATGCTCTCTTCTTCCATGACACTCATCATCGCAGCTTCAGCGATACCGAAGGAATTGCGACATATGACTTGAGTCATTTCGATGCGGTTTTGGCCTATGGTGGTGTCATTCGAGATGCCTATCTGCAACATGGTTGGGCAGCGCGGGCTTTTACCTGGCACGAGGCGGCCGATATCCGGATGTTCTATCCGCGCAACTCCGCAGGCAAGGAGGGTGACTTGGTCTGGATCGGCAATTGGGGCGACGATGAGCGCGCCGCTGCCCTACGGGAATTCTTGATTGAACCGGTGCAAGCGCTGGGCCTCCGAGCCTGTGTCTACGGCGTAAGATATCCGCCACAAGCGCTCAGCGAACTGTCACAGGCGGGTATCGAATATGGAGGATGGTTGCCAAATTATCAAGTCCCGGAGATATTCGCGAAATTTAGTGTCACTGTCCATATTCCACGCCGACCCTATGTGGAAGCATTGCCCGGCATACCTACCATCCGCCCGTTTGAAGCGCTGGCGTGTGGCATTCCGCTCGTCTCGGCCCCCTGGCATGATTGCGAGGGCCTATTTTCCGAAGGCGATGATTTCCTGCTCGCGCGGGATGGCGCGCAAATGACATCGCATCTTTCCACTCTGCTTAATCAACCGCTTGAACGTCGGCGTCTCCGAAACCATGGCCTCAAAACGATTCGCAGCCGGCATACTTGCTCGCATCGAGTGGATGAATTGTTCTCTTTGCTACCGGCATTGCAGGCTGTGGGTGTATTACAAGGGAATGGATGAATGGATATCGCCTTCTTCGGTTCCAGTATAGTTTCTTCTTATTGGAACGGTGCCGCTACCTACTATCGCGGTATTGCACGCTCGATGCACGAGCGCCGACACGCGATAACATTCTATGAACCTGACGCCTGGGAGCGTCAGCAAAATCGTGATATGGCCGACCCATCCTGGGCGAATGTCATGGTGTATTCAGCCACTCGCAGCAGTGCGCTTCGCGCAGTGGAGAGCGCTCGGAATGCCGACATGATTGTGAAAGCTAGCGGAGTTGGCGTTTTTGACGATCTGCTTGAGGAGGCAGTGCTCAACCTGAAACGTGCTTCTAACCTGGTGATTTTTTGGGATGTAGACGCGGCGGCCACGCTTGAAAGATTACGGCACAATCCGGCTGATCCCTTTTTGCCTTTGATTCCGCAGTATGACGCTATTTTTACTTATGGGGGCGGCGATCCAGTAATTCGAGCATACGAAGCTCTGGGCGCGCGGCGTTGCGTTCCAATCTATAATGCCACCGACCCGGGCACTCACTTTCCCGTGCCTCCCAACCCGCAGTTCTCATGTGACTTGGCTTTTCTCGGAAATCGACTCCCCGATCGCGAAGCAAGAGTCGAGGAATTCTTCCTCTCACCCGCCGGACAACTCTCTGAGAAAAGTTTTCTGCTCGGCGGTGCGGGCTGGAGCGACAAACCCTTGAAATCCAATATCCGGTATCTTGGCCACCTCTCAACCCGCGACCACAATGTCTTTAACTCGAGCCCTCTAGCCGTACTGAACGTGACACGGGACAGTATGGCGCAATACGGCTTCTCGCCCGCGACCCGTGTGTTTGAAGCGGCGAGCGCGGCAGCTTGCCTCATTACCGATGCGTGGGCGGGCATAGAAATGTTCTTCGAACCGGGCGCTGAAATTCTGGTCGCGTCCAGCGGAGAGGAGGTGGTCGAGCACCTGCGCCAGCTTACCAAGTCGGCTGCGGGAGAAATCGGCCTGGCCGCTTACCGGCGCGTGATTGCTGAACATACCTACGCCCACCGGGCGTCGCAGATCGACAAGCTGCTCGATGTTTGCGCCAGCGAAAGGGTTCCCGTGGCGGTATGACTGCGCCTTTCGACATCGTCATCCTGGGCCTGACAGTCACATCCTCCTGGGGAAACGGACACGCCACCACCTACCGCGGCCTATTGCGTGGCTTGGCCGCGCGCGGACTCCGCGTTTTGTTCCTGGAACGCGATGAGCCGTGGTATGCCGCTAATCGCGACGAGCCAAATCCCCAGGGTGCAGTCACTCTTCTTTATCACAATTTCGACGATCTGATGCACTTTGAAGGTGCGGTGAGCCAAGCGGCTTTAGTGATTGTAGGGTCCTATGTGCCAGAAGGCATCCGAGTGGGCGAGTGGGTCAACTCTATCGCGCTCGGCCGGACGGCATTCTACGATATCGATACGCCGATCACGTTGGAACGCCTCGAAACCGGCGAGGCCGGCTATGTTACGCCGGAACTGATTCGTAGATACGACGCCTACCTCTCGTTTACGGGAGGTCCCACTCTGCGCCTGATCGAAAGCCGCTATGGCGCGCGGAGGGCTAGACCACTCTATTGCTCGGTGGATTCTAAAGCTTACCGGCCCGTTTCGCTACCAACGAAATGGGACCTTGGTTATCTGGGCACTTACAGTGCCGATCGCCAACCTTCGCTGGAGGAGTTGATGCTGGTTCCGGCTCGTGAATGGCGTCAAGGGCAGTTTGTTGTCGCCGGTCCACAGTATCCCGACGAGTTTCCGTGGCCGCCGAATGTGGAACGTACCATTCATCTGTCCCCAAAAGAGCATGTTACGTTCTATGGTTCGCAACGTTTTACGCTCAACATCACGCGGAACATGATGAAGAAAGCGGGATACTCCCCGAGCGTGCGTTTATTCGAGGCGGGGGCCTGCGGCACGCCAATAATCAGCGACTGGTGGGAGGGTCTCGATTCTATTTTTCAGGTAGGAGAAGAGATTTTCATTACCGAGAATGGGGACGACACGCTGCGCTATCTTCGCGATCTTCCGGAGGCGCGGCGCTTGCGTTTAGCTGAGGCCGCGCGTAGGCGTATTCTGGCCGAGCACACGCCTGCCGTGCGAGCCGCTCAACTCTTGAGCTACTTGAAGGAGATGAATGACGACGTTTCTGCTAATACGTCACGGCGAAACGGATGCTTTGGGACATTGCCTCAGCGGCTGGCGGCCCAATTGCCATCTGAACTCCACCGGAAAGCGGCAGGTTCAGCGCCTAGCGCGGTCTCTCTCGGGGTCAAAGATGCAAGCGATCTACTCGAGTCCTCTCGAACGAGCCTTTGAAACCGCGGAGGTCCTGGCGGAGCCGCACGGGCTTCGGCCAGCGATTCGCGATGGATTGGGAGAATTGCGCTTCGGCGACTGGGAGGGTCAGACATTCGATGCACTGAACCGCGATCCCAAGTGGGCGCGTTTCAATGAAACAAGAAGTCTGGTCTGTCCGCCCGGCGGCGAACCGGCGATTCTAGCCCAAAGCCGAATTGTGCAGGAAATTGATGATCTCTTGTCTCAGCACAGCAATGAGACAGTCGCATTGGTTAGCCACTTAGATCCTCTGCGTGCCTTAGTGGCGCACTGTCTCGGAATGCCTCTTGACTTCATTCTCCGTTTCGACATTAGCCCGGCATCCGTCAGCCGTCTGAGTTTTGTCGACGGCAAACCTTTTGTATCGTATCTCAACCAAACAGCTGGACCGCTTCTATGAAGTTCGTGGTTTTTGGCTTGTCCGTGAGTTCATCGTGGGGCAACGGCCACGCCACGCTCTGGCGTGGACTGTGTGATGCCCTCGCAAAGCGCGGGCATCTGGTCATATTTTTTGAGCGCGATGTGCCCTATTATGCCGCTCATCGCGATCTTGTCATCCTTCCGTCCGGAGAGTTGATTTTTTACACTCGCTGGGAGGAAGTTGCCAGGCTCGCTCGTCGTCATGCCTCTGAAGCCGACGTCGCTGTAGTAACGTCATATTGCCCCGATGCGCTTGCCGCCACCCAAATCATTCTAGATTCGCCAGCGAAGGCGCGCTGTTTCTACGATCTGGATACAGCGGTTACCCTAGATAGGCTTGAGCAAGGCCTGGCGGTGGATTATATCGGCCCTCGGGGCCTGCGCGATTTCGATCTCACGTTGAGCTATACGGGAGGGATTTCGCTGACTAAGCTGCAAACCATCCTGGGCGCGCAAGCCGTAGCTCCGCTCTACGGGAGCGTTGATCCGGCAACGCACTTTCCAGTCAAAGCAACGGAACGCTATCGCGCCCACCTCTCCTATCTGGGCACCCGCGCGGCCGACCGGCAGCAGCGCCTCGAAACTCTCTTCGTTGAGCCGGCGAAACGCCTCCCGAATCGCAAATTCATGATCGGCGGTTCTATGTACGATGGTGGCTTTCCTTGGCAACCCAACATTTTTCACCTAAGCCACGTACCGGTGGCCGAGCACCCATCCTTCTATTGCTCCTCGCCGATAAATTTGAACGTAACCAGGAGGGCGATGGCCGATAACGGATATTGCCCTTCGGGAAGGCTTTTTGAAGCGGCCGCTTGCGGCACTGCCATTGTAAGCGACGAATGGGAAGGTCTGGAGCAGTTCTTTCAGCCAGGCTCAGAAATACTCCTCGCGCAGAACGCCGATGATGTGATCTCGCATCTGCACAGATCTCCGGAGGAATTGGCACGCATCGGCCGTGCTGCACACGAGCGAACTCTCCAACAACATACTGCCGCTGCTCGAGCAATCGAGTTGGAGAGTATTGTAAATTCATTCCGTGACGTGCCCCTGGAGGTGCATTGATGTGGGAACGATGGATGGATATATGGAGGCGATGCGCGCGCTGAGTGACGTTCGCGCGCACGGCAGCCAACCGTTGCAGGAGGTACTCAAGACATGAACGCCAATTCCACTATTACCGCGGAAGAGATACGCCAGCACATAGCTGAGCTCGGCAAGTGGTTTCACAACATCGAGATAGGAGGCGTCCAGACAGCGCCCGACCATTTTCTAGGTGACTATCCATCTCTCAAGTGGAGGAACTTCCAGCAGAGCCTTCCCGCCGACCTAACAGGCAAGACGGTACTGGATGTGGGCTGCAATGGAGGCTTCTATTCGATTCAGATGAAGCAGCGCGGAGCGGCACGAGTCGTTGCTATCGATTCCGATCCCAGATACTTGAACCAGGCCCGTTTTGCCGCTCAGTCGACACAGACGGATATCGAATTTCGGCAACTCGATGTCTATGACGTTTCGGCGCTCCGCGAGAAGTTTGACATCGTCTTGTTCATGGGCGTGTTTTATCATCTTCGCCATCCGCTGCTGGCGCTCGACTTGCTACACGAACACGCCGTGAAAGAAACGCTGGTTTTCCAATCTATGTTGCGCGGAAGCCAGGCGGTCGTGCCCTTGAAAGAGAACTACCCATTTGATGAAACGGGCATTTTCTCGCTGGACGGTTATCCCTTGATGCATTTCATCGAACGACGCTATGCGGACGATCCCACAAATTGGTGGATTCCCAATCGGGCTTGCGTGGAGGCTATGCTACGGAGTGCCGGATTTGAAATCTTAGAGCATCCCGAGGAGGAGATCTACATCTGCGCTAAGCGGGGCCGGAATGGTTGAGGCGGTGATGCTATGGAACGAGCCGAACAACCTTTCGCACTGGAACTTTGAGCTTGATCCCGGGTGGGCCATCTATTCGGCCATGGTGAAGCAGGCAGGGGAGGCCGTCCACGCGGAGAACCCAGCGTTGCGCCGGGTGCTCGGCGGCATGTCGCCCATCGATCCGAACTTCGTGCTTACACTTGAACGCCAGTCTGTGCTGTCGTATGTCGATGCCGTAGCGGTTCACGGTTTTCCGCTCGATTGGAATCACTGGACCATCCATGAGTGGCCGGCGAAGTTGGAGGAGATCAGAGCCGTGACATCTTTGCCTTTGTGGATCTCGGAGGTGGGCGTTTCAACGTTTGGTGCGGAGGAGGTTCAGGTTTTCGGTCTCAAGCGCACTGCGGAGTTGCTGATTGGTCGTGCGGAGCGTATCCATTGGTACAGCCTCTATGATTTGCCGCGCGCGTGGCCAGCCACGACGCGTCATCGCGAGGCGGAGGGCTCGTCTTATTACCGCCACTTCTACATGGGTCTTGTTCGCGAAGACGGCACTCCGAAACCGTCGCTTTCCAATTTCAGCCAGTATACGCCGGACCTGGGAATTTGCCAATGGTTTCATTTCGAGGACCCGCGACTCGAATCCGCCGTATGCCTGCTGAGAGACCTCGGCGTTCGGCGGCTGCGCACCGGGCTTAGCTGGGCCGATAGTTTTCGTCCGGGTTCGGATCATTGGTTCGACTTGCAGATGAAGAAGCTGGAGCATTTTGACGTGACACTCACATTCTGCTTCACTCCGGAGCATCGCGGACTGGTGCCCAATCACGCTAGCCCGCCGAAGGATACGACCGAATTCGCCGATTTCTGCGCGCGCATGACCAGGCGCTATGCAACTTGAAGCCCCCACCAGCGCCTCTTTCGCGACGTTCTCCCAGGGCCAGGATCTGCTGGCAAGAAGGCAAATTAAAGAGGCTTTGCATTGCTTCGATGCTGCCGAGCGAGCCGGCCACGCGGTGGAGCAGTGTGCCGCCGCCCGTTGGTATTGCTGGATGCTGCTCGGAAACTTTGAACGTGCCTGGCAGGAGAGCGCTTTGATCGCATCCACAGGTTGCGAAGATCCAAATCGGTTCTGGGACGGTCGCGTTTGGGAAGGGCAACGTGTGATGCTCCGCTGTCTCCACGGACTCGGAGATACAATCCAATTCATCCGATATGCACCTCTCTTGAAAGAGACTTGCCGCTCCCTCACGGTTCAAGCGCATCCGGAGCTTGTCACCCTGCTCGCATGTGTTCCCGGAATTGACCGGGTTTGCAGCTGGGGTCCCGACTATTTCGAGAACAACTCCGAATGGGACATGCAAATGGAGGTGACTGAGCTGCCGCGCGCATTTCGCACCGAGCTCAAAAGCATCCCGGCCGCTACGCCCTATATTCATATACCAAAAGAGCGAATCGAATGGGGCGCGGGTCGCCTCAAGCAGAGTGAGAACGTGCGAGTCGGCATCGTTTGGCAGGCAAGCACTTGGGATGTCACACGCTCCATCGCCCCGAAAGAGTTGGCACCTTTACTCACGTGCAGCGGGTGCTCGTTTTACAGTCTGCAGAAATATTCCGATGCCGCAACCAGTCAGACACCGCATCACATCACCGACCTGGCGCCTTACCTATCAAGCGTACGCGCCACAGCCGCCTTCATGCTCAATCTTGATTTGATTGTGACGGTCGATACCATGGCGGCTCATTTGGCCGGCGCACTGAATCGCCGGGTTTGGATATTGCTTCCGGCGCGGGCCGATTGGCGTTGGATGCTGGAACGCAGCGACACGCCATGGTATCCGAGCGCACGATTGTTTCGTCAAAAGACCGGTGGCGATTGGAGCGAAGCGATCGAAGACGTTCGTGCCGCTCTCGCTTCCGAAGCGCCACGCCCTCGTTAGGCCGTCGCTTGCAGACGCGCCATCTCGGAATACCATCCTCCATTGCGCAGTAACTCGGCGTGGCTGCCCGCTTCCACCACACCTTCACGATCAATTACCACAATGGTATCTGCCAGTTTGCGAACAGTCGCCAGCCGGTGAGCGATCAGGATCACGGTTCTGCCTTTAAGGAGCGGCAAAATATTGCGGAGTATCCGTTCTTCTGTCTCAGCATCAAGCGCACTCGTGAATTCGTCGAGAATGACTATACGTCGATTCCCGTCTAGCGCTAGAAGCGCCTGTGCCAGCGCCACCCGCTGCTGCTGTCCTTTCGATAAGGTCGCGCCGCCGCGCCCGATTTTTGTGTCGTATCCAAAGGGCATGCGCATGATCTCGTCATGCATGCAGGCCGCTTGAGCGCAGAGTGCCACCTGGCTCCGCGACGCGTCGGGACGTGCGAAGCGAATCGTTTCAAAAACTGTACTGCTCGAGAAGAAGACGCCCCCGTTCTGGGAGACCGTGCTAAACAGTCCGCGCAATTGCTCTAAAGGCCAGCGCCGTACGTCTTCACCCGCAATCGCAATTCGACCGTCTTGCGCCTCCAGCAGGCGCGAGAGCAGATGTTGCAATGTTGTCTTTCCAATGCCCGAACGCCCAGTCACACCCACTACGCATCCAGCCGCGATGGAAAGGTTGAATTTCCTCAACACCGGCTCGCAGCCTTTATATGCGAAAGAAACATCCTCAATTTCAATGTCAATGTCATCACGGACCGCCACCGGACGCGCATCTTCCAAATCGTAGATACTGGCCTTTTCCTTAAAGATATTGAGCAATACGCGAGCGGGCTCCATCCCGTCGTAAACTCGCTCAATCAGCGAAGCGTAACTCCAGAACGAATTCAGCAAGTCTTCGGTTAGCATGTTCAGGTACATCACCAGGGCGATGTCAAGCTGGCCCGATCTCCATCGCCAAAGCCAGAGCGCCTGGCACAACCGCTTAGTAAAGGACAAAAGCATGTTCCGCCTCCAGGAGTAGCGGTTGCCTATCTCCACTTCTTCTGCTCCTGCGCGGACAATCTCCTCCTGAACCTGCTCGTAAGATCGGAGAATCCGCCCGGCCTGCCCGAAATGGACCACCGGTTGGACATATTCCATGCATTCCGCAAATAAGCCATAATCGCGCGCATAGTTTTCGTAGCGCGATTGGCGCAGTGGCTGGCGCGCAAGATTCTCGACCCGTGTCTGCCACAAAAACACCGCCAACCCGATGAGCACAAGCGGCGCCGTGACCGGGCTGAAATACAGCAGAGGTATGAGACTCAGACCGGTGCGTATTAGCGCTGGCACAAGCTCACGGCTGACTGCTTCGGCGGTCTGCACAACTTTGCCCACGCCGTTGTTAACGTGTCCGGCAACGACTCCAGAATCGCGTTGAATGTGCCATTCAAGGGGCATCTCGAACATCTTGGAAAGCGCCTGGCAGCGCAGAAACCCGAATAAGGGATAGCCAACTCGTTTTGAGTAGAGGGTGGTGAGACCCAGATCCAACCTTAGTAGGCCGGCGTCAAACAACAACAAAGCCCCGGCGAAAACCCAAACTGGAGTAGCGGCATAGCGAGAGGAGGCGCGCAGCACCAGAACCAGCGAATAGCCGGCTAAGACAATAAGTCCTTGCCGGAATGCGATTCCGCCGACGTAGCGGGCGTATTCGCGGCGGAATGGCAAAAGGATCTGCCATAGCTCTCGGAGCAAATTTCTGAACGGCCGTTCCGGCGCCGGACCGATTCCGCTCCCGTTTGGCCTTGGGGAAGCTTTCAACAAGTTTTTGGCTACTTATTGTAATCGTCATCTCGACGGTCAACTTTTCTCCAAAGAACATGCAGTTAAGATCTAAATCCTTACAGATGCCGCAAAGTTCCACTACTTACCCGGAAAACCGAGCCAACCGCGCGACATGTAGTCGCCAATCGTGTTAGACAGGAAAATCAACACCCACAGAACGCCACCGGTGATGATCACACGGATGAGAGCGGGCTCGAACTTCGCCTGCATGAAAAACGCTACAATCAGTGCCGCTTTCGCAGTCGCGAACAGAATGGCAAGGGGCGTATTGAAGGGACCGAGGTCCAGCCTTCCGATCAAGGTTGTCGCCAGCACAATCGCGAGCAAAGCGGCAAAGATAAGCAGATATTGTTTTGGCCTGACCGCTGGTTGGCTCATTTCAGATGCAACCCCGGAATGTAGAAGATGGCATACAAAAACACCCACACGATATCAATGAAATGCCAATATAAACCTCCCATATCTATCGGCGTATGATACTCGGCCGTAAAGCATCCCAAGAAAGTGCGGAACAGTAAAACGGAAAGAATGCCAAGCCCTATCGTCATGTGCAAGGCATGCAATCCCGTCATGAGGAAGTAAAAGACAAAAAACATCTGCACTGCCGGAGCATGCGCTCCTTGCTGTACAAACCAAAAGCCCGGCACTTTATGCTCTAGCCAGTGATCATGATATTCGGTCATCTTCAAAACCAGGAAAAGAGCACCGATGATCATGGTAAGCGCTAGGTAGAGCAAGATCATTTTCTGCTTACCCACCTCCGAACTGTAAACCGCTAGGGCCATGGTCAAACTGCTGCAAATCAGCACAGCTGTGTTGATCGCGCCAATGCTCGATTCCATCTCCGAACTGCCGAGATCGAACGCCTGCGGATGACTAAGCCGGTAAACGGTGTAGGCGACAAACAGCCCTCCAAATAGCATCACTTCCGTCATGAGGAAGATCCACATGCCGATAGTCGTGGTTTCACGCTGCTGCTCCGGCGACGAAAACTGCTCGCGCAGTTCCAGGAGCGTTTCCGGATTGAGCATAGATTCAGGCAAGTTTCAGCTCCTCTTTCTGCGCTTCATAATCGTAAGGGCGCCAGGTCACTACGGGTGTCTTTTCGAAGTTATGCTCTGGGGGCGGTGATGGTGTTTTCCATTCCAATCCCGTCGCTCGCCAAGGGTTTGAACCCGCTACCGGCCCGTACTTCCACGACCAAAGCAGATAGCACAGCGGCAGAATGTAACCAACTCCCAGAATGCTGGCCCCCGCTGTCGAAAGAACGTTCAGCATCTGGAACTCATCCGGGTACGCAGCGTAGCGGCGCGGCATCCCCAGATAACCCAAGACAAATTGCGGGAAAAATGTGAGATTGAATCCGAGAAAGATCGTCAGAGCCGAAAATCGGGCAAGCGCTTCCGGATACATTCGGCCGCTGATCTTGGGCCACCAGTAGTGAACTCCTCCCAGGAAGCCCATGACTGTCCCACCCACCATAATGTAGTGGAAATGCGCAATTACAAAATATGTGTCCGTGACATGCACGTCCAGCCCTAGCGCCGCCAGAAAAAGCCCGGTCATCCCGCCAATCGTAAACAAACCAACGAAACCGATGGCGTACAACATGGGCGTTTCCCATGAGACGGAGCCTTTATAAATCGTGGCCGTCCAATTAAAAACCTTTATCGCGGAGGGAACCGCCACAAAGTAGCTCAGAAGCGAGAAGACCAATGCCGAGTAGACCGAAGTTCCGGCGACAAACATGTGATGGCCCCAAACCAAGAACCCGAGCACCGCAATACTCATACTCGAATAGGCTACTGCTTTATATCCAAACAGTGGCTTGCGCGCAAATGCTGGAATAATCTCGCTCACCACGGCCATAGCCGGCAGCACCATGATGTAAACCGCCGGATGCGAGTAGAACCAAAACATGTGCTGGAATAACACCGGGTCCCCGCCCAGAGAAGGATCGAAAATGCCCACCTGAAAAATGCGCTCAACCGCCACCATCAGCAGGGTCACCGCCAAAACAGGCGTGGCCAGAACGAAGATAAGGCTGGTGGCATACATGGACCAGACGAAGATGGGTAAGCGGAACCAAGTCAATCCCGGTGCCCGCATCTTATGCACTGTAGCCATGAAGTTCAGCCCCGTCATAATCGAAGAGAAACCGCTGATGAAAATGCCGGCAGCCGCCGCAACTATATAAGTCGTCGAATAAGTGGTGCTAAACGGCGTATAAAATGTCCATCCGCTATCCACCCCGCCTCTAAACAAGGCATAGATTGTGACACAAGCTCCCAACAGAAAGACATACCAACTCGCCAGATTCAGCTTCGGGAACGCCACGTCTTTCGCGCCGATCGCCATGGGCAGAACAAAATTGCCGATGGTATTCGGTATCGACGGAATCAGAAAGAACCACACCATGATAATTCCGTGCATGGTGAAAAGCTTGTTGTATGTCTCCGCGCTCACCAGCCAGCTACGAGGTTGTATTAACTCCAGCCGCATCAGCAGTGCAAAGAAGCCCCCTAGAAAGAAGGTCAGCGTGATGGTGATGGTATACAGGATTCCGATACGCTTGTGGTCGGTCGTGAAGAGCCAGGACAGGATGCCTTGTTTTTCGGTCAGGTAATTCTTTTCGACCTTAGTCTCAATCGCGGACTCAATCATCTCAACGCTCCTCCAGATGCGAACCGGAAATGGACGAAGCGCCTGGGCCTGCAATTCCTGGCTGCGTCCCATATTGTTGCGGAGTAGATCCCGAACTCGACGGTTGCTGCGCGCCCGGCTGCGGCCCCAAAGCCTTGATGTACGCCACTAATGCCAGCACTTGCTCTTCCGTCAGTTGGCCGGTAAAGTTCGGCATGATATTCGGCTTGTATCCGTAAACGATCTTTGCGTTGGGTTGCAAAATGGATTCGCGAATGTAAGTCTCATCAGCAATCACAGTTTCCCCTCCGCCGATCTCCACCGGGCGGTTATACAAGTCCTGCAAATTCGGGCAGCGCCCCGCATTGTCGAAGTGATGACAATTCGAGCAACCGAACTGGTGAAAGTACTTTTCGCCTTGTGAAGCCAAAGATCCCTCCGCCGCGCCTTGCGTAAGCCACGTTTCGTATTCGCGCGGCTCCATTGCATACACGTAGCCGATCATCCCGGAGTGCTTGGTTCCACAGTACTCAGCGCAAAACAGGTGATACTTACCCGGCTTGGTGGGTTGAAACCAGGTCATCGTATAGCGCCCGGGCAGCACATCCTGCTTCGTTCGGAACGCTGGAACGAAGAAGCTGTGGATAACATCCTCCGATGTCATAAGCAGTTTCACCGGCTTACCAACAGGAATATGCAGCTCGTTAATCTCCCGCTGTCCTTCCGGATGCTGTATCTTCCACATCCACTGCTTTGCCACCACATACATTGTGAGTGCATTATCGGGAGGCCGTTCGATATCGAAATACAACTTTGCGCCCCACGCAAACATCCCCATAAATGCGAAGAAAGGAATAATAATCCAAGCGGCTTCCGCGGGTATGTAATAGCGCCGCTGGCTACCCATTTCATCGGGACCTCGTCTCCGGTAACGGATGCCCGAGTAGACCAGGAACACAGCAATCCCGACGGTCACCGTGCCGCAAACCAGCACCATCATCGCGAAGAATAGGTTGACCTCTCCCGCAACCGAGGATGCCGCCTCCGGCCAAAAGCGCAGCGCCATTCTCATAATCGCGTCGCTTCCTCCTTCCGGTAGGTCCGCAGATCGTGGCGCCAATAGAAAGCCATGCCGGAAATCAGCAGTATAAGCGTCAAAACGGCCGCTCCTCGCATAAGGTTGATCACTGTCGCGCCATACTTCCCGGTTCTCGGATCGTAGTGATAGCAAAACAAAAGCACCTGATCCACCGGCGATCCAATGCGTCTATGCGCCGCTTCGATCAGCCCCAATTTCAAGTCCTTCGGCTCATACTCGACGCCGTACAAATAGCGCGCGATGCGGCCCTCCGGTGTGATCAACATGACACCGCTGGCATGAACGAACATCTCCGTCGATTCATCCCAACGGTAGTGGAAACCAACTGCGTCCATCAAAAGCTTGATCGACGGTTGATTCCCGGTGAGAAAATGCCAGCCCGCCACACCATCGCGGCTGGAGTAACTATGCGCATAGTAATCTCGCTTCTCTCTGGCCGTCGCCGCCGTATCGCGCGGATCGAAACTAACCGCAACCACTTCAAAATCACGGCCCGGTTTTAACGAGAGCGGTCGTAAGCCGGCTACCACTCCGCTAAGGATCTGACTGCATAACATGGGACACGTGTAGTAGACGGGAGCGAGCAACACCGCCTTGCCATGGAAGAAACTCTGCAAAGGAACGATGGCACCATTTTCATCCTTGAACGATGCGTCCAGCGGGAGCGGCGCGTTCAGCTTTTGGTCAATGCCGATTCCCTGTACACTGGGTGGAGACATAGGGCTGCCCGCAAACAGCAGAGTGGACGAAATCGCAGCAAGTGCTAGCCCTTTCATCGTGCCTCCGGCTCCACTTTCCCGCGAAACCCAGTCTCTCGCGTGCCTTCTTGTGGAGGTGTGTTAGTTGGATTAGGGGCGCCTGTTGCGGGGGGTATCCCGTGGCTCGCAATCATGTCGATCGCCTTATCGATAGGAATGGCGACTATGCCTTGTTTTTGATCCAACCAGTGATAGTGTGAGAGCTCCCAATCTTCGTATTCATTCATCTCCTTCATTTCCTCGCGAGGCGATCGCTGCAACCTGGGCGCGGGCGGTACCACATAGCCGTGCTCTTCAAGCGGCAACACCGGCGGACTTACGTGTTCTCGATGCTGCGCCAAGGCCGCATAGAAAAAGTAGAGTAGCCCCGCAGTCATCCACAATCCTGCGAAGACACCGGCACCCGCAATAACAGTTCCACGACTGCTCACGTCAGTGTGTTCGAACCCTGCGTCACTCTGTTTTGGCAGGCTATCGGCCATCAATCCTCTTCTCCATGCCTCAGAGCCGTCTCGAGCGCCGGTGCCCCCAGCGGCAACAGGGGGCGTCTCTGCAGCTCTCGCGTGAACATTGCGATCCACAATCCGCCGATCGCGAGCGGCACCGAAATATTCAACCAAGTTAAGCGAAACCCACTTTGGTAGTAGCTCGGCATCACAATCCACAGCAATTCCACTAAGCGCATGAAGAGGATCAGACCCACTACTGCGCAAAGAGCCGGCACGCTACGCTTGAGCGGACGCGATAACAAGAGCAGAAAAGGAACGATAAATTGCAAGACAATCAGCATCACTCCAAGCCAGCCCCATGTCGTCGCCAATCTCCTGAGGTACCAGGGAATTTCATCTGTGAGGTTTCCGGCCCAGACGATCAATAGTTGCGAGAAAGAGAAGTACGCCCACAGCATTACTGTGGCCAAAAGGAGTTTACCCAGATCGTGCAGATGTTTTGGCTTGAACACGCTTGCCATTGGCTCCGTCCGGGAGAGCAGCGCCATTGCCAAGATCACAAAAGCAAACGCGCTGAGCACTTGCATAGCCACGAAGAGAAAACCCCACATCGTCGAAAACCAATCGCTGTCAAGCGACTCTGCCCAGTCCACCGAAGCAAACGTGACTGTGAACACATACAGAATTAGGCCGGGCGCGCTAAGCGCTGCCAGTTTCTTTTCAATTCCGTCGCTTCCCTCTATCAGCGGGACCCGCGAGTCCTGCTGCGCCGACCACTTATTCAGGAAGTACGCCATCGCAATCCAAATCGCGAAATAGGCGATGGCCCGGACGATAAACATCGTCGGGTTCATGTACCCGGCGCGGTGGTGCAGCACATATTCCTTCTGCACCAGGTCTGGATGCGCCCAGTCATACAAATAATGCATGCCCAGCGCCAACGGAACGAACAAAACCGCAATCAGCGGTAGTGTGCGCGTGGCCGACTCCAGCGTGCGGCGCGTCATCACGCCCCATGCCCCGCCTGTCAGATATTGCAGCATCACAACACCCAATGCGCCTAAGCTAATCCCCAGCCAGAACAGAAAGCCCATCAGATACGAACGGAAAAAGTCGCCCGGGTCGAAAAATCCACCGATCGCGGATACCACCAACAGAACGGCTCCCACACCCAGCGCCTGCGCAAAGAGTCTCCGCAGATCGCCGCTGAGTTCTGAGGATGGTAGAAAGGCTGTGCTCATGGCTTCACCCATTTCTGGTCCAAGTGCGAGACCTGGGCGTTGGGAACGGCGGTAACCTCCGCATGGCGGCTTAGCTGCAGCGCTCGAATATACGCGACAATCGTCCAACGGTCACGCACTGGAATCTGCTCGTCATAGGCGGGCATAGCGCCGTAGCCGTTCGCAATCACCTGGTAGAGGTAACCCGGTGCGACGGCTCGCAAACGATCGGTGTGCAGCGTCGGTGGAATCCAAAAGCCTCTTCGGTGAACCATCCCATCGCCATCTCCTATGCGGCCATGACATGGGCTGCAATAAATGTTGAAGCGATCTTCGCCGCGCTGCAGGAAGGTGCGGTCGACAGGAAGCGGTATCGTAGTCAAAAATCCGTTTCCATCGGAGCCGGTATGCATAGCGTCATTGGCCGCCAGTTCATCGCGAGCAATGGTGAATCGGGGAATCGGCCGCGAATCGCGTCCATCGGCGAAGAACTGGCTCTCTCCCAATGGCTTGTATTTTGGCTGATCCTGCATGTCCTGGCGGCACGCGGTTGAGAAGGCCGCGACTCCACCGGCAACAACAATCAGCATGCAGTTACGTGTTGTCAACTTCCCAAACTCCTAACGGCCCCGTAGTCTTCAGAAATCGCGCCGTTAATTGACTGTCGTAAAGTGGATCCGCCGCCTCAATATAAAGAAAAAAGCGCCCGCTGCTCGCCTGTGCAAACTGCGCCAGATTGAACACTGGATGATGCAGCCTCGGAAATCCGCAAAGCCCCAGAGTTCCAAAGAAGCAGAGCCCTGCGGAGAACAACACCGTCAATTCGAACAGAATTGGAATGAACGCCGGCCAGCTATAAAGGGGACGGCCGCCAATGTTAGTGGGATATTCGATCGCTGCCACAAAGTACTCGAGCGTCCACGCGCACGCCGCCCCCAGCAATCCTCCCATAAGAGTGAAAAAAGGGACCAGATTCCCGCTAGGGACAATTTTGTCCAAAGCCTTAATTGCATAAGGCGAATAGGCTTCGAACCTCTTGTACCCAGCCTTACGCACGCGCGCAGCCGCTTCCACCAGAGCCGTCGGATCGTCGAACTCCGCAACCAACCCATACACCAGTTCGTTGCCTCTCATTTTTCGGTGCCTCCACCGGGTTTTGAAAACGGCAGCAACTCCCGAACCTCCGCCATAGAGATCATGGGGAGGAATCGCACAAACAACATAAAGAGGACAATAAACAATCCCACCGAACCGTAGAGAGTCGCGTTATCCCAGAAAGTGGCTATGAAATTCGACCACGAGGATGGGAGGAAGTCGCGATCAAGGCTGGTCACGATGATCATGTAGCGCTCCACCCACATACCGGTCAGCACCACCACCGCAATGGCAAACAATGCTTTTGTGTTGATACGCACTTTCGGCCACCACAGCGCTTGCGGAATCACAACGTTCAGCAGAATGACAAGCCAGAAAGTCCAAGCCTGCGGCCCTACAGCACGATTGTGAACCGTGTACATCTCAAACTCGTTCCCTCCGTACCAGGAGGTAAAGGGCTCGATCGCATACGTATACGCCAACACTAAACCGGTCGCTAGCATGAGCTTTGCGCAGTTATTCAGGTGTCTCTCCGTGATGAGATTCTTCAACCCGTAGACTTCGCGCAACGGAATACAGAGCACAACCACCATGGCGAACCCTGAATAGATAGCTCCGGCCACAAAGTAGGGAGGAAAGATCGTCGAATGCCAGCCGGGAAGAATCGCTATCGTGAAGTCGAAACTGACCACCGTATGCACCGAGAGCACAAGGGGCGTTGCCAAACCCGCTAGCATGAGTGAGGCCGTCTGGTGCCATTTCCAATGGCGCGATGCACCCCGCCAACCAAATGACATAACTCCATAAACGGCGCGCTGCACTTTGTTCCTGGCACGGTCGCGTAAGGTAGCCAAATCCGGAATCATACCGAGATACCAGAAGAGCAGCGATACCGTTGCGTAAGTAGAAACGGCGAAAACATCCCAAACAAGCGGGCTACGGAACTGCGGCTGGATAGTCAACGTGTTCGGATAAGGCAGAAGCCAATAAAACAGCCAAGGACGGCCCAAATGAAGCAGCGGAAAGATACCCGCGCAGGCGACGGCAAACAGCGTCATCGCTTCCGCAAAACGGTTGATTGAATTCCGCCACGCCTGATTCAGCAACAAGAGGATGGCCGAAATCAACGTGCCCGCGTGCCCAATGCCAATCCACCAGACAAAATTGGTGATAGCGAATCCCCAGGCAACAGGAATGTTGATACCCCAAATGCCGACTCCCTTCCCCACCAAATAAGTGACAGCGACATTAAAGGTGAGAAACAGGAACAAGCCAAATCCGAAGACAATCCACCAGAACAAAGGGGTCTTACGGCTAAGCACAATCGAGCTGATCTGTTCACTGACTGTCTCGAACGTATTGCTGGGAGTAATGACCGGGAATGGATTGTTAGGATCGGCTCTCCGGGCGCTGCTTCGCTGCCGTTCTTCCACCATCATGCGTCGGTACCCTCTTTAAGCGCAGGATTCGGATTGCGCAGTTCCGCCAGATACGTCGTCCGCGGTCGAGTGTTCAAGTCTGAGTACATCGCATAATTTAGCTTTTCCGCCTTGAGCTTTGAGACGCGATTGTTTGGGTTGTTCTTGTCTCCGAAAACAATGGCTTGGGTGGGGCAGGCCTGTTGGCACGCGGTCTCAATTTCACCGTCGCGAATAGGCCGATCTTCCTTCTGCGCATTGATTTCGGCTTCCCGGATACGCTGCACGCAATACGTGCATTTCTCCATAACACCCCGACTGCGCACAGATACGTCCGGATTACGCTGCAGCTTGAGTGTCTCAGTGGTCCAATCCTGGAAAAGGAGAAAGTTAAATCGCCGCACTTTCCAGGGACAGTTGTTCGAACAGTAGCGCGTACCAACGCAGCGGTTGTACACCATGTCGTTCAACCCATCGGCACTGTGATTCGTTGCCTGCACTGGACAGACTAATTCGCACGGAGCGTTCTCGCACTGCATGCAGGGAACCGGCGCGTAGTGCGTGATCGGCATTTCATGGCTGGATTCGTAGTAAGTGTCAATACGCAGCCAGTGCATCGCTCGCCGGGCCAGCACCTGCTCCTTGCCAACCACTGGAATGTTATTCTCCGCCTGGCACGCCACAACACACGCCTGGCAGTTCACGCACGCCGTCAAATCGATCGACATGGCCCAGGCGTAACCTTCGTAATTCCAATGTGGATAAAGTGTCAGGTTTTCTTTAGGCTCATGTTCTTTGGCTGCGGCGAAATCCGGATACTGCCTATAGCCCTCTACCGTGTTCGAAATGATCACGTCGCGGCCATGCATCGATTGCTCCATCTGCGTCGTCGCCAGCGGGTATTTGCTATCGAGCTTTTTGATCTCCACGCCTGACGTTGTCCAAAGGGAGTCGCAAGATCGCAGCAGATAGGCGTTGAAACCGGCGCCATTTCCCGCTCTCCCCGAGTGCGTCCGCCCATACCCGAGATCCACGCTCACCGTTTCGTCCGGATGTCCCGGAAGAATCCACACTGATCCCCATACCTCGGCGCCCCGATGCCGTAGTGAAACGTGTTGCTGGTTCTCCACGCCTAAGCGCTTGGCGGTTCGTTCACTCAGGAAAATCGCGTTGTCCCAAGTGAGTTTAGTCATGGGATGCGGTAACTCTTGCAGCCAGATGTTATTGGCATAGCGCCCATCTACCATGTAAACGTCGGGACGAAACACTAGTTCCAAGCCGCTTTCATTCTTCGCCACTTGTGGAACCGCCTTGGGAGCTCCGACATCAATGGACGGCAGGGTCGAGCCGGCTACCAGGCCGTCATGCACTGTTCTTCTCCACCATGTTTCGAAATCGGACGCCTTGCCCTGTGTTCCCCAATACCCGCGCACAATTTCATAAGAAGTGCGTCCGGGAAACTGCAGCATCGCATCTAAAACAGTGAGGTAGGAGTGCGAGTTGTACAGCGGCGCGATCAGCGGCTGAATGATGCTCACCGTTCCGTCGAATGCTCGCGTATCACCCCAATCTTCGAGCGAATGAGGTTCCGGCACATGCCACGTCGTGTGCAACGAGGTTTCATTCAGGTGCAGGGAGAAATGCGCGGAGGTCTTCACTTTCTTCAACGCATCGGCGAATTTCAGATCGCTCGGCGCGTTGTAAACCGGATTGCCTCCCAGAATCAGAAGGCACGTCACCTTACCATCATTCATGTCTCCAACGAGTTCTTGTAGCGAATCGATTTGGTCGGTAGGTTGCACCTCAATCGGGTCGGTGTAGATAACGGTCTTGCCCACGTTTTGAAATGCGCTATTCAGTCTGTGCGCGAGTGCATGCACCGTAGGGGATTGATGGTCACCGGCGATGACAACACTGCGTCCCAAATGGGCCTTTAGGTCCGCCGCCACTGCCGAAACCCAAGACGCATGCGCCCCCGAAGAGGAACCTCCGTCTTCAAGCGCCCGCGCCAACCCTTCCACCTCCCCATAGCGCACCGCCAACCGGTGATCGGCCTTGCCGCCGGTTGCCGTCATAGTGCTTTCGACGACATATAAACGATTCATGTCGAGGCGATGGCCGCGCCGGCGCCGTTCGGCGAAATCTCGCGCGTAACGAGTTGCGGTAGGTCCGTAAGCCAGGAAGTCCGCGTCGAGCGAGACAATCACATCCGCTTCAGCGAAGTTGTAATAAGTGTTAACCGGTTTACCGAATACCATTTGGGCCGCGGAAAACGCCGAATGCGATGCAGTGGGATCGAACTGATGCCACTTAGCCGCTGGGTGCTGCTTCAGCACAGCTTGAATCTGGGCTCCAAGAGTCGGCGAAATCACCGCCTCGCTGAGAATGCTCAGACCTGCGCCTCTATTGCCTTCGAGACTCGAGAGCGTACTTGTCCAGGCATTCAGAAAGTCTTCCCAACTGCGCTCATCGCCAAGATAGTTGATCTGTTGCGCGCGATCGGGGTCATACAGATCCATCAAAGAGGCTTGCGAGTGGACGCTACTCGCACCCAGACTGGAGGGATGGTCGGGATTGCCCTCCACCTTCGTCGGGCGTCCCAAGTGGCTCTCCACGATGACACCTTGCGCGCTGCCTGGCCCCGGAATCGCCGTCGCGTAATACTTGGGGCGGCCGGGAATCGCATTCTCCGGCGCTTCGACGTACGGCATGATCGTTTCCGTCGGCTGGCGGGTACAACCGCTGATTCCAGCTAGCGCCAGTGATCCTGCCATCAGCTGCACGAAGCGGCGGCGGCTGGCCTCCGATAGTTCAATCGTCGCCTCTCCCTGCTCATCGCGCTTGATGAGATCCTCCAGCGGAACGAATTGGCTATCAGGCTTCATCGGTGGCATGTCGAGCAACTCGTGAGATTGCGAACGGCAAGAATGTGGTACTCCTTCTGCAAACGGACACCCAGCGCGATCTGATTTGCTGGGTGGCGATAATCCATCGAGAACACCTGATCGCGAGGTCTGAGGTATTCTTCCGAGTGGCGATGGCAGTTGAGGCACCAGCGCATGGTTAACGGCTGGGCTTGCCACGTCAACGGCATCTTGTCCACTCTCCCGTGGCATTCCGTGCATCCCACGCCGGCATGCACATGAATACTGTGATTGAAATAAACGTATTCCGGAAGGTCATGCACCCGCGTCCACTCAATGGACCGTCCACTGCGCCAACTCTCTCGTACTGGTTCGAGCGCCGGACTGGTAGCCCACATCTCGGAATGGCAATTCATGCAGACCTTCGTAGGCGGGATATTCGCGAACGATGAGTACTCAACGGTCGTGTGACAGTAGCGGCAGTCAATGCCAAGCCCTCCCACATGGTGCTCATGGCTAAAGGCGACCGGCTGTTCCCGCGGCACGTTCTGCATCGTTTCGTACGGTGACCTGACGATCAGGTACCCGAGGGCGGCCACTGCCAGCACCGAGCAGGCAAGTGCGAGCAGAATGATCCGAAAGAGCGTGTTCGCACTACGCGAGAAAAATTGAGCCATCCCAAATAACCTGTCAGTGGTACGCTTTTGGGACTAGCACTTACCAATGAACGTTTCGCTAGCAGAGTTACAGGAAAACTGTAGCGAACTACGTTAAACTACGACACTGTTTAACCACCTTCGCGGTTCTTGTGCTGGTATCGTAGCTAGTAATTGTAGAAATTGTTATCACGACTTGTTCGCCGATTCGCTCAACCGTACCATCTCCCAGATCGATACTGTACTGGCGGTAGGAAAGGCTGGCGGCAAAATAGATGGTGTTCCCTGGCGGACTCCTGCAGCCTGGAAGGCGTGCATCCGGGATGGCAGAGTCTGCCATGCGCTCCCAAGCAGTACTTACGCCAACTTGCCCTTTAGCATCGTGAATGAGTGGGCCGGAAACGAGCATTTCAGCACCGTTCCCGACCCCTCCACAGAGGGTTTCCGGATCGTCTTCACCGTAGTTTTGTCGAAATCGTTTTCGGCCTTGATGTCGGGGCCGTTGACTTCGTGAGCTTCAAAATCGCCCGCGAATTTCTTGTCTTCGAGCTCGAAGACAGCGTCCATCGATTGATCGCGATGCCGGTTCGTTACATTAACCACCAGCGTGCCGTCGGTGTTGTAGGCGGAGGAAATATCCAGATACGGGACGGCATCATACCCCTTGGTTTGATAGGTCGGGCAACTAACAAACAAATCGAGCGCGGCGCCGTGACAATGCGTGGCGAAGAGTTGTAGCGGGTAATAGATCGTCTGCAGGAAAAGCCCTTTGTCGCTGCTAAACATAGGCGCAATGACATTGACTAACTGCGCCATGTTGGCGATTTTGACGATGTGGGCATGATTCACAAACGTATTGAGAAAGCTCGAAACCACCAGCGCGTCCTCCAGATTGTAGTGTTCCTCCAGAATCCGCCGACCGCGTTCTTTATCGCCGCGAGCGCGATACCAGACATTCCACTCATCCCAGGCAATGTAGATCGGTTTGCGCGGAGGGCCTGAAACTAATGCCTCGCGGATGGTGCCCTCCGTTATTTTGATACGGTCCGCTAGTTCGAGAGTGCAAGCCTGAAACGCGTAATAGTCGTCTTCTCTGTTGCCCACATACATGTGAAGCGACAGATAGTCCACGTGAGGCTTGAGATAACTCAGTACGGTCCGGTTCCAACCTACCCAATCCGAGGAGAACAAAGACGACCCAGCGGCGATCATCTTGACACTGGGATCGGTCCAGTGCATCAACTTAGCCGCTTCCAGAGCAAATTTGCCGTAGTCTTCCGCAGAACGGTGCCCCATCTGCCACGGACCGTCCATTTCATTCCCGAGGCCCCAGTAACTTACCTTCCAAGGTTTCTCGCGGCCGTTTTTCCTGCGCAGGCGGGTGGTGGCCGTGTCCTGGTCTGAGTTTACATATTCCACCCACTGCTGCGCCTCGTCCCATGTGCCGGTGCCTAGATTGGTGCAAATGTACGGCTCCGATCCACTGCGCGAAACATAGTCGAGAAACTCGTGCGTGCCAAAGCGATTGTCTTCCACCGTGCCCCACGCCATTTCCAGGCGGCGCGGCCGTTCATCGCGCGGGCCAATGCCATCGCGCCAATTATAGTTCGATGAAAAATTGCCGCCCGGCCAACGCAGCAGGGAAACGTGCAAATTCTTCACGGCTTCGAGAACGTCTTTGCGGAATCCTTCTACATCGGATAGGCTGTTGCCTTCGTCGAAAATGCCGCCCGTGATACAGCGGCCCAGATGTTCGATGAAATTGCCGTATAGCTTGGGATCGATTTGACCTATTTGGCGATCAGTATCGATCTTAATCACTGCCGCTTGGGAGGAAGTTTGTTTGCCTTTGAGAACCGCCGGTGCGGCAGCGAGAAGCGCGGCGAAATTGCGGCGGGAGAGAACGGGGTTGTTGTTCGGCATGGAATCGGCTTAGCTGGAAGCGCTTTCATCAGCGTAAAGAGGCCAACCGGAATTGTCAAGTATTTCCCGGTAGCGCGCTTCACCGATCTGGATCTACTTCTTCTCCCGCCCCATCGCCATTTCTTTCCCCGGCTCCAGCGCCTGTGTCAAAGCCATTGCCGCCCAAGCCGTTCCCCACGAACTGATCCACTGGTCACCCTCATAAGGAAACCCACCATTAAAATAGGCCTGGATCTTGGGCGAGCGGCTTGCCACATACCAAGACGCATCTGGCCGTTGCGTCCTCAGCAGAAACGCCACCCCTCTACGGTAAGCCGCACTTGAAGGTGACACACCACCTCCCACCGCCAACGCATAAAGAGATTCCCCGGTCGAATAGGAATCCGTTGGCTGATTCGCGCGCTGCCGCCAACCCCCGTCCCCCTGTTGCTCGGCGAGAATCGCTTTCCTCAGCGAAGCCACACTACGCGCATCCACTCCCGCCCAGTGCAGTCCCAACAACTGCATCGCGCGGTCCTCCGTCGTCACCGCTTTGACGTTCCTCAGCCACTCGCGCGCACTCGCCACCCGGCTTTGCATCTCGGCTGCGCGTCCCGGCGGCGCATACGCCTGCAAAGACCGGATACAAACGGCGGTTCGGAAAATATCGCCCTCTTCGGCGGGTGGGCGCGCCGCCGCACCTACATGCCACGAACCATTGCGCAATTGAGCTGCCGCAATATTCGCCACCATCGCATCCGTCATGCGATCCGGCTTGTGATTCAAAGCCGCCAGCCCCGCCAGCGGATAAGCCAGTTGCTCTTGCGCACCCGCCGCATCAAATCGCTCGTAAAAAGGCTCGGGAGGGTAAATCGCTTTCAGCATTTTGAAGCGCTCTTCAGCCGCCTTCTCGTCAACCGCCACCCCTTTCGCCCGCGCTTCCGCCACCGCCAGATCGGTCATACTCTGCGCATGGCAAGAGACACAGCCGCTCACCGCAAAAAATTGCGCGCTCGATTTTTCAATCAAAGTGACAGTGCGCGCAATCGCCGGCCGCAACTCAGTCATGGGAGGTATGGCTGAGCGCACCTCCCGAGCAGACTCCGGCGCGTCTCCTTCCACCTTGAGCAACTCCATTCCCTGCGGTTGCCCCGCCCGCCGTGCCCAATCCATCGCGCTGAATCCCGCTTCATCCTTCATTCCCGGATCGGCGCCACGGCTTAGCAAAAGGCGAATCACTGCCGGATCTTGATGGTCAGTCGCCACCGCCAGCATGAGTGGTGTCATCCCCCGCACATCTTTCGCGTTAATATTGGCGCCCGCATCCAACAGGGTCTGAATCAACTCCGGCGGCCCGAACGGCGCAGCCATGATGAGTGCCGTCAAATTGCCGAACTTCGAAGGCGCAATGCGCGTCGGCAAACCCATCACCGGCCGGCTCACCGCGTTCACGTTGGCTCCTTTGGCCAACAACATCCTCACAGTCTCTAAATTGCCGTTCCAACCAGCCGCCATCATCAACGGAGTCAACCCAGGCAGATCAGCCGCGTTCGGATCAAGACCCGCATCCAGCAGTAAGCGAACCGTTTCAGTATCGTTCCCAAAAGTAGCCGCCTTCAGCGCCGTCGTTTTCAAAAAATCTTTCGCTCGAATGTCCGCGCCTTTCTCAATCAATAACCGCACGATAGCAGCCGACCGGTCGCTCATGGCAGCCACCAACAGCGGAGTGCGGCCTCGTTTGCTCGCCAAATTGGGGTTCGCTCCATGCTCCAGCAGCAGTTCGACCTTCGCCTTATCCGTCGCCGACCAAATCAACGCCGTCGAGCCGAACTGATTCTGCGCATTTACCTCTGCACCCTTTTCCAGCAGAAGCTTCATGGCGTCCAGCGAGCCCACACTCGCCGCATACATAAGCGGTGTCTCACCACGCGCATCTCGCACGTTCGCATCAGTGCCCTGGCTCAGCAACGTTTTGAGCTGCGGCAGATCATTGCCGCGGATCGCGCTGTAAAACGCCTCGCTCGCGTCCTCCGCCAGCGGCCACGAGGCACCTACGGCGAAAAACATCAAACAGGCTAGACGGAACGAAAAGGCGCGCATACAAATCCTCCTGAAGCGGCTTGCTGTCATCTTACTGCACCGCCGCTCATCGCGCCCACCCGATCGCCCGCCGGGTAATCTCGCGAGATACTGCTTTGCCGTGGATCGGGCCGCGGGCGGAGCCGCGCAACCGTCACGCATGCTCCGCCCAACCGCCTTCGATCACCCGCTATTTCTCACCAATCAGCGGATCTGAACCGCTACTGATCGCCACCGTACCCCACGCCGCGCTCGTACCCCAGGCGGCGCTCGTGCCCCAGGCAGCGGAACTGGCCGCAAGCGTATCCAGCAAGGAAGTGCCCCACGCCGCGCTGGTTCCCCAAGCTGCCGATGAAGCCGAATTGCTGACTGCGTTCAATGTAGCCGCCGGCGTCAAAACTAAGTCGCTCGTATTCACTGCCGCGCTGCCCCACACATTCGCCGCCGCATAACTTCCCGACGTTCCGGCTAACGCCCAAACAGTCGAACTGGCGAACACAAAGTAAGGCTTGCCGGCGCTGCTGGAAAACTTAACTGTCGGCGAGAGTGCCGGACCGGACGCCACCGTTTTGTTCGCCAGCGCCGCAGCCACATCCAGATACCCGGCACCGCGCGTCATCGCATCGTAATAACTCGTGTAGCTTTGACCCGTCACCGGATCATGGGCTACGCTCGACGTGGGAAACGTCTTGTAGGCGGTCAGCATCAGCCGGGCTTTCACCTGGTCGGGTGTCAGATTCGGTTGCACCTGCAGTAAATCGGCCACCGCCCCGCTCGTCACCGCCGCCGCCATGCTGGTCCCGCTCAGCGAGTAGTAATGCGCGGACACCGATGTACCGCCGGCAGCCGAGTCGTAATAATCCTGTGACACGGCCGTGCCTGGATAGGTCGCTGCTAAAGTCGCTGTCGGGCTGGCCAGCGCCGCTACCACATAGTTACCAGGCGCCACCAGGTCGGGCTTGGCGATGTTGTCGATCAGCGACGGTCCCTTTGAACTATAACTGGCCATCAAATCGTCCGTCCGGCTGTAGGTCTGCAGCGTCTTCATCGCGCCCACCGTCAGTACATAGGGGTCGTTGGCCGGCGAGTTCACTGTGCCGTAGCCGTTGTTATTCGCAGCATTCACTCGGCCATCGTTTCCGGCCGCCACCACCACCACTATCCCCGCCTTCCATGCCGCTTCCACCGCTTGGCAAAGCGGGTCCACCGTGTAGCTCTCAAACGGCGGCCGCCCCAGCGAAAGATTGATCACTCGGATGTTGTACTTCGATTTAAGCTGAATAGCCGTTTCAATCGCGCTAATCACCATGCTGTCGCTCGCTTCGCCGCTGGCGTCGAGAACCCGCAGGTTGATGAGGTTGGCTCCCGGCGCCATGCCATCCAGGTTACGCGCACAGGTAGTGCAAGTCCCCATCCAAGACGTGTTACCTGCCGCCGAGTCGGCGACGTGTGTCCCATGCCCATAGGCATCTGCTCCATTGCCGCCTGTAAAATCCTGGCTATAAACGATTTTCGATAAAACATCGTTTTGCCCGCTGATGCCGCTATCGATGATCGCAATGCCTACACCCTTGCCAGTGGCGCTGTAAGTGCTCCAAGCCACCGTCGCATTGATGGCAGCCGCTGAATAGTCGTTGCGCGCCGCAACTTTGTGGTCGATTGATATATGTGTGACCGTAGAATCGTTGGCCAGATCGGCTATGGACGAAGCCGGAACATTATAAGCGGCGCCTTTGATGGAGCTAACGGTCACTCGATGTGAACCGCCGCGCGCGATCACCTTCTGGCGATCGGCCTCGCTGGGAATATGATCGTACTGCACGATGACGTTCACGTTGCCGCTCGGAACCACGTTGTCGAACTCTCGCGAAAGCTTTTGGTTTTGGCCAAATAAGGTGGCAGCGAGTAGGGTAAAGGGAACTAAGAATCCTATGGGTTTCATAATGGCTTTCATGGAAATGCTTTAAGACCGATGTCTTGATAAATTCTTATCGAAGCAAGATCGCCGATCCTTCCCCAATTCGCATAACCTAACCCGTTCCCTGCGAATCAGCCTATAGCCCAAAGGGCGTTTGTGGCGCGCACCTCCTGGTCAGCCTCCTCGGCCTCCAGCCCACCCGCGAAGCTGAAAACCAGTGCCCGTCTCGCCCATATTCCCCACGATCATCATGGATGGCAAATAATGGTAGGACCATGAACCTAGACCTAAATGGAAATGTCGCCGTTGTAACCGGCGGCGCCAGCGGTATCGGCTGGGCGTGCGCGCAAACGCTGGCCAGTGAGGGCTGCCGCGTAGCCCTGTGGGACATCTCTCCACACACCAGAGAGATCGCCGCGACTCTCTCGCTCTCTCATGGCGAAGTCGTCGATATCACCGAACTCGCCGCCGTGCAGACCGCCCTCCATAACACCGAAGCCGCCTTAGGTCCGGTCTCCCATCTGGTCCACGCAGCGGCCATCGGTTCCGGCAAATTCGGCTTCCCCTTCACTCATCTCACACCCTCCGATTGGTCTAAGGTGCTCCAAGTCAATATAATGGGCATGGTTCACGTCGCTCATGCCTTAGCACCAGACATGGTGGCGCGAAAAAACGGCACCATGGTCTTCATCGCTTCCGTTGCTGGCCAGATCGGTTCGCAAACTGACCCTCCCTATAGCGCCAGCAAAGCCGCCAACATCAACTTCGCCCAATGCCTCGCCAAGGATCTCGCTCCTCACAACGTCCGCGTGAACATCGTAAATCCCGGCATGGTGCGAACCCCACTCAATCGTCAGGTATGGCAGGCCTGGAACAATCAGCAACCTCCGGAAAAGCAGCGCTCTTACGACGATTGGGCAGGCGAAAAGGTGCAAACCGTCGTGCCGCTCGGCCGCTGGCAGGAGCCCGAGGACATCGCCAATATGGTCGTTTTCTTATCGTCCCCCCGCGCCGCTCAAATCACCGGCCAAACCATCAACGTCGACGGTGGCCAAGTGATGCACTGGTGAGATCGGCCTCCAGATTGGCCTCCCGGTCAGCCACCAATCGCCGCAAGATGATCGCAAGCACCGCGCGTCGCGCAAGCGTTCAAGTAATTGCACGCCAGAAAGACCAGTTCCTCCCGCAGCGCCTCGCAATCTTGAACCGGCGATTTACGTGGCTCTAGTACGGCTTGTGTGTGCGGCGGCAAATGCGAACCCCTAAACTGAAGCTCACTTCATCTAACCAGACAGATCGCCACAATGAGCGACTAAACTGAAGGAGAGATCTCATGACAAAACAGCTATCCTTAGGCGGCGCCTTTACCCTCCCTGGCACCTCCACCACCGTGAACCGCATGGGTTACGGCGCTATGCAACTGGCCGGCCCGCAGGTGTTTGGCCCACCGCGCGATCGGGACGCCGCCATTGCCGTTCTGCGCGAGGCCATCGCCGCTGGCGTGAATCACATCGATACCAGCGATTTCTACGGCCCGCACGTAACGAATCAAATCATCAAACAAGCTTTGCATCCCTATCCCGATGATCTCGTGATCGTGACCAAGGTGGGCGCTCGCCGCGGCGAAGACAAATCTTGGATTCATGCGCGTTCGCCGCAGGAAGTCGTCAGCGCCGTCCACGACAATCTCCGCAACTTGGCGCTCCACACCCTCGATGTTGTCAATCTTCGCGTGGGAGGCATGATGGGGCCCGAAGACGGGTCCATCGAAGAACCGCTCACCGCCCTGGCCGAACTCAAACGTCAGGGATTGATTCGTCATCTCGGGCTAAGTAATGTCAGTCCCAAGCAGCTAACAGAGGCTCAGGCGATCACCGAAATCGTCTGCATCCAGAATCTATACAACGTCGCGCACCGCAACGACGATGCTTTCATCACTGACCTCGCCGCGCAACGCATACCTTACGTCCCATTCTTCCCCCTGGGAGGTTTCACCCCGCTCCAGTCATCTATCCTCGATTCAGCGGCCGCATCGTTGCACGCTACGCCCATGCAGGTCGCACTCGCCTGGCTTCTACATCGCTCGCCCAACATCCTGCTCATCCCCGGAACATCCTCACTCTCACATCTTCGTGAGAATCTGGCGGCTGCCACTTTACAAATCCCCTCTCAAACGCTCGCCGAGCTCGACTCAATCGGCACCCGCGCCGCGCAGCCCTAGAGCCAGGGACCTTAGGGCACCAATTCCTGAGTGAGTACGGCGCCTCCCATCGATCCCAGCACCGCCGATTCCTTAACCGCCTTGTGAGAATCCCGCGCCACCCAAATCGTCTCCTTGTCGGTGCCGCCATCGGCCGAAGAAATCTCCACCTTATAGGCTTCAAAAGTCCCGGCCGGCACCGTCACCGTATCGATACCCGAAACCCTCAACTGCATTAACTCCACTTTCTGTTTTTGCACATCAAAGTTGCGGAACGTCGTGCTGTAGCCCTCCGCCAGCGGCAGGCAAGAGATGGACTGTTTCGAACCCGCGGCCTCGGCAAAGAGCGGCCCACCCAAATCCACCGATACCGGCCGATCCTGTCCGTTCATGCTCATGTTCCCTGTAGCCTTATCGCTACCAAACACAAGATCAATCGCCACTGGCCCCTGTTTCACATTCAGCTTACGCGCAATCAAAGTTCCTTTTTCCACTGTTGATACTTCGGTCACCGGCCCGTTTGGCGTATCCATTACATCTGTGGCGGTCCACGCCCCGCCGTCCTCTGCGATCGTAGTCGCAATAGTCAGCGCAATCTGCTGTCCACCCATCTCAAGCTTGGCCTTATATTTGAAAGTGCCGGCTTGCAAGTCCATCGCGGGCTTCGGCGCGCCCACTGCACTCGCATCCACCTTCTTGGCCAGTACAACTGTTTTCGTATCTACCGTAATCTCCTTCAGCCGCGTTGTCACTTCCGGCGTTCCGCCTTCCTGGTAGCGCCCGTCCAGATACTGCGCCAGGAACCTCTCCGCCGCCATCAACGTAGCCATATTGTTCACCGGACGCGCAAAGCCGTGGCCCTCATCAGGAATCAGCAGATACTCCACGGGGAACCCGCGGTCGCGGAGCGCCACCACAATCTGTTCCGATTCGGCGTGGTTCACCCGCGCATCGTTCGCGCCCTGTGCAATCAGCAGCGGCGTCTTGATCCGGTTGGCCGATGTCAGTGGCGAGCGCTCAACCAGCAACGCTTTGCCGTCCGGCGTAGTGGGATTCCCCATCCTCTGATAGAACATCTGCCGCGCCGCCTCCCAATAAGGAGGGATCGATTCCATCAACGTGATGAGATTAGAGGGCCCAAACAGATCCACCGCGGCCGCATAGAGATCCGGGGTAAAAGCCACGCCGGCAAGCGTGGCATACCCGCCATACGAACCGCCGAAGATGCCCACACGCTTAGCATCGGCAATACCTTCGCCCACTAAGTACTTCACGCCCGACGTGACATCGTCCTGCATCTTCCGTCCCCATTCCTTGTTGCCGCCATCCAAAAATTTCTTCCCGTATCCCGTGGAACCGCGAAAGTTCATGCTCAGTACCGCGTAACCACGGTTGGCAAAGAATTGCGCATATCCGTTGTAACCCCATGTGTCTCGCCCCCAAGGCCCGCCATGCGGGAAAATGATCGTCGGCAGGTTCTTCCCTGGCATCCCTTTGGGCAGTGTGAGATACCCCGGAATTTCCAGGCCATCTGACGATGTGTAACGCACCGGCTTCATCTCCGCCAGCGCTTCGCGAGGCAGTTTCTCCCGCACCTTGTATTGCAGTGTCAGTTTGTGTGTCTTGCGATCGAAGATATAGGTCTCACCCGGCTCGATGTCGCTATTCGCATTCACCAGCCAAACTCGCTCATCCATCGTGGCGGACATCCGGCTGACCTCTTTGCCGGGAAACTTACCTCTCAGCCACTTGAAATCTCTCTCAAAGCTCTGGTCCTTGAAATACCAGCGCTCGCGATCGTCAACATAGGTCGTCATCGCCAACTCATCCGTCTTCTCGGAGAAGGTCGGCCAGCCGAAATCCACCTTCTTCAGCGGATCGGCTTCCACCGTCTCCGTTTTTCCCGTTTCCGGATCAAGCAGCGCCAACTCGCTCAAATCCCTCTCCGCGCCCTTGTTGGTATCCATGTACGCCCGCTTCCCGTCTTTCTGAAAGCGCATCGTGTTGCAGGATTCAAAAACACTGCACGAATAAATTTTCGTGAACCGATCGGAATCCACCCGCAGGATTTCCGTGTCGCCGTTCTCGGCCGATCGCGTGGCCAGCCGCAGGTTGCCTTGCAAATCGAAACCCCAGCCGGCGATCCGCTCGGTATTCTTGCGAATCAGCGTCTTCTCACCAGTCGACAGCTTCAGCTTATAGAGATCGTGCCAAGCCTTATCGCGGTCATTCAAGCCAATATAAATAGTGTCCGGATCATTCTTCGGCACATCCACCAGCATCACGCGGATACCTTTCAGCCCGGTCAAATCGCGCGCCGTCGGAGCATCTGTTCCCGCCGCCGGCCTGGCCCCTGGGTCCACCGCATACACATTGAAATTTTCATCGCCGTCCTTATCTTTGGCGAAAAGAATGTATTTGCTGTCCCGGCTCCACAAATAGCCCGCAATCGGACGCTTCGGCTCGGCCGTCAGCAGCCGCGCCGCGCTGAAAGGTTCTTCCACCGCTTTAACATAAATGTTGCGCGTCCCCTTCCATGGCTTTTGAAACGTCAGATATTTTCCATCGGGCGACAATTGCGCACCCGAGATTTCCGGATCGCCAAAGATCAACTCCCGGTCAATCAGTGGCGGCAAGCCACTGAGCGGCGCCTTTTGCTCTTTGGTAGTCTGCGCTCCCATGCTGCCAACGGTCAGCGCCAAACACACCAAACCTTTAAACACGTTTTTCATAAACACAATTCCTTTCACCCAGAAGCAGCACAATTCTATCAGTGAATACACAACCCGAATCTGAGCCCGAAGCGTGAGCGACCTTACCTATCTTGGAGCGCAATCGTTTACGTCGTAGAGTTCAAAACATTCAGAGTTACCCAACCGCCATCTTGAGAGTCAACAAACTATGAGACTGATCACGCTCGAAGAGCACTTTCGCAGCCCGCAAATCGACGCCGAGATGGGAAGCAACTACTTCCGAACCATGAACTCCGCCGGCGAGCAGATGATGAAACAACTATCCGACCTCACGGACATAGGTGAACGCAGGATCGCCGATATGGATCGAAACGGCATTGATCTGCAGGTTCTTTCGCACACCGTTCCCTCGCCGGAGGTCCTCGAACCCGCCCGGGCGGTGCCGCTGACTCAGCGCGTCAACGACCAGATAGCGGAGGCCATTGCCCGCTATCCGAAACGCTTCGCCGGCTTCGCCTGTCTGCCGGTCGCCGATCCCTCCGCCGCCGCCAAAGAACTCGAACGCGCCGTCACCCAGCTAGGCTGCAAGGGCGCCATGATCCAGGGCGTGAGTCAGGGCCGCTTCCTTGACGATCCATTCTTTACGCCCATTTTTGAACGCGCCGAAGGTCTCGACGTCCCGCTCTATCTCCATCCTGCTCCGCCTCCCGAGCCAGTAGCCGAAGTTTACTTTTCCGGACTGGAACCCAGCCTTTCGCGCATGCTCGCCATTGCCGGCTGGGGCTGGCATGCCGAGCAAGGTCTTCACACGCTTCGCCTAATCGCCACCGGAATCTTCGACCGCTTCCCTAAACTGCAGATCATCATTGGCCATATGGGTGAGATGATCCCGTTCTTTCTCGCGCGCATCGATGCGGCCCTCACCCCGGCCGCCAAAGGCCTCAAGCGATCCGTCGCAGACTACTTCCACAGCAACGTTCATATAACCACCAGCGGCCTCTTCACCGCGCCTCCGTTGTATCTCGCCCTCGCCGTCGTCGGAGCCGACCGCATCATGTTCTCCATCGACTATCCCTATAGCTCCAATGCGCAGGGACGCGCCTTCCTCGATAAACTCTCCCTTTCGCCCGCCGATTTCGAGAAACTAACGCACGCGAATGCCGAACGTCTGTTGAAACTGTAAACTCGCTCGGTGTTATCATCCCACCATCTTGAACATGATACCTGTGTTGGCTGCATTCCTGCTGCTATCGCCGGCAACGGCAGACCAGAATGAGCAACCCCGCGCTCACGGCGTCATCCACGGAATTGTGCGGGCTCCCGACGGCCAGCCAGCCAAAGGCGTCGGGCTAACGGCGTACCCTCTCGGAGTTGCGCTCGCTACCATGCTTCCTCAATCAAAAACGAATCAAGCAGGCGAGTACCGTTTTGAAAACATTCGATGGTGGGGTCCATTCACCGTCTACGCTGAAGACGAAGAGGCAGGATACTCATCGTTTAGTACCGGTCCCGCCGGACTAGGCAACCCTCCTGAGGTCGAGCTATCGCAAGAACAACCCGAGGCTGAATTAAACCTCGATTTACCGCCGCCGGCTGGTTTCTTGCTGATCCATCTGACCAACCGGAAAACAGGCGAGGAACTCTCGGCTCTAGAGGTGTCCCTGTCCTCCGCGGAGTCCACCCCGAGACCGCTCTTCACCGAGAGTTGCTCTTCAAGTAGCTCTATTCTGATACCTCCCAATAGGGACCTTCTTCTGCACGTCACTTCTTTCGGGTTCCGGGAGTGGGATCAAAGCATGGGAAGGGGAAAGCCCCTGCGCATGCCGTCGGGAAGCCACCTGACTCTCCACGTTCAACTCGAACCCTCCCACTGAACCAGGCGGGGCAGTCAGTTCTGCCTGCCTGCGCTAATCTTTCAACCAACCCTTCTGCCCCAGCCACTTAAAGATTACGCCCTGCCATTCATCCCGCGGCAAAAGAAAAAATCCATGATCGCCCTTATCAAAAATCGTCATGTCCACCGGCACATCATGATGGCGCAGCGCTTCAAAGAACACGATGCTGTTGTCTACATCCACCAAATGGTCATCGGCCGCCTGCAGGATCAGCGTCGGCGGGGTCTTCTCCGTCACTTGCGTCTCGTTTGAGAACAACCGCACCTGCTCGTCAGTCGGGTGTTCTCCCAGCAGAGCGCTGCGCGATCCCATGTGCGCAATCTTGCGATCCATACTAATCACCGGATACACCAGTATCATGAAGTCAGGCCGTAGGCTCACCTGATCTGGATTAGCGATATACCATTTCTCAAAATGCGTGCCCAGCGTGGCGGCGAGATGCCCCCCAGCGGAAAAGCCGATCACTCCGATCTTGTGCGGATCGATGTGCCACTCCGCCGCGTGTTCTCGCACTACCCGAATCGCTTGTTGCGCATCTTCGAGCGGTCCCACCGACTTATCCTCCATGATTCCATCGCTGGGTAGCCGGTACTTCACAACAAAGGCGGCCAACCCATGATCCTGCAGATTCTTGGCAACGCCTTCCCCTTCCATGGCTAGCGACAGCGCAACATAGCCGCCGCCGGGAAAGACGATCACCGCGGACCCATTGGCCTTCAACTTAGCCGGGAGGAATGCTTCAATCGTGGGCCGCGATACCTTCTGCAGCATTCCCGGAAAGTCAGCCGGACCTTCCTCGTCTGCACCCGCCTTGGAGTTCGGGATCGGGCCATCGTATAGAAGCATCGTCTTCGGAGCCGGAGCCATCGAACCCGTAACAGCGGCAATGAACTTCTGCATCGTTGGGTCCTGCGGCGGACTCTGCTGCCCATGCAACAAGGCCGGTGAACAGAAAATGCCGGCCAGCACCGGCACGCTTGCGAATTTCCACTTCATGGATAACTCCTCTAGAGGGCTATTAGTTTACTTCATCCCCGCTTGCCAAAGCCGTTTCTTCTCCTACGCCAAACCCGTCCACAGGAGCCCCTTGCAAAACGCCAAACTGCGGAAAACCACGCTGGCGCACCTCGCCCCGGTTGGCTCATCCCGTTGCCCACTGCGGCGGGAAATCCGGCGCACTGGCGGCCATCTGCGGTGTATAAACCTATATAGGTCAATTTGTTGGCAGCCTCATGCCAATGTGCCGCGTGAGGCCAAAGCCGAAAATCGGCTGCTCGCACAGAACAAAAATCGCCAAAACCCAACAAACCTGCCACTTTCCAGAATCACCCACCGCTTGCCAAGACCCTCTTCCGCAAGGTCCGCAAGTCGTTCACAACAAACCACAACTTATTTTCAAACCACTAACCCCATCAATGCCAATAGCTTGCCTGCTCTTCAGCCTTGCCGCCTTTACCTCGATGAGTCCAGCTTGGCGCTAAATTCAAATCAGTTTAAGGCGGTTGCCGTCGGCGTCTTCCATGCAAACCTGGATTGCGTCCTCTTCCGCCAAGCCGCGAATCTTTCGGCTTCGCTCTTTTAAAACCGAATACGGATGATCGTCTAGAACCGAACGACGAACAACACTTTAGATCTGCTCCCAACGGCGCGTGGCAGCCATCCCGCCGTTCGGTTCGTATTTTCAGCTCGTTCACCAACCCGGAATTGGGTTCGTATCGTAGAATTCAATCTCCACCTGGAAACCCCGCCGTTGGGTTCGTTTTTTCAGCTCGTTCACCAACCCGGAATTGGGTTCGTATCGTAGAATTCAATCTCCACCTCGAAACCCCGCCGTTGGGTTCGTTTTTTCAGCTCGTTCACCAACCCGGAATTGGGTTCGTATCGCAAAATCCAGTGTCGACCCAGACAGCGTGCAGTCCCTCTAAGATGCCGCGCCCAACGTGCTCTCAAGAAGAAGTTTGGGAAACGGCTTTTCGAACCGGGCGAACCATCAATGTAAGAACAAAACCAATGGCCAGCAGTGCGGCAAGCACTTCCAGAGGGGTGTCGTAAATATGAACTTTACTAGCGCCGGGTTGCAGAGCGCCTTTGGCACGATTGGATAACTCCGTGATGATGAATGGCCCGGCAACCGCCGCCGCGCTCCAAGCGGTCAGCACCGCCCCATGGATGGCGCCGACGTTATCGGAACCGAACAAGTCCGCCAGGAACGCGGGAATTGTGGCGAATCCGCCCCCATACATCGTGAACACAGTGAACAGGCTAAATTCAAACAGCAGCCATTCGCCGCGCGCCGCCAAGCCGGGGATGAGCAGGAACAAACACAACTGTACGCCAAAAAATGTCAGGTAGGTATTGCGTCTGCCGATGTAATCGGAGACCGACGCCCATACAAAGCGGCCGCCCGCATTGAAGAGGCTGATGATTGAAACCACGGCGGCAGCAGCTAGCGGCGTCTTTTGAAATAAATCCTGCATCATCGGCGAGGCTTGCGACAAGATGCCGATGCCGGCCGTAACGTTGATGAACAAAATGCCCCACAGTAAATAGAACTGCACTGTGCGCACCGCCTGGTTACGGCTTATGCTTTGGTCGGTGACCAGCTTCACAGTGTTCGTTATGGCCGGACGCACCCAGCCTTTCGGCTTCCAATCAGCAGGCGGACGGCGCAGCAGTTGTGCTCCCAAAAGCATAACCATCAAGTAAGTGATGCCCAACGCCATCACGGTATACGCTACACCCAGCTTCGCTATGAAGAAGACATTCAAGAACCCCGCCAGGAACGCGCCTCCTCCGAACCCCATGATGGCCATACCAGTGGCCATACCGCGCCGGTCCGGAAAACATTTCACCAGTGTGCTCACCGGCGCAATATAGCCCAAGCCACAGCCAATGCCGCCTATGATGCCCATGCCCAAGAACACCAGCAACGATTGCTTGAGCGCGAGGCCAATACCGCCAATCACCAATCCAGGACCGAAGAACAGGGCAGCAGTCGTGGCGGCTACGCGTGGGCCGCGCCTTTCCACCCATGGTCCGCGAAACGCCGCGCTGAGGCCAAGCAAGAGCAACGCCACTGTGAATGTCGTATAGGGAGGGCTGAACCACCATGGGTCATTCGGGAAGAGCGCCTTGATAGGGCGGTTAAATGTGCTCCAAGCATAAACCGATCCGATGCAGAGGTGCACGGCCACCGCTCCAATGGGTACAAGCCAGCGATTGAAGGTTTGAAAAGGCGCCACAACACTTGAGGCAGAGGTCACGGCGAAATTATATACTGCCGCCGGCGTGTGCGATAGTGAACGGCAAGGAATCGGACAAAAGGCAATGACACGTCGAGATACCCTCAAGATTGGAACGGCCGTGGCAATTTCGGCGGCCACAACTCCCGTGACTTCACAGACAACACAGCCGGCCTCGGATGAAATCTGTTTCATGCGTGCGGTCGATATTCTGGATGCCATTCGGAAGAAGAAACTCTCCGCGCGGGAGGTGATGGCAGCGCATCTCAAACAGATCGCCAGAGTGAATCCGCAAGTCAATGCGATTGTCACGTTGGCTCCTGAGGAACAGTTGATGGCGCAAGCGGCTGCGGCCGATGAAGCTCTGGCAAAAGGGAAATCGCTGGGAGCGCTCCATGGACTGCCGGTAGGAGTCAAAGACCTGCATGAAACGAGCGGTATGCGTACCACTTATGGTTCCCCGCTGCACAAAGATTTCATCCCGGATTTCGATTGCCGGGTGGTGCAACGCGAGAAAGCCGCTGGCGCGATTGTGATCGGCAAGACAAATGTTCCGGAATTTGGTTTAGGTTCGCAAACCTTCAATAAAGTGTTTGGCCCTACCCTCAATCCGTACGATGTGAGCAAGACATGCGGCGGCAGCACGGGCGGCGGTGCGGCAGCCTTAGCTTGCGGCATGGTTCCTTTGGCCGATGGCAGCGACATGGGAGGCTCGCTCCGCAACCCTCCGAATTTCTGTAATGTTGTGGGGATTCGTCCCTCAGTGGGACGTGTTTCCAACGTCCCGACTCATCTGGGCTGGTTCACGTTGGCCGTGCAAGGACCGGTGGCGCGCAATGTCACAGATTGCGCGTTCTTTCTGAGTGTAATCGCGGGTTACGATCACCACTCCCCGATCTCCATCGATCAGACGGGCGCACAATTCGCGCAGCCTTTAAGCGAAAGGAGTTTTAAGGGGGTGCGCGTGGCCATGTTCAAAGACCTTGGGCTGCCTTGGGAGGCCGAGGTCAAAAACGCCGTTCACGCGCAACGCAAAGTCTTCGAATCGTTGGGCTGTATCGTTGACGAGGCTGAACCCGATTTCCGTGATGCCGACGAGTGTTTTATGGCGCTGCGGCATTGGTCGACCGAGCTCGCTTTTGGCGATTTGCTAGCCACCCAGGGCGACCAGTTGAACGAATACGTTCATTGGCACGTCGAAGAAGGTCGCAAGTTGACTGGGCCTTATCTTTCGCGGCTGGAGGCCAAGCGCACGGCGCTGTATCAGCGTCTGTGCGGCTTTAAAGGCGCATACGATTTCTTTATCATGCCGGTAAATCAGGTGCTTCCCTTCGACGTGAATGTCCACTATCCAACCGAAATTGCTGGCGTGAAAATGGAGAATTATATAGCCTGGATGAAGTCGGCCTATTACATCTCCGTCACCGGCAACCCGGCGCTCTCAGTGCCATGCGCGTTTTCGGCCAGTGGCATGCCAATTGGAATGCAAATCGTGGGCCGCCAACACGATGATTGGGGCGTGCTGCAATTGGCATACGCCTTTGAGCAAGCTACCAACGTCGGCAAGAGACGCCCCAGCATAGTGGCGTAAGCTATGATGCCCTATAGCTATGGCATCCAACGACCCGGACCTTGGGATGCACCGCCGGATAGGGCGGCGCGATTTCCTGAACGGCGTCGCCATCGCAACCGGAACCGTTCTTTCACCTGCCGCCCTCCGTCGCGCGTTCGCAGACTCTCTTGAACCGGAGGCGATGCCCGACTACTATCCGCCCACGCTGACTGGCATGCGTGGCGACCACGACGATATTTATAAGACGCCGCACGCGTTGCGCGACAAAAACTTCTGGCAGACCGCTGGCATCCCGCGAGATACCGCTGAGAGTTACGACCTGGTGATTGTCGGCGGCGGAATCAGCGGTCTGGCTGCTGCGCGCTTCTATCGGCAAGCGACAGGGCCAGACACCCGCATCCTGATTCTCGAGAATCACGATGATTTCGGAGGTCACGCCAAACGCAACGAATTCCATCAGACGGGCCGCATGCGGCTCGGCTATGGTGGCACCTTCTCCATCGAGAGTCCGTCGCCTTATAGCAAGGTTGCACGGCAAGTGATTGAGGAATTGGGGATCGATGTTCTGTCTTATCGGAAGGCGGTTGACAGGAAACTCTATCCGTCTCTCGGGCTGAGTCCCGCGGTGTTCTTCGACAAAGAAACCTTCGGCCGCGATGTGTTGGTGACGGAACCTCGGCCCGACTCTTATAACGAGCCGTCAAAACGGCAAACGACTGAGGAGCGCTGGACGATTTTCTTGACCAATGCGCCTTTGGCGGAGCAAGCCAAGCAAGATTTACGGCGCCTGTACAGCAATCCGAAAGACTACATGCCGGGCTTGTCGTCGGACGAGAAAAAGGCGCGATTGGCTCGCATGAGCTATGCGAAATATTTGACCGATGTTGCCCTATGCCATGAAGACGTGGTCAAGTATTTGCAGGCGCGACCCTATTCGTTATTCGGACTGGGCATCGATGCGGTCTCGGCGCAAGACGCCTGGGGCCTGGAGTTTCCCGGCTTCGAAGGTTTGAAGCTTGATCCAGCGCCTGGGCCTGGACAAAACCGCGATGCCATTCGCAGCGAAGAGGCGGAGCGGTATTTCTATCATTTCCCGGATGGCAATTCATCGATTGCGCGCTTGTTGGTGCGGGGCTTGATTCCGGACGCCGTGCCGGCAACGAATGCCACCGATATTGTTATGGCGCGCACCAATTTCGCCGCCCTTGACAGAAAATCAAACAATACCCGGATTCGCTTGAACAGCACTGTTGTCAAAGTGGCGCACGCTGGCGAGGCCGCTAAGGCCAAGAGTGTTGATATTGCCTATATGCGTGGTGGGCAGTTGCAGAGTGTGCGGGCCAAGAATTGTGTGCTGGCTTGCTGGCATGTAATGATCCCTTATATTTGCAGCGAGCTGCCCGAAGCACAGAAGAAAGCGCTCGCTTTCGCCGTGAAGGTGCCCTTGGTTTACACCAATGTGCTGCTGCGCAATTGGACATCGTTTCAGAAACTCGGAGTGAGTGGGGTCTATGCCCCGGGATCGTTTCATAGCGAGATGAGTCTGGACCTGCCGGTGAGCTTGGGAGATTACAAGTTCCCTCACAATCCGGAAGAATCTATCGTCGTGCATATGCAGCGTGTGCCAACGCACCCCGGTTTGCCCTCGCGCGATCAGCACCGGGCTGGCAGGCTCGACCTATACAACACGAGCTTCGAGACATTTGAAAGAAACATCCGCGATCAGATGGCGAGAACGCTTGGCGCGGGCGATTTCGATCCCGCACGCGACATAGCCGCGATTACCGTCAACCGTTGGCCGCACGGCTACGCCTATGAGTACAACTCGCTGTGGGATCCGTTTTGGCTTAACGGCGGAGAACAGCCGTGCGTCGCCGCGCGCCAGCCTTGCGGGCGCATCGCCATTGCCAACTCCGATGCGGGCGCCTATGCCTATACCGATGGCGCGATTGACCAAGCTCACCGCGCCGTTACCGAACTTCTGCATCGCTCTTAGGAGGCGTTTTCTAAATGACCAGTACGACTTTGTCCTCGCAAGAGATTTCCGAACTGACCCGGAAGCTGAATTACGGCACGTGGCGCTTTCAAAAGGGCTGGACGCCTTTGCATATCGCCGACGCCGAGGGTTGCTACTTTATCGACGGTAACGGCAAGCGCTATCTCGATTTTTCTTCGCAACTGATGTGCGTCAATCTCGGGCACAAGAACCGCGCGGTGATTGAAGCCATTGCCGCACAAGCGCGCGCCTTGCCCTATATCGCTCCTGGCTACGCCACTGACGTTCGAGTGGAACTGAGTCAACTCCTCTTAGACGTTTTACCGGCCGGACTGGAAAAGTTTTTCTTCACGACCTCGGGCACCGAGGCCAACGAAGCTGCCATTAAAATCGCGCGCCTGTTCACAGGCAAGACCAAGATTCTGGCGCGCTATCGCTCCTATCACGGGTCAACGATGGCGTCCATTGCCGCCACCGGAGATCCGCGGCGCTGGCCCGTCGAGCCGGCGGCGAAAGGCCAGGGAGTCATCTTTGGGCCCGAAGTGAACTGTTATAAGTGCCCAATCAAACATCAATATCCCCAGTGTGACGTGGCGTGCGCCGATTATCTGGAGCACATGATCGAGAACGAAAGCGATGTAGCGGCCGTGCTGATTGAGCCAGTGGTAGGCACAAATGGAGTGCTTGTCCCGCCACCTGAGTACTTGCCACGCTTGCGGCAGATTTGCGATCGTCATAACGTTTTACTGATCGCCGACGAGGTAATGAGCGGCTGGGGACGAACCGGCAAATGGTTTGCGGTCGATCACTGGGATGTGAAGCCGGACATTTTAGTGACGGCGAAAGGGATCACTTCCGCCTATGTGCCGTTGGGTCTTTGCGCCACAACCAAGCGCATTGCCGACCATTTTGAAGATCACATGTTTGCCCACGGCCACACGTATGAAGCGCACCCGATGACGCTCGCTCCCGCCATCGCAACGATTCATGAGATGGAGCGCTTGAACCTGATTGAGCGCGCCCGCGAGATGGGAGCGTATTTGGGAGAGCGTCTGAACTGGCTAAAGGAGCGGCATCCCTCGATTGGCGACGTGCGGGGACTCGGCCTGTTTTGGGCCATTGAATTGGTGAAAAATAAAATTACCAAACAACCGTTCAATTCCAAAGAAGACAAAATCTCCGGGACACCCTTGCTGGTAGACAAGATTGCCGCGGAAATGATGAAAAACGGCGTAACAGTGAACAGTTGGATCAGTCATTTTGTCATTGCCCCGCCGCTCATTATTGAGAAGGCGGAAATCGATCTCGGGATCGCGGCGTTTGACAATGCGTTGAAAATGGCGGACACCTTAGTGGAGCAATAACGTCTACGCGTCAGTGGCAGATCCGCGCAGTTTGAACCACACCACAATGGTCACAACGGAAAAGGCGAAGATCAGTGTGGAGACGGCGTTAATCTCAGGAGTGATGCCGCGACGCAGACGAGACCAGATCTCAAGAGGCAACGTATTCTCACGGCCCACCAAAAAGAAGCTGACGGCGATTTCATCTAGCGAGAGCGTGAAGATCAATAGGGCCGCGGCAATAATCGGCAGCTTGAGACTCGGTAGCGTCACACGCCGGAAGGTGTACCACTCACTAGCTCCCAAATCGCGCGAAGCTTCTTCCAACGCGCGATCAAACTTCTGAAGCCCGGCCGAAACCTCTGTTACAGCGACTGAGATCAACGCCGTTCCATGGCCTATCGCGACCGTGAGCAGGCTCAACTGTGCACCGGCAGAGGCAAAGAGTGTCAACAGCGATAGCCCCGTGATGATGCCGGGAAGAATGAGCGGTAGCAGCACCAATCGGCGAAAGACTTGCTTGCCCGCGAAGTTCGCCCGATCTAGCGCGAGAGCGGCTGGAATGCCAAAAAGAAGAGCCAGTGCGACCGCGAACGCCGCCACCACCAGACTATTGCCCACGGAAGACCACAGTGGGTCATCGGCAAACAATTCTTTGTACCAGCGCAAAGTCCAGCCATGGGGTGGAAATCCGGCGACGCTTTCTCCGTTGAACGAATAAACGATCAAAACTAGAATAGGCAAGTAGAGGAACGCAAAAACCAGCGCCGCCTGGGCGTGAACCCAGCTGATGCGTGAGCGCATTAGCGGGCTCCTCCAAGCCGCAGACGCCTTTCGACCGATTCAGTGGTGGAGATAAGAACAACGACCAGGATAAGTATGCACAGGGAGATAGCCGAACCCAAAGGCCAATCGTAAGCGGCGCCGAAAAGACTCACGACGATGTTAGAGATCATGATGCCATTCGGTCCGCCGATGAGCAGCGGGGCGATAAAATCGCCGAGGCTCAAAACGAAGGCGAATGTCGCCCCGGCAATGATTCCGGGCAGTGAGAGCGGGAAAATGACCTTCCAGAAGGAGCGTGAGCGGGATGCGCCAAGATCGTCCGACGCTTCAATCAGCGCTGACGGAATGTGAGCCATGGATGCGTAAACCGGTAGGAAGACGAACGGCGTATAGATGTGGGTGAGCGTCAGAATAACGGCAAATGGACTGTATAGCAGGAACGCAGCTGGTTGATGGAGAATGCCAACATGCATGAGAAGCGTGTTGAGGACGCCGTTGCCTCCGAGAATCGTTTTCCAGGCATAAGCTCGAACTAGATAACTGACCCAAAGAGGAATGATGACTAACTGGTATAGAAGATTCTTGAACCGGCCGGCTCGCATGGAGACAAAATATGCGAGGGGGACACCCAAAAGCAGCGCGAGGATCGTCACGCTGGCGGCGATGCGCGCGGAGCGCCCTAAAACTTCGAGATAGACAGGGTTCGAGACTAACTGACCATAGTTGTGTAGGGTCCACTGGTGAACAATCTGCTGTGAGTGGACCTGCCAGAAGGAGATGACGAACAGGAAGGCGTACGGAAGCAGGAGGAATGCGCTTACCCAGAGAAGCGGCGGGATTGAGACAAGTCGCTGGTAGGCGCGCGAGTACATAGGTCACGAGAGCGGAATGAGATGCTCGGGGGCGACGAGAAGCTGGACGGTGGGAGGGTAAGAACCGCCGCTGGGGACACGAGCATTCAGGATGATGCCGCCGGAGCAATCGACTTCAATGAGGTCGCTGGCGCCCGCGAAAACGATCCTCTTCACACTGCCGGTCCAGGATTGGGAGCCGCTGGCAACGGGCACTGAGCCGGGGGCAACCACCTGCACATTCTCGGGCCGCACGGCCATGCCATTGGGCAGAAGATTCGCTTTTCCTATGAAAGCGGCGACATAGGCCGTGCGCGGGCGATTGTATAGCTCACGCGGCGTGTCAATCTGTTCCAGATGCCCGTTGCGGAGCACAGCGATCCGGTCAGACAACGTGATGGCCTCCTCCTGGTCATGCGTGACGAAGACAAAGGTGATGCCCGTCTCGCGCTGCAGAGCCTTTAGTTCTCCTTGCATGTGGACCCGTAGGGTCGCATCCAGAGCTGACAACGGCTCATCCAGGAGCAACAATGCCGGGCGGTTTACCAGCGCGCGGGCCAGGGCGATCCGCTGCTGCTGGCCGCCGCTCAGCTGCGACGGACGGCGCGCCGCCATTTCCGACATGCGCATTTGAGCCAGCGCGGATTCTACCCGGGCCTTGATCTCGGAAGCATTTACCTTCTTAGCGCGCAAACCATAGGCAATATTCTCAAACACCGTGAGATGGGGGAACAGAGCGTAATGCTGAAACACCGTGTTTAGATTGCGGCGATTAGCAGGGAGACGATCAATCTCGTTCCCATTCATGGTCAATGTGCCGCTGTCGGCGCGCTCGAAGCCGGCTATGATCCGCAGCAGTGTTGTCTTGCCTGATCCGCTTTCACCAAGAATGGTTAGAAACTCGCCGTTGGCGATGGTCAGCGATACGTTTTGAAGCACCTTTGTGCTGGCGAAGCTCTTGCTGACTCCGGTGACTGTGAGAAGAGCATCGGACACTATTGGGCGGCCTTCACTTCGTTCCAGACTTGGTTGTATTTATCGCGGCGCGGCACGTTCTCCCAAAAGTAGATGCGCTTCTGATATGTGTCTAAGTCGTCCAGATGCAGATTGTGACGTTCTTCCGCCGAGAGAAGCGGACCAACTCCTGGATTAGCCGGAAGGTAGCCGGTCACCGCGGAAACTTGTTTCTGGACGGGGGCTTCACTGAGATACTCAAGCAACTGATACGCAAGATCCGGGTGAGGGCTGGCGGCGGTAATCATGAGGTGGTCAATCCAACCAGTGGTGTTCTCTTTCGGAATCGTCTCGCCGATTGGAAAATGGCGGGCCCGCAACTGATTGGTCATGAGAGGCCAGCCCATGGCGATGGAAATTTCATGGCTCTCAAAGAGATTGGTCAACTCGCCGCCGGTCGACCACATTTTGCGGATGTTGGGTTTCAGTTCCAGGAGCTTTGCTTTTACTTTGGCTAGTTGATCGTCAGTCAGATTGTAAAGCGCGCTGGGTGTGGGTTTGTCGTAGCCTAACACTTGGGCCGCCATGTAGACAGTGGAAAGATCGTCCCAAACGGAGACTTTGCCGCGTAGGGAGGGCTCCCACAGCACAGCCCAACTATCCGGAGGTGTTTTGAATTCGGTCGTGTCGTAGAGCAACGGATTGGGTCCCCACTGGTAAGGGACGCCATACACGTTGCCGTTATTCTTTACGAGTGGCAGCGACGTGAGAGCGGGCATCAAGCTCCCGTATGAGGGGAGTTTCGAAAGATCGAGCGGCATGGCCAGTCCAGCGGTGGCGATGGTAGTGGCGACGTCGCTCGAAGGCGAGATGACATCGTAGTTGCCGGCGCTGCCGCCGCGCAGCTTCGCTACCAGTTCGTCGCTTGAACCCATGTAGGCGGCACTAACCTTGCAGTGACATTTCTGCTCGAACGCTTTGATGAACGAAGGGTCGGCATAACCTTCCCAGACCAGCAACGACAAAGTCGGCTCAGATTTGTGGCAGGCCGCAGAGATTGTTAGAAAGCAAACCGCCGCGGCGATTCGCTTCACAATACGGCCACCGGAACTTGGCTTGTCACTGGTTCAGAAAGAAGCGAGAGCGTTAAGGCGGATTCGATCACATCGAGCGCCTCGTCCAATTGCGCGTCGGTGATGACTAGCGGCATAAGGAGGCGGATGATGTTGCTGTAGGTGCCGGCCGTGACAAGAATGACGCCGTGTTCATAGCAATAACGGGTGATATGCTTGGTTGTTTCCGCATCCGGGGTGCGCGAGCCATCAGGCTTCACAATCTCAAAGGCCTGCATAGCGCCAATGCCCCGCACATCTCCGACGCTGGTGAGCTTGCGCTGCCATTCGAGGGCGCGTTTACGGAAGCGCTCGCCAAGCAGCATAGCCCGATCGTTGAGATGGTTGTCTTCAATCGCTTTAATGGCGGCGAGAGCAGCTACACAAGAGAGTGGATTGCCGCCAAAGGTGCCGCCGAGCGAACCGGGGACAGTTCCATCCATGATGTGAGCCTTGCCGGTGACCGCCGCAATGGGAAGACCGCCGCCGAGGCTCTTGGCGCTCAGCAGTAGATCCGGTTCCACTCCATAGTGCTCGCAGGCAAAGAACTTACCGGTGCGGGCAAAACCGGTTTGCACCTCATCGGCAATAAGCAGAATGCCATGGCGGTTACAAATGTCTCGAACAATACCCAGCCATTCAATGGGAGGCGTAACGAATCCTCCCTCCCCCAAGACCGGCTCGGCAATGATGGCCGCCACTGAGTCAGCCCCCACGATACGCTTGAAAATATCTTCCAAGTGATTGGCGCAATGAACTTGGCAATCAGGATACTTGAGGTTATAAGAACAGCGGTAACAATAGGCGTAAGGCACCCGATAGATATCGGAGGCGAATGGAGCGAAGCCCGCTTTGTAGGGTTGAGTCTTGCTGGTGAGAGACAAAGCCAGCAAAGTGCGCCCGTGAAAGGCGTCCTCAAAGCAAATGACAGCGGGACGTTTTGTGTAGGCGCGCGCGATTTTGATGGCGTTCTCGACGGCTTCGGCGCCGGTGTTCAGCACGATGGTTTTTTTGGGCGTATCGCCGGGCGCGAGCTGGTTGATCTTTTCGGCCAATGCGACGTAACTCTCATAAGGAGTCACCATGAAGCAGGTATGGAGGAAACGATCAACCTGTGCATGCAGGGCGGCGGTCACGCCGGGATCTCGCTGGCCAACATTCAAGCAGCCAATGCCGCCGGCCAAATCTAAAAAGGTGTTGCCATCGACATCCTGAATGCAGGCGCCCTCGGCGCGCTCGACGAATATGGGAGTTAATTGTGAAACACCGCGCGGTACAGCCGCCGCTTCACGCTTTGCGAGGGCGGCCGACTTAGGGCCCGGGATACTTGTTCGCAAATGGATTGAATTCATTTAGTACCAGCCTATTGGTTGCTCGTTCAAGTTGATGTGAACTTGCTTGGTTTCGAGATACTCTTCGATGCCCCAGGGACCCAGTTCGCGGCCGAAGCCCGACTGCTTGTAACCGCCCCAGGGAGCCTCAACGTAAGTGGGTTGCATATGATTAACCCATATGACGCCGGCGCGGACTGCCTTCACGACGCGTAACGCACGAAATATGTCGCGTGACCACACGGCAGCAGCGAGGCCATAGGGGGTGTCGTTGGCGATGCGGATTGCTTCGGCCTCGCCTTCAAAGGGAATGAGGGACGCGACGGGGCCAAACACTTCTTCCCGCGCTATGCGTGAGCTGTTATCAACATCGGCAAAGATAGTTGGCTCGACGTAATAGCCCTTAGCGAACGACTCAGCACGGCCGCCTCCCGCGACTAACTTTGCTTCACCCTTGCCTATCTCTTGATAAGAACGGACGCGTTCGTACTGTTCTTTACTGACCAGCGGACCCATTTTGGTGGAGCGATCGAGCGGCGGGCCGAGTTTGATGGTCTTGGCTTTAGCCGCCATGGCGTTCACGAACTTAGTGTAGATAGATTTCTCAACGAGAATGCGGCTGCCGGCAGAGCAGACTTCACCTTGATTGATGAAGATGCCAAAGAGCGCACCGTCGATGGCCGCATCGAAATCGGCATCGGCGAAGAAAATGTTCGGAGACTTGCCACCGAGTTCGAGAGTGACGCGCTTGATGGAATCGGCGGCGGCGCGGAGAATGAGCTTACCGACGGCGGAGCTGCCGGTGAAGGCTATTTTGTCGACGAGAGGATGAGTGACGATGGGTGCGCCCGCTCCTTCTCCGAAGCCCGTGACAATGTTAATGACTCCTTTGGGGAAGCCGATTTCCGCGAAGCTCTTTGCCAGCTCGAGAATGCTTAAAGGTGTCTGTTCGGCGGGCTTTAAAACACAGGTGCAACCGGCCGCGAGCGCAGGCGCGAGTTTCCACGAAGCCATGGCGAGCGGATAGTTCCAGGGAATGATTTGGCCAGCCACTCCGATGGGCTCACGCAAAGTAAGGCTAAGCGCGTTATCGGGCACGGGATTGACGTGCCCAAGAACTTTGGTGGCTAATCCGCCGTAGTATTCGAAGCAAGTGGCCGTGTCAGCGACGTCATACTCCGCTTCGACTATGGGTTTGCCGCAATTGCGCGATTCGAGCTCAGCGAGTTGTGGGGCTAACTGGCGAATGCGATCGGCCAATTTGAAGAGCAGGCGTCCGCGCTCCTGGGCGGATGTTTGTGACCAAGGTCCACTGTCGAAGGCGGCGCGTGCGGCTTTGGCGGCACGATCGACATCGCTCGGATTGCCATCCGGCACTTCCGCGATCATTTCCTCGGTCGAGGGATCGTAAACGGGAAACCAGGCGCCGCCACTGCTTTCCACGAACTCTCCTTCGATATACATGCGAACACGATTCATCTTATGGGCACCAGATCATATTCTATGCTTCGACGGGAAGAGCAGGTATGGCGACTCGCTGGCGGGAGTAATAAGAGAATAAAACCGCAGCGAGACCAAGCAAGGCTACGCAACAGGCAAACATTTTCGCTTCGAAGCGCCAGAAAGAATCGACTTGGCGAGACGGAATAAAAGCGACTGTCAAACCCAAGGCAGTTGTAAGCATTCCGCTTACAGCAGCAAAGCGGATGCGCCACTTGTTGGGCAAGGTGGAGCCGCGAGGGCCGAATGCGATGCGGAACAGGGAGGCATAAACATAACTATAGGAGATCATTTGGAGCACAACAGCCAAGTCAATCAGCGTAACGTAGGCCTCTTTGACTGTGCTGCTGCCAGCGAAGCTCATGGCGATGAGAATGGAGGAAAGAGTTGCGATGGCGCAGAGGGCAACATAGGGAGTCTCGTGTTTCTTGTGAAGTTTTCCAAATACCTTGGGCAGATATTGATCGATGCCGGAGACGAAAAGAATGCGCGCCGAGCCACTGAGCCAGGCTGAAGTTGCACCAATGACAGAAATAGCGACGAGGACAGCGATCGGCATGAGCATCCAATTAGTGCCCAGCCGGACGGTCATTTTGTCCACACCTTGCAGCACTCCCTGGAGAACCTTCATGTCGGATTGCGGCACGGCCAGCAAGAGGGCTAGCGTGGCGCCTACGTACTGAAGGGCGGAAAGTCCACCGCCGTAAAAGACGCCGCGGGGCACGCTGCGCCGCGGATTATCGATTTCATCTCCCATCACACAGCCGAGCTCGAGCCCTACGAGCCCAAAGCAAACCACGCCGAACGAAGAGAACGTTGAGAAGTCCAGGCGACTGGGCCGAAAGGCGGAAGCCGGCAAGCTTACGCCGAACTTTGAAACGCAAACGGCTCCGAGGAGAATGAGAATCAGGGCCGCCGCCAGGGTGCCCAAACCGCCAATATTATTCACCCACTTACCGATACCTACGTTCTGGATATTAGCGAAAGCAGTGAGCCAAAGAAGCGTAATGGTGACACTCCCAAAGAAGAGAGGATTTTCCGCCAGGCGGGCAAGGTTTGGGCCTCCGATGTAAGCGAACACGCCTAATAAATAAAACAAGAGGGAGGGAATGAAGAACATATTGGAGGTCCAATAGCACCAACCACAGATGAAACCGTGAAAGTCTCCAAACATCTCTTTTGTCCAAACGTAAACACCTCCCTCACTGGGGAACTCACGCGATAGCTCGATGACTGCGATGCCCTGAGGCAGGAAAAAGAAAGTTAGTGCCGCCAGCCAGATCCACATAACGGCGGGTCCGCTGGCGGCGATAACAGGAAGAACGTTCAAGTTGGCGATGGCGACAACGGAGAGCCATGTTAAATCCCACACACCCAAGGCCCGCTTGAGGTGCGGGACGGGGAGATCGGCCATTGCAGTAGTAGTCGCCATTCGGTTCCTGGTAACGCTATGAGGCGTGCGAACCGGCGGACCCTACGGCCATGCGCTCTTCCTGAGCGGCGGCCAGGGCGGGTGCGATCTCGGCGAACACCTGCAAGTGTTCATCAATGTCCTTAGGGGTATGCTGCACAGAGATGGTCCACTGTTCATCCCACCAATAAGGTTGCGCGAGGATGCCGCGGTTGGTCATGGCAAACCAGTAATGGGTCCAAATATCTTCGTCAACGTGGTACCAGTCGCGGTAATTGCGGATACGATGCGGATAGAAGAGCAAGGCGCCGTTGGCGCCAGCACCGTCGGCGTAAGCGACGAGACCTACTTTCTTGATCGTTGCCTGATAGCCATCCACCAGCTTTTTGTTCAGGCCACTGACGTAATCGAAGGCATCACGAGTGAGGACTTCGTTGAAAGTGACGATGCCCGCAGCCATCACAGTGGGATTGGTGTTATAGGTGCCGGCGTGAAACATTTTCTGTTCCGCAATCACACTCATCACCTCGCGGCTGGCGGCAAACGCCGCAAGCGGGAGACCGCCGCCGACGGATTTACCCAGGCAGAGGATGTCGGGTTTCACATTAAAGTATTCGCAGGCTCCGCCGTATGCCAATTTTCCACCGGTTTTCACCTCATCCATAATGAACAAGGCGCCGTGCTTCTTCGCCATAGCGCCCAGCGCAGGGAGATAGCCGTCGTCGGGCATGCAGAAAGCGATGTTCATCATAATCGGCTCGACGATGACGGCGGCGATTTGACCGGGGTTTTCTTCGAAGAGACGCTCCACGGCGGGGAGATTATTGAAAGGTGCGACGAGAGTAGCGTCGCTGGTACCGCGCAAGACGCCGGCACTGCCCACATGGGGAGTGGGATGTTCGGGATCGCCAAATTGTCCCTCTTTGGGCTTCACGCTGACCGAGACGGCGTCGTGGCCACCGTGATAGCCCCCCTCCATTTTTATAATTTTCGAGCGGCCGGTGACCGCACGAGCCAGACGCAGCGAATGCATGGTGACTTCCGAGCCGCTGTTGCCAAAGCGAACCATTTCGACCGGAAACCGTTCGCAAATGATCTCCGCCAGTTCGAGTTCCAAGCCGTGAGGCATGCCGAACAGAGTGCCGATCTTGAGGCGCTCGCTGACGGCGTTCATGACTGCCGGATGACAGTGGCCGGCGAACAGCGCGCCGTAACAAAGGTTGTGGTCGAGGTATTCGTTGCCGTCGAGATCGTGGATGCGACTGCCCTTACCGTCCTGGACGAAGAGTGGATAGGGCGGATAAAAGCGATAATTGCTGCCCACTCCTATCGGAACACGAACAGATGCACGGGTATGGGCATCGCGCGATTTGGGAGTTCGCCTCTCATATGTAGAGAGTTCCTGCTGTAGTGCTGGGTACATCGATTGAATTCCTTTGGGAGAAAAGTCAAGTTTTGACTGCGTCGAGTGGAAAACTACGTGGTTCTCAAAATTATACGGCTTGCTCATTAAAGCACGCAAGGGCCGGTACGTTCTCTTGCAAGGGGGTTTGCGTTTCGCTCTAAGTTGAATGAGCTCCTGACCCTGATTGTGGGAGGAGGGCGTGCGGAGTGAATGAAAAAAAGCGGGCAGGTTATTGATTGTGGGCCAGATAATTTTCCCGGGTCAATCGTGACCGGAAGAACGTAGGGGTGCAACGAGGCGACAAGAGTGGTTTTTACGAAACGAACTTGACGCCTTCAGCGGCGGGTACATCTCAGGGTGCGAGGGGCTAGCGGGAATGGGCTTTTGTCCTATTCGTCGGTTTTGCGAAACGAACTTCGCAGGGTGGTGCGGGGCCACCGCTGGCGAGGTTTCTTCTTTTGTTCTCTTTTGCGGAACGAACTTCAACTTTGCTTCGGCTGGGTGGAGTGGGTTTGAATTTTCAGGTTGAGTTGTGGAGTGGGCAACCCCTTCGCGGACGTCGCGAAATTTACTTGCTGTCGCCGTCGTGGTCTACGTCTTTGGATGCGGCGGCTGCGGCCGCGGCTTGCGGACTCAACTTTACAGTGTCCTCCGCCGGTTTCACTGCCGGGGGCGTGGCTGGCTTCTGTGCGTTTGTCGTAATCGCTTGAACTTGTGAGCTCGATGAAATCGCGCTAATCATATTGTCTACCTCTCCTAGAAACTCTATCGATGAGCTTGTTCGATCTTAGAGAAAAATCTGCCCTAATGGTGCGCTTTTGAGAGGTCTAAGGCTCCGTCCTTGCCGGTTTATCCTCCGTTTATTCTTAGTCAGTGGCATACTGGCCCTTGGATACTCCCCAATGCGTGTTCGAAACAAACTCCTTTCTGTTTTTGCCGTCATCTCGGCGACCGGGGTTGCGTGGGCTGCTAACGATCTCCCGTCAGCCACCACTACTCTCCAAGTACCGTTGACCGTTGCTGCTGGAGTTCCTCTGCGCCTGTACACAATCAAACGCCTCCGCATGCGAATGGGCGAATCGGTGCAAGCCAGGCTTATTGACCCGGTTTATGCGTTCGACCGTATCGTGGTGCCCGGCGGAGCGGAACTGCAGGGCCGCGTTGTAAAACTCGATCCCGTTGCAAAAATGACGCGTTTGCAGGCGATTCTGAATGGCGATTTCTCTCCCCTTCATTTCGCGCGGGTGGAGTTCACAAACATCACTTTGCCCGACGGACACAACCTAGCCATTCATACCGTCGATTCCCAGGGATTGCCAACTTTGTATTCACCGCCTCGCCCCAGCAAGAAAAAACCGAACAATCAGGCCGCTAACGGCGGCGTGCTCGGCACGGCTAAGCAGCAAGCGCAGCAGCAGGTGCAACAACAACTCTCCGCCCGATCGCATGGCCTTCTCGATTTGGTAAGAGGGCCGAACAAAGGTGAACGACTGGAGGATTTCCTCATCGCCAAGCTTCCTTACCATCCGCAGTGGTACCGGCGGAACACTCGATTCGACGCGGTACTAAGAGAGCCGCTGGATTTCGGTAGCGTGGCCGTGACCGCCGATGCATTGCAAAGCGTTGCCATGCCGGTAGGGGAAGCCTGGGGGCAAGTCAGGCTGATAACGGAAGTAAGTTCGGCGGATGCCGATACCAACACGCGCGTGCGGGGGGTTTTATCGCAACCGGTTTTCTCACCCAGCCGCAAGCTAGTGCTTCCTGAGGGTACCGAACTATCGGGCCGCGTGCGCCTAGCGCAAAAGGCTCGCTGGTTTCATCGCGGGGGCCAGTTGCGATTTACATTCGATCGTATTGAACCGCCCGCATTCCTAGCCGTTCATCCTATTTCGACGGAACGCGCACCGGTTCTGTTGTCGGCCGCCGAGTCGGATCCACGCGCTCACGTCAAGATCGATTCGGAGGGGGACGCGAAAGCGACTGAGCCGAAGTCTCGCCTGTTGGCGCCGATGCTGGCGTTGATTGTCGCCAATCGCGCAGCGGACAATGACGCCGGGCGCACAACTGGCAGCGCGGGCGCCACCTCAAATTACGGTGGACGCACCTTAGGCGGCTTCTCGGGATTTGGGCTGCTAGGCACCGCGGCCGCGCAAGGTTCGAAGACGCTCGGGGCGGTACTGGGCTATTACGGGTTAGCTTGGACTGTTTACTCGACCATTGTTTCACGGGGCAGTGAAGTGGAGTTCAAAAAGAACACGGCGATCAACGTCCGCTTCGGCGCAAGCCCTAATCCGCTGAAGAAGTCTGACTCACATTTCATGGCAGCCGGCAACACGCTGCCTTGAAAAACCGCTTGGAATTGGGCCAGTCGTTACCGCTCCTGGCAGTCACGGTTCGGTTAGCGGCGGTGCGAAGTTGGAGGCTTTCACCATGGGTGGGCCGCAGGCGCATGAGCACTCCGTTGAAAAACCGCCTGGAATTGGGCCAGATCGTTACCGCTCCTTACGGTCGCGGCTGGGTTAGCAGCGGTGCGAAATTGGGAGTTTCCTCACCCTCGGTGGGCCGCAGGCCAATGGGCACTCCCTTGACGAGTGTTAAGCAGTTCGGCGCTCTATGCGCAACGCTCTTCGACCCGAGCACGTCTTTGCCACAAGGGGGATTTTACTTCGTTTGCGGGTTCTGACACTCCTATTGTGCTTTGTTTACGCCGCGCGTGCACAAGATTCAACGCTGCTGCGTGTGGTGGTTCTCGATTCGCAGCGCCAACCCGTGAGCGGGGCTATTGTCGAAGTGATCGGCGTCACAACCGCAACAACAGCGGCAGACGGCCATGCAGACTTCACAATCTTGAAACAAGCCGTTTACGAAGTTTCTGTTTCAAAGCCGGAGTTTCAGTCTCTCCAAAAGGTGCCGGTTACCGTTTCTGGTTCCCAGCCTGTGAATCTGGAGGTGACACTGCTTCCGAACCTCAAACATCGGGAAGAAGTCAACGTGCAAGGCACAGCTGAGACGCTTGAGCCGGCCAGCGCCGCTGAACAAATCCAAACCGCGGCGGCAAAAGAGTTGCCGTCCCGGCCCGCCAATGTTCGCGACGCCCTTCCGCTGACACCCGGCATCTCGCGCTCGCCTCAGGGAGGCTTGAATATCTCGGGTAGCGGCGAACAGCGCAGCGCGCTCATTGTCAATTCGGCCGACGTAACCGATCCCGCGACGGGTCAATTCGGCACCACCATTCCGGTTGATAGTGTGGAGACCCTCAATGTTCTGCAAACGCCATTTTTGGCAGAATATGGCCGCTTCACTTCCGCGCTCGTTTCGGTGGAAACGCGCCGCGGTGGAGACCAATGGAAGGCTGAAGTAAACGATCCGCTACCCGACTTTCGCATCCGCAGCTATCATCTGCGCGGCATACGGGATGCTACGCCCCGTTTGAATTTCGAAGGGCCGCTCCTCAAGAACAGGCTGTTTTTCTCGGAGGGTTTCGAGTACGAGGTTCGCAAGACGCCCGTGCTCACTCTTGCTTTTCCCAACAATCAACAGCTCAAGCAGGGCTTCAATTCTTTCTCTCAGCTGGACTATATCGCCTCTTCAACCCACTTGATCACGGCGACCTTTCACATTGCACCAACTCAGTTGGAGTCGGTCGATTTGAGCACCTTCAATCCAAAGTCTGCCACTCCCGACGCCAGCCTGCACGACTATACGGGAACGCTTGGCGATCACTTGACGCTCTTCCATGGCGATCTGCTGGAAAACACTTTTTCTTATACACGCTTTCAAGCAAACGTTTGGGCCCACGGCGCGCAAGACCTTATCGTCACGCCCTCCGGTAACGAGGGCAACTACTTTGCTCAGCAACAGCGAGATTCCGGCCGTCTCAGCTTTTCGTCTACCTACTCGCTGCATGCTATCGATCTGGCCGGCGAACAGCACATCAAAGCCGGCGCCTACTTTGCGCCAAGCTCCGAGAACGGTCAAATTGTAGAGCGGCCCTTTAACATCACTGACTCGGCCGGAATTGTTTTGGAGCAGACCAGCTTCGTGGGAGGTTCGCCTGTTCGCAGAAGCGACACGGAGATTGCTATGTTTGGGCAGGATCACTGGCTGGTGTCATCGCGGTTCGCGATAGACGCCGGTGTTCGGACTGAATCGCAGGAATTGACGGAAACGTTTCGGCTGGCGCCGCGCGCCGGATTTGCCTGGACTCCGTTGGGGTCGCGTGGCCCGGTCATTCGCGCGGGAGCCGGTCTCTTCTTCGACCGCGTTCCGCTGGATGTCTTCAGCTTCGCTCAGTATCCAAACCGCGTTGTCACGACCTTTAACACTCTGGGTGAGATCGTCAGCGGTCCCATCACTTACATCAACGCGCTCGGCCAGGTGGACGCTAAGAACCCGTATCTGTTTCATGAGCAAGTGCCCGGAGACTTCTCGCCGCGCAGTACGACCTGGAGCTTCTCGGCGGAGCAAAACTTGAGTTCGTGGCTGAAAGTCAAGACTGCCTACGTGCAGAACGTCTCCGCCGGCCTTATTATTCTCAATCCGCTCGCACCGGTGGCAAGTAATTTGCCGGGTTCCCTGCTTCTCTCAGGCGATGGGCAATCCCGCTACCGGCAGTTCGAAGTCTCAGGACGTCTACGCCTCGAAACCGAGAAACGTCAGCTGTTCTTCTCTTACGTGAAGAGCCGTGCCCGAGGCGATCTGAACGATTTCAGCGGTTACCTAGGCAGCTTCCCCGCCGCCATCGTGCGGCCCAATCAGTTCGGCAATCTACCCGCCGACCTCCCCGATCGCTTTTTGATTTGGGGATTGATCAATCTTCCCTGGAAGTTCCGCATCTCTCCCATCTTCGAATGGCGCAGCGGTTTTCCCTACTCGCTGACAAATGCCGCACAGCAGTACGTGGGAACCCCTGACAGCCAGCGCTTCCCAAACTTCCTTTCGCTCGACGCGCGTATTTCAAAGGACTTCAGAGTCAACAACAAGTACAGTGTTCGGTTTTCTGTGAGTGCCAACAACGCCACTAATCACTTTAATCCTGATTCCGTTTATGCCGACACGGATGCCCTCTTGTTTGGGCAATTCTTAGGTCAGCACAAGCGCCGCTTTATGGCGGACTTCGACTTTCTCTTTTAGGGAACGCGCAAAATGAGCGCCTCGAGGCCGCGCAAATTCCTGACACTGTTTCGCGGCACGAGCGTGCCCTTTGTGCTTCTGACAGTATCTTTTGTAACTCGCGTCTTGTATTCAACATCCAACGGGCGGGGCGTTGTGCAATTACGTAATTCGATTTTGATTTTTGTTCGCGCGCTGCTTTGCCTATTATTGGCGGTGCACCTGCGCGCTCAGGTGGCTAGGGCGGACGGGCCGCCGCAGCCTGGTGTTCTCGACAGTTCCAAAATGGCGTCTACGCCTGCGGACAACCCGCCCTCAGAGAGCAAGCGACTTTTGGGAATTGTCCCCAACTACCGCACATCGCCAACGCTGCATCCTTATGTACCTGTCTCTTCGCGTGAAAAATTCGCCATTGCCAGCGAAGATGCTTTTGACCGGGGCACGTTCATCCTGGCTGCCGCGTTTGCCGGTGAAGCGCAATTGACAAACGCTAATAGATCGTTTGGGCAAGGAGCAGCAGGCTACGGGCGCTACTTGGGAACGTCCTACGCCGATTACGTCATTGGCGATTTTATGACGGAAGGGATTTATCCCAGTCTGCTCCATCAGGATCCAAGATATTTTCGCAAGGGGTCCGGTTCAGGTTGGTCGCGCTTAGGATATGCGATGGGTCAAATCATTCTCACGCATAATGATAGCGGCAAGACGGCTTTCAATTATTCGGAGATCATCGGCAACTCAACCGCGGTAGCTATTTCAAATGCCTACTATGTAAATAATCGGGATGCTTCAGACGCAGTGGTGAAACTAGCCAATCAACTGGGAGTAGATATGGCTTCTAATGTTCTGAAGGAATTCTGGCCGGAAATACAGAAGAAGCTATCACGCAAGCACCGATAGGCTATTGGCGTTGCACGCGCCCAATCGCCTCCACATCGATCTCCACGGTCTTGTTTACTTTAAAGAGGAAATTACTCGGGTCTTTCATGCCCCACTCTACGTAGGGCACAACGAATTTGCCCTTGCCGCTGAACTCAGTGCCGTCCAGCTTAACTTGCAACGGAATACTCACCTCATGACTGACCCCGTGAATCGTCAATTCACCCGACAGCCGCACGTTGGATGCGTTGCCAGTCGCAAATGCCCCTTCCAATTTCGCCACCTTCAGGCGCACCTGCGGGAACTTCTTTGTCTCCAGAACTTCCTGCTTCATGCGCTTATCGCGCGCCGCACTTCCGCTATCGCCGCTGTCGGTAGCAACCACGAGTTCGCCGGACAGGCTGCCGTTAGCCGGATTGAACGTCACCGCTCCCTGCGTTAGCTGAAAGGTGCCGTGCACGGTATGTACGTTCCCCACCAAAATCCAATCGATCTTCGTTGCCGCCTTATCAAACTCGACCGCCATCTGCTGGCCGAACGCTGACGTCGCCAACAGGAAAACCACCCAAGCTCGCCCGTGCAAAATTGCCCACCCCTCTTTACTTTCTCAGCCGCTAAGCTGTCAGAAAATCCAAACCGAACCCGAGTACTTGCCGCATCAGCAAACCCATCTGAGGCCGCTCGCCTACGTGAAACCGCAAGAGCGATGCAAAAAGCTGGGGCTGCTTGGCCAAACTCGCCAGCACCCGGCGTTGCAATTCGCCGTGCCACTCCATCGATAGCAGCAAAGAGGCCATTAGGCGAGGTTTTGCGCCAATCTCTTTGTGTCGCGCAGCGTAGCGCCGCAAATCGCCCGCTTCAAGCGCCGCCGCCAGCGCATCCGCCTGTTTAAACGCCAGGCACAAACCTTCTCCGGTGATGGCATCGACCGACCCCGACGCATCGCCCAGCAATGCCAAGCCGTCTTTATGCACCCGCTGCAACTGCCGCGAAATCGAAAGCGCGCCTTTTTCCGGCGACGCATGCGGCACACTCGCCAGCCGCTCATGCAGAGGCGGAAAATCGCGCAGCGCCTGTTCGAGCCGCAAATTTGAATGACGTGACACGAAGGCGACGCAGACCTCATCACGCGCGATAGGCGTGACGTAGACTTGGCCGCGGGGACCCCAGTACACTTCCACGTATTCAGACCACGGCGCGATGCGGTAGTGAGTGCGAAATGCATAACGCCGGCGCTCACTGCGGACTGCCTCTAAGCCCGCCATTTGGCGAATGACCGACTTCTGCCCATCGGCGCCAATCACGATCCTGGCAGGCAGCACTTGCCCTTGCACCATCAACCCTTCGCTGCAGAGCCGCACATTCTTGGCGCCCCAGATCATTCGAACGCGCGCCGCCTCGGCGTGTCTGACAAGCGTTTCGTGCAAAAATGTGCGGCGCATTCCCAGGCCTGTGCCATTCGGAAAATCCCCTGTAACGGTGGAGGCGCCGTCGATAAATCGTAGTCCGCGAAATGGCTGTCCAACGCTTGGGTCGAGTTCCACGCCCAAGCGCTTCAATGCCGCTAAGCTGTCGGGAAGCAAGCCCTCGCCACACGCTTTGTCGATGGGGGGTAGCGCGCAATCCACCACCATCACTTGAAATCCCTGCCTGCGCAGGGCCAGCGCCGCCGCCAAGCCGGCAGGGCCACCGCCGGCTATGCAAACATCGAGCATCGGAATCCTAGGTACCTAGCGCTTTGCGCTGAACTTGCCAGATAGAAGTTAGACGTCTTCGGCAAAGCCGCGTTGCGGTCCGATTTATGATGAGCGCAGGCGCGATACGGTGCATTTATTTCTTTAAAGCGTCCCAGCGCTGAAGCAACGCATCCATTGCCGTTAGTTGCGCTGCCACCGCTACTCTCTGTTGCGAGGTCGGAGCAACATCCGCATCCTGCAACGCGCTCAGAAGTGTTTCAAGAGCAGTCATAACCATCGATAGCGTCGGCGGACCAGTCACCGGCAATCTTCCTCCTCCGCCAAAGCGCGCACCTTTGCGCCCTTCGATCTCTTCCAGTTGTTTGTCGAGCGCTTTCGATTGCTCGTCCGCACGGTCGCGCAATGCGACGCGTCGCGCTTGCAGTTCCTTCAATGCGCTCGATCCCCGCTGCAAATCGTCATAAACTTTTTTCGAAAGCATGAACTGTTCGGTCAACCCGGCGGCGGGCGTTTTTACACGCGGATCCATCTTCACGAGAAGGGGCTGCTGGTAGCTCTTGCCATCCACCGTCAGCCGCACTGTATAAATCCCCGGCAGCACCCAGGGCGCATGATTGGCGGGCGCGGTGTCTTCAAACACCGCCTGCATCGGCAATTCCTCCGGACTCACGGAGACGGGCGTATAGTGCATGTCCCAAATTACGCGATGCATTCCCGCGCTGGTTGGCAAGCGCCGCGGCCGCCGCGCCCAATAGGTGGGAACCTGCAGCTTCTCCAGATCCACGTCTTCATCCTCTTGATCGCTGGCATACCGGCGGATCACAGTCTTCCCCGTTTGATCCAAAATCTCCAGGGTCACAACGCCCGGCGCAGGGCCATTGAAATAGAAATCGATCAGCGCGCCATCGGGTGGATTCTTGCCCGCTGCCTCATCTGGAGGGATCGGCGTATCGGTATTCGTGTTCCAGCGCACCCGCATCGCAGTCTCCGGCTTAAAAAGCACTACCGGTGCCGTCTCACCGTCTTTAAACTGGCGCAAGGGCGTAATGTCGTCCAGAATCCAAAAACCCCTTCCATGCGTGGCGGCAATCAAATCGTCGCCCTTCACAATCACGTCGCGAATGGAAGTGGCGGGCATGTTCAAGCGCAAGGGCTGCCAGTGGTCGCCATCGTCGAGCGAAACGTATACCTGTGTCTCACTGCCCGCAAACAGCAAGCCGGGGCGCTTAGGATCTTCGCGCACTACATTAATCGGCGCACCATCCGGAAGGCCACTCACAATTTCAGTCCAGGTTTTTCCAGCATCGTGCGTGCGCAGGATGTGTGGCCGCAGATCGTCCAGCCGCAAAGTGTTGATGGCTGCATACGCCGTGCTCTTGTCGAAGTGTCCGGCGTCGATAATCGAAACCTTGGCGAACGGCTTGAGTTCCGGCGGCGTCACATTCTGCCAATGCAAACCACCATCGGTGGTCAAGTGAATCAAACCGTCATCCGTACCGGCCCATAGCCGACCTAGTTCCAGCGGTGACGGCGCTAGCGCATACACAACTCCTCGTTGTGTCGGCTTGGCGCTCGGCGTATCGCGGTATTTGCCGACACTGGCCGGAACCTCCCAGGTCTTGCGCGAAAGATCCGGACTGATCTCCTGCCAGTGGTCGCCGCCATCGCGCGTCTTCCAGATGGTATTGGCGGCGAAATAAAGCACGTGCGGATCAACCGGCGAAAAGACAACCGGCTGCGTTCGTAACACGCGATAGCCGGGTCCGCGCAACGGCTTCGGTCCCACTTCAGCCGTTTGCCCGGTCCGCCGGTCATAGCGCGTCAGTTTTCCTCCGTAAACCAAATCCGGATTGAGCGGATCGGCCTCCACATATCCGTACTCTTCGGCGCCTACCGGATGCCAATCGCGAAAGGTAATCTCGCCATCGTTGCCGCGGCTGGCCACGCAGGCGGAACCGCTCTCCTGCTGGCCGCCACACACACGATAGGGAAACGCATTGTCGGCCGAGGCGTGATACATCTGCGCGGTCGGCTGGTTGTACCACGAACTCCACGTCTCGCCGCCGTTCACGGTGATGATGGCGCCTTGGTCACTCACAATCTCTAAAATTTTGCCGTTGGTTGGGTTGATCCAAATGCTCTGATAATCGTCACCACCTGGCGCACCGCGCAATCCGCCCCACGTTTTGCCGCCGTCTGTCGATTTCCACGTGACGATGCTGGCGCTATAAACCACGTCCGCATTTTGCGGATCAACCGCCGGCACCGGCAAGTCGCCGCCGCCAATGCGCTCCGCCGGCCGCTCATCGCTGGTGATTTTCTCCCAATGCTCTCCTTGATTGTCTGATCGATAGATACCGACGCCTTGCTGGGTGGCTACCGCTGCGTAAATACGCTTCGGATCGCTTGCCGCAATCGCCAGATTCGCCTGAATCACGCCTTCCGGTAATCCATCTTTGAGTGGCGCCCAAGTGCTGCCGCCATCGGTCGATTTGAAGATCCCGCCATTGGTGCCACTCCACGCGCTGTTCTCCCAAGGGCCTTGCCGCGCTTCCCACAACGCCGCGTAACAAATGCGCGGATCTTTCGGATCGATCTCGACGTCATTCGCGCCGGTATTCTCGTCCTTGTATAAAACTTTGGTGTAACTCTTGCCGCCATCCGTGGAAAGAAACACGCCGCGCTCCGCATTCGGCCCATAGGGATGGCCCATCACAGCCACTAAGAAGCGGTTCGGATCTGTTGGGTCCACCGCCAGATGGGCAATCTGCTGACCGTCGCGCAATCCTAAATGCGTCCAGCTCTCACCGGCGTTTTCCGATTTGTAAATTCCGTCGCCGGTCGAAAGATCCGGCCGTTGGAGACCCTCGCCGCTCCCCACATAGAGAATGTTTGGGTTAGACGGCGCCACCGCGAGCGCGCCGATAGATCCGCTTGGCTCATGGTCGAAGATCGGGTTCCAGGTGCGCCCGTAATCGTTGCTCTTCCACACTCCGCCATTGACCGCGCCCGCGTAGAAAACGTTCGGCTGGCTGGGAACTCCTGCCAATGCGCGCGTGCGGCCACCGCGGTAAGGGCCAATCTCGCGCCAGGCCATCTCTGCCAAGGATTTCGGGTCGAACGTCTGCGCGGCTGCTTGCGCTACCAACATGGCCGCCGGTAGTGCCAGCCTCAATAATCTTTTCAATGAAATTGTCCTCAGTCTTTAAGTGCGCCGGTGATGCCGGCGGTGCCCGCGGCGCAGCGGTTCGCTCAAATAGCCAAACACCCGATCTTTCGCGATCTCTCCCACTACCAGTTCCGGCCCCTGCGGCGAATTTCTGACCAGCGGTACATGCTCTTCCAATTTGACATCTTGCCGGTAGAACTCACGCTCTCTGGTCCGCACAGTGATGTCGAAGGTTTTTGCGGTGGGGTTTACTCCCGTCAGCCTTAATTCGACGCCATCCAGATCCTGAAACTCCGGCGAAACCTCCAGCGCAAATTCAGTGATCTTCAAGCGCTTGTCGGCCGGCGGCACAAAGCCATCCGGCGCTGGAGCCGTCGAAACCGTTTTGCCGTCCACGACCGCCGCAGAACGCGGCGTATCCAGGCGCACTCGCTGGATTGAGTCTGTCAGTGGACCCACCTGGTCCCCGCTCCGCTCAAAAAGATGCCGTTCGCTCAACACGAAAAAAGCGAAGGCGCACGCCGCGCACACGCTGCCCACCCGCAGCGCTTTCCAAAGTAAGTCACTGGGCTCTTCGTGAGGGCGTGCCATCACCGCTGCCTCACGATTCGCATATCTGGCAATCACCATGGCGGTTGAATGCTCCGGCGGTCTTAACACCTTGAAAGGACGTCTTTCAGTGCCCGTATTCATGGGTAGATTGATCCATCGTCACAACTTTCATTTATTATCTCTCGTGTTCTTTAAAAAACGGAGCAGCTTTCGGTTTTGCTCAACGTTTTGTGCTATCTTGCCCTTGCGATGATTGAAGCCGCCTCCGTCTCCCGCCGGGCCCTGCTCGCTGCTATGGCAGCCGCTCCCCTGTCCGTTCTCGCCAAACGCAACTCCATCCCCGTGGGCCTGGAGCTGTATTCCGTGCGCGATGAATTGCAAAAAGACCTGCCCGCGACCCTCGCCGCCGTTGCGAAACAAGGCTATGAGTGCGTTGAGTTTTACTCTCCTTATTTTGGCTGGACCACCGCCTACACTAAGGAAGTTCGCGAACGCCTCGACGACTTGGGCCTCAAGTGCCATTCCACGCATAATGGCTGGGATGCTTACCAGCCCGAGGGCTTAGAGAAAGCCGTTGAGCTCAACAGCATCCTGGGCGCCCGCTACATCATCCTGGCCAGCGCCGGCGATCCTAAATCGCTTGATGGTTGGAAGCACGTCGCGGTCATGTTGAATCAAGGCGACGATGTATTCAAAAAGTCTCGCTGCCGCGCCGGTTACCACAATCACGATTTGGAATGGCACCCCATCGATGGCCAGCGGCCGATGGATGTCCTTGCCCAGGAGACGGACAAGAACGTTGCCCTGCAACTTGACGTCGGCACTTGTATCGAAGCGGGCGCCGATCCAGTTGCCTGGATCGAAAAGAACCCCGGCCGCATCCGTTCTCTTCACCTGAAAGACTGGTCGCCGCAAAACGGCTACAAAGTGCTTTTTGGCGAGGGCGTAGCTCCTTGGAAGAAAATTTTCGCCGCGGCTGAATCTGGCGGTGGGGTCGAGTTTTATCTCATCGAGCAGGAAGGCAGCCGCTATCCCGAGATAGAAACGGCGGACCGCTGCCTGATCGCCTTCCACGACATTCACGCTTAAACCGTGACTCCTATCCGCGTCCTCGTCACCGGCGGTACTTTCGATAAAGAGTACGACGAAATTCATGGCCGCCTGTTCTTCAAGGACTCGCATCTGCCCGAGATGCTGGCACTCGGCCGCGCCAAGCTGCCTTTGGAAGTGCGCACTCTGATGATGGTGGATAGTCTTGACATGACTGAGGCCGACCGCACCCTCATTGCCGAACAATGCCGCGCTACTCCCGGCAGCCGCATCGTCATTACTCATGGCACCGACACCATGGCCGAAACGGCGCGCTTCATTGCCGAGCGGGTACAAGACAAGACTATTGTTCTCACCGGCGCCATGGTTCCTTACAAATTCGGCAGCTCCGACGGGCTGTTTAATTTGGGCAGCGCCCTCGCCTTCGTTCAGACGCTGCCGCCTGGCGTCTATGTAGCCATGAACGGCCGCTGCTTGCCGGCGGCGCGCGTTTACAAGAACAAACAAAGCGGGATTTTTGAAGAGACGCCGGAATAGCGGTTTTTTTCAAAAAGTTAAAAAGGTCAAAAAGTGGACGGACGACTTTAATGACTTTGTCGGTCGCGTGTTCGTTAGGCGACTAGAGAGTCGCAGTATCAATGCGCGCCTGCTCCTTCGCACCCATGATCAGCAGCCAGAGCATGGCGACGAGCTCGGCTAGAAAAATAGGCTGCAAGTAGCGGAAGAGAGTGTTGCTGTAGTCCGAAGCGAAGAACCAGGTCACACCAACAACGGCCCACGCGATGCCGTCGAGCAGCAGCCAGTATCCCAGCCAGCGCGGCAAAAAGCGTGATCGCACAACCAACCACCCAAACGGCAACAACCATAAGCCCCAGAACGTTTGGTTGACGCCGTTCGTCTGCCCATGCATACGAATCAGTAGCATGCCTATAGCAACCCGCGCGTGGTCGTCCAGAGTATGAAAGCTGCCACCGCCCCGAAACACAAGGAGAGCGGTCGCGTTGAAAACCACTCCTACCAGGCCGAGGACAGATGAAGCCAACACTAATGCCACCAGTTGCCGCGCGCGATGGCGGTCCACATTTTCAAAGAGGCGATAGAGCGCCAAGCCCAGGCCGATGAAGATGACCGCGCCGAACGTCTCGGCAAGCATTCCCCAGCGGTAAAGCACCTCGTGCCCCAACACCCTTGCCGCAGTAGCCGCAGCGTCGTCGATGACCACTGTCTGTGATGGGACGTACAACAAGTAGAACGGGCCGAGGGTGAAGCCGAGATACCAGAGGCCGGCCATACGGGCCATCCTCGTCAGCGACGTCATTTGAACCTCCAACTCCTGGATGGTACGTGATACGCGGTATGGAAGTTCGGGGAAACTACCGCTGATCCAACCGATTCTTGAGATGCTGCGGCGAGCAAAAGCGAGCTCTGGATACGAGGCTTTGCTGCCCCGTCCGTGATAGGCCGCCATGAACGCAACGGCAAGTCCGCTGAGGCGCGACCCTCTGTCAGTGCTTGTGGGGCATCAACCCGGCTTTAATCCGCGCGCGCCGATCTATAAATCGGGTCACAGATTTCGCCAAGAACTCAAAAATACTTCTTTCTCCCACATTCCAAACCACTTATCTCCGTTTCGTACAATCTAAAATCCTTCATTCGCTTCAGCCCATTCCCTTCCCTTGCTAACTTTAAACCGGCTCGCACGAGTTTTCCCTCGTCGCGGGCCATTTGTATTTTCAGAAAGGAAATCTCGAAACATGTCAAACCGTGCACAACGCCGCGCCGCTGAGCGCCAAGCCCAAAAACTGGCCGTCAACGCCAGCAAAGTCATCCTTGCGGAGCAAGCTCCAACCACGAGACCGGAAACCATGGCCGCCACCGCCTCCGCCGGCGCATCCGACCAACCACCATCCGATAACTTCAACTTCCAAGACCTCATCGACGAAATCAACGCAAAAGCAACTTCCGAAGCCCGCCGCAACGCCAACCGCGCCAACGCCCAGCACAGCACAGGACCGCGCACCGAAGAGGGCAAAGCCAAATCTTCCATGAACGCCGTCAAAACCGGCCTCACCGGCCGTACCGTCGTCCTTCCCAATGAAGACATCCACGCCTACTACGATCACCTCGACCGCCACTTGGCCGACTTCGCTCCCGCCACCGACAAAGAAAAGGCGCTAGTCAAAACCATTGCCGATACCGAATGGCGCTTGCTCCGCATCGCCCCTCTCGAAGCCGGCATCTACGCCGTCGGCCGCCGCAAACTCGCCGATCAATTTGCCGACGAACCCGACGTCTTCAAACGCGAAGACCTCCTCACCGCCGAAATCTTCCTCACCTATCGCAAAGATCTCAGCAACCTCGCCTTGCAGGAACGCCGTCTCCGCAGCCAACGCAAAGCCGATATCGCCGAACTCCAGCAACTCCAACAGGAACGTATCCAGAAGCGCCTCGACTCCATCGAGCACGCTCGAACAACCGCCGACCGATGCGCCGTCCTCAAGCGCGAATTCGATCCCCCCGCCCTTGGCTTCGATTTTACGTTTGGCGAATACATGCACTTCTGCCAACAAAATCAAGAGCATTACGAGCTGACTGAGCGCGAACTCGACTTCGATACCGTCGTCGCTGCCTATCGCGCCGCGCAAAAGGAGCAACCAGCCGCCTAAAATCGAGGTCCCACCAATCCGTCCTCAAACCTCGTATACCCGTCCTGCGTCCAAACGCTGTTCTTTTCTGATCTGTCTTTACCCGTGTTCATCTGTGACCATTCATCTTATAATTGCGTTTCGCACACTATGCCAGACAACTTCAACCAATTGGGTATGAACCGGCGCATTCCTCGCCGCGACTTTCTAAACGGCGTGGCCGTTGGCATTGTTTCCGCTCCGCTCGCTTTCAGCGCTGAAGCGCAAGCCGATCGCGCATCGTCCGCCTATCCTCCTCTACAATCCCATCTGCGCGGCAACATCCCCTCTGCTATCGCCGAATTCGATCGCATTCGCGCCGGAAAATACGCTCAGTTTCCCGTCCCGGATTCGGCCATCGACGAGGAGTACGATCTCGTCATCGTCGGAGGCGGCATCTCCGGCCTGGCCGCCGCCCATTTCTATCGCAGCGCCCTCGGCCCCGAACAGCGCATACTCATTTTCGATAATCACGACGATTTCGGCGGCCACGCCAAACGCAACGAATTCCAGCATGAAGGCCGCACCTATATCGGTTACGGCGGCACTATGGCCATCGCCACGCCCTATCCTTATAGCTACACCGCTAAGTCCCTCATCACTGAACTCGGCATAGACGTAAGCCGCAATAGCTCAATCCGAAATCGCGATCTCGATAAATATGATCTGCACCAAGCCACCTTCTTCGATAAAGAACACTTCGGCGAAGACCGCCTGGTCACCGGCAACTCCCACCAAGCCGCCTTCTTCTCCAAAGCGCCTCTCTCCGAAACCGCCCGCCGCGACCTGATGCGGGTGCATGGCAAAAATCCCGACTATCTCCCGGGCTTAACTCCCGCCGAAAAGATAGCCAAGCTGCGCTCCATAAGTCATCTCGAATACCTCCGCGATATCGCCAAAGTCAGTCCCGAGGCGCTGCCGTTCTTTTACGGAAATGGCGGCCGCAACAACAAGCGTGTCGATACCATGCCCGCTCTAGAGGCCGCCCGAAACGGCGCTGCTGGCTTCAATGGTCTGCGACTGAAGTTGCCTGAGGAATTTAACGAAGGTTCGTACTTCCTGCACTTTCCCGACGGCAACGCCTCCATCGCCCGCTTGCTTGTGTCAAAACTCGTCCCGCCCGCCCTGCCCGGCAACCCGACCATGGATTCCATAATCCACACGCGCGCTCTGTACAGCAATCTCGATACACCGGGCTCCAACGTGCGCATTCGCCTCGCTAGTTGCGTATTGCGGGTTCAACACAGCGCCAATCCCGAAAACTCCGAATTCGTCAAAATCGCTTATCGACGCGCAGGCCAGCTCTGCGCCGTGCGTGGCCGCTACTGTATTCTTGCTTGCTATAACGCCTTGATTCCCGCCCTCACGCCCGAGATATCGAACCAACAAAAGGAGGCTCTCGCCTACCCGGTCAAGGTTCCTATGATGTATACCAATGTGCTCCTGCGCCGTTGGAACGCCTGGCAAAAACTCGGAATTTCGAGTGTCAGTGGTCCGGCATGTATTACCATCACATGGCGCTCGACCCTGGCACCACGGTGGGAGGTTACGACGGCGTAACCACGCCTGAGGAGCCCATTCTGGTTCACATGGTGCGAAATCCCAATCAACCCGGCCTTCCCAGAAAAGAACAGAATCGCGCCGGTCAGCAGGAACTCCTCAGCATGACATTTGAGCAGCATGAGTTGAAACTCCGCGACCAATTGAGTCGCGTTTTAAGTGCGGGCGGATTTGACCCGGCTGAGGATATTCTCGCCATCACCGTAAATCGCTGGCCCTACGGTTACGCCTACACTTATGACACGCTGGCTGACCCCGATCTTCCGCCCGAAGAGCGTCCTCACGTAATCGGCCGAAAACGTTTTGGCCGCATCTCCATTGCGAACTCCGATGCGGGCGCGGCCGCCTTCACCAACCAGGCCATTGACGAGGCGAACCGGGCCGTCCAGGAGATCTTGGTCCACCAGGGGTTAACATGATCGCCTCCCTATTTTTCGCGTTTTTCCCCTACAATGGCCCGCCAACTCCCGAGCAACCAGTAGCTTTCAGCCACAAAAAACATTTACTGCTCAAGTTGAAGTGCGCCGATTGCCATAGCAATCCCGATCCCGGCGAAGCCATGTCCTTTCCCACTGTGAGTAACTGCATGGTCTGCCACATCGCCATCGCGAAAGAGACCCCGGACCTGCAAAAGCTCCGCAATTTCGCCAAACTCAAGCAGCAGATCGCCTGGGTGCGGCTGAATAAAGTGCCCGATTGGGTGTTCTGGAGCCATCGCACTCATCTGGAGGATAACGTTACATGCGAATCCTGTCATGGCCCCGTTGCCGGCATGGCCGTCACGACCATGGGAGGCTGTGTGAGCTGCCATCAACAAAGCGGAGGTCCCACAGGCTGCCTTTCCTGTCATGAAGGCAAACACTAAACATCTTCAGGCGCACTAGACCGCTCCTAGCTCGATTAAGAAAGATTTTATGATAAATCCCCGTTCACAAAAACTGATCTTCGTAAGTATCGCGTTATTACTCGGAGCAGGTTGGTCCTTCGCCCAAAGCGGCTCAGACTCCCTCAAAACCGGTTTCGCGAACCCTCCCGAGAGCGCACGCCCCCGCGTTTGGTGGCACTGGATGAACGGAAACATCACCCAGCAAGGAATCAAGCTCGACCTTGAGTGGATGCACCGCATTGGTCTTGCCGGTTTTCAAACCTTCGATGCCGCCCTCGCCACTCCGCTCGTCGTCGAAAAACGCCTCGTCTATATGACGCCGGAATGGAAGGATGCCTTCCGCTATGCAACCACCCTCGCCGATCAGTTAGGCATGGAAGAGGCTATTGCCGGCTCGCCGGGTTGGAGCGAAACGGGTGGTCCTTGGGTGCCTGCATCGCAGGGCATGAAGAAGTATGTCTGGAGCGAAACCTTTGTCGAAGGCGGCCAGCCATTCACCGGCACTTTGCCGCATCCCCCTACCAGAACCGGCGCATTTCAGAACGTGGGCATTCATGACATGATTGCCGCTCCCGAAGGCGCTGCGCCCGCGCCGGAGTTCTATGCCGATGCCGCCGTAATCGCCTACCGCCGCGCCCCTGAGGATGTGCCCGTCGAATCTCTGCATCCCAAAGTCACCGCCAGCGGCGGCGCGCCCGACGTCGCATTGCTCGCCGATGGCGACCTCGAGAAAACCACCAAGGTCCCGATCCCCAAGGCCGGCGAAAGCACTTGGATCCAGTATGAATTTGCCGAACCGCAGACCATTCGCTCCGTCACCATCGCCACTAAAGACGTCGATGCAATTACCGGCATGATTGCCGGCATCACCAATCCCGAGAAATCTGTTGAAGCCAGCGATGATGGACAAAGCTTCCGCCAAATTGCCAAACTGGCTGACGGAGGCGCCCCGCAGCACACTGTTTCCTTCCCCGCTGTGAAGGCAAAGTTTTTCCGCGTCGCATTCAAGCGCACGCCGCCTCCGCCTCCTCCTGCTTGGGCGAGTGGACTCGACCTTGCTTCCTTGGGAATCAAAGTAGTCCCTCCCACTGACTATGAAATCGCCGAGTTGGTTCTGCACAGTGGCGGACGCGTCAATCGCTTTGAAGAGAAGGCCGCCTTCACGCCCATGCCTGATCTCTACGATTTCGCCACACCGGCCGTCGATTCCCCCGCCGTCGTTCTCAAATCCGACGTCGTAGATCTAACCTCTCGAATGCATCCCGACGGTACTCTCGATTGGACCCCTCCGCCCGGAAATTGGGTCGTTCTCCGCTTCGGCTACTCACTGCTCGGCATTACCAACCACCCTGCTACCAAGGAAGCAACCGGCCTTGAGGTTGACAAGCTGAATAGCCGCTACGTAAAGAACTACATGAACGGTTATCTGGATAGTTATGAAAAAACCGTAGGCGCCGATTGGATGGGCAAACGCGGCATCCGCTATGTCGTTACCGATAGCTGGGAGGCCGGCTCACAAAATTGGACGGATGACATGCTTGCCCAATTCCGCAAGCGTCGTGGCTACGATCCCATTCCCTGGATGCCCGTTCTCGCCGGACAGGTCGTCGAGAGCGCTGAAGCGAGTGATCGCTTCCTCTGGGATTTTCGCAAGACCATCGCCGATCTCATCGCCGACGAGCATTATGGCCAAGTCGAGGCATCTCTCAAGGATCGCGGCATCGGCCATTATGGCGAGTCTCACGAGAGTGGCCGCGCCTTTGTGGGCGATGGCATGGAAGTGAAGAAGCTCGACGACATTCCCATGAGTGCCATGTGGACCCAGGTTCCCGGAGTGAACGCCGAACAATACGGCTATAACGCAGACGATCGTGAGTCGGCATCGGTAGCTCACATCTATGGTCAAAACTTGGTGGCCGCCGAGTCCATGACCGCCGGATGCCGCCGCCTGGGCGTGGTCGCCCGCCACTTTAAAGCCCACCGCCGACCAGGAGTTGCTGAACGGCATCAATCGATTCGTCATTCACGAGTCTGCCCACCAACCCCTGGTCGGCAAAGCTCCCGGGCTGACTCTTGGCCCCTTTGGCCAGTGGTTCAACCGCAACGAAACCTGGGCCGAACAGGCGGGCCCTTGGGTGAACTATCTCGCTCGCAGCAGCTACTTGCTGCAACAGGGTCACTTTGGCGCCGACCTTGTTTATTTCTACGGCGAAGACTCCAACCTCACCGCCATCTTTTCGGCTAAAGCGCCCGATGTTCCCGCCGGTTACGGTTTCGATTACATCAACGCCGATGGTTTGATTCATGAACTCACCGTCGAGGGAGGCCGCATCACCACCAAGAGCGGCATGAGCTACCGCGTGCTAGGACTCGATCCTTACAGCCGTCACATGTCTCTGCCCGTACTGCGTGCCATTCATAAACTCGTGGCCGCCGGCGCAACTGTCGCCGGGCCAAAGCCGGCCGACAATCCTAGTCTCGCCGATGACCAAGCCGAGTTCCAAAAGCTCTCGCTCGAGCTGTTCGGCGATGGAACCGGCATGCACAAAGTCGGCTCAGGAACAGTCTATGCGGGACAGGACATTGGCGATGTCTTCAAAACCCTAGACGTGTCAGCCGATTTCGACTACACCAAACCCGAAAACGACACGCGCATTCTCTTCGTTCATCGCAAGCTGGCCGACGGCGATCTATACTTCGTTGACAATCGGGCCGATCGGGCTGAGTCGGTAGATGCGATCTTCCGAGTCAACGGTAAAGAACCTGAACTCTGGCGCGCTGAGACCGGCAAGTCGGAGCCAACTTCCTACCAAATCGCCGCTGGCCGCACAACCATCCCGCTGCACCTGGAACCTTGGGGTGCAGTCTTCGTGGTCTTCCAAAAAAACACCACGCAAACCTCTCGCACACTCCCTAAAGTAGTCGAAACGGAACTCTCAACACTAGAGGGCGCCTGGGATCTCAGCTTTCCAGCCGGCCGCGGCGCACCCCCGTCCGTCACCCTAGACAAGCTTTCGTCGTGGAGCGATAACCAGGATCTCGGGGTGAAATACTTCTCGGGAACCGCCACCTATACAAAGACAATCAAAGCCCCAGCCGATTGGTTTCACAAAGGCGTCGAGCAATGGATCGATCTGGGTGACGTCAAGAACCTCGCAGAAGTGCTCGTAAACGGCAAGTCGCTTGGCATTGTGTGGCATGCTCCCTATCGGGTCGATGTCACCGGCGCGCTGAAGAAAGGTACCAACGAAATCACCGTCAAAGTCACGAATGCCTGGGTCAATCGATTAATTGGCGATGAACAGCCCAACGTCAAGACGAAATATACCTTTGCCGACGTCAAGCCCTATAAAGCCGATTCACCGTTGCTGCCCTCTGGGCTTACCGGACCCGTGCGTGTTTACTCCATCGCCCACCAATGATCATGCAAATCCTCTGTTACAACGCACACCGCCCAACCGAGCCGCGACTGTCAAGGAGCGGTAACGATTTTTAACGTCGCCTTCACTTAGAAACAGACATAGGAGCCAACTTAAAACTCAGAGCGCTATGATATGTACGATATGTCACAGTTAACAAAGTCCCTCAAGAGTCGCATCGAAGAGCTCACCGCATCTATCGAGACTCAGACAACGGAGCTTGCCGCATTTCGGCGAGTTCTGGAAATAGAGCTTGCCAAAGAGACGGCGCCCACCGCGAAGACTCCCAGCGAGACTCCTGCTCACTCAAAGCCAGCTACCACGAACGGCGCACCATCCCATGATCTGGGCGCCATCGAATTTACCGGCAACAAAACGGCCTTTGTGATCGCCATCGTGCGAGCCCACGGGGCTGCGGGTGCCGCTCCCAAAGAGATCAGAGATGTTTTCACTGCGCGGGAAATACCTCTAAGCGAGAATCTCATTTACACCACGCTGAGCGCTCTGGCCAAAGACAAAAAGCTACAGCGCCGCGATGGCCGGTACTATGCGTCAGGCGCCGCCTCGGTCGCCCAGAAAAATGGCGGCGCCTCACCGACCAAGCGGCACATCAGTCCGGCTGGTCTCAAAGCCATCCGAGAGGCGGTAAAAAAGCGTTGGGCCGCCAAGAGAATGGCCGATCGCGCAGCTGCCAAATAACCGGGCCATTGATCATCCGGCAGCGCCTTCCAACCGGATGGCGAAGGCATGTTCGTTGGGCTTCTGAGAAGGCATGTCGATTTCGAGTCCCTGCCCGCTCCTCCCGAACCTCAGGGGATCTTGCGCCCCAAGCAAACGCGCGGAATGCACATTGTCCGCGTTCAGTGAACGGATGGTAAGCTTGCCCGAGTCAGGCCATCCTAATGCTATGGCGTAAAGGTCCTTTCCCTTCGTGGTAAAACGGATATCTTCGGAAGTGTAGCGTAACTTGCCCTCATTGAACTTGTCGCTCTTCACGACCACAGCGCCTTCGCCATACACCTTCCAGGGTCGCGTTCCAAAAATAGCTTCTCCGTTCACAGCCGTCCATTGAGTCAGCGACTCTATAATGGCCTCTTCCCGGGAATCCAGCGTGCCATCGTTTCGCAGCGGAAAGTTCAGCAGCAAGTTGCCGTTCTTGCTGACAATATCCACTAACATTTGGATGACCATGGTAGGCGTCTTGTAGGCGATATCTTTCTTGTAGTACCAATCGCCCACGCATGTGTCCGTCTGCCAGGGTTCTGGGTTGATGCCGTCGAGAACGCCGCGTTCCACATCCTGAACGCATGACCCCTCAATGAACTGTCCGCCGTCGTCGTTGTTCTTGCAGTTGTATACCGCCTCCAGTCTCCCATCGTGTGTCTGCAGATTGGCGTTGTAGTAGTGGGCCAGTAGTTTGCGCCCATACTCTCCGAAAGGCAGACTACCATCGCTGTAAAGAAGATCGGGGTGATAACTGTCCAGCAGATCCTTGATCCGGTTGAACCACTCTTTTTGAAACGCTTCGGGTACATCCCGATACCAATCTTTGTAGCTCCGCCCTTCGTTTCCTGAATGATAAAGCGCTGCGTACTTGGGATCAACGCCGTCGTAGGGAACACCCGCGAGTGGCCCCTTTGTGTCGGAGGCTTTCGTAACACCGAACCAATTCCAACTGGCGCCTAAGTGCTCGGTAGTCCCGAAACGCAAGCCATATTTGCGAGCGGCTTTGCTCCAGAGCCCTATCACGTCTTTCCTTGGTCCCATCTCGACGGAATTCCAGTTATGAAACCGCGAATTCCAGCAATCGATGTTGTCGTGGTGTTGCGCAATCGCACAGAAATACTTTGCCCCGGCTTTCTGATAGAGCCGGATGAGGCGGTCGGGATCCCAGTTTTCGCCGGTCCAAAGCGGAACCATGTCTTTATACCCAACCTTAGAAGGATGCCCATACCGAGCCAGATGGTCCTCATATTGCGGATGTCCCTCAACATACATGTTGTGGGCATACCAGTCGCCCATTTCAGGAACGGCTTCCGGTCCCCAGCAAGCCCAAAATCCTAATTTTGCGTCTCGGAACCAATCGGGGCAGAGGTATTGTTTCAAGGATTGAGAGTCGGAGCTAAACTTTGCCGGCGCCGAAGCTTCGCCTAAAGCGAGCGAACCGCCTACCAAAGCAGCGCCGGATACCGGAAAAAAAGTTCTGCGAGTCATGTTCATTCGAACGCCCAATGCCTATCATAGGGCGAAACGCCCAACCGCAGAGACTGGCAAAATAACCCGGATCCATGCCCTGTGGGCGATGCGTGTTGGGTGGGTTAACCTGGAAAGAACCTGCCCCGCCCCGAGCCGCTATGGATTTCGCAGAACAACTAAAAGCACAACTGAACATTGTTGAGGTGATTGGCCAGTACGTGCCGCTGAAAAGGCAAGGCTCCGGTACGCGCTATCTAGGGTTGTGCCCGTTTCATTCCGAAAACACTCCGTCGTTCAATGTCAATGGCGCTCTGGGCTTCTACAAATGCTTTGGCTGCGATGCCAAGGGGGATGTTTTCAAGTTCATCCAGGAGCGCGAAAACCTGACGTTTCCTGAAACGCTCAAGCTTTTGGCGGAGCGCTACGGCATCTCCATGCCGGAGCGGCAGCAGCGTCCCGACGACGCCGAATCGCGGAATCGGGCGGCGCTTTATGAAATGCAGGAAATTGCCGCCAGCACATTTCAGGACAACCTGCGCTCTTCCGGCGGCGCCGAGACCCGCCAGTATGTCGAATCGCGCAATGTTTCCAAGGATTCAATGGACGAATTCCGTCTTGGCTTAGCGGACGCCTCCGGCCAGCAGCTTGTGAAGAAGCTGCAAAAGTTCGGCCCGGCATTGCTGGACGAATCGGGTCTGGTCGGTAAGCGCGATGACGGCAGCTTTTACGATTATTTTCGCGCGCGCCTCATGTTTCCTATCCACAACGAAGCGGGGAAAGTGATCGGCTTCGGAGGTCGTGCGTTGCGGCCCGACGAGAAAGCAAAATACCTAAACTCGCCCACCAAGGGGCTCTATAACAAGTCGGCCGTTCTCTACAATCTGCATCGCGCGAAGATCGAAGCCCGCAAGAATAGCCGCATGATCCTGGTGGAAGGGTACATGGACGTCATCGGCGTATACGCCGCCGGTATCAAAGAAGTGGTGGCTGCGAGCGGTACCGCGTTTCATGCCGATCAGGTTCGCATGATCAAGCGCCAGGTGGCGCAGTCGGGCAATGCCGGACAAGTCATCCTCAATTTCGATTCGGATCAAGCGGGCGCCGAATCTACCGAGAAACGCATCGCGTCGTTCCTGGCGGAAGGCATGCGCGTGCGGGTGCTGGAGATTCCAGGTGGCCTCGATCCGGATGAATACATCCAACAAAACGGCGCCGATGCGTATCGCAAGCTGCTGGCCGGCGCGGCGTCCTATTTTCACTGGCTGGCGGACCGCACCCGAAACAAATTCGATATGGGGACGGTGGAAGGCCGCGTTGACGCCTTTAAATTTCTGTGGCCCACGATCCAACAGGTTTCCGACCGGCTTGAGCGTTCCGCCATCGCCGACGAGGTGGCAGGCTATTTAAATTTGGACCGTGAGACGGTGCGCCAGCAATTCAAGAAAACTCCTCGTGCGGAACCGTCTCAACTACGGACGATCTCATCCGCCGTCCCGCCAAACGAAAAATTACTGCTCGCTTGTTTACTAGCCAGTGGAGACGCGCGGACCGCCATTCGCCACTATTTAAGTAGTAACGATTCTTTAAAACTTTTGGAACTGCGCCCCATTTTCTCCGCGATTGTTTACTTTGATGAACAGGCCCGTAGTTTTTCATTGGAAGACATAGTCAATCAACTGGATCCTCACTTCCAGCGTGTCCTCACCGAGATCGGATTTGCCGATTTGGGGGTGAATGAAGAGGCCGCAGCCGAGCAAGCGCTGAACTGCTTGCGAGCGATGGAATCGAAGGCGATCGCGGCTCAATATGAAGTTTTGCGCAGAAAAGTACAGGAGATGGAGAAGGCTGGAGACATTACCGGCGCCATGCAAGCCGCCGCGGAACTTAACGCCTTGCAGCGGGGCGGGAGCGCGGCTTCGCGAAAGCCCGCGGGTGCCTAATAGTTTTGCCGGATACGCGCGCCCCAAAGCCCGTTTCGTGTTGTACTATGAGGAGTCGAGGTACTAATCGGGGGGCTTCGATCCCCGTGGCGCCACCGCTGGCGGCATCGCGAGGGAAAAGGCAGTGAATGCAAGACAGCAATGACAAGGGCTTCGCACTCTACGACGTTAACGGCGTAGTGCGTGAGGATCTGGCGCCAGACCAGGACCTCAACGAAATTTTCGGCGACCTTGACGGCGCTGTTGTCGAACTTGAAGAACCCAAAGACTTCGAGAAAAAAGACGACGAGCTGGAAGACCTTTCTGAACTGGACCTGTCTGCCGGTGCGCTCGACAAAAGCAACGATTCCGTTCGCGTATACCTGCGCGAAATGGGCATGGTGCCGTTGTTGACGCGCGAAGGCGAGATCGAATTGGCCAAGCGCATCGAGCGTGGCGAACGAGCGGTCAGCAAGGCCCTCTCACGTTCGAGATTGACCGTCCATCTAATTCTCGACGCCAAGCACTTAATCGAAAAGAGCCATCTGTCGATTATGGACGTGATGCAAGCGCCGGATGTGCAGTTGGGCCAGGAGGAAGATGAAGCGGCTGGACGCGTTACGCGAACAATTCTTTGCCGCCATCCTGGAGCTTGAGAAGCTTTACAAGAAGAGCCAGCAAATCGAGCAAAAGCTGATTACCGTTTCGCGCAACATGAAACCGAAGCAATACCGCAAACTGCGTTTTGAATATGCGCGACAGATGATTTTGATTTCACGCGCGGTTCGCGGCATTGCGTTTTCCAGCCGTTTTCGCCGGTCGCTGAGCGACGGCCTGCGAAAAGTGGTCTGTCAAGTTAAGCCGCTCGAACAGGAAATCGCCCGCCTGCAGCGCAAGATCGAACAGCCTGCGCAGGCAAATCCGGGCGCGACGGGCGCTCTAAAGAAGGAATTGAAATCTCTTTCCGGCCAGCTTCAAACATTAGAGGATAAAAGTGGCGCTTCCTTGACGGAGCTGCGCCGGACCTTGCAAATTGTGGAGCGCGGCGAACAGGAAACGGAAGCCGCTAAGAAGCGCCTCATTGAAGCCAATCTTCGTCTCGTCGTTTCTGTTGCCAAACGCTACACGAACCGTGGCATGCAGTTTCTGGATTTGATCCAGGAAGGCAATATTGGCTTGATGCGCGCGGTTGACAAATTCGATTACAAGCGCGGCTACAAATTTTCGACATACGCCACTTGGTGGGTGCGTCAGGCGGTTACGCGGGCGATTGCCGATCAGGCTCGCACCATTCGCATTCCGGTGCATATGATCGAGACCATCAATAAGCTGGTGCGCCTGCAGCGTGTCATGCAGCAGGAACTCGGGCGCGAACCAACGACGGACGAACTGGCTTTGCGGATGGATCTTTCGCCGAGCAAGATTCGCCGGGTGATGCGCATCGCGCAGGAACCGATCTCCTTGCAAACTCCCGTGGGCGAGGAAGAAGAATCGAATCTCGGCGATTTTCTCGTCGATAGCCGCATGGTTTCGCCGTCCGAAGCGGTGATCAATCTGAATCTACGCGAGCAAACGGCGGAAGTGTTGAAAACTCTGAGCCCCCGTGAAGAAAAGATCGTCAAGATGCGTTTTGGTTTGCAGGATGGCAGCGAACATACGCTAGAAGAAGTGGGTCAGAATTTTGCAGTTACGCGCGAACGCATTCGCCAAATTGAGGCGAAAGCATTGCGTAAATTGCGTCATCCCAGCCGCAGCCATCGTCTCCGCAACTTCCTCGAAAACGGCGCACCGTCTTAATTCGTCTGGCGTGCTAGCATGACTCTCGGAGGTTGTAGGAACAAATGACACTAGACGAACTAAAAAGTAAATATCAACCAGCTTTCGAGACGATTCAAGAGAAGGGTGTGGTACTTTCGCACGTCAACATGGAGGGCGACAAGCTATTTATCCAAGGCGCCGCACCTTCGGAGGCGGTTAAGAATGAAGTTTGGGACAAGATCAAATCAGTGGATGCGACGTTCAGCGATTTGACATGCGATCTGAGCGTAGATGCAAGCTTGCCGCAACCGCAAGCAGCCGCCGCTGCTGCCAGCGCCGGTGGCGATGCCGCTCCGGCAGGCAAAACTTACACTGTCAAATCCGGCGACACGTTGTCCAAAATCGCCAAAGAGTTCTACGGCAATGCCAATGAATACAACAAGATCTTTGAGGCTAATAAAGATCAATTGAGCAGTCCGGATCGTATTAACGTTGGGTCAGGAATTGAAAATTCCTTAAGAAGTCGCAGCAAGAACAAAGGCCGGTCCTGACTGCAAGGTTAGGACCGGCTTTTTATTTGGCCCAAACCAAGTTTTCGACCTGCGTCAGCCGCACGCGAGGCGATTTTGAGCCGGTGGCACGCCTGCACTTCTACGCGATCGAGAATGGCATTTTTCACTTGCTCCAAGGTCAGCCCGTTCCGCCAGGTGGATGAAGCGGCTTTTCCCAACCAATCTCAACGTTGCTCATTCGTAAGCCGCGCGCTTGCCGAACCGTCAGCGCCGTTGCAGTGTGCTCGTAAGGCGGCGTTGGGATCGGACGAGACGAAAAGCTTGATGTTGTCCAATCGAACTCCTTCTAACCAACTCGTAGGGTGACCGTTGATGACGGAAGCGCCTGTGCCGTGCGCGATGACGTTCTGAATGATGACGTTGCGAATTTTGCCGGCGGCTGGTTCATTCGCGCGCTTGGTTCCGTCCACTTCGCTACGGCGTTTGATATTGAAGTGCAGCGGATCGCCATCGCCCCACCAGAACCAATCGTAGCGGCGAGTTTCGATGGTTAGGTTCGAAAGCACGACATCCTCAACAATGCCGCCATCAAAGACCATAAACGCGATCCCGCGATTGGAATTCGTAATCACGACGTTTTCGATGTTCACACGACGGATGGCGTTCGCATTGCCATCGCAGAACTTGATGAGCGCTCGATGCCGAAGACAAGCGGCAGTTGGTCACGGTGACGTTTTCAACTGGTAATGCGGGTCCCCAGATATCGGCTGAGTAGAAGACCAAAGCGTCGTCGCCGGTTTCGACTGTCGAGTTCGAGATATGCACATCCTGGCAACCGTCGGGATCGATGCCATCGGCCCAAACGCCGTCCTTCTGGCTTGAATAGATGTAAACGCCGTCGATCAAGAGGCGCTTGCAGGCATAAGGGTTGATGGTCCAACTGCGCGATCGCAGGAACTTCAAGCCAGTGATGCGTACGTCCGTACAGCGCAACAGCAGAACCATACGCGGGTAAATCTTTTCATCGGGGAAGCCATGCGGGAACGGGCGCATGAGCGGTTTACCGGTCGCTTCCATGAGTCGTTGATTGGCGAGAATGTAGAAATCGGTAATGCTGTTGGGACGCCATTCATAAGTGGATTGGCCATCCAGGGTGCCGCGGCCTTCAAGAGCGATATCGTGCAGGTCTTCGCCGGAGATAAGTGCGGATTTTGGTGACGGGTCAAACTGCGCGCCATCGAGCGAAGCGAACAAGGTAGCGCCGGCTTCCAAATAGAGGCGAACTCCGGAGCGCAAGTGAAGCTGACCGCTGGTGTATTCGCCGGGACCGACGTACACCGTGCCTCCGCCGGCTTTGCCGCAGGCATCAATGGCCTGTTGCAGGGCGGGACGAGCGTTATCAGACTTGGTTCCGGTGGCGCCGTAGTCTTTCACGTTAAAGACCGGCTGAGCGCAGATAAAACAGGTGAAGGTTGTAAACAGGAGAGCGAAGCGGCGTGGCATTCCTTGAGAGCGTATCATCTCTTCGGCGCCAGGGCTTCGAAGGCGGAAAGGATCACCTCGTCGGTAATGAGATCGGGAGTTAGGAATCGCGTGAAGAGTAGCCCATCGGTTAGCGCGTGCAGAACGCGGATGAAGCGCTCCACCGGCATGGGCAGATCCTTGGCCGAAACGAACTGCGCGAGGGTAGCAGACATTTGGCGATAGATCTCGGTATTCTGGTTGCTGATCCGCTTGCGCATCTCGGGGTGGGTCAGGGCGAAAAGTTGAAACGACACGGCGCCTACGGCGCTCTTCTGGCGCAAGGGCGCGGCGGCAACCACTGCTTTACCAATGGCCTGCATCAGCTCGCGGAACGTGGCGCCGGATTTGAAGTCCGGTACGATCGGCTCCCAGCGTTGTTTCACCACCGCTAGGAACAAATCTTCGCGATTCTTGAAGTTGCCATAGATAGCGCCGCGCGACATGCCGGCACGCGCGGCCACTTGCTCCAGAGAGGTTTCGTGAAAGCCCTTCTCGCCGATGATTTGAGCGGCTGCGTCGATGAGGCTTTGACGCGTGCGCTCGCGCTTGCTTGGTTTGGCCAATGGCATCTGTTTATAAAATACACTTGTGTATTTTATCGGCCGGCTGAAGCCTGCCCAGCGGCGGCTGGAAAGCCGCCGCGCAGGTAGGAATGGCCGCCCTACGCGAGCAGTCCGAGTTCCATTTCTGCAGACCGGCTGTCTTCTGATTAGAAAGAGGTACAAGACGTTGTGCTGGTAATTCATCCGGCAACCCGCGCTTTCTCCGCGCGGCGCGCTTTTTCGATACACTCTATGCATACCGCCATGTTTGGACTCAATCGCGCATCGGGCACGATCGCTTCTCTTCTGCTCGCCACTGCCCTCGCTCCAGCCCAATCCGCGAGCGGTCAGAAGCCTGTTTTCGACAAAGATATTCTTCCCATTTTTCAGCAATCGTGCGCCCCGTGTCACTTAGGCGATGCCGCTATGGGCAAACTCCAACTCGCCTCCCCAGGCGCTCTCCTTCGCGGCGGTAGCTCAGGTCCGGCCATCGTTCCCGGCAAGAGTGCCGATAGCCTGCTGGTAAAGCGCATTCTTGGGATGACCGAGGCGCCGCGCATGCCCATGGGCGGCAATCCCCTTTCCGACGCACAGGTGAAAATCATTCGCACTTGGATCGATCAAGCCGCCGCCGCCGGGCCCCCCTCCGAGTCTGTGGCAGTCGCACCGCCCACCGCCCAGGCTGCCGACTCTCCGCTTTTTGCCTCTAAAGTTCGCCCCATCCTGGCCGCACGTTGTTACTCCTGCCATGGTCCCGCTGTCCAACAGAACGGCCTGCGCCTTGATTCACTCGCCGGAGTTCTGCAAGGCAGCGAGTCCGGCAAAATTGTCGTCCCCGGCAAGCCCGATAGCAGCCGTCTCGTGCGGCGTTTGCAGGCTCAGGAGAGGCCCATGATGCCTTACGGTGGTCCCGCGCTTTCGACCGGCGAGATCGCCGCCATCCGTCAATGGATTGAAGCCGGCGCACCGGGTCCCGATTCCACTGCCCCGCTGCCTCCGTCAAAAGCTCAGAAACATTGGGCCTATGTGAAGCCGATTCGCCCCGCTGTTCCGCACGTGAACAACGCCGGCTGGTGCAAGAACTCCATCGATAACTTCATCCTTGCCAAACTCGAAGCCGAAGGGCTCAAACCATCTCCCGAAGCCCCCAAATCCACTCTCTTGCGCCGCGTTTATCTTGATCTCATCGGCCTCCCGCCTACTCCCGCCGAAGTGGCTACCTTCATCGCCGATCAAAGTCCCGACGCCTATGAGAAAGTAGTGGACCATCTCTTAGCCTCACCAAGTTATGGCGAGCGTTGGGCGCGTCCTTGGCTTGACTTAGCTCGCTATGCCGATAGCAACGGCTATGAGAAAGACAATCCGCGCGTGGCTTGGGAGTATCGCGATTGGGTGATCAAAGCGTTAAATCAAGACATGCCCTTCAGTGAGTTCACCATTGATCAGATTGCCGGCGACATGTTACCCAACCCCACCAAAGATCAGCTCATCGCCACGGGTTTTCATCGCAACTCCATGCTGAACCAGGAAGGCGGCATTGATGTCGAAGAGTATTACTGGTATAGCCTCGTCGACCGGGTCAATACAACCGCCTCCGTCTGGCTTGGTTCCACCCTCGGGTGTGCCCAGTGCCACAATCACAAATTCGATCCCTTCCCGCAGAAAGACTACTATCGAATGCTCGCTTTCTTCAGCAACGGCGAGCACAAGAAGGCTGGAACGGGTGACTCTTGGATGGCTGAAACAGAGCTGCCGCTACCCACTCCCGATCAGGCAAAGAAAAGTCAGGAGCTTCACGCACAAATTGACCAATTACAAACAGTTCTCGACACCCAAACACCGCAGCTCGACGCGTCCCAGCAGGCATGGGAGAAAGACTTGGTCGCCAGTGAGAAGCGTTGGGAGGTTGTTAAGCCGCTTCACGTCGAGTCAGTAGGTGGCGCGACGCTAACCTCCGAGTCCGACGGCTCAGTCCTCGCTTCAGGCAAAAATCCGCAAGCCGATACTTACAAGATCGCCGCCAAAACCACGGTAGCCAAGCTCACCGCGGTCCGCCTGGAAGTTCTGCCGGACGACACTCTGCCGCACGGTGGCCCCGGTCGCGACCCCGATGGCAACTTCTTCTTGAGCGATGTTGAGATGCAGATCAACGGTCGGCCTGTGATTTGGAAATCATCAGTCGCGGACGAATCGCAAGAAGGCTATCCCGCCAAAGGCATTGTCGACAAAAGGCCGAACCAGCTTTCCGGTTGGGCTATCGACACAGGAGACGGATCTGCCAATACCAATCTCCGGCGCCGTCAGGTTGTATTAATTCCGGCGGATGTAACTGACATTCCGCCCGGCGGCACTCTCACTTTTACGCTGAGACACGAAATGCGCAAAACCTCCCGCAATGTGGGGCATTTCCGCCTGTCTGTCAGTGCCCTCCCGAACCCTGAATTTATAGTTCAACTCCCCGCTTCCTTGCGCGCAGCGCTGGATAAACCGCTTTCGCAGCGAACTCCGGGCGAAAAAGAGAAACTCGCGGCTGCTTATCGCTCCGTCGCACCCTCGCTCGATACCACGCGAACGCAGATCGCCGCGCTAAAAAAACAGATCGATAAGCTCGGCATCTCCACCGCCATGATTATGAGAGAGCGCCCGAACTTTACGCGACCTGCCGCTTACATTCGGGAGCGTGGCACCTTCACCAGTCCGGGCGAACTCGTCTACGCCGATGTCCCTTCCGCCCTCAATCCTCTGCCTCGCGATGCCATGCCGAACCGGCTCGGTTTAGCCCAATGGCTGGTCAGTGACGACAATCCTCTTACTGCGCGCGTGACCGTGAACCACTTCTGGGAGACTCTCTTCGGCCGCGGCATTGTCGAAACCAGCGAAGATTTTGGTAGTCAGGGAGACCCTCCCTCCCATCCGGAACTGCTCGATTGGCTGGCAACAGAATTCATGCGCGACGGCTGGAAAATGAAGGAAATTCAAAAGCTAATGGTCATGTCCGCCACTTATCGCCAGGATTCTCATGTCTCAGAGGAATTGCAAGCGCGCGATCCTTACAATCGCCTCTACGCGCGCGGTCCACGTTTTCGCGTAGAAGCCGAAATGGTGCACGATATCGTTCTGGCTGAAAGTGGGTTACTGAGCTCGAAAATGTATGGGCCCAGTGTCTATCCTTATCAGCCCGAAGGCGTTTGGGATATCCCATACAGCAACGACAAGTGGATACAAAGCGAGGGCGAAGACCGCTACCGGCGCAGCATCTACACGTTTATTCGGCGAAGCGCACCCTATCCTAGTTTAGTCACCTACGATGCGCCCAGTCGCGAATTTTGCACCGTGCGCCGCGTTCGCACCAATACGCCGCTGCAGGCGCTCACCAGTTTGAACGACCCCTATTTTTTCGCCGCCGCCCGCGCTCTCGCCAAGAGGCTTCAATCGGAAGGTGGCCAAACTATCGCAGATCAGATCAATTTCGGCTATCGCTTGACTGTCGCGCGTCCGCCCTCGCCCAGTGAGTTGAACAAAGTGAGTGAGTTTTACGCTCGCCAGCTTAAGGCATATCAAGACGACAGCGCCGCTGCCTATCAAACCATCGGCGCCCAGGCCGGCAGCTTACCGGATGCTCCGCAGCTGGCCGCCCTCACCATGGTTTCGAACGTTTTACTGAACATGGATGAGGCTTTGACAAAGGAATAAACGTCATGAATCTTGAATCGGAATTTTCGCAAGAACTCTTGAAAGCCTCCACTCGCCGGCACTTCTTCAAGCAAACCGGCTTCGGCATTGGCGCCGCCGCGCTTACCAACGTTTTGGCTAATGCGAGCGCGCCCACCGGCCTCATGTTTCCGGCCAAGGCGAAGAGCATCATTTATCTCTTCATGGCCGGCGCCCCCTCGCAAGTCGATTTATTCGATTCAAAACCCACGCTACAAAAATACGACGGTCAGAATATCCCAGATGAGTTCGTCAAAGGTGAACGCTTCGCTTTCATCAAAGGCAAACCCAAGCTGCTAGGCTCACCTTTTGAATTCACCCGTTGCGGCAAGTCTGGGGCTGAAATCTCCGAGTTACTCCCACACTTGAAAAATGTGGCGGACGATATCGCCATCGTCCGCTCCATGCACACCACTCAGTTCAATCACGCGCCCGCGCAGATTTTCATGAACACCGGTTTTCAAATCATCGGCCGGCCCAGCATGGGTTCGTGGATGACCTATGGGCTAGGTAGCGAATGCAAAGACCTGCCGGGATTCGTCGTCTTGATTTCTGGTGAAAATCAGCCCGACGGCGGCAAGGCTTGCTGGGGTAGCGGCTTTCTGCCATCGGTCTACCAAGGCGTCGAGTTCCGTTCCCAGGGCGATCCGGTTTTGTTCTTAACTAACCCGGAAGGTGTCTCTGCAAAGGCGCGGCGCGATTCACTCGACCTGTTGAAGACTTTGAACGAAGAGCATCTGGCCTCCAATGGCGATCCTGAGATAGCCACCCGCATCGCATCTTACGAGATGGCGTACAAGATGCAATCAAGCGTTCCCGACTTAGTCAATCTTCATCAAGAGCCGGCGGCCATTCACGAGTTGTACGGCACCGAGCCCGGCAAGAAGTCATTCGCGAATAATTGTCTGCTGGCGCGCCGCTTAGTGGAACGCGGCGTCCGCTTCGTGCAGCTCTATCATCGCGGCTGGGACAATCACGGCACATCCAGCCATGACGATATTGTGAACCGGCTGCCCTCGCTCTGCCAGGAGACCGACCGCGCGGCCGCAGCCTTAATTCAAGACCTAAAACAACGTGGATTGCTGGATAGCACCATTGTCGTCTGGGGTGGCGAGTTCGGCCGCACGCCCATGAATGAAGCCCGCAACCGCTCAAAATTCCTGGGTCGCGACCATCACCCTCGCGCTTTCACCATGTGGGTGGCGGGCGGAGGTTTCAAACCCGGCATCACGTTGGGCAGCACGGATGAGTTAGGCTATAACATTGCGGACGACCCAGTGGACGTACATGACTTGCACGCTACGATTCTAAATCAGATGGGGATCGATCACACCAAACTCACTTACCGTTTCCAGGGCCGTGACTTTCGTCTCACAGACGTTGCGGGTAATGTGGTTCGAAAGTTGCTCGCCTAGCATGGCTAACAAAGTTGCGATGGTGACCGGAGCTGGCAGCGGGATCGGCCGGGCGGTCGCATTAGCGCTGTCAGAGGCGGGTTACTCTGTGGCGCTGGCCGGACGCCGGGAGGCCGAACTCCAGCACACGCGCGATCTCGCGCCAGCGGACCTGCTTGTCGTGCCCACTGACGTTTCGCAACCGGCATCCGTCAAGCATCTATTCCAAGCAACAAAAGAGCGCTTTGGCCGCCTCGACATCTTGTTCAACAACGCGGGCATAGGCGCTCCGGCTGTCCCCATGGAAGAACTGACCTTTGAACAGTGGAGCGCGGTGGTTAACGTCAATCTTACGGGGGCCTTCCTCTGCGCCCAGCAAGCCATTCTCCTCATGAAAGCTCAGTCGCCGCATGGCGGCCGCATCATCAACAACGGTTCTATCTCCGCGCACGTGCCGCGCCCGAATTCGGCCCCGTATACTGCCACCAAGCACGCCATCACCGGCTTGACGAAAAGCATCTCCCTCGATGGCCGCGCGTTCAATATAGCTTGCAGCCAAATTGACATAGGGAATGCCGCCACTGAGATGACCGAGAAAATGACGTCTGGCGTTCTGCAAGCCAATGGCGCTACTGAAGTTGAACCGCGCATGGATGTGAAACATGTGGCGGATGCCGTTGTTTACATGGCAAGTCTCCCGCTGGACGCAAATGTGCAATTCATCACCCTTATGGCTACCAACATGCCGTTCATTGGGAGAGGCTGATGGTCTACATAGCTCTTCTCCGGGGTGTGAACGTCGGAGGAAACAACATACTGCCTATGAAGTCGTTGGCTGCCGTCTGTGAGTCTCATGGCTGCAAGTCCGTAAAGACTTATATTCAAAGTGGCAACATCGTCTTCACCGCGCCTGCTAAGACCGCCGCTGCTTTCCCACGCTTGCTCAAGGCTCAGATCAAAAAAGACTTTGGATTTGAAACGACTGTCATTCTGCGGAGCGCGGACGAATGGCGCGCGGTTCCTGAAAACAATCCATATCTCAAGCCCGGTGTCGATACAAAGTTCCTCCACGTCATCTTCCTGGCCGAGGAACCTGATTTGACCAACGTCGTCAAACTGAATCCTGTCTGCGAGAAAAACGAAGCCTTCTCCTTGCGGGGTAAAGAGATCTTCTTGTATCTGCCGAATGGCGCTGGCCGGTCAAAGATGGGCAGTTACGCCTTCGATAAGGTCCTCCGCACCGTCGGCTCCATGCGCAATTGGCAGACCGTCACCAAGCTACTTGCCCTCGCCGAGGGTTTGTGACAAATTTGCTCCGGCTGCTGCAATTAGCCGATAGTGCGCTGCCGGTGGGCGCCTTGGCTCACTCATTCGGTCTGGAAACGCTGATCGAAGAAGGAGACCTAGCGCTGAACGGCCTCTTTGCTTTCTTGCAGGACCTACTTTCCGAAGCGTTTTTGTTGGATGCCGTATTTTGCCGGAGCGCTCACCTAAGAGCAGAGCGCGTAGAGGCGATTGACGATTTAAACGCCCGGCTCAGCGCTCTCAAGATCGCACGTGAATCTCGGGATGCCAGCTTGACCCTTGGAAGGCGTTTTTCAGCCTTGCTCGCCGCTCTCGATCCGAGCCTCGCGATCTGGCCGGAGGCCACTCACTTTGTCCTGGTATTTGGCTACGCAGCCGGCCGCTTGGGATTGGGCGCCGATGAGACGGTCGCCGCTTTCTTGCACCAGAGTGTCACTTCAGCCATCTCAGTCTGCCAACGTCTCCTGCGTTTAGGACAGTTGGAGGCGGCCCAGATGAGTTGGGACTTGAAGCCGTCGATTGTGGATACAACCGCCAAAAGCTGCCGGCTCGCCATAGAGGAAGTGCGCAGCTTTGCGCATCTCCCGGAACTAGGGTCGATGCGGCATCCCATGCTTTCCACCCGGCTCTTTGTGAGTTGAACGGCGATGACAAACGCCACTCTTTCTCTCAACTTCACTTTGAGTGGAGACAAGACGGTTTTGCGTGTGCCGCGCCAAGAACCGCCGTGGCGGGCTCTGCGGGCGTTTCCGAATAGCTCAGGCGAAGCGCTCATTCATCTGCATAACGTTTCGGGTGGCATTTTGGGCGGCGACAGGCTGTCTTTGGATGCCACTTTGTCTTCATCCGCACAGGCTCAAATCAGCTCCGTAGGGGCCACCCGAGTGTATCGCTCACGCGGCGAAGGAATGCCCGCCTGTCAAACAACGCAGCTGTGTGTGGGAAAAGACGCGCTTCTTGAATACTTACCGGATGCGGTAATTCCCTTCGCGCATTCGCGTTTCGAGCAGAAAACACAAATCCATTTGGCTGAGGGAGCAGGCCTGATTTGGTGGGAGACTTTGGCGGCAGGCCGTATTGCCAGTGGAGAATGTTTCGCGTTCGACTATCTCTCGGTTGAGACTTCCATCTTCGCAGGCGGCCACCCGGTCGCCCTCGAACGCTACTCACTTCAACCGCAGTCGCACAAGTTATCTTGCCCGGCTCGATTTGGGAGATATCTGTATAGCAGTACCATATATGTTTGCCGGTCGGGCGAGAGCCGGACTCGCTGGCTTTCACTGGAGAACGAATTGAATTTGCTCGCAAGGGAAATATCGAGAGACGGTGTCAAGTGGGGCGCCAGCGCTTTGGTGAGCGATGGTGTGGTGGTTCGGGGCATGGCGCAAAGCGCACAACAAATAAGCGATGGTTTGCGAGCGATGTGGCAAGCAGCCAAACAACGTGTGTGGCACAGGCCCGCAGTAGCGCCCCGCAGGATATATTAAGGGAATGCATCTCACCCAGCGCGAGCAAGAGCGCTTGCTAATTTTCGTGGCGGCGGATGTCGCGCGCCGCCGACAAGCGCGCGGATTGAAGTTGAATTATCCGGAAGCAGTGGCCATTCTTACCGCGGAGATTCTGGAAGCGGCGCGCGATGGAAAATCAGTGGCCGAGATCATGACTTTCGGCACAACAATTCTGGGTCGCGAAGACACCATGGAGGGTGTGCCTGAAATGATACACGAAGTTCAGGTGGAAGCAACGTTTCCCGATGGCACGAAGTTAGTCACCGTGCACGATCCCATTCAGTAACCATATGATTCCAGGTGAATACATTCTAGAAGCGCACGACATCGAAGCGAACGCGGCTCGCGCGGAGGTGACTCTGTTAGTCCGGCATACCGGAGACCGGCCGATTCAAATCGGCAGTCACTATCACTTTTTTGAAGTGAACCAGGCTCTGCAATTCGACCGTGCAGAAGGCGCGCGGGATGAGGTTGAATGTAGCCGCGGGGACAGGCATTCGCTTTGAGCCCGGAGAAGAAAAGCAAGTCGCCTTGGTCGCGTTTGCGGGACTCAGGCGCATGTTCGGTCATCGCGGGCTAGTGAACGGTGAACTATGAGTCTTGAGAATTCCAAGGCGTCACTACGCGGATTTTTATGGACCGACTACCGGCGACCGTATTCGGCTGGCTGACACGGAGCTGTTTGCCGAAATCGAAAAAGACTTCACCAGTTACGGCGATGAGGTTACATTCGGCGGCGGCAAGGTGATTCGCGATGGCATGGGACAGAGCAGCACGGCCGTCCGCTCGACCGATAAAGGCGTCGTTGGACCTGGTGATCACAAACGCCGTGATTATCGATCATTGGGGCATTGTCAAAGGCGACATTGGCGTGCGCGACGGCAAGATTGTGAAAGTCGGCAAGGCCGGCAATCCCGATACCATGCAGGGCGTCGATCCTGAGTTGGTGATTGGGGCATCCACCGAAGTGATTGCAGGTGAGAATGCGATTGTCACAGCCGGCGGAGTGGATAGCCACATTCATTTCATTTGTCCGCAGCAGATCTTTGAAGCGCTCTCGAACGGCATCACAACTATGATCGGCGGCGGCACCGGGCCAGCCACTGGGACCAACGCCACTACTTGCACGCCCGGCGCCTGGAATATCGCCCGCATGCTGGAAGCCGCAGAAGAGTGGCCGATGAATTTTGGCTTTCTGGGAAAGGGAAATGTATCGACCCCTGAACCGCTGGAAGAGCAAATTGTGGCGGGAGCGTGCGGTTTGAAGTTGCACGAAGATTGGGGTAGCACGCCGGCCGCCATCGACTGTTGTCTTGGAGTGGCGGACCGCTTCGATATTCAGGTTGCCATTCACACCGACACGATCAATGAATCCGGGTTCGTGGGTGACACCGTGGCGGCCATAAAAGGCAGAACGATTCACACCTATCACACGGAGGGCGCGGGCGGCGGACATGCGCCGGACATCATCAGCATCGCCTCCCAGCCAAATGTTCTTCCCTCGTCCACGAATCCGACGCGGCCGCTGACCGTGAATACCATTGCCGAGCACCTGGACATGCTGATGGTCTGCCATCACCTCAATCCAATGGTGCCTGAGGATGTAGCGTTTGCCGAAAGCCGCATTCGCCAGGAGACAATCGCGGCTGAGGATATCTTGCATGACCTAGGCGTATTCAGCATGATTTCGAGCGACTCGCAGGCAATGGGGCGCGTGGGCGAGGTAGTGACTCGCACCTGGCAGACGGCACATAAAATGAAGGTACAGCGTGGTCCGTTGGCCGGCGATTCCACGCGTAATGACAACGCGCGCATCAAACGCTATGTGGCGAAATACACCATCAACCCGGCGATCACCCACGGCATTGCGCACACCGTGGGGTCGATTGAGCCGGGAAAGCTGGCGGATTGGTGCTGTGGAAACCGGCGTTTTTTGGCACGAAGCCGGAGATCATTATCAAGGGAGGGTTTATTGCCTGGAGCGTTATGGGTGATGCGAATGCCTCCATTCCGACTCCACAGCCCCTGCTGTACCGTCCGATGTTTGGCAGTTTTGGGAGAGCGCGCCAGAGCATCGCGCTTGCGTTTGTCTCGAAAGCCGCGCAGGATGCCGGTGTCCCCACGAAGTTGGGTTTGCGGAAGCGAGCCGTGGCCGTGGAACGGTGCCGCACCATCGCTAAGAAAGATATGATTTATAACTCGGCCACGCCTAAGATCGAGGTAGATCCGGAAACCTACGAAGTTAGAGCGGATGGCGAACTTCTGACCTGCGAGCCGCTGCGTGAACTGCCGTTGGCGCAACGCTATTTTCTCTTTTGAAAGATTATGAATCGTAGGGCATTTCGCGTGGGTGTGGCAGGGCCGGTTGGAAGTGGCAAGACCGCTTTGGTGGATTGTCTTAGCCGGCAGCTGGCGGCGGAACTCAGTATCGCCGTTGTCACTAACGATATCTACACGCGCGAAGATGCGGAATTCCTGATTCGCAAAGGCACTCTTCCCGCCGAACGCATTAGAGGTGTCGAGACAGGCGGTTGCCCGCATGCGGCCATTCGCGAGGATTGTTCCATGAATCTGGAGGCCATTGCGGATTTGGAAAAGCACCTCGGAAATGTCGAATTAATTTTCATCGAGAGCGGCGGTGATAACTTAGCGGCAGCCTTCAGTCCCGACCTGGCGGATGTTTCCATCTACGTAATCGATGTGGCGGGCGGCGACAAGATTCCAAGGAAAGGTGGACCCGGCATTACGCGCTCCGATCTTTTGGTGATCAATAAAATCGATCTTGCGCCTTATGTCGGAGCGTCACTCGAAGTCATGCAGCAGGATGCGAGGAAAATGCGGGGAGAGCGGCAGTTTATTTTCACTGATCTGAAGGCCGGCGTAGGTGTGCATGAAGTGGCGGATTGGGTGAGGCGGGAACTCGCTAAGCCGCGCCGCAGTCTTCATGAAGCGGGATCTTATGTCAGGCCCGCGAAGACGCACACGCATTCGCATTAAGTAGTCAAATGTGAAAAGCGCTCGTGAGATCTTTGTTGATGTTTTTGTCCGTTATGGCGCGGGCGCCGACCACTGGCGTGAAATATCGAAGGCGCGCTGGTTTAATGGCGCTTGCTGGGTTTTGATCGTGCTGGGCGTCATTGGCTGGGCGGTGTTTCTCTTCTGGCCTTATGCAGGGGCAAGCGATTGAGCTTCCCAAGGCGGTCACTTGTTCAAGGCAACAGCCTTACTACCGGCGGCTTCGCTGCGTTGCGCGGCATCCATGAACGCGAACATTTCTAGAGTGACTTCGTTCGGCACGGGAGGCTGCTTCCTTTGCATGAAGGCCACAATGGCGCGCACCAGCGGCACATAGCTGAACTGGATTTCGGGCATAGCGCTGAGCTTTTCGCCTTTTAAAAAAACAACGGCGCCAAATTTCCCATAGGGACGCTGCAAGTGAACGGTGCCAAGCTTCCCGTCGTTCCAGCGGGCGGTGATGACATCTTCCTCGGCGGACTTCATGCGGCTCACTTCCACGCAGCCGGGGCCGAAAAGGGTGTACAGCATTTCGATGGCGTGGATACCATACCAGGTGAGGTCGAGTTGATGATGAGGCTCAAGCGGACCAGGACCCCAGACGATGGCGCCGATGGTATCCGGGCTCTTCATATTTTCGATGGCGCTGTAGCGCAGTGAAGAAGAACTGAACCAGGGAACGTGAGCTTGGGCGGCGAGGCTTGCGATGGCTCTTGCGTCTTCAAGCGTTGCCGCCAGAGGCTTATCGATGAACACCGGTTTACCGCATTGCACAGCTTCGCGAAACTGAGACAGGTGGGGACGGCCATCGACGCTTTCGAGCAGTAGGCCATCCACCAGAGGACAGAGGCTGGCGATTGTATCCACGAATGGCACGTTCCATTTATCGTGCAATTCAGCGGCGTATTTGTTGACGCGGTTGGCGCTCTCTTCAATGTCGCTGCTACCCCCTTTAAATGCGACGACGATGCGCGCGCCAGGGACATGATCGGGACTAGCCGCATCGTTGAGGGTTTTAGTGAAGGCGATCGCGTGGGAGGTGTCAGTGCCGATGATGCCAAGACGGAGGTCTTGTGCTGGAACCGCGGTGACGGTGAGGATGGCGAGAGTGACTAGCTTCATAGCGCGTTAGGCATTATGGCACGTTTCGACTTACGCCCTGAAGCTCACGAACTCCCACGGCGAGACTTCGCTCCCGCGGGCGATGGGAATTTCGATGAGCACCGGGCAGTTCCCGGCAAGGGCCTGAGCCAAGATCGGGCGCAGAGCTTCAGGTGAATCGGCGCGGTGCGCTGTTATACCGAACGACTCCGCAAGCTTCACAAAATCGGGGTTCTGCAATTCGGCGCACATGATGCGGTTATCGAAGCCGAGTTGCTGGTCTCGGAGGACGTTACCAAAAGCGTTGTTGTTGAAGACGAGAGTCACCAAGTTGATCTTCTCTTGCGCGGCGGAGGCCAATTCTTGCAGGCCGAAGAGGAAGCCGCCGTCGCTACTGGCGCAAATGACCGCTTTATCCGGATGGGCGACTTTCACGCCCAAAGCAGTGGGGAAGCCATAGCCGAGTGTGCCGGAGAAGCCCTCCGTCACGTAAGTGCGCGGTTCGAATACCGGGAACGCATACCAGGAGGTGAAGCCTATCTGATTGACCTCGCGAACGAAGAAGCCGTCGCGTGGGAGCACTTCGCGAATAACTTCCAGATACCCCACCATGGGCTGAATTTTCTGGATGGCTTGAGCGGCAAGCGTCCTGGCAGCGGAGATATCGCGCCGCTGTCCGGTGGGCTGGGCACCAAGCCGGCGCAGTGCTTCGAGCAATGCGGAGGTGGCGAGCGCGGAATCGCCGACCACGGGCACATGCGGGCGGAGACGCTGCATTTCGCTAGGGTCGATATCGATGCGGATGAGTGGCGGAGGAGCGTCCGGCGCATTGCAGTTTTGCATATAGTTTTTGGTCCAACGCAAATAAGGGAGTTCGAGGCGCGAGCCGATGCCGAGTAAGACGTCCACTTGCGGCCAAAGGCGCGACGCGGCGTAGTTAGAGAGACCGAGGTAATGGTCTTCCGGCATGATGCCGCGACCGCCACGAAACGCAGAGACCGGCGCCTCGAGAGCTTCGGCTAGAGCGCGTACTTCGGACGCGGCATGTTGGGCGCCGCTGCCCACCAGAATCAGTGGATGCTTGGCGGTAACGAGTAGTTCAGCGGCTTGCTCGATGGCTTTGGGATCAGGGGCTAGCGGTGGATCAATGTAGGCGGGCTGAACCTCAGGTACAAGCTCACTGGCGGCCAGCACGTCCCAAGGAATTTCAACCGCGACAGGACCACGCCGCCCGGAGAGCATTTGACGGAAGGCTTCGTTGATGACGGCGGGAGCATCAGCGGGGTGGTCGATTTTTTCGGCCCATTTGACGATGGAACGAAGGGTGGCGAGTTGGTCTGGCATTTCGTGCAGGTGCCCGCGGCGTTTGCCGATGAAGGGCGTGGCAACTTCGCCAGTGATGCATAAGACGGGCGCGTTGGCAGACCAGGCGGTATTGAGAGCTGCGCCTGCGTTTAGAATCCCGGGGCCGGGAACGACGGAGAAGACGCCGGGCTGGCCGGTAGATGCCGCAAAACCGTAAGCCATATAGGCACAACCCTGTTCATGGCGTGAGGCAACGGTCCGAATAGTATGACGGCGCCGGTAGAGCGCGTCAAACAGCGGATACATCTGGACGCCTGGAAGGCCAAACAGCGTGCGCACGCCGTTGGCTTCCAGGGCTGAGACAATCGCCTCGCCGGCGGTCATGAGAGTGGACATCTGACCTATTGTGCAATAGGAAGAGACGCCAAACATGGAATTCACATTGGGGCGGGGCGCTTGACAGCGCGCCCGCCTTGCGCGTGTTACTCAGAACCGCAGAATGCCTTTAATCTCAACAAACCTCGGCGAACTGCCCGCGCCCACGAACGAGCCAAGAAGGCTGGTGGGAGGTCCCACGGCGGCGATGCTGTAGCCAAACTGCGGGTTGGAAATATCGTTCACCGGTTGATCGAAGTTGGCATGGTTGAACAGGTTGTAAGCGTGAGCGCCAAAGGAAAAGGTAATCCGTTCGGTAAGTTTGACGTCCTTCATAAGCGCCATATCGACATCGAAGAAATTCGGCCCCCGCAGGGAGTTCCGGCCCGCCGTGCCGAAGCCGGTGAGTAATCCGCTGGGAGCAAATTGCGAAGTGCTCAGACAAGGAGTATTCACGGCATTGTTACAGCTTGCGGAAATGGACGTCGACGGCGAAGCGAAGATACTGCCGGAGTAATTTAAACCTAACAGTGGCGCCACATCCGCGTTATCAATCGGTGTGAAGGGCAAACCGGTGCGGAAAAACCAGTTGCTCGATAGCGTCCAACCTCCAAACACGCGGTTGGTTCCGTAATGAAATCCGGCGTGACGGAACATATCTGTCAGCACGAAATTCGCACTAAAGTAATGCCGCACATCGTAATCCGCACTGCCGTAATTGGAATGGATATTGAACGGGTTCGTGAGCGTGGTAATGCTGGGATCAGTATCCAAAATGCCGAACGGCAAATTCGCCACGCCGCCGTTTGACACGTCGTCGAGCGCGTGACTCCAGGTGTAATTCAGACTAAAGTTCAACCCAGTCGAGACACGGCGCTGCAAGCTGACTGTCACGCCGTTGTAGCTCGACGTCCCCGCCGAAAGGTATTGCGTCACCAGGCCGAGCGCTTGGTTGGCTGGCACTACCGGCAGGCCGGCAAAGCCGTTGGGGCATACACTGGGAGGGCAGTAAGCGTTCAACCCTTCGTCGGCTAGCGGCAGATGACTGCCATGCATCCCGGAGTAGTTAATGGTGAGCGACATATTCGCCATTAGCGCTTGCTCGATTTCGAAGTTCCATTTGTAGTAGGTAGGCTGATGGAACATGTTGGGGAACGAATCGAAACTGGGAGCCGCAAAACCGGGAACCGATTGGGAGATGGAATTGAAACTCCCACCGGAACCGAACTGTGAGAGCAAAGCTTGATTCGCTTGCGCGGCGGTGGTGAATAGACTTCCGCCCACACCTGGTGCAATGGATCCGTTGCCGATGGTGAACGCGTTAAAACTTGGAGAGTTAAAAGCCGCGTCTTCCGCCAAACCTCCCGGCAATTCGTCCGCGAAGATGCCGGCGCCCGTTCGGATCACGGTCTTGTCACTCTGGGAGGGCCGCCACGCAATACCCACTCTTGGTTCCCAGACGATGGTCTGGGTATTGGGGTACGCATTGTGTTGGTTGGCCACGATGAACTGGTTATAGGGCGTGGACGCGGCACTGGCGAACGGCACGCCGGTGAAGGCGGTTGTGAGCCGCGAGAAGCAATTGGAGTCGCACGTGGGATTGGCGTAATTTTCAAGCCGCAGGTTCAACGAAAGGGTAAGACGATCCGTAACCTTCCAATCGTCGGCAATGTAACCTCCAAACGTATTGAAACGCAGACCTTGCTCAGGGGATGAAGGAAAGGCTTGGCTTAGCGATGTATTCGCGCCGCCGCCATTGAAGAAGTCAGTCAGGGTTGTGGTTATTGAACCGTTGATCGGCCCTCCGACACCTTCGAAATCCAAATCGGTGATGTTGTCGTGGAGCCAGCTGAAACCTAAACGCACAGTGTGCTTGCCGATGATATGCGAAAAATCGTCAAGAATTTGATACTGAAATACGCGCCTTCCCTGCGGAAAAAAGAAAGGACCTGGCTCACCCCAAGCACCGGTGGATGAAAAGGGTGTACCGGAGAAGTTCAGAAATGTGGGTAAGGCCGACAACGCGCCGCTTGGGTCAGACGGTTGGAAGACGGCAGCATAAAACAGACCAGACCCACTGAATTGATTAACCGTGTTCGGTCCGAAGGTATGCACTTCTGAGACCTGCATTGACATTTGGGGTTGATTGCTTTGATCATTAAAGACGGCGCCGAAAGGACTGGTGTAACTGGGCTGATAGCCGTTATCGCGGAGAACGCGCACATAGAAATGGTCTTTGGCTGAGATATTGTGATCCACGCGGGCCGCCCATTGATATTCTTTGTTGGTGTTCGGAGGTGTGGTCCGGAACTCAAGCGCGCAAGGCACGCCGGCAGGCAGGCCCGTGAAATTCTGGCAGCCACCGTTCTGCGGAACGGGCGTGGCCGCACCCACGCCGGGCGCATTGTTGTATACCGAGAAAATCTTGTTATAAAAAGGAATTTCGCCGGAATTTCCGTTGGCCATTAGGTTTGCCAGCGTGGCCGCCTCGAATTGCGGGCTGGGCACCAGAGTGAGAGTACTGGCGGTCGGCAACACATTGCGCAGTCCTTCATAATCCACGTCGAAGAATGTGCGGTTCTTCCAGATCGGGCCTTGCGCACCCGCGGCCCACTGATTGAAATTATTGAACGGAGTGGGTTCGCCCACCTGATTGCTAAAAAACTGGTTCGCATTCAAAGCGCGGCCATTCCACATGTAAATGGCATCCCCGTGGAAATCGTTGGTCCCGGATTTCGTGATGTAGGTAATTTGCGAACCGGCATACTGACCGTACTGCGCCGAATAGGGACTGTTGATGACGCTAGCTTCACTAATGTCATTTGCGCCCAGCAGGAGATTGGAAGCACCGCTATTGTTGATGCCATAAAACGGGTCGTTATAGTTCTGCCCGTTGATGGAGAAAAGGTTAGACGTAGCGGGCATTCCATCGGCAACGAAGTTACCATAACCCGCTTGCGTATTCATGACCACGCCGGGCGCCGTCTGCGCAACATAAGTGATATCGCCGCCGGGGTTGGGCAAATTCTGAATCATCTCGCGGTTAAAGGAGGTGCTCGCGTCGGCGTTTTCCGTCTGAAGAACAGAGGACGATTCAACTACGTTCACGGTCTGCGATTCGGTCGCCAGCGTTAATTGCACACTAGCCGAGGTAGGCTGTCCCGGGTTTACCACTAGCCCTCGGCGCTGCTGTGTGCGAAAACCACTGGCACTTACCGTGACCTGGTATGTACCGGGTGTCAGAAACGAAACCCGATACGTCCCCTCTGCATTTGTCGCCGTCTGCTGGGATACATTTGTGCCCGTGTTCGTAACAGTGACTGATGCGTTTGCTACCACGCCGCCCGAGGGATCTGTCACCGTTCCGGTAATATCGCCGGAGGTGATCGATTGAGCTGCCAATCGGGGGCCAAGTGCCACAAAAAGCAAGAAGGCGCAAGTGATCGATAGTAGTTTTTCCCTACCCTTGCGATTCGAGTAAGATGAAGATACGCCATTTACACTATTAAATACGCGGAATTTTCTGTCTATCACAGTTTGCCCCTTGTAAAGAGAGTATGAAACGGCGAACCCTATTTTTCCAGTTGGCCAAAATACCAGGGGAACTTTCGTTTACCGTGTCTAAACTTCCGTTACACGGCTGCGAATAGTAATCGGCGGAGCAATCGAGAAACAATCATCGTCGCTTCTCGTCCTACAAGTGTCAGTAACTCGGTCGCAAGATGCAAAACACTCTAAAAGGCAAAGTGGTTGTGGTAACGGGAGCGTCCGCTGGAGTCGGGCGAGCCGTGGTCGCTGAATTCGCGCGCAAGGGTGCTCACATCGGTCTGATCGCCCGTGGATTAGAGCGGCTGGAGGCAGCGCGTCGCGAAGTAGAGGAATTAGGCGGCAAAGCAGCTGTCCTGCAAGCTGACGTCGCGGATGCTCGACAGGTCGAACACGCCGCCCAGCGCGCTGAGGAAGAACTGGGCCCCATTGACATCTGGGTGAACGATGCCATGACCACAGTGTTCGCACCCTTCCGCGAAATCACCCCGGAAGAGTTCAAGCGCGCGACCGAAGTAACTTACTTAGGACAAGTCTATGGCACAATGGCCGCTCTAAAACGCATGCAGGCGAGAAATCGCGGGACCATCGTGCAAGTAGGCTCAGCGTTGGCGTTTCGATCTATACCATTGCAATCTCCTTATTGCGGCGCGAAGCATGCGATTGTGGGTTTTACCGATTCTCTCCGTTCCGAGCTCCTGCACGATAAGAGCGCGGTACATATCACTGCGGTGATGCTGCCGGCTATGAACACGCCGCAGTTTAGCTGGTGCCGAACGCGGCTGCCGCGCCACCCTCAGCCCGTCCCACCTATTTTTCAACCCGAAGTGGCCGCGCGCGCCATTGTTTGGGCCTCGACTCACAAGAGGCGGGAGGTGTACGTCGGATTGCCCACCGTGACGGCGATTTACGGGAACGAATTGGCTCCTGCCTTTGCCGACAAGTATCTCGCCAACCACGCCTACGGTGGACAGCAGACCTCCCAACCTGTGTCGGCCGATCGCCCCGATAACTTGTTTGAGCCGGTAGCGGGTGAGTACGCGGCTCACGGCATTTTCGACGCCCGCGCCAAGGATTACAGCGTGCAGAGTTCGCTCGACCGGGAACTGATGACGTTAGGAGCGCATCGCGGCTTGGTTGCGTCTGCCGCCTTCGTGCTGGCGGGAGTGCTGTTCGCGAGTGTTCGAAAGAAAGTTAGATGAAGAGATCGGTCACGCCCGAAGAACTCGGCCTCGAGCTACGCGAAAGTTCGAAGCCATTTTTGCGGCGGCGAAGAGGCATCATTGGGCTTTGCTTTGTTTCATGCGCGGCGCTAGGCGCGGTCGCGCTTTATCAGATCGGCATTTTGAAGAAGCTGCCGCAGCCCTGTTGGCCACGTTTCAGTACGAGGAAAGTCCATGCCTCGCGCCAAGCGTATGCGATGCTCCAGGTGCCTGACGCGTTTCCGGGGCTGCTGAGTTACTCCATGACTGCATGCCTCGCCGCAGCCGGCACTGAGGAGCGCTCGCGGACGCAACCACTCATCCCCATTGCCATGGGTTGCAAGCTTCTGGGCGATGCTATCGTTGCGGGGAAGCTCACACTGGATGAGTCTCGAAAGCTGCATGCCTCCTCCGTTTGGTCTTTGCTGGCCGCGGTATGCACTTGGGCGGCGCTTCCCATTGCGTGGCCTGAGGTAAAAGCCGCGCTTCGCGAAGCTAGCGGAAATAATGGCCGAATTGATTGAAGACTACGCGCTCATCGGGAATCGCAGAACCTCCGGATTAGTGAGCCGCAATGGGGCTATTGACTGGCTGTGCTTCCCACGCTTTGATTCCCCCGCCTGTTTCGCAGCGCTGCTGGGAGATCGGGACAACGGCAGCTGGAGCATCGCGCCGGCGGCGTCATTTCACAGCAAGCGCCGCTACAGGGAGAACACCCTAATCCTCGAAACAGACTTCTCAACCTCCGAGGGGAAGGTTTCGCTTGTCGACTGTATGCATCATGAGTCGGGCGGTCACCATGTACTGCGGCTTGTTCGCGGGCTGCGGGGCAACGTTCCGATGAGAATGGAATTGCGCTTGCGCGGCGATTACGGTTCGATTCAGCCAGCGATCCGCCCAGTCTCTCACCACCGTTGTGAGGCAACCGCCGGGCCGGATCGATTCACGATCAACTCCGAAACCTCCCTTACCATCGGCAAAAAGGGGGAAGTTTGCGCTGAGTTTTCCATAGGCGCCGCTGAATCCATCGCATTCTCGTTAACCGGGGGTCCGTCTTACGAGCCAGCGCCCGAGCCGCCGGATGTGCGACAGTCGATCGCCAAAGTGGAAGAGATGTGGACCCAGTGGGCCAGCCGTTATAAAGGTCAGAGCGAATGGCCTCGGGAGGTCCTGCGCTCGCTGATTACTTTGCAAGCGTTGACCGATGAAAGGACCGGCGCGATTATTGCCGCACCCACAACTTCCCTGCCCGAAGAGATCGGCGGAAAAAAGAATTGGGACTACCGTTATTGCTGGCTGCGAGATGGCACGTTCGCCTTGCGGGCGCTGATCGACGCAGGATTCCAACAAGAGGCGGCCGCTTGGAGACAATGGCTGCTGCGTGCCGTGGCCGCCAGTCCAGACAAGATGCAAATCATGTACGGTCTGGCCGGCGAACGGCGGCTCAGTGAGTGCGAGCTGAGCTGGTTATCCGGTTATGAAGCCTCAAAACCTGTGCGCGTGGGGAATGCAGCCTCCCAGCAGTTCCAACTTGATGTTTACGGCGAAGTCCTGGATATCCTCTACCAAGCCCGCGAGGCGGGACTGGCCGAGACCGAGGAGACATGGGAGTTCGAGCAAGCACTCATCGAACAAGTCGAGAAAGAGTGGCGAAATCCCGACGCCGGACTTTGGGAGGTACGAGACGACCGCCAGCAGTTTACTGAATCAAAGGTGATGGCTTGGGTGGCTCTGGACCGAGCCATCCGCACAGTGGAGCATTTCGGAATCTCGGGAGCGACAGAGGCATGGCGGCGACTGCGCCAGGATATGCACGATGAGATTTGCCGTGCAGGTTTCAATCCGCAGAAGAACTCATTTGTGCAGTATTTCGGTGGCAGTACGTTAGACGCCAGCTTGCTACTCATTCCTCTGATGGGCTTTTTGCCGGCCACTGATCCACGCGTGGTAGGCACCGTGGCCGCTATCGAAAAGGAATTGCTCCGGGATGGGCTGGTTTTGCGCTATCACACCTGTGGTAGCGGCGGGAAAGCACCGGTAAGCGAGGGTGCGTTCCTGGCCTGCAGTTTCTGGTTGGTGGATAACTATGTGCGGCAAAACCGCTGCCAAGAGGCGATTGACTTATTCGAGCGCCTACTCGATTTGAGAAACGACGTCGGCTTGCTCTCGGAAGAGTACGATACAACGCGGGGCCGAATGGTGGGAAACTTTCCGCAGGCTCTCTCGCATGCGGCCTTGGTGACTTCGGCCCACAATCTCAGCCGTTGCGGCGCTAAACCTGGAAGATCTTAAACACGCGGGTGCCGTTCTCCCAGGTGATTTTGCGGAAGACCTCAGGAGTAGTCAGCCCCCATGCCAGCGTCAGAGTCTCTCTCGCTACGCATTTCCCGGCAAGGCGGCTCGCCTCTGGATTATGATTCTGCGAAACGCCCGCACCATGGCCATCGCTGCAACTGCAATCGCTACCAAAGATCAATTTCGTCTGGTGTCGAACAATAAACCCTCGCGAAAAATCGGGATCGCGCGAGAGCGCATTATTGCCGGAGTTCGCGGATAGATCGCCATACAGATTGGGAAAGTCGGAGAGCCAACGGTCGGTCAAGCCCCCGCGTTGAATCGGTCCGGCAGGGTAACCGCGATCGGTAGGAACATCCGCGCTGATGTGCGCCCAAAACAGGTCCCCGTGCCCGATGAAATTGGCTTTTGGGTAGGCTCGCAGAATTCGATCGAAGCGCTCGTATCCGGTGTTGTAAGGAAGCTCTCCGGGAAAGTGCGGGAAGTTCTGGATGTGCATCATGAGAGGCACTTTCATCTCAGCGGCAATGTCATAGACACGGCGCATCTCGGGTGAATCAAGAGCCAGGTGATACTTCAATTCACCCATGCTCACCGCGCCATCGGCAATCGCGTTGCGAAGGGTCTCGGAGGCATTGGGCGCGGCCGGATCGGTCGATACGGAGCGCGCAAAATGGTTCGGGCGCTTTGCCATTTCGCCTTTTGCTTTCTCTTCGTCGGAGTCACGGGTCAACAGCACCGCGTGCGTAACTCCGCAGCCTTGCATGTGCGTGAAGCAGGCGTCTGGATCGGCACGGAGATGGAGATGAGTGTCGAGTATCGGGTTAGGCCAGATGGGAATCGCCTGGACGCGCGCCCCACCAATCAGCGGGCCAGCCAGCGCGGCTTGGAGGAAAGATCTGCGTTTCATGAAACGTGCAGTTTATCAGCTCGCGATCCTCGAGGCGCTAGTCAGCGCTTCAAATAAGTGACCAAGGGTCTGAACTCGTGCTCGCAGGTTGTTTGCCTCTTTTTTCGCTGGAGTACGCATGTTGCGGCAGGAGATCGAAATCTATGAAAACCGCAATTCTCATCCTGCTTTCGGCGCTGGCCTCATTTGCTGCGCCCGCTTTGACGAAAGACGAAATTCTAGACCATATGAGGCAGTACGATCAGCTCCGGCAGTCTTCCCTGCCCGCCTACACCTGGCTGTCGCAATACACCCTGGACAACAAAGAACGCCACGCCGAGATGCTGGTAAATTGGACGCGCGAGCGCGACGGAACCAAGCATTTTTCAATCCTATCAGAATGCGGCGATGGCGCTGTTCGCAGCCACGTATTCCATAAGCTGCTCGAATCCGAAGTTGAAGCATCGCAACCCGAACTACAAAGCCGCAACCGCCTGAACGACCAAAATTACGATTTTCAGCTAACCGGCAGCGAACAGCTCAACGGCCGCTGGGCCTATGTGTTTGAGATTCAGCCCAAAACCGCCTCCAAGTTTCTGGTCAGCGGGCGCGTCTGGGTGGATGCCACGGACTACGCGGTTGTGCAAGTGGAAGGCAGCCCCGCCAAGCGGCCATCCTTCTGGACCAAATCCGTCAGCTTTATTCAAACCTTCGAAAAGACAGGCAATGGCTGGATGGCGGCGGAGAACCGTTCGGTCACAGACGCCAAGCTCTTCGGTGCAGCGAGTCTGGTCGTCAAACACTCCGGCTATAGCTTCAAACCGCCCGTTTTGCTGGCATCAAACTAATTTTGCCCCTTTTCCGCAGCCACTGCGCTTATGTCTGTGAGAGCGGAGAAACGCTCCACCAACAAAGGACCTAGCCATGAAAACCCAACTGATCGCCGCGACCACCGTATTGCTAGCCTGCGGGCTCGCACAGGCGGCTTTGCCGGGCGAAACCGCTCTGTCGATGATTGATTCCGCCATGCACGCCAAGAACCCCGACACGCGCCGGGAAGCGGTCACGGCACTCACTCTGATCGGCTCGAAACAGCCCTACCAAGGAAGTCTCGCAGCGATGCTGAATGACAAGGACGTGCACGTGAGATTGGCGGTGGTGGCAAGCCTCGCGCAAACAAACAACCTCAAGGCTCTGCGAGTCGCGCTCGACGACCGCACACCCGAGGTGCGCTTTGCCGCCGCCAAAGAGTTGTTCGAAAGGGACGATCCAGCCGCCCGCGCAGCGCTGATCCGCCTTCTCAAAGGAGAAACCACGACTTCCTCCACCTTCATGGCCCGCGAAGAGCGCGACGGGCTGCACACCCTTGAAACACCAAAGCCGCTGATGTTGACCGCGGTGCGTTACGGCGGAGCGCTCGCGCCGCTGCCAGGAGCCGGTATCGGCATCACCATGCTATTGAAGGCGATGTCAAACCCGGCCACTGCCAACCGGGCAGCGATTGCGCTGTTGCTGGGAGCCAAGAAGGACCCGGAAGTGATCGCTGCCCTCGAGCAGGCATTGACCGATAAAGACGCGCCGGTTCGCGCCGCCGCGATCCAGGCGATCGCGCTGTTCGACGATCCCACGCTGGCCACGGACGCGCAATCGATGCTGAACGACAAGAGTCTCACCGTCCGCTTGCGTGCCGCGGCTTGCTACTTGCGCCTCAGCTCCGTGCCCACGAGTGGATCGGGGACCGTGGTTTACAGTTGGGCAGATTAATCGCCCTCCATATTTCTTCTCGGTTCATTTGCCCGAAACCGTTCATTTTTGCGCATGTTCAAGTGAGAAGGCACGAAGCGGCGTTCTCAAAAGGAGGAGGTCATGAAGGTGAGAGTGGTCACGCTGTTTTCAGGATTCACGGTAACGATGGTTACGTTTCTACTACTTTGGCAGATGCTGGTCGTCGCGCTGCTGGTTCATGGTGTGGACGAAGTGATCGCAGTCTTTGGACAACTGTTATGAAGGATACGGCCAGTATAATGGCAGCTTCGCTGATGTCCGACACCGCAGAGCCCGAAGAGTCACTCGTCGAAACCTATCGGTCTCGGCCGGAATCGCCCGAGGTCCTCTTTGAGCTGGTGTATAACGAACTGCGGCAAGTGGCGCGCGGATACATGCAGCGAGAGCGCGCCGACCACACCCTGCAAGCCACCGCCTTGGTAAACGAAGCGTATCTGCGGCTGTTCGATGGCCAAGGGTTCCAATGGGAAAATCGCAAGCACCTGTTTTGTACGGTGGCCAGAAGCATGCGGCGTGTATTGACCGACCACGCGCGCAAGCGCGGAGCTGAACGTCACGGCGGCGCCTTGCAGAAGGTCGCCCTCGACGAACAGGGTCCCGCCATCTTTCGCGATCTGGCTGGATTTCTCGCGCTAAGCGAAGCCCTCGACCGATTGGCTCGACTCAGTTCCCGGCAAGCGCAGGTGGTGGAACTGCACTGGTTCGTAGGATTGACCGAGGAAGAAACGGCCAAGGTGCTGGATTGCTCAGTGAAAACGGTGAAGAATGATTGGCGGTTTGCGAAGGCGTGGTTGAAGACAGAGATGGGCTGACGGGGTCACTCGCGCCGACGCAGTCAGCCTTGCCCACTATTGCGACGGGATGTCGACGTGGCACGGGCCAGCAGAACAAGGGAAAGACTTGCGAATTGGGTGCGGCTGGTCAGTCTTGAGTGTGACCACAATTTCCCAGATTGTCGTGCATTGGGATGCAGCGCCACAAGCGGCGTTTTGATAGGAACCGAACGGAGTCGCCCCGGCCGCGGTCGCTGCGGGACCGAACGAATCGCTGAGGGCAATTGTCTTCAGGGTGACCGTATTGGCTGAGGGAACTCCGTCAATTTCGATCCCCTGATCGGTGTGGTTGGTGTTAACGTGTTCCAAGATTGTCCATGGCTCGTTATTGACATTCGCACGCCGCCGCAAGAGCGGCGCCAGCGAGAGGCAGCAGCACATTCCGAATCATTGAGTTTTCCTTTCCATTCCATTCGGCGATACTGCAGCACCGCCGATCTGTTCGCGACCCCCACCGGAGACCATTTCGGCTATCCCCGATCGCTTCACAAAGAGCCGATAACCGCCGGTTCCATAATTATGCTCGAAATCTGAAAGCATGTCTTGCATTTTTTGGGTGGCAGCCTTCGCCTCAATCACGGAACCGATGCCTCTATAACTTCTGGCTAGTAGCGATAGACTCACTAGCTCCGATTCCTTCTGACCCGAAACCGCAAAAAACGCTTTGGCGTCTTCGGCTAGGGATCTCGCCGGCTGCCACTGGCGCATCTCGAGCAACCCGCGAGCTTTGACCAGTTTGGCCTGCGCGACGATGACCGGACTTTGTTCCCCGCCCGGCAGCATCTCATCGCAAAGCGCCAGCGCCTTTCTAGTTTTGCCCGTTCGCGCCAAGCTCTCCGCAGCAATCAGCTCGAATTCCCAATTCTGTCCGGTTGCCTCTGCGCCCTCGCGTAGAGCCCGCTCGGCGACCGGCAGCGCTTCTTTGTACCTCCCCTGGCTTTTCAGGAGTTCGGCTTGAAAAAGAAGGAAGCGCAGTTTCGCCCGGCTGCCGCCCTTCCAGGTCGATTCGGGAACTTGGGCAACCGCCAGCTTTGCCTCCTCAAATCGGCCCATCCGGCAAAGCGCTTGTGCCGTCAACGAGGCTTCCTCGGAAAGGTAGTCCGCAGACATTCCCGCCGCCAGCCGGAACGCGGATTCCAAATGGTCAAGCGCAGATGGATAGCCCTCTTGCGAGAACAACGTGTTCCCCATTGCCTCGTGAGCCTGGAGCAGCTCAAGGGGAGTGGCCAGAGCGTTCGCAAGATCAAGCGCCTTCGTGGCGTGTCGAAGCGACTCGGTAAACAGTCCGAGGAAAGCTTCGGAACGGGACAGCAGTATCTCGCATTGGAAGGACTCCTGGGCAAAGCCGAAAGTCCTGTAGTAATCGTAAGCAGGGGAGGCGAGAGTTATGACCTCCTTCTGCGGTTGAAGCCTCTGCTCGTCCACGAACAGGGCAGCCAGACTCATTTGACTAACTGCAAGTAGACGAGGCCACTGATTGCGCTGCGCTTCGCGGCGTGCCCTTTGGAGAATCTCTTTCGCCCTATTCGTGTCACGAAAAATCCACGAATTGCCAAGCCGAACCCGCGCGTCAGTCGCCCAGTACGGAACTCCGTTCTCCTCCGCGAGCCGAATCGCATTTTCGGCGACCTCGCCAGCCTTCTCGTCATTTTGCGTTCCGTACTCGATCGCGCTGAGCCTCGAAAGCGCGCGCACACGCAGAGCGGCGCTCTGCATTTTTTCGGCGGCGTCAAGCGAATCCTGAAAAAACTTGCGTGCCTCCGCCTCATGGATTGCCCCCAATTTGCTCGCTACATAGCTGCGCTGATAGCTAACCTCCGCCGTCCCTTCCAGATTTATATTTGTCCCATAAATTTTCTCGGCCTTAGCGAAATCCTCATCCGCCTCCTGCTGTCCACCCCGGCGGCTTTCGAGAATCCCTTTTCGCAGGTAGGGCGTCGGAGAGTATGGGTCGAGGCCGATCGCTTGTGCATAATGCTTCATCGCGTCAGAGATTTTGCCCGCCCGCTCTTCCGTCCGGGCCAAGTCAACCATCGCCCCAGAGCGTTCCGGCGCCGAGTCCGCCGCGGCGAGTAAGTTCTGGTAGTCTTTCAACGCGCCGTTCAAGTCTGGCCGAATGGTTTCCCGCACGGCGTTAACGTACGTCTGCTCGGCTGAGGAAAGCTGGTCCACCAGTTCCTCCTTAATCTGATTTACCTCACGCTGCGCCTCGCCGGTCATGTCCAACTCGTTGAAAGCATCGGCCAGTCGAGCATGGGCTAGAACAAAATCATGGTCTGCATTCAACGCCACTTGCAACTGTCTGGTTGCCGTCAAATAGCTGCCATTGCGAAACGCTTCAGTGGCTTCGCGATAAAACCTCTGCGCCACCTCGGGCACCCTGTGTAAGTGGGAAGCCCGATACCACTTGAACCCCACGACAGTCGCGAAAAGCAGCGCCAAACACGCCATCACCACGCCCAACTGACGCCGCCGCGGCCGGTTGGCCATCAACGTCCGAAGCCCCGCGGTAATCGTCGAGGAACGCTGAAGAGCGGCCGCGAGCTCGGTCGCCGATTGATAGCGCTGTGCTGGTTCAAATTGTAGACACTTCTCAATCACCGTTTCCCACCGGTGCGGCACGCCCGCCTGAATGGAAGAAACAGGTGCCGGAGGTTTGGCGCGGCGCACCGCGGCGGCCACGGGAGTCGAAGCTTCAAATGGCAGCCGGGCCGTCACCATCTCATACAGCACTACCCCAAATGCATAGATATCAGTCGCCGGCGTCACCGTCGTGCCCTCAAACTGCTCAGGCGCCATAAAGTCGGGTGTACCCATGACCGTGCCGACCAGAGTAATGGGGCTGCCGCCTTTCGGGACTGTCTCATCCAGGTACGAGCGGTGAGCCAATCCCAGATCCATCACTACAGCTCTGATGGCCCCTTTCCTCATGGTGAGCATGATGTTGCGCGACTTGAAATCCCGATGGATGATGCCCGCTCTGTGAATAGCTTCCAGTCCCTCACAGAGTTGCAAAGCGATCGATTCGGCGTCTCGCCATGGCAACGGCCCTTGCTGCGCGATGCGGTCCGCCAGCGTCTCTCCTTCCAGGCACTCCATGGTCAGGAAGGCTATAGCCCCTCGATCGCCCTGCGAAGGAAGCGTAAAGAACTCATGAATGCGGCAGACGTAGGGGCTCGTCACCATGCGTGCGAGCTGCACTTCCTGCCGGAAGCGGAGAAGCGAACTCTCACCGCGCACGTCCTCACGAATGGTCTTAAGAGCCACGCGCCCAATCTCCGAATCCTCTACTTCGTAGACCTCACCCATACCTCCGCGCCCCAGTAGGCGCACAATGCGAAAGCGCTCCAGAATCAGGTCGCCGTCTCGGAAGGACGATGACGCTGACTGGACTAACTCCTTCGGCCTGACCAGCGGCTCGAACATCGGTTCCGTCTTTTCGGAGTGGGCAGCCAAAAGTGATTCGAGCTGGTTAGCCATGGCGTCACCCTCCTCCTTGCGAACTCTCGCGACCAGGGCGGGATGAAGCTCCGGAGACAACTCAGCCCCTTCGGCAAATAGTTCCTCCAGCCGTCCGAATTGCTCGGGAGACGGGTTCATGACATCAACTGGATTCGCAGCCATGCGCGCGCCATCTTCCAATCCCGTTTTACGGTTTTCGGCGACACGCCTAAGTACTGAGCAACCTCCTCACAATCGAGGCCGCCGAAATAGCGCAATTCCACCACTCGCGCTTGGCGGGGGCTGAGTGCGTGTAACTGATTGAGGAGATCGTCCAGAACGAGTATGTCGATGGCCTGATCCTGCGTTGCAGCCATCGCATCGGTGAGACTAACCCGGCACAGCGCCCCGCCTCGCTTCCGGGTAGCGCGACTTCGGGCGTGGTCAACCAGGATATTGCGCATCTGGTGCGCCGCTACGGCGAAAAAATGCGCCCGGTTTTGCCAGTCCATCCGCCGTTTGTCAAACAAGCGCAGATATGCTTCATTCACCAAGCCACTCGCTTGCAAAGTGTGGCCCGGAGCTTCAGCCGCCATCAATTTCCTGGCAACCCGGCGGAGTTCGTCGTAAACCATCTCGATCAGTCGCGCTTCCGCTTCCCTGTTGCCGGTCCCCAGTTGCGCAAGCAGAGCGGTAATCGATTCACCGCTGTCTTCGCGAGACCGTGGGGCAATGGACATAGCTATACGTTGACAGGTATCTAGTAAGTAACCTGTCCATTATAGTCCGCAAATGGCTTTGTGCTCAAACGCTGCTAAATCTCTGCTTGCCGGCATCCTGCCGCCCGGGTCAGTAAGGCGCGAAACGCCCGGCGGCGATGAAGTAGTAACGGCAGCCACCACGATTTGAATTTGCTGTTGGGATTTTCAAGAGAAGCTCGGGATGCTCGGGCACCATCCATCGAATTACAGCGGCCCGCCGGCCGTGCGAGAATTCGGCTTATGATGAAATGCTCGAATCTTCTCGCCCTGCTGCTCGCGGCGGGGTTAACCCCGGCGCAGTCGAAGGAGCATCAGCAGATCCTGGCTCTGGTCAGTGACAACACTCCTCATTATCAGCAAGTGTCCAAGCAAATCTGGGACTACGCGGAACTGGGTTATCACGAACAGAAAAGCTCTGCGCTCCTGCAGCAGGAATTGAAAGCGGCAGGCTTCGTGGTGGAAACTCCCATGCCAGACATGGCAACCGCCTTTGTCGCAAGCTACGGTTCCGGCAAGCCAGTCATCGGCATTCTCGGTGAATTTGATGCGCTGCCTGGCCTTTCGCAAGACACCGTGCCCACCAGAAAGCCCGTTACTACTGCCGCGCCCGGTCATGGTTGCGGGCACAACCTGCTGGGCTCGGCCGCTGCCCTCGCCGCCGTTTCCCTCAAGCAGTACATGGAAAAGAACCACATCTCGGGCACGCTGCGCTATTACGGCACGCCCGCCGAAGAGGGTGGTTCCGGCAAAGTTTATATGCTGCGCGCCGGTCTCTTCGAAGATGTCGACGTGGTGCTCCACTGGCACCCGGCCGATCGCAACAGTGTCTTCAATGGAGGCACGCTCGCCGATAGCTCGGCTAAATTCACCTTTCACGGCGTGGCCGCTCATGCCGCTTTTGCACCAGATCGCGGACGTTCGGCTCTCGATGCCGTCATGCTCATGGGGAATGCCATCGAGTTCATGCGCGAACATGTGCCCAGCACCACCCGGCTGCATTACATCATCACCAAGGGCGGCGTCGCACCCAACGTCGTCCCAGATCTCGCACAGATCTTTCTCACCGCGCGCAGCCCTTCTAGCGACGTCCTGGGCGGCATTTGGGAGCGTGTCCAGAAATGCGCCCAAGGCGCTGCCCTCATGACTGAGACGACCGTGGACGTCAAAGTGGTCAGCTCCGACGCGAATGTGATCCCCAACCAACCTTTGGCCGAGCTCGCGCAAAAAGAGTTGGAGGAAGTGGGAGGGTTCACCTATACGCCCGAGCAAAAACAGTTTGCCGAGGAATTACAGAAGAGCTTACCCTCCTTCGCCGCCGGACACTTCGAGCAGACCAGCGCCATCGTGCCGCTCCGGCCGGCCGACCCAAACGCGCCATCCGCTTCAACCGATGTGGGAGATATCAGTTGGTTCGTTCCCACCATTGGTTTTACCTCCGCCACTTTCGTCCCCGGTTGTGCGCCCCATACCTGGCAGTCCGCCGCCGCAGCCGGCATGAGCATTGGGCAAGAGGGCATGTTGATTGCCGCTAAATCGCTTGCCTTGATCGGGGCCGATCTTTACGCGCACCCGGAAGTCATCGCCGCGGCGAAGGCAGATTTGCAGGCGCAGCTGAAAACCATGACCTACAAAACCGCCATTCCACCAGATCAGAAGCCGCCCCTCAGCTATCGGGAGGATTGAGTCCTATGCGCCTATTCTTATACTCGTGTGCTTTGTGCCTCTGCGTCTTGCGCGCGCAAGAGGCGCCTTCCGAATTCTTCAGCGTCCCCAAAGCCGATGCCCCGCAATTAGCGGCACAGGGAAGTTACGCCGTGGGCGTCCGCACGCTCGATCTCGTGCATACCGGCCAAATTGACATCCTCAGTATCGATAAAAATACCGGCAAAGCTCCCCTCTATGACCGGCCATTGAAGGTGGAGGTTTGGTATCCAGCCACTCTCGCGCCAGGCCAACAGCAACACGTCGTTTATCCCAGCGCCATGCCTGGTGTCGAACCACGCACCAACGGGCCGAAAGCCTTCGACGTTCTTGGTAAAGCGGCCCGCGACGCCGCACCCGTCAAAAATAGCGCTTCCCGTTGGTCATCGTGTCCCATGGCTATCCTGGCTCACGTTACTTTCTCACTTACTTGACAGAAAACCTGGCGTCCAAAGGCTACGTGGTCGCAGCCATCGATCACACCGATTCAGTCTTCGGCGAAGTGCGCGGGTTCGCCAGCACCTTGCTCAATCGCTCCAACGATCAGCTCTTTGTTCTGGCATCCATTCAGCAGCTTGCCAAATCGCCGCAGAACTTTCTGTTTGGGCTAATTCAAGAAAACAACGCCGCCATCGTCGGCTATTCCATGGGCGGCTACGGAGCCTTGATCAGCGCCGGTGCAGGCTTGAGCGCAACCAGCAACCTCAACAAGTTTGTGCCGGGCGGATACCTGACGGATTGGAATCGCGACAACCAGCAGTTCAAAGCGCTCCAGCGTGACGGTCTGAAGGCAATTGTGGCGATTGCGCCATGGGGCGAGCAGCCGCCTTACAACGCGTGGGATGCCGAATCGCTGGCCGCGATTCATATTCCTTCACTCTTCATTGTCGGTGATCATGACGACGTCGCGGGCTACGAAAATGGTCCTAAGCGCGCCATGGAATCAGCCGTCAACTCAGACCGTTGCCTGCTTGTTTATGAAAATGCGCGCCACAACACCGGCGGCAATCCTCCACCGCCAAATGTGCCGCTTGATTACAAGGCTCTGCAATCCTTCGATGAACCAGTCTGGCGCAAGGATCGCATCACTGCGATTAACCAGCATTTCATTACCGCCTTTCTCGACCTGTTTTTGAAAGGCGATCAGACACGCCGTGCCTTTCTGCACGTGCCGGTGGCCCACTCAAACGATGGCAATTGGCCGATTACACCAGGCGCTAACGACGACGGCTCTTTCAGCAATGGTGAAACCTTTTGGCCCGGTTTTCAGCGTCGCTGGGCTTTGGGGCTGGAGATGACTTGCCATGCTCCCGGCCAACCGGCAAAGCAGTAGGCTGCGCCATTTCGCGCAAACTAGGCGTTCTTACCCAGCCACCTGCTCGCCAAGGCGGCAGAGAGGCAGCAATACCGCACCTTGCGAATGGCCATTGCCTTGCCTTCGATCTCGCGAGAGATGAAGTTCGAGCATATCGTTTTCGCCGTGGATTTTTCGGAGCGCAGCTCCGGTATGCGTTCGGAGGTTGAATCCATCGCCCGCCGGTTCGGCTCTAAGGTGACGCTGCTGCATGTCTTCGAATTGCCGGCCACGTGGTACGGCGCTGTCGAAGCTCCAGCGGCCGGCATCGGTTGCTTTCAAGAGTTCTACGACACCGCGAAGAAAAGCTTGGACAGCTTCCAGATCGATCTTCCCAAGAACCACGTGGAGCGAGTTTTGGCTGCCGGCGATCCCGCATGGATTATTGCCAATTGGGCGCGCGAACACCCCACCGACCTGATCATGATGGGCACCCGAGGCTTCGGAAGACTACAAGGACTGCTGCTAGGGTCGGTGGCGGCCAAGGTGATACACGATACGCCCTGCCCGGTTTGGACAGACGCCAACGCTCGTTTTCAAGGAGCCTTTCAAAGCAACATTGACCACATTCTGTGTGCCGTCGACATTGATGCGGAAACGCCATCGCTGCTGCGCTTTGCCAATTGGGTAAGCCAGCTCTTTGGCGCTAAGCTTCATTTGGTGCATTGCATTCCCGAAGCGGAAACGCGGCAGAACAAGTATTTCGATTTTGATTTGCAGCGCTACCGTCTGGAGGGCGCGCGCGTCGAACTGACGAAATTACAGCGCGCGGCCGGCGTTCAATGTGAAATAACAATTGCCGGTGGACCGATTGCCAAGGCGATTCGTAAGCTGGCGATCGAGAACAAAACCGGCTTGATCGTGCTGGGGCGAGGCGAAAGCCAGCATCGCTTTGGGCGCCTGAGAACGCATGCCTATCAAATCATTCACGACGCGCCTTGTCCCGTGCTCAGCTACTGCCCGGCTCTTCCAAGCCATACTTCTTCATCTTATAGCGAAGAGCGTCCCGCCCAATCCTTAGCAGACGTGCCGCCTCCGATTGGTTCCAACCCGCCTTAGCCAGTGCATCTGAGACCAACCGTCTTTCGTTGTTTTCGAGCAGCGACGAAGCCGCCACTTGGTCCACCGGCGCAGTTTTGACGCTTTCTATCTCCTCCAACGGACTTGGGCCGTCGCCCCGAAGGTGCGGGGGTAAATCGCTTAAATCAATGACTTCATCCAGCGTCATCATGCAGGCATGCCCAATGGCATTCTCAAGTTCGCGCACGTTGCCCGGCCACTGGTAACGGCTCAGCGCAATGCTGGCTCTCTGCGTGATGCGGCGAACCGGCTTGTGAAACTGCTGGGAGAATTTGGCAATGAAATGCCTGACCAGCAGCGGCAGATCTTCTTTTCTTTGCGCCAGCGAAGGAATGCTCAGTTCCACCATGGACAGCCGGTAGTAAAGGTCTTCGCGGAATTTGCCTTCGCGGATCATGCTGTGTAGATCGCGATGCGTTGCGGCAATCACGCGAAAGTCGATTTTGCGGGCCTGCAACGAACCCACCCGTTGCACCTCTTGATTCTGAATCGTGCGCAGGAGCTTTGCCTGCGTCCCTAATGGCATGTCGCCGATTTCATCCAGAAAAAGAGTTCCTCCGCTGGCGTGTTCCACTAATCCAATCTTGTCCGCTATGGCGCCCGTGAACGCGCCTTTCACATGGCCGAATAGCTCGCTCTCGAACAGCGTCTCAACCACCGCCGAGCAGTTGACCACCACAAAGTTTCCCGCCGCCGCCGGACTGAGTCTATGCAGCGCGTGCGCCACCAGGTCTTTCCCGGAACCGGTCGGGCCCGTGATGAGGACGGTACGAAAATGAGGCGCAATTCGCCGGATTCGCGAATACATTTCCCACATGGCCGGGCTTGCGCCAATGATTTGTTCAAAGGGCGAGTTGGCCACCAGCTCGTCCTCGATTTGCGTCGTGCGCATACGGCGGCGCGCGTCCTCAATCATAGTGCCGATGCGTTCCCGCAGCGCCGGCAGCGAAATGGGCTTGTTCAGGTAATCGCTCGCCCCTTTGCGAATCGCTTCCACGGCCGATTCGGAGGAATAGTGCGCGGTCATCAGAATCACCTCAATCGCCGGATCGAACAGCATGATTCGATCCAGCAGATCTAATCCCGTCATTTTCGGCATGACCAGGTCTGTCAGAACAATTTGTGGATGCTTCTCGAAAATAAGATCGAGGCCGGCTTCCGGATCGCTCGCCGTATAGATGTTCAGATCGGGCTGCTCCAAAGCAGTGGAGAGCAGCTCAAGGCTGCCGGCGTTATCGTCCACAATCACCAAAGAGACGGCGTCTGGCATAAAGCACCCATCTTACGGCAATGGGCGAACGGCCGCACCGCTTTCAAACGGCAAAGTAAACTCGAACACACTTCCTTCTCCCGCTTTGCTGCGAACCCGAATCTCGCCGCCGTGCAACTCAACCAGACTCTTAGTGATGGATAAACCAAGCCCGGTACCCTCCCTGACGCCTTTTGTGGTAGGACCCAATTGATAGAAAGTATCGAAAATCGCCGCGTGTTCCGCTTCCGGTATGCCGATCCCTGTGTCGGTGACGCGAAACAACGCGTGATTTTCCGCGCGCTGCGCCTCTATTGTAATGGTCCCGCCGTCAGGGGTGAACTTGATCGCATTGCTGACCAGGTTGTAGAGGATTTCCTTCAGCCGCACAGGATCGGCATAAACCGTAACGTTGGGAGCGTAGGCTTCGACGATTGTTTGCTTCTTGGCGTTGGCCAATGATCGCAGCCTGTCGAGCCAGCCGGCCATTTTCTCCGAAGCATCAAACTCTTCGGGATGCACGCTGAGCCGGCCAGCTTCAATTTTGCTGAAATCCAAGGTGTCGCTAATCAGCGCCAACAAGTGGCGGGAATCTCTGCGGATATGCTCCACGAAGCGCCTTTGCGTTTCGTTGAGCGGGCCCTTCAACTCCTCCGCCAGCAGATCTGAAAACCCGATGATGGTATGCAATGGCGTGCGCAACTCGTGGCTCATGCTGGCCAGGAATTCGCTCTTCAGCCGGTTCGCACGCTCCACTTCGCGATTGCGAATTTCCAATTGCTTGTTGGCTTCGGTGAGGGTGGCCGTGAACTGCGCTTGTAACGAATGGATCTCCGCTTCCGCTTTCTTCCTATCCGTGATGTTGCGCACTACGGCAATCACCCGGTTTCCTTCGGCCGAACGGATGGGGCTAAGGCTGATTTCCACCGGGAACGTAGCGCCGTCTTTGCGCAGTGCCAAAAGCTCAAGTCCGGCCCCCATCGGTCGAACGGTCGGATGTTGAGCATAGTGATCGCGATGTTTCCGGTGAGTAGAACGCGCCACTTCAGGGATCAGTTTCTCGACCAATTGCCCTAGCAATTCTTCCCGCGAGTAACCAAACATCGACTCAGCGGCCGCATTGAGCAGGATAATCGTGCCATCCTGCTCAACTTCGAAGATGCCGTCGGGCGCTGCCTCCAGCAAATCGCGAAACCGCAGGTAAGACTGCACCTGCAGTTGCGGTTCAGAAATCGCCGGCTTGGAGCCTTCTTCGTGCAAGATCCTATTCTATTCAGCTACACGGCCCAACTAAAATCCCGCACTGCCGGATTGCTCGTTTTATCCCCTTCCAACAATCTCATCAACTCGAGCCGCAACGCATCCACCAAAGCCCGCCAGCTGGCATCGATCACGTTATCGGAAATCCCAACTGTCGCCCAGCTCTGCTTGTGGTCGGTCCATTCCACCAGCACGCGTACTTTCGATTCGGTACCGCCCTTGGCTCCCAACACACGCACCTTATAGTCGGTCAAACGTACTTGTGTAATGGCCGGATAGATCGACGACAAGCATTGCCGCAAACAGATGTCGAGCGCATGCACCGGTCCACTGCCCGTGGCGGTGGAGGAATGAACGCTCTCGCCCACCTTCAGCGTCACGCTCGCCGTGGTCAGGGTATCGCCACTATTTTGCAGCTTGGTGCCCACTTCATAATTCATCACATCGAACGGATGAAAGCCGGGCGTCACCGCCTCGCGCACCAGCAATTCAAACGTTCCTTCCGACGCTTCAAAATCATAGCCCTGGTGCTCCATTTGTTTGATGCGCTGCAGAATTTCGCGACGAGCCGTCTCGGCCAGATTTTCGTCTTTCAAACCGAGTTGCTTGAGTTTGTAGGCTACGTTCCCGCGCCCGGAAAGGTCGCTTAGCAACACCCGCTGCCGATTGCCCACCATTTCCGGATGCACGTGTTCGTAGGTAGCGGAATCTTTCATAACCGCGCTTACATGCACGCCCCCTTTGTGCGCAAAGGCACTGGGGCCGACGTACGCCTGCTCGCGCCGCAACGGCAAATTGGCTAATTCCGCCACGTAGCGCGCCACGTCGGTCAACTTCTTGAGATTTTCCGGACCCACCGTCGTGTGCCCCAACTTTAATTCGAGGTTGGCCAGAATGGAGCACAAATTGGCATTCCCGCAACGCTCGCCGTAGCCATTGACGCATCCCTGCACATGCGTGACGCCGGCTTCCACCGCAACCAGCGTATTCGCTACTGCCAGTTCCGCATCATTGTGTGTGTGAATACCCAGCACGCCATCGAAACGCGCGCGCACTTCAGCCACCACTTCCGCCAAGCGCATCGGCATTGCGCCGCCGTTCGTATCACATAGGCAAAGCACATCGGCGCCGGAGTTCTTGGCCGCTTCGAGCGTCCGCAGAGCATAAGAAGGGTTGGCTTGATAGCCATCGAAAAAATGTTCCGCGTCGTAAACCACTTCACGCCCGTGCGTCTTTAGAAATCGCACTGTATCGGCGATTAACTCCAGGTTTTCCTCTTCGCTGATACCCAGGGCCCGCCGCACGTGAAAATCCCACGTCTTGCCGAAGATGGAAACCGCCGGCGTGTCGGCCGCGATCAACTCGCGAATGCTCGCATCATCCTCCACGCGGTATTTGGCCAGCCGCGTAGCGCCGAACGCGGTGAGTTTGGCGTGCTTGAACTTTAGTCCGCGAGCGCGTTCGAAAAACTCTTTATCCTTGGGATTCGATCCAGGCCAGCCCCCCTCAATGTAATCGATGCCAAGATCGTCAAGCTTCTGAGCGATCAGCACCTTGTCTTCGGCGGAGAAGGAGACGGCCTCGCCTTGGGTGCCGTCGCGCAGTGTGGTATCGAATGTTGCGATCTTCATTGAATCCAAATTCCCTTGATAAAAGCAAAAAGCCACCGGCTGGATCTCCCCGCCGGTGGCCTCTCAACAAACAAAGTCGGACGAGGTCTCAGGCAGGGCCGCTAATGGCCACGCTAATGAGGATTTCGCCCTGAAGGAGAACTACCATGAACTTCAACTATACACTATCTCGCCCGCCGTCGGCGTAGCGGCGACCCCTTAGCGGGCGACCGGAATAGAAACTCCTGTGCTCGGTTAAACCCTACATCGCAAACCCGGTTCCGCACACCATAAATGAACTAGGTGGTCGCTTACATCTAATAATTACTTACATTGAACTAGCAGAGAACCGCTTTACATAACTTCATCCAGTTGGAGTAACTAACCCATCCACCATCCGTCTTTCCTTGTGTAAGCGCTGAGAAAGCGCAGATTGGATAGAGAAATATGAAAAAAACACTACTTGCGAGCTTCCTCATTCTTGCGGGAACAGTCTTCGCCGCCGGCAACACGTTTAAGGTCGATATATTTCAGGATTCCGTTGTCGATGGCAAAGCACTCAAAGCCGGCAGTTACAAAATCATGATGGAAAATGGCAATGCTGTGATCAAGCAGGGCAATCAAACCATCGAAGTTCCTGCGCGCGAGGAAAACGAAGCAGATAAAGTTGCCTCTACTGAGCTCCTTTACAAAGACGGCAAAAATTTGGAGCAGATTCGCGTGGGAGGAACCCACACCAGGATCGTGTTTGATACCGCCGCTACGCCCATGCAAGCCGGTCAGTAATAGTTTCAGTCACAAACTGGCTGAGCACGCAGTAGGAGTTGGGCTAGGCGATGCCCAACTTCTTCTGCATATCCTCGAGTGTCACGCCTTTCGTCTCCGGATATACCGTTAAGACCACCACGAATTGCAACACCATCATGACGGAGAAAACGACGAACGGCAAGCCGCGCGATTTGGCCGCGACAATAGGAAACGTTAGGGAGATGATCGCGTTCATCGCCCAATGCGTGAAACTCCCCAAACTTTGACCTTGGGCCCGCACGCGGGTAGGAAACACTTCGCTCAAATAAACCCAAATGACCGCGCCTTGCGAGAACGAGAATGAGGCGATGAAGGCAATCAGCATCCAAACCAACAGATTTTCGTGGCTGTTCGAAAGAAATATAGCCGCCGCACCGGCCAATGACGCCGCGCATCCTACCGAGCCAATCAACAAAAGTGTTTTGCGCCCGACTTTATCGATAATAGACATGGCCAGCATAGTGAAACAAAGGTTGGTGAAACCAATGAGCACGGCTTGCTTGTCGCCCGAAACGTTGCTAAATCCAGCCTTCGCGAAAATATCGTTCAAGTAATACAGAATGGCGTTGATGCCAGAAAGCTGATTGAACATGCCAATGGAGACGGCTAGAAAAATGGGCAAGCCGTACTTGGCTTGAAAGAGCGACTCTTGTCCGTGGCCGTGTTCGACATCCACAGATGCGACGATATCGCTCAACTCCGCATCAATATTCTCCTCGCCGATGGCTTCGAGGGTCGCCCTGGCTTCACCGAGACGCGACTTCTTCACGAGCCAGCGCGGACTACGCGGGATGAGGAAAAGCATTACGAAGAAAAGCAGCGCGGGCACACCTGAAACGCCCAGCATCCAACGCCAATCTTCCGGCCCCAAATGGCTTTCACGAATCAGGTAATTGGAAAGATAAGCGACCAGGATGCCGCCCACCACGTTGAACTGAAATAAGCCCACCAGGCGGCCGCGCCATTTGGCGGGCGCGATTTCCGCAATGTACATGGGGCCGAGCACCGATGACCCACCGATTCCCAAACCACCGATCAAGCGGAAAAACAGCAACGAATACCAATTCCAGGAGACGGCGCAGCCCAGGGCGGAAATTAGATACAGCACAGCCATAGCGCGCAAGCTATCGCGCCGCCCGTAGCGATCTCCGGGAATGCCCGCCAGCAATGCTCCAAGAACCGTTCCGATGAGCGCGATGGAAACAGTGACGCCCAGGTGAAAGGGATCGAGGGCGAAAGTGGCCGTTAAGCCGGCCGTGGTGCCCGCGATCACCGCTGTGTCGAAACCAAAAAGTAAGCCGCCCAAGGCGGCCACAATCGTACTCTTTATTAAAGTCCCGTTCAGTGTCAACCGCGTTCCCCCTTGTTGTGGCGCTTCAAAATGTCTTCGAACTCGGCGCTGGCCGCTTCCTGCGCCGCTAGAAAGAGCGCTCCGCAGATGCCGGCGTTGCCGCCCAACTTCGGCGGTTGTATGTATTCATCCAAATGATCGAGTATATCCGGATGGCGCACGTAGCCGTTGAGCACCCAAGAAAACTCCTCGCGAATCATTTTGAACAATTGCGGCTGCTGCATGACGCCGCCGCCCAGCAGAATGCGCTGCGGCGACAGAGTGAGCGTCAAGTTTGCCAACGCCACAGCTATGTAGTGCGCTTCCAGTTCCCAGGCGCGATGATTGGCCGGCAGTGCGCTGGCCTTCATGCCCCAGCGCTTTTCCATGGCTGGCCCGGACGCCAGCCCTTCCAGGCAATCTTTGTGAAACGGGCAATTCCCGCGAAAGGGGTCTTCCGCCAAATCGTGGGGTATGCGCAAGTGGCCGATCTCCGGATGCACCAAACCGTGCACCACTTGGCCATGCACCATGACGCCGCCGCCTACGCCTGTGCCAATGGTCAAGTAAATAGCGTTGGCCAGCCCTTGTGCCGCACCCCATCGCCATTCCCCCAGCAGCGCCGCGTTGACATCGGTGTCAAAGCCCACCGGCACGCGCAGCGCTTTCGCCACACTGCCCATCAAATCGAAATTCGACCAGCCCGCCTTCGGAGTCGACGTGATGTGGCCATAGCTCGGCGACGCCGGATCAAGATCCACCGGACCAAACGACCCGATGCCGATCGCCTCCAGATCGCGCGCGCTGTTCGAGCGAAAGAAGCTGATCACCTGCGCCAGAGTCTCCTCCGGCGTGGTAGTGGGAAACTGCGACTTTACGAGATCGTCCGGCCCAGTTCCTACCGCGCAAATAAACTTCGTTCCACCTGCTTCAATCCCACCGAGCATTTCCTATTGAGTATATGCAAGGGCCATTCGCCCGTAGGCGCTAAGACACGGCTAGCACCCTCCGCTCGCCTGACCGCTCGCGTTTTAGTCCATGGTGCCCTAGACCGAAAGTGCCCGCCAACGCGTTGCCAAGCCCCTGTCAAATCCGTCCGGCTTTTCCGCCGTGCGCACAATCATGATCTGCCGGCCCGCAGAGCCGAGGATGCTCTCACTGAATCGCCCAAATGAGCAGAGAACGTACCAATAGGATGGGGCAGTCAAAAGGTATCCGCCTTCGAGTGCCCAATCTGTTGCTCGAGGCGACTCTTTGCATTTGAAGTCTGCGCAATGGAATAACGGCGATGGTTCCGCGCGCGTCCGGAATCACGCTTTCATCATCCACTTGACGAACATCCGGCACCAGTCTGCGCATTCGCGATGCTCATAAAGTGGCTTGCTACTTCTGAACTCCATCGACAAGGTCGGCGGCGACGGCCGTATTGTACGGCAAGTACTTAAACCGTATTGACTTCGGCGTTGCACTACAGGTAGCGTAGTACGCAATCGCTAGAAACCAAGCGTTGATTCCGAAACGGCGTGGGAGAGTAAAATGATCAATCTATGCATTCCAGCGCGCATTGGGGTGTTGTTCCTTATGGCGATTTGCCTGAGGGCAGATGTTATTTTTAGCAATTTGTCAATGGAAACCAATACGATACCCACAATGGCTTTGCAATAGAAGGCAAAGACCCAATTTACGGTTTGATAGTAGACGCGACGGAGTTCCAGAGCGCCAGTACCTACAGCCTCACGCAGATAGATATTCCTCTTCAAATAATACAAGGGACGAGTAGCGTGCAAGTGTCTCTCGAAACGAGCCTAAATTCCATGCCGAGCGGCAAAGTGCTAGAAGCTTGGGATCTTAATTCGCTGCCTTACTTGGCGTCTGCCTTTTTTACCCCACCGCCGGAGGCGCTAGTTTCCTCGGGAGTTTCGCTTTATGCGGGAGCCGATTATTGGCTTGTCGTGTCGCCCGGCGCGAGCGACACAGACGTAAATTGGGCGGCCGCGCTGGGTGCGAGTCCTTACGCGGCCGGCTCGATCGCCCAGATGCTGGGCACTGGAGATACTTGGACCTTACATCAGTCGTCAGCGAGGAGTGCCTTTGACGTAGTCGGAGTTCCCGTTCCTGAGCCGGCGTCCGAGGGACTAAGTTTCATCGGCGTGTGCTGGTTGCAGGCTGTATGTTTTTTGGGCATCCCCAACAAGAGACGCTAGAATTCGTCCCGACCCGCGGTCCATATGCCAATTTAGCGGGCAGCGCCTCGCTCTTGTCTCGATCAGGATTTCGATAAAGGTGAATAAGACGGGCTTTAATCCCTGGTATCTGTGCAGAATTCAGGCTTGGGATACTCCACATTGCCTTCGAACGGGCAACCTTGAGATTTGAAGGCTCTGCCCCGGCCGACCCCTGAGTCACGGCAGCGTCTGCCGACTCGTCTCTCTTTTTGTCTCCTCATTCGCAACAGTTTTCACGATCGGGCCGCTCGTCCGCTCTGCTGCGGCCTTATCTTAGCTCTTATGAGCCATCCGCGCTAGTTCCGAGGATTTGATCGCATTACCAGCGGCTTCGGAGGAGCTTAGCATGCCGAATACTTACGACAACACGAACCTTGCATTGCAGGCGTTAGTCGCCGCCGGGTTCCCAAAGGTTTTTGTGCAGCGCGGCGATGCCAGCGGAGACATGCCGCACATCTTGAGCGCGCGGGCCGTTAAGCGGAACTATGGCGTCCTGGTAGCAGATGGGAAAGATACCGGAGATAAAGGAAGCGCTATGGCGGACGTCTACCATACGAGCAATCGCATCGCAAAGAACCGGATCGCTTAAATAAGAGACACCTTTTGGAAGTGATAGGGCGGATTCGCGGCAAGCTGAGTGCGGCTCTGAGTTACTCAGCGGAGCATTTCATCAATGTGGTATGCCAGGGCCGCTTCGCTCAGCCGGAACGGGCAATACAGGCGAACGATGCCTGCGCGGTCGATCAGAACCAGTGTCGGCGTGGAACTCACACCATACGCGAGCATCGCCGCCCGGTCGACAGGATGGGGAACGCCGGCTAGGCCGGCATACGATTCTTTCCAAACGCGTTCAATTTCCGCGTCTTCCTCGGCGGGCGTAGCCTCTTTTCCGTTTACGTCTCCGCGCCGACGCGTGGGCGCGACCACCATTAATCCCTTGGACGTGTAGCGTTGCCGGATGCGCGCGATCACTGGCTCCTCATCGGTGCAATCGCTGCACCAATGCCCCCACAGGAACAGCAGAACTGGTTTGCCGCTCGTGCCCGGTTCCAAATCCGGAGCCGGCTTTCCCTCCAGCGTGAGCAGGTTCAAATCCTTTTGTATGCGCGCCTGGATGTCCCACAGTTTCCAGTGGTTCAGCTCCGTTTTGAGAAGCGCAATGGCTTTATCGGTGGCGCCTTCGTCGGCCAGCAGTTTGGCTTCCACCTCGATCTCCGTGCCGAGCGCGATGGCGAGATCGTAATCGTCTTCCGGGTGAACCTTACCGGCTAAATCGCTGGTCATCTTCTTAACACGTTCCAGGTAGAGGCGCGCTTGCTCGCGATGGCCCACCATCAAAGCGCCCCGCGCTGACCAGGCGACGGCGTTAGCGCACTCGGCGGTCGGCCCGCTGGTGCGGCAAAACTCATCGGCAATCGCGTCGGCGCTGGCCAAATCGCCCACCGAAAGCTTACCCCTTATCTCGGAGATGACGGACGCCGGTAGCGGAATTGACAGACACAGCAAAAGGATGCAAACGAGGAAACGCATAGAGTTCATTCTTACAAAGAAAAATCCCCGCCGGGTGGCGGGGATTCTTCGAAACAGCTCATCTGTTTCCGGCGGGCTACTGGTAGGCAGGCCCGGTCGCGTAAAACCACAACGTGTGAACTCCGAACAGGTCCACGGTAGAGATGTCGGTGGTGGAAGGGCAAGAGGAGCTTGGAATCCACGCTGGGCACGTCATGCTGATGTTGTAAGTGGTCGAACCGGCGGGGCTTGATCCAGGATAGAAGTAGCTGGAGCCATTGTAGGCAAGGGTCCAGTTGAATTGGTCCGCCACATAGTTGGTGAGGTTAGGAGCTCCGCCATTGGGCCGTTCCACTACCCATTCGACACTGTTGCCAACATAATTGGCAGATGGACTCGACGGTTGATTGAAGGAGATTGAGGCGGATTGTTGGGTTGTGTAGTTGTAGATGTAGGCGTGACCATGGGGCGCGCTGGTGGTGTACCAAACTTCGGCGACAACCAGATCACCGGGATTGACCGGAAGGTTGAACGTGTAGGAGTAACAAGGCTGGCTGGCGGAGTTTACTGTACAGCCGCTGGTGTACCATTCGTACCAAGCTGAGTACTTGGAGGGGCAGCCATCCACCTCAGTACCGGCTTGTAGGACGTCGCCGGAAACAAAAGCGCCATCAAATCCGATCCATTGCGAAGACATATAGGGCGTGTAGTTGCAGTTATCCACACCGGCCGCGGGAACGTTCCACTCAGCGTAGACGTAGCTATCGTTGGGTGTAAATGTGCCGTTGGAATCGGTAACGGCGAAGGCGCTCCAGTTCACGGTGGTGGTGGCCGTGGTGTTGCCGACCGTACCCTGCATCTTCGCGTTCTTGGCGGGACCGTGAAAAACGTTAGTGGCGGTAACTGTAAGATTGGTGAGTCGCGTCTGGGGCGTTAGAACCATTTTTTTCCAGCGAGCGAAAGGAACGGCATCGGCGACATCCGGACGCGGGGGAATGCCATATTGCGCCAGCTCAGCTAGGCAGCGCACTGAGCGGGTCAAAATCCACTGGCGGCGCCGCGTGGAAAATGGCATTGGAATTCGGGGTCTGACCGGTGGAATCCGCCGGTATCACTTGCGCGTAAACCGGCCAGCTTAATGCTGCCAGGGTCAGTGCGATAAGCGGTGCAGAGGCGTGGTTAGCCAAATTGCATAAGTGTTTCATTTTTCTTTCCTCCAGTGGAATGTGGGCACATGTAGCGCCCGCGCTTGAGTTTTTTAAATTTTCAGTTTGAGGGTGCCGATTCGGAGACCACCATTCGGCTGAGTCTCGCGATTCGATGTGTAGTGCTTTACCGGCGGGCGGCGTTACACTGCTGGCAAAAAAAGAATTGGGCTGGCTAAAGATAAATGGACGGCCGCCGTTCAGAAGATCGGCTTGAGGAACATCCGGCCGTAGGCGACGAACGCCATGCTGAGACCCAGCGCGCTGCTTAAGATGATGGACGTGATCTCACCGTACTTGGCGTGCACCCAGATGAACACGAGGCTCTCAATCATCAGGAGCGAGGCGGCCACCACCGTGAGCGCCGGCTGCCAGCGGAAGGCGGCGGGGACGATCCGCCCCACCGCGCAGACGAGTTCGAGGATGCCAAGGGCCTTCCAGGATTCCCGCGGCAACGCACCAAAAGACGGGACCTGCGCGCTTATCTTGTCGAACATGAAGACCTTCATGACGCCCGACGCTCCGTACAGGAGCACGGCGAGGACCTGCAGGACCCACAACAGGATGTTCATCGTGTGCCCTCGCTCGGATAGTTGAAGAGGAGCTGATTGCCGTCGAGGTCATCGACCACCAGAAGTCGATAGCCCCAGGAACCCTCCTTGACTGAAACGCCCTTGGCCTCCAGTTCCGCACGTAGCGCATCCAACGCGGCGATCGCGGCCTCGGGCAGTGCCGGCTCGACGTTTAGGGAAATGAACATTACTCCCTTGCCAATCTTCTCTGCGGCCAGGTTGTTGGCCAGGATGAGCGCACAGCCCTGCCGGTTGACCTGTGCGACTTCGCTCTGCCTTCCTCGTCGTAGCGCCATGGGCTCGTGAAGCCAAGCAGGTTCACATAAAAGGAAAGCGAGGCATCGACATCCCTGACGTGGAGGATGGGGCGCGCGAACCAGTCAGTCATAGATCCAGTATCCTCTTTGAACTTCCGGCGAGCCAATCCCTGTGAGTCGATTCTCTAGTCGCTGAATTTGACTCGAACTTTTTGTCTCAGGCACGGGAGGAGTGCGGCACACGGGAAAGCGGGCTACGCGCTACGGTTGGTGGACTACTCAACGAGTCACTAACCTAATGTCTGCTGGCGCGCAAGCTGCACCCTCAAGTGAAATCAACAGAATTGAAAAGCAGTTATTCGTCAGGGGAAAGCTTCCATCCATAGATAAATGCGGGTTCACGCATATGAAGGCGCCTGAGTCGCAGATGCGCCTCAAGTGGGCCTTTGGCCTTAGGCCTTTACAAGGCAAGTTTGATGCGGTACAACTGTCACAGTACGAGCCGCCGCTCTTTAGCCGGAAACGCGCTCAAGTCACCACGGAGGTTACTGTTCGTTTTGAGCCAGCGTCATTCGCTTGTCTATCTCGCAGCTCTGCTTCTGCCTCTATACATCCCATTTGCGCAGGCCGCCGACCGGCCAAAGGTCGTGATAGCCAAGCAAGTCGATCCCGACTGGGGCGCTCTCACCTCCGGCTATCTTCTGGAGCAGCGCGAAGTGAACCTAGGCGTCGATTCCGCCGGTGAACCGTTCTCCATACAGGCCAAAACCGCCATCCCCGATAACGTCGTTCGAGCCTTAATGCAATGGCGATTTAAAACCGGCAATTTCATAGTGCCTCTCAAGATTGCGGTTCGCCTTCCTCTCACTCCCTCGTTGGAACGAGCCCAGACTCCGCACTGGACATTCACCGCTCCGCTTACCGCCGCAAAAAAACGCGCGTCCGATCTCGATGCCGTCCAAGCCGCTCAACTTCTCGGCAATCTCCCCAATGCCGAAGAGCCGGACAACCCCAGAGCCATCCTCTTGATCTATTACGCCGACAAAGGCGCGTCAGATCCCGCTGCCGCCCGAGCCCGTCGCGATCTCATCCTATGGCTGGTGCATGTCTACCCACAAGATCCAATCTTGAGCAGTTCTTACGCCACCATCAATGCGTCCGACGCTGAAGCTACGTCAGCAATTAAGCAAGAGTGGCTCAACGCCTTAAAACAAGATCCGGAGGACGATTTAGTTATCCAAGGCGCCGCCAATTTCCTTCGTCTCAGTGACCCGAGCGCTGCCATAAAGATCGTGGCATCTCACCATTGGGACAGACAGGCGAGTTGGCTCGGCGCAGTCGCGGCGACCGGCGCGCTAGGTGTCAACGCGGTGTCGCCCGACGACGGAGCAGCGATCCTTTCCTCAGCTGCCAGCATCAACGCGTCCCTTCGTGAAGCGATTCTCAAATCACCTGACCTGAAAGTCGTCTTGAGCGCCATGGCCACGACTTCGCAAATGGCCCATGATCTCTCCGCCCACAACGCGCTTCCCGCCGATTTCGGCCCGTTCTGTGAATCACTCCTGAAACACACCCGCGAACTCTATCCGCAAACCTCGCTCGATTGCGACACCACACCCACCAAACCACCCAGCGGTCTGCAACGCATCGGCGGAAACGTGATGGAAGCCAATCTGATCAAGAAGGTTCAACCTACCTACCCACAAGCTGCAAAAAGCCGCCGCATTCAGGGAACTGTGGAGTTCGCTGCCACGATCGACCGCCAGGGCGTGATCGAGGGCCTGGAACTCGTCAAAGCCCCGCTCGCCCTCTACGACGAATCCTATAAGGCAGTAATGCAATGGAAGTACCGCCCCACGCTCCTCAACGGCCACGCTGTCGACGTGATCACTGACGTCATCGTCAACTACACCCTGAGCCAATGACCGTCTTAGTCACCGTCCCAAGGGAGCGGTAATCGCAATCAGCACGTCCAGCTAGCCCGCACCTCAGAGAATCTACACTAATGCGTCCAAGATAAGTAGCGCTGCAAGCTACCTGTATTCGAACCGAGATTAGGGGTGTACTGCCTAACCGCGCAGTTCTTTCAGCGTCTTACCAACGGCTCCCGGTCCGAAGTCAATCCGCGCCTCCTGAATGGTGAGCCCCGCTATGTCAATGCGATTCAAATCAGCGGTGCCGATTCCCACCGCTTGCGCCAACTTCAATGAATTGTCACCGCGAATGAAACACGATTGGCCCCGGTCGGCACGTGTGTCGTAGCCCATGACAGCCATGCCGACGGCGTCCGTTGAAACCGGATTGCGGCCAACGAGAATCACGCCAGGCGTCATGCGTTCCAAACCGGGCAGCCACGGTCCTTCTCCGCCGCGCACGGTTTCCACGCCGTCAACAATGGCGAGATCGATAGGCCGGATCCCCACTTGGTCCACCAGAATGCGTGGCACGCGATAGCCGGGATCGCGCGGCGAATCAGGGTGTAATTCGGCATCCACTCCTGATGGCGCCTTCGTTGTGCCCGCGTGCAAAACATCTCCCCGTTCCTTGGTGGGCGCTTCGTTGCCACTCGCGCCGCAATCGCTGCCGTAAAGCGAACAAGGCGTGTTGCCGAAATTGTTCTTCATCGACATAGTCACGCCGGCAATCCAATGATTCTTCAATTTTGAAAGCGAGGCGTAAACATCGCACTTGGTATAAGCCTCGTTGATGGTGTAGGCGGGATACATATATCCGCCCCACGGCACCTTCAGACGGACATACTGCTTATAGTTGCCTAAGTTTTGGACGTTCTCCCACTCGACTTGGGTACCGAGATTATTGATGGCATTCACGTCAAGCCCGTAGCGCGCCCACAATGCAGGGTCTTGCTGCGCCGGGAAGAAGCTCTCAATCAGCCGCACCCGCGTGGCGCCAGCTTTCGCCAGTAAGTGGACCGTCGCCGCCACCGTGTTGCCATCCGTGCGATACGGTAAATCGGGAGTCAGTGGAAAGTTTCGCGGATTCCCCGTGAGATTCAATTTAAGCGCCACCGTCTTGCCGCGCACCAGCTTGCCGACTCCGCCGATATGATCAAAGGCGGAAGAAAGCTGAGTGCTGAAATCGTTATAGCTGCGGCAGCGCACGAGCGCCACTTTTCCGGCAGGTGCATTGGCCTTGAGAAGACCGGGCAAACTCAAACTGGTTGCCGCACCGGCAGCCATCAAATCACGGCGTGAAAGATTCATGGTTAAGCCCTCTTTCACGAAGTGTAGCGCTTTTCGGTCTCTAATAGGGCGGTCTTGCGCCCGAGTCCCCAACGGTATCCACCCATCCCCCGATCTCCGCGAATGACGCGATGACACGGAATGACCAGCGCCACTTTATTGGCGCCACAGGCCGTGCCCACCGCCCGCGAAGCACCCGGTTCGCCAATCGCCTTCGCTACCTCGCCGTAGGTCCGCACTTCGCCGGCGGGGATCGTTTGCAAATAGCGCCAAACCTTCAGCTGGAAAGCGGTGGCACGCACGTCAATAGGCAAAGGCAACGGCGCTGTCTCACCTTTCAAAAACTCGGCCAAGGCTTTTGTCCAAGCTGCGAGTTCACCTTCGCCGGCGCTGCTCTGCAAAAGGTGGGCCTCGGGATATTCGTGCTGCAACTCTTCGAATAAGGTTTCGGCGTTTTCGCCGAATTGCACGGAGCACAACCCTCTGCCGGTCGCGGCCACCAGCAGCAATCCTAACGGAGTCTTCAGAAAAGCGTAGGAGATCGAAATGTTTTTTCCACCGTCGCGGTATTCGCCAGGAGTCATGCCCAGGTTTGTATCCACCCGCTCATAGACCCGGCTGCTCGAGCCAAAACCGGCATCGTAAACGGCCGCTGTAACGGACCCTCCCTGTCGCAGTTTCGTCTTCAACGCGGCTACCCGGCAAGCGTCTACAAATTGCTTCGGCGTCACACCCAACACCGCCTTGAACGTGCGATGCAAATGAAAGGGACTCCACCCTGCAGCCTCGCCCAGTGTTTCCAGATCCAGCGTGTCACCGCTTTCGCAGTGCTCGCGAATGTGGCTGCACACCTGGCGAATCGTCTCGATGGTTTCTTCATCGGCTCGACCGCTCAGCGGCCGGCAGCGTAGGCACGGGCGCAGGCCGTCGCGTTCCGCCTGGCCCGGCGATTCATAAAACCGTACATTCTTGCGCAAGGGCTGACGCGCCGGACACGATGGACGGCAATACACGCCAGTCGTCACCACGCCAAAGTAAAATTGACCGTCTTGCGATGCGCTCCGTTGCAAGACCGCGTCCCAGCATTTCGTTTCGTTTAGCATCATGTCCCGATCGTAAGGCGGTTTTGGTTTGCGAGCTATCCGCTTCTTGCTCTTCAATTGTCCTGTATCATCAACTCTATGCCCGCGCCCCTGTTTACTCGCCGCGCTGCCTGCCGCCTGCTCGCTTCCACTGCCGCTGGATGGCAAGCACTGGCCGCCCAGCACAACATGTTCCTTTCCCTAAACAGCGTTTCGATTCAAAACCGCGTACCGTGGCCGGAATTCGCGCGCCTCGCCGCCAAGGTCGGATACCCCGGCACCGATGTCGACCTGGACGCCGCCATGAAACTGGGCGTGGAAGCTACTCGCGATCTGCTGGCCGAGCTGAATCTCCGGCCCGCGGTGGTCAATTTTCCGGTCGAGTTCCGCAAGGACGATGTTACCTTCCAATCCGGCATGCCCAAGCTTCGCGAGGCCGCGGTTTTCTGCGCCGCCATCGGCTGCCCGCGCATGATGACCTGGATCATGTCCTCCAGCGACACGCCCAAAGACGAGCTGCGCAAAGTTTATAAAGACCGTTTCACCGAAGCGGCCCACGCGCTTGATGATGCCAAGGTTCGTCTCGCCCTGGAATTTCTGGGTCCGCTGCACATCCGCCAACAATTTAAGTACGAATTCATCTGGCGCATGAACGACATGCTCGAGTTCTGCCAGGAGTGCGGGCCCAATGTGGGCCTGCTTGTGGATTCGTGGCACTGGCACCACGCGGGGGCTTCTACCGCCGATATTGTTCGCGCTGGCCGCGAGCGCATCGTCCACGTACATTTTAACGATTCGCCCAATCTTCCGCCCGATCAAATCCGCGACAACGAACGTCTGCTGCCGGGAGAAGGCGTGATCAATTTAACCGGCTTTTTACAAGCTCTGCAGAAAATCGGTTATCAAGACGCGCTCAGCGTCGAAGTGTTCGGGCGCGGCCTCAAGAACGATACGCCGGAGCAAGCGGCCAAGTTGTGCCTGGATACCTCGCTCGCGGCCTTCAAGAAAGCCGGCGTCAAGACCGCCTCGCATTAGCCAGGTAAGGTCACAAGAACTCGCTCCGCCGTTCCCAAATCTGATCCGCCGCTCGTAACGCCAACGCCCCGATCGTCGACGTAGGGTTCACCGCCGCGCTCGTCGCGAAGGAACTCCCATCCACCACATACAGGTTCTTCACATCGTGCGCGCAATTGGAACCGTCAACCACAGATCGCCGCGCATCATTCCCCATTCGCGCCGTTCCCATTAAGTGATACGCCGGCGTCACCGGTCCGCTATCCAGAATCTCAATCGCGCCGGCAGCTTCTAACGATTGCCGCGCCATCGCCCTCCCGTGCTCCAGCATCTTTAAACTGTTTTCCCCGTAGCTATAGACCACGCGCGGCGCCGGAATGCCGCTCGTATCCTTTAACTCCGCATCAATCTCCACGCGATTATGCTCTTCTGGCAGATCCTCACCCATCACCGTCAATCGAATCAAGTGCGGAAACCGCTTCTTCATCACTGCGTGATGCTCTTTTCCCCAAGGCACGGGATGATTCGCAAAGCTGCCCCAGGCTTGATGCAAAGGACCGAAGGACCGTTCTAAAAGCAGCGTATATCCGCGCGCGAATCCGCGGCCTGTATCCGTTTCATAGAACTCCTGGCTCATGGCCGGTATGCCGAATGGTCCTTCGTGCCCGTCCATCGGCGCTTCGAAAACTCCCTCCAACGTGCGAAAGGGATGAATCATGAAGTTCTTGCCCACCATCCCCGATGAGTTCGCCAGCCCGTTGGGAAATAGATTCGATTTCGAATTCAGCAGCAAACGCGGTGTACCAATGCCGTTGCAACAAACCACCACCACTTTGGCCAGCTGCTCATGCAGCGTACCCTGGCGGTCGTAATAGAGCGCGCCGCGAGCGTGGCCCCGTTTATCCACGGTAATCTCTCGCACTCGGGACCACGGTTCCACCCGCGCGCCCTTGCGCAGCGCTTTACGCCAGTACGTAATATCGGTGGAGGCCTTGGCGCCGATCGGGCAGCCGAACAAGCATTTGCCGTGCATGCCACAGGTTGGGCGTGAATCATAAGCTTGCGAAAGAATCGCATTGTCCGATACCCACCAGTGCCAGCCCAATTTGTTAAAGCCTTTGCCGATGGTTTCTCCCAGAACCCCAATCGGCAGCGGCGGTGTGGGACGAGGCGACCGCGGCGGATTGGCCGGATCTCCGTTCAGTCCCGCGACCCCGGTTTCGACATCATTCATGTCGTAATAGCGTTCCAGATCCTGATAACGAATCGGCCAATCGTCCGCTACCCCATCTAGCGTGCGCGCGCGAAAGTCTGATGGATGGAAGCGGGGAAAATGCGCCGCCCAGTGATGCGTACTGCCTCCCACCGCATTAAACATCAGCACCCCCGGCGGATTTGCTCCTGTCTCCACCACCGGATAATCTTCCCAACGCTTCCGCACATTCGGACTGAAGTGAAACGATCCGCGATGAATCTGCAGCTCCCAATTCGGCTTGGTTGAAGGATAATCGCTCGCGCGAATCCAGCCGCCTTGTTCGAGACACAACACTTTCGCGCCCAGATCAGTCAATCGTTTTGTAACCGCCGCGCCGGCAGCTCCCGAACCAATCACCAGAACATCCACTTCAGCTTGTGGCATATCAATTCACGCCTCGCGGTACAGCTTTGCCCTCTTGCGCACATCCGCCAGCAAACTTTCGTCGAAGGGCTGCAAATGAGGGCCTTGATGATCCGCAGGGTACGGTACATAGCCGATCAATTGCCAGATAACCGGCTGCGTGTAATAACTTTCATAGACCATGTCTCGGAGTAAAGCGAATTGTGGCGGCGCATCCCGTTCCAGCTCTTCCAACGCTGCCACGCGGTCCTCTTCTCCCAATTGAGTAAACGGGCGATCAAATCGCCGCATGCTGAAGGCCTCCAGAGATCCTAAGGCGTGGCGCAACTGTTTCGCCATATCAGGCTCGTGCTCCATCAGTTGTGCGACGTAAGCCAGACCGCCTGCTTCAATAGCGGACGGCATGCCGTCTCCCGCGGGAATAATCGCTTCCATGACCATGCGCAAGACCGGTTCTTCGGAAACGCGCTGTTGTGGCGTGATGTTGACGAGCGGCACGGCAGCGCTCGCATTGATAAAACCTCGGCGGCTTAAATTCATATCGGCTATTTCAAAAAACCGCTCGGCCGCGTTTCGGCCGAACTGACCTGGTCGTTGAACGGGTCATCTAGCGCCAGAATCTTGCGAAGCTCCGGCTTGAGCGCCGCTTGTGTCTCAGGCCGCAGTAGTCTCTTCTGATATTGCTGCTGCGGCATATCGGAACGGCAGTAAAACGCATGCAGCACCCGCCGGTGATCCGCCGAACGGTTGGCGGTCCCGCCATGCCATGCGTGTGTGTTCATCACCACTACCGAGCCAGCAGGCGCCAGCAAAATTACTTCTTCGGGATGCGCCTCTGTGGGATCTGACATTGCCTCCTGTGGAAACTTGCCCCACTTTTGCGATCCGGGAATCACGCGTGTCGCGCCATTGACGGCGGTGAAATCGTCTAACAGCCAAATTGTGTTGCAGACCGAGTAGCCCTTATCGTCTGGCAGCGCGCCCGAATCGCAATGCAGCGGCTGCGCCTCACTCGACTGCGGATTCGCCGAGCGCGCATTAAAACTACTCAGCTTGAAATGTTCGCCGAGCACATGTCCCACCAGTTCGAGTATTTCAGGCTTGGCCGCTAGCTCCTGAAAGATCTCACCCTTATCCACCAGATTGGCCAAGCGCCGTGAACCCGGCTCTTGGCGGAACTCCGAACCCGCATTCTCCCCTTCAGACTCGTACAGTTCCTCTACCCTGTCACGAACTCTCTTGAGTGTTTCGCGATCAAGGAAATTCGTTAAGGTGACATAGCCTTGCGTATCAAGATCTTCGCGCTCCGTTGCGGTCATGGCAATTCCCACGCAACAGTCTATCGCTTTCGCCTTCCGTCATTCGTGGCGTAGCGTGCGCCAGGGGTCGAGGTTCGCTGCCCGGCGCGCCGGGATGAAACTCGCGAACAATGCCACTCCTGCCAGCAAGGCTGACACCGTACCAAGAACGACGGGATCAGTCGGGCGCACCCCGTAGAGCAGCGTACCTAGCAATCGCCCAATGCCGAGAGAGCCCGCAATGCCGAGCGTGAGTCCAGCGAACACCCATTTCATGCTGCCGCGTAACACTAGTCCGAACACATTGCTGGCGTGCGCGCCCAGCGCCATCCGGATGCCGATCTCTTGCGTTCGCTGCGTCACCGAATAGCTCACGACACCCATGATTCCCACCGCAGCCAGCAGCAGAGCCACCACGGAAAATGCGGAGAGAAGCAGCATGGGCACGCGCCGGGAACCGGTAGAATCCCGCACAATATCGGCCATCGTTTCGACCTCGGAAACCGGCCGGTCTGGCAAAAAAGCTTTCATTGCCCGTTTGATCGGGACAGTGAATGTCGCCGGAGCATACGCTGTGCGAACGACAATGTTCATGATGGGCCAACCGGCTTGCGTGTAGGGCCGCATGAATTGACTGGTAACGGGCGTGTCGAGGCCCAGGTAATGCACGTTTCCCGCCACCCCGACCACCGTTAGCCGTGGACCGTCCGAACCTCCAAACCGGATCGCCTTACCGATAGGGTCTTCCTTCGGCCAGAATTCGTGCGCCATAGCCTCATTGATGACGATCACTCCCGCTGACTCCAGCGTGTCCTGGTAAGTGAATTCACGCCCCATAATCGGAATGCCCATACTACGGAAGTAACCCGGACAAGCCACACTGTAGTTAGCGTAGGGCATGTTTTGAGGGTCGGCCGGAGGGTGGCCTTCAATCTCTAGACCTCGCCCGGCGTTTCCCCCTAACGGCAACTGGGCAACCGCTCCCAAGGAGATCACGCCCGGTATCGCGCCCACATGCTGCTCTAGATCCCGGCAGAAGAGCGGCAGTCCGGGAGGACCCGTATAGATAGCCTCCTGCGGAAGCGATATTTGCATGGCGAGCACATTCTTAGCATCGAAACCCGGATCGACGGCGAGGAGTTGCTGGGCGCTTTTGATCATGAGCCCGGCGCCCGAAAGCACGACAAGCGTCAAGGCTACCTCAGACGCCACCAGCGCATGCCGCAATCGTTCGCCGCGGCCTACAGTGGAATCGCGGCCACCCTCTTTCAGCGGTTCGTTGACGCTGCTCCGTAAGGCGCTCAAGGCGGGAATCAAACCAAATATTACGCCGGTAAGACAAGACAGGAACAAGGAAAACGCAAGCACGTGGCCATCGAGTGGAATTCCATTCACTGGCCGCATGGGAAGCTGTATATCGGGCCCAAGAAGGCGAAACAGCAAGCGGCTGCTCCAAAGTGCTAGCAACACGCCGGCGGCTCCGCCCAATATCGCGAGCAGCAAGCTCTCAGTAAGCAGTTGACGCGCGATCCGGCCGCCGGGAGCGCCCAAGGCGTGGCGAATGGCAAATTCCTTTTGGCGCGATGCGCCGCGCGCCAACATAAGGTTTGCTACGTTCACGCAGGCGATCAGCAGCACGAAGCCGACGGCCGCTAAGAGCGCCACCATGGTGTGACGGAGACCTTCCAACCCATAGTCGCCCAGGGAATCCAGCGTACCGCCCACTCCTGCTTCGTCGTTTGGGTATTGTTTGGCAATGCGAGTTGCGACCGCGCCAAACTCCGAACGGGCCTGCGCGATGGTCACATCCGGTTTGAGACGCGCTATCGCGAGGAAGCTGTTATTGCCACGCCCGTAATCTGTTTTGGTGTAACCGAGGGGTACCCACAACTGCCGCGGACCGCCAAAGAACTGCCACCCAAAACCGCGCGGCATAACGCCCACCACTGTGAAGTCGTCGCCGTCCACTTTGATGGTCTGGCCCACAATCGCGGCGTCCGCACCATAGCGGCGTTTCCATAGCCCGTAGCTCAAGATCACTTCCCGGTCTTTGCCAGGCGTATCCTCCTGTGCCAGAAACGCCCGGCCCAGCATTGGCTTTACTCCTAGCACGGGAAAGAAGCTCGCCGAAACCCGCAATCCCGGTACCTGCTCCGCTTCTACACCCACAGCTGAGAGATTGTAGCCCCGGCCCCCAGAATCGAAGATGGCTATTCCCTCGAAGCTATGGACCTGGCTTTTGTAATCCCAATAATCCGGAGCCGAAATGATGTTCTCGTAACCGCCGGCTGTCTTCCACACCAGCACCAGCCGGCTGGCGTTCGCAAAAGGCAGAGGCTTCAAGATAGTGGCATTCATCACGCTGAAGATGGTAGTGTTGGCGCCCACTCCCAAAGCTAACGTCACCGCGGCGGCCGCCAGAAATCCCGGCTGCCGAAGCAACGTCCGGACGCCGTAGCGAATATCTGCCACCAGGCTGCTCAGCCACATCCATCCCCACACCGCGCGCGCATCTTCGGCAGCTAAGGTCAGATTGCCCAGTTCTCCGCTCCCCGCCAGCGCTGCCAACGTCTCCAATTCTTCGCGCATCTCGCGTTCGGATTGCCGCCGCACAGAGGGTAACAGGTATTTCAATTTTTGCCAGTTCATTGCTCGACGCTTATCCCTTTGGCGGGCCTTTAACCCCTGCCGCGGGCATCGGCCCCATCACACTTGTGATCGCTTCCACGAACTCCGCCCATTTGGAATGTTCTGCTATCAGATGCTTCCGTCCAGCAGGGGTGAGGCGGTAGAATTTGGCGCGCCGGTTCAACTCCGTCATGTCCCACTTCGAAGCGATCCAACCTTTGATCTCCAGGCGTTTTAACGCCGGATAAAGCGATCCAAACTCGATTTCAAGCGCTTCATTCGATGTGCCGCGGATGGCTCCGGCAATGCCATAACCGTGCAAAGGGCCGAAAAGCAGCGTCTTCAGCACGAGCATGTCAAGAGTGCCTTGCAGTAGCTCCATATGGAGATATCCTATATGAAGATTCCCTTTATGTCAAGGCCGTAGGCCGCCTCGCCAAGCGGACGCAGCTCCGCTGTCGATCACCGCTGCTTCAAAATGGTCTTACGCGTGTTCTGCAGAGTGGAGGCGAGGGATTCACGCGGCACGTTCTGAATAAACGGTTTGATAATCCAACCCATGCCGCCGGGAATGCTGCGCGATAGCGAAATCGTCCGGCATTCCGCCAGCACGCCGTTGCCGGCAGCCTCCAGGCTCCAAAACGCATTCAGGCGCCACAACAAACCGAGAGCTTCGCCGGCAGGATTCACCGTTTCCTTCGACGAGCCGGCATCCTCTACCTCGCGAATGTCACTCGCATACGCGCGACAGATCCACTTACCCGGTGCAATCTGCCTGTAGTGAGCTTCATCCTGGACATCGAAAACTGCCGGCACGAATTGCTGCTTGCGTTCCAAGCGCCAGTAACCAATGATGTCGTTCCCCTGGCGGCTGATCAAGCGCGAGCGCACAATCTCCGGGTAGATTTGTGAATGCCGATCGAAATCCTGCAGCACGGACAGCACTTTCTGCAAGGTGGTATCGGGGATGTAGAGCGCGCCCACCCAGTCGTGAATCAAACCGTCCGGAATCGATCGGGGATTTGGTAAAGCAGAGGGGCGAATCAAAAGATCGCCCGCCAACAGCTTCTTGGCATCTTCCGGTGCCACGTTTAGTGAGAGAAACGGCTCGCGGCCAGACCAGCGGGCGTCCAGTTCCTGCTCGACAGATTTCACGTAGCTTTCGAATGCCGTGGCTGTTTCCGGTTCAAGCTTTGTCTCAAACTGCGAGCAAAGCGGGCAGACGACCAACCAGATTGAAACAACAAAGCGCATTTACCTTGCCTGATAGAGCGCACTATAAGAGAGCTGCTGCTTCACATAATCGCGCGGATAAGAAATTTCGACAGACGTCACTTTCCCATCCTTATCGAAATGAGCCGTCAGATCGGAATTGATGCCCGTCCAGTAGGTCGGCAAATCGAGCTGCTTGTAGCGCTCCACAACCTGATCCCTCAATTTAGGATCGAAGTGAACGCCGTACGCATCGATAAGTGCCTTAATTGCCGGGTAATCGCCTTCCGCCTTGATGCGCATCAGTTCGGCCAGCAACATTCCAACGCCCTCACGCATCTTCTTGTAATCTTTAACCGTGACATACGTCTTGCGGTTGCGCGTTTCGAAGGCGATGGCGCCGGTCTTATCCATGATGTAGCGCGCAATGAGTTGGCGGTCGCGCTGATGATCTTCTTCAATGGTGTCGCCTTTGGGAATACGCGCCAGTTGGGTGAGCATGACGCGGGCAGATGCATCGTACATGGCGCGGCCCGTTTCATCGGAGATGACAAGTCCCAATTCCTTCAGCTTAGGATCAAAGACGTCCCAGAGCGCGACAAGATCGGCGCGCGCTTCCTCTAGCGTTGAATAGTATTCCTTGAGATACGATGCGGGGTCGCCGGTCAGCTTCGGGCTGAGTTTGCCTGAGCCGTGGCCAATCACTTCGTGCATGGCGGTCAGAAGCTCTTCCCCAGTGGCGCCATACTTTTCAGCACGGGCGATCTCTTCCGACGAAGCGGCAAATTCCTCCACCACTTTGTGTCCTACAGCTTCAGCAAAGGCGCGCGTGGCGCTCGAAAAAAGGAAGTTCTTGGTGCCGTACTTCTGATGAACTTCATTCTCATTCGGTAGATTGTCGCCGATAGTCGAGACGTGAAAATCGCCGGTTTCAATCACGGTTTCCACCGCTTTGGCGACCGGCGGCCTGGCGTTTTGCTGTTTATAGCGGGCATCCCAGGGCGCTCGAGCTTCGAAATAGCTGGCGTTCGCAGCGATTTTGAGCATTGACGCCGAAAGCTTTTCGTCTGTCACGCAAACAAAGCTTTGCGAAGTTCCTTTGGCCGAACGCGCGTCGCGATAAGTCTCAATGAAGCCGCTGGCAAAATCAACAGGCGGATTGTTTTGCACCCAGGCCATGCCGAAGTTGAGCCAATCGGCATACTCGCCGGTTTCGTAGAAGCGCATCAAGGCAGCGATCACAGCGGCTTGCGCAGGCTCGGCGTACTCGCGCGCTTTGCTGAGAAAGCCGTTGGCTCTGCGCAGATATTCAGCATACAGACCCGGTTTGATACGTCCATCGGGTGTGCCCGCACGGTACACTTCTTCGGAAAGCTTGCCGCCTTGATTGACAACGCGCGAATTGAGCCGATAGCGCTCGCTGAGTTTTTTCAGATCGGCCAATTTCACGTTGAAATAGAAATTGTTGGAACTCGCCTCGATGATGTCCTTACCGCCCTCAGGAGTCTTCGCGGTGAGGATGGGATCGAAGTTCGGATCGAAAAGCGAAGGCGCGAGCGCGTCAACACCTTCTGCTAAATCTTTTCGCCCGGCTGCTAACAGTGCGGTTTTTAGGCTCGCGGCGGTGAATTGCGGCAGAAACTTCTGGCCGGTTTGTTCGTGGTGGTTGCCCTTATTGGCCCAAAACAATTTTGTGAAGGCGAGAACTTGCGAGTATGTCTGCGGATCGACTTTATCCTTTGCGGTGATAACCGCTTCCAGAGTTTGCTTCTGCTTCAGGCCGAAGCGCGAGAGCTGATCGTAAATGATAGGGTCGACAGCAATGGAAGCCTGCGTAAGCCAATAAGCCAAAGCTTGCTGGCGCGGAGTGAGCGCGCGGAAGCTGTTCGCTTCAATCTGGATGAAAGCTGTTTTATCGACGCGTTCGACGAGTGGAGATTCGGCGCGAACGAGGCCGGCAGCGACGATCAGAGTCGCGATGGTAATCACTGTTTTCATTGGAACATTGCCTCCCGGCGCGTCTTGAATTCAGTCCCTGGCTTCCATTCCGGGAAGGTGGCCGCATCGGCGATGCGCCGGCCTACTTCAAACAGGAGTTGCATATCTTGGACTTCGCCCGAAAGGTCCCAGCCCGGCTTAATCTCATCGGATACTTTGTGATAATCGTTCGTCGTGTATTCTTCGCGTTTCTGCTGCCCGAAACCGGCGGGTTTACCTATGTAGTCCTCGCCCGGATCGATGTTGAGCGCAGGCACACCTTGCTTGGCGAATTCAAAATGGTCCGATCGGTAAAAGGTTCCGCGTTCCGGTGTGGGATCAGGCTTAAGCACGCGGCCACCTTGCTCGTCGGCAACGTGTTTGGCGACGTCATCGAGAGTCGAATTACCCAGACCGATGACGACGAGATCGCGCGTTCGGCCCCAGGTATTCATGGAATCCATGTTGAGATCGGCCAAAGTGTTCTTGAGCGGATAGAGCGGATTCGCCGCATAATATTTGGAACCGAGAAGACCCTTCTCTTCCGCCGTCACCGCCAGGAAAAGGATCGAGCGCTTCGGCGCGGGCGTCAGTTGAGCATAGGCGTGAGCGAGCTCAAGAAGGCCGGCACAGCCGGACGCGTTATCCACCGCGCCGTTGTAAATCTGGTCGCCCTTTAAAGAAGGATCTTTGCCCAGGTGGTCCCAATGTGCCGTGAAAACAACATATTGATCTCGCAATTTCGGATCGCTCCCGGCTAGCTTGGCAACGACGTTTTTCGACTCTACTTCGCGAAAGCGATTCTTCAAATCGAATGACCAGCGGGCACTCAGAGTGACGGGATGGAAATCTTTGCGCACTGCCATCTTCTTCAACTCGGCAAGATTCTGGCCGGCAGCGGAGAAGATTTTCTCGGCGGTGGGATAAGGAATCCACGATTGCACAGCAACATGATGCGCGTTGCGATCGGCTGTTTGAATATCGAAGTTCTCATGCGTATTGCTGCCAACAACTACTTCAAACGGATAACCGGCGGGACCGGTTTCATGAATGATAACCGCGGCAGCGGCACCTTTTTCCGAGGCGATTTCATACTTGTAAGTCCAGCGGCCGTAATATGTCATGGCTTTGCCCTTGAACATTTTTGGATCGAGTTCGGAGGGGTTCTTTGGATCGGGCACCGCGGGATCGTTCACCAGCATGACGATGGTCTTGCCGCGCACATCAACGCCTTTGTAATCGTCCCAGGCGTATTCGGGCGCAACCACACCATAACCTACGAACACGACAGCGGAATTTTGGATATTGATTTCCGGAACAGGGCGAATGGTCCAGGCAACGAAGTCTTTCTTCGGTTCCAGATCGATGCGCTGGCCATTGGCAATGACGTGGGATGTCGGGGTGGACTGAATGCCGAAGAGGGGAACGTTCTGAATATAGGAGCCGTCGGGATTGCCCGGCTTAAGGCCGAAGAGCTTGAATTCGTCGGTGAGATATCTGACCGTCAGTTCTTCCCCCTTGGTGGATGGAGCGCGGCCTTCAAACTCGTCGCTTGAAAGAACTTTGATGTGGGCTAGCAGATTTTCGGACGTAATAACTTTTTCGGCGGCGCCTGGTGTGAGGAGTAAGGCCGCTAGCGCGAAGCGATTCATAAAGGCAGTGTAGCGATAATGATTGGGTGAACCTGTGCAGCTACGAACCACCATCGGCTCTGTCGTCTATCAGTTCGAAGACTTAAAGACCCTACTGGCGAGGGCCACGCCGTTGAAGTCGGGCGACGAATTGGCGGGCTTAGCGGCGGCGAGCGCAGAGGAACGGGTAGCGGCGCAGATAGCTCTAGCGGACGTTCCCATGAAGCGTTTTCTAGAGGAACCGCTGACGCCTTATGAGACCGATGAGGTCACGCGGCTGATATTCGATTCGCACGACGAGCAGGCTTTCAGTGAAATCGCGCATCTTACAGTAGGTGAGTTTCGCGATTGGCTGCTGGATGGGGCGGTAGACGGTGAAACGCTCACGCGTATTTCACTGGGATTGATTCCAGAACAAGCAGCGGCGGTTTCGAAATTAATGCGGCTGCAGGATCTGGTGAAAGTGGCCAGCAAGATTCGTGTTGTTACGCGCTTTCGCACCACCGTCGGATTAGCCGGCCGGATGTCGACGCGCCTGCAACCGAATCATCCGGCCGACGACGCGCGCGGCATTGCAGCCAGCATCATAGATGGGCTCATGCTGGGCAGCGGGGATGCGGTGATTGGTATCAATCCGGCTTCTGATAATCCGCAAACCGTGAAGAAGCTGTTGGTGATGATTGATACCATTCGCCAGCGGTACAACATTCCAACCCAAAGCTGCTTACTGGCGCACGTGACCACCCAAATGGAAGCGCTGCGGGCGGGTGCTCCACTCGACTTGATGTTTCAGTCGATCGGTGGGACGCAAGGCACGAATACCTCGTTCGGGGTGAATTTGCCACTGCTGCGTGAAGCGCACGAGGCGGCACGCGCACTGAAGCGTGGCACGGTGGGCGATAACATTATGTACTTTGAAACCGGCCAAGGCAGCGCGTTTTCGGCCAATGCGCATGCGGGCATCGATCAGCAAACGTGTGAGGCGCGAGCGTATGGCGTAGCGCGCGCGTTTCGCCCTATGCTGGTGAATACGGTGGTTGGATTTATTGGACCCGAATATTTATACGATGGCAAACAGATTTTACGGGCCGCCATGGAAGATCATTTTTGCGGGAAGCTGCTCGGCCTTCCCATGGGCTGCGACGTCTGCTATACGAACCATGCTGAGGCTGACGATGACGATATGGACGCCATACTGACAATGCTCGCAGCAGCAGGCGTGAACTACATCATGGGCGTTCCGGGCGCCGACGACATCATGTTGAACTATCAAAGCAGTTCGTTCCAGGATGCGTTGTATCTGCGATCCGTTTTTGGTCTGCGACCGGCGCCGGAGTTTGAAGAATGGCTCACACGGCGCCCTGCCTTGCCTGAAATGGCGGCGCTGCTCGAAGCTTGATGTGAAGCTGAGCGATTACACGACCGCGCGGGTTGGGCTTGGCGTTACGGGCGAAAGTCTGCCCACCGAGGCGCTATTAGATTTTCGTTTGGCGCATGCGCGTGCCAGGGATGCGGTGCATTTCCCGCTGAATGCGGAAGTGCTGGCAGCAGAAATGGCTGCCTGCGGATGGCCCGCGGTGGTGTTGCGGAGCGCAGCGGCGAATCGCGCTGAGTATCTGCGAAACCCGAACAAGGGCCGGCGGCTGAGCGACGAATCGGAGAAACTGGTCGTGGGTTCAAGCTCGACCGCGATCGTCATTGCCGATGGCTTGTCCGCGCTGGCGGTGCACCGGCACGCCGTTCCCTTGTTGAAGGAAATCGCGCCTGACGAACAGCATTCGTTTTGGATCGTGCAGCAGGGGCGCGTGGCGGTGGGGGATCAGATTGGCGAGATGCTGGGGGCGGATTTGTCGATCGTCATTTTAGGTGAGCGGCCTGGCTTAAGCTCGCCCGATAGTTTAGGAATTTATCTGACTTGGGCGCCGCGCGTGGGACGCAGCGACGCGGAACGAAACTGCATTTCGAATATTCACGGGCACGGGCTTTCGTACGGGGAGGCGGCGCACAAGCTGGCTTTCCTGGTGTACGAGGCGAGAAAGCGCAAATTGACCGGTGTTGCACTGAAAGAGACAGCGAGTACTTTGATCGGCGCAACTGGGCTGCACGGCATTTGACGGTTATCTACATCGGGGCATAGTGATTGCAGAATGAGCGATTTATGTAGCACCCGAATCGCCGTTTTCTGAGTTCTCGGATATGATCTATATTCCAGCTTTCGAACTATGCAAAACGGAACTTGTGACATCGGGTTAATTGGCTTGGCTGTCATGGGCCAAAACCTGGTCCTCAATATGAACGACCACGGATTCAAGGTGGCGGTCTTTAATCGCACTGTTTCCAAGGTGGATGAATTTCTCGCCCATGAAGCCAAGGGCACGCAAGTGCTGGGCACGCATTCCATCAAGGAGCTCGCGTCCGCGTTGAAAGAACCCCGGCGGGTGATGCTGATGGTCAAGGCCGGCGATACCGTCGATCAGATGATTGACCACGTGGCGCCGCTGCTCGAGAAGGGCGACATCATCATTGATGGCGGCAATTCGCTGTTTACCGATACTAATCGCCGCACCAAGAGTCTGGCGGAAAAAGGTATCTTGTTCGTCGGCACGGGCGTTTCCGGCGGTGAAGAAGGCGCTCGCCACGGCCCGTCCATAATGCCTGGCGGTAATCCGGAGGCTTGGCCGCATGTTAAAGATATTTTTCAAGGGATTTCGGCCAAGGTAGAAGACGGTTCGCCGTGCTGCGATTGGGTGGGCGAAGACGGCGCCGGCCATTACGTGAAGATGGTGCACAACGGCATCGAATATGGCGACATGCAGTTAATCTGCGAAGCCTATCAATTGCTGGAGCAAGCGCTCGGCCTCACTGCCGAAGAACTCCATGAAGTGTTCGCCGATTGGAACAAGGGGGAACTCGATAGTTTTCTCATCGAAATCACCGCCGAGATTTTCACCAAGAAGGATGAAGACGGTAAACCGCTCGTCGACAAAATTCTTGATACGGCGGGGCAGAAAGGTACCGGCAAATGGACCGGCATCAGCGCCCTCGAACTTGGCATGCCTGTCACTCTGATCGGTGAGGCTGTGTTTGCCCGTTGCCTGTCCTCCCTAAAGGAGGAGCGCGTCGCCGCGTCTAAAGTTCTAAAAGGTCCGGCGGTTGCTGGCAAAGTCACCGATCCAAAAGCGTTCATTGAAAATGTCCGCCGCGCCCTCTATTGCTCAAAAATGATTTCGTATGGTCAGGGCTACATGCTTTTGCGCGAAGCGGGCAAGGAGAACGGCTGGCACCTCAACATGGGTGGCATCGCGTTGATGTGGCGCGGCGGTTGCATTATCCGCAGCCGCTTTCTGGGCAAAATCAAAGAGGCTTACGACAAAAATCCAAAGCTGACGAACTTACTGCTTGACGATTTCTTCGCCGGCGTTTTGAACAATTATCAGCAGTCCTGGCGACAAGCGGTCGCCGCTGCCGTAGGCTTGGGCATTCCCACTCCAGCCTTCTCGACTGCGCTCGCCTTCTACGATGGTTACCGCACCGAGCGCCTGCCGGCCAACCTGCTGCAAGCGCAACGCGATTTTTTCGGTGCGCACACGTACGAACGCGTAGATCAACCGCGCGGCAAATTCTTTCACACGAACTGGACCGGCCGCGGCGGCCGAGTCGCTTCAGGAACCTATAACGCTTGATTCGCTGTATGCTAATTCGAGAACATCATGAGCTACGGTTTTGATATCCGCCAAGATGGCGCTTTGGATTTCGTTTCGATTGGCGGTTTGGTCATCCGCCTCGACCCCGGCATCATCCCCTTTCGCAAGGCCACGGAGTGCCTTATCCACGTGAGCGGTGGTGAGTTCAACGTGGCCGCCAACCTTTCAGACTGTTTCAAGTTGAAGACGGGCGTGGCCAGTGCGATGGTGGATTACCCCATCGGCGATCTCGTCTCTGAGCGCGTTCGCGCCATGGGCGTGCAGGGATTCTACAAGAATTTCAAGCACGACGGCGTGGCGGGGCCGAATATCGCTACGGTCTATAGCGACCGCGGACAAGGTGTTCGCGCGCCGGTGGTTTTCTACAATCGCGCTAACGAAGCTGCCGCTCTGCTGAAACCGGGCGATTTCGATTGGAAGTCGATCTTTTCGGGAGGGGTCCGCTGGTTTCATAGCGGCGGCATTTTTGCGGCGCTCTCGCCCACCACCGCCGAAGTCGTTATCGAGGGGATGCAAGCCGCTAAAGCCGCCGGCGCCGTTGTCTCTTTCGATTTGAACTATCGCGCCAAGCTTTGGAACGTGGTGGGCGGTCATGAAAAAGCTGTCGCGGTCATCGACCGCATTGTCAAAAACGTCGACGTGCTGGTCGGCAACGAAGAGGATCTGCAAATGGGTTTGGGCATACCTGGACCCGAAGTTGCCGCCAAATCGAAGCTCGATCCCAGCGCCTTTTTCGGCATGATCGACAATGTTCGCAAGAAGCATCCACAAGTGAAAATCGTCGCCACCACGTTGCGTGAGGTCCATTCGACGAACCGTCATAGCTGGAGCGCGGTGGCGTGGATTAACGGCGAAACGCATATGGCCCCCACCATGGAATTGGATGTGTATGACCGTGTGGGAGGCGGCGATGGCTACGCGGCCGGCTTTTTCTATGGCTTGCTTACCGGGCAGCCGGCGGATGAAGCGGTGCGGCTGGGCTGGGCACATGGCGCTTTGCTCACTACCTTCCCGGGCGACACGACGATGGCTTCGCTCGATCAAGTGAAGTCACTCGCCAAAGGCGGCTCGGCGAGAATTCAGCGCTAACGCATTAACCCTTTCGGGCAGAAAATCTACCCCGTTCGCCCGATGCTATGATCGATTCAGAAAGCAACACCATGCGGACGCGGCTTGGATGCATTTGCGCCTTCCTTTTATTCTGTTCATTCGCTTCGCCCAGGCTTGGTGCTCAAGCCGTCAACGATTCGAGTACTGTCGAGCAACCTTCGAAAATCACTCCGCCGAGTGCCGTTGCGTCAACCTCCACGCCTCGCCGGGCAGTGGATTTACGCGTTGACCGAACTCTCGTCCTGATCAACGTGACCGTCACCGACCCGCTGAACCGCTTCGTTACCGGTCTCGATAAGGAGCATTTCCGCCTATTTGAAGACAAGGTCGAGCAGGAGATCCTGCAGTTTTCCAGTGAGGATGCGCCCATCTCTATCGGCTTGGTGTTCGATACCAGCGGCAGCATGGGAGCGAAGCTGCAGAAATCACGCCAAGCGGCGGCCGAGTTTTTCAAAACGGCCAATCCCTCTGACGAATTTTTTTTAGTTCAGTTCAACGACCGTCCCGAGCTCGTTGTTCCTTTCACCACCGATACCGACAAAATTCAGAGCACGTTGACGTTCACCCAATCGAAGGGCCGCACTGCTCTACTGGACGGGGTTTACCTCGCGATGCACGAAATGAAGAAAGCGCATAATCCGCGCAAGGCTTTGCTGATCATCTCCGATGGCGGCGACAACGCTAGCCGCTATACTGAGACAGAAATAAAGAACTCCGTGCGGGAAGCCGATGTGCAGATTTTTGGCATCGGTATTTTTGAGTCGATGAGTGGTCGCTCGCGCACCCCGGAAGAAGCGGCCGGACCCAGCCTGCTAAACGAGCTGGCCGAGCAAACCGGCGGCCGGGAATATGCGGTCGATAACATTGCGGAACTTCCTGACATTGCGGCTAAGATTGGAGTAGAGTTACGTAACGAGTATATTCTGGGGTATACTCCCAAGAACCGTGAACGTGACGGAAAATATCGTAAGGTCCAGGTTAAGCTAAATCAACCCCGTGGATTACCGCCCCTCAAAGCTTATTTCCGTCTCGGCTACTATGCCCCAACCCAATAGGCGCGGCCTGTTTTTGCCGCTCGCCCTGCTCTTGACTGTGGGACTTTACGCGCAATTCCGCGCCGATACGCGGCTTGTCGTTCTACATGCCAGCGTAGCTGACAAGCATGGGAAGTTACTCACAGATTTGAAGCAGAGCGCCTTCAAAGTTTTCGAAAATGGCCAGCCGCAGCAGGTGAAGATCTTTCGGCGGGAGGATGTACCAGTGTCGCTCGGCCTCGTGATTGACGATAGCGGCAGCATGATGACTAAACGGGCTCGTGTGGAAGCCGCCGCCCTCGCCCTGGTCCGTGAATCGAACCCGCAGGACGAAGTCTTCATTGTCAATTTCAACGACGATCACTATCTCGACGTACCCTTCACCGGCGACATTCGCAAAATGGAGCAGGGTATCGCCAAAATCGATTCGCGCGGCGGCACGGCCATGCGCGATGCCATCAGCGCCTCACTCGATTACATGCGCGAGAATGCCAAAAAAGACAAGAAAGTTCTGCTGATCATCACCGACGGTAACGATAACGCCAGCAACACATCCTTAGAAAAAGTGGTGGGCCGGGCGAATCAGATGGAAACAGTGATCTACGCCATTGGTCTGTTTACCGAAGAAGAAAAGCACGAAGCCGCTAAGGCCAGACGGGCATTGAATGAACTCACCAGCACCACCGGCGGCTTGGCTTTCTACCCGAAGGAAGTATCGGAAGTGCAATCGATCGCATCGGAAATCGCCCACGATATCCGTAGCCAGTACACCATTGCGTACACGCCGGCGATTCAGGAGCTTGACGGCAGTTACCGCCAGATCAAAGTAACCGTGGATGGTCCTGGTAAGCCCGTCGTTCGCACGCGCTCCGGTTATTACGCCACTCCCGAAAGCCGCGCGAAATCGGCGACAGCCGGCGGCTTATAAAAACCCCCATGCTCCGCTTCTTCTGGAGTAGCTCGCGCGGTTACCGGCTGTGCCCCTGGCGATCGCCGTATCTGCGTTGGCGCATTGAAACTTACTCCGGGATGCCCGCTGAATCCCTACATGCCGCCGCCTTTTTCCGCTTCGTTTGGACCGAACGTCAATCTCTGCGCAAGTACCTTGCTTGGGTGCACAACTTCCCTGCGCCGCAATAAAAATAGCCCCCCGCCTTGAAAGCGAGGGGCTTATTGGAGGCAATCTTGCTCTGTTTCGCTATTCCTCTGGTGGTGGCGGCGGTCCCGCGTGTCCAAACCCACCGCGTCCCTTAGGCGCATCCGTCACAATGTACCCGGCGGGAACCTGAAACAGTGCGGCGCTTGGTTCACTCCGCACAATGTTGGTGAGTGAATAACTCATTTGTCCGGCCCGCGGATCGGAATGCTTGGAAGCCACCACGGTTTGCAGATCGGTCGAATACCAGGTTTCGCTCGTCGAAATAATCGGGTTGGTGTTACCAATCGCACCCGCCGGAATCGTTCGCGTGGTCATAGTACCCGTCGCGGCCACGCCGCTCACCGTCGAAGTTCCGAGATCGGTTTTCACGGCACTCGGGCCACTGCCCTTCCATTTGTCGGCACTGGGCGCGCTGGCGCTGGCGCTCGGCACATGAATAGCGCGCCGTGTTGCCGTTTTTGTCGTTTGATTCAATTCGTAGGCATAGCCAGCCACCGGATCGAAAATCGCGATCCGCGTCACCGGGCCGGTTTGGCCCAGGGGACCAGCGGTCGATGTCTCTATCGAGTACGTCCGCCCTTCGCTATCGCGTGCGACTTTGCCTATTACCGTCTGCTGAATGGTGTTGCCATCCGCCAACGTTTCCAGCCGCGTAGAAGTTACGTCGGCCGAGTATGGCACACCAGTTACAACTTTGCCGCCGTGCGGCCCCATGCCCGGCGCGAAGGCGGGGCCAAAACCTCTTCCGCGTGGGGGCGGCCCCTGTGCTAACACCACCGCTCCCAAAATCGAACCGATTACTATGCACTTTGTCAGTCTCATTCGCTCTCGTCTCCTTACAGCAACTCTAAAACTCTTTATTCCCAACTCACGACATGAACGCCCATCGGCTGTCCATCCGCTCCTAGTAAGACGTCTGCCAGCACCGAACGGTCCTGGCTTAACACGTCATTGGCCACCGGATCCAGCCCAATCCCAACGTCGGCCAGCGAAGAAACGGGTACTTGCATCTGTACAATCCTCGGCTCGCTCATCGGCAGGTCTGGATTCGAATAAGGCAGCGCGATGAATGTCTCGCCATCTACCTCGATGGCGCTCGATACGGTCCCTGGAACCGACGCCGCCTGGTGCGCATTGCTCGTCGAATAGCTTTTTGGCCTAGGAGCCAAGATGATTCCGAGCGCCAAAGTGGCTGCAATGGCCATGCCCAAACCGAAGCGCCGCATCACTCTCTCCGGAGCGTGCCGTACCGGGTTCAGCACTTCTTGCTTCCGCATGGCGCCTTCCAACCGTGCCCGGTCGCCATCCAGCGCCGCGACGGTCACGCGGCTTACTATCGACTGGATATCGCGTGAAAGGTCCTCAATCTGCACGTATTCGCGACGGCACGACCCGCACTCGGATAAATGAGCCGCTACAAAGTGTTCTTCTTCCTGCGAGAGTTCTTTATCTACCGCTCTGACCAGCAGGTCCCAACTTAAACCATCACACGTCATATCATTTCCCTTAGCCTCTCCAGACCGCGCTGTATGTTTTCGCCTACCGTGGATACCGAAAGATCCAATGCTTCGGCAATTTCCCGGTACTTCAAGCCTTGTGTCCGCAAAACCAGGCACGACCGTTGCGCTTCACTAAGTTTCCCTATAGCGCTCCTCAACCGCTCAGTGCGTTCCCTTTCTAAGAGTTCCTCTTCAGCCGTAAGGTCCTTCGCCAGCGGACTTGCAGAAGGCGTTAGATCTTCGAGCCGGCTGGTTTTTCTCTGGCTGAAAGCGGCTTGTCGATTGCGGGCGCTGTTATGCACCACGCGGTAAAGCCAAGCTCTTAAGTTGCTCTGGTCGCCCCCCGCCAGCAGGTGCTCATGCAGCTTTAAAAAGCCTTCCTGCACGATGTCCCGGGCCGTTTCCGGATCGACCCCGAGCATCGCCACATAGCGCCTTAACGGCGTTTGCTCGCGGTCGTAGAACTCCAAAAGCAGCTGGCTGTGGCCGTTATGCCCCACCGACTCTACCCTCCAAGGCACCACTGGTAATGTCAGAAGGTTTCCTTGATCCATAATTTTGTAGGTCTTAGTCCAGGATATCCGGCCCGCCACGCGCTACGCGAGGGTCACAAAAGGGCTCCTTGGGGAGTTGCACTTGGGGTTGGGGGGAACCCTTCTGTGACCTGCCGTCTCGCATGCTAGGTGTCCATATAACCGCGCAAGGGACGTTTTTTTCGGTGAAGAAACAAAAAAATGTCTAACCGATTGCAATGAAAGGTAGTTTGGCCAGGTGGCGTGGGCGGTTCCGGCCGTGTATTGGACTAGCAGCGGGTCCACCGCCGACACGCCGCCGGCCTTTATTCAGAGAATCCCCGCGCCGGGCCGCAATATTGCGTTAAATCGTCAGTAGAGGGGAGAGTCGCTGAACGCCGCTTCAGGGTTCCGACTGCGACAGGATGCTGAACAGATAAAGTCCAACCCCGGCGCCGATTAAAGGACAACCGATCCCAAGGAAGGCAATGAACGACAGCGGATGGACACGCAGGAGACATAGCAACTGCGTGATGAGTCCGGCGGTAACCAGCAGACCCGACCATTTCAGCGAACGCCCAATGTTCTTCACTGCTGATTCTCCTTCCAGAATGTCGCATCCTTCAAAGATCCAACGTCGTGGACCGTATCGTGACACTTGCTTGACATGCACGACAACCGGTTCTCCTTGGTATCGGCCAGTATCGAAGGCGACTTTAGGTGCGGGTTAGCCTCTTCAAAGCGCCGCGCCCCGAGGTGGCAGTGCAGGCACTCGCGATTGTTATACGGCTCATAGAGCTTGATATTCTCGGGTTTCGGTATCGTGCCGAAATACTGAACCAGCAGGTGATCCATCCCGCGCATTTTGGCCCGTGCCGTGCCAAACATGGCGTAATCGGTGTGGCAGGTATAGCATGCGTGGTCGCGCGGAACCAGGATGTTCTGGAAGTGCACGGCCGGAATATAGCTCTTATCGTCAACGTACAGGCTCTTGCCGTACTCCGTCATCACGTGGCACGAGAGGCAGAATTTCGTCGATTCGGCCCTCGTCATCTGCTCCTGAAAGCCAAGGACCGCGCAAACGACGGGAAGAACCAGCAGGCCGACAAAGGCCAGCATTTTTCCTTCTTTAGACTGCGTAAATCCGGAACGTAGTCCAACGAAGAGCGCCATGAGAATTGTCGGCGCGGCAATAATAACTACGATCCAGGCGCTCATTGAAACCCTAATGGGCGAGACCGCGATAATACTCAACTACCGCTTTCACCTGATCCGGAGTGAGTTGCTTCTTGAAAGAATCCATATCGCCTTTGCCCTCATTCACGATCTTGATCATGGCGGCTTCATCTTCGCTGGCGATGGTATCTTTGACGCTCTTGACTTTCAACTTGCGTCCCTTGGCCGTTTTACCTTGACCATTTGGCCCATGGCACACCGAGCACCTGTCCAGATAGAGGGCCTTGGCGTCATCCTGGCCAAAGATTGTGCTTGCAAAAAGAAAAAAGACACCGGCAATCGCGGCGATTCGATTCGGGGTAGATTTCAATTTCATAGAGTATTCAAAAGGGATGGCTTATACTTGCGCGGAGTTTTGGGTCAATAATGCGGATCTTCAATACGGATCTTCAATGTGAAGGGCGTTGCTCAACTGGCCGCGACCAAGCCACTCTCGCTCTGCTCAGACGCGATCCTGACCGGTCAAAACCTAAACTTTTGCATAGATGATTGGAGGTGTCAGTGACGCCAGTCACAATTGAGTCAAGCCACCAGTTTCTCGATCGCTTCGCGATCGTGAATGACAAGACTTGAGGCCGCTAGCGAGGCCCAACCCCGTTTTCGAAAGTCGATTAGTGTTCGCGTCACGGTCTCGCGAGTCGTTCCGGCAACTTGCGAGATCTCTTCATGCGTGAACCGAAGTGCGATTGGTGATGTGCCACGGGCGGCTTTAGAGGACGCCCAGTTCAAGAGAAATTGCGCCATCCGCTCGCTCGCCGAACGGCATAAGGCGAGAAGGCTCACCTGCCGGCAAGCGTTCTCGTAGTTTGAGCAAGCGTGACAAGCAACGCTCAGCGCCAACTCCGGGTTATGCAGCAGCAGACTCAGAAAGTGCTCCCGATCCACAAACGCCACTTCACTGTCCTCCAGCGTTTCCGCCGTAGCGAAACAGGGCTCTCCCGAGAGCACGGAAGACAACCCCAAGATTTCGCCTGCCTGCGCAACACGTAAGATGACCGCCCGCCCTTTACTGGATGTAATCGAGAGCTTCACCGTACCCCACCGCAAAATGAAGACGCCAGCGAGCCGTTCCCCCTGATGGAATAGAACGCAGCGGCCTCGGTAGTGTTGGGTCCGCTTGATCTCGTCCAATTCCTGATTGGCGGCGAGTGGCAGGGTATTCGACAAGGTTGGTAGGTTCACACTCCGGCTTAGTTCGCAGGGGAACGGCATCGAGCGCGCAGACTCCAGCGCCGTGTTCTGTAACTGCTGAGCCATCGACATCGGTATCTCCTTAAGATTCAAGAAGCAGACCTTCTTGCACGTCTTCAGCCAACCTTAGTCGCTTGCCAAATGAAGGCCTGGAAATCTCATCGGAGGCGATGGCCCATAACCACTTGCGCCATACAACCCACTTACGCTGTGTCAGGCAGCGTGGCGGCATGGACTTCGTCAACACGCTCGCGGCTGCGTCTTTGTCAACGGCGGCTTTGAGCTGGCATGCTCTACAACCTGAAAGACAAGTCGGATCGCTGGCAATTTATCTCACTTTAAGACCCAATTTTGCTTAGGCACATTCTTGCTACCCAGAGCCCAAGCACAAATTTTTTTGGCGGTGAGCCGCCTTAGCGCTTTATGGCTAATTGAAGGGCAACTCCTACTCGATAGCGAACCAACCTGTGACTGGCATCACTGACTAGAACAAACTCTCTACTTAAGCTTGGGCTACGTGATGAATGACGCTTGCCGCAGCAGTCGCGAGGGCAGAACCCAGGAAACCAATGAGCCAGGCCGGCAAAATCGCGCGAATCGCAATTTGTCTGACCGTCCTTCTTTCAATTCCCGGCACGCTGCTTGCCGATAAGCGAAAACATGACGACAATCCGGCGCTGCAGCCGTCCGACCCTTCGCTCTACGCCGGCGCGGATTCTTGCCGCGATTGTCATAAACCGGAAGCGGCGAGTTATGATCGCGGACCTCACTGGCGAACCGAAACCGGAAAACACAGCGGTCCGCAGTGGCAGGGATGCGAAGCCTGCCATGGTCCAGGAAAAGCTCATAACGATTCGGGAGGCGATCCCACAAAAATCATTCGATTGTCCGCTCTCAGCGCCAAACAAACGAGCCAGCGCTGTTTGGCCTGCCATGAGACGAGCGAAAGCCACGCAAATTTCCTGCGGTCCGCTCACTTGGCCAATGGTGTCGCATGCACCAGCTGTCATTCCATTCACGACGCAAAAGTCGGGCATAATCTGTTGGTGGCGGCGCAGCCTACCTTGTGCTACGGCTGCCATCGCAATGTCGAGCCGGATTTCTCGAAGCCGGTACACCACCGCGTGAACGAAGGACTGATGTCGTGTTCGGACTGCCACAATCCGCATGGCTCATTTCTCTCTCACAACCTGCGGGCGAGTTCTTCGCAAGGCGCGGTCTGCACAACCTGCCACGTCGATACGGCGGGACCCTTCGTGTTTGAGCACGCGCCGGTTAAGGAAGAGGGTTGTGTAGCGTGCCACAGCCCACACGGTTCGGCCAATGCCCACATGTTGTCGCGCCCGCAAACCAACCAAGTCTGCCTGGAATGTCATTCGGCAATCTTGGCGAAGTCCATCGCCCCGGGTGTGCCAACTTTTCACAATCAGGCACAAAAATATCAGCAGTGCGTTCTGTGTCACGTCGCCATCCACGGATCGAACACCGATCCAACCTTGTTCAAGAGATAACGAATGCCGATTTCACGAGCTAACGTAGCGGTCGCCTTTTGGGTGTCTGGGCTTGCTTTGTGCCTGGGATTGGAGGCGCAAACACCCACCAACACTCCAAGCCCGCCCGCAGCGGGCCAAACAGCGACGCCGGCAGCCCAAGCGCTGCCCCCTGGCCCCGCTGTGACGACCACAGACCAAACGGCGAAGCGCGAGCAAACTTGGGTAGATCCGAATGAGACGCAGTTCCCGCACGACGCAAAATCTCCGCCATCCGAGGTCACACCCGAAACCAGCGAGGCGCCGTTGCTGTGGGAGGGCTATGAAACCCATTTCGCCTTCGAGTTCGGCGGCCGCACCTTGGCCGAAACGGGAAACCGCGACGTCTACTCGACGTTTGTGAATTTGCAGTCCGGTGTCCGCTTGATGGACAACTCGCTCGACTTGCATAAGAGCGCTCACGACGGCCTCCTGTTTGACGATTTTAGTGAGAGCGCTTTTGGATTGGGAGGCGATCCCAATGAGGTTGTTCGCGTTCGCGCCAGCAAACACCATTGGTACGATTTCAGCGGCAGTTGGCGCCGCGATATCAATTTCTTCGATTACAATCTGCTCGGAAATCCGCTGAACCCGCTTACCAACTCGCCTTCTGTTCCCATTAACGTTTCGCCCGACCTGCTCGATCTGTCACGCAAAATGTTAGACCTGAACCTTACATTGCTGCCTAATTCCAAGGTCCAGTTTCTGCTGGGCTATTCACACTACACCAACGGCGGATATTCGACAACCACGGTCCATGAGGGCACCGAGGCACTGCTGTCCCAGCCGTGGCGCGATTCGAGCGATGCCATCCGCTTTGGCGTTTCCTGGCGTCCCATTGAGCGTACACGCTTCAGCTATGACCAGTTTTACACTCATAACAAAAGTGAAACGAACGATTTTCTGAACAGCTTCCCCTCGTCGCTCTCAAACGGCACCGGCGTGAATTTGGGCGTTTCCTGGGGCAACGGCAGCCCGTGCGCTACGCCGTTCCTCGGCGGCGGCGTTGTCAATCCCACTTGTAACCTCTACACCGGCTATTCTGACGTCGCGCCCTACTACACAGACATTCCCACTGAACAGCTTGGCTTCGAAACCAGCTACTTCCGGCGATTGCACATTACCGGACGAGCCAGCTATACAGGAGCGCAGACACACTTGCCGAATTCGAACGAAACATTCGATGGCCTCACATCGCGAGGGCCGTACGCGCAGAGCGTTCTGACGGGCAGCGGCTCTATTCAGCAGATCACCACAAGCGCCGATGCCGGCTTAAGCTACGAGATAACCGAGCGCTTCTCCGTGGACGACCAGTTCCGCTGGTACGACTATCGAATCCCGAGTGGAGCCTCTTTTGTCCTCAACTACCTTTTTAGCGGCAATGCGCTCGTGAACCCGAACATTTTCCCGTCCGCCAATTGCCCGCCGCCCTATACCGCTAAGGGCTGTCCTACGCACACAACCGGCTCGTCCGCAGACGAGACCGACACCTCGTATTCAATGTTTCAAGGCCAAAATCAAAAGCGCAACACCTTCGAGCTTCATTATCAGTTTGCGACCAACCTGACCGCCTATATCGGCTACCGCTTCGAGCGCCAGGACATTGTAGTAGACGGCACAACATCCACCCTTTCGTCATACTTTCCGACTCTTCCAAACCGCGGCGGATGCACGGCCAAGCCCGTGAACGGAATATGCCAGGATTCATCCAGCACCGTCTCGACAGCCGGTGTGCAGATCAACAGCCATGCAGGGTTGATTGGCATCGCCGCTCAGCCGATTCACGGACTTCGTCTGAATGCCGACGCCGAGATCGATTACGCCGATAACGTTTTTACCGATATCATGCCGCGGCACATGCAGTTGTACCGTGGCAAAGCGATTTATACTCCTAAGGATTGGGTCAATTTCAATGCCAGCACCAGAATTCAGGAAGAGCGCGATTTAGCCGCTGGCCTGGGGAACTTGCAGCATAATCGCAGCTTTTCGTTCGGCGCCGTATTCCCCATCTCACCCCGCTGGGGTGTAGACGTGAATTACACCTACGATAACTTTCTCACCAATCTGAATATCTGCTTTAACGAGACGCCGACGCCCTCGTTCGGCTCGACTACTCCGCTGTGCCCGGTCGGCTACTTGACCGCACTTTCCTACTATCGAGACGTCGATCACTTCGGCTCGGCCAATTTGATGTTCAAGCCAATGGCCCGCGCCACCTTCACGGCGGGCTACGCGATTACCAGCACCAATGGAGCCAATTTGTTGTTGAACCCACTGGCGCCGCTCGGCCCCGTCGCCATAAATTATCACCTCCCTACGGCTGCCATTGCCCTCGAACTGGCGAGGCATGTCACCTTGAAAGGCGGCTGGAACCTTTTCGATTACGATGAAAGGTCGGCACCAGGACCGGTGGCGCCGCGTAATTTCGAAGCAAACGTTCTATCTCTATCCCTGCGTTATTCCATGTAAGCCCCGCGCGGCCGTGCGCCATTCAACCCATTCACTGGGGCATGCCGCGTGCTGCCGCATCACTTCCCATTCGGTTAGCGACCCTAATCTCCTGCTTTTACGGCTGTACGTCGTTTGGCGACCCGATTGCCCTCAATCGTACTGTAGGCAGGCTCTGGAGGCACTGAAAACCGGACTATAACTTAACCTCAGCCATGCAGGCCGAGGCAGCCGCCTACGCAAAATTCCTGCGCTTTGCTGCAGCTGCCCGTCTTCACGATGACCAGAGCATCGCTGCATTGTTTGAGGAAGCGGCAGACGTCGACCGCTGCCAGCATTTTGCCCGGGAAGCGGAGCTTGCGCATTTGACCGGCACCGAAGACGAAAACCTGCATTCCGCCGTAGAAGGCGTCATCGGCCAGATTGCCATGTATGACGGCTTTATACGACAAGCTACCGCGGACCGCGATTTCGCGGCCGTGCGAATTCTTGAAAAAGTCCGCAATGACAAGCTCACGCAACTGGTCGCCTTCCGGGCAGCCCTTCATCGCGGCGCGCTGGATACCGAAAACGCCTTCGCGTCCGCAGCGGCATCGTCGTCTCAACTTATAGACCAGCGTAATTCCTCACCAAACGCTCAGCTCGTGTCACAGACCGAACAATCGGATCGCGTTCTCGCGTAAAATCAGCGGGCGTACCTCGTCGCGAATCGCGATCTTCTCGAAATCCGCCATCCAGCGATCGGGCGTCAACAAAGGATAATCGGAACCGAAAAGCACCTTGTGCTTCAACAGCGTATTGGCATATTGAATCAACGTAGCCGAAAAGTATTTCGGAGACCAACCCGATAAATCGATATAGACACTCGGCTTGTGCAGGCAAACCGATATGGCTTCATCCTGCCATGGGAATGACGGATGCGCCATGATGATCGGCAAGTCCGGAAAATCCACGGCGACGTCGTCAATGTGCATCGGGTTTCCATATTTCAAACGAACCCCTCCGCCTCCTGGCATGCCGGTGCCTATGCCGCTATGCCCGGTGTGAAACAACACCGGCAGCTTCGCTTCCGCGAAAATCTCATACAGCGGATAGGCCATCGGATCGTTGGGAAAGAACTGCTGCAGTTGCGGATGCAATTTCAAACCATGCACCAAGCCCGCCGAAACTAAACGGCGCGCTTCCTTTACGGCCGCTGGGCCCCGCGTAGGATCGATACTGGCGAACGCCATCGCAATATCGGGGTTATCGGCCGCAAACTGTACGACATCGTCGTTTGATACCCTCGTCACGCCTGATAGCCGTTCGTCCACCGTGAACACCACACAACCCATGTTGCGCGATCGATAGTACTCCGCTTGCGATTTTGCGTCGCGCGCCGCCCCGCTATCGCCAAAATATTTCTTGGCCGCGGTCTGCGCCTCACTACTGGATACGGCCGGTTCCAAGTGAACGTGGACATCAATCGCGGTCAGTTTACTGGCGTCCAAACTTTTTTTCATGGTAATGATTGAGCTATCGTACATCAGCGGGCAAATCGCTTTCCGTAAAGCGCTTCAGCTCAATCACCGGCACTTTCCGCCTTACGGCCCGCATAACCCTCGTCGCCAATGGAAACTCCTCTGCACCGTCCACTCCCCCACATCGTCGATCTCTTCCGCCGAACAACCAAGCAGCCTCGCTTCATCAGGATAAAAAGCCACTTCCAGGCATTCAGGAGCGATGGAGAGCCCGCTGCCGAGCGCTTTCAAAACTCGCCTCTTTCAACGTCCATATCTGAAAGAAGTCGCTTCGCGTTCGCCGTCAGCCAACGACCGCGAACCGCTCATATTCTTTCGCCGAAAGCACCCGGCGCGCCAAATCGCCGGCCACCCGATCGCCGCTCATCCGCTCCACATCCACCCCAACCTCTATTTCTCTGGCAAACGCCAGCAGAGCATAATCGCCGGAGTGCGCCACATTGAACTTGATTTCTCCATCCGCCGCGGGCTTGCCATATTCGTTGGCACTGAATGCAATGGCCGGCCTGGCATTTGCAAGTAGCGGCCTAACAGCGTTCTCAATACGCCGCGTGTCACGGCGAAGCGCGCTTGGTCCGCAGGCATGCGAAAGCGCATCGCTCGTTCCCACTCGCTCGCACTCAAAACAGGCCGCCAGCGTTCCATCGCTTGCCCCGCCACGCGCACAATCCAAAGCTGAATACTATCCTGGCTTATAGGCATCAAAAGCCGTATTCTGTCACGTCCATCTCTCTATGTCTCTCTTATTGGCATATCTCAAACCTCACATGCGCCTCGTGCTCTTGGCGCTCCTCCTGGCGGCCGTCAACCAGATTTTCTCCCTCCTTGATCCATATATTTTCCGCCTGATCATCGACGGCTACGCCACCAAGTTCCACCAATATTCCATGAGCCAGTTCGTTCTAGGCGTCAGCCGTTTACTCGGCCTCGCGGTGGGCGTCGCCTTCGTTTCCCGCGTAGCCAAGAACTTTCAAGATTATTACGTCAACGTTGTCACGCAACAAACCGGCGCCGAACTCTATGCCGCCGGCGTCGAACGGTCCCTTTCCTTGCCCTACGCTTTGTTCGAAGATCAACGCAGCGGCGAAACGCTCGGCAAATTGCAGAAAGTTCGCAACGACGTCGAGCGTTTCATCGCCGCTTTCGTGAACATCCTATTTACTGCCGCCGTCGGCGTTGTCTTCGTTACCATCTACGCGCTGCATGTGAGTTGGATCATCGCGCCGGCCTTCCTGTTGACCGTGCCCATTTTGGGTTTCCTCAGTTCCACGCTCAGCCGCAAGATTAAGCCCGTTCAGAAAACCATCGTGGCTGAAACTGCCGCTCTCGCCGGCTCCACAACGGAATCCCTGCGCAATATCGAACTCGTCAAAACCCTCGGCTTGGCCAATCAAGAGATCGACCGGCTGAACACCACTACCGGCAAGATCCTGAAATTGGAATTGAAAAAAGTCCGTTATATCCGCAGCTTGAGCTTCCTGCAGGGCACCTGCGTCAACTTGTTGCGCACCAGCATCCTCTTTTTGATGCTCTATCTCATCTACAGCCAGCGCATCACCGTTGGCCAGTTCTTTTCTTTGTTCATCTATTCGTTCTTCATTTTCGGCCCGCTGCAGGAAATGGGCAACATCATTAACATCTACCGCGAAACTGAAGCTTCGCTGAATACTTTGCAAGACATTTTGAGCATTCCGCCCGAATCACAGCCGCTGAATCCAGCTCCATTAGGCAACTTGCATTCGCTCGAATTTGATTCCGTGAGCTTTCAGCACAATTCTGCCCAGCGTCCCGCCGTTTGTAACGTGAGCTTCGAACTGTTGAGCGGCGAAACCATCGCGTTCGTCGGTCCCTCCGGTGCGGGAAAGACGACGCTTGTAAAGTTACTCGTCGGTTTGTACCCGCCACGAGAAGGATCGGTACGCTACAACGGCATCGACGCTTCACAAATCGATCCCGCCGAATTGCGAGCACAAATCGGTTTCGTCACTCAAGATACCCAACTCTTTTCCGGTACCATCCGTGAAAATCTGCTGTTCGTGCGGCCCAGCGCCACCGACGCGGAATGCCTCGACGTATTGCGCCGGTCCGCCGCCGATTCTTTGCTCGCGCGAGCCGACAAAGGCCTGGATACTTTGATCGGCGAAGGCGGTGTCAAAGTGTCCGGCGGCGAAAAGCAGCGTCTCTCCATTGCCAGGGCTCTTCTTCGCAGGCCGCGCTTGTTGGTCTTCGACGAAGCAACCTCTTCGCTCGATTCCATTACGGAAGAAGAAATCACCCGCACCATCCGCGACGTAGGTGAACGCTCCGACGTGATGACAATCCTGATTGCCCATCGCTTATCGACCGTGATGCATGCCGGCCGCATTTACGTGTTGGAGCGTGGCCGCATCGTCGAGTCCGGCAGCCACGCTGAGTTGGTCGCCCAGATGGGTCTTTATTACGCCTTGTGGCGCCAACAAATCGGCGAGGGCTCTCCTGAGGCGGTTTCTGTACGCTGAGCCGTTCCCATGCAGATCAAAGCTTTCAATTCGAAAGAAACTTGGGCTGTCTGGCTGGAGAAAAACCATCGCGAAAGCTCCGGCTTATGGCTGCGATTGGCGAAAAAGGGCTCGCCGTTGCAATCGGTCTCCTACGCTGAGGCGCTCGAAGTTGCCCTGTGTTTCGGCTGGATTGACGGGCAAAAGAAACCCGAAAGCGCGCGGGCCTGGCTGCAAAGATTTGTTCCACGCTCAAACAAAAGCATCTGGTCCAAAATTAATCGCGAAAAGGCCTTGCTGCTGCAGGCGAATGGGCAGATGAAACCCGCCGGCATCGAAGCCATCGAAAACGCCAAACAAAATGGCCGCTGGGACGCCGCTTATGATTCGCCAAGAGGCGCCACCGTCCCGACCGACTTCGCAGTCGCATTAGAGAAGAATCCACCAGCCAAGGTTTTTTTCGAGAAACTGGACCGTGCCAATCGTTACGCGTTCCTCTGGCGAATTCAAACGGTAAAAAAGCGGAGACGCGTACTCGAAAAATCGAAACCTTTATCGCCATGCTCGAAAAGGGCGAAAAAATTCACTAGAATCGCCGACTAACAGTGATGCTCGGCGCGGTGGATTTCCAGTTCATTCCTAATGCCACTGCAATCCTGGCGAAGCCTCTCAACCTCAAATTGTATGGACTGGCTGCGCAGCAAATCTCCGTTTTCTACACTATTTCTCAGATCGAGCTTCGCTCGGCCAAGAATTTCAACGGCGTCGGCAAGCTGATCGAGCAAATGAGTGCGGGTTTCGGAAACCGCACCCATCGAAGTGGATTGGTCGGTATAGGTTTTATATTGCGTCATTTATAATGCCATGAAGCGCTCAGCTTCAGAGGCGATTCCACAACGTGAGCGGTTACCCGAAAGAGTAATCCATTGCGCTTGACCCTCACCCTAGGGCAGGCCTCAGCATAGATAGCGAGGAGAGCACCTGGACCGGCTATACAAAGTCAATGAGTTCGCCCCTATTCTGCACCATACGATCGCCTTAATCCGGAAATGCTAGAACGATTTCTCTCCGCAATTGATTTGGCAAGGGCGGAACGCACTTTCGAAAACCTTTCTCACCACAATATTCGGTCCTGGGTTCTCACAGGCGGACTTGCCACTGAAATTCATCACGAGCTGCGTGGATTTCCGCCTTCTGCGCGTGCTCTCAACGATCTTGATTCGATTGTCGAATCGTTCGACTGTGTACCCGAAAGTTTGCAGCAGGATTTTCTATTCCGGCACATTCACCCTTTCGATCCCCCGAACAAGACCATCGTGCAAGCCGTCGATAGAGACGGCGCTCTGCGAATCGACATATTCAGATCTTGCGGCGAAGTCATAACTCGTTCGGCCAACGTCAATCTGTGGGGGCTCGGCGCGGCTTATCTCATTGGAGGATTGGTGGCCCGGTCCGCGAGACTTTCGCTCGAAGTCACACGCGGCGTGCCGACTCCTCGCAAACACTCCGCAGACTTTCTGCGCTTGGCGAAATTGTTGGTGCATGAGAGGCTTATTGAAACCGCTTGGCAAACTCACCGCAGACCGGTTGACCCAGCAACGTTTCGGTTGGCCAATACGGCTGCTCCAAGCCTCCATCCCCGCAAGCCAGGAACTGCTGATCACGCCGGTTTACTCAACCGACCCGGGTGCGATTTGCGGCCGCTGCCAGGAGACCTCGGCTTTTCGCTTGACACCGCCTGAAACAATTCTGTCAGTGATGGGTTACTGCTGACCCCTAGAAAGCACGCAAATACTGCTCGGCGACATTCACTTTCACGCCCAATTTTTTGGCGGCGTTCAACGGCCAGTATGGCTCACGCAAAAATTCGCGCGCCAGCAACACAACGTCCGCTTCCCCGCCCCGAATAATCTCTTCCGCCTGCGCCGTGTCCGTGATCATGCCGACCGCGCCGGTCAAAATTTCGGCTTCGCGTCTTATCTTCGCGGCAAACGAAACCTGATAGCCGGGTTTGAGCGGAATCGTGGCCTTGGCCACATTCCCGCCCGACGAACAATCAATCAAATCCACGCCGCGCTGCTTCGCCGCTTTCGCCAGCACCACCGAATCGTCGTCTGTCCAGCCGCCGGGTGTCCAATCCGTCGCCGAAATTCGCAGAAAGAGTGGCAGACGTTGCGGCCAAACCGTGCGCACGGCGGAAATCACTTCCAGCGGAAACCGCATGCGGTTTTCCAAAGAGCCGCCGTACTCATCCGTGCGGCGATTTGAAAGCGGCGACAAGAATTCGTGCGCCAAATAGCCGTGAGCGGCGTGCACCTCGAGAACTCAAAGCCGCCATGCAGTGCCCGTTGCGCGGCGTCCGCAAATGCTCGTACAATTCCGTGAATTTCAGGGACGGTCAATTCCCTTGGAACGGCATAGCCGTCGGCAAAAGCCAGGCGCTCGGTGCCACCGGTTCCCAAGCTTCCTGATCGATGGTCAGCGGACGTCCGCCGCGCCAGGGAACATCGGTGCTGGCTTTGCGCCCCGCGTGCGCCAGTTGAATGCCTGGTACCGCCCCTTGCTGTTTTAAAAAGCGCGCGATTCGGGCCAAAGGCTCAATGTGGTGATCCTTCCAAATGCCCATGTCGCCCGGCGAGATGCGCCCAATCGCCTCTACCGCCGTCGCTTCCACTATCACCGCGCCGGCGCCACCAACCGCGCGGCTGCCCAGATGCACCAGATGCCAATCGTTGGCAAAGCCATCTACCGATGAGTACTGGCACATCGGTGAAACCAGAATCCGGTTGCGCCACTTGATGTCGCGAATCTGTAGGGGATCAAAAAGGCCGACGGCAGATTTTGTCGGTGATTGAGGTAGAGCTTGGGCTTCTAAAGTGCTCATGGAGGTTCATTACTATGGATGACCGCACAACCCGGACAAGATGCAACAAAGTCCGAATCAGGCAGGCCGGATAACCTTGTAGCCGCGTTTACGGCCGCCCCCCAATAAGCCCTGATCGAAGGTAACAAGCGTCGATCCGACTTCCTTGGCAAACGCTAACAGGTAGCAGTCCGCCACAGCGTGCGATGCTGGTAATTTCCTGAATGGCGCCACCGCTTCTTCAAACGCTTCACTCAAATCGCGCGGTTCCTGGAAAAACTCCACCCGCGGATCGGCCAACCAAGCATCGTATACCTCTAACGCTTCGCCTATGGTCATCACCCGCTTGCCCATGGCAGCTGTGTTAGTCAGTAGCCTTATCAATCCCAAATGCGTCTGCCTGCTGAAAATGAGTTTCCTTCCGCTGGGCATGGCGTTCAGCCACTGCCACGCCGCCCCGCCGTGCAGGTGTCCCTCCACCGAGAGCGCGAACCAAACGTTTAGGTCAGGAAAAAAGGAAGTCATTCACGTTCGCATCGCCTTCAGCGAGCGGCCCCAATTTCCCTTTGCCCTTCACCAGGGGACCGCTTAAGATCGCCCCTTTTTTTTCGGGGATATACGTCAGTTCAATTGCCTGCACAATTAAAGACCTCATGGAGGCGCCCGTCTGCTCAGCCCGGCTGCGAAGCACCTCGTAGACAGATTCGGGAACGTCGACTGTAGTTCTGATTGCCATGCCATCATCATAGCACTTACGCCATAACTCATGTCAGAACAATTGAATTCTCGCTGCGCCGATTCCTTTCGGCGACAATGTAAGAAACGTGCCCGAGCAAAAACATTCCGTCTGCGCTCTCGATTGTCCCGATACCTGCGCTCTAGTTCTGAACATCGACGCCGTGGCCATGCCACCAAAATCGCCGGCGATCCTCAGCATCCCCTCACGCGTGGCTTTCTTTGCGGCAAAGTGGCGAAGTATCTGGAACGCGAATATCATCCCGACCGCCTGCTTTATCCGCTACGGCGCAGCGGCGCCAAAGGCGAAGGTAAATTCACGCGCGTCAGCTGGGACGAGGCTTTGGGCGAAATCGCCGGACGGCTGGCTGCCATTTCGCGTGAACACGGCTCTGAAGCTATTCTTCCTTACAGCTACGCAGGCACTATGGGTATTCTCAATAACGCTGGCATGGATCGCCGTTTTTTTCACCGCCTTGGCGCCTCACGCCTCGACCGCACCATATGCTCCAACACCGGCGGCGTAGCACTTGTTGCTTCGCAGGGGGCGCGCTTCGGCTTGGAGCCTGAACAGTTCGCCCACGCCAGGCTGATCATCGCCTGGGGCGCGAATATTCTGGGCACCAACTCGCACTTGTGGCCCTTTGTTGTGGAAGCACGCCGCAATGGCGCCAAGTTTTATGTGATCGATCCGGTTAAGAACCGCACCGGCCGCGCCGCCGACAAGCACTTCGCGGTCAATCCCGGCTCCGATCTCGCGTTGGCTCTTGGTTTGATTCACATTATTCTGCGCGATCGGCTGGAAGACCGCGCTTATATCGAAGCCTATGCGAACGGCTTCGCTGAATTAGCCGCGCTAGCCCGCGACTACCCGCCTTCTCGCGTCGCTGACTTAACGGGCATCTCCGAATCTGAAATAGAAGCGCTGGCCCATGAATATGCGACGCTTCAGCCCGCAGCCATCCGCCTTAACTACGGCGTGCAACGTAGCGACCGTGGCGGAGCCGCCGTGCGCGCCATCTCAGCTTTGCCGGTTCTCACCGGCGCCTGGCGGCACATAGGCGGCGGCGCCCAACTCACTACATCCGGCGCTTTCGAACTCAATAATGCCGCCCTCGAGCGACCCGATCTTCAAGAACTATCCCCGCTGGGACGCCCGGCCCGTCTTGTGAACATGTCGCGGCTGGGCCACGCGCTGCTCGAACTGTCTGAGCCGCGAGTCAGCGCTCTTGTCGTCTACAACTCGAATCCCGCCGCCATCGCTCCGAACCAAAGCAAAGTGGTGGCCGGCCTCAAACGCGACGACCTTTTCACCGTCGTTCTAGAACAATTCCAGACCGAACCGCTGACTACGCAGACATCATTCTACCGGTTACCACGTTTCTCGAACACACCGACATCTATAGAGCTTACGGGCATTACCACCTGCAACTTGCCCGGCCTGCCCTGTCCCCTCCGGGTGAAACGAAGCCTAACGTAGAAATTTTTCGATTGCTCGCCAGACGCCTGGGATTCACCGATCCATGCTTCGACGACAGCGAAGAGCAAATGCTGGAAGCGCTCCTTTCCTCAGACTCGCCTTTCCTCAAAGGTATTACGCTTGATCGCCTCGAGCGCGAACGGTGGATTCGCCTAAACATTTCTCAGTCCGGCACGCCATTCCTACCCTTCGCCGAGGGCGGATTTCGGACGGCATCGGGCAAGTTTGAATTTGGCGCTGAACATCTGGCCTACACGCCGCCGGTGGAATCGCGCTTCGGAGATGGAGCGCTCCGCCAGAAATATCCCCTCGAGTTGATATCGGGCAAAAACGACGATAGTATGAATTCCACTTTCGGCTATCGCGACGAAGTGGACAAACAGACGTCGCTCCTGTCTATTCACCCGGCGGATGCCGCTCAGCGGAACATCGCCGATGGCGCGATTGTCCGGGTTTGGAACGATCGGGGTGAATGCCGGCTCCGCGCCAAAGTGAACGGCGACGTTCAGCCCGGGGTGCTACGCGCGCGTAGCCTCGGATGGGCCAAAATTGCGCACGATCGCCGCAGCCTCAATCACCTGACGTCAGACCGGCTAACCGATATGGGCAGCGGTCCCACCTTTTACAGTTGCCTTGTGGAAGTCGCGGCGTCGTAGCGGCATTTAAAAAGTCCTATACGTACTCATAAAAAGTCGCTCTAACTGAAGCGTTTTTGCACTTCCCGGCACTAACCTCATAGAAAACTGAGTAAGAACTATCAATCTACGTAAGGTCTTCGCGGTCTTCTGCCGATACGGCACTCATGGAAAGCGATATTGGTACCGCGGATTGAACTTTGTGGACGGGCTAGTTGCAAGTCGGGACAATTGTGCTATGATCTTGGAATCCGAAAAGGGCAACCTGCTTTTGAATCAGCGTCTGAGGATAACCGTTAGGCGATCCAAATGGCTGCTGGTTGCTGGTAAGGGGTGGAGTGTAACTCCACGATGGCTCGCAGAGTCCCCTGTAGAGAAGTGAATGCCGTTGACCATATCCATTTTGGGATATTATGCGTCCAATCGGAAGATCTGGCTGCCTCGAATCGTTTTTAGGGAAGCAGACCGGTCGGTAATTGTTGGGAAGGAGAAAAACAAAAAATGACGAAAAGTGAGATCACCAAGTTCAAGAAAATCCTGGAGACCAAACAGGCTGAACTGGAGCGTGTGGTGCGCAACCGCGATGCGATCGCGATTGAAAAGAGCGCCGATGCTCTTGACGAGGTTCAGCACGCTTCAGAACGGGAATTAGCAATCCGCAATCTGGATCGCGATTCCAATTTACTGCGCAGCGTAAAGTTGGCGCTCCGCCGAATTAACGATGGCTCGTTCGGAACTTGCCTCCATTGCGAAGAGGAAATCAGCCCCAAGCGGATAGCCGCGGTGCCGTGGGCCGCCAATTGTATTCAGTGCCAGGAACTCGCCGACCGTAATAAAGAAGATGGTAACGAGGCGTTCGATGACGAATTAGTCAGCAACGCAGCCTAATTTTCCCTGCCGATTCCTCCTTCCAACTGGGCGTGTTCAGCCGAACGCGCCCAGGCTTCCCTCACCAAAACGCCACTTTCTCCGCTCGCCCGGTAACCCCTCCGCGAATTTCTTCGCCCTTTCTCTAACCCTCGTTTTATGTCCAAGATGATGACGACATTGCGTGCAAATGCTGTTCTTTGCGACGATGATTTACGCGCAAGCTCAAGAGGCTCCCACTGCTGCCAAACAGCCGCTGGACCACGTGATGGGAGCGGTAACCGCGGTCGATGGCGCGGCTCATACAGTGACGGTAAAAGATGACAAGACGGGCGCCAGTCAAACCATTCTGGTCGGAAACACCAAGACTCTTCTTAAGGTTGAGCCGGGCGCCAAGGATCTGAAAAATGCCGTGCGTATTACTGCCGATGACTTGCAAGTGGGTGACCGGGTGGATGTGCGCGGACTTAAAACCGACGCGGCGGACACTTTGGTGGCGCGCAGCGTTGTTCTGATGTCGGCGCGTGACTTACAACAAGCGCATCAAGCCCAAGCTGCCGCCTGGCAGCACGCTACCGGCGGAGTGGTTTCCGGGATCGACCCGGCCACTGGCAAGATCACTTTGAATGTACGCACGCCAGACGGGACGAAGCCAGTCACTGTTCAAACATCCAATGCGACTGAATTCACCCGCTACTCTCCCGACAATCCAAAGATACCGGCTTCTTCGCAGCTCGCCCAGATTCAGCCGTCCGACCAGGTGCGCGTTATCGGCGATAAGAGTGACGATGGGTCCACGATCACCGCGCAGCGGGTTTATTCGGGCGCGTTTCACACCTTATCCGGAACCATCACAGCGATTGATCCGGACGGCAAGAGCCTCACGGTAAAAAATCTGGAAACGAAGAAACCTGTGCAAATCTCCCTGAACGACGATTCCACTATTCGCAAGCTTCCGCCATTTATGGCCACGATGCTGGCGCGCCGCTTCAATCCGAGCTACAAACCGCCGGAGACGACGCCCGCTGGTGGCGGACCACCTTCCGGAGCAGGCGGAGCGGCTGGTGGAGCTGGCGGCTGGCAGCGTGGACAAGGCGGAGGGCCGGGGAGCGGACCGGGAGGCGGTGCGCGCTCCGGCGACATTTCGCAAATGCTCGAGCGCGTCCCGAAAATCTCTTTAGCGGAACTGAAGCCGGGAGACGCGGTGGTTGTTTCCGGAGTGTCGCTCGGAGCCGACAATTCGCGGCTCCTGGCTACTGGTGTTATCGCGGGGGTTGAACCCATTCTGCAATCCGCGCCGCAGCGTCAAGGGAGCGTGGGCGGCGATTGGGGCTTAGGAGAAATGGCGGTACCACAATGATCCGTTTTCTGATCCTGAGTTGTCTGGCAGTTGCCGGTCTGTTCGCGCAAGGTACCGTCCAAGGCACGCTCAAAGACTCGACCGGCGGCGTCATTCCAGGAGCCACCGTCACGCTCTCGAACGACTCCGGTCAGGTGCTGACTGCCACTTCCGGTCGCGATGGCGGCTATGTCTTCCGCGCCGTAGCTCCTGGTACCTACTCCGTCTCGGCCACCTTCAAAGGTATGCAGCAAGCAAAGGCTCTGCTGGTGGCGGTTACCTCCGGACAAGTCGCTTCGGCGAACATCACCATGATTGTCGCGGAGACGAAGCAGGAAGTCACTGTCTCGGATAGCGTTGTGGGCGGCGTGAGTACGGAACCGTCGAATAACGCCACCGCGCTGGTTCTCCAGAAAGAAGATCTCGACGCGCTGCCCGACGATCCCGACGATTTGCAGGCGGACCTACAGGCGCTGGCGGGACCATCGGCCGGGCCGGGCGGAAATCAAATCTATATTGACGGGTTTACCGGCGGCCGTCTGCCGCCCAAGGAATCCATTCGCGAGATCCGCATCAACTCGAATCCGTTTTCCGCGGAGTTCGACAAGCTCGGCTATGGGCGTATTCAGATCTTTACCAAGCCTGGGTCGGATAAGTTCCATGGCCAGGGCTACTTCAATATCAGCGACAGTCTTTGGAATACGCGCAACCCATTCTTAGACGTATCGCCGCCTTTTCGCACGGAACTGTTTGGCGGAAACGTGAGCGGTCCACTCGGCAAGAAAGCCAGCTTCTTTCTGGACGTGGAGCGGCGGAATATCGACGATAACAACATCGTAAACGCGGTGATTCCGCTTGGCTCGTTGAACGGCACGGCGCTCGATCACAGCTACGTTCCCACACCACAGCGCCGTACCACGATCAGCCCGCGCGTTGATTATCAGTTAGGCACAAATCATACGCTGAGCTTCCGTTACAGCTATCTGGATAGCGAGAAAGTAGTCGCCTTCGGAAACGGCTTCAGCTTGCCCGCAACCACTGTCGGTGGACTCACGCTGCCCAGCAACGGCTACTCGACGCCGACCACGCAGAACAGCTTTCAGGTTGTCGAGACATCGGTTCTTAGCCCTAAGGCTATTAACGAGACGCATATCAATATCGAACGTGACTACGAGAGTTGGGTGAGCCAAAGCGATGCACCGGCCATCATGGTGGCGCAATCCTTCACTGCCGGCGGTTCGGGCTTCAGCGCCCCCGGGAATGCCAAGACCTACGACGACGAGAGAGACGCGGAGCTGCAGAATTACACCTCGCTGACGCTCGGCGCGCACACCACGAAATTCGGGATACGAGTGCGAACGGACGTGTTGGCGAATTCAAGTCCCAGCAATTTCAACGGTACGTACTCCTTTCTTGGGGGCACCTTTCCTTATGCGCCCATAGCGAATCTGCCGGGCGCAGCGGGTCTCCCTCCCAATTGCCCACCCAACTCGGGTATCGCGAATTGCACGGTAGCGCTGACCTCGATCCAGCAGTTCATTTTCACCGAGCAACTAGTGGCTTTGAACAGCCCTTTACAAGGGTACGGCCCATCGAAGTATTCGGTGAGCAATGGAAATCCTTTTATCGATTTCTATCAGATGGACTTCGGCCCTTTCATCCAAGACGATTGGCGCGTGCGACCCAATCTCACGGTGAGCTTGGGACTGCGCTGGGAATCGCAAACCAACATTCCCGTTCATAGCGATTGGGCGCCGCGCGTTGGCTTCGCCTGGTCTCCTGGTTCTAAGGCCGGAAGTACCGGCAGAGCGAAGACCGTGGTGCGCGGCGGCTGGGGCATTTTCTATGACCGCTTCGGCATCGGTAACGTTGAAAACGCCTATCGTTATTCAAGTTCCAATCCGCTTCAAACCTACACCATTAACAACCCTGCCGTGCTTAGTCCAACGTTCAGCACACCGCTGCCGCAATCAGATTTGACAGGGATGCCGGTCAGCTCGGCACAGAAATATGAGATCGATAGCAATCTGCATCCACCGGCTCTTTTGGAAACGGCCATTGGTCTGGAGCGGCAGCTATTCAGCCGCACCACGCTTGGATTCAATTTCGTCAACTCGCGCGGCAATCACGAGCTACGCACGGTGGATATTAACGCTCCCATTGTAGAACCGGGACAACCACCCCCCGATTTGCTGACGGGCGCGACGGCCACTCGGCCCTACGGCAATGTCGGCGATATTTACGATTACCAATCGAGCGGAACATTCAAACAGACGCAAATCCTGTTGAATGTGAACTCGCAGGTTGGCAAATGGCTGACCTTGTTCGCCCGCTACACGCACAACAACGCGCACAGCGATACCGACGGCTTGGGCACGCTGCCGTCCAATACTTATAACTTCAGGGAAGATTGGGGCCGGTCTTCGTTAGACATCGCTAACAATTTTTTCCTGGGTGGGTCCGTCTCGGCCAAATGGGGCCTGCGATTCTCGCCGTTCGTGATACTGCACACAGGCACTCCTTACAACATCACAACTGGAACGGATCTTTATTTGATGGGCACGGGGGCTCCCACGGCACGGCCGAGCGTGAATTCCGCTCTGCCATCCGGGGTAGCCGGCGCGGCGCTGCTCCCTTATCTTAATCCAGATCCGCTGGTCGGCGAACCGGAGATTGAACGTAACTCGGAGACGGGGCCCGGATTCATCGGCATTAATCTGCGGGTCAGCAAAACGTTCGGCTTCGGTACAACCAAGTTCGCCGGCAGTGTGGGAGGCGCGCGCGCGGGTGGCGGGGGTGGTGGAGGGGGACGCGGTGGCGGCGGCGGATTTGGCGGAGGTCCGGGCGGCTTCGGCGGCGGCGGGCTGACCGAGCATCGCTACAACCTGACTGTCTCGGTTAACGCGCGTGATGTCCTCAATCACGAGAATCTCAGCACACCGATCGGCGTTATTACGTCGCCTTATTTCGCGCAATCGACCGGCATTGCCGGAGGTTTCGGGGCAGAAGCGACGTCGGCCGAGCAGCGCCGGATCGAATTGCAACTGCGCTTCGCGTTTTGATAAGCATGGCCGCACTGGCGGCGTGTTGATAGGCTTACCAATATGACGAAAGCGTTTGCACTTATATTGTTCGCTGCCGCTTTGTCGCCGGCTGCGGATCACGAGCAATGGAAGCAGCTTTTTAATGGCAAGAATCTCAACGGCTGGAAGCATGTGGGTCCCGGCGGCGATACAGTCGAAGACGGACTCATTCACACACACGGCGGTATGGGACTTCTCTATTGGACGGAATCGAAGCTGGGCGATTGCGTGATCAGGGTGGTCTATAAAATGCGCGATAAGAACGACAATTCGGGCGTGTTCGTGCGCATTCCCATTGCTCCCACCGAACCGTGGATGCCGGTCCACTACGGCTACGAAGTACAGATCGATAATCACCCGGAAACGAGCAACGAAGACGAATACCACGTGACAGGCACGCTTTATTCGCTGACCAAGCCGCTGGCGAAGCCCGGCAAGCCGGGACCTGAATGGAACACCATGGAGATCACGCTGGACGGGCCGCGCACAGTGGTAGCGGTGAACGGCGAAAAGGTCACTGACTATACCGAGGGCGAGCCGGTTCCCGAAAAGAAATTCGACTTTGAGCCGGAACGCGGCCCGCGTCCGAACTACGGCTACATCGGCCTGCAAAACCACAGCGACAACGACATCGTCTTCTTCAAAGAAGTCGCCGTCAGGCCGCTGCGTTCGGGCAAGTAGTCTGCGGACATCAGAGTGAACGCACCAATCGCGCGAGAGGCGAGCACCGGACTGAAGCGGGGCATGGGGTTCTTCCCTGCGCTGACTTCGAACATGCTGAACATGGTGGGAATCGGGCCGTTTGTGACGATTCCGCTGATTCTGGGCGCGATGAGCGGGCCGCAAGCGTTGCTGGGTTGGATTTGCGGCGCGGTTATCGCACTTTCCCGATGGCTTGGTTTGGGCGGAACTGGGCGCGGCGATGCCGGACACCGGCGGCTCTTACGAATACCTGCAAAAAGCGTTCGGCCCGCTGGGAATCGGCCGGTTGATGGGCTTTCTGTTTTTGTGGCAGGTGATGCTGGCTGCGCCGCTGACCGCCGCTTCGGGAGGCGTGGGCTTTGCCGACTACACGCGTTACCTGATTCCTTCTTTGAGTCCTCTGGAAGGCAAGCTGGTGGCGATGGGAGTTTGCCTGTTTGCGACGTTCCTGCTGTATCGCGATATCAAATCCATCGGCAAGATTTCGAACGTGCTGTGGGCCGGGTTGATGCTGGCGATCGGCATCATTCTGTGGGGTGGCGTGCGGCACTTCAATCCGGCGGTGGCCTTCAACTTTCCCACCGCATGCTTTCGCGTTGACGCCGGCGTTCTTCAATGGCTTGGGCGCGCGGCGCTGCTGAGCATGTACGATTACAGCGGCTATTTCAACGTGTGCCTGATTGGCGGCGAGGTGGAAAACCCGACACGCACCATTCCGCGGGTGGTGGTTCTTTCCATTGTGATTCTAGCGGTGCTCTACGTGGCCATGAGCCTTTCGATCATCGGCGTGGTGCCGTGGCAGGAAGCGGTGAAATCGACTTCGATTGTCTCCGACTACATGGAGCGAATTGTATGGCACGCAGGCGGCCTCGTTGATGACGCTGTTGATTCTTTGGGTGGCATTCGCTTCGGTGTTTTGCGTGTTGCTGGGATATACGCGCGTGCCCTATGCGGCGGCGGTGGAGGGGCATTTCTTCAAACCCTTCGCGCGGCTGCATCCGACACGCAACTTCCCGGCTTTTTCGGTTTTGTTCTTTGGCGGGGCTTCGGTGGTGATGTGCTGTGTTTCCACTGGAGACGCTGATCAAAGAACTGTTGGTCATCCAGATTGTGACTTGGTTTGCAGCGCAATGCATCGGAGTGGTGCTAATCCGGCCGGCTGCGCAAGGATATTGAGAGGCCGTTTCAGATGCCGCTCTATCCGTTGCCGGTGGTGATCGCGTTGCTTGGCTGGTTTTTCATTTTCGGCACGAGTGGCTGGCCGTACATTGTGAGCTCGCTGGCGCTGGTGTTGTTTGGGGTGGTGGCGTTCCGGTTTTTCACGCGGGAGTGAAGGCGCGGAAGGGTATTTTTTTTCGCCTATTAATATAAGGGGGCAGAGACGAAAAAAAATAGGCCGCGTGAACCCATCGCCGGGGCGTCGGGTTCCGCGGGCGGCGAGGTTAGTAGACATCGCCATTCGGAGCACCATCGTTGAGCACGGCTGTTAGGCCTTCGAGGGAACTTCGTCTGAGGGGTGGTGCGGGAGGCGCGGAGGGGGAGGAGCTTTGGGGGCCTCTTCGTAGGCTGCGCCGCCGGGACGGAAGCCGCAGCGACACTTGGCCCAGAAAATGGCGGCCGCCGCATTGTGGCGGGTGGTGGCCATGCGAAAAAGCGATGTGAGGACGTTGGTGTTTGCGTCGATTGCTGAGAGGTCAAGCTGCTCGCGGTAATGTTTGCGGAGAGTGGGAGCGGAGATGTGGAGCGCTTTGGCGATGTGCTCTTGCGGGATGCCATAGCCGGCCATGGCTTTGACCTGTTCGCGATGCGTTTCGTTGGGAGTATAGGCGGGACGACCCCGGCCTTTGGGTGCGCGCGGCGGCGCGGTTTCAGGAAGATTCGTTGGCATCAATGCGATTCCTTTGTGCGGAAAATTTGCTTAGAAATCGGCATTTCCCCGGTGTCAGTGGAGAACGCGTTTCTGAGGCCAGGATAGATTTGGGGCGAACGGGGTTTGCGAAAAAAATACGGTAAGGAATTGAAGGGATGGGAGATAAAAGTTTTGGTCGAGCTGTGACCGTGTTCGCGATCAGGGAAAACGTGGTTTTTCGAAGGGCGAGCCAACCGAAAACTTTGTGGGACGCACGGGGATGGATTAATCCAGAGGCTGTGGCAACTGCAGTCGTCGTTTTTCCGAAGGAGCTATTTTCAATGGCTCAGTATCCAGTTTCCGAGTGCCCCGTAAACCGGGAGTTGAGCGGATTGACCAAGTCGGTGACTCGACAATGTACAG
>CAVXRP010000006.1:0-294989 GCA_963764105.1 Bryobacterales bacterium
CAGCGTTTACAAGTCCGGAGAGCGGAGCGATTTGTGGCTGAAGATGCGGATCAACAGCGGCCAGGAGTTTGTGATTGGCGGCTACACACTTGGGGGGACGACATTTGACGCGCTTGTGTTCGGGTACTACGAAGAAGGGTCGCTGCTGTACGCGGCTCGCACGCGCAACGGCTTCACGCCCGCTATTCGGCAAAGCTTAATGGATCAGTTCCGCGGCTTGGAGATTGACAAGTGTCCTTTCGCTAATTTGCCGGAGAAGCATGGCGGCCGCTGGGGCCAGGGTCTCACCGCGGCCAAGATGAAAGAGTGTGTTTGGTTGAAACCCAAGCTCGTCGGACAGTTCGAGTTTGTCGAGTGGACTCCGGACAACCATTTGCGGCATTCGAAGTTTATCGGATTGCGCGAAGACAAGGAAGCCGATCAGGTGCGGCGAGAGACTTCGAATGTTTAGCTCATCACGTCACTGGCGCGATGACACCAATGCGTGCAAAACACAGCCTCATTTGGGTCTTTGTCTGGAATCTGCAGCGCGCCTGCTGTTGTAAGGCCAGGACATTCAGCGCATCCGCCGAAGTGTTCGCATAGATCACCCGTAAGAACTGATGGGCGGTCCTCTTCCGGGAATTCGAAACGCTCCACGCTACGTTCTCGAAAGCAAACTGTTCTGTCTGCACTGGGAGCAAACCGCGCGCTCAGGATTCAGCGATGGCGAAACAAGCTCTTCGTGTTCGCACTTCAGCCGCTTCATCACTCTGTCATCGATGTACGATTCTTCTTTGCGTTCGGATTTTGAGAACACTTCAGCCCTGATCTCATTCCGGCGTTTTCGCGAAATCGGCTTCGGCACAATTGCATTATGCACCTACACGGTTACGGCGGTTCTTTCACGCCAACTGTGGCGGCATTGATGCGGTGCATCTTCACCACCACTGGCGTTTTTGAGTTTGGCGGGCTGGCGTTTGGGAGGCTTTCTGCCTCCCGGTTCTCCGCCGGTTACTCAGCCTCCCACCGCTGCAAAATGTGTTTGGGTATCGGGTTGAATTCCCGGCCGTTCTGGACGCACACAATCTTTTCCCAATCCGTGCGTGTGATGCCCATGTGGGAGCACGCATTGTTGATGGTGCGGTTTGCCGGTACGCCGAAATCGCCCACTAGCTTGCTGTTCGTAGCTTGGATCAGGTCGGCGTGTTTCGCGATGAGCGCTTTGATTCGCGCTGTGTCTTTAGGTGTCATTTCCTTCCTCTTTCTGTCCTTTGGGGACGCCGGGTCTGGAGCGGAGGGGGTCAAGGCCGGAGCACAGCGGAGTGCATTTCAGCCTTGAGGCCCGGAGCTAGCATGGGCCAACCCAAAAGGACAAGACAGACAGCCTGGTGAAGACGGCGCGTAGCGCAACGGTGAAATTGGTCCTAACTATTCCATCGCGTCTGCTGCCGCGTTGGGGAACAGTTTGTTTGGAGAAGTTGCCGGGCCTGGTTGAGCTTAGGTCTTGCCGGGGTTGCCGGTTCTGGCGGTGCCCAACTCTGAGAATGCCTCGATGGGTGTTTGCAGTAAGAGCTGCACCGCATCGGAGAGTGTGAGCCAGCTGCGCGGCGCCACAAACGGAGAATGGGCAAGATCGTCTTGGGGCCGATGGCCAAGCGCCTTGGACTGCGAACATTGCCGGCAGATCCCTTCGTTGTGTGAACCGTCCGCATAACTGATGTAGCTGTTGAATGCCGGATTCGCCGGCGAGAACAATTCATCGCAAGAGAGGCAGCGCGAATACCCAGGAAAGAGTTCGCGGAGGCTCCATGTCTCGACTTCAGACGGTGCGATCGCATACAGATCTCTTTCGGCGCGTTGCACTTTGTTGGTGCGTGTCGGTTTCGGGGTTGTGTTGGCTTGCATTTGAACGAATCCTCTTTTCTGTCCTTTTTGGGACGCCCGGTCTGGAGCGAAGGGGGTCAAGGCCGGAGCACAGCGAAGTGCATTTCAGCCTTGAGGCCCGGAGCTACCCTGGGCAAACCCAAGGAAGGACAAAAACAGACAGCCTGGTAAAGACAGCGCGTAGCGCCACCGGGGAATGATTAGTTGGGTCGATTGTGGGAGCGGAAGCGATCTTGCCATTCGTTCATTTGTATCGTACGATACAAACAGAGGATCGGAAAGAAATGAAGGCGGCGGCGAAAGAGGCGATCACACCGGCGGAATACAAGGCGTTTCAAGGGGCGTATGATTTCTTGAATCGCGAGTTGTTTGGTGGTTCGTTGCCGCATGTCCTGGTGACCTTGCAGCGTCACGCGAGAGTGTACGGGTATTTTTCGCCGGAGCGTTTTGTCGGGCGGCGGGACGGCAGTGAAGCGCACGAGCTGGCGATGAATCCGGATCACTTCGGGCGCACGGATCAAGAGATTCTATCGACGCTGGCGCATGAGATGGCGCATGTGTGGCAGCAGACGCACGGCAGGCCGCCGCGGCGCTGTTACCACGATCGGGAGTGGGCGGCGAAGATGCGGGAGATTGGCTTGCAGCCTTCGACGACGGGGCAGCCCGGCGGCCAGGAGACGGGGCAAACGGTGTCGCATTACATTGTGCCTGGTGGACGATTCGCCAAGGCGTACCACAAACTGGAAGGGACGGGTTTTGAGTTGCGGTGGCAGTCGCGCACCGAGGGCGATGGCACGGCGCGAAAGACCAAAAGAGCGAGCAAAACGAAATTCACTTGTCCGGAGTGCGGCCAAAACGCGTGGGGTAAGCCCGACAGCCTGTTGATTTGTGGAGAGTGCTACGAGAACGGCGAAGCGGATGTTTGCTACCTGCTGGCGGAGCCAGAGGATGAATAAAGAGGCGGGCGGGTCGCTATTGCGTTAGAGGGCTTGATTGCAATTGGGGCGCTGCGCACAGGAGCGGCATTTCGCAGGCATATTGTGCGAACGGCTGCAGGTGTCCTTGGTTCTGGCGGCTCTCAGGCGTTCGCTGACTTGCAAAACCCATTGGCGGTGTTTCTCGGTGAAAGGCACATCGAACCAGGTGCCACTGTAATCGATGCGCATGAAAAGCGGGGTTTCGCCATAGTTGTCCTCGATCAAAAGGCAATAGGCGGCGGCTTGGATGACGTCCGAATCATGAGGCCGGCGCGGGGCGCGGGAGTGTTTGCGCTCGATGGGGGCGAGGCCGTTGGGCGTGCGCAGGATAGTGTCGGGTTTGCCTTTGAGTCCGTAGCGTGTCGAGAAGAGAACGGGACACGGCTGTTCGAGATTGTCGGAGGAGACCAGCGTGCCGGTGGGAAGGGCGGCTCTTTGCCGGTGATAGCGCCGTTTGAGAAAGAGCGCGAGGGCCGCGAGCAAGAGCGCGGCGGCGGTGACGAGGAGGAGCACTTAGCTTCCTCCGCTATGAAGAGCATAGATCGCGAGCAAGAGAATGGCTGCGGCGACAAGGAGAAGAATCCAGATCACAGTGCGCGAGTGAGTGCCCTTCACGGTGTCCGCGGCGCGTTGCTCGTGATAGACAACGCCGGCGTCCCGTTGCGCTTGCGCTTCGCGCGAAACGGCAAAGCCCTGCCGGGCCAGAAACCAAGCTTTTTCACAGTAGATGTACTCGCGTAATTCGCTGGCGGCGATCATGTCTTCGTCACTGAACGGCATTGCCTTCAGGGTATGCTGCGGGCGTTTTGGCGTGGGGTTTAGGTTTGCCAGGCGAAATCGCGGCTACTGTCCCAGTGTCCCGGTTGGTTCACTTCAAATCGGGTGACGTGTTCTACCGGCGTTGGTAGGCAGTGCGCGCAACGCCAATACCGGCCATCAAACCAATACTGCCGGCCATCGCATCGGCGGCAAGGTTGTAACTGCTCCATCTGTTCATAGGGCCACAGCATTCTCAAGAATAGTCGCACGGGGAAGACCTCTTTCTCGACAATTCCGTGGGAGCGAGGCTCGCCCACTCCCACGGAACGGGGATTCCAATCCAGGGACTACTGTTCTGTGTGGTTCACCTCCTCTTCGTCGTCGGAGCGGGCGAAGCTGTTGTCTTCCGGCTGCGCGGGTGCGATGCGGATCGGCTCGGGCAGCCATCCGGTTCCGGCGAGTGTTTTCTCAGCGAGTTCGGCGAGAGGGCCTTTCTTCAGCTTCGCGGGGGCATTGGAGTTGGGGGCCTTCCCGGCTTCGGTCATCGCTTCGAGGATGTGGGGTTTGGAGACTTTGCTAAAGAAGTTGTCGGCGGTGGGCGTAAACCACTTGCGCATATCCATGTTGAGGGCAGTGGCCACCGCGTCGGCGTGGTGAAGTCGAGTGGGGGCGGCATCGTTCTTGGTCTTGATGCCGTTGAGGCTGAGGGCGGCGCAAAAGGCTAAGAGATCAAGAAGCGTATCTGGAGCCTGAACCAAGATCCACTGCCAAAGCGCGTTGGGCGTTTTCGGCAAGCGCTGCAGCCAAGCGGTTTTATGTTCACTGAGCGCCTGGACGGCTGGCGAGGCGGCGGCTTCCGCCAGATGGGGTTGGGTGCTGTTGATTTGGATGCTGCTCTGGGAGCGGTACAGGTGGAGGTCGAGGCCGAATTGGCTGAGAACGAGGGCATGGACGACTCCGGCCAGGGCGACCTTGGGCTGCTGGCTGAGTTCGGCGGCGATGGCGGCGGTTTTGATGGTGGTCAAGGTTTCGACTAAGACAGCGGAATAGGCAGATGGCGGCGGGTCGGCGGTTGGTTCGTCGGACACCGCCTCGGTTTCCCCTTCGTCCGGGCCGTTGGTCAGTTGGGCGGCGTCTTCTTTGGTCAGCAAGCCGTAAATGAGTTGCGGTTCACCGTTGTGGCCGATGGTGACGACGGCGCCGCACTGGGCTATGGTGTCGGCGTCATAGGTGGCGGTTTGTTTGGCGTGGATGGCTTCGATGTCCTTCTCGATGGTTTCGATCTGGTCATAGAGGGCGTTGGCTTCCTCGTCCGATTCCGGTTCGGTCTCCAGTTGCTCTTGGAGCTTGCTTTGCTTGGCTTCGAGCTTTTCGAGTTTGGCGGCGTCTTTCTTCGCCAGGGGAACGGGCGTGGGTTGGACACGGCGAAACTTACCAAGGGCTTGGTGATCGGTCTGCGGCTGGACGTTGACCCACTTCCAACCTTCGGCGCTGGTTTCGGTGGCCAGCGTTTGCAACTTTTCATTCACCAAGCGGGTGAGCAATTCTGGATCGGCAATAGAGGCACCCTCTTCGCCTTCGGAGAAGAGATCGCGGGTGACGAGGCCTCCGGCTGCTTCGTAGGTGTCGAGGCCGACGAAGCGGACGCGTTTATCGGTAGCGGGGATCTCTTCTTTGAGGAGGATGCGGCGGATGATGCCGGCATTCTCACGGTCCCATTCGGGCAACTCGTTCCAGACGCGTTCCTGCGTGGCGTGGTCGGCGGTGAGGGTGAAGGCCTGCAAGACTTCCAGGGTCATCTGATCGGCTTCGTAAGCGGTCCAGAGAGCGGGGCTGAGACGGGCAAGAGCCAGGCGGCGATGGACGATGGTTTCGCTGACACCGAAACGCACGGCGATGTCGACAATGGATTTGCCTTCGTCCACCATTCGACGCCAGGCGATTACTTCTTGTTGGGGCGACATGTCCAAGCGGCAAATATTTTCAGCCAGAGAGATTTCGGTGAGATCGGCGTCGTCGGGGGCGATGCGGCAAGGGACGGCGTAAGAGCGTTTGACATCGCCTTTCTCGGCCATCTGGGAGAGCGCGAGGAAGCGGCGTTTGCCTGCGCCGATGATGAATGTTCCACGTGAAGCTTTTTTGACGACTAAGCTTTGGAGCAAGCCGACAGAGCAAATGGAAGCAATCAATTCGTCGAGGCCTTCTTCGGCTCCGCTGGTGCGAACGTTGTCGTCCCAGAGGGTCAACTTGTGGAGAGGAATCTCAACCGTTTCTAGTTTTGTCAGGTTCAGCATTTGGAATTGGTCCTTTGTAATCGAATTGGAATCGAGCCGCACAGGTGCGGCTTCACCTTCCATAGGCGGAGCAAATGCGAAGTCTCCGAAGGTTGGCAGGGGTTAGCGAATCGCGTGAGCGATTTTTTGGAGGGAGCGAAGCGGAAGGAGCCAAAACCCGGAGGGCGCGCCCTTGCAACCGCCGGAGCGAAGCGTAATGTTGCGGAGGGAAGGAGAAGCGCAATGGATCGCGCAGCGGACCTTGTGAGAAGGAGGGCGTTGCGGGAGGGAACGGCCCGCTGGGATGGGTGGCGGAAGACAGGCGAGGAACGGAAAGGCGGTGGGTGGAAAGCTTTTGCGATGGCAGCAGAAAGCGGCGGGTGCGGGATGCGCCTGGCTGAAGCCAGGGAAGGGGCTCCTTCCCGCCAGAGAGTTTGCAGGAAGTGGATGAGCAGGAAGAAAGGGAAAACAGAGAGTAGTGGAGGAGAGAAAGCACTCGGAAGAACCAGAACCAAAAGAGCGAGAAGGAAGAAGACGAAGACAACAAAGAAGAGAGGAAAGACCAGAGGAAGGAAACGAAAAAGACAAACAAACGTGAGGTTTCGGCAAGCGTGCGTGACTTGAGGCGTTGAAAGTTGGTAGCGTCGGCAGAAGGCGTGGAGGCCGGAAGCAATGGCGCGAGAAACCTACAGCAGCGGATATGACGATCTGGAAGAACTGCGGAAACGTTTTGCGGAGTTTCGTAGCAAGCATCCACCGCGTACCCACTTCCCGGAGGAGTTGTGGCATGCGGCGGCGGAGATGGCCAGGCGGCGCGGTGTCAATGCTGTTTGCCGCTGCTTGCGGCTGGATGCGAACAGCCTGAAGAAGTGGCTGGGAGAGCACCCCGGTGAGACACAACCGAAGCGGGCGAGGAAGAAGCATGCAGCAGATCGCGCCGGCGGCCTTCATGGAACTGCTGACGCCTGCGTCTGGCGTGGCTACCAGTTGCATCGTGGAGGTGGAATCGCCGCGCGGCGGCAAGCTGCGTTTGGAATTGAAGGGCATCGGCACCGGCGAGATTGCTCAGCTGATTCACACCTTCGCAGGCCAGTAGGCGATGCTACAGATCACGCCGCAGATGCGCATCCTGGTCGCCATTGAGGCGGTCGATGGGCGCAAGGGGATTGACTCTCTGGTGCAACTCTGCCGCGAAACGCTCGCCGCCGATCCGTTTTCAGGATGTGTATTTGTGTTCCGCAGCCGCAGCGCCACTTCGATCCGGCTGTTGGCCTATGACGGGCAAGGGTTCTGGCTCGCGCAGAAGCGCCTCTCCAAGGGACGGTTTCGCTGGTGGCCCAGCGGTGACGGAGCAGCGCGATCGTTGGAAGCTTATCAAGCGCAGTTGTTGTTGGCGGCGGGCAATCCCGATACGCCCGCCGCCCCCATGTGGCGGCGGGTGAGCTAAAACCAGCGGCGAAAGAAAATGCTTGCGTTCAAACGGATTTTCTGACACACTGCTGTTGTGCCGGAAGCGTATCGGTATCGAGGACGTGAGATTGGCAGTTCGGAGATTGTTTTCCTTCGGGAGCTGATCCACGAACACCCCGAACTCAGCCGTTATGCCTTGTCCATAAAAGTTTGTGAGGCATGGCAGTGGAAGCAAGCGAACGGTGAGTTGCGCGACATGGTGTGCCGCGGCCTGCTGCTCATGTTGGAGCGAGCGGGCGCGATTCAGTTGCCGGCGGCACGCCGCGCTTCACCCAATAGGCCAGAGGGGCGAGAACGCCCGGAACCTTTGGTGCCCGACAATCGGCCTGTGCGGGGTCCTCTCAGTGAGTTAGGCGTGCTGGAGTTTCAGCAAGTGCGGCGGACTCCGCAAGAGCCGCTGTTCAACAGCCTGCTGGAGCAGTATCACTATCTTCGGTATCAACAGCCGGTCGGCGAACACCTGAAGTATATGGTCTCGGCGAAAGGGCAAGCGATTGCGTGCCTGGCGTGGTGTTCCGCGCCGCGGCACTTGGCGAGCCGTGATCGTTTCATCGGTTGGAGCGCGGAAGCACGCAAACGCAATCTGCGGATGCTGGCGTACAACACGCGATTTTTGATTTTGCCCTGGGTGCAGGTGCCGCATCTGGCCTCGCACATTCTAGGCCGCATGGCGAAAATCGTGCCGCACGATTGGCAACAGATGTACGCGCATCCGGTGTATTGGCTGGAGACCTTCATCGACCCAGCACGTTTCAAGGGGACGTGCTATCGCGCGGCCAACTGGCAGTGTCTCGGCAGCACTACAGGCCGCGGGCACAATGCGCGCACGAACAAACGTACCCAGCCGGTGAAAGAGTTGTTCGGTCTACCGTTGACGCCGCGCTTTCGCGAACTACTGAGTCAGTTATGAAGAGGAAGGCAACACGGCGGAGGATCGAGGTGAATCTGGAGGAACTGGACCGGATCATCGATCACGGGATGCGCGCGCCGCTCAGCGAGTCGGATGGCCAGAAGATCAAGGCTGCCCTGCATGCCATGGCTGACCGGTTAACAACGAAAAGGAGCACGGAGAAGACCAGCGCCGTCTTGCCGAAGCCTGCTCCGAAGCCTGCTGCGCCAACAGAGGGTGAAGACTTAGCCGGACACGGACGAAACGGCGCCGCTGCCTTTGCGGGCGCAACCAAAGTGACAATCCCGCATGCCACGCTCCTGTCCGGTAACGCTTGTCCGGAATGCGGCGAGGGAAAAGTCTACCGGCAAAAGGAACCGGCCACGTTGATACGCATTGTGGGGCAAGCGCCGCTGAAGGCAACGATCTTTGAAATGGAGCGACTCCGCTGCAACGCCTGCGGACAAGTCTTCACCGCCGCGGAACCCGAGACGGCAGGCCCCGATAAGTACGATGCGACGGCGGTGGCGATGATCGCGCTGTTGAAGTATGGAACGGGTGTGCCCTTTAAGCGGCTGGAGCGGTTGGAGGGCCAACTGGCGATACCGTTGCCGACGACAACGCAGTGGGACTTGATGGCGGCAGCGGCGAAACTCCTTCGGCCGGTGTTGCAGGAATTAATCCGCCAGGCGGCGCAAGGCCGGGTGCTGCACAATGACGACACCAGCATGCGGATTCTGCATTTGGCACGTGAGCCGGGCGACAAGCGTACGGGCATATTCACGAGCGGCATCGTGTCGCTGGTGGGCGCCTGGAGAATCGCACTGTTCTTTACCGGACCGAAGCACGCGGGCGAGAACATCGCCGAGGTGCTTAAGCAGCGTGCTCGCGAACTCCCGCCGCCCATCCAGATGTGCGACGCGCTTTCGCGCAATACACCGAAGCTGGCTGAGGTCACAGTCCTGGTGGCAAACTGCCTCGCTCACGGCAGGCGGCAGATCGTCGAAGTAGCAGAGAACTTTCCGCAAGAATGCCGACACATCCTGGAATCGTTGGGTGACGTTTATCAGAACGATGCGCTGGCGCGAGAGCAGGAGCTATCGCCGGAAGAACGGCTGCGCTTCCATCAGGAACACAGTGGGCCGATGATGAAGGAACTGCAGCAGTGGATGAAAGCGCAGTTCGCAGAGCATAGGACGGAGCCGAATTCCGGGTTGGGCAAAGCCATGTCCTACTTGCTGAATCACTGGACGAAACTGACGCTCTTCCTTTCGCAACCAGGGGCACCCATCGATAACAACCTAGTCGAGCGCGCGTCTGAAGAAGGCGATTCTGAATCGCAGGAATGCATTTTTCTACAAGACGCTGAACGGAGCGCATACCGGCGATCTATTCATGAGTCTGATCCACACCTGTGAGCTGAATGGCGTCAATCCCTTCGACTACCTCACGGAACTGCAGCGGCATGCCGCTGAACTTTCCGCGCACCCGCAGGAGTGGATGCCGTGGAACTATCGCGACACACTGGCACGGCTCACAACACCCACGGCGGCGTAAGATAAAAGTTCGGCTTGATGGCCGGAAACTATAGTATCCGGCCATACCAAAACATCATGCGAAAATGCCCGTAAAACGCACTTCCGACAAAGCAAAATCGAAGAGGGTTTTTGGCCAGGCACGCAAACCGGCGAAAATGTTTCGCGCCGGCCTGTATGCGCGCGTCTCCACGCTCGACCAGCAGACACTTCCCATGCAGATGCGAGCGATGCGCGAGTACGCCGCCAAGCGCGGCTGGACCATCGCCATGCAAGTCAAAGAGGTTGGCTCTGGCGCCCTAGCGCGCGAGCAGCGCCAGCAGTTAATCGATGCCGCGCGGCGACGGGAGATCGATGTCGTGCTGGTATGGCGGTTGGATCGCTGGGGCCGTTCATTGATGGACCTGGTAATGACACTGCAAGAACTCACCGATCTCAGCGTTGGCTTCGTGTCGCTCACCGAAGCGCTTGATCTGACCACGTCAACAGGCCGCGCCATGGCGGGCATGCTGGCGGTCTTCGCCGAGTTCGAACACTAGATCCTGAGTGAGCGGGTCAGCGCCGGATTAGCTCACGCACGGCAGAACGGAAAACGGTTGGGTCGGCCGATAACCGCAGCGCTACACTCCGCAGAGATCCGAAAACTCTACCATGCCGGAATCGCCAAAGCTGAAATCGCGCGACGGCTGCAGATCGGTCGGACCTCAGTGCGCCGCATTCTGACCTTACCTATTTTCCCGGAGACATAGGCTCGAAGAAGATTACCCGAAACCGCCGAACGCGCAAAAATGGTCGGATGCCACTGCTGCAAACTGCTCCACTGATCTGGACGGCTATCGAACAGACACGAATGATTCGGCTCATCTACCACGGTAAAGAACGCATTCTTGAGCCACACGATCACGGTGTCCTCAACGGCTCAGTCCAGTTGCTCGGCTATCAGATCGCCGGCGCCAGCAGCCGTCCTCTTCCCAACTGGCTCCTCATGAAAACCGACGAGATCATTAATCTCGAACTGCTGGACCAGATCTTCCCTGGCGGGCAACCAACCCCGACCGGCAATCACATCAAATGGGACCAGCTCTTCATCCGGGTGAAACCTGCCAGCGAGCGGGCACAAGCCGGTTCCGCATGACATTTCACCTTACGCAACCTTGCCGAAAGCACACGGTATCCACGCAACGGCCGCGCCGTTCGTTCGTAGAACAGACGGAAGCTCTCTTCATCCATTCGGGCGTGGGTCTCCGCCGCGCCATAGAGCGCAGCCTTCGGAACAACCCCCGCAATGCTGAAAGGAGGCATGTGGGCTCGGGACGCGTCAGATCTTGGCTTCGCTCTGATTTAGCAATCCCCAAGACTTGCAGAGGAAGTAAGAAATGGCTGCCGACACCAGAAAGCCCAGTCCCGTCGCCATGACCAGGTAGCCGAACGTGACCAGAATCTCTCGCGCATCTACCTCGTGATGCATCTGGCTGGAGACGATGAACGCTCCGCCTAGCAGCGCTAGGATCGTGCCCGCTTGAACAGCATTCAAAATGCGCGCCGCGGAGTTCGATTGGCCGTTGGCGGCGGATTCGAGGAAACGCCGCCCCGCATCGCTCTGCACGTAGCCCATCAGTTCCTGGCTGCTGGCGCATTTCTCCAGAACTTTTCCGTGCAAATCGGCGATGATGCGTGCTGTCTTAGAGCGGCGGATATTGGTGGTGATCGTCCAAACGATAAAGGCGAAAACACCAAAGATAACGGGAACGATGACTACTTCTGGCATCAATTTTTTGCACCTCGCGAGTATTACGGTTCAACCGGTCGAAATGTTAACAACGGATTTCGGCGGACACAGGTTCCAGCCTTCCGGGCTCGCAATCCCTCCGTCCCTACCGCAATGAAGTCTTTCAATGCTCGCTAGCGCGAAGTTGTATCGTTGTTGAGGGAGCAAGAGCCCGCGAAGGGAACGCACTTTAAGAAACCTATTGGAACCCTGGGGGAATGATGTTCAAGGGCAGTCACTTCCTGCAACTTTGCGTTTTCGTGTTAATGGCAGCCAGCCGCCTCTGCGCCGCGCCGGACGAACCCCTCCGACTTGATCCCCAAAATCCTCACTATCTAAGCTTCCGGGGCAAGCCTACTGTCCTCGTCACGTCGGGCGAACATTATGGTGCCGTGATTAATCTCGACTTCAACTACTCCACGTACCTGAAGGAACTGCAGCGCAATCATCTCAACCTGACACGCGTGTTTGCGGGCAGCTACCGCGAGATTGACAAGCCTCATGATGCCGTCAAAGGCGGCTACGCGATCGATCGCAATACGCTGGCGCCTAAGCCGGCGCGATTTGTTTCTCCTTGGAAGAGTACGGTGCGGGCAAATGGAACCGTCGAATTCGATTTGCACCGCTGGAACCCGCGCTATTTTGAACGGCTTCACGACTTCTTGCGACAGGCGGATAGACGAGGCGTAGTGGTTGAACTTAGTTTGTTCTGTCTGATGTACGACCAATCCTTATGGGAGGCGAGCCCGCTCAATAGCCGCAATAATCGAAATCAGACAGAGGACGTACCGTACACGGAAGTCTATAACTTACAACACCCGCGACTGCAAGAGGCAGAAGACAACCTGGTGCGAAAGCTGGTAGCGGAAACGCGCCAGTTCCACAACCTCTACTTTGAAGTGATTAACGAGCCTTATTGGCATTCGGTCACTCCACAGTGGCAGCGTCACATCACCCATCTGATTTGCGAGAATGAAGGCCGCGCTGGCGTCAGCCATCTGATCTCTCAGAACTACGCCAATTTTTCCGAGCGAGTCAAAGACCCCGATCCGAATGTGTCTCTTTTCAACTTTCACTATTCACGTCCGCCCGATAGCGTTGCCCTGAATTACGCACTGAACCGTGCGATTGGATTCAATGAGACGGGCTTCGACGGACCGGCGGACGCGGCCTATCGCATTCAGGGCTGGGACTTTCTTGCCGCGGGCGGCGCCCTTTATAACAGCCTCGACTATTCGTTCGCGGCTGGCTATGAGCGCGGAACTTTCTTGTATCCGGCCTATACGCCTGGCGGAGGCGGCGAAACGCTTCGTAGACAACTCGGCTATTTGGTGCAATTCTTCAACAGTTACAACCTGCGGACCATGTCTCCCTCTGCCGGCGTAATTGTCGCTGGCGATCTTGCAGGCACGTCCGTCAGAGTGTTGGCGGAAGTGGGCAAGCAATACGCCGTCTACATTCATCAGGGACGTGTAGCCCAAGACCACGAACCACAATATCCAGTAGATGGCCAAGCTCATACGGCTCGGCTATTGTTGCATCTGCCGGAACATGCGTACCGATATGCCTGGCTGGATCCGAAAAGCGGCCAGACCGTGAACGAAGGTGTTTTCACGCCGGTTGCAGAAACACAGGCTTTGCAATCTCCCGTATATCGGGAGGATATTGCCCTTCGAATCCTAACTCAAACTCGGGACAGCACACCCAAACACCATTTCCCAACGACAACTGCTTACCTTCCTCCTCACTTGATCTCTTCCGGCGCGCGGGCCGCTTCACCTCTGAAGTGATTCATCAAACACTCTTCCCGACGCAACCGCCGAACGGCCGCACTCTCGCCGAACGCCAAGAAGGTCCTCGCCGCCACGCCCGTAAACGCCATGCGCGCCATTGATACCAAAGTCCTCGTCCGCCTCATCATCCGTGACGACGTTCGTCAAGCCGCCCGGCCGATGCTTTTATCGAAAACGGCGCGTGGGTCTCCCTTTTGGCTCTCACCGAAGCGATTGGGGTCCTGGAGACCGTCTACCGACTCAACCCTTCCCAGCTGCCAAGGGCCATCGAGATGTTGCTCAATCATAAGAGTCTGACAGTCGAGGACCCTGACGTCGCTGCGTCCGCCCTTACCCTCTTCCGCTCCAAACCAACGCTCGGATTTTCCGACTGCCTGCTGCTGGAATTAGCCCGCAAAGCCGGTCATCTTCCGCTTGGAACATTGGACCGCCGCCTTGCCCGCGCCGCCGGGAGCCAAAAACTCTGAGTGGCCTGCATGGTGGCGCGAATATGAGGCGCAGCATTGGCAACAGGACCACACCGACAATCAGGTTTTTCACCATGACCCGTCAAACTATCTTTCGCCGCACCTCTGACCGTGCTATCAGCCTTTCTCATGGACAACAACCCGCAACCCCGCAAAATTCCCGTCGTCGCATGGGAACCGTTTTTTGAACGGGGCAAATTTCGGTATTGGAAAGACGTGGGACGCGGCATCGCCACCATTGACGCCGAGGGCTTGCCTTACACCGAGTTTTACAACGACGCTCATGCGACTGGCGGCAGCATATGGAGGCGTGTTTACCCGGAAGGCAAAACGCCCGAAGGCCCGCCCGACGAGCAGCAGACGCCGCAACGCCCTGAAAAAGGGAGATAGCCTACTACCAACCGTCGCCGATTGATTCTAGCGCGTTGTAGCGCGAAGAATTGAAACATCGACTGGCTTGTCTTGTTTAAAACACGAAAACAAGATTGCGTTTTTTCGTGCTTTCGTTTATTCTATGCCCGTGAGGGTGCAGCGGTTTGTTCCTTCTGCAACGAAGCATTGCCCAGAAATGTTGTAAAGAAATATGCGGAAATCCAATCAACTGCGCGACAGCCAGAAGGTGTCTCCTGCCTTACACAAAAAAGCCAAGCCCGCCGCTGGGAGCGCGGCTCCGCTAAACTTCAAAGTCTCGGCTGACTTTCGTCGCGATTTTAAGACCTACGCAGCCCAACACAATAAGAAGTTGAATCAGCTACTCTACGAATCGTTTGAAGCCTTGAAGAGCAAACATGCAGATTAGCGTGCATACAGGGCAAAACTTCAAACTCCTCGCTATTCGCCCTTTATTCGCCTTTCGTGATACCATCTCTACTGTGTCTGACCTTGTTTCTGTCCACATTAACGCTACAGCACTTTGTCAGAACGCAGCACCAATCGCGGGACGGACCAAATGAATGGTCGAACAAAATGGCTCTTCGATCTTGACAAGTCGGACGAGGAAATCCGTGTTGATGGACTTGTACGCGTAGAAGGCTACAGCCGCCACGGTCGGCCACCTGAAGAAGTGGCAATGATGGAAAAGGCCGCGGCCTACGGCGCTCATTCGGTATTCTTCGAGGCTGGACGAAATGGAGCGCCACCTGTCGCGCAAGCCTTCATCTTCACATCAACCGGACCCGACGACAACCCAAAGTTTGCAGAGACCCATAAGCGCCTTTGGAGTTGGGGGGGAGTGCCGCTCTTATACCGGACGATGCCCGGAATCGTTCAGCTTTTCCGGTGTGCCCATAAGCCCGACTTCGTTTCCAAAGGCGAAATCGTATGCAACCCGGTAAGGGAGCTTGAAGTCGCTTCCGCCATCAGCAACGCCGATCCTTGGTGGGACGCCTCACAGCTTCGCAACGGCGCACTGTGGGACGATCCAGAGGTTTGCAAAGAAATGTTGTCCGCTAATGAAGCGGCTCAAAAGAGTTTGATAACGGCGGTAAAGCGCCTGAATGACGAACTAAACAAGAAAAATATTCTAAAAAAGCATCTTCGCCGGAAGCTGTTAATACTGTCCTTACTTATTGCCTATCTTGAAGAGCGCGGCGTTTTCTTGCCGGGTTATTTCAGTGATTTTCAGAAGGGCGCTGATAAGTTTTTCAAAGTTCTAGCAAACGGAGAAGCCCTCCTAAAGCTCCTAACCGCTCTTGAAGAGAGATTCAACGGGCGAATATTTGTCCTGAGTGATACCGACCGCGACTCCCTCAGGGATAATGCCAATCTTGATCGTTTTGCCAGTCTTGTCGAAGGACATGAGGAACCGGGAGGCCAGCTAACGCTCTGGCAACTCTATTCCTTTAAAGACCTCCCAATAGAACTGATAAGCCACATTTATCAGCTTTTTGTAAAAGACGCTGACAGTTCAGTTTATACGCCGCCCTTCTTGGTGCGGCTCATGTTGGAAGAGTCTCTAGGTTGGGACCGCCTCGACCGTTTGGTAGAGCGTGACGAAATCATTCTGGACCCAAGTTGCGGCTCCGGTGTGTTTCTCGTCGAGGCTTACAAACGATTAGTCTTGCACTGGCGAAGTCGCAACGAATGGAAGAGACCCGACGATACGGTGCTCAAAAGTTTGCTTCAAAGGGTGCATGGCGTCGATTTGGAAGAGGGTGCCGTCGAACTCGCTGCCTTTAGCCTATGTATAGCCCTTTGCGATGCGCTTGAACCTGAGGCTATTCGCGTGAGCGTCAAACTTTTTCCTCCATTGGCAGGCACAACGCTGCATCATTCCTGTTTCTTTGCGGCGAAGGAGAACGGTCTGGTCAACCGGCCCATTGGTGTCGTAACTGGAAATCCGCCCTTCACCTCTACCCTTAACACTGAAGGAGCAAAGCGCAGTTACAAGCGCTATGTAGATACTCACGGCTCCCTGCCAGATAAGCAATTGGCCTATCTCTTCCTGCACGAAGCAATGGAGATGGTCGCGAACGGGGGCGTGTTGAGCATGCTCCAAAATTACAATTTTCTCTATAATCAAAAGTCAGTTGGCTTCCGCCGTAACTTCATCGAGCGTTGGGATGTTCGGGAGGTGCTCGACTTCATCTCCGTGCGTGGGCTTTTCAAAAAGGGAGAAGCTGATACAAAAGTAATCGTAGTCGTAGCCTCCGCAACGCCGCCGCCAGCAGACCGAAAGATACTTCACGCAACCTTCCGCCGTAGCGGTCGTGCAGACGCACAGCAAGGCTTTGACATTGATTACTACGACCTTCATTGGCTCTCGCGCGATCTCGCGTTGACCAATGATGGTGTATGGCGCACCGACCTATTAGGTGGCGGACGCGTTCTTGGATTGATAGATCGGTTGAAGGAGTTTCCTACTTTAGGGGAATTTTCGAAAAGGCACGGCTGGGATATTGGTGAAGGTTTTATCGTCGGAAAGAAAGGCAACCTTGAGGAAGCGCCTCATATAACCGGCAAGTTGCTCCTAAGGCCACGTCACCTGAAGGAAAATGCAAGCCTTGACGGATTGGAGCGAGTTAAGGACAAAAGATTCAAATCGTCTTATACGAAAAGCCGATTTCAAAGCCCGATGGTTTTGATCCATGAGCATGAAGATTTAACTGCGCGATCTTTTTTGAAGGGTTATTACACCTACAAGCACAAGATCATGGGCATCTCCGCCCCCAAATCCGAAGCAGGGCTAATCGAAGACATTGCCCAGTGGCTTAAGACCGCAAAAAAGCCTCTCGCCGCTTTTGTAACAGCCGCAGGAAAAACGACGTTCACTCAAAAAGCTAGCTGGGTCGGGTTGAACGACATTAAAGCGCTCCCTTATCCAGTGGATCGAACGCTCGATCTCAGCAAGAACGAAGAAATCATTATCGACGATATCTTGGACTACTATCGCGATCTGGTCCGGCTTGGCGATGACTCTCCGGCCATGAAGGATTACGGACACGACGCGCTTGACAAGTTCAATTCGGTTTTCACTAGGCAAATCAACGCGATCTATAAAGCAAATCCACTGCGCGTCCTAAAGTCCCAATCGTGGCCCGGCTTTATCTGCCAGCCATATGTATTCGGCGATGGAAAAGTAGACTGGAGCGATGCGGATCAGCTCAAGGGAAAGCTGGACGCCCTCCTTTACGAAAAGCAAAAAACATCACTTCATGTTACGCGTATCACCCAACTTTATGGTGGCAGCTTCGTTTTCTTATTGAAGCCAGACAGGTTACGTTACTGGCTACGCTCGGTTGCTTTGCGAGACGCCGACGAGACAATCTCCGATCTTCGGATGCAGGGTTTCTGATCATGTTGGCAAACAGCCAGAACATCCTCCCTCATTCCGGCGCTCTCGATAGCGAGGCACAAAGACCGGGAACATTTCGGCATGAATTGCTTGATTTTATAGCCAGAGAATTGCCGCGATGGAGAGACCGGCCCACAAGGCCGGAGGAAACTTCCGAAAATACTTTGACCTTCCAACTTGCCACATATCTAACCGGAGTTGCCAGACATTCAGAAGGTTGGGATATCGTTCAGTTTCAAGTCGAAGGCCCGGATGAAAAGAAGCGCGGTAGGAAAATCGATTTGGTTCCCATACCGTCTCAAACCACGATCATTGTCGAAGATCGAAAATACACCGAGTTCCACCCTCTTTTGCCCATAGAGTGTAAGCGACTACCTACGCCTAGTGATCCGAAGCGAGACGAGCGTGAGTACGTTATCAGCACCAAAAGCTCAACTGGCGGCATTCAACGATTCAAGCAGGGAAATCATGGCGCTGCTCATGAAATCGGTGCGATGATCGGCTACATTCAGGAGCATACGGCAGATTTCTGGGAGAAAAAGGTGGGCGAATGGATAAGCGACTTGATTTCGACCTCCGAACCGGGATGGACTGTGCGAGATCAGCTATCACTCGACCGCACTGACGCTGGTCTTCGAATTTCGCTCTTAAGGTCATCACATGAAAGAGCAAACGGCCTTCCCAACATCGAAATTCGGCACCTTTGGATAGAGATGTAAGGCGTGCAAGACGTGGCGATTTGTTACGCCAGCCGTCCAAAACATTCTCTTTTTGCATGGGTGTTTTGGGCAAGGCCACGATTGCCCTCTGGCTTGTTCTTGCAGCATGTCCATAGTTTGGCAATCACGATTGCCATAATGGCTTGCACGGCCCCGGAGTTTTGGTTCATCCACTGCATTGAATTTTCCTTTAAGCGATAAGCTGAGGGAGATGAACCGTTATCTTTACACACCAGTCGCAGCGGTGATTGGCTATCTGGATCAAGACTGCAAATACCTCTATACAACGGCTGGAAAAGTCATCGCTTATTTCGACGACCAACGTTCGTACATGTACACGCAGCAAGGCGCGGTTTACGGACATGTTTCCCAAGATCGGAAGCACCTTTACACATCAAGTGGAACCGTGATCGGATACTTCGAACCGGCCCTTGATTGACAGACCCTCGACAAAATAAGCCATTTTGTAGATAGTAGAAAAAGCCCCTGCCCTGTTTGCAAGGGTTTTGGGGCCTTCCACAAAGGGAAACTCTCGACAAAATGGGAAAGAAGCCGAAAACCACAAAAACCGACCGAAAACACCTCACCGGCCATGAAGTCGAAAAGCTGATCGACGCGGCCAGGCAGAGCCGCAACCCGGAGCGCGACCGCTGTATTTTGCTTCTCTCCTTTCGTCATGGCTACCGGGTATCAGAACTTTGCGCCCTGCCCCTCGATCATGTGGACCTTGAGGGCCGCGTGCTGCATGTGAAGCGGCTCAAGCGCGGCCTATCGACAACGCACCCGCTTCGCGCCGACGAGGTCAAGGCCGTTAAGTCATGGCTAAAAATCAGAGCGAGGATGAAACCACCGGCAAACATCAAAACGCTTTTTGTCAGTGAGCAGCGGAAGCCGTTGCACCGTTCCACTATCAGCCTCCTCTTAAAGTCAGCGAGCGCCGCCGCAGCCCTGCCCTTCGCGGCCCATCCGCACATGCTGCGCCATGCTTGCGGCTTCGCCCTTGCCGATCAAGGCGCAGACACGCGGCTCATTCAGGATTATCTAGGTCACAGGAAGATCGAGCACACGGTGAAGTACACAGCTACCAATCCGGCCCGCTTCGAACGGTTGTGGAGGTAGGAACAAAAATTACGGAATGTGGGAACACGCCAGCAGACATCGCCCGGAGTGCGAGAGCAACGGGCAGCCACAAAAAAGCGGGGTGGGAATTCCCCTACCCCGCTCTTTTGTTATCTTCCTACTGGAACCACTTTATCAGCTTCATCCAAACGAGTTCAATCGCGGTCAAGGACAGCGAAACTACCGCTGTGAGCGCGATAACAAAATGCTCTATCTTCTCGAAATCTAACTTCTCAAACACTATCTGCATACCAATTTCCTTATGTGGGTGAATTTGGTCTGCGATTCAACAACACTCTTGGATACACTTCGCCCTACTTCGAGGTTCACCGAGCGGCATTATGGTGATTTGTTTAGTGGTAGTTGGTTGTTCGAGTGGTTTTTGATTTAGGGGTATTTTGTGAGGTTTAATTTTGGCTGGATTTGTTTTGGAGGGTTTTTGTGAAGAGGTTGATTTTTTTGTGTGAAGGCTATTTGTGTTTTGGTTGAGTTTGTGTGTTGTTTTTTAGTTAGAAGTTTTTGGATGTGTTGTTTGAGTTAGTGTTTAGTTTTTGTATTTGTGGCCGCTAGGCCGGTGAAGTCCATAGTTAACCAAGCTAGGGCTTCGGCTTTTGGAATTGTCAAAGAATCACGAACCAGCAGCATTGTATCACACGGTTGCGCCTGTTAGCAGCAGTCGAGGAGCTTGTTGGGGTGTGGCCCAAATTCGCCTCGACACGAATCAGAGAAAGATTCACACTCCGCCATTACGCGGCGCGTTTGCCGTGTCGCCGTTCATTTTTCGGAGTAAGTGAGACCCAGAAACAGCAAAGCCCGCCAGTGGCGGGCCCTCACACAGCAACAAGATCCGCCTGCTTCAGTCCCCTCTGCTCCATCAGGTGCTGGACCATTTCATGAGGAGGCTGCTCGGGAATCTGCTGGTGCTCCTCATCGCACACCTCAATGAGCGCTTCGCAAAATCCAGCGCCTCTAGCCTTGCCACCATGCGCTCAAATTCCCGATAGTTTGAATCGGCTGCGGCAACTCCGCCGCAACAGCTTACCGTAGGACACCGGGTCCAACGCTTTTACCAATTTCATCCACTCCTTACGGTCGTAATCATTATGACTCAGTAGCGCTTTTATAGAGATCCGCTGCACGATGTAGCTCACTCTCGTAGTGAGCCTGAAATTTCCGCCCAGAGTGTCGAAAATAAGAACAGCTCATCCCCTGCGGGCGCCCTCCACTGCTACCCTATATGCAATGACCGTCACCCTCGAGCTGCCCGACGACATCGCCCAAGCCCTCTCGGCAACCGGCGATTTATCTCGCCATGCGCTCGAAGTGTTAGCTGTAGATGCCTACCGCCAAAAAGCCCTCACGCAAGCGCAAGTGGGCCGCCTACTCGGTCTGGCCCGCATAGAAACCGAGATGTTTCTCGCCCAGCACGTCAACCTCTACGATTACTCGATGTCCGAACTGGAAGCCGAAGCCGACCTTCTGCACCGCTTGACCGGCTGATGATCGTTGTTTCGAATACCTCACCCTTGTATTACCTCATCACCGTGCAACAAGCGGAAGTCTTGCCTCAGCTCTTTGAAACGATCAACGTCCCTCCCGCTGTCATTCGAGAACTGTCCCACGCCAACACGCCGCCAACTGTCCGCCAATGGGCAACGACCCGTCGCTCTTGGCTCGGAATTGTCCCGTTGGCCCGCCCGCTGGACGTGGAACTCTCTGCCAGTCTCGACCAAGGCGAGGTCGAGGCAATTCAGCTTGCCGAGGAAAAGCACGCCGACCTCCTGATCATAGATGAATCGAAAGGCCGGACGATCGCACAACGGCGCGGTCTTCCGGTGACCGGCGCACTCGGCTTCTGGGCATCGCATATCAAAAACGGATTCTCGAAGACCCGATGAGCATTCTGGCCATGATGCGCGCCCAAGGATTCCGCATCCACGAGCGACTCGTGGAAAGCTTTCACCATCTTCTCCAGTCCCGCTACGCCCGCGACTAACCTACCTTAACCTTCAGCGATCCGGCAAGCGTCGAGTTTTACTGTAGACCCACAAAAATCCCTTGACAGCCCCTTAAAGATCGCCCACACTCAACCGTGAACAACATTCATAATGACCGGCGACCTCATCGGGATCTTCGAAATAGCCGAACTCGCTGGCGTCGGACCTTCAACTGTTGCCAATTGGCGCAATCGCAACTCCGACTTCCCGCGCCCGGTGGCCGATCTTAAGTCCGGCCCCATATTCCGCAGACATGAAGTTCGGGCATGGCTCATAAGGAGGAAAAAACGAGTGGCCCACGTAATCGCAACCATCAACTTGAAAGGCGGCGTCGGCAAAACCACCACCACGGTCGCCCTCGCCGAAATGCTCTCCGGCGAATTTCACAAGCGAGTATTAGTCATCGACCTCGACCCGCAAACCAACGCCACAGTCCTTCTCATCGGCGAGCGGAAATGGAAGGAACTAAATTCCAAAGATCTCACCCTTGCCCGCCTCTTCCAAGACGCAGTCCAAGACAAGCAGCTCTTCGACCTAAAGAACACTCTCCAAAAGTCGGTCTCCAACGTTCGCTGCGTATTGTCAGTCGACCTGCTCCCCTCGAGTCTCGACCTAATCGATGTCCAGGATGTCCTAGCCTCGGTCCCGCCCGGCCGCTTTTACGCGAACAATCCCATCGACTTACTCCGAAAAGCGACGAAAGCCATCGTCGATAACTACGATTACGTATTGATCGATTGCCCGCCCAATCTCGGGATCGTCACACTGAACGGCCTGCGCATGTCAAATGGCTACATCATCCCAACCATTCCCGATATCCTCTCCACATACGGCATTCCGCAAATTGTGACCAGAGTCAAGGAGTTTGCCGCCAGCGTGGGAGAGCCAATCCAGCCGTTTGGCATTGTTATCACAAAATATCGAGCCAACTTGAAACTGCACCAAGACACCATCTCCCGCCTCAGGGCAAAAGCAACGGACGCGCCTGTCTTCGACACGGTCATCCCCGAAAGCGGACAAATCGCAGCGGCGGCCGAGTTCACCTCGCCGGACGCCCTCGGTACACTCCGGCAGAAATATGGATACGCCGGCCAGTTTGACGCTTACCGCGCCTTGTCGGAAGAGTTCAAGAAGAGGGTTGAGTCATGAAAATTGACCAACGCCTGCAACGGGCCTTCGCCGCCTTGGTAGAAGCCGTGAAGAGCGATCCCGAACTCGGCAAGCGGCTCGAGGAAGCTCTCGGCATAATCGAAAAGCCGCCCAAACCTAAGGCCGAAAAAAGCAGCCGTCGCGATCCTGCGGTCCTTGACCCCTATGCCGACTACGCCCTCGGCGAGGAATCACTCCGATCAAAGCTCAAGGAGCTGGACATCAAAGCCCTCAAAGACATCGTCGCGCAATACGGCATGGATCAATCCAAGCTTGTGATGAAGTGGAAAACCACAAACAAGATCGTTGAGCACATCGTTACTATGGCGCGCACCCGCGCCCAACACGGTGACGCCTTTCGCAACTGAATCGGATTTAACCTACTTGGGACGGTCCATTAACTTGGCGATCTCAAAATCGATTGACTGCAGCTTACCGTTGACCATCTCTCTGAACGCTTTAAACTCAGCGCGGAAATCCTTCACCTCGTTACGTAGTTCCCTGAAATCCACACGCAAGTCGTCAAACCGCTTTCCCATATCGTCAATTCGCTTGCCGGTCTGGGATGCATTGATCCACATGCCGAACATGCCAGTTACCATAGAGGCGCTGGCGGCCACAATCGCCACAGCTAGATTTGTCTCCATAACGGCTCTTTGATTATATTCCGCCGGCTGCCTTCCGCCATCCAATCGGCGAAACAATCAGTCCCGCCCACTCCCACCCCGCTACAATATCGTTTTCCGTGTCAACGCTTTACCACAGCCTTTATTGGGCCACCTTGCTCACTCTGCGTGGCCCCGGTGGCTCCATCGAACGCCTGTCCCGCGGCCTTTCCACCGCCCGCGTCGACCTCAACCCCCATCAAGTTGACGCCGCCCTCTTCGCCATCCGCTCCCCGCTATCCAAGGGCGTCATCCTCGCCGACGAAGTCGGTCTCGGTAAAACCATCGAAGCCGCTCTCGTTATCGCCCAATGCTGGGCCGAACGTCGCCGCCGCGTCCTCCTCATCCTGCCCGCCACCCTCCGCAAACAGTGGCAGCAGGAACTCCTCGACAAATTCGGCCTTCCCTCTGAAATCCTCGAAACCCCCGCCTTCCGCCAGCGCGGTCTCATCAATGCCTTCGACCAACCCGGCAAAGTCCTCATTTGCTCTTACCAACTCGCCGCTTCCAAAGCCTTCGAACTCCGCAATGTGAACTGGGATCTCATCGTCATTGATGAGGCCCACCGTCTCCGCAACGTTTACAAGAAATCCTCCAAAATCGCCGCCACCATCCGCGAAGCCATCCTCCCAGCCACCAAAATCCTCCTGACCGCCACGCCCCTCCAGAACTCCCTCATGGAACTCTACGGCCTTATCTCTGTCATCGACCCCCAAGTGTTTGGCGATGACCGATCGTTCAAAGATCAATTTGCCGACGCCGCCCTCAATCCCACCAGTCTCGACAGTCTCAAAGAACGCCTAAACCCAATCTGTACCCGCACCCTCCGCAAGCAAGTCCTCGAATACGTGCGCTTCACCGAACGGCGTTGCATCACGCGCGATTTCTACCCCACAGACGATGAACAATCCCTCTACGAACAAGTCTCCGAATACCTGCAACGACCCAAGCTCGTCGCCATTCCAAACGCCCAGCGCCAGCTCATCACCCTCGTCCTTCGTAAACTTCTAGCCTCTTCCACCTTCGCCATCGCCACCACCCTCGGCCGCATGGCCGACCGCCTGGAAGACGAACTCAAGCAATCCCAACCCGGCCTCGGCCTCGCCGAAAACGCCCTCCCCGATGACGACTACGAAACCCAAGCCGAAACCCGCGAAGAGTGGCTCGACGATGAATCCGACCCCGACGAACCGTCCAAGCCGAAGGTCCTCGATTTCGACCCGGGCGCGGCCAAATCCGAAATCGAAGACCTCCGCGGCTTCGTCAAGTTAGCGCAGCGCGTCGCCGCTAACGCCAAGGGCCAGGAATTACTCAACGCCCTCGAAGTCGCCTTCGAAAAAGCCCAAGCTCTCGGCGCTAAACGCAAAGCCGTCATCTTTACCGAATCCCGCCGCACCCAGAATTACCTGCTCGACCTTCTCTCCGAGCACGGCTACCGCAGCCAAATCGTCCTGATGAACGCCACCAACACCGATCCGCACTCTACCGGTGTATACAAACGTTGGGTAGAGCGCCACAAAGGGCACCGACGCCATCTCTGGCTCTCCCGCGGCCGACCGCAAAGCCGCCATCGTTGAAGAATTTCGCGACCGCTCGACCATCCTCATCGCCACTGAATCCGCAGCCGAAGGCGTCAACCTCCAATTCTGCTCGCTTCTGGTCAATTACGACCTCCCATGGAACCCGCAGCGCATCGAACAGCGCATCGGCCGTTGTCACCGCTACGGCCAGGAGCACGACGTCGTGGTCGTCAACTTCGTAAACAAGCGCAACGCCGCCGACCAGCGCGTTTACGCCCTCCTCAAGGACAAATTCAAACTCTTCGAAGGCGTCTTCGGAGCGAGCGATGAAGTCCTCGGCGCGCTCGAATCCGGCGTCGATCTCGAAAAGCGGATCGCCGCCCTTTACCAGACCTGCCGCACCACCTCCGAAATCGACGCCGCCTTCACCCAACTCCAACTCCAGCTCGAAGAGAAGATCGAAACGCGCATGGCCGATACACGCCGCAAACTCTTCGAAAATTTCGACGAAGAAGTGCATGACCGTCTCAAAGTCAGCAAAGAACAAGCCGCCAACGCACTCTCCGAGCGCACCCAATGGCTGGCCAATCTGATCAAGCAAGAATGGGCCGGCGCCGTCTTCGACCCCTCCCAAACCCGCTTCTCGGTTGGCCTACAGGAATCCGCCGCTGCCGGCTCAGCGCAGGGCATTTCCACTAACCGAGCCGCGACTGCGAAGGAGCGGTACGCCGCTGCCCACTCTCAGGAAAGTGAACCCATCGCCCTGACCACATCAGCAAGCTCGTCCCCTCTTTTTCACTGGTCCCAAGAGTTTTCGGTGGGGCAGGCGTTTCCGCCTGCCCCCGCATTGCCCTCCGACCCTCCCGCCTTCTACAACCTTGATTGGCGCGATGCCGAAGCCCGCAACGAAACATTTCTCCGTCTCGAACATCCCCTTGCTCAAGAAATCCTTGCCCGCGCCCAATCCCGTACCCTCCCCGCCGGCCATCTTCGCCTTGACTACCACAGCCATGGCAAACGCATCGCCATGCTGGAACCGTTGCTAGGCCAATCCGGCTGGCTCCTCGCCTCCAAACTCACCGTAAAATCCTTCGAAACTGAAGAATTCCTTCTATTGAGCGGAACAACGCAGGCGGGCACTCCTCTTACGGAGGACCATTGCAAGAAATTGCTGGCGTTGCCGGCCCACCTGGAAGAAAAGAAAACCGGGCAACCCCCGCCCGACTTGCTCCAACGTGAGCAGCAACAACTTCTCGCCACGCGTTTAGCGGAATCGAACGCGAGAAACGGGCGTCATCTCGACGAAGAACTCGCCAAACTCGATCACTGGGCCGAAGACCTAAAAATGGGTCTTGAATACGAGATCAAAGAGATGGATAAGAACATTCGCGAAGCCCGCCGCCAAGCCGGCGCTTCAGGCAAGCTCGAAGACAAGCTAGCGGCCCAGAAAAACATCAAGAGCATCGAATCGGCCCGCAACAAGAAACGCCGGGAATTATTCGAGGCGCAGGACAAAATCGAGCGCCAACGCGACGATCTAATCCTCAACATCGAAAAGCAGATGCAGCAGAAACACGAAGTGGCGCCCCTCTTCGTCGCCGGCTGGAGCCTTCAACCCTAGATCGCGAACAAGACGAGACTCGAACTGACATGGATCGGCAAGGAAGATCGACCACGGCTGGAGCCGCGGATTCTGCTGGAGGACACCGAGAAGAGCCATCACGCAAAACAAAGGGTGACCGACAATGACATCTTCGATAACCGGCTGATCTTTGGAGACAATCTGCTTGCGCTGAAAGCGCTTGAACAGGAGTACGCGGGAAAAGTGCAGTGCGTCTTCATAGACCCCCCATACAACACGGGATCCGCCTTTGAGCACTATCAGGACGGGATCGAACACTCGATCTGGCTCTCACTGATGCGGGATCGGCTCGAAATACTCCGGATCTTACTGTCCGAGGACGGGACGCTTTGGGTCACAATCGACGACAACGAAGCGCACTACCTCAAGATACTGTGCGACGAGATATTCGGAAGACCAAATTTCATCGCATCGCTGATTTGGCGAAAAAATTACTCGCCAAAGTCCACCGCACGGCATTTCTCTGAAGACCACGACTACGTCATGGTTTTCGCCAAGAACGCCGAGATCTGGACCCCAAACGCAATGCCGCGATCCGAAAAGCAGGACGCCGCCTACAAGAACCCCGACAACGATCCGCGCGGAAGATGGAAGCCAAGCGACCTCTCTGCACGGAACTACTATAGTAAGGGCCTTTACCCGATAACGACACCATCGGGGCGCCTCATATCCGGGCCACCGAACAAGAACTTCTGGCGCGTCGAAGAACCGAAATTTCGGTCACTCGATCAAGATAACCGTATCTGGTGGGGACGGGACGGCAACGCGATCCCACAAATCAAGCGTTTCCTTTCTGAAGTGAAGGAGGGTGTAACCCCACAGACTTTTTGGCCGCACGAGGAGGTTGGGCACACGCAAGAAGCAAAGCAGGAGTCGATCTCACTCTTCCAGAACAACGCATTCGCTACCCCGAAGCCCGAGAGACTGCTGAAACGCATACTCTCACTCTCGACAAAACCCGGCGACCTCGTCCTCGACTCCTTCGCCGGCTCCGGTACCACCGGCGCCGTAGCCCAGAAAATGGGCCGCCGCTGGATCATGGTCGAACTCGGCGAACACTGCCACACTCACATCCTTCGCCGCCTCAAGAAAGTCATCGACGGAGAAGACCCCGGCGGCATAACCGAATCAGTTGGCTGGAAAGGCGGAGGCGGATTCCGTTACTACCGCATCGCACCTTCAATGATCGAAAAGGACGAGCACGAAAACTACATCATCAGCCGACAGTACAACGCCCCCATGCTTGCCGAAGCGATGTGTAAACAGATGGGCTTCAAATTTTCCCCCAGCGATTCCGTCTATTGGCAGCAGGGCCGCTCGTCCGAAACGGACTTCATATACGTCACGACACAAACCCTTTCGCGCCAGCAACTCGCAGCTCTCAGCGCCGAAGTCGGCGATCATCGCTCGGTGATGATCTGCTCTCCGCCCTCCGAAGCAAGACCAGCAACTTTCCAAATCTGACCCTCGTGAAGATCCCGAATGCCGTCCTGGCGCGCTGCGAATGGGGCAAAGACGACTACAGCCTCAATGTCGCCAATCTCCCAATGATGAAGGAACCAGCGGAAGAGGAAGAGAAAACAGACCCGCAAACCGCGAGTCCGCCGAGGAACGAGAAACGCAAGGGCAAGCCCAAACCACAACTGGCGCTCTTCGCTGGGCAGGGAAAATGAGACACACGATCCACTCCATAAGCCACCGTCTCAGCCTCCGCCCACCTCAATTCGAATCGCTAGACATTCTCGAACGCGTCTGCGAACTGCTCCCGCTTCGCAAAGACGCGGACGCGCAACATCAACTGGGACTGATACGCACAAAATTCCCCTGGGTCACCACCTTCGACGAGCGCGACTTCCCTTCACTCTGTTTCGCACTGGCCACCGGCGTCGGCAAGACCCGCCTCATGGGCGCATTCATTGCATACCTGAACCTGATCCAAGGCGTCCGCCATTTCTTCGTCCTCGCCCCCAACCTCACCATCTACAACAAGCTCATCGCCGACTTCACGCCCAACACGCCGAAATATGTCTTTCGCGGCATTTCCGGCTACGCCCTCAACGCCCCGGAAATCATTACCGGCGATAACTACGAAAGCGGCCGCGGCGTCCGCGAAGAACGCCGCCGTCAGCCCACGCTGCCCGGAGTCGTCTCATCCTGGTCCGATGACCCAATCCACATCAACATCTTCAACATTTCCAAGATCAACTCGGAAACCCGCGGCGGCAAAAGCCCGCGCATCAAGCGCCTTCACGAATACATCGGCGAAAGCTATTTCGAATATCTGGCTGGCCTCGAAGACCTTGTCCTTTTGATGGACGAATCCCATCGCTACCGCGCTACCGCGGGCGTTCGCGCCATCAACGAACTCAAGCCCATCCTCGGCCTCGAACTGACGGCCACGCCCCAAGTAGAAAAAGGCAACAAAACCGAAGATTTCAAGAATGTCATCTACAGCTATCCCTTGTCAGCCGCCCTCCGCGACGGTTTCGTAAAGGAACCCGCCGTAGCCACGCGCGAAAACTTCAAACCGAGCAACTATGACGCGCAAGGCCTGGAAGATCTCAAGCTCCAAGACGGCGTTCGCGTTCACGAAAACACTAAGGTCCAACTCGAAATCTACGCTCGCCAGAACAAGGTGCCGTACGTCAAGCCATTCATGCTCGTCGTGGCCCAAAACACCGATCACGCCAACGCACTGCTTCAAAAAATCGGCTCCGATGATTTCTTCCACGGCCAATACAAAGGCCGCGTCATCACCGTCCACTCAAACCAGAGCGGCGAAGAGAAAGACGAGACCGTTCAGCAACTGCTCTCCGTTGAAGATCCCTCCAATCCAACCGAAATCGTCATCCACGTCAACATGCTCAAAGAAGGCTGGGATGTCACCAACCTCTACACCATCATCCCCCTGCGAGCGGCCAATTCAAAAACGCTGGTCGAGCAATCCATCGGCCGCGGCCTTCGCCTGCCCTACGGCCAGCGCACCGGCGTAACCGATGTTGATCGCCTCACTATCGTGTCGCACGATCGCTTCCAGGAAATAATCGACGAAGCCAAGAACCCGAACTCAATCATAAAAACGGGCGTCGTTATCGGCCGCGACATCCCCGACGAACACGCAAAGGTTGTCGTTGTTGAACCGAATCTAATCTCGCAGCTGACCGGCCAGTCCTCGCTCGGCTTGAACGCCGCCGAAGCGCCCAAGCCTCTCTTCGAAACTGACGCGGAACGCCAAATCGCCAGCAAAGTTTTGGACGCGCTCAAAAGCCACGAACGCATCCGCCGTATCACCGACTTCAGCGATCCCGAAATCCAAAAACAAATTGTGGAAAAGGTCGCCGCCGAAACTCGCCCCACGCAAGCCGAACTCGAAGGCGTAGTTCCGCCCCCCGATTTCGCCGCCATCGTCGCCAAAACCGCCGCTGCCATCGCGCAGCTCTCCATTGACATCCCGCGCATCATCGTCACCCCTTCGGACGACGCAACCTTCAGCTTCCTCGATTTCGATCTCAACACCCGCGGCATCCACCTGCAGCCTGTCGCGCACGATATCCTCGTCCAACACCTCAGCACCGAGGAACGCTACCGCCTGGTAACGGGCGACGGCGTCGTTCCCGAAAAGCGCCCTGAAGACTACTTGGTCCGCGGCCTGATCGCCTATGACGACATCAGCTACGATCACTGCGCGAACCTCCTATACAAACTGGCCGGACAAATGGTCCAACATCTGCGCTCCTACCTCGCTACTGAAGAAGATGTCAAAAACGTCCTCCAATATCACCAGCATTCTCTCGCTGAATCCATCCACAGCCAGATGAACGAACCCGAACACTTCGAAGAAAAGGCAACCAGCTACCACGTCAAGATCGCGCCAGGCTTCCGTCCGCTCCGCCCCGGAACCTTCAGCATCCCCGCCCACGAACAGCCGCGCCACTTTCGCGCCAACGTAGACGAAAAACTCCTCATTCGCGGCATGATCTTCACTGGCTTCAAAAAGTGCCTTTACCAGGCCCAGCGCTTCGACTCCGACCCTGAACGCCGCTTCGCCATCCTTCTCGAAGACGACGCCGAGGTCCTCAAATGGATCAAACCCTCCAAAAAAGAACTCGAACTCTATTACGAAAACGACAAGGTCTACGAGCCAGATTTTATCGTCGAAACGAAGACCGGCAAATATCTCTGCGAACCCAAACGCGCCTCCGAAATGACCGACCGGACCGTGCTAGCTAAAGCCCACGCCGCCGCGACATGGTGCCGGCAAGCCACCGATGCCACCAAAGACGCTTGGTCTTATCTCCTAATCCCCCACGACCAGATCACCGCCGCCATGACCCTGCGCGGACTCGCCGCCGCCCACACGTTCCTTCCAGTGGAAGCGCCAAGCCCTCAAGCCAGCGCATCAGCCCACTAACGGACACACCGCGCCTCATTCACAGCACACAATCTGAAAATACGAACCCACCAAGTTCGTTTCGTAAAAGCGTCGTTTTATCTGTGTTTATCTGTGTTTATCTGTGTTCATCTGTGGCCATTCTTCCGGTCACAATTTTTCCAAAAATTTTATTCCTCTCACAATCAACAACTTACCCGCAATTTTTTTAAAACCCCGCACGCCGCCGCTTCACACTCAGCTCAGAAAGCAAATGCGCGACTCCGAATTTCTCGACGATTCTCCCACTGCCGACGAGCAGTGCGAACCCACTCAACCCGACCACGAAAAACGCAACTGCGGCCGCACCGGCCCCACTTCGCCCGAGGGCCGCGCCACCTCCTCCAAAAATTCCACCAAACACGGCTCCTGCTCGCAAACCCTCATCCTCCCCTTCGAAAAAGAGGAATCCTGGCTGCTCCTCCTCAATCGCTGGCTCCAGACCTATCAACCTCCCGAAGACTCCCTCTTACATGATTTCGTCCTCAAAACCGCCCAGGCCGAGTGGTACCGCATGCGCGCCCAGCGCAACTTAGACTGTCACGAATGCTCGCAAGCAGGCCTCTCGCCCGCCAATTGGACCCCCGAGTACATCAAAAAGCACGACCTGCTCCTGCGCTACAGAACCACCGCCGAACGTTCCTTCCAACGCACCTTCGGCCTCCTCGAACAGTTCCGCAAACTCCACCCCACAGTCGAAAATCGCCCCGCTGCCCCCGCTGAACCCGCAGACGGCTCAGCCGCCTCTACTGGTAGCGAAGAAGAGACCGAACCCGAAGTCCTCTTCCTGGGTGAAGATCCCGACAGCCCCACCGGCCTCGTCGTCGCCTTCGAAATGCGCAACGGCGTCGAAACCCCCGTCCCCCGGCCCTATTACCCTCCAAAGGGCTCACCGCCCCGCTCTTCCCCATCCGGTCCATGAGCCCAAGCGCAGCTTGCCTTGCCATTCGAACCAGGTCGTCTCGCCCGTCTTGAAGCCGGTCTTAGAAGGACGTTCTGGCCCATTTTTTCAACTATTTATGCCGCCAAAATGCGTTGAACTTCCCAGCCGTTTTTTGCGTTTAACCAAATGACGTTTTGAATATGGCAACCGCTTCAGCGTTTCCAATTTCGGTAGACTCGAAGATTCTGGCAGGTGCGAAAGCCTTGGCTCCCTGGAGTTGGGCCAGCGCCATGAATGCTGGGCTAGGGGCGAGACGGCCGTTGGACGCTGAAACCAGTTTGATTGAGCGTTGCCTGAGTGGCGAGCAGGGCGCCTGGGAAGATCTCGTCAAGCTCTACACCAAGCGCGTTTACGGCATCTGCTACCGCTTTACCGGGCGTGACAACGAAGCCCAGGACCTAACCCAGGACGTGTTTCTTCGCGTCTTCAAAACGCTCGGCAGTTTCCGCGCTGGCGAAGGTTCTTTTGTCGTTTGGTTGACGCGCCTCACCCGCAATCTGCTGGTCGATCATTATCGTAGAACTAAACATGACCGCGTTACCGACGCGATTGAAGATAAGCTGGCCACCTTAGAAGAGCGCACCGCGCAATCGTCGCGTACCGATGGATTGTTAGCGGGTCGCGAGGCCGGCGAACTGCTGCAAGCGGCTTTACAGAAGTTGTCGCCTGAGTTGCGCGAGGCGGTCATTTTGCGCGATTTGCAGGAAATGGAATATCGTGAAATCGCCCGAGTTTTGGACGTTCCGGAAGGAACAGTGAAGTCGCGGCTCAATCGAGGCCGCGCGGAGTTGGCGCGCATATTGAAACGGAACAAGGTAACGGTGTAAACACTACCCCATGAATTGCTCGGAGCTGGAAAGCATACTCGCCGATTACTTGGACGGCACGCTCACCTCGAGTGAGCGCGCGGCGCTCGAGTGGCATGCGGCCGAGTGTGCGTCTTGCACGGAGTTCGTGGCAGAGGTCAAGAACGGCGCGCATCTTCTCCAGAAGCTGGAACCGGTGGAACCGCCGCCGGCATTGCTCACGCGCATCGCCTATCAGGCGCCCTTGGGTCGGGTACGCGACCCTTTTGAGCGCGAGACCGCCTGGACCCGCTTTGCCGCAAAATGGCTGCAGCCGGTACTTCAACCCCGTCTGGTGATGGGTATGGCCATGACGGTCCTTTCCTTCACCATGCTGGAACGCTGCACCGGCGTCAAAGTGGAGCGCGTGCAAGCGGCGGATCTGAATCCGGTGCGCGTGTTGGGCGGCATGGAAGATAAGGGCGTCCGCTTCAAAGATCGCCTGCTGAAGTATTACGAAAATCTGCGCGTAGTCTACGAAGTAGAAGCACGCCTGCGCGATCTGCAAAGGCAACAGGACGAGAGCCAAAAACCAGCGCAAGCTGCGCACGGTTCGAGCCAGCCTGAAGCCGAAAAGGACAAGAAATGAACTGTTACCTGCATCCCGAAACCCCCGCTGGCGCCTTCTGCCGCGATTGCGGCCGCGCCCTCTGCACCACCTGCCAGCATCCATTTGGCGGAACCATTTTTTGCCAGGAGCATATACCCCAGGAGCCCATTATGTCCACCGCTTATGCAGCACCTTCCAGCCCGAATCCCTATCAGCAGCCCGTCCCGCAACCGGTCTCGCCGGTTCACACCTCGCCGGGGCTTGCTTTCCTGCTCGGCATGATTCCTGGCGTCGGCGCCATCTATAACGGGCAGTATTTGAAGGGTTTGGTGCATGCGGTGATCTTTGGCCTGCTGATCAGTTTGGCCAACGCGGCCGAGAACGGCGCCGGCGCACCCATGCTCATTATGATGACGATCGGTTTCTATGCCTATATGCCGTTCGAGGCTTTTCACACAGCCAAAAAGCGCCTGGCTGGTTTGCCCGTCGAAGAATTTTCAAGCGTCATTGCCCCCAACCGCTATATGTCGCGCGCGCCCGTCGGGCCTGTCTTGCTCATCGTGCTCGGCGTCTTGTTCCTGTTGGACACACTTAGGGTGATTGAATTTCGCGATCTGGCGCGCTTTTGGCCGGTGCTTTTGATCGTTGCCGGTGTTGTCATGTTGTACAACCGCATATCGAGCGGCAAACGCATGGTGGAACAGCCCTCAACCATGGAGTCGAGCCATGAACAGTAGAGCGGCTCTGCTCGCCCAAGCCATCCGCGGACCCATTCTGCTCATCACGCTCGGCGTTCTGTTCGCCCTGCATCAATCTGGTGTTCTATCTTTTTTTCAAACCTGGCCGCTAGTGGTGATCGTGTTCGGCGTGATGATGCTCATTGAACGCTTGATTGTGCCGCGTGGCCCGTCTCCCGGAGGGCCCAGAGCATGAGATCGCGCGGTTCTATCACCGGCCCGCTCGTTCTGATCCTGCTGGGTATTCTCTTCCTCATCCGCTCGCTCTCGCCGGAATTTCACTTCATGGATTTGCTCTCCCGCTTCTGGCCCTATGGCTTGATTTTGTGGGGACTCATCGCGCTGGTAGAAGTTTGCGTCCGTTTTCTCGGAAACGGGCCCATTCCGCGAAATGGCGTATCCGGCGGCGGCTGGGTGCTGGTGGTTTTCGTCGCGCTCATCGGCTCGTCCGCCTTCGAGTTCCAACGGCCCGGCAATTGGCTGCGTCAGGTCGGTTTTGAAAACAGCATGGAAGCGTTTGGCCAGGAACACGAGTATCCGCTTGCAACCATTTCACGCAACGTAGGCGCCGCGCCGCACATCGTGATTGAAGACTTTCGCGGCGATGCTAAGGTCAGCGGGACCGATGGTACAACACTCTCTTTAGGGGGCCAAAAGACCATTCGCTCTTTCGACCCTCGTGATGCCGACAAGGCCAACTCGCAATCGCCGGTTGAGATCGTCATGGAAGGCGATACCGTCATCGTTCGCTGCCATCAGGATCGTATCGATTCGCGATCGACGGTGAGCGATAACCTCGATCTGAGCGTCCCAAAAGGCGCCCGCATTGAGGCCACCGCTTCACACGGCAGCATTGATGTTTCCGCCCTAACCGGCGACGTGGAATTCACCGGCGGCAACGGCTCCGATATCAGGATGGAAGACATCGGCGGCAACGTTAAGCTGGAAACGCGCGGCGCCGATTCCATTCATTGCAACAACGTCAAAGGTTCGGTCACTTTGCATGGCCGCGGTTCCGACGTGGAACTCGAAAACATCGCCGGCCAAGTCACGGTCGGCGGCGATTATACCGGCACTGTTTCGCTGCGCTCGCTCAGCCAACCGGTTCATCTGGAAAGCATGCGCACCCAATTGGACGCGCAGCGCGTGCCCGGTTATGTGCGGCTTGATCGCGGCAGTCTGGACGCCAAAGATTTGATCGGCCCTTTGAAACTCTCGGCTCACTCTACTGACATTACATTGGCGAGTTTCACCGAGGCCTTGGATCTGGATGTCGATCGCGGCGATGTGGAACTCCGCCCCGAACACGCCGCGCTGGGACGCATTACCGTGCATACCAGATCGGGCGATATTGAATTGGCCGTTCCCGCCGCCGCGCATTTCGCCATGAATGCCAACACGGCGAATGGCGAGATTGATAACGAATTCGGCGGCGGCTTGCAGGAAAACTCAGACGGCCGCGGCGCCAAGCTCGAAGGTTCGGTGGGTCATGGCCCCGATGTGAACCTCGTCACCCAGCACGGCAGCATCACCGTGCGCAAAGCCAGCGCCGACGGTTCCGGCGAAACGAAAGCGGCCGAACTGTGACCCCTTGACTATCTACAACATTTGTAGATAATCATAGTATGGGTAAGCCATCAGACCTGATCCAAGGCACGCTCGATCTCCTCATCCTTAAGACAATCTCCGCCGGCCCTATTCACGGTTGGGCCATCGCGAAGCGCATCCAGCAGATCTCGAATGAGATTCTGCAAGTGCAGCAAGGGTCGCTGTATCCTGCTTTGCATCGCCTGGAGCAGCAAGCTTGGATTACCTCCGAGACTAAGGAGAGCGAATCGGGTCGTGTGGCTAAGTTCTACACGCTGACTCGCGACGGCAAGAAACAACTGGCAAAGGAACTCGGCCAATGGGATCGGCTGTCGGGCGCAATCAGCCTCGTTTTGAAACATGCCTGAGGAGAGCATTGAATGCTTTGGATATCGAAGTTGACACTGCGACTGCGCTCCCTTTTATACGCCTCGAGGCTGGACCAACAATTGGGTCAGGAATTAGAGTTTCATCTCGCCGAGCAGAAGGCGGAATACCTTTCCGTCGGCATGAGTGAAGCGGAAGCGAAAGCAGCGGCGCGCCGCCTGTTTGGACCGCTGGTCGCGCTTCAAGAGCAATGCCGCGATAAGCGGCGCACGCGCTGGCTCGAAGATTTGATGCAGGACATACTCTACGCCGTCCGCAGCTTCGCGCATTCACCCGCCTTCACGCTAGTGGCCGTGCTGACCCTTGCCCTCGGTATTGGCGCTAATACCGCATTCCTCTCAGCAGCTTACGGCATTCTGTTCCGGCCCTTGCCCTACCCGTCGCCCGAACGACTCATCGTTATGGAAGACGGCATAGCCGGTGTCGGGCCCGTCACGGCGCTTCGCGACATGAGCAGGACTGCCGAATATGCCGGCACGCTCGCCGATTTCGACGAATTAAACCTGCAAAGGGCCGGGGAAGCTTCGAAGATACGTGCTACTTCGGCTACCTGGAATCTGCTGCGCGTGTTGCGAGTTGCTCCGCTGCGCGGCCGCTGGTTCGTCCAAAGTGACGAGCATCACGGCCACAACCGTTGCGCGGTGCTGAGTGAACGTGCCTGGCGAAACCGCTTTGGAGCGGATCCAGCCATCCTCGGCCGGAGCATCATTCTCAATGAAGAGTCGTTTGAAATTATCGGCGTTATGCCGGCCGGCTTTGCCTTCCCGTCGGCCGAAACGGAGCTATGGATTCCCATTCAGATTGACTCCAGCGACGTAGGTTATATGTGGGGCGATAACAATTTGTGGCCAATCGGGAGGTTGCGCGACCGCATGACGCTGGCGTCCGCGCAGGCGGAGCTCGAGCCGCTGACGAATCGCATCCGTCCCCTGTTCCCGTGGCGTATGCCGGATGCGTGGGGATTGGGCGCTACCGTGGTTCTGCACAGCAAATCGCTTGTGAAAGACGCGCAGGCCAAGTTATTTGCGCTCTCGGCGGCCGCCCTGCTGTTGCTTCTGATTGCCTGCGGCAATGTCGCTAATCTGCTTCTCGCACGAACGATGCGGCGGGAACGCGAATTCGCGATGCGCGAAGCGTTAGGAGCTCGCCGCAGCCGTCTCATCCGGCAACTGTTAACAGAAAATTGCGTGCTGGTTGCAGTGGGTGGAAGCATCGGATTGGCGGCAGCCGCTGTCATTGTGAAGTGTTTGCCCTTGCTGCTGCCGAAGGACACCCCGCGACTGGCCGATCTATCACCAGACCCAACGCTGCTGTTGGCAGCGGCCGGCAGCATGCTGGTGACGGTGGTTTTATTCAGCATTATGCCGATGCTTTTGCTGCTGCGGCAGCGGCGGGAATCGGTAGCCGGAAGAGTGATGACAGCCTCGCAACGCTCGTCGAGCATTTCGCTCGGCCTGATGGGCGCTGAGCTCGCGCTCGCGACCGCTTTACTGATCGGAGCAGGACTGATGGGCCGCACTCTTTGGCGGCTTGCCCAGGTGGATTCTGGCATCCACGCCACGAATGTGGTTTCGGCGCGGCTATCGGCGGGGCCCAGTCGCTGCGGCAATCCGGACTTTTGTTGGGCGTTGCTTCAGGATATCGACAGAACGCTAATGGCGCAACCAGGCGTGCGGAGCGTGAATTGGGCAGATGCCGCGCCACTGGACGGGCAGCTCGCTGCCGTTTCTAGCGAAGTTGAAGATCATCCTAAACCGGCCGGCGCGCCCGCCTATGTTCTTTGGCGCACGCTCGCGACCCCGGGCTATTTTCGGGCGCTTGGCATCTCAGTGCGGGCCGGGCGAGTGTTCAGTGAGGCGGATCGTCTTGGCACGGTGCCAGTCGTTGTGATCAGCCAATCCACTGCACAACGATTTTGGCCCGATAGCAGCGCAATCGGCAAACGCTTGCGCACGTTATCGGATAACCAGTGGCGCACGGTCGTCGGTGTGGTGAGCGATGTGGCGCACTACTCGCTTACCGGCTTCCCGCCGTGGATCGACGGGGTAGAATATTTCGCTTTGGCGCAGGATTTGCCACATTTAGGCAAGAATATTCAACTGACCATTTTCATTGAGTCATCGCGACCCGGAACTGCCGCCACGCTGCAGCGTGCGTTGCGGCAACGTTTCCCCGATGTCGTCGTCTCGCACATAGAGTCTCTTGGCGCCCTGCGCTCGGGATCGGTATCGAATCAGCGTTCCACTGCGGCGTTGCTCACTCTGCTGGCCGGACTTGGATTGCTGCTGGGAGTTGCCGGCGTTTACGGCGTCATTTCGCATCGCAGCCAACAGCGCACGCGGGAAGTAGGAATTCGCTTGGCATTGGGTGCGAGTGCCGGGCAGGTCTTCAGCATGGTGCTGTGGGAAACGCTGCGAGTTTCTCTGGCGGGGACGACGGCTGGAATCGCAGCGGCTCTCGGGCTGAGCCGTTTCCTTAGTTCGCTGCTTTTCGGCATCACCGCGCACGATAGCGCAACGCTGACGATTTGTCCGATTGTTTTGCTAGCGGCTGCGTTGCTAGCCGCGGGCATTCCGGCGCAAAGGGCAGCGCGCACTGACCCTGCCCTCACATTGCGAGAGGAATGAGCGATCGAGCTAGTTCAACGTCGAACCCGACACCGGCGCGAAGCCTCGAGCCGGGGCGGTTGCGCCTTCGCCCAACAGTTGCGAGCGCAGTAGGCAAAGGCTCTGCAACCCAGTTAGAATCTGATCTACTTTAATATTCAATTCCCATACACCACCCGTGCCACGCTGGCAACTCACTACTTCGCCCAGAAACATAGCGTCGCTATACTCGACGCTGACCGGCACCGATAAGACGATGCGTTCCGGCGCTTCCAGCTTGAGTTGCTTACCGTCCATGCCTTGGAAGGTACACGGTATCTCGTGTTTGGAACCATTGGGTTCGCCGCTGGGAATCTTTAGGAGAGCTGTGTGGGGGTGGTCGCCAAATGAAGTGGTCACACCATCCTCATCGGCCGCTACTGGAAAATGTTTAAGCGAATCGCTATCAGAAAAGCCGTAGCTGCCAGAAGGTCCATAGTGTCGCACCAGCCGCCAACGGCAGCAACACTTCGAGCCAGAGCCGAATGGATTTAAGAATGAGAACCCGCGGCTTCTCTGCGCTTATCGTATTTTCCGGCTGCCTCGCTCGTATATTTTCGACGAGGCGGCATTGCACTTCACTCGGGCGGCCTTGCAAAGCCCGCACCAATTCCTCGCGTCCTTGTTTGTCGGCAATCAGAATCGTCGCCGAGTTTAATCCCCGTGTGCACTCCAGCAATTTCTGCCGCAACACCAGGGGAACATCTTCCACCGAGCGGTAAACCTGGGTCCGCTCGCTGGTGGCGATAAATATGGTCGACGTGCGCGCCGTTAACTGTGCCATGTCCCTACTCGACTCATCGTCTGCTCCGCCTTTACGTTCCAGATGGGCGAAGCCTCAGTGATTGAAATATACCAACTTCATTTCCAGCATGGTCTAAGGTTACCTGAATAAACCCCAGAGCCGCCTTGGATAGCGACTTATCTTTGCGGTAGATCAGTCCCACCCGGCGGATCATCGGCTCAGGTCCCAACGGCACGCAAAACAGTTTGCCGGCCGCTTCCTCTTCCTGACAATGCGACGCCGCCAGGAACGATAAACCCAAATTCGCCATGACGAAACGCTTGATCATTTCGGTAGAATCCAGTTCCATAGAAACGCTCAGTTCGTCCTGCACGGAATCAAGCCAGGAGTTCAAGCGCGCTCGCGTGGTCCCCGTTTTGGGCAGCAGGAGTTGTTCGCCTAACAGGTCCGCCGGCATGATGCGGCCTTGCCCGGCTAAACGGTGGCCTGGGGGAACCAGCAGCTTAATTTCATCTGAATGAATCTTCACGACTTGCAGCTTCTTCTCTTGCACCGGAAGCTGGGCGAAACCAAAATCGGCGAGATTGTCCAACACGGCCTGCACCACGCGGGTGCCGTAGGAGCGATCGACCAAAAGCTGCACGTTCGGGAACTGCTTCTTGAATTCGGCGAAGACACCGGGGAGCACGTAAATACAGGTGGCCTCATTCGCCGCGATGACCAACTCGCCGCGCGGCACTTTTTCCAATTCATTGATGGCATCCTGAGCCCGCCGCCGTAAGGCGAGAATCTGCTCGGCGTGCTCAGCGAGTATCCTCCCGGCGACAGTGAGCGAGATCCTGGTCCCGTAGCGTTCAAACAGCGTCGTATTCAACTCTAATTCCAGTTGACGAACTTGGGCGCTGATGGCGGGCTGGGTACGGTAACAGGTCTGAGCCGCTTTTGAGAAACTCTTGAGGCGAACAATTTCAAGAAAAGTATGAAGCTGGTCGAGATCCATGGCGCAAACGCGCTAACAACTTGAGCTCAAATTGTATCAGTTCACTTTTTTTAGGATTTCGGCCCCCTTTGGCAACTCGAAGATGTTGGCGGGCAACTGCGCGTTCGCTTCCACTCTATTGGCGAACATCTGGTAGACCTTGTAACCGTTGCGCTCGCGCTCAATCGTGAAAGGCCACATGATGCCATCTCCAGCGTCGCGCCATTTGTCAAACTCCGTTACCTCGTCGTTGTGCTCGCGGGTTTCGGGATCAAGCCAGCTAAAGCTCTGGCGTACCGGCAACTTGGAGTTGTAATCGAAAAAAACGCGCACTGTTTTGCCGGCGGCATCGGTGATATCGACCACCTCAACATGATTCGTGATAAATACCTGATTGCCGATGTAATCGAACTCCATGCCGGGTTCGTCGTAGCGGAAACGCAATATATAGAGGATATCGTTTGTGGCGGTTCGGATGTAGCTGGCCCAGCGATCGTCGGGTAGCGGCCGAGCGCCCCGAAACGTGATATCGAACCCTTGGTCTTCCAGAAACAAAAATGAGTAGTCCTGGTGCTTGCCCAGGACTTCGCGTTCGCGCAATTGCACGCCCTTCGACCCTTTATTATCGCGATATTCGGTATAGATATTTGCGATATCGTAGCCGCTCATACGGTCGTGGAAGAACGAGTAGAGCCGGGCGTTGGTGTGGCGCGTATGCAGATTCAAGAAGCGCTCACCGCCCAACGCTTGGATCGCCTGATCGACGATCTGCTTACCTTTATTGGGGGCGGCGGTTTGGGCCGGTAGTTTTGTGAGCAACACGACGAGCAAGACGAATTTTAAACGCATGGATTGAATTTCACGCACAGACAATGGAGCGCGTCCATGCCGCAGCGGGGTCCTGGTCGCACGCATGGATCGAGCCATTGCGAGTGCTGAGCGTACCACCTTGGCGGCTGTTGAGCGTGGCTTGAATTTCCGCAATCACCGCTAGCGCCACCTGCTCAGGGCCGTCCGCGCCAATGTCGAGCCCCATGGGGCCGTGCAATTTGGCACAGATCCGTTCGCGGTTTAAAGAGGCGTCCTCAAGCAGTTGCGCGGTCCTCTTATTGGGGCCTAAAATGCCCAGATAACGTAAAGGCAGATCGGCGAGCTCGCGCAACGCGGCGAGATCCTGGCTGTAACTATGCGACATCAAGACGGCCACGGTCCAGGGATCGATCACCGGCGGCGGCGCTCCGGCGAGGCGCACAATGACTTCATCGGCATTGGGGAATTTTTCACGCCGCGCGTAATGCGAGCGCCCATCGAAAACGGCTACGCTCCAACCCAGATATTTTGCAAGATCGGTCAAGGGAATCGCGTCGTCACCAGCTCCAAAAACGAGTAGACGCACGGCCGGAGTGAGGGTTTCGATGAACCATTCGCGCTCATCCAGACGCACGAGCCGGTTCGCGCCCGCTGCCAGCGTGACGCGAGTCTCGGCTGCAAGCTCAGTGGGAAAATGGTCCGCGCCCAGAATAAAGCGCTCGCCGGCAGGGTCGATGGCGTGCGCCACAGCAGCGGGCTGCCGGTGCATCCGGACGTCGCGAAGAAGATCCAGAATCGCGGCGTCAGTCGGGTTTGACACGCTCCAGCAGCAAGTAGACGACGCCGTTGCATCCCAAACCAAAACCGTCGGTGGCTATTTCGTTATCAGGTGTGGTGTCGTAGCGACGGACGATCGGACCTTTCTCGGTCAGCCACCAGGCTTTCTTCGTTACATCGTCTTCCAGGCAGCCACCGCTAATGGAGCCTGCGCGCCGGCCGTGTTTCGTCAGCAGCAAGCGAGCGCCCGGAAGACGGTAGGACGATAACTGCGTTTTCACCACCGTCGCCAACACCGCTTCTTCGCCCGCCGCGGCCACCGAAGACCATAGCTCCAGGATTTGCGCGATTTCCTTCATGTCAGCATCGGCATCTCAGAATCGGTAAGATCGGGACTGCACAATCATTCTCCCATTTTTCGCCAGCTTACACCGCCATCAGCCGAAATCCAGTTTCCCAATTTTGTTCTGACCTTCACCTCCGAACCTTGCGTTTCAATGGCGGTAATGCTCTCTTCGAGCTGTTCGCCGCGGTCTGAAATCGGCACTTCCTTCCATTCAGCACCATCGTCCGTTGAATGGAAAAGCGCGCCGTCCTCACCGCCCGCCCAGATATCGGGTCCTGATGCCGAAAGAGCGAGCAACTTCGTCCGGCCATCCAGCGGAATGACGGTCCATGTCCGCCCACCGTCGTGTGATCTCTGCAAGAGGCCGCTGCTCGGGGCGATACTCCACAAACTTTGCCGCGCCGCCACAGCCGTGAACGCTTTCATGGGTATCGGTCGCACCTTTTGGAAGGCCAGCGCCTGGGCCGGAAGAGTGGGTTGTGGCGCAGCCTTCAAAGCTTGTAAAGGCTCACTTGAAGATGGGATTTCCCGATCAAGCTTCGCAATGCCATCGATTGCAAATCCCTGCGATGGGAATAAGTCGGGCGCGGCGGGCATCGCCCTCGGCGTGCTTGAGGCCTGAACGGCGGGACGCCTATCCACCCGACGCTGCACCTGCGGATGGGCGTCCACTATCGCCGCGGGCTCCGCAGGTTTGGGAGATTCAGCTTTCGGCGGTTGTTCCACTGAGCGCACGGGAGTCGCCGGTTTCTGTTCTGCGGGCGGCAGTGAGGAATGCCAAACGACCACACCCACGACGCACCCCGCCGCGAGCGCGGCAGCCCAGCGTAAATTCGACCAGCGAACGGGTACCTCCTTCTGTCCTGGTTTCGAAACCAGATCGCCAACTGTCAGCGCCAACACCTCGCGGCATTCCCGGCAAACGGCCAAATGCGTCAGCACTTGTTGGCGCTCCCCACTCGACAGCTGTGCCTCCGCGAACGCTGTCAACAGGTCGGCCGAAGGATGCGCTGCGCCTTCCCTCTGCTGGCGCGCCAGCCGTGCCGCCAAAAATTTTCGAAAATCTTGCATGCCCGCTAAATGAACGCTCAGGCGCGCCTTTCTTGCGCCAGCTTTTCGCGCACGTTTACTCCTAGATCCCGTACATCCAATTGCAGCATCTCTTCGGCAGCGCGCTTGGCCATGCCAGTCTTACAAAGCCGCCCGATAATGTCTTTGCGCAGCCGCGCGGTGATCTTCTCGAGCCTCCGGCTCACGGTGGATTCATGCGCTCCCAGCAGGCGGCCCATTTCGGCGAGCGTCCGTTCATCCAGATAATAGGCGGCGAGCATAAATCGCTCTTCTTCGCCCAAAGCCGCCAAAGCGGCATCGGTGGCGGCGGCAAGCGCTGGTTGCTGTTTCGCCAAATTGGGATCGGCGGCATCCCTCTGAGTGGGGACCTCCAGCGCATCGTCAAAGGCCACCAACTTACGCTGGCGGCGGTGGCGGTTTACGAACTCCTGCGCGAGGATGGTCCTCAGCCAGCCTTCTAAAGATCCGCGCCCCTGGAACGATTCGAGTTTCGAGATGCGCCGCCCATCCTCCCCTACGCGCGTTCCATAGAGTTCTGCATAGAGCCAATCGGCCAGTTCACGTGCTTTCGCTTCGTCGCGTGTCAACGCTTCGGCGGCCAGATAGAGCTTCTCGCGGTAACAGGTCAGGAAGCAATCCCAAGCTTTTTCGTTCCCGCGAGCGCACGCGCGCGCCAGGACCAAATCTTTCAGTCGTAACGTGGGCTGGTGGGCGCAGCTGGGCCATACCTCTGTGAGTAAGCCGGCAAACTCGCTGGCGGATATACCATACGCCGCTGCTTCGCTCTCCGGGTATAACCGCGCCGCCTGTTCACCGCTCTGCGAGTTTTCAGCCACGCCAGTTAACATCTAACACGCGGCAAAATTCTTTGCAAGAAACTTTGCCCCAATCGTTCTCTTTGACGAACAGCGTAGCGCGAAGTTGCGCTGGGCCAAAAAAGATTTCTGGAGGATCGCCATATGAAAGGTTCGTTGAGCCTGTTAGGACTTGTTTTGGGTTTTGGGATACTTATCCCCGCTTTCCAAATGAAAGATGCGAGCGCGCATTACAAAGTGCTGCCGCCCACCTCGCAGGGAAACTTGACCGTTTTCCCGATCGTCTCTGCCACCTCTTTTGACACCGCTCTCTTTCTGACTCTTGACGAAGGAGTACGTTCCGGCAAAGTGGTCGTCACGGAAGCAGGTCAAGCCACGGGGCTGGTGCGACCGCGCGCCTTCATGAACGATGGTGTCTGGCGCGAACACCCCATTGTTATCCCTCCTCTCATTGCCCGAGGTGGCCCACAAGTCAATGAGCTTTCTCTTATCAACAATTCAGAGCGGCCGCTGCTGCTTCTCGCCGGCGAGATTGTCACGGGCGGAAAGCAAGACCGCGTTGTCTCTAAAGACCGCATCATCCCCGCTCACAGCGAGCCGGTAGCGCTGGGCGTATTTTGCGTAGAACCGCACCGTTGGACCCAGACGTCGACGAGTTTCAAATCGTTTAGCTCATCCATGGCGCAGCCGAGCGTGCGCTCCAAAGCGATGGCTGATAAGGATCAGCAGCAGGTGTGGAACGAGGTGGCCAAATCGCGCAGCGCGGTCATCGACGGTCTTCCCCAAGCCGCAGCTATGCCCTTGATGGCATCCTCTTCTTACGCAAACGCGATGCAGAGCAACTCTGTGCAGGGCGAGATCGACAAGATCGCCAAGCCCCTGCAGCAGTCATACGACAGTCTGATCCAGAAACTGCGCGCCGAGCACGCGGTAGGCGCGGTGGTGGCAGTGAACGGCGAGATCGTATGGGCCGATGTCTTCGCCAGTTCCGAGCTTCTCAACCGCTTCTGGCCCAAACTCATTCGCTCCTACGCCGCCGAGTCTTTTGGACAAATTGAGCCGGTGCAGACGAAAATTTGGCCCACGCAGCAAAGCGCGCAACAGTTTCTCGATCGGCTTGGCGGCACTCATGAGAGTGTCGATACTGAACCTGGCCTCTACCGTGACACTGAGATCAGCGGCGATGGCTACAGCGCGTTCATACTGACTGCCCTCTTACCCGGCACGGGATTCAATGTGCATCTGGCCAAAATGAAGCGTTAGGGAAGGGAAGCCGGCTGATACGGGTTCAGCGCTTCACGTTTTCGCGCCAGGTATGTAGAAAGCTGCTGACGGCATTCACTTTGGGCCGGCGAATGGCGAACAACGTCAACCCGGCGGCGGTCCAGACGAAAAAAGCCAAAGTGATGTAACGGCGGATCTCATTACCGAAGAAGGCAGGCAGCACAAACTGTACCGCGAAAAGAACAAACATGGCGATAGCTTCCATCCAACTGAAGTACATGTTCAGCAGAAAGAGCATGGAGACGAAGCTCTGTCCCACAGTTAGCAGCAGTTCGGTTCCCTGCTCGGCGTCAAGCGCGAAACTCGAGGGCGTGCCCAAGCTGAGTGAATAGACTATGGGCAACATAGCTACCAAGAGGGTCCATTGATTGATGTTGCTGGAAGCAATGTTCATCAAAGCGACACCGGCGTTTTCTTGCTGGCGGGCGAAGTAGAAGGTGGAGAGCAATTCTGGAAATTCGGAGATGATGGGTGCGAGCCATTGGATTACCAAGAAACTAGGGAGGCCCACAGCAGTAGCGAGAGCGACAAGACTGCCGAGGAATGGTTCGGCAGCCAAATAAATCAGCACACCGCCCACCGCGAAGCAGCCGAAAATGCCGGCAATCCGCCAGCGGCGAGGCGCTCTGACGATGGAGCGCGGAATGGCTTCGAGCTGGTCGATACCCTCTTTCTCTTCAGGCGGAAGTTTCGTCAAGAGCGCCAGATAAAGAACGTACATGGCCAGCAGAGGGATAGCGTCCCAAAGATGCAGCGTGCCTTTCCACCAAATGAACAGCGCATAGAGCAGCGGGAAAAACAAGCCGATGACTTCCACGCTGTGATGCGCGTCGAGCTTAATTTGGCGCAGCGGTTTGCCGGTGCGCCGGCGATGCACCGCGGCGGCTGTCAGGTAGATGAGAGGCCACGCCAAGCCAGTTAAGAGACGGAGCGCACCAGTGAGATTCGCCAGCAGTAATGACGTTTGCTGTTTCCAGGCGAGCACGGCTTCGACGGCGAACTCCGGCAGTGTTTGCATCCACGCCAGCATGGCCAAAGCGAAGCCTTGCGCCACGAAAAACTGCGCGGCTTCGGCACCCCAGGTAATTAAGAGCGATGCGGCGAGGATGCATGGTGTGGTCCAAAGTGCGGACCAAGGACCACTGGCGGAAAGCGGCACGGCCACGAACAACAATGCAAAACCGGCCAAAGAGTTGAGACGGCGTTGCGGCTCAGTGAGCGTAGGGTGTTCTCCCGAAGTTCGTCGAGACGTTTGCGTTCACGGTCGCGATCTTCACATGGTACAACGGGGATGAAATGCCCATCTTTTCAGTGAAGACGCGACAACACACTTACCCAAATGTGGTTGAGCGCGGCGTGATTGGGCGCATTGCGGCGTTCATTCCGGCACGGGCCGGCAAGCTTTTCGTGGTGACCACAGAAGATGTGTGGCGGCTGCATGGCGAAAGATTGAAGGAACAATTTGCGGGCAAGCCGTTCGAAGTCTTGTTTTTTCCAGGCGGCGAAGCGAATAAAAGGCTGGCAACGGTGGAAGCTTTGGCCGAGCAGATGCTGGCTGGCGGGGCCGACCGCGGCAGCATGGTGATTGGGTTTGGCGGCGGCATTGTCACCGACGTGAGCGGTTTTCTGGCCGCCATTTTCATGCGGGGCGTGCCGGTTTTGCAAGTACCGACGACGCTGCTGGCGCAAGTGGATGCGGGGACGGGCGGTAAAACCGGCGTGAATCTGCTAAACGGTAAGAATCTAATTGGCAGCTTCCATCAACCGACCGCAGTGCTGATTGATGCCGATGTCCTTGCGACTTTGCCGGCGCGCGAATACCGGGCCGGGCTATTCGAAGTGATCAAGTGCGGGATTATTCGCGACTGTGCTTTATTCGAGCTGCTCGAACAGCAGCGCGATGAGGTGTTGGCGCTGAGGCCAGCGGTGACCGACCAACTGATTGCCGCGGCAGTTAGGATTAAGGCCGAGGTGGTGACGGCCGATGAACGGGAGGGCGATCTGCGGCGTATTCTGAATTTCGGACATACGATTGGCCATGCGATAGAAGCGGAAACCGCTTACGTGCGTTTGCTGCACGGCGAGGCAGTGGGCTGGGGCATGTTGGCGGCCACACGCTTGGCGGAATTGACGGGCACACTGACGAGCGAAGAAGCAGAGCGCATTGCGCGCGTTATCTGCAGCTATGGGCCGCTGCCGGCAATCAATGATCTTAATCCCGAGCGGCTGATGGCGCGGCTGGCGAGCGATAAGAAGACGCTGCAAGGCAAGATTCACTTCGTGCTGCCCACCTCCATCGGCGCGGTCACGGTGAGGAACGGGATCGACCCGGCGTTCATCCGGCAAGCGACGACGGAAGCGTTGCAAAAAAGGTCGTGAATCTAGCGGCTGGGACAACGCCACCCGACGCACCGGGCGAGCAGGAGGCGGCAAAATGGGTTCGGCGGATGTTTGCGGAGATCGCGCCGCGCTACGATCTGCTGAATCATCTTTTGTCTTTCAATATTGACCGCGGCTGGCGCAAAGCTCTGCTCAAACAAGTGATGCCGATTTTGTTGCGGCCCGAAGCGCGCGTTTTAGATTTGTGCTGCGGCACGGGCGACGTAATGCTGGCGCTGGAAAGAGTGGCGGCGTGTACAGTGCTGGGCGCAGATTTTTGCCACCCCATGCTGGTGACGGCTGCGGCAAAGACTCGCGCCCAAGGTTTTGCACGGCGACTGTTTGAAGCAGACGCTTTGGAACTGCCGCTGTCTTCCGATTCGCTGGATGCCATTACCATCGCGTTTGGCTTTCGCAATCTGGTGAATTACCGCGCAGGATTGGCTGAATTTCAGCGGGTTTTGAAACCGGGCGGCATGTTGGCGATTCTTGAATTCTCGCATGCGCGCGGGGCGTTCATGCGCAACGCTTATGGTTTTTACTCGAAGGCGCTTCTCCCGCTGATCGGCGGATTAGTGTCGGGATCGCGCGAAGCATACTCTTACTTGCCTCAATCGGTGGCAAAATTTCCGCGAGCGGAAGAACTGCGTGATATGTTTGAGGAGAACGGATTTGTGAATGCCCGGTTCGAATTGTTAACGGGTGGAATCGCCGCGTTGCATACGGGCGACAAACAGTAATCAGGATTGGCCTTTCAGTCGGTTGATTTCATCGCGCAAACCTAGATTGCGAACCAAGCGGAGAAGATAGTTGGGGTGCAGATTGAGGATTTTGGCCGCACCGCGATAATCGCCTTTGGCTTGTTTATAAGCGTCCAATATGGCTTCGCGCTTAGCCCCGACGATTGAGTCTTCATATTTTGAGGTGGGACTGGGAGGCGCCACCGCCAATAATGGGTCGGGTAGATCTTCCGGCAAAACCCAATCGGAATCGCCCAACACAACCGCGCGTTCCATAGCATTTTCCAGCTCGCGAACATTGCCTGGCCAGTTATAGGCCATGATCATTTCGAGCGCGTCCGGCGACAGGCCTTTCAAAACACGCTTCGACTTCTCCGCAAAACGCTGCAGAAAGTATTGTGCGAGCTGCGGAATATCGTCTTTCCGATCGCGCAGCGCGGGGGATTCGAGCGCAACCACATTGAGGCGGTGATAGAGGTCTTCGCGAAAGCGGCCTTCGCTTACATCCTGGCCGAGGTCGCGATTGGTAGCGGCGACGACACGAATATCGAGAGGCCGAGCTTGCGTGCCGCCCACCCGGTAAAACTCGCGCTGCTGCAACACGCGCAGAAACTTGACCTGGAAGGCCGGCGCGAGCTCGCCGATTTCATCCAAGAAAATCGTCCCACCTTGCGCTAACTCGAACAGGCCGGCTTTAGTGGCATTGGCGCCGGTGAACGAGCCCTTCTCGTGCCCAAAGAGTTCGCTCTCAAAGAGCGATTCGGTTAAAGCGGCGCAGTTGACGGGGATAAAGGGACGGTCTTTACGGTTGCTTCGATCGTGCAGCGCACGGGCGATGAGTTCTTTTCCGGTGCCGCTCTCGCCGGTTATTAAAACAGTGGTGTCATGCGGAGCGACGCGCTCCACGCGTTCCATGAGGCGGCGCAAGAGCGGACTTACGCCCACGATCCCTCCTGAGGGCGCGATCTGCTGCTGCAGGAACTTGTTTTCGGCGCGCAGAGTTTCCACCTCGCGGTTGGCTTCAAAACCGACGGATGCGAGCGCCGATATGGCTGTGAGAGTCTCAAGGTGAGCGGCAAGGTGAGGACGCTCGGATTCATTCACGCTAACGACTAGCGCGCCAAAGAGATTGCCGGAAAGATAAAGCGGCACCGCAACGAGACCGAAAGAGGCATCGCTGAAAGCGCCTTCCTCGCACACGTGCGAAAGGGCAGATGACACCTCCGGCTGGGGCGGCCCTGCCGATTGCGCATAGAGCGCCAGCAACTCCGCAATGGTGCCGCCGATGAGCAGGATGCCATCGCGGTTGGGGATCAGATCGCCCACCAGCCGAAGAATCTGGGTTTGCAGGATGTGCTTATCGCCTTCGCTTGAGGCTAGCGCGCGAAATAGGAACAAAAGCGAGCAGGCTGCCAGCAGGGCAGGCTTAGTTTCGGCCACCGGCGCTAGCGCGGCAACGTTCGCTGCTTCACCCGAGCGGAACATCACAATGGTGCGGCCCACGCCAATCTGATCTTTTTCTTCGAGCCAACGCTCGGCCGAGCGCATGCCGTTGACGTAGGTACCGCTGGAGGTTCGCAAATCCGTGACCAGGAAACGGGCACCCTGTTGACGAATTTGGCAATGGCGCCAGCTCACTTCCGGCTCTGATAGCACAAGGCCGGAGTTGGGCGCGCGGCCAATAATGAACTCGGCATCACCCAGAGGGTAGCGGGTGCCGGCTTGCGGACCGTTAATGATGATGAGCTCGGAACTCATACCTTTCGAGTATTTTTCGATTAATTAAAGAGTGTAGCGGACCTGAGATTCAGAGGGATTGTAAGGTCACTAGTGCGCTAAATGAAGTTTCCGTTTCATCATTATTGGCTTCCAGGTCGAGAAAACGCGTGTCCAGCAGGCGGGACGGCTCAATGTTGCCCATGGCCGCGAGCAAAGATTCTTGGAGAAAAGGGTGGTCTTTCTCGAGTTCGGCGAAGATATCGCGCAGGGAGCGGCGAACGGTGCCGGTTTTTTGCGAGCAGCCGCACGGCACGATGGGGGCACCCAAACTGGCGGCGAACTCGCGCGTGAGACTTTCATTTACAAACAGCAGCGGACGAATCAAACGAAACTCACGTTTGCGCGACCAAGCAACCGGAGGTAGGGCGCTGAGCCGGCCAGTAAACATTGCATTGCGCAGAAACGCTTCGCAGAAATCGTCGGCCGTGTGACCGAAAGCTACAACATTGGCGCCCAAGCTGCGTGCCACTTCGTAGACGGCGCGGCGGCGAAAACGGCTGCAGAGATCACAGCCATGATCCGGCTGATCAACCAGCAGTTTCAACGAAGGATTGTCTTGCACGTAGGTCCAGTCAACGCCCCGCGCCTTGAGAAATTCGCCTACAGGATGGATGGGCGAGAGAAACTTACCTTGTTCAATGGTGAAAGCGCAAACCGTAAACGAAATGGGGGCGCGCTTCTGAAGAAGCAAGAGTGCTTCGAGCAGCGTTAACGAATCCTTACCACCGGAAACGCCGACGGCCACGCGGTCGCCCGCGCGAATCATCCGGAAGCGGCCCACCGCGTCGCCCACTTTACGCAGGATGGTTTTTTCGATGCTCACTCTTTCTTAGAATAAGCGAAGAGCGAAAGGATAAGTATGATTTCAGGCGCGCACATCATTATATACAGCGAGGACGCTGAGGCGGATCGAAACTTCCTGCGCGACGTTCTCGGCTTTGCGTCAGTGGACGCGGGCCACGGATGGCTCATTTTTGCCCTACCACCGGCGGAAGTGGCGCTTCATCCCGCCAAGGAGAATAACCGGCACGAACTCTACTTTATGTGTGACGATCTGAAAGCTGAGATGACGGAGCTCGCAAAGAAGGGTGTGCAGTGTTCGAACGTGGAGGAAGAACGATGGGGTTCGATCACGAGCGTTCGGCTTCCAGGCGGAGGGGAAATTGGTCTTTACCAGCCTAAGCATCCAACGGCGTTCTTGCCACGCAGGTAATTCCGGTTAACTTTCCCGCTCTTGATTCGTCTAGGGAACAGTGAAGGCGTTATTGGCGGATTACTGGCGCTCGTTGAAGCCGGTTCACGAAGCGCACCACGGCGCTCTATGGGCCGCGTTAGGTGCAAGCTTGGTTGCCTTGCTGGTGGGCGGCCTGAATTTGAAATCGGGGTTTGGATGGTGGGTCGATCTTTGCTTCGTTTTCGGCGCCGCGGCGATTGGGTTGCCGCTAATTGCCGCGGCTGTGGCGCTAATGCTCACGATTCTGCGCCCTATTCCGCGCCTGGGCGCAGGTGTGTTGGTTGCGGTCATGCTGCTGCTGGCACTGCCTTGGCTGAATGCGTGGGGCTATTTAGTGGGCGCGGTGCTGGTGCTGATCCAATGCGCGTTGGGAGCAAGCGTGGCCACCGTCTTGCTGGGCGGATTGCGCTATGCGGCGCTCGGCAAGAAGATCATAACGTTCGGTGTCGGGCGCGCTGGCGCTTTGGGCGAACGTTAGCCTGCTGGTATTTTTTCGAAGCGATGGCTTCGATGAAGACTGGCTGCGCGCACCTGCGGGAACCAATCTGCCCGCCGAATTAGCGGCACCTGATCCTTCGGCGAACGGGAGCTATGCGATTGGCACATTATGTTACGGAAGCGGAGACGACATAAGGCGTCCGGAATACGGCGCGTCGGTGGCGATGCGCACCAAGACGGTCGATGCTTCCCCTTTCTTTGAAGATTTCGCCGGTTGGCGGGCGCGCTTGCGCAAGCGCTATTGGGGCTTCGGCATGGATCGGCTTCCGCTGAACGGGCGGGTTTGGTATCCGCGCGGCGCCGGGCCGTTTCCGTTGGTGCTGATGGTACATGGCAATCACGAAATGAGCGAGTTCTCCGATGCGGGCTATGCGTATCTGGGCGAGATGCTGGCCAGCCGGGGCTTCATTTTCGTTTCGATTGATGAGAACTTCTTGAATATTGGTTTATTCCATGAGCCGCCTGACGAGAAGCCGGCGCGGGCCTGGCTGATGTTGGAACATCTCAAGCAATGGCACGAGTGGAATGCGGCGGTGGGTAATCCGTTTTTCGGCAAAGTTGACCTGGCGAATGTGGCGCTGATGGGGCATTCGCGCGGCGGCGCGGCAGCGGCCACGGCGGCGATGTTCAACAAGCTGGCTTACGATCCGGACGATGCATCGATTCAGTTTCATTACGGGTATCCGATTAAGGCGGTGGTGGCGATTGCGCCCGCCGGCGAATCGCGCGCGCTTGAACGATATCAATTACCTCACCATTCAAGGTGCGCACGATGCCGATGTTTCGTCGTTTCTGGGCAGCGAGCAGTGGGACCATGTGCGGTTTAGCGGCAATGCCGATTACTTCAAATCGGAATTGTATGTGTACGGCGCGAACCATGGCCAGTTCAACACGGTTTGGGGGCGAACTGACACGCGCGGGCCCAAGGGATGGTTCTTGAACTTACGGCCGTTGCTGAGCGGAACGGATCAGCGGAGAATTGCCAAGGTCTACGTGGCGGCGTTTTTAGAAGCGACGCTGCATGGGCGCGCTGAGTACCGGGATTTGTTGCGCGATTACCGGCGCGGTCGGAAATGGCTGCCGGAAACGTGGTACATGGACCGCTTTCTGGATAGTTCAAGCAAGGTGATTGCCGATTTCAGCGAGGATGCGGATTTGACCACAACTACCCTGCCTGGCGGGAAGATTGAAGGACAAAACTTGAGTGAGTGGCGCGAAGGCAAAATTCCCTTCCGCAATGGCGACCGAGGGTATAACGGCGTGTTCCTGGGTTGGAGCGGCGGCGAACCGGCCAGTTATTCAGTAACGCTGCCGCGCGGATCAATGGGCCAAGACGCGCTGTTCACGATGTCAATCGCGGTGATGGCGGATGGCGAAAGTGATAGCCCGACGGATTTCACAGTGGCGTTGGAGAGCGAGAATGGCGTGACGGTGAAGTTGCCGGTGAGCCGGTTCAGGACGCTACGGCCGTCGGTTCCGGTGCGGTTTACCAAGCTTGAATACCTGGATCACTTGCTGTACAAAGAACCAAGTGAGCCGGTGTTCCAAAGTGTCGAGATGCCGCTGCGCGATTTTGCGGAGGTGGACCGGCGGTTTGATGCGAAGAAGCTGAAGACGGTGCGGCTGATTTTTGATAGGACGTCGGCGAGTGAGTTGCTGATTAGCCAGATAGGGATGGAACGGGTTGTGGAATAATCCGCAAGGCTCTCGAAGAGCATCTGAAACGGCTGAAGGTGTTAGACCTGGAAGAGCAGGAGCGGCGTGCCTACCTGGCTCGACCGCAGCGGCCTGATGACTACCGCGGATTGGAATCTATCGCCGCGTGGCCAGACGACTGAGCCGCGAACGGCAGCCGCATACGTTGCCAGGGCAGGTTGTTGAGTTTGCGAGAATAGTTGTAGTTGCTCCTTGGACCGCTCCCCAATGGTCATGGCTCGGCTACGGGCGCACGGCTCACTAATCTGTGAATAACGAAATTGAATTGCGTTTTGGGATTGGCTTCGAAGATCTTTATCGACGTGAAGGTCTGGTGAAGCTGGATGAAGTTTTTCTCAATCAACTGAAGGAACACGCGCCGGCATTATACGAACGCCTATTGGTGGCGCGCGAGAATCCTCCGCCGGCGCACGACAAAGCCGGTTCCGAGCTGATTATCGAATTAGCGCCGCACGTCGAAGACTTCATTGGCGAGCTGTTCGGCGTTAAGCCAGAGCTGAGTGAACTACGGAACCGGCACACCAAACTTGCGCCGATCTTCGCCGTCAAACGCAAGTTTGTGCAGCGTAAAGCGCTCACCGCCTACACGGAAGAAAGCGCCAGCGCGATCGACGGCGAAGCCGTGGCTGCGAAGCTGAACAGCCTTTCTAATGGAGCCTTTGACCGAACTGAGTTTCGCGACAAAGGTGGAGCAATGGCTAAGCGCGGAAAAAGAACATCACCCGCAATTGCAGCTCGCGGCGCAATACACCGCGTGGGCCACTCTCTCGGCGCCAGGCAAAGCGAAACACAAACAGGGAGTTCTGTTCAAGACCCCGCGTAAGCTTGACATGCATCATCTGGTACCGGTCGAGACATCGGAAAGCAATGGATTGGTGCGCTTGGAACTCGGCCGAAGTCACTGGCGGCAGCGCGAAGGGTTTGAACTCACCGACCCAGGCACGGATTTAACAGGCGCACTGGATCAAGCACATTACTGCATCAAATGCCATCACCAGGCGAAGGACAGTTGCTCGACGGGATTGAAAGAGAAGAACGGCGAATACAAATCGAGTGTGTTTGGCGTGAAACTGGCGGGCTGTCCGCTGGACGAGAAGATCTCCGAAATGAACGTCCTGAAGGACAACGGAAATCCGATCGGTGCACTGGCGGTTGTGGCGATTGACAATCCAATGGCCGCAGGCACCGGGCACCGCATCTGCAACGATTGCATGAAATCGTGCATTTTCCAGAAGCAGGAACCGGTAGATATACCGCAGGTAGAAACGCGTTCTTTAAAAGATGTGCTGGAACTGCCGTGGGGCTTTGAGATTTACAGCTTGCTGACGCGCTGGAATCCTTTGAATTTTGCACGGCCGTACCCACGCGCGTCAACGGGTTACAAAGTGCTGGTGGTCGGCTTGGGTCCGGCGGGTTTCACGCTGGCGCACCATCTGATGAACGACGGACACACGGTGATGGCAGTGGACGGTTTAAAGATTGAGCCCTTGCCGGCCGAAGTTTCGGGCGTGGACCCATACGGCCAACGAGTGGGCTTCCGGCCGTTGCGCGACATCAGCGATATCTACGAACAGTTGGGCGACCGCGTAATGGCGGGGTTTGGCGGGGTCGCCGAGTATGGCATCACGGTTCGCTGGAACAAAAATTTCTTAAAAGTGATCCGGCTGCTGCTGGAACGGCGCAGCGAGTTTGCCATGTTCGGCGGGGTGCGTTTCGGCGGAACGCTGACAGTCGAGAGTGCGTTCGCCCTCGGCTTCGATCACATTGCACTGTGCGCCGGAGCGGGACGCCCGACGGTCATTCCGATGAAGAACGGGCTCGTGCGCGGCGTGCGGCAGGCATCGGATTTCTTGATGGCTTTGCAATTGACGGGCGCAGCGAAAGCGGAATCGCTGGCGAACTTGCAGATCCGCATGCCGATTGTGGTGATCGGCGGCGGGTTGACGGCGATTGACACGGCCACGGAATCACTGGCTTATTACGTGGTGCAAGTGGAGAAGTTCCTGGCACGCTATGAAAAGCTGGCGGAGGACTTGGGCGAGGCGCAGCTGCGGGCGCGCTGGAGTAAGGATGAAGCGGAGATTGCGCAAGAATTTCTGGCGCATGCGCGAGCAATCCGGCGTGAGCGAGCAGGCGCGGCAAGAGCAGGGCGTGAGCCACAGCTGATTGACTTGTTGAACGAATGGGGCGGCGTGACGGTGGCTTACCGACGGCGTTTGGTTGATGCGCCGAGCTACACGCTGAATCACGAAGAAGTGTCCAAGGCCATGGAGGAGGGCGTGCAATTCGCCGAATGCCTGGCGCCGGAAGAGGTAATCGTGGATGCGCAAGGTAGCGCGACAGCGCTGCGGCTGGAACAGTTGCGGTTCGACGAAGCCAGCGGCAAAATTGTGGCGACGGGCGAGAAGCTGGTGCTGCCGGCGAAGACCATCCTGGTGGCAGCGGGGACGCAGCCGAATACCGTGCTGGCGCGCGAAGACGAAGACAACTTCAAGCTGGACGGGCGCTTCTTCCAGGCGGTGGATGAGAGCGGCGAGCCGGTGAAACCGGAACGCGTTTCGAAGCCCACGAATCCCCAAGTTCTGATTTCGCTGCGGCCAGATGGGCGCGCCATCAGCTTCTTTGGCGATTTGCATCCTTCGTTCTCAGGCAATGTGGTGAAAGCGATGGGCGGGGCAAAGCAGGGGTATCCGGTGGTTTCGCGCGTTCTTGCCAAGCGCCAGGCGGAAGCGCCAACTCCCGCGGAGCTGATGAACAAACTCAACCATGAGCTGCGCGCGACGGTCGAGGATGTGATCCGGCTCACACCGAACATTGTCGAAATCGTGGTTCGTGCGCCGATCGCGGCCAGAGCGTTTCAACCTGGACAGTTTTACCGCTTGCAGAATTACGAGTCCTTAGCGCCGCGGACGAGTGACACGGTGTTGGCGATGGAAGGCTTGGCGCTGACGGGCGCATCGGTGAATCACGAGAAGGGTCTGCTTTCCACCATTGTGCTGGAGATGGGCGGCTCGTCGGATCTATGCACACTGTTGAAGCCGGGCGAACCGGTGATTCTCATGGGTCCGACGGGCACGCCTACGGAGACGCCGTCGAAGACAACACTGATGCTGGCGGGCGGCGGACTGGGGAATGCGGTTCTGTTCTCGATTGGGCAACAGGCGCGCACGACAGGTTCGAGAGTTGTCTACTTCGCTGGCTACAAGAAGATCATCGACCGCTACAAGGTTGAGGAGATTGAAAAGGCGGCGGATGTGGTGATCTGGGTTTGCGATGAAGCGCCCGGATTCACGCCGGGCCGGGTGCAGGATAGCGCGTTTGTCGGAAATATTGTGGAGGCGATGGCAGCCTACGGGCGCGGCGATTTGGGCGATCCGCAGATTCCGTTGAGTGCGGTGGACCGGCTCATTGTGATTGGCTCGGATGGCATGATGAAGGCTGTGCAACAGGCGCGGCATTCGGTGTTGCGGCCGTATTTGAAGCCGGATCATCACGCGATAGGCAGCATCAACTCGCCCATGCAGTGCATGATGAAGGAGATTTGCGCGCAGTGCCTGCAGATGCACAAAGACCCGGTGACTGGCAAGGAAACGGTGGTGTTTTCGTGCTTCAATCAGGATCAGCCGCTGGATCATGTGGAGTTTGGTAGCTTGCGATCGCGCTTGACGCAAAATGGTGCGCAAGAAAAGCTGACCAAGTTATGGATTGACCATTGCTTGCGGGCCATTGGCGCGCGGCCGGAGCTGGTGGCAGGGTAAAAATAGCCAGCTAACCGGCGGGTGATTTGGCAGTCTAAGTAACCAGCCGGATGGAATGGACCGACGCAGAAGCTGCCCGTGAGGCGCGGCTGGGCAACCAGCAAGCCTTTCGTGTATTAGTGGAGCGGCATAGCCGCGCGCTGTTCCGTCTTGCCTATCGTATGACTGGCAATGAACACGACGCGGAAGATTTGGTGCAAGAGAGCTTCTTGCGCGCCTATAAACAGTTGGCGAAATTCAACGAGCGCGCGGCATTCGGCACTTGGCTGCACCGCATTTGCGTGAACTGCTCGCTCGATATGATTCGCGCCCGTAAAACCAGGCGTGAGATTCAAAACAAAGTCGAAGATGAGCGCGCCGGTAATTGGCTGGAGCAGGTAGCTGCGCCGGGGCCGTCCCCAGAGAGGCTGATGCAAAGCAGTCAAGTCAGCGAGTTACTGGAGCCGGCGCTCAAAAATCTGAGTGAGAACGAACGGGCCGCGTTCATTCTGCGGCATTACGAAGGATCGAACATTGAGGAGATTGCGCAGGCGCTGGGCGTTGAGACGAGCGCGGCCAAGCATAGCGTATATCGCGCGGTGCATAAGCTGCGGCGCTCGCTCGCGCCTGCCTGGGGAGCGGCACGATGAAGCACCTGAGCGAGGAAGGACTGGTGGAAGCGTATTACGGCGGCCTGCCGGAAGAGGACGCGCGGCATTTGGCGGAATGCGAAGTTTGCCGGACTTTTTTCGAACGGCAAAGCGAAGTGCTGGACGCCATCCGCGAGTATCCGGTGCCGGAACGCGGACCTGGCTATGGCGGCGAAGTGTGGACGCGCATGTTGCCGCAGCTCGCGGCGCAAAAGAAGAATCGCTGGTGGCAAGTTTGGATGCTGCTACCCGCAGTGGCGGCGCTGTTGGCGTTGGCGTTTGTGGCCGGACGCTGGACAGAGCGCAATACCGCGGCGGCGGGCATTTCCGAGAAAGCGCGCGAGCGAGTGCTGTTGCTTTCACTGAGCGAACATTTGGAACGGTCGCAAATTGTGCTGGCGGAGTTGGCGAATGGAACGGCGGGTTCGAGCGACTTGCTGGAAGAGCGAGACAGGGCGCGCGAACTGGTTGGGGCGAATCGCTTATTGCGTCAAACCGCGGAGCGCTTGGGAGATACCAAAGACGCGGCTGTGCTGGAAGATCTGGAACACGTGCTGCTGGAAGTAGCCAACGCGCCGGACGCTCCCACGAATGAGGACGCGACGCGAGTGCAGCGCAGTATTGCAGAGAACGAGTTGTTGTTTAAGGTACGCATCACATCAACAGATGCGCGGGAAAGAGGGTTGCGATTATGAAGCGGGTTTTATTGGCCATCGGTTTGAGCGTGCCGGTGCTGGCGCAAAATGTCTCGGTCGGCGACGCGCAGAGCTTTCAGGCACGGGACGCGGGGAAGGGCGATGAGAATTACCAAAAAGGCCTGACCGCGTTGGATGCGCACGATTGGGACGCGGCGATTGCGGCTTTTGACGAATCGGCAGAGCAGAAGAAGAGCAGCGCTCCGGCGGCTCTGTATTGGAAGGCTTACGCGTTGAACAAAGCGGGGCGCAGCTCGGAAGCCCTGCAAAGTATCGCGGAATTGCGCCGCTCCTATAAAGACAGCCGCTGGCTGAACGACGCGCAAGCGCTCGAAGTGGAGATGCGCGCGCAGGGTGGAACGCCTGTCAATCCAGGTTCGGAACCCGATGAAGAATTGAAGCTGGTGGCCTTGAACAGCCTCATGCAAGCCGAGCCGGATCAGGCGATTCTAATTTTACAGAAGCTGCTGGCCGGCAATTATTCGGACAAGTTGAAGGAACGAGCGTTATTCGTGCTGGTGCAAAGCGGATCGCCCCAAGCCGCAAAAATGCTGGGGGATATGGCGCGCGGCACGGCGAATCCGAAGTTGCAGCTCAAGGCAATTCACTACATGGGCATGATGGGCAGCGCGGAATCCCGCAAAGAACTATCGGCGGTGTACGCATCCTCTAACAACGTGGAGGTGAAACGCGCCATTCTTAAGAGCTTCATGGTGTCGGGATCGCGCGGCTTGCTTTTCGATGCGGCCAAAACGGAGCAGAATCCGGAGCTGCGGCAAGAGGCCATCAAACAGCTGGCTTTGACAGGCGGCCATGACGAGTTGTGGCAGTTGTATAGCAGCGAGACTTCTGTGGATAACAAACGCGCCATTTTGAAAGCGATGTTCCTAACAGGTAATTCGGACAAGCTGGCCGACTTGGCGCGTAGTGAGAAGGACCCCTCTTTGCGGGCGGAAGCGATCAAGTCTTTGGGACTGATGGGCGACCACGGCCGCAGCGATGTACTGGTGAGCATCTTCAAATCCGATACCTATCCACAAGTGCGGCACGCGGTTTTGAATGCGCTGTTTCTGCAGAACAACGGGAAGGCCTTGGTGGAGTTGGCGCGCGCCGAGAAAAACCCGGAGGTGAAGAAAGAGATTGTGAATAAGATGGCGCTGCTGCACTCTCAGGAAGTGACCGATTACATGATGGAGATACTGCGGTGAGGGCGCTCGTAGCGTTGTCTTTTGCGGCCATCATGGCGGCGCAGGGTCCGCCGGCTGTTAAGAATGGGGTGGTAGAAACGCGCGCGCTCACGGGAGATCTGGCCGCGCAGATTAAGAGTGTGCCGGCCATGTGGTTCGGGTACGAAATCAAAACGGAGCGCAAGAGCGATCAATGGTGCGACGGGCAGCATCAGAGTCCCATTCAGTTGGAGGGCTCCGATAGGGCGGCCATTCTGCTGCGCGTGGAAAATAATCAAGTTCAAAAAGTAAAGTTGTATCCATTGGAGTGTGCGTTAGATGTAGGCGGGCTGCCGTTTGTATGGTTAACCGGTGTCAGCACGGATTCCAGCCTCGGGTATTTGAAAGGTTTGTCAAATGAGGGTGCGATCTTTGCGATCTCGCAACACGCGGGTATGGAAGCGACCGATATCCTGATTGACGAGGCGAAGAACAACAAATCAGCGCATTGGCGTGAGCAGGCGCTGTTTTGGCTGGCGCAGCGAGCGGGCGCTAAATCGGCAGCGGCCATCGTGGATGCGATCGTGAACGACCCCGATACCGGAGTGAAGAAGAAAGCGGTGTTCGCGTTGTCGCAATTGCCTGCCGGCGAAGGTGTGCCGAAGTTGAGTGAAGTGGCCAACACACAGCGGAATCCGGAAGTGCGGAAACAGGCGTTCTTTTGGTTGGGACAGTCGCACGATGAGCGAGCGATTAAGTACATAGAGGATGTCTTAACGAAGTAAGTAGGCACGGCGACGCCGCAGTCGTTAAACTGAACGACATGCCCGCTTATGAGATCTTCGGGAAATTCTACGACGCGATCATGGGAGATCGCGCAGGGGCAGCAGAGCATCTGCAGAAGCTGATTCGAGCGGCAAAACCGAACGCCATAAACGTGCTTGAGCTCGGATGTGGAACCGGAGCAATCTTGAGCCATTTACGGCACAGTTACCAAGTGTCCGGGCTCGATACCTCCAGCAGAATGCTTTCGATTGCGCGCCACAAAGTGCCGCAGGCCAAATTTTTCCGGCAGGATATGGTCGATTTTCACATCGACGGCCGGTTTGACGTGATTTTCTGCGTATTCGACTCCATCAATCACGTCAGGCGTTTCGCCGACTGGAAGAGAGTGTTCGCCAGGGTCCGCCGGCATCTGTCGCCGGGCGGCTGCTTCATCTTCGACATCAACACACAGCGGAAACTCGAACGCCACATTGCCCAGCCACCGTGGGTGCATCGTTTTGGAAAGAACCTCTTGATCATGGCCGTGACGGCGCTTCCAAACCGTGCATCTAACTGGAACATCAAAATTTTTGAGCACCTGAATACCAGCCGCTACATCCTCCATGAGGAAGACATTGTCGAAGTCTCTTATCCGCTGGAAAAGATTGTGGCCGCTCTGCGTACGCATTTTGCGAAAGTTAGAGTGATCGACCCCGAACGGAATCGACCGACTGTAAAATCAGAGAGATTGTTCTTGATTGCAATCAACTAAGTCAGCGTTTCTGCTGTGTAGAGCAATCTCGGCAATTCCGTTTTGCGGACGAGCGCCGCCGTAACCGGAAGTATACGCCCGCCCTGTCACCGATAGACTCCACACCTCACGGCAAAGCCGACTTGTTTCCTTTTCGACCCAGTCCCTCGGACAGCATGCTGATGACAAGCGTATTGAATGACGCCCCTTCACGCACGGCCTCAACCTGCAACCGGCGATGCAAGCTCCTTGGTGCGCGCTGACGCCATACGGACTCTCCCGGAAGCGGAAGCTTGTCTCCGTGCTTCTTGACACTGGCCAAATAAGACTTCAAAGCATCGTAGGTTCTATCTCGAATCGCCGTGCACGGGGCTGTTTCCGTTGACGGCGACGCGACCTCACAATCGCGCCAAAACCCCTACGGCCCTGCGCGCGCCAACGGTCACATTTTCCTTGCCTCGCGCGCTCAATGGGCCGCATCGGGCACGGTCTCACGGCGCTGGACTAAGCTCATGATATGGCAAAACTATGGGCTGCGCTGCTCGTTTGCAGTTTGGCGGGCGGGGCCGAACTGGATTGGTGGAGACACGCGGTTATCTATGAGATCTACCCGCGCAGCTTCGCCGACACCAATGGCGATGGCATTGGCGATCTGAACGGCATCACGGCGCACCTGGATTATTTGAAAGATCTGGGCGTGGACGCGATTTGGATTACTCCGTTTTATCCGTCGCCACAGGTGGATTTCGGCTACGACATCTCAGACTATGAAGCGGTTGATCCGCAATATGGCACCATGGCGGATTTCGAACGCTTGGTGGCCGAGGCGACGAAGCGCGGCATAAAAGTGATCAACGATATGGTGTTGAACCATACGTCGGATCAGCATCCCTGGTTCAAGGAATCGAAATCGTCACGCAAGAATAAAAAGGCCGATTGGTATGTTTGGCAGAACGCCGATGCCAAGGGACGTCCGCCCAACAACTGGCAATCGATCTTCGGCCACTCGGCGTGGCAGTGGTCTGAGCCGAGAAAGCAATATTACTATCACGCTTTTTACAAAGAACAGCCGGATTTGAATTTCCGCAACCGGGCGGTAAGAAGCGCCATGTACGACACCATGCGTTTCTGGCTGGATAAAGGCGTAGCGGGGTTCCGGCTGGATGCGGTGCCGAGCTTGTTTGAAGATCCACTGTTGCGCGACGAGCCGTATCGGGACGGAATTGACGCCTACAGTGAACGGAATGTGGCGCGCATTTATACAGACAACTTACCGGAGGTGCATGACGTGCTGCGCGAGCTGCGGCACTTGACGAATGAGTATCCGGGGGCCGTTCTGATTGGCGAGACCTATCTGCCAAATGTCACGGAACTGGCGAAGATGTATGGCAAGAACAGGGACGAATTGCACCTCCCTATGGACATGCAGCTTGGCTTCATCAACAAGCTTTCAGTGCCGGATTTCCGCGAGAGGCTTTTCGAGGCGGAGACGGAGATCAACGGAAACCCGCCGCTATTCGCATTCGATAATCACGACAACATGCGAAGTGTAGACAGGTATGGAGATGGCACACACAACGACGAGATACAGCGTTTGCTGGCGACCCTCCTCCTTACACCCAGAAGCGCAGCGCTGATGTATTACGGAGAAGAGATCGGCATGGTGACGAATACGCCGACGAAAGTGGAGGATGTCCGCGATCCGATTGGGAGGATCGGCTGGCCTAAGGAGAAAGGTCGCGACGGAGAACGAACTCCGATGCAGTGGAACAACGACACGAACGCCGGGTTTGGAGGAGTCCACAAGCCATGGCTGCCGGTGGGAGAGAACTATAAGACGGTCAATGTGGCTACTGAGAGTAAAGATCCAGACTCGCTATTAAATTACTACAAGAAGCTGATCAGGCTGCGCAAGGAGAACGATCAGTTGCGAGAGGGCGATTTCGTGCTGGCCAACGAGGTGAGCAGCAGAGTGCTCTCTTATATAAGAATGACGAAGGACGGCAAAGCAGTGGTGATCGCGCTCAACTTTGCGGCGGTACCGCAGATTGTGAACATCGATTTATCAACTCGCGGTTTGCAGGGCAAGCACGCCAAGACGCTTCTGGAATCCTTTAGTGGGGTTGAGACGGTGACTCTGAGAGCCATTGCGTTGCCGGGGTTTGGCTCGTACGTCGGGCAGGTAGAGCCATGAACCGGCTGGCATGGCTGATTCTGCTGGTCGTCCGGGCGGCGTTCGCAGGGCCGACGGTCAGTAAAGTGGAGCCGCCCAATTGGTGGCCTGGACACACGTTGAATCCGGTGAGGGTGTTGATCCGCGGGACTGGCCTGTCTGGCGCGAATGTGAAAGCGGCTGGGTTGAAGACAAGCAACACGCGGGTGAATGCCGCTGGTACATATTTAATGGTGGATGTGGAAATTCCGCGGAGAGCGAAGCCGGGGAGCTATCCACTTGTGATACAGACATCCTCTGGAAGTGTACAGGCAGATTTCCGTTTGGAGACCCCGCTGGATTTGGCTGGGAGGTTTCAAGGATTTTCGGCGGACGATGTGATTTACCTAATCATGCCCGACCGTTTTGCGGACGGAGATCCCACAAACGATGATCCGGCGATTTCACCTGGCATGTTCGACCGCCGGAAGAGCCGCTACTATCACGGCGGCGATCTGCAAGGGATCATCGACCACTTACCTTATTTGAAGAATTTGGGAGTAACGGCGATCTGGATGACGCCGATTTATGACAACACCAATACGTTGAACCAGCAGCAGGCCGTCAACGGTGATTCTATTGCGGATTATCACGGCTATGGCGCGACCGATTACTATGGCGTGGAGGAACACTTCGGCACCTTGAAGTTATTGCGCAAGCTGGTGGATGAGGCACATAGAGACGGCATTAAAGTGATTCAGGATCAAGTGGCGAATCACGTGGGGCCGGGCCATCCGTGGGTGACTGACCCGCCGAAGCCGACCTGGTTTCATGGCACGGCGGCACAGCATGTGAACGAGACATGGCAGATTTGGAGCTTGACGGATCGCGGAGCGTCGGCGAAATTGCAGCGCGACGTTCTTGACGGCTGGTTTGTGAATATCCTGCCGGATATGAATCAGGAAGATGCGGATGTGGCGCGCTATGAAATTCAAAATGCGCTGTGGTGGGTGGGGATGACCGGGTTTGATGGCATACGGCAGGATACTTTGCCTTATGTGCCAGTGGCATTTTGGAAAGAATGGAGCGCGGCGCTACACAGGCAATATCCGAAGCTGCGCGCTGTGGGCGAAGTGTTTGACGGCGATCCGGCCGTGCCATCGTTCTTTCAAGGTACGGCGGTGGATACGGTATTTGATTTTCCTACTTACTTCAACATCAGAGAGGTGTTTGCCAGGGGCGGGTCTTTCGAGAGTGCAGCTAAGACACTGGCGAAAGACCGTTATTATGCGGATGCGAACAGCCTGGTGACGTTTCTGGGGCTGCATGATGTGGCGCGGTTCATGAATGAACACGGGGCGACAGTGGCCAAATTGAAACTCGCCTTTACTTATCTACTGACTGTCAGAGGGACGCCGATGATCTATTACGGAGATGAGATCGGGATGGCGGGCGGAGAAGATCCGGATAACCGAAGAGACTTTCCGGGAGGTTGGAAAGAAGATCCTCAAAACGCCTTTGAAACAGCCGGTAGGACGGCACGGGAACAGGAAGTGTTCGAGCATGTGCGGAAGCTGTTGGCCTTGCGAGCCAAGACACCGGCGTTGCGGCATGGGAAATTTGAGGATTTAGCGGTCACTGAGAAGACCTGGGCGTACGCGCGCGTGAGTGAAACGGATATGGCAATCGTGGTTATGAATAATGGCGATGAGCCGGCGCAAGTAGAGGTGCCATACGTGGACGGAGTTTATGTTGGACAGTTGGGACTGGGAGGCGAGTTGCGGGTGAGTGGGGGTAGAGGTACAGCTCGATTGCCGGCGCATGAGGCGGAAGTGTACCTGCCGTAGTTCGTCGGCTTGGCTAAGGCATCACCGGCAACTCAATGTGCGATGGCAACCCTGGAGAGCAATACACGCGCTGAGTCGCTGAAACGTAATCCGCGGCAGTCGCGGTGTAGATGCTGGACGTGAATGTTTGGGGATTGCGGTCGATTAAAGGGAACCAGGTGGATTGGACCTGGATCATGATGCGGTGACCTTTAAGGAAAACGTGGTCGCGATCGCGGAGCGGAATTGGGAAGAGAGTAGGTTCGTTGGGTGTGAGTGGCGCAGGGTGCTCAAAGCTTTTGTTGAAGCGGCCACGGCGAACTTCCATCGCGATGGGTAATTGATAGCCGTTCAGAGATTTGGCATAGTCGCCGGGTTTGGGTCCGTGGTCGGCATCCCAAGGGTCTTTGACGGCGTCTTCGGGATACACGTCGATCAGTTTTACAACAAAATCACTGTCGGTGCCGGAGGTAGAGGCGTAGAGTTGCGCGGCGACGGGACCAGTGATGGTGAGATCGTGGTCGAGAGGAGCGGTGACGAAGGTGAGGACGTCAGGCCGGTGATCGACAAAGCGCTGGTCGGCAACCTCCCAAAACGGCCAGTCACCGCCCGGATAGGTGGGAGAGATGGGACGGAGGCGATAGGGCACGGGATTGGCGGGGTCGGAGAGATATTCCACGTAGTCTTTGCCCGTGGATTTCGGCGCGTCGAACGACAGAGAACCGTCAGATTGTAAATACAAGTTAGTCGGCTTAGATTCTTTAGGCGGCCATGCGGAGTAAGTGTGCCAGGTGTTGGAGCCCGATTGAAAAGTGCTGGCTTTCCAGGCGATTTTATCGCCCGCACCGTGCAGATAGTAGCGGAAAAAAGGTGCTTCAATCTGTTCGCGGAATTCGCGCGCGGTCTCGTGGCCGCCGAATTTGATTTCGCCAATGGAGTCTCCCTTGGGGAACTGCCACTCGCCATGAAACCACGGGCCGGCGACCATAATGTTTTGAGGCGCCGGACCAGCCTTCTCAGAGTTGCGGAAAATCTGCCACGGCCCCCAGGGATCTTCTTGATCCCAGAAGCCGGCCACGTTGAGGTTGGGCACGGGGCTCGAGTGCAACTGATTCACCCAAGCTTCTTTGTGCCAGAATTCGTCGTAATTGGGGTGCTCGACACTATCGGTCCAGTAGGGGATAGTGCCGTGTAGATACTTGGTATTGATGTTAGAAATGGGTCCAAGCTTGAGATACCAATCGTAAGTGTCGAAGACATCGAAGGCAAAGTGAGTATTGGCATTCTTATCGGCCTGTTCCATGACGGCGTATTCGAAATCGTAGCTGAGGCGGAGGGCGCCATAACGATGGTCATCATCATTCATCCATTCATCTGCTGGTGATGCTTGCTCGGAGATGGCCTTAAGGGCGGGATGCGGCTGAAGAAGTGTCAGGTCCGCGGTGAGGCCGTCATAGGAAACGCCATAGATGCCGGCGCGCCCATTGTTTCGCGGAACGTTCTTGACGAGCCACTCGATGGTATCGTACGCGTCGGTCGTTTCGTTGGTGGCCTTGGGATTGGTGAGATCGACCTGGGACGAGAGATTGAAGACGCCCTCGGATTTGAAGCGGCCGCGAAGGTTTTGGATGACGAAGATGTAGCCGTCGTGGGCGAGTTCTACCCAGCGTGCCGGCGTCTGTGCGGGCGGCTTTTGCGGCACGCCATACGGTGTGCGTTCGAGGAGGATGGGCAGCGGTGAGCTTTGATCGATTGGGGTGAGGATGGCAGTTTGCAAGTGAATGCCATCGCGCATGGGGATCATGACTTCTTTGAGAGTGAAGGCGGATGTTTCGGGTTGGGGCGAAGTGGCAACTTGGGCAACGGCCGGGAGCAATACGAAAGTTAAGACAAGGAAGCTGTTGCGGAGTGCAGACATAGAGATAGAGAGTACTATAGCGGATTAGGCGGGCGCCCCACAACTGCTCTGCGAAAGTCCTACTGTCGGCGTTCGGTAGAGGCCAGCTCTTCTTGCGAATCGGCGGGGAGTGCCTCAGGTTGCGCGACCCCATTAAGCGCTTTCAACGGTAGGCTGACGGCGAATACTGTGTTGCCGGGTTGTGACTCGACGTGAATATTGCCGCCATGGTTCTTAACCACGCGGGCGGCGATATCCAAGCCGAGGCCGGTTCCTTCGTTCACGCCCTTCGTCGTAAAGAACGGCTCGAAGATTCTATCCTTAATTTCGGCAGGAATCCCACTGCCGTTATCGATGATCTTCACCCACACCTTGCCGTCAAAGCTCTTGGTCAAGATGCGCAGCTTACCTTTGCCCTGCATAGCGTCTATGGCGTTGGTAATGAGATTGGTCCAAACCTGATTCAACTCGCTACCGCGAACGATCATGCGCGGGATAGTGCGATCGTATTCACGCACCACCTCCACGCCATTCTTCAAACGATGTTTGAGCATGATAAGCGTAGTATCGATGCCATCGTGGATATCGATCTCCTGCTCCGGCATTTGGTCCATATATGAGTAGTCCTTCACGGCGCGGACTAGCTCGGTGATGCGTTTCATGCTGTTTTCAATTTCGTCTACCAGCCTGCTGATGTTCGCCGAGGCGGTGAGGCGCGCGAATACCATAGATAGGTTCTGCTTGGGTACGCGGCTGGCGATTTGTTCGAGAGTTTCCTGGCTGCAGCCGGCGTCAACCAGATCGGGCGCCAAGGACCAGGCATTCTCCACCCCTTGTTTTTCCAGCCAAGAGGCCAGTGCCTCTTCGCGTTCGCTGCGCTCCATGGAATCGAGAGTCAGCAGCACCGCCTGATCGGCTAGATCGCTTTCCAACTGAATGAGGAACTTCCGCGCTTCGAAAGGGATCTCAAGCTTGCTGAGTTTCACGTTGGCGTGGCGGAAGTCTTTCACGGCTTTACACAGGTAGCTGGCAGCGCGGCTGCCGGCAGCCGCAGGATTGTTCAGTTCGTGAGCCAAACCGGCCGAGAGCTGTCCCAAAGCCATCAACTTTTCACGCTGCTGATCGGCGCGCGTGGATTCGCGAATGCGATCTGCCATCAGGTACACAAGGCGCTCCTGTAAAACAGGAATGCGGTGAAGCATTTCGGAGAAATACTTTTTATGCAGAAGGCCGCCGCGCGTATCTTTTGAGGCACGAACCGCCGCGGGAAAATGAGTGAGCCGCGAAAAGGGCAACAGGCCAGTGATGGAGCCGGCGTCAGCCACAAACACCTGGCCGGTCTCCCGTTCGCCACGGAGTTGGCCGGAAAAAATGGCGATCATATGCTCGGCAGGCGTGCCGGCTTGATTGACAATTTCGCCAGCCTTACTCACGCGCAACTCCATGCGCTGGCAGAGCCACTCCAGATCTTCAGTGGATAGGTCTTTTAGGAGGTCGATGTTGAGGAGGTCTTCTACGCAGGGATGGAGTTCCACGGTTATGCTCCCACCGCGGTTAAGTATTGATGCACAAACTGCACGGCGACGGAACCTTCGCCCACGCTCGAAGCCACGCGCTTAGCCGAGCCGCAGCGTACATCGCCTGCCGCGAAGACGCCAGGAATATTGGTTTCCAGGAGATAGGGGTCGCGGTCGAGAGTCCAACCCTTGGGACGTCCGCCATTTTTGATGAGGTCGGTTCCAGTGAGAATGAAGCCTTTTGAATCGCGTTCCACTGCGCCATCGAGCCATTCGGTTTTTGGTAACGCTCCGATGAAAATGAAAAGCGCGGAGGCAGGAACGCGGGTGGTTTCATTACTTTGATGACAGTGCAACGAGATTTCCTGCAGGCGGTCTTCACCATGAACCTCGACCACTTCGGTGTTCACTTCCAGTTGGATATTCGCTGTTTGCGTAATCTGGTCAATCAAGTATTGAGACATAGTGGCGGAAAGGGAGGGACCGCGAACCAGCATAATGACACGCCGTGCGTACTTAGAGAAAAACATGGCGGCCTGACCGGCCGAGTTTGCGCCGCCAACCACGTATACGTCTTCATTGCTGCACGAGAGAGCTTCCGTTGAGGCAGCTCCATAATAGACACCGGCGTCCTGCAAACGGTCCATGCCCGGAACCTCTAGTTTGCGCCACTGAACGCCAGTAGCGAGGACGACGGCATGGGCAGAGATTTGCGCGCCATTCTGAAGCTCAATGAGGCGGTAAGGACCGTCCACTTTAAGACTGGCCGCGCGCACAGGCGCCAGAATCTCGACGCCAAAACGTTTCGCTTGTGTGACAGCGCGGCGCGCAAGATCGGCGCCCGAAAGACCGGAGGGGAAGCCGAGATAGTTCTCAATGCGCGAACTGAGTCCAGCTTGGCCGCCAGGCGCCTCACCCTCGAGCATCACAGTCTTCAGACCTTCCGAAGCGCCATAAACGGCGGCGGCCAAGCCGGCAGGGCCACCACCCACAATCGCCAAATCATAGAACTCCAGGCCGGCGCGCGTCTTGAGGCCGAGTTTATCGGCTAGTTCGTTCAGATCGGGCTGCAGCAGCAGTTCGCCGCCGGGCAAATACAGCATCGGGATTTTGCGATCAGCGAGAGGGATGGGATCGAGGGCCTTGCGAACAGTGGGGGTGCCTCCTTCCATATCGAGCCACTGATACGGGATTTGGTTGCGCGCCAGAAAATCGCGCACTTCGTACGATTTCTGAGACCAGCGCGTGCCGAGGACGCGCACGCCTTCAAAGGGCGGCCGGTAATGAGCGGTCCAGTCTTCGAGAAGATCGTCTAGAACCGGATAGAGGTGCTGGTCGGGTGGGTCCCAAGGCTTCAATAAATAATGATTGAGTTGAACTTCGTTGATGGCGCGGATGGCGGCCTCCGTATCGGCGTAGGCGGTAAGGAGAACGCGCTTAGCATCCGGAAAAATTTTCATGGCTTCCGCCAGCGTTTCGATGCCATTCATTTGCGGCATCCGATGATCTACCAATAGAAGCGCGACCGCATCATTTTGCTTGGCGAAACGGCGCAGGAGATCGAGCGCGCTGGCACCGGAATCGGCACGCACAATGCGATACTTCGCACCATATTTGGCGCGAAGATCGCGTTCGACGGCGCGAAGGACTTCCGGGTCGTCGTCGACTGTGAGAATTACTGGCCTTGGCAAGTGCACGCTCCTGGCATACTTTGTTGGATAACGGAAAAGCGAAATGGATTCAGTAGGCTGTCGGTGTCGTTGTCGGGTGGGGGATTTCATCAAGGTGTAACCTGCCGGCGCCAGGGTCCTCCTTTGTTGGCAGAGCGTTTTGTGGTTCCGAAGGTGCTTTTTGCGATTCGAACCCAATCTCGGGCCAACCGGACGAATTGTCGCTTTGCACGAGGATCTCTTCTGGGAGCGCTGTTTTGCGATTCGAACCCAATTTCCGGTCAACCAGACGAGCACGCTGGCTTCGCAATCGGCGGTTTTGCAAATTTCGGCGCGCGGCAGCGCAGCGGGTTTCACGATTCGACATATGTGTTTACGTCCTTTGGTGATTTGGAGACGGCCCATGGGAGACACTCGCCGCAGGCCGACCTGATTGGAATTTAGCGAATGGGCAGGGCAGGCTGAACGGAGAACGAGGTTTTGGGAGCGGAGCGAAAGCCATAAGTGGTTTGGAATGAGGAAGAAATAAATATTTCTCAGACTTTTCAGGATTTGTGACTCACCCCGGGACGGCCCTTCAGTCCGCCGCAACGAGGCGCTCACTTCGCTACCAGCCAGCAAACGCAAGCGGGGCCGTCCCGGCAAATGCGCGCGCGCCGGATACCCTGCACGGACCGGTTACCTGTCGCGACGCCTGCCGTCGCGACTCAATAGGACCGTTGAAATTCGAGGTTTTTAGAAGGACTAAAAAACGGCCGGCCTTTTATGATCAATAAGGTGAATCTATGCCCTGTAATGTGGAAACTCTGAAAAACGTTCCGTTGTTTGCCTTGTTGGATGACGAGGAGCGCGCCGTTTTGGCCAGCCAGGTGGAGGTAAAAACGTTTGCGACGAGACAACGCATCTACAAGATTGGTGACCCGTCGGGACAGGCGTTTATCCTCGTCTCGGGGAGCGTGCGAGTGACTACAGTCGACGAAGACCATCAGGAGGTGGTAGTTGACCAGCCGGCGGAAGGCGAGTTCTTCGGCTTTGCCTCGATGCTGGATAGCACACCGCATCAGACGGAGGCGACGGCGATTTCTGAAGCGGTGTGCATTGAAGTGGACCGGCACGACATTGCCGTTTTGCTGGAACGCAAGCCGCACGCGGGCATGGATATGCTGGCTGTGCTGGGACGCCAGTTTCATGCGGCTCAACAACTGGTGCGTCTGCGTTCGACGCGCAACCCGAATGAGGTGATTGAAGAAGAGTTGACGTTCGGCGACCGGCTTGCGGATTCGGTGGCGCGCTTTGGCGGTTCGTGGTCGTTCATCATTCTGTTCGGTGTGGTTTTAGTTGTTTACAGCGCGATTAATGTGTCCTTGGGTAGATCGGCATGGGACCCATATCCGTTTATTCTCTTGAATTTGTTTCTTTCCATGCTGGCGGCTATTCAAGCGCCGGTCATTATGATGAGCCAGAACCGGCAAGATACCAAAGACCGGCTGCGCGGCGAATTGGATTATGATGTAAACCGGCGCGCCGAATCGGAAATTCAAGGGTTGGCGCGCAAGCTAAACCTGATTGCGGAGAAAGTGGGAGATATTGAGGACTTTCTACACACGGACAAGACGAAGCCGCCGGCACATAGCTTGGGAACGGATGGAGTGGTGTTACCGTAGCGCTGCGCGTGACACCCCACTCATATGCGCGATTTCCCGCAACGTTATCTGGTGGTGTGGAGAGAAATTGAATTCGAGCATGGGTATCTACTTGCACTGAAATATAAATGCCGCGAGGAACAGAGTCATGAAGCATCCGCCATTCCAGATCCGAACGATTCTTTTTCCGACTGATTTCTCGAAGTCCTGTCAAGCCGCCGCTGCGCATGTCGCCGGCTTGGCGCGCGCGATTCGGGCTCAAGTTTATCTTCTCAATGTGGTGCCGTGGCTACCCGATTGGCACGGCGCTTCAGAATCCTACTTTTTCGTAGGCGATGCCGCGCTGAAAGAGCTTGAATCCGGACGGAAGGCCTCTGAAGCCCGGTGTCTCAGAGGATTGGAAGAAGTTAAGGAGAATTACTTCGCAGATGTTGCGTGCGACCTGCGGGTGAAGACCGGCGGCGTGGTGGATTCCATTGTGGAGTTCTCGCAAGAGATTCAAGCCGATCTAATTATGATGCCCACTCACGGGAACGGGTCGCTTCGCCCCTTCCTGATCGGATCGGCGGCGGCGAAGGTGATGCATGATGTCCGTTGTCCGGTTTGGACAAGCCCGCACCCACGAGAGCTTGGCGCATTTCGGCTTTATCGTGAAATCCTGTGCGCGGTCGATTATCGGGCCTGCGCGAGTGAACTGATCGCGCGCGCTGCAGAAGTGGCGGAGTTGTTTCATGGCCGCCTCAGCCTGGTTACGGCGATTCCTCAGCCCGCGATCCATCCCGTCTCGCGTGACGCGGCGTCGGTCCCTTTGCTGAAAAGCGAGATACTCGCTTCTTTGCGGCATGCCCAGAAGGACCTCCACCTCGATGCGCCGCTGCATGTTCTGGTGGGTTCCACGGGAGAAGTGATCCGGCAAGCCGCCTCCATTGAAGATGCGGACCTAGTGGTGATTGGTCGGGGGCATCTGAATGAACAGATGGGGCAGTTGCGCACGCACGCTTACGAGATTATTTGGAATTCGCCGTGTCCGGTGTTGAGCTTGTAAGGGAGCGGGGGAGGGTTCTCGAGGGCGATGACGGGGCCCCCTTTGACACAGCTGCGCGAAGAGTGATTCATTGCGCGCTGGCGCGGTCTGTCGCGCGCTTCTGCGCGTAGGTAAGCAGCACTGCGAACCGAGGGTCGGAATAGAGGGGCTGGAAATCGGGGTCGTCCTTGATAGCAGCCGCGTCCATCTTGCTCAGTCCGTGATCGAGAGCCTCGTGCAAAAGAGAAAGGGCGGCACTGTTATCGCCTTTGTGAACCGCAATGCACGCCAGGTTGTAGGTGGAGATAGCCGTGGTTGGGTTGTTTGGCCCGAGGGTGCGGCGTTCAATATCGCGCAGCTTCATCAATTGTTCCGCAGCGTCGTCGTTCCGGCCCAGGTGAATCAGCAGATTTGCCAGATTATTCATCGATTTTAAGGTCTGTGGGTGATCGGAACCCAGCACGCGCCGCTCTATCTCAAGCGATTGAAGGACAATTGGCTCCTCTTCGGCGTAGCGGCCCTCGTCGTCCAGAACCACCGTGAGATTCAACATGAAATTCAAAGTTAGGGGGTGATCGGGGCCCAAAGTGCGTCGGGCAATCTCAAGCGTCTGACGAGAAAGTGCTTCCTCTTCTGCGTAGCGATGTTGCTCCCGCAACGTGAGAGCAAGATTGTTCATGCATTTCAGCGTGTCGATGTTCTCAGGTCCAAGGACGCGTTTAGAACTCTCTACCGTGTGTCTGAGCAGCTTCTCGGCCTCGCCATAACGACCCTCCTCAAACAGAGTGATGCCGAGGTTAACCTCCGCGCGTATCGTGTCCGGGTGGTCAGGCCCCGCGACGCGCCGCGTACTCTCTACTGTTTGCTTGAGCAGCTTGCCGGATTCTGCATAGCGAGCTTCGTCGAACAGGGTAATCCCAAGGTCAACGTTCGAGCGCAAAGTGTCGCGATGATCGGGGCCCAGCACACGGCGGCGTATCTGAACTGTTTGCCTGATTAAAGATTCCGCCGGCGAATAGAGACCCAAGTTCAAATAGACCGTGCTCATCACCTCCATCAATTGGGCGCGAAGTTCGGGGTCTCGTACCAGGCCGGAGTTAATGTCGTTTGAGGCTTTATCCAGGATCTCGCGGGCCGTTATGCTTTTTCCCCGCGCCTCACTCGGGTCAGACACTTTGAACATCCCGGTCATGAAGCCGGTGACCCGGTCGGCCCGGTCGCGCTCACGCTCGGTTCGCCGAAGCTGAATGGCCTGAGTGACGGCAAACGAGGCCAGCAGCAAAATAACGGCCGCCGCGAAAGCGACTCCAAGGCGATGCCGGCGTACATACTTCCTGGCTTGATAGCCGGCGCTGGCGGGCCGTGCCATCACCGCTTCATGGCGCAAGTAGCGGCCAATATCGGCAGCCAGCTCTGAAGGTGCTGCATAGCGGCGCACCCGTTGCTTTTCGAGCGCCTTCAGCACAATGGAATCCAGGTCGCCGCGCAACTGCCGCTCCAAAGATTTGGGCGCTGTGCGGCGATTGCCGACAACGACGGAAGCCTGATCTCCCAGCGTACGCAGCTTTGTGCTCGGGCGCGGCGGATCGTCTTCGCGCAGCTTGCGCAGCATCTCTTCGAACGTGAGTCGCCGTAAATCAAGGGGTGCTGTGCCCACCAGCAACTGATAGAGGATGACGCCCAGCGAGTAAACGTCGGTGCGTGTATCGATATCCTCGCCTGCCGAATCCGCCTGCTCAGGACTCATATATTCAGGCGTGCCTAGAATGACACCGACCCGCGTGAATAGAGTCTCCTCAGTCAGCCCTTGCGAGACGGCCTTGGCCACTCCGAAATCGATAATCTTGGGGGCGGCTTTGCCATCTACCTCCGTCACCAGTATGTTGGAAGGCTTCAGGTCGCGGTGGATAATCGCCTTCTGGTGCGCGTGCTGGACCCCTTCGCAGACGTGAATGAACAGCTCCAGTCGTTCCGCGACAGAGAGTTTGTGTTGGTCGCACCATTCGGTAATCGGCACGCCAGGCACATACTCCATGACAAAGTAGGGCCGTCCCAACGAAGTGGACCCTCCATCGAATACTTTGGCGACGGCCGGGTGATCCATCAGCGCCAAGGCCTGCCGCTCGGATTCGAAACGGGTTACCACCTCGCGGGTATCCATGCCGGCCTTTATCAGTTTGAGGGCGACGCGGCGGCGAACAGGATAGCTTTGCTCGGCCAACCAGACCTCGCCCATGCCTCCTTCGCCAAGCTGCTGCAAGAGACGATAAGGGCCGATTGTGACCTCCGCGGTGGCAGTTAGACGCGTGGCCAACAGTTTCCCGGCTACTTCCAGAGCGGGCGACTCAATGAAGGTCTCAGCCGCCTTATCGTGAGCGAGCAGCGACTCGACTTCGTGGCGCAGGTGCACGTCGTCTGCACATGTTTCAGCCAAGAATGCGGCGCGGCCGCTGGCGTCTACCGCTAGTGCGCGGTGATAGAGATCTTCGATGCGACGCCAGCTTTCAGGTCGCAAGCCGCGTCTCCCCACCCATTTCGCGCAGCAGCCAAGCCTTGGACAATCGCCAATCCCGCACGACCGTTTCCTCCGAAACTTTCAAGACGGCGGCAGTCTCTTCTATACTCAGGCCGCCAAAAAATCTAAGCTCGACAATCTTACCTTTGCGCGCATCCACCGAGGCTAACGACTGTAATGCATCGTCCAGCGCTAAAAGATTCATGTCGGGCTTATTAGACACTGTTAAGGCTTCATCCAGCGATACATTCGCCACACCACCTCCTCTTTTCTGGTAATTATGCGAGCGGGCAAAATCGATCAGAATGCGCCGCATGAGTTGCGCGGAGACGGCGAAAAAATGCGCGCGATCCTGCCAATTGATCTGCCGGCAGTCCACCAGACGCAAGTAGACTTCGTGCACCAGGGCGGTAGTTTGGAGCGTGTGGCCGGGCCGTTCACCTGCCATGTAACGCTGGGCAGCGCGATGTAACTGCTCGTACACCAGCGGCGTGAGCTTCTCCAACGCCTGTTCGTCGCCGGCGCTCCATGCCCTGAGTAAACGGGTGACGTCGTCAGTCAAAGGCCGCCCCATGCTTCCCTTTATCGATCAAGTGAAATTTTCCCGCCCTTCGTTACTGCTTTGAGCGCCGCTTCGCGCCTATAAAGACAGATACCAGTTCGAGACCGGAAGCGCGACCGTGAACGAATCCTCAAAGATACTACGTTGGCGCGCGAGCTGCGGAACGGACTGGCCATTTCCTGGCACTTGGAGAACAAGACGATGAAAACCCTGTGTGACGCTCTTCCTGGCAGTGGATTACCGGCCATCTCTTTCCGGTCTTCCCGCTTATGCTGCTTAATCGCTTTACTGGCGCTGGGGGCGCCCTTTGCCGTGCGAGCGCAAAGCGTGACCGCAACCTTGGCTGCGGGAACAAATCCCGGCGGCGTCGCGCTGAATCCGGTGACGAACAAGATCTACGTAGCCAACTCAGGAAGCGGCACCGTTACCGTCATTGACGGCGCCAGTAACAGCTCCACGACAGTCTCCGTGGGCAACTCGCCCACCTCCGTCGCGGTAAACCCTGTGACAAACAAAATTTATGTCGCCAACTATCGAAACGATAGCGTCACGGTCATTGATGGCGCCACGAACTTTACGACCACCATCAGCGAGGCGGCAGGATCGTACCCGGTTTCGGTGGCGGTGAACCCGGCAACGAATAAAATCTACGTGGCCAATCAATTCGGCAACACCGTTACGGTTATTGATGGCGCCAACAATAGTACAGCGACTGTGACAGTGGGCAACGAGCCCCAGGCGGTGGCGGTGAACCCCGTGACGAATAAGATCTACGTCGCCAACGGCAACAGTAGCAACGTAACTGTGATTGACGGCACCAATAACAATGCCTCCACCGTTGCTGCCGGAACCGAACCAATCTCACTGGCGGTGAACCCCGTAACGAACAAGATTTACGTCTCCAACTTCGACCCGAGCAACGCGGGGGCGGGCAAGGTGACGGTAATTGACGGCGCCAGCAACACCACGAGCGCCATTGCAGCGGGAACACAACCCAATTCGATAGCAGTGAATCCGGTGACAAACACGATCTACGTAGCCAACGAAGGCAGCGGGAACGTGACAGTGATCGATGGAGCGAGCGGCCAGACGACGACCGTTGCGGCGGGAATAGTGCCTATGTCGGTAGCTGTGAACACTACGGCGAATCAGATCTACGTTGCCAACTCTAACAGTGCCAACGTGACCGTGATCGATGGCGCTAGCAACAGCACAACGACTTTGCCAGCGGGTTCCTTTCCGCTTTCGGTGGCCGTGAATCCGGTGACAAACAAGGTTTATGTCCCCAACTCGGGCAGCGCCAGCGTGACGGTGATTGACGGGGCCAGCAACGGCACAACGACGGTAGCCACCGGTTCAAGCCCCGATGCCGTAGCAGTGAACCCGGTGACGAACAAGATTTATATTGCCAACGGCGTCCTCGCCGGCACGGTTTCGGTGATCGACGGCGCCACCCACTTCATGACCAGCGTGGCCGCCGGAGCATTCCCATCTGCGCTAGCGGTGAACCCGCTGACGAACAAGATTTACGTCGCCAACTCAGCCAGCAACACCGTCACAATCATAGACGGCTCTAGCAATGGAACGACGACGGTCGCGGTGGGCCAAAGTCCGGAGTCAGTGGCCGTGAACCCGGTGACGAACAAGATCTACATCGCCAACGAGCTCGACAACACTGTGACCGTGATGGACGGTAGCAACGCCAGCACATCTACCGTGGCAGTGGGCGCGAGCCCTTTTTTTGTGGCTCTCAATCCAGTGACGAATCAGATCTATGTGGCCAATTTCGCTGACGGTACTGTCACGGTGATTGATGGCGGCTCTCTCAAAACGACGACCTTATCGACGGGGACTACGCCCTATTCGATAGCTGTGAACCAGGTCACCAACAAAATTTACGTCGCCAACTACGGCGGCGCCAGCGTAACGGTAATCGACGGCTCCACTAACACCACTGGCACGGTAGCGGCGGGTCTTCAGCCTTCTTTTGTGGCAGTGAATCCAGTGACTAACAAGATCTACGCCGCTAATCCCGATAGCAACAACGTAACGGTGATAGATGGCGCCGACAACAGCACAACGACGGTAGCCACTGGGACTAGTCCTGTGAGTATTGCCGTGAACCTTGTGTCGAACAAAATTTATGTTGCGAACTTTGGCAACACCGAGAACGTAAGCACGGTTACGGTGATCGATGGAGCCACCAATAGCTCAGCCACAGTCGGCGTGGGTATGGGCCCGCATGCAATGGCGGTGAACGGATTATCGAACCAAGTCTACGTGGCCAATTCGTTCAGCGCTTCCGTGACGTTGATCGATGAGCAGCAGGCGCAGGTCATTCCGCTGACAACTACTATCACTCCACTGACAAACAATCAAACCAGCGATTCGACTCCCAGCTTCACATTCCACGCGCAGAGCCTGACGGTAACGGTTCCGGACGGGATGTATTTTCAGGTGGATACGTGGCAGAATGTCTGGAGCGCGGCCACCGGCGGCAATCCTATCTTCATGGGCACGGTCGCATCTTTGCAGCCGGGCTTCCACGTCTTATACGCTTACGCCGTTGACGGCCAGCAAGCCACGGCTACCCAACGGAGTTCGCCGCTCACCGGCCAGATCCAAGCCTACGAATTCCTCGTGACGCCAGCTCTCATCGCGCAAACAATTACGTTCAACGCTATCCCGAGCCAGACAGTGGGCGGCTCACTCACCCTAACGGCCACCGCCAGCAGTGGCTTACCGGTCAGCTTTACTTCTTCAACCACTTCGATCTGCACTGTTTCCGGAAATACGGCGTCGCTGATAGCGGCGGGCACTTGCGGCATCGTCGCTTCACAGCCGGGCAACGGCACCTATGCGCCCGCCACGAAGGTTTCGCAGAGTTTCTCCGTCACTGCTAAGACTGCTTCCGGCAGTGCCAGTTACAGCGGCCTTGACACGGCAACGCAGGGGGCTTGGACCAGTAAGTATGGTGCCGACGGTTACCTGATTGCTAACGACGCCAGCAAACCTCCCGCCTATGCAACGGTCAGTTTTACGGGAGACGCGACTTATACCTGGGCGGCTTCGACCACCGACGTACGAGCGTTGCAGACTGCCAGCGGCGCTTCCACCCGTATCGCGTCCACTTACTATTCCGGGAGCAGTTTTACCATCAACCTGAACTTCACGGACGGAAATGCGCATAAGATCTCGCTCTATCTACTCGATTGGGATAGCACGGCACGAATGGAGACGATCTCCATTCTGGATGCATCCAGTAATGCGCTGTTGGATACCGAAACGTACGCCAGCTTTCACAACGGTGAATATGCGGCCTGGAACATCCAAGGGCACGTGCTCATTCAGGTGAAGGTGAGGGGCGGATCGAACGCCGTGGTGAGCGGCGTTTTCTTCGATGCTTTGGCGCCATCCGTCACTTACGACGGCCTCGATACCACAACCCAAGGCACCTGGACGGGCAAGCACGGGTCGAAAGGGGACATCATTGCGAACGATGCGAACAATCCACCATCCTATGCGACCGTCGGCATCACGGGAGACACAACCTACACCTGGGCGGCCACAACCACCGATGTGCGCGCTCTTCAGACCGCGAGTGGCGCTTCGACACGCATCGCTTCGACCTATTACTCGTCAAGCAGTTTCACGATCAACCTCAATCTCACAGACGGAAATAAGCACACCGTGAGCTTGTACTTGCTCGACTGGGATAGCACCGCACGGGCGGAGACTATCACGATTATGGATGCCACGACGGGCGCCGTTCTGAACACGCAAACCTACTCGGGCTTTCACAACGGTGAATATGCCGCGTGGGAGATCACCGGGCATGTCTTGATTCAGGTGAGAAAAACCGCCGGCTCAAACGCGGTTGTTAGTGGACTCTTCTTCGATTGAGCGGGGTTAGTGCGGGGGCTCCGAATGAGCGGATCTCGGCTGCGAGACGGTGGGATCGGACAGATCATCCTTGTCCGGCAAACTGTCGTCGAGCAGCCAAGTGATGTCGAGGCTCAGCTTATCGCGACGTCGTCCCGGGCGCCGGCGGAGCCAGAAAATTGCGATGGCCGGCACGAGGGAAAGGGAGCGCGGTGGGGCCCGAATTATCTACTTGTATGTTGTGATTGACGCCCGTATCTATCTGCTCCGCTGCTACGCAAAGAGTGTCAAGACGAATCTGACCGCCCACGAAACCAAGGAACTGCGGCGAATCGCCGCTTATCTCAAAGGAGTGCATTAAATGCCCAAGAAAGCGCCGGGGAACAAGAACACCTTCGGGACGGATCTCATCGAGGGAATGAAGCTCGTGCTGGCCCATCAGCGCGGCAAAGTCGAGCTTGAGCAGGTTTGGCCGAAGCCCATTGACGTCAAGGCTATTCGCAAGCGCGTTAAGATGTCGCAAGCCGAATTCTCACGCGCTTATGGCATCAGCAAGCGTGCTCTTCAGGAGTGGGAGCAGGGCGGGCGTCAGCCCGACTCAGCAGCGCGCGCCTACCTGACCGTTATCGCGAAGGAGCCGGCGATGGTTCGCCGGGCGCTGGGGATCGAGTGAGGTGCGTTGCTGCGGATTTTGAGTAATCACTTTGGTTGTTCCGCCGAGCGCTTGCGAAGCGTGGGGCTCGGTCGCGAGATAGTAATGCGCCGTTCGGCGGCGATTCGTTTGAGGCGCACGCTCGCGGGTTCGTCTTTCGGGTTTTGAGAACGAATTGGCCGGAGAAGGCTCTGGCGAGGATGGCTCGCCGAAGGCGCTTTCGCTCGCTTCACGAGACCCGCTCAAACCATTCCCCTCTAGAGTAGAGTCTTGCCCTCGCTAGAGTCAGACTTCGCGCAGAACCTTGCGCTGGTTGAGGAACGCATGCAACGCGCGGCTGAGCGCAGTGGGCGGTCGCGCGCCAGCATCACGCTGCTGGCAGTGTCGAAAAAATTTCCAGCCGAGCGATTAGCTAGCGCTTACCAAGCTGGCTTGCGCGAGTTGCGAAAATTATGTCCAGGAATTTGCCGAAAAACACCCTGCACTAGCTCCTTGACAGGCGCCCGCTATCACCTCATCGGCCATTTGCAATCCAATAAGACGCGGCTGGCCTGCCAGCTCTTTCAGGTGATTCAAACTATCGATTCCGCGAAACTATTGCAGCGCCTCGACAGTGCGGCGGCGGAGGTGGTGCAACGATCGAGGCCATGATTGAAGTGAAGCTATCGGCGGAAGAAAGAAAGAGCGGCGCCGAGCCGGCCTACATTCCAACACTGCTCGAAGCGGCCGCCGCTTGTGCGCATGTTACTTGACCGGACTCATGACGATGCCGCCTTGGTCCGACGATCCTGAACACACGCGCCCCTATTTCCGTCAATTGGCGAGTCTGGCGCGCCAATACCATCTGCCGAAGCTCTCTATGGGTATGTCGGGCGATTTGGAAACGGCGATTGAAGAAGGCTCGACTATGGTAAGAGTGGGCACGGCCCTGTTCGGCAAGAGGCCCAAACCGCCATACGCATGAGGTGCTTATTCAAATACGGCGCACCGCTCGCGCTGTGTCTGTGCGCTTCACCTTTGCACGCCCAAACCACCAGCAGAGGATTGCCCACCGATTTAAAAGGTGTGAACATTCCCATGCGCGACGGCATCCGTCTGGCGGCGGACGTTCTGCTACCTTCCCCCTCCGGCCGCTGGCCAGCGGTGCTGGTCCGCACGCCTTACAGCCGCCATTCTCCCAATGCTCGCAGCTATCGCGTTTTCGTGCCGCGCGGGTACGCCGTGGTGCTTGAAGATCTGCGCGGACGCTGGGGATCGTCAGGAACGTTTGGAGTGATCAGCCAGGAGGCGCCCGATGGAAACGACACCATCAATTGGATTGCCGCCCAGCCGTGGTCGGACGGCCGCATCGCCATGGCCGGCGGTTCTTACCTAGGTTTAGTGCAATGGTGGGCGGCCATTGAAGACAATCCCCATTTGCGCGCCTTCTCCCCGATGTTTTCCGGCGACGATGAATATGCCGACCGCTATTACTCCGAAGGCGGCGCCTTCCAACTCGGCCACCGTTTGCTTTGGTTCGCCGAGAATTTCCGCCCTCGCCTTTAGCGCCGATTCCCCTCGGTCAATACATTGATCACCTGCCGCTCCGGACGTCCGATGTGGCGGCTACCGGGAAGACGTTGGCGCTGTGGCAGAAGGCCATGGACCATCCCTCGTTCGATAGCTTCTGGCAAGGACAGAGCTTGCGCAACGCTCTCAATCGGATAAGCGCGCCAGTGCTTTCGTTCGGCGGCTGGTTCGACGAATATGCGGAAAGCGATCTGGACGCGTTCGGCCGCCTGGCTAAAGCCCATAAACGCGTGGAAACCTGGATCGGTCCGTGGGCGCACAATCCGGAATGGCATTTTCCAACCATCGACTTCGGTCCGGAAGCAGCCATCGCCATGCGCACGAAGCAAAGCGAGTGGTTCGATCGCTGGGTAAAGAAAGCTGAGCCCGTGACGCTGGAGGGCGATACTGCGGTCCTGCACATCTTTGTGATGGGTTCCGATGTCTGGCGCAAAGAACGCGAATGGCCTTTGGCGCGCACGCATTACACACCCTTATATTTAGTCAGCGACGGGCACGCCAACACGCTCTCCGGAGACGGGGTTCTCAGTTGGCAACAGCAGCGGAAATCGAAGGCCGATAACTTTACCTATGATCCGAGGAACCCTGTGCCCACCACGGGCGGCTCGGTCTGCTGCGAGCTCAAGCTATTCCCGCCGGGCCCGCTCATGCAGAGCGCGGTCGAAGAACGCCCCGATGTGCTGGTCTATACTTCGCCGCCTTTATCGGAAGAAGTTGAAGTGACCGGGCCGGTGCGGACTGTTCTGTATGTCGCAACCAGCGCCAACGACACCGATTTCACCGCCAAGCTGGTAGACGTCCAACCCGATGGCAAGCCGTTGCTAATCACTGATGGCATACAGCGCCTGCGCTATCGCCTTTCGCTCGCGACACCCGTGTTTGTGAAGCGCAATCAGGCGTACCAAATCAGCATCGATACCGGCGTGACCAGTTATGTCTTTGGAGTGCGACACAGAATCCGACTGGAGGTGTCGAGCAGTAATTTCCCGCGCTTCGATCGCAACCTGAATTCCGCCGGACCGAATGCGAATCAAAGCAGGGCGGTGAAAGCGCGCCAGACGGTGTTGCATGAAAAAGGATATCCGTCGTCGGTGATTCTGCCGGTAATTCCGCGAACGCACCTAACAGCCAGCCGTCACCCTTAGTTCGGTGTCAGACACCTCAACTCCCGAACTCCCGCCCAGCTACGTCAATCCATGTTCCATCGCGTAGCGCGTAATCATGGCCGTCGAATGCAGCTTCAGCCTGTCCATAATTGCCGCGCGATGAAATTCCGCCGTGCGCACCGAAATATTCAGCCGGCTGGCAATTTCCTTTGCCGAACAGCCTTGCGAAATGAGCCGGAGCACTTCAATTTGCCGCTCCGTCAGCGAGCCGTCTACCGGCAGATCATGCTCGGCCTGCATCGTTGAGCCGGCATATTGCCCGCCGCCTAACACCGTCCGAATCGCGGTCAGCAGTTCGTCCATTGGCGCGCGTTTCGATAAATACGCCCGAGCGCCCATGTCCAATGCGCGCTTCATGAAGGCCGTTTCGGTGTGCATGGAAAGAAACATCAACTTGAGCGCCGGATATTTTGCCAAGATCCGCCGTGCCACTTCAAAGCCATCCCCATCCGGCATGCGCACATCCAAAACTGCCACATCCGGTTGAAACAGATCAACCGACTCTTCAAAAGCCTTTAGTGTATCCGCCGTTTGTACATCGAAATGGGGCGCAGCCATTAGCGAGAGCGCGTCTAGAACGAGTTGGTGGTCGTCCGCAAAGAGCAGTTTCGGCCGGGGCTCCGCTGCCTGGGTGTTCTGTTCCATAAAATGCAAGTTCAACAGTATTATTGCTCATCCACGCTCGGCAGGCTGAAATAAAATTCAGAACCGGACCCAACCTCCGATTCCACCCAGATCTCGCCCCCGGCGCGCGACACAATTTTCTTGCAGGTTGCCAAACCGATGCCACTTCCCTTAATGTGCGATCCGTGGCGCCGCTGCATGGGCAGGAAAATCCTTTCGAACCATTCTTTTTCGATCCCCAAACCGTTGTCCCGAACCTTGATTTTCCAGTTGTCGCCGTCCCGGAACGCCGCAATCTCCACCTTCGGCGGCACGCCCGGACGGTGGTATTTGATGGCATTCGACAACAAATTCTGGAATAGCTGGGTCAACGACTGCGGTTGAATGTGCAGTTTCGGCAGTGGGCCGTGCTCCAGCATAGCGCCGGAGGTGGCTATATCGCGCCGCAGATTTTCGATGGCGGCGCTTAAGGCCGCGTTGGCATCGGCCTCTTTTTGGGCGGAAATCGGGCCTTTGCCCGCTAGCGCATGCGCCAAAACGGCCTCAATCAATTCTGACATGCGCTCCAGGCTTGCGGCAAGCTGGCGCAGGCAGGTCATGCCGTCGCCATCCAACTGGTGCGCATGGCGGCTGGCCAACAGGTCTGTCAGCCAGCGCGCTGTCGTGATGGGCGCGCTCAAATCGTGCGATGCGATGCGCGCAAATTCTTCTAATTCCTCGTTTGAGCGTTCCAACTCCGCCGCGATCTGCCGGAAGCGTTCGTTGCTTAAATCCAGCTTCCGCTCCATCTCCGGAGTGGCGCCGCTCAAAACTCGGCCAAATCCCTCCAAACTGCCAGCGGCGCTACGCAGCGCCGTCGTGACCATCTCCACTTCCAGGCATGAGCCGTCTTTGCGCTTCAGAAAACGCGCCTGCCGGTATTGCCCCTGCGTTTCCGCCTCTTTCAGTTCGTGTGCCGTGGCGAGCGGATCCCTGATGACGTCCAGCAACTCCATCCCCTGTCCGACAAACTCTTCCGCCGCATAGCCAAACTGTCTCAGCACGGCCGGATGCCAGGATTTGAAAATCCCCGTGCAGCCGCAGAGTACGATCACGGGTTCTTCCAGCCGGGCAATCAGCAGACCGAGCAATTCATTCTGCGTCAGTGGGGTGGCGCCGCGCGCCGTCAAATCTCTGCTCACTTCACCCCTTCTTAAGGCCGCGCCTCAGCGCCGCTTGCCGCTAATTTACCTTATACGTAAGCTGCGTAACGAACTCGAAAGAATTCTTCTTAAATCCGACCGGCGGTTCATTGATATACGAATCGATTCCGCCAATGGTGATCGAGATGCGCTTCTTTACCGGAATGGCCAAATTCGCATAAGCATTCGCGGTATAAGCGCTGGTGTCGTTGAAGGCCGGAATAAACGAAAGCCCCTCATGGAACGCGACACCGCCCTTCAAATTGCGCGTGTATGTCTCACCCACAGCGGCAGCCACCAGACTCTTACTGGCGAGCACCGGTGAACTGCCATTGGGCTCGAACTGCTGGCGGACGTAAACAATCGAAGCCTTCACATCCAGTTCCTGGTTCTCACTCTTCAAAAGAACGTAGCCCAAACCTCCCCCATATGTCTGTTGCAGTTTCATGCCCTGCGACAAACTATGCAAGTAATCCGCCGACACATCCACGAACAGTCTCTTCGACAAGAATATATCGTGCTCTAGATTCGCGTGAACGATATCGGTTTTGATAGTGGGCTCACCATTTTCCGACAGTTGGCCATCGGCGAAATTCAAGTTAAACAGCGTCTTATAGCGCGGGCTGATCCAGCTCTCATCCGACACAACCCGTTGCAACGATACCCCGGCCGTAATATTTCGGCTCTTCTGGGTAGCTTCAATAAGGTCGACGCCGAAACTGGCCGATCCGTGCCAATCCTGGTAAAGCTTCGGGGTTTTAAAGGCATTCAGAAAACTCGCTTGCGGTACCACATTAGTGGCATCGGCCACCGGTATGACAGTGGGCGCCGCACCCGTATCCGGGGTGACACTCAACTTTTGATCGGCCAGCGACACCGTTCCTTGTGGTGTCTGGCTGGGGTCGGCGTGCTTGTCCAGTACTACGCCTTTCTCCGCCACGGCGAACTTCCCAGCCGATTTCAAGCTCTTGATCTTCGCCCAATCTACTTTTACGTCGCCGGCGGCATCGCTATGGAAGGTAACCGTTCCGCCTGTGGCGCTCACCAGATGGCCCACCAGCCGTTCGCCGTCGCCAAACTCGAGCACGTCCGGATCTGGCTTTGCAGGCGTTTGCGCGCTTAAAGCACCGGCTGCCAATAGCAAGCAGCCCAACAATAAACCCGTTCTTGCGAAACGGTTCGGGCCTTGTTCGAAATTCTTAAAAGTTGTTTTTATTTTCATGTTCCGATCTCTTAATCTAATGATCCTAGCAGGGAGCACGTATAAAAACCTGCTGGATACTTCCGCCTCGGGCGGCAAGGCCATAGACCCCGCGCCGCGCATCGGAGTCACATCCGGTGCTCACCTGGAAAAGGGATTCCGCCAAATATTGCTAGTACCAGGCAAAGAGATTAGTACTAAGTCGCGTCCTTAGCACGTTGCTTTACACCCAGATTTCACATTAGAATAGTCCGTACGGCTTAGTTCTGGGCACATCTAGCGACCAAACGGAGAAGATCTGTTATGGGATTGGGCTGGTGATTTTCCAAACGTCTTACGGAGGACATTAGAAAGATGAAGAAATCAATTTTTACAGTGCTAAGCGCTGCTGTGAGTATAGTCGCCACCGCAACTTATGCCAGCGCTCAACCGGTGAGCCCACCCCAATGCGCAAACCAGCAGGTGACCGATACTCTTGTTTGCGTCGAAGGAGGCCTGACCTTCACTTTTGACTTGGTCAAGTTTACGGGAGGAGGTCCGGCAGCTCAGCTCGACCTGTCCACGCCGCCGACTTCAGCAGCCACCGCTGGCCTGGTGGTTCTGGGGTTCACGGTTCTTGCCACGACTCCTGTGGACATTGACTTGGTCTATCAGGTAAGCAGCCCCAACGCGAACATCACCAACATCGACAGCACCTTTGGTCCCCCGGCCCCGGCTGGCAGCCAGATCTTTGAGAGCGCATGCCCCACCAACCCAACGATTGTCCCGCCCGGTTGCGGCACGCCCTATGCCACCGTCACCAACACTACGGGCTTGTACACAATCAGTTCCTCGTTTGGTCCGGTTAACTCGATATACATAGATAAGGACATCGAGAATTTCGGTTTTTCGGAATTCACCGACAGCGTCGAGGACCCCTCCGTTCCCGAGCCCATGGCTATGTCCCTGGTGGGCGGCGGTTTAGCCCTTCTCGGCTTGCTTCGTTTCCGCACCAAGAAGTAGTAAAGTCCTTTTTCAATCGTCCGAAACCGCGCACCCCAGCAGCGAAAGCTGCTGGGGTGTTTGCTTTGGAATATCTCCCTCCCTACATCCTTGTAATGCGGTTGACACCCTTGCAGCATTGCGACGTGTTCCTTAGAAGAGGTGCTAGTACTAAATTTCGCTTTTCCGGTTGATTTGTTCTACAGGTTCACCTTAGAATGGTCCGTATAGCTTAGTTCTAAGGCATGTCTGGCGACTACATTGAAAGATCTGTCTCGGGTCTAGGCTTGGAAAATTTTCGAACGCTTTACGGAGGAAATTAAATAAGAATGAAGAAATCTCTACTCACCCTGGTTAGCGCTGCCGCTTTGGCTATCGCTGGCTCAGGAATCGCAAACGCCTCAATCACGGTTGCTCTCACTTCGGATGTTGCTGGCGTGTTCACCTACGGGATCTCAGTTGATAGTCTCGAAAGTGTCAACAGCACTTCTTACTTCACCATCTACGATTTTGCCGGCTACGAATCTGGAACCATCTTCGCCCCGGCTGGCTGGACCTCTTCTGCGGCACTGGTCGGTAAGACGCCCAGCACGGTCATTGTCCCTGACAGTGGATCACTCTATAACCTGACCTTTTCTTACGTTGGCCCGCCCACCAGTCTTCCCGGCGGAACTGTCGTAAACGGTTTCGGTGCGGATTCTACTGCTCCTTCCGAAGTTGTCGGCTGGTTCTCTTATCAGGCCATCAAGACGTCGCTCGCTACCATCGATCAGGGTGACGGCAATCTGGAAGTTCCTACGGGCACTCCTGAGCCGATGACCATGTCCTTGGTGGGCGGTGGTTTGGCCCTTCTCGGCATGCTACGTTTTCGCTCCAAGAAGTCGTAACTTATCATTAATCTGTTCCAAGACGCCCCGGCAGCTGAAAAGCTGCTGGGGTGTTTTGCTTTTAGACCCGATATCGCCGATATTGAAGAATATGACGAATAGCAGTATCGACGAGCGTAGCGCCAAAACTTCGCTCGCTGAGCGGCTCAAGCCCAGAATTGCCGTGGAGGAGTATTTCGCCCGGCTAGGCCATACTTACCGGCACGGTAAGGCCTTTCGCATTTTTGAGCATTACTTTGTCCGGCCCGCCCTCAAGATTGGGCTGAGTGCGGTTGGCTTGTATGGAACGGGTCGTAGAAATGCCCTGAACCCCATTGTTCGTCAAATCACCCTGCCTTATCCGCACCTCCCCGCCGCCTTTGACGGCTTCCGCGTGCTTCACATATCGGACTTTCACATTGATGGCGTCGATGGACTGGCGGAGGCATTGGCAGTGCTTCTGTCGGAAATTAGCGTAGATTTGTGCGTGTTTACCGGTGATTACCGTTTTGAAGACCGCGGGCCCTCTACCGCTGTATATCCCAGGATGCGGAAGGTGGTAGATGCGATCTCAGCCGAGCACGGTATTGTCGCCATCTTAGGCAATCACGATCCGGCGGAAATCGTCTGGGGCCTGGAGGCATTGGGCGTCCGCATGCTCGTGAACGACTCCATCGAGATTCGCTCCGGCGGCGATTCCCTTTGGGTGGCGGGTGTGGACGATCCTTTCGATTACCGCTGCGACGATTTGGAAGCCGCGCTGGAAGATGTGCCGTCCGATGCCTTTAAGCTGCTGCTCGCCCATGCGCCGGAAATCTATCAAGCCGCTGCCGATCAAGGCGTCGATCTTTACTTGAGCGGTCACACCCACGCCGGCCAGATCCGTTTACCGCTCATCGGCGCTATCAAACACAACGCTAAGTGTCCCAAGCAATACATGCACGGCCTTTGGAAACACCAGACCATGCATGGCTACACAAGCGCAGGCGTAGGCTGTTCGTCGGTCCCGGTGCGCTTCAATTGTCCGCCGGAAGTCGTGATTTTCGAATTGAAGCGTACGAAATCCCACACCTGAGATTTACCGGCTGATTTGTTCTTTCGATCAAATACGTGTTGATTTAGGCCCAAGATCCGCCGTAGTATAGTGTTACGACTTATTTCTGGTATATAGCGGCCAAATTGGGGCGGATTACCAAAAACCCGATCCATTTTGGAAGCCTTGACGGAGGAGTTTGCCCAGAATGATAAAACTGACTCTCGGGGTGGGCCTGACATTTGCCTCAATCCTGGCCCAGGCAACGGTGTTAGCCCCGGCCACCACGGTCACGCCAAACGAAGTTTCGACTGCGGTTGGCTTGGGCAGCGCTACGTTGTTAACGATCAGCGGAAAGTACAATTTCAATGTCCTACCGCCGGACATTTCGGCAACCTACGTGGAAACCGCATACGCGGATACCACCAACCCGTTCAACACAATCAGCGGCATCTACGACACCACCATCGTTCTCAAGATTACCGTGGGCGCCGGCACGGCCACCATTGAAAGGGCCACTCTCGGATACTTCGGCGGCTTCGACACATCCGTGAGCTACCTGGCCGGGAGTTCCGCCACACCTACCGCCGCCACGCGCGACACCCTGGGCGCCGTCATTGGCTACGATTTTCTTGGCTTGACGCCGGGTAACGTCGAGACGCTGGTCGTCTACACAAACGGCCATGGTGCGGATAGCGGCGGCGCAGTTTCGATTCAAGACGGCACGGCTGGCTACAACGTCGGCATTGCGCTCGGCCCGGAACCCGTTTCGGCGACCCTGCTCCCCATCGGATTGGCTTTCCTTCTTTTTGTACACCACCGCCGCAGACAACGCGCGGTACCCGATGAACCCCGCGCTTGTGGGGCAGACCTGCCGGTCTGCGGCTGACCTCCTGGTCAGCCCTTCGGAGTCGGAAGCGTCAGCGACCTAGTTCGGCTTTCCCCGAGTTTCTCTGACTCCCCACCGACCCCCTCGGTCACCCTTACCCGCACCGTTAAAGCGCCGCCGCAAAGCCCTCAAAAAGCCGCCGTTGCTCAGGATGCCTCTTCGTCTGATCTTCCGGGTGCCACTGTACGGCAACCAGGAAGCGCTTGTCGTGCCGTTCAATCCCCTCCACTGTGCCGTCTTCCAGATCGCGCGCTGCGATCTGCAAATGAGCGCCCAGTTTCAACACCGCCTGATGATGGCGTGAATTGACTTGCCACATCTCAGCGCCGGCAATCTCCGCCAGCTTACTCTTAGGCACAAACGCCACTTCGTGCGCCGGGCCGGAGTGGTCGTCCTTCTCGGGATCGTGCCGCGCCACCGCGTCCAGATGTTGCACCAGCGTCCCGCCGTGAAACACATTCAGGATCTGCAAGCCGCGGCAGATGCCGAAAATCGGTGCGTCCCGCTCCAGCGCTTCCTGAATCAGCGCCAGTTCCACCGCATCGCGCTCATCATCCGGCGGATCGGTTTCCGGACGTGGGGTCCCTCCAAAACGCACCGGGTTCACATCCGAGCCGCCCATCAATAGCAAGCCGTCGAAGCCCTCGAGCGAAAGTTTATTTTCGACACTGGCCGTCACCGGCTCCGCGCCTCCTTCGCGCGCCGCTGCCGCATAGGCAACCACCTTCTGGGCATGGCGAAAAGGAATGAGTATGCGCTTGCTCATACACTCCATTCTTGCAGGTGGCCGGCGTAGGTTGCTATCAATAAGAGAAAGTGCGTCATTCACTGTTCATGGTTCTCGCAGTTTTCCTCTCCGCTGCCCCTAAGCCCGATTGGGACGCCCTGCGCCAGCAAATCCGTCAAACCTTGCATGTTCCCGATCCCTTACCCAAGCTGGCCGAAAAAATGTACGGCCGCTTTGCACCCACCAAAGAAGTTGCGGCCGACCGCGTCTCCTTCGGCACAGACGATAGCCTGCGCGTCCCAGCCATCGTCTATCACCAAGCCGGCGCGACCATCACCAAGCATCCGGCGATCATAGTCGTGAACGGCAACGGTGGCGATAAATCCTCCTGGTATGCCTATTGGGCTGGAATCTTGTACGCGCGCGCCGGAGCGGTCGTCTTGACCTATGACCCCATCGGCGAATACGAACGCAATGGGCAAAAGCGCTCCGGCATCCGGACACCCAATGATATGGCGCTCCGTCTATCCGGTCTGATGATCACCGACATCATGCAAGCCGCCCGTTATCTGTCCGAGCGCACCGATGTCGACCCAAAGAACATCGCCGTCGTCGGCTTCTCCGAGGGCTCGTTTATTTCATCCCTCGCTTGTGCCCTCGATACATCGCTGCATGCCTGCGTGCTTGTGGGTGGGGGCGATCTCGACGACGGCTATTGGGACATCCCCTATCAATCTTTAAAGTTCCTCGGCGACCCTGGCCCCACGATCTACGCCCTCAACGCCAAGCGCGGACCCACGCTCGTCTACAACGGCGCCAACCTGCGCGAACAAACCATAACTCTGCTCGGCGCCAAGAAGGATGTGTTCGACTACGAATCCTCTCCCGGCGATGGCCGCCAACCTTATTTCCTAACAAAGCCCGTCGCCCTTTGGCTGAACGAAAAGCTCAAATTTCCCAATTGGACCAAGAAGCAACTCGCAGCCATGCCCGAAACCCCCGCTCCCGAAGGCGGCTTGCTGATTCTCGGAAAGGACATTCCCGCCATCTCGCGCACCGAGCTCCACGCCATCCCTGATGTCGTCTGGGATGCCGACCAAGATAGCTACATCTATGAAAGCTGGCGTGACCGCGCTAAAGCCGCCTTAAAGTAATTCGGCCAGACCAGCCGGGCATCCCACAAACCGTTACATCCGAAACGGAGTCGGAAGCGTAAGCGACCTAAACAAGGTCCCGCCCGCGTCTTTAACGACAGCTTCGCAAGCATCCGCAGACTGTCGCAGTTTGCGACACAACTCTTGGGCAGCCTATCGATGTTAATCTCCGCCGTAATGAACTTCGAAAGATAGCGGTAGGCGTCGTTTCTGCTCAGCAACAAAACTGGACGCTGCCCCGCTGGCTCCGAAAGCCCGCAAGCAACTACTTGAAAATACGAATCATCTATGATCGGAAGCCTGGACACCCCCCAGCAATGAAAATAGGTAGGATCATCCTATCCCAAAAGCGGCTCACGACTGCAACTCTGTGAATCGTTGATTCGGCGGGGTCGCGTTTGTATTTTCGTGAGAACCCACCAAGTTCGTTTCGCAAAAGCGCTTGCGCGCGCCCATTCTGTCTTCTAGATTCTGGATTCTATCTTCTTCATTTCCCCGTTCACAACTTTTCCAAAAAAATTATTTCTCCCACAGTCAACAACTTAGCCGCAATTTTTTGAAAACCCCGAACGCCGCCGCTTCACACTCAGCTCAGAAAGCAAATGCGCGACTCCGAATTTCTCGACGATTCTCCCACTGCCGACGAGCAGTGCGAACCCACTCAACCCGACCACGAAAAACGCAACTGCGGCCGCACCGGTCCCACCTCTCCCGAAGGCCGCGCCACCTCCTCCAAAAATTCCATCAAACACGGCTCCTGCTCGCAAACCCTCATCCTGCCCCACGAGTCCGAGGAATCCTGGCTGCTCCTCCTCAATCGCTGGCTCCAGACCTATCAACCTCCGGAAGACTCCCTTTTACATGATTTCGTCCTCAAAACCGCCCAGGCCGAGTGGTACCGCATGCGTGCCCAGCTCAACTTAGACTGTCACGAATGCTCGCAAGCAGGCCTCTCGCCCGTCCATTGGACCCCCGAGTACATCAAGAAGCACGACCTCCTGCTGCGCTACAGAACCACCGCCGAACGTTCCTTCCAACGCACCTTCGGCCTCCTCGAGCAGTTCCGCAAACTCCACCCCGCTACGCCCGCTCCCGAACCCGCCGCCCCCTCCCAACCCGCTGATGGCTCAGCCGCCTCTACTGGTAGCGAAGAAGAGTCCGAACCCGAAGTCCTCTTCCTGGGTGAAGATCCCGACAGCCCCACCGGCCTGGTCGTCGCCTTCGAAATGCGCAACGGCGTCGAAAAACCCCCGTCCCCCGGCCCTATTACCCTCCAAAGGGCTCACCGCCTATCGGCAAAGAAACCGGCTAACAGTTGCGCCGCATCGGCCGCCAGCAAACCTTCCTCCACCTGAACGCGATGGTTCAAAAGGTCCGAATCCGCCAGCCGGAACTTGCTGCGCACTCCACCGAAACGCAGATCGCGCGCCGCGAAGACAAGACGTTCAATGCGGGCGTTGACAATCGCTCCCGCGCACATCACGCACGGCTCCAGCGTCACATAAAGAGTCGTCCGGCTCAGCCGGTAATTTTCGCGCCGTTGCGCGCCTTGCCGAAGCGCCAAAATCTCCGCGTGAGCCGTGGGGTCCGAAGTCGAAATCGGCTGGTTCCACCCCTCGCCGATAATGCTTTCGCCCTCCACTAGCACCGCGCCCACCGGTATTTCGCCTTGCGCTTTTGCCTGTTCGGCCAGCTCAAGTGCTCGCCGCATGAAAAGACAATCCAACTTTTGCCGAACGGCGGAATCCAACCGTTCGTATCCATTTTGGGGCGTTTGGTCCACCGTTTTCGATCCGGGTCGCCTTTTAGGTTACCCTACAAAAAAGAGAGTTGCCTGATGTTCAAATTTTTTCCGTTGGCTTTCAAGAACACGTTCCGCAATAAACGGCGCAGTATTTTGACCATTTCGAGCATCGCCGTTTCGCTCTGTTTATTCGGCGTGCTCATCGCCATGTACCACGCTTTGTTCATGCAGCAGCCCACGCCCGGGCAGGCGCTCCGCCTGGTGGTTCGGCACCGCGTCTCGCTGGCGCAAGTCATTCCGTTCGCCTACGAAGCGAAGGTGCGGCAAATGCCCGGCGTAAAGGAAATCTCCGTTTGGAACTGGTATGGCGGCACTTATAAGGACGCCCGCGACCAGAAAAATTTCTTCGCGCGCTTAGGCGTCGAGCCCAAGGCGTTTTTAGCCATCCGCACAGATATGAAAATGCCCGATGATCAGCGCCGAGCCTTTCTCACCGATCGGACCGGTTGCATCATCTCCCAGGATCTGGCGGACAACCTCAATCTAAAGCTCGGCGATAGGGTCGTTTTAAAAGGTGACATTTATCCGTACGATCTGGACATGAAGGTGGTCGGCATCTTCTATGATCCGGATGCCAGCCAATCGCTCTTCTTCAACTGGGAGTATCTGCGCGATCTGCTGCCGGTCGGCCGCCGCTCGCTCATCAGCACCATGGCGATCTTAGTCAATACCACGGAGGATTCTCCCAAAGTGGCGCAGGCTGTCGATGCCATGTTCGCCGAATCACCTTATCCCACCAAAACTGAATCGGAAGGGCAATTCGCCCTGTCGTTCGTGGAATTCTTGGGCAATATCAAGCTGTTTCTCATGATCGTTTGCGCTGCCGTCACCTTCACCATTTTGCTGGTATCGGGCAACACCATGGCGATGTCGGTGCGCGAACGGATTAAAGAGGTCGGTGTACTGAAAACGTTGGGCTTCAATAGCGAAGCCATTCTGGGCATTATTGTGGGCGAGGCCGTTTGCATTGCCCTCATCGGCGGTGTCATCGGACTGCTCTTCGCCTCGGTGCTCACCGTGGGCGTCGGCAAGGGCGCGGGATCGTTCATGCCGCAGCTGCAAAATCTTTCCATCACTCCCTTCACCGCCCTGGTAGCCATGGCGCTCGCCTTGGTAGTGGGCTTGGTGAGTTCGTTCATCCCTGCGTGGAATGCGGCGAAAACCAACATTCTGGATTCCTTGCGCTACGCGGGCTAACAAATATGGCCATCCCTATTTCCTACAACATTCGCAATTTAATCGTGCGCAAGACCACCACACTGATGACTGGCGCCGGCATTGCCATGACCGTGGCCGTTTTGCTCGCCGTGCTCGGCTTGGTGTCCGGCTTGCAATCGGCCTTTGACTCGAGCGGCGACCCACTCCACGTCTTGGTGTTGCGCAAAGGCGGCAACGCCGAGTTGACCAGCCTGCTCACCCAACAACAGTTCCAGATTGTCAAAAATTTCCCCGGCATCGCCACCGGTAAAGATGGCCAGCCGCTGGCCTCGCTCGAAGTGGTCACCGTCATCAATCTGCCCAACGTGGAGAACCCCGAAGGCTCAAATGTGACACTCCGCGGCCTTTCCCGCCGTGGCGTCTCCATGCGCAAGTTGACCATGTTGCAGGGGCGGCCTTTTCAAGAAGGTCAACGCGAGGTCATGGTCGGCAAAGGAATCGCCAAACGCTATCCAAACGCGCAAATGGGTAAGCAACTGCGCTTCGGCCGTGGTCTCTGGAACGTGGTGGGCGTCATGGATGGCGGCGGTAGTTCCATCGATAGCGAGATCTTTGCCGATGGTCCGCAAGTGGCCGCCGATTACAACCGTCCCGACACCTACAGCTCCGCGCTCCTGCAGGCCACCGACGAAGTTTCTGCCGCCGCCTTACCGAAGGCGCTCCAGGGCGACCGCCGCCTCAATGTGTCCGTGTTGAGCGAGAAGGATTATTACAATTCGCAGACAGCGGTGTCTTCCGCGCCCATCAAATTTCTCGGCTTTTTTGTTTGCATCGTCATGGCGGTGGGCAGTTGTTTCGCGGCTATGAACACCATGTACGCCGCGGTAGCAAGGCGCGCCAAAGAAGTGGGCACGCTGCGCATTTTGGGCTTCACGCGCGGCAGCATCTTGCTGAGCTTCTTTCTGGAATCGCTGTTGCTGTCGCTGCTTGGCGGTGTGATCGCCTGCCTGGTGGTCCTCCCGCTGAATTCCATCACTACCGGCGTCGGAAATTTCGCCACCTTCAGTGAGACCACCTTTAACATTCATATAGGGCCTGAAGTGATGGCGATTGGCCTGTTTTTCTCTCTAATCCTGGGGGCCGTGGGTGGGCTGCTTCCCGCCCGCCAAGCCGCCAAGAAGGAGATTCTTACCGCCCTCCGCGAAGTATGACGAAGAAAAAAAGTGGAACACGAAGAAAAAAGGGGACACTCCGGGCTCGGGCCAGAATCGCCTCCGACTTGCAATTCAGCAGGCGTGTCCCCTTTTTTCGCTGCCCTCCAAGTGGCGCTGAGTAATCAATCAACATGGAACTAGAACTCAAAAATCTGAAGATCGACCGCACTGCCCGGCGCGTGCGGGAACCCAAATCCAAACCGCTCGTCAACCTCATCGCCATAGCCGTCCTGGTGGCGCTCGCCGCCATCGGCGCTGTCGTTCTTTACAAAAAGCTGAACGCCCCAGTCATCGTACAAGCAATCGAGGTGCAATCGCCCATGAGCGTTTCCGCCGCCGGCGAGCAAGCCGTTCTCAGCGCCACCGGTTACATCATTGCCGCCCACAAAATCGAAGTCGCTTCCAAAGTAAACGGCCGCGTCGCCTGGATCGGCGTGGATAAAGGCGACAAGGTGAAAGCCGGTCAAGTGCTGGTCCGATTGGAAGACGATGAATATCGCGCCCAAGTGACCCAGCAGCGCGGCCAACTCGAAAATCTAAAAGGCCGCGAACTGGAAATCTCCAATGGATCGCGCCCGCAGGAAATTGAGAAAGCGCGTTACGACGTAGGCGAGGCCAAGGCGGATATGGATAACGCCAAAATCTCGCTCGATCGGACCAAACAGCTCGTATCCGATGGCGTCTTCGCCAAACAAACCTTGGACGATGCACAAGCCAAGTATGATGCGGCAGTAGCAAAGGTAGCTAGTTTGCAGCGCTTGCTCGATCTGGCAGTCTTAGGTCCGCGCAAAGAGCAGACAACGCAAATAGCCGGTCAAGTGGAACAAGCTCGCGGCGCGCTGCAATACGCGCAAACGCAACTCGACAACACCATCATCAAAGCTCCCATTACCGGCACAATTCTCGACCGCAATGTAGAACGCGGCGAATTCATAACTACCGGCTTCGTCGGCGACAAAGGCGCCAAAGGCTACATCGTGACCATGGCGGATCTGAACGATCTGCAGGTGGAACTCGATATCAATCAGAACGACTTTCCGAAGCTAGGTCCAAAACAGAAAGGCATCATTACAACCGACGCCTATCCGGACAGGAAATATCAGGGAGTGATTGAGCAGGTTTCACCCGAGGCCGATCGCGCCAAAGCTACCGTTCAGGTGAAAGTGCGCGTGTTGAAGCCCGACGACTTCTTGCGGCCCGATATGAACGCCACCGTGCAGTTTTATAACGACGCACCCGCCGAGCCGGCCGCCTCCGGTGAAGCCAAGCGCGTTGTGGTGATTCCGGCGGCAGCGTTACAAGGCGACCATGTCTTCGTCATCGTGAAGAATAAGGCCATCAAACGAGCCATCACCACTGGCGGTTCTTCCGACAAAGGTGTGATAGTGAACAGCGGATTGAATGGCGGCGAGGATTTAATTGTCAGCCCGCCTGCGGATTTGAAAGACGGTCAAAAAGTAGAAGTGAAACAGTAGGAGCGCAAAACGAATGAGCGAACAAGTCGTAGTCACCAGCAAATTGAGCAAAGAATATGTGCGCGATGAATTCCACGTAGCCGCGCTGGATGCCGTGGATATCGTCATTGATAAGGGCGATTTTGTCGCGCTCATGGGTCCCTCCGGCTCCGGCAAATCGACGCTGTTACATTTGATCGCGGCCATGGATAAGCCCACCGACGGAGAGATTCGCGTGTTGGGCGCCAACCTGCGCGATATGAACGACAAAGAAATCGCCCACTGGCGCAATATCCACATCGGCTTTATCTTTCAATCTTTCAATTTGATCCCGGTGCTGACCGCGCTGGAAAACGTGGAACTACCCTTGAAACTAACCAAGCTGAACAAGAAAGAGCGCTTCGAGCACGCCGAAACCGCTTTGAAACTGGTCGGACTCGGCGATCGCTTTGGGCATTTGCCGAAACAATTATCGGGCGGCCAGGAACAGCGAGTAGCCATCGCCCGCGCTATTGTGACGGACCCCGATCTGATTCTCGCCGATGAGCCCACTGGAAATTTGGACGCCGCCGCCGCCGAGGACGTCTTGACCATGTTGACCCGCCTGAACCGCGAGTTCGGCAAAACCATCATCATGGTGACGCACGATCCGCACGCCGCCAAGTTTGCCAAGACCATCAGGCATCTGGAGAAAGGACAATTGCTGCCGCTCGGCACGCTGCCCGCCGACTGGGCCGCCGCTATGGCCGGACGCTAAGGCTTCAGTTAAAGAAAACCGCGTTCACAATGGCGTTCAGGCCCGCCGTCTTCGTCACCGTAATTTGCGCGTTACCCTTAACATTCCACACCGCGTAAATGCCGCCGGTGAACGAAGGGAATGTTTGCGTGTTCAGTAGGGTTCCAGTTACCGCATCGCTGACGGATATCGTCTCAGCGCGGCCCTGATTGTCCCAGTCGCAGAGATACAACGAGATCTTATGAGTTTTGCCGTCGCTGAGAGTCACATCGAAGGCAAAGGTATTGTTGTTGCTAGCGAAGTAGGTGGATGCAATACGGGAAGAAGACCCGCTGGCCGATTGCAGCGCGCTTGTGTCGGTAGTAGATGTTGTCCAGGTGTAGGTCGAATCTCCGCTTGGAGTGAAGTTGGCATAGGCCGGGATTTTGCTCAGATCGTTGGCAATCAATTGGCCATCGACGCCGTACTTGCCGGTCCATGTGCCGAGCGTCGTCGTGTCTGTACCAACGAAGCTGGCAGTTGCCGGACTGGGAGGATCGAAGAACAGGGCATTCACAACGGCATTCGGGCCAGCCGTCCTGGTCACCTGAATCTCGATGTTGCCCTTGACGTTCCAAGTCGCATAGATGCCGCTGCTGAAAGATGAGAACGTTTGGCTGTTCAGCACCGTTTGACTCACCGCGTCGACAATGGAGATCGTCTCGGCGCGCCCCTGACTGTCCCAATCGCAGAGATACAAAGAGATTTTATGTGTGTTGCCGTCAGTGAGATTCACGTCAAAAGTGAACGTATCATTGGCGAAGTAAGTAGACGCGATACGGGACGACGCGCCGCTCGCCGTTTGGGGCGCCCGCGGATCGCTGGTCGAGGATGCCCAGGTGAATGTGGATTCCCCGGTCATGCTGACTGTCGCATACTCGGCAACATTGCTCAGGTCGTTCGCGATCAACTGGCCGTTGGCCCCATATTTGTTAGTCCAGGTGCCTTGCGTTGTCGTATCTGTGCTTGTGTATGCGGCGGACGCTGGGGTCGTTGTGGCGGGATCGAAAAAGAGCGCATTCACAATCGCATTGAGACCGGCCGTTCTGGTCACTTGAACTTGCACGTTGCCTTTGACGATCCAAGCAGCATAGACGCCGCCGGTAAAGGAAGAGAACGTTTGCGTATTCAGCACCGCCTTACTCGTTGCGTCCATAATGGAAATGCTTTCCGCGCGGCCTTGATTGTCCCAATCGCAAAGATACAGGGAAATTTTATGAGCGCTGCCGTCTGTGAGATTCAAGCTATAGGTGAACGTATTGTTATTGACAGCGAAGTAGGTGGACGCGATGCGCGTAGACGCTCCGCTGGCCGTTTGCAATGCTCGCGGATCGGTCGTGGAGGAAGCCCAGGTATAAGTGGAGTCGCCACTGATGCTGAGAGTGGCATAGGAGGGAACCGTGCTCAGATCGTTGGCGATCACTTGGCCGTTGGCGCCGTATTTGGCAGTCCAACTGCCGAGTGTTGTGCTATCCGTCCCCGTGTAACTAGCGGACGCGGTGGTGGTGGCAACCGTGACCGGATCGAAGAAGAGCGCGTTCACGATGGCATTGAGGCCGGCGGTTCTGGTGACTTGAATTTTCACGTGGCCTTTGACGCTCCACACGGCCCACACACCGCCGCTAAACGACGAGAACGATTGCGTATTAAGCACCGCTTGACTCACTGCGTCAACCACCGAAATGCTCTCGGCGCGGCCTTGACTGTCCCAATCGCACAGGTAGAGGGCGAGTTTGTGAATGTTGCCATCCAGAAAATTCGCGTCGATGGTAAACGTATTGTTGTTGACGGCGAAGTAAGTGGAAGCGATGCGCAACGACGCACCGCTCGCCGCTTGGAGCGCCCGCGGATCGGTTGACGATGTCGTCCATGTGTAAGTGGATTCCCCGCTCATGGCGAGACTCACATACGATGGGAGATTCGTCAGACCGTTAGCGATCAACTGGCCGTCGGCGCCGTACTTGCCCGTCCACGTGCCGAGGGTGGTGGTGTCGGCGCCATCGTACACAGCCGACGAAGTAACAGGGATATCGCCGGTTCCACTTAGTAGCGTGGATTGCATGGAGCCCGCTGTATTGCTCGAATTATCAGTGACAGTCAATTTCGCTGTGCGAGTGCCAAAACCGCCAGGGGTAAAGGTCACCGAGATGCTGCACGTAGCGCCGGCCGCCAGGGAGGAGCCGCATTTGTTTGTATAGGCGAAGTCGGCTGCATTTGTCCCGCTGATGCTGACGCCTGTGATACTGAGCGCCGCCTTGCCCGTGTTGCTGAGAGTGACAACCTGCGCCGCGCTGCTGGTACCCTTCGTTTCGAAAGCGAACGTGAGCGATGTCGGCGCGAGCGACGCCACCGGTACGCTCGCCGGCACACCCCAGGAATTAACCAGGTTGGCGATATTCACGGAACCGAGTCCACTCGCCAGATCGAAACCGGTGGTAGCCGGATACGTTTCGCTGCTGGAATTGTAGTTCGCTTCTCCAGGAACCGCGTTGGTGCCAATTGTCACGTCGTGAAAGATGCAACTCGCGGCGGGCAACGCCGCCGTATTCGACGCGTTGCAGCCGGATAGGATCTCGCCAGCAGCCAAATAGTAAAGCTCCGGCGCCAATTGGCCCTGGCGGGCTCCGGTCTTCTGATTGATCAGCGCCACAATGCTGGCAAACGACGGGGCGGCCGCCGATGTGCCATATACCGCGTAAAAATTAGGTGAAGAGCCAGAGCAGGAGCCGTCCAGGCAAAGCAAATAGGCATCGTGGCCGGCCGCCGTCAGCGAAACATCGGGAACATCGCGCGCGCCGTCGGTCGGAATGCCGGCAACGCTATTCTGCCAGGAAGGCTTGCTGAAGAACACGCTCGCTCCCCCTCCGCCTGAGAGAATGCTGCCCGTCCCGCAACTGGCGCCTGTGCAGTTGGCGTTCCAAACGTCCTCCGGAATGTAGGAGAGCGCTGAACTTCCGGTTGACGAATTGGTAGCGCTCCAATACAGCGAGGGCGTGCCGTTCTCGTTGAACTGCGTGCCGCCCACCGCAATGTTGTAGGGCGTGGAGCCCAAGCCGTTCACCGACAGCGGACCGGTGGCGAACGGTTCGCTATCGAAATTGTCGCAACCGGCTGAGCCCGCGTCACCGGCCGAAACGGTGTAAGTGATGCCTTGCGCTGCCGCCTGTTCAGCCAGTGAAGAAATGGCAGCTTCCTGCGCTGAGGTAAATGAAGCTTCGCAGGAACCGAAGCTTTCCGTCATCACGTTGCCCAGATTGTTATCGACAATGTAAGCTTCCGAAAGATCGGCGCCGTCGGTAGTATTGGTGGTTTGGGAGACCACTAAATCGACGGTCGCGCCGGTAGCGATGGCGCCTGCCCAGGATGTGTCCAAAACCGCTTCTACTTCCTCGCCACCACCCAGGTCGCCAGGGTTCGGGCCGTTGACGATGATATTGGGAGCGTTGGCCGGCAGACCCAGCAAGCTGCGGAAAGCCACCACGTCCGCTACGATGATATTCGTTCGGCCCACCACCGCGATCGTGGTGCCGGAACCGGTGATAGACGGGTAGAGAGGCTTCGCGTTATAAATGGTGGCGTAATCGCCCGGCGCCAAATAATAACTGCCTCCGCCGCCGGTAAATTGCGGAGCCACATGAGTGTCGGCTACCGAAACTTGTGGCGCGGCAACGAAATTATGCAAAGTGGATACACCGGCGACGGCATCCGCCAGCGCGAGGGGAATCTGCTGCACGCTCGCATTCGCCCAATGCTCCTGTCCATTCACCACAAACTTGTGGATCTCCGTATGAAATGCGTTTCGCACCTGCCCCGCATTCCCGGAAAATTCAATGAGCGTGCGCCCTTTTGAAGCTGGCTGCACGGCAAAACCGCAGCTTTGCAACCAGGCGGTAATCGCTTGAATATCGGCGTCGGATGCGCCAAACTGCTGGCCGAACTCATCCGGCGTGAGCCATTTATGAAAATTCGGCGACGACGGCGTTTGCAACTCTTCCAAAAACTGAACGAGCGCCGCCTCGCGCTGCGGACTGCGCTTCAGTACCAGCAGCATGCGTTCCATCGGCAAGCTATCGGGCGCGGGACCTTGATCGAATTGTTTTTTCGCCAACGGATGCGTGCTGCGAGGCACGCTAAAAAGCTGGCCGGCATTGATGGTGGACGTAATCAAGCTGGGAGCCTGAGCGGCGCCGGTCGAATCGCAAAAGGCGAAAGGTAGTACGAATCCAAATAAGCAGGTCAGTCGGACGTTTCTTGATTTAAACAACATGGTACGATGCTGACGCCATTATCCCTAAGAGCATTGCAGTAAATCTACTGGCCAAAGGGGTCTACCAGTTCCTCCATCGGTTCGTGTCTGCCTGCAGGCGCGGCCCCGTACAGAAGCGATATCTTGGTGCCGGAAAGTCACTATCCACCTGAATCAGGACACGCGGACTCATCTCGATACGCGGCCGCCAACCCGCCAAGCTTCTTCAACCTGGCGGGCGCAACGGTCTTCCGCGCCATGGAAGTTTCGGTGAAACGGCGGAATTCCACGACCGGCAGTTATTCCAAAGCGATCGGCCCATGGTAATCACTATTATCGAAGGTCCGGGCGAAACCACTCCGTGACGCGCGAAAACGAAGCGTGTTACGGCGATCCTAGACGGCTCCCGACCATGACACCTAACCAAGCTCCGGCGAGCCCAAGAGTGACGCTCAATCCAATGTAAAGAAATCCGATGATTGCTGCGCCGTTGCGCATACTGGTAAGCGCCTCCCACTCGAAACTGGAGAATGTCGTATATCCGCCCAAAATTCCCGTGACTAGAAAAAGCCGCCAATTCAAATGAAGAACGGGACGATTCTGAAATACGGTCATGAGCACGCCGATAAGGAACGAGCCGGTGACGTTGATGATGAAGGTGCCCAGCGGAAACGTGGCGGGATAGAAGCGGGAAACCAGCGACCCGATGATGAATCGAGAGACCGCGCCGATGGCGCCTCCCAGCATCACTACAACGTATTTGCTCATACCTCCGTAGTATCCGATCCGGCGAGATTTCGCGGTACCCAGTATATTCAGAGAATGCGATTGCGCACGGTATTTCTCGTTCTGGCCGTAGCTGCCGCCGTTCGCGCCCAAACGAATCCCGACGGCAGGCAGCTTTTCAATACGTTGTGCGCAACCTGCCACGGCTTGGATGCGCGCGGCGGCGAGCATGGCCCCAATATCAGCCAACTGGCAGGACGCGACGATCTGGTTTCGGTCATTAAAGTAGGGGTCGCGGGCAAAGGGATGCCTGCCTTTGGCAATTCGTTGAACGGAGCCCAAATTCGCGCGGTTGTGCAATATCTGCGGAGTATGGAACCGGGCGGAGCCAAAACCACCCACATGGCGGACGTTGCGATCAATGTGAAACCAGCCGATTTGCTGGCCGTGCCAGTGGGCGCGAATTGGGTTTCTTACAACGGCGATTACAGCGGCCGGCGTTATACCGCGCTCAGCCAAATCACGCCAGCCAATGTCGGTCAGTTGCGCGCACAGTGGGTCTTTCATGCCGATGCCTCGAATTTGTTGGAATGTACGCCGCTGGTGGTAGACGGCACCATGTTTGTCACGGCCGCAAACGACGTATTCGCTCTCGATGCTAAGACCGGCAAGCAGCGGTGGCACTATCACCGCCCCATAACCGAAGGGCTGATTGACGATGCCTCCGCCCATCACAATCGCGGCGTTGCCGTGCTAGGCGAGCGCTTATTTATTGAGACTGACAATGCGCATTTGGTGAGTCTGGACGGGCGCACTGGCAAGCAGCTGTGGGAGGTGGAATATGCGACCGGCAACAAGAACTATGGAGCGACGAGCGTCCCTTTAATCGTGAAAGATAAGGTACTGGTGGGAACTTCCGGCGGCGATGACGGGGTGCGTGGCTTTGTAGCCGCCTTTGACACCTCCAGCGGCAAAGAGTGCTGGCGCTTTTGGACAATTCCCGGTCCCGGCGAGCGTGGGTCGGAGAGTTGGCCCGGTGATCTCTATTTGCGCGGCGGCGCGACAACCTGGATGCCCGGCACCTACGATCCGGAGTTGAATACAATCTATTGGGGGACGAGTAATCCCGCTCCTGATTTTGATGGTGAACCGCGGCCGGGTGACGACCTATATACCGATTGCGTTCTCGCGCTCGATCCCGACAGCGGGAAATTGAAGTGGCATTTCCAATTTACGCCGCATGATTTGTATGACTACGATGCGGTGGAAACGCCCGTGCTGGTCGATCGCGACGGCCGCAAGTTGCTAGTGGAGGCGAACCGCAACGGCTTCCTCTATCTGCTGGATCGGACCAACGGCCAATTTCTGCAGGCTGTTCCCTTTGTCAAGAAGCTCAACTGGGCCAACGGGATCGATAAAATGGGGCGCCCCGTGCGCACAGGCTTGCAGCCGAGCAAAGACGGAACCGTGGTCTGCCCGGATATGACAGGCGCTACGAACTGGTTCTCACCCAGCTACAATCCAGAAACCGGTCTCTTCTATTTCATCGCGCTAGAGAGCTGTCACAAATACTTTTTGGAGCCGCAGAAATTCGCAGAAGGCCGCGAGTATTATGCAACCGGCGTCAAGAGCGTTCCAGATCCCACGCGCGGTAAGTCGCTGCTAGCCTATGACGCAGCCACCGGAACGCCTCGCTGGCGTTATACGCTGGCAGGCGACGGCGAATCATGGGCCGGTACGATGTCTACGGCCGGCGGATTGGTTTTCTTTGGAAACGACGAGGAAGGGTTTGAAGCCGTGGATGCGAAAACAGGCAGCTCACTCTGGCACTTTCGCGTGGGGCAGGGACTGCACGCCTCACCCATGAGTTATGCAGTGGATGGAACGCAATATGTGGCCATTGCAGCCGGCAGCGACTTATTCAGTTTTGCTTTGCCCTAATACTATGAAACCATCAATTCTTTGTGCCATCTTTGCTGTTTCACTGAGTGCGCAAGCTCCTCCCTGTGTAGTGAGTTCGCCGCGCGCGGAATTTCAAATCTCCCATGTGGGTGGCAACCCCCAACTCTCCCTGGATGAGAACGCCCGCATTTGGAAGCATGCCGCGGCGCAAACGATGTGGAAGGATTGCAGTCGCCAAATTGAGTATCCGGAAACCAGAACAACCATAAAAGGTTTCTGGACCGCCAGTGACCTCTATCTCCTCTTTCGTTGTCCTTACGGCGAGTTGAATACCTTTCTTCCTCCGAATCATGCTGTTCCGCACGTAGGATTGTGGGATCGCGACGTGGTGGAGATGTTCCTGGGAGACGATTGGCAAAACATCCGTCACTACCGGGAGTTTGAAATCGCACCTACTGGAGACTGGATCGATCTGGCGATTGATCTCGATCACCAAAGCTATGACCACAATTGGCGTTCGGGTTGGGAAACGCTGGCGCGCGTGGATGAGACTCACAAGATCTGGTATGCGGCGGCGCGCATTCCTCTCAAGGCGGTGAGTGGACAGACGGTGAAGGCAGGGACGAAGTGGCGCATGAATTTATACCGGATTGATGGGCTGGGGGCTGACCCGCAACGGCATTTTCTCTGCTGGCAGCCGACTTGCGTGCAGAATCGCGATCCGAATCATGTGCCGGAGAATTTCGGCACGCTAGTGTTTGGGAGGTAGGTTCGCGGAGGCTGACCGGGAGGTCAGCCGCAGGCCAGGATGCCCGCCTCACAAGCGCGAGCGGTCTTGGTTGCCAAGCTATCCAGCGCGGTGACCGCAAGCTCCAGGTGTTCCTCGCGCGTATCCTCAATCTTGTTGTGACTGATGCCGCCAATCGATTGGACGAACATCATCACGGCCGGTATTCCGCTGCGCGATACCTCCGCCGCATCGTGCAGCGGCCCTGAAGGTAGGCGGTGCGAGGTTCCTGCCGTTTCCTCAATCGCTTGCCGGCAGAACGTCAGCAGTGTGGGGTGAAACGGCACGGGTTCGATGCTCCAGATGCGCGACCATTCCACAGTGCAGCCCTCTTCTTCGGCAAACCGCTGACTCGCTTCGCGCGCCTGCCGGTAGATGTCAGCGAGGATAGTCGCATCCAGGTCGCGTTGATCGAGAGTCGCTTCGCAGCGCCCCACCACAGCGGTCACAATACCCGGAAATGTTTTCACACTTCCCACGGTGCAGACCGCGTCGGTGTGTTTTTGGGCGATCGGGCGGATCTCGAGAGCTAACTTGGCAGCGGCGGCGAGTGCATCGCGCCTCACACTCATGGGAGTTGAACCTGAGTGGGCTTCCTGGCCGTGAAACGTAATGGCGTGGCGCTCCACACCTTTCGTGCCCTGCACGACACCCAGCGGTAAATTCAAACGCTCGAGCACGGGCCCTTGTTCAATGTGCAATTCCAGATAGGCGGCCGCGTTCTGCCGCTCGCGTTCTGCTTCGGGGAAGCGGTCGATCTCCACGCCGCAGCGCCGCAGGGCATCTTCCAAACGAATGCCTTCGCGATCCGTGCGCACGCGATCGGCGGCAACGGAATGAGTGCCGGCGAAGGCAGACGATCCCAACAGGCTGCGGCCGAAGCGCGCGCCTTCTTCATCCGCCCAATCCACCACACGAATAGTAATGGGCGGGCGGCCGTCATACTCTTCCGCAAAACGGCGCATCACTGCGAGCGCCGCCACCATGCCGAGCGCACCATCGAGCCAGCCGCCATTCGGAACGGAATCGAGATGGCTACCCAGCAATAAAGCTTTTTCCGACTGGCCTTGGAGAGTCAGCCAGTTGTTGCCTGCGGCGTCGTAATGCTGTTCCACGGGCAGCCCTGCCCATTTTGTGCGAAACCACTCGCGCGCTTGCAACCAGGTATCGGTCCAAGCGACGCGTTGCGCTCCGTGTTCGTCGGATGTTAAGGCGCGCAGTTCTTTCAATTCGGAGATCGTTCTCTTAGGGTCAAGTGGCATGGGGTGCTTCTATCGTAGCCGGGAAGAGCGGCAGGCTCGATGGAGCTTCTTTAGCCTCCCACCAGCGGCGTGTCAGGTGAACGTTTTTACTATTTGCGTGAGGACGTGTGCGTCTCAGCGTTAGAACCGACCCAAGAACAACGCCGACGTCGCGAATGTTCTGGTCAAGGCTCGTGTCCGTCAGAGGTCCGGTGGCGCGCTTGGGGCTAGAAGAAAGAGACGCCGACCTGTCTTTGAGCGCCGTGTCGCCCACATCACCCAGCACTTCGACCAGCACGTCGTTCAACGTGGTGTCGTCCGGCTTCCGGTAGAGCACTCGTCGCGCCGGCTCCGCACGACTTGCTGAATTGACCGTTGCCCAGAAGCGGATCAGCCTTAAATTACAGCCTCGCCATGTTAGGTCCGCCGGCCGCGCATTGCTGGTTTGTTCTCAACCGCTCCAAACTGGTATTTTCTTCGTGAAATTGCCGAAATCAGCAAAACCATTACCCGAGTGGGCGGAAGAAGGAAAGCATCTCTCAGACCCAGACACCCGGCAGAATCATGGCAGTCATACGATCCGGCCGCAGAATGGTCTCAGATCTCATGAAGGCATCCGCCGCTTCGATTCGATGAATGCCCGCGCTGCCTTCCAGTTCGCCACGCCGCCGCAGGGTTGCTGCTGCCAAAAGGCGGAGATCTTCTTGGCGCAAGATTGCCTCTGCCTGTTCAAGCAGAAGTACGGCATCAGCTGGCCGCTTCAGGCCTGCCAGTACACCTGCGCGCAGCAGCCGGCAAAGAGCCTCTCCCCACGGCGAGTGAAGTTTGGCAAGCCGGTTAGCATATTGTTCAGTCTCAACGCGCAGTTGGCGGGCGCTTGGGTCGCGCAGCCACTCTGCTAAGGAAGTGCGGCCTCGCAAGTAATACAAAAGCGTTTTGTGAACCTGGCTCTTGCGGGCAAACAGCGACCTGCGCATGGCGGGCCATTCGGAAACAAGAAACTGGCGCGCCTCCTTGGTGCGGCCCGCGTACAAACGACACTCGACCCGAGTAATGGCGGCGTAGAAGTGCGGCAGGTCATAAGATTTTTTTCGCCATTGCTGCAAGGCTCGGGCGGTTTCCGCTAAGGCGCGTTCGGGATCATCCGCTGCGAGCTCGACGAGGTGAGACGTGGCGCAGCAGCGGACAGCGGCATCGACGTAAACGTCGCCGAGAGAGCGGGCCTCTTCGAGAATCAACGGGAGTTTTTCCGAGAGTTCACGAATTCTCCCTGCCCACCCAAGAAACCAGATCAGCATCATGTTCACGGTCCCTAACTCCCAAGCCCGCGCATGTCCCGTAAACTGAGTAAGACCGGCAGCGGCGGTCTGGCAATGTAACAATCCGTCCTCGATGCGCCCAGATAGGAAATCCAGGCCGGTCCAACAGCCGTGTGTCATGGCCGATATATATGGATCGTTTAGCCGCCTCGCCAATATCTCAGCCAAGCCGATGAGCTTGCGCCCGTGGTGATATTCGTGAGTTCCTCCCATGGACTCATAAACGGCGGCGAAGGCGAAGGATATCGCTAGGCGGGAGGGCTCGCCCGCGCGAAGAGCGTGCAGCATGTGCAACGCCTGCAAGTAACTGCCGAAAACAGTATCGGTCGACGTCATGGTCATCGCTCCGCTCCAGAGCAGATCCAGCTTCCATAATGAGCCGGCCGGAACTTGCGCTTCGGTCCGTTCGCGCCATCGCAAGCCTCGAAAACGAATGAAGGCCCGAATCGCCAGCATACGAAGCAAACTTTCCATCCGTTTATTGGGCACGTGAATGCCGGCGCGGCGCAATAAATCCGTGAAAAGCCGGATGCCTTCGTCCAGATGTCCACTGCGAATCAATTGCTCGGCAGCCAGCCGCCGCATTTCAGTTGTGTCGTTTTGCTGCGGCCAGCGCGCCGCCTGCAAATAACACTGTCCCGATTCATACCCGCGGCCTGCTTTGGCCAGCGCTTCGGCTCTCTTCCGATATAAAGCGGCTTGCGCCCCTTCGTTGCCCTCGCCCGTTTCGAGCGCCTCGGCATAGAAGCGGGCCGCCTGGTCGAAAGCGAGGGCAGTCTCAGCGCCCTTAGCGGCGCCCAGCGCGGAGGAAAACGCGGCAGGCAAGTTCCCTGCGCCTCGATAGTGCCGTAAGAGCCGCTGTGGGTCGGGTTCCTCTTCGGCTTCGAATAGCTCCGCTAGGTGGGCGTGCCAGTCTTGCAGCTGCCGGGGAGACAGCCATGACAACGAGGCTTCACGAACCTGATCGTGAAATGGTTCAAGCTGTCCTGCCGGTGCGCCTCCCGAGACGCGCACCAGACGATCCTTCATCAGCAGGCCAAGGGCGCGCGCCGGGTCTTCATCCGTCACTCTTACGGTGCGGAATAAAGTTGCCTTCGCTAGTGGCTCGCCCGCTACCGACAAGGCCTCGAGCAATTCGCGGGCTGTCGCGGACAGAGTACTCGCGCGATGGCGAATCATATCGGACAGCAGACGGCCGGATGCCGGTTGGCCCGTGGCATCTTCACGCGAAGTGAAGCGGAATAACTCCGCTAGGAGCATGGGGCTGCCGCGAGACTCGCGCAAAATCTCCCATGACTGTTCCTCTCTCATGGCCACGCCTTCGCGATCTAAGAGCTGCAGAAGCTCACGGCCTTCTTCTTCTGACAGACCTCCAAGCTGGAGAGTCAGCCAGGATTCCGCGCTCTTGGCTCGTTGATCGAGACTCCGCAGCGCGCCCAGTGTCCGGTTGCTCTCTGCCTGCTCGCTGCGAAACGATAAGATTAGCAGCAAAGCCGCTGCATTCGCTGGGAGCACAAGTTCGGCAATGAACGCAATGCTATCTAAATCGCCCCATTGCAGGTCGTCAATCGCGATCACAAGCGGGCCGCGATCCGCAATCCGGCCCAGCAACTCGCACAGTGCTTCGAACGCGCGCCGGCGGATTTGCTGTTCGTCTAAACCGGCGGAAGGTCGATCTGGAAAGTCGGAGAGAATCGCCAACTCGCCAAAAACAGGAAATAAGCGGCGTAGCAACTCCGGATGTCTCGGCAGCAGCGCCAGGGCGACTGGCTGCGGCAGAGATTGTAGATACCATACCAGTTCATCGGCGATGGGATCGAGCGCTTTATAGGGAACGGACTCAGACTCGCGGCAGCGGCCTCGCAAAATGGTTGCCGCAGGATTGCCAGGCTTGAGGCCGCTCAGAAAATGCCCGATGAGAGACGTTTTTCCAATGCCGGATTGCCCCTCAATCAGCACTACCTGGCGAGTGCCAGTGCGGAGCGCGGCAAACCTCTGGCCTAGTAAACTGAGTTCGCGGCGGCGGCCCACGAAGCGTTCTCGATCGCGTTGCGGGCTGATTACGTTCCGCGTTGGCAGAGCCGATAAAATAGCTGCTCCCTGGGAGCGCATCTCGGGTGTCCGCGCCAGCAAATAACGGCAGGCCTCGTCCAGATCCGCAGGCACTTCCGGATTTAGATCTCTGCTGGGCGGGGCATCCTCCCGCTGTTTGCGCGCTAGCGTTTCCGTCCAGCTGCCCGTAAACGGAAGTTGACCGGTGACGGCCTTATATAGAATCGCCCCCACCGCATACCAATCGGCTGCCTCACCGATGGCTCCGCCAGAAGCCTGCTCGGGAGCCATGTAAGCAGGCGACCCAGCCAGAGCGACACTCTGCTCGCTCAACAGGGATTGCGATTCAAGCTCTTTGACGAGCCCGAAATCGAGAATGACGACGCGTCCCGCCGCTGTTACCAGTACATTCGACGGTTTCAAATCGCGATGCAAGCGCGCCGAGGAATGCAACGCCTGAACTCCTGCCGCGAGCTGGTGGAGTGATTCGCGTAGCCGGACCCAATCGACCGTGCCCCCGGCGGACCGCACGTATGAGACGAAATCCACCCCGGGTACCAGCTCCATCGTGAAGAACCATTGCCGATGGTCGCCAAACAGTTCATAGAGCTGCACCAGGTTCGGATGGACCAGATCCACCAGCGATCGGAACTCGCGCTTGAAGCGCAGTAAATGAGCCGGATCGTGATGCAGTAGCTTCTTGAGGGCGACCAATAGGTTGCGCTCGGAGTCGAACACGCGGTATACGACGCCAAAGGCGCCAGCGCCGAGCCGGCCCAGACAGGTAAATCTCGGCGTGCTCGGAAATGCCTCATCGAGGTGGTATTCGGAACCCGGTGCTGCAGCAGGCATCGTGGCCATCTGCTCCCACAGTTTCCCGACCTCAAGATGCCGGCCGGAATTCGATAACTGTCTTTCCGAATAAGCCAGCAGTGACGCGACTTCGTCGCGTAACGCCTGATCTTCCGGGCACGCCGCCCGCAAATAGGACGAGCGTTCCCCTGCGTCTTTGCCTAGAGCGGCGTGATACAGCGATTCAATCGCTGCCCAGCGCTGCGGCTCCATGCAATCCCCCGCGGTCCATCTCCCGCGCCAGCCAAGCCTTCGCCAGCAGCCAGTCCCGGTTTACGCTTTGCTCCGAGATGCCCAAAACGGCCGCGATCTCTTTCGCGGTGAGTCCGGCAAAATAGCGCATTTCTACCACCTGCGCTTTGCGGTGATCGAATTGGTCAAGCGCCGCTAGCGAGTCGTCTAGCCTCACAAGCGCAACTTCCGAGCTCGCGGAAACGGTGAGCGCCTCATCGAAATTGACTTGGCGGAGGTTGCCTCCGTGCATAGGGCAGCCGCGGGAGCGCGCGTGCTCCACCAAAATGCGACGCATGACTCGCGCCGCCATCGCGAAAAAGTGGGCGCGATCATGCCAGTCGACCAGGTTAATGTCGACGAGACGAAGGTAGGCATCATGCACCAGCGAGGTGGCCTCGATAGAATGGTCGGCGCGTTCCCCGCTAAGGCAGCCATAGGCGATCTTCCGCAGTTCGGTATAGGAAGCCTCAACGAGACGCGGTAGCGCGTCTTCATCTCCCCTCCGCCATGCGCGGAGAAGGAACGTCACTTCGTGAGTAGAGCTTGCGGAGGCCTCAGCATCCTTTGCTTTTTCAGCTTGGGGACTCTTCCAGTTGTCCATCGCGGCGCGCCCGAATCTCTCTGTAACTATATCAACCTTTGGACTATCACGCTATCGCGTGGTCTCTGTGGCCCGTCTTAAATAGTGCTGCGAACTGTGCTGGCGTTTCGTAAAGTTAACAAAAAAACAGCGCTCAGCTCTGACAATTCGAAAAGCTCCGCATGCCGGCTTATTTACTTGCGCCTGTTAGTAACTCCCACGCCGAAATTCGCCTGTAAGGGCGAGGACAAAGCTCCTCACTTAAAAAGGAGAAAACAACAATGCAACGTTCAATCTTTCACCGGCCCAGCAGGCAAGAGAAGGAAACCTTCGCGATAGCGGGCAGACGGCAAGCTTCGCGCACTTCAAAGAACGCCCGAATCGGCCTCACGGCGGCCCTCGGCGCGATGCTGGCGCTGTTCCCGGTTATCGCCGAAGCACAATACAGCTCCATCTCTTGGAATCAAAAGCAGCAGGCAACCGGCTCGAACGGATACCTGCCGCGCGTCGCTTCTGACGCCTCCAGCGAAAATTCCATCAGCTCCGCGAACATCCTTATCTACCAAATTCACAGTGGATTTGACGCATTAAACTATATAACTGGCGGCACTCAGGACCTGTACCACTCAGGCCTGTTCTGGAGCGGCCCGATTTCCGGTATTGGCAGCCCCACGCAGCTCGGGCCTGAAGTAGGTCTCGCACCCGGGATAGCGATGGCGCAGACATTTACTGGTACGGATGTCGTTATCGAGGTGCATCAAGGCGGCCAGGATAATGGCTCCGAACTATGGTATCGGGCTGGACAGTGCCCTGTTGGAGTCACGTCGTATCATCCAGAATTGATGGCGTGGGGACCGGCATCTGCCTACGATCATGGATACAACCCCACGGTGGCCGTTGACCAGACTACTAGTTCTACTATCGTTGAGGTTCATCAGGCGGCGGAAGGGTCATCCGAGCTTTGGTATCACGTCGGTCAAATCGCGGCAGGGCGCGACACCCCGTCCGTAGTGATGCAGCCAGCCGAAAAGACCGGATTACAGGGTTCCGCTCCGTCGGTCACCGTTTTTGACAATGTAGTCGTCCTTGCCGTGCAAAGTTCCGGCCCTGACTCTGTTTTGTCGTATTCAATCGGGGTGGTGCAGGTGGATGCCAATACCGGCGTCCCAACGGGAATCAAGTGGGGACCGCTCACGCAATACGACCATGGCTACAACCCGTCCGTGTCGCTCGAGGTGAACGACCTTTCCTATCATCAACAATATAATAGCTGGGTTCTCGTCGAGGCACATCAAGCACATTCCGGTACAGGAGAGCTCTTGTATAAGATAGGCACCATGCCTTTAAATGGCACCAATCCAACCACGATCAATTGGCAGTATAATCCGACCAGTAAGTCGTACTCCACTGAGTTTGATTCCTCTGGCTGCTACCCGTCGGTAGCGCAGGTCTTGTACGGTACTTGGGGCGTGGTAGAAACTAACTCCACAGCCTGCGAGGGAAGCGCTACCGCTAACATCGTTTCCTACTTCGGAGGTATCCAGTAGCACGAGTTAGCTTGATTGGGCCGCTTGTCTATTCTGTATCGGAGAGCGGCCCAACACCCAGTTAGTGTAGTAGCAACACTCTGCTTTGCACGTCGACAACTACGGCATCACACCATTCGGTTCCTTTCATCCAAGCTGCGTCTCCAACTTGGGTAACGGACTATAACGGCGTTGTGAGCATCGTTCAGCCTGTCTTGGGGTGGAATTTCGATTTCGCGTCAGCCTGGGGCATCGCCAGTTGGAATTGCTGCAAGAGCGGGACGGTCTTTGAGGCCCCGGGGAAGTTCTCCGAACCGGTCAATACCTCGAGTCAAGGACAGACCTTCAATTGGGCCATTGCCGGCGCGCTGGAGGTCTGCAACATTGCCCAGGCGGGAGATTACCCATCGAATGGCTCAATCTCTTTCTATGGCCTGGGGCTCTACGACTACAGGTTTGACAAGATCGCCTCGCCGGCTTGGTCGGTCACCAATCTATCCTCTCGATTGATTCCCCAAGGCGGTTACGGCGGATCACTGCCGCAACAGGTAAGTCTCACTTATTGAGACGCCTCTCCTTGTTAAGCTAGCCGAAGTTCGTCACGGATAACGCCGCAAAGCAGTTAAGTCGTTCAGAATCAGTTCAGGCAATGGCCGAGTCTACACTACATTTGCGATTGAGTTCGAAGCGCTCGGGGAGGTTGAGGCCGAGCCGATGGAGAAGTGATTTCTGCTCGGCGTTGAGTTCGGTGATGCGGCGCAGACGGATTTCACGACCATCGGTGGTGGGCAAAACGATGTCGGCGCTTTGTAGGGTGGACAGCAAAGCGAGCGCCTTCATCGCCGACCAAGGATGCGCATTGTTGACGCCACTAACGGAGGGTTGCGGGACAATCGCGGGCCGGCGTTTCAACAGATGCTTGAGCGTGACCCAAAGCGCGTAGCCGAGGAAAGCCACCATCACATGGGCCTTGACTCGGCGCTCCAGTTGATGAAACAGAGGCCGGATAGACAATTCGCTTTTCAGCGCCCGGAACGATGCCTCGGCCTCCGTTAACTGCATATAACGAGCCCAGAGTTCTTCAGCGGTGCCAGCCTGCAGATTGGTGCGCAGCATGTAGGCACCTTCCCGCAGGCCGCGCCAAACCTGCCGATCTTTCTTAACCTCCCATTGAAGACGAACGCCCTCGGGTGTGTCCCGCAAAGCAATTTCGTAAAGATCGTTGACCTGAGAATGTTGCGCCTGGATGCGCCCCAAACGCCGCTCCATTTTGTGGCGATCTTTCAAGCGGCCCGTCTCAATAGTCTTCGCCAAGCGCTTCAGTGCGTCTTCCATGCGACTGGAAAATCGATTCCGAATGGCCTTCTCCTTTTCCTTCCGTCCGCTGGTGCGACAGAGAATGAACGTCTCCTCGCCTTTGGGAACCGCTACTTTCTTTACCTCAACTTCGGGTCGCACCTGCAGCCAATCGTCCTTTAATAGCTCTTCTTCGAACTGCTTCATCTGGCTGCGCGGTGTGCCTACCAGATATTGGCCGCCACGTTTGCGAACCGCCTGCAGATTCTCCTCACTCACAATGCCGCGATCGAACACCCAGATGCGCCGCGCCCGGCCATACTTGCGTTCCACCATGCGCAGAATCGTTTCCATCGTCGAAACGTCGGCGCGGTTGCCGTCGAACGTCTCATAGCTAAATGGAAAGCCTTCACTGTTGACGATCAGTGCGATCACCAACTGCTCGCAATCGGGGCGATGATCGCGCGAGTAACCTCGCCGCATCATGGGATTCTTCTCCGCCGCGCCCTCTACATAGCTGCTCGTCAGATCGTAGAGCAGCACGTCGAACTCAGCTCCAAACAGCTCTCCGTAACGTTGCTTCAGATGCCGCTCCAACTTCGTCTTGTGTGGCAGAATCTTGTCCAGGCAGCGATACAACCGCGTATCGTTGATCTTGTCTTCCTCAATCCCCAACAGATCGTCGAGCGCTGTGGCTGGATACCAGCGCTGTTCGATAGCCAACTCACTGCCGGGTGCGCACAGCCGATTGATGGCTAGTACCGCCGCCACGCGCGACCACTCGACGTCGGCCTCTTCCTCGTCCACCGCCTCTTGGAAAAACTGATCCAGTGCCAGACGCCGCCAAAGCTCCAGACCCAGCCAGCAGGCTCCGAATTGCCGCGTGCGCTCCAGGCGCACCTTGTTCAGCAGCACGCGCGCCACTTGTGGATCATCCGCCGGCGGCTCCACCTCCGACGGAAACAGTTTCAACTGCTGTGACTCACCTTGCTCGTTGAAGACTTCGATCGTTTTCAGCCAACGCGCCTGCGCCGAACTGTTCAGCTCACCCAGATAGCACAGCGTCTTCTGCCGTGGCCCGTCGGGCGTGCGCACCGTCTCCACCAGCGACCAGTAGTTGTGGTCCTTGCCATCCTTGAGCCGCCGATTTGGACGCAGAAACATTCTGGCCCGATCTTGTCATGAGTTTCGCTTCTCTTCAAGAGGGTAGGTCTACACTACATCGGCTTTCCGACCGCCGCCATTGAGGCCAAAAGGCTTGCCTCACTCGTAAGCTCAAAAATCCTTCGAAACGACCCAACCGTGACGAACTTCGGCTAGCTGTGGGCATCCTGGAATTTCGACTCCGCGGGTGCCCCGCACTTCACACTACACACACTGAAAACCGGCCCAGCAGTGATTAGAGAACAGCCCTTGGGTGAAGTCTCTACGGCATCGCGCCACAACGCTGAAGAGAGCACCGAACAGAAGAAAAGCGCTTGAAACCGTACGTTTATATCGTATGCCCATGAGTACAGGTACTATAACGCAATCCATGAACCAGTGCAGGGCCTTATTTGAGGGCTACGCCTCCTCCGTCAGAACGACGTTTAGCTACTTTCCAATGAACTCGCGGACGTAACCGTTCACTTCATCGGGCTTTTCATGGATCACCCAATGCGTACCCTCGGGAATTCGCTTGACCGTAAGTTCCGGCACAAACTGCTCAAGCCCGTCCAGATTCGCGGTGAGCAGCGCTGTATCCTTCTCGCCCCAGATCACCAAGGTTGGCACATGAACCAGCAGTTTCGTCGGATCCACACTGAAATTTCCGGTCGATTGCGCCCCCGGCTGCGGCGGTCCAATGCGCGCCGCGCGATAGTAGTTCAGTCCGCCGGTCAGCGCGCCTGCTTGCGACCATGCCGCGATATACGCCTTCTTGTCGTCTTCATTGAACACGCCGTTCTTTAATCCCGACCCGAGCACGGCAGCTACCAGTGCGGCGTAGTTGTCTCGCGAAAGAATCGTCTCGGCCTGCGGACTACGGAACATCAGCATATACTGGCTGGCCTTCTGCTGCCCCGGATCGTCGCGCAGCAGTCGTGCGAAAACACCTGGATGCGGGGCGTTCACGATCACCAGTTTGTCAAGGCATTCGGGATGTGTAATCGCCAGCGCCCATGCCACGGCACCACCCCAGTCATGTGCAACCAGCGTGAACTTCTTATATCCCAAATGCAACGCCAACCCGCGCACGTCTTCCACCAGATACTTCATCTGATAACTATCCACGCCGTCCGGCTTATCCGAGAGATTGTAGCCGCGCATGTCCGGCGCTACCGCCAGCCGGTCTTTGCCGAAGGCAACCAACTGATTTTTCCACTCATACCAGAACTCCGGAAAGCCATGCAGAAAAATGATGAGCCGCCCTTTCCCGGCGCTCACGTAATGCAGCTTCACGCCATTCACCACGGCATAGTGGTCTTTCAACTCAGGAGGCTTCTTCGCTGCTGCCATCAGTGTCGCCCCGGCGACGGCAAGCGCGCCCATCGTAAGCGCACGAAATTTCATGCTCGCAAGGGTAACACGCCCGGCGCGGCTATCCCGCGCAAATCTCCCGCTATCTTTGCCGACGCCCAATAGGCAATCGCCTGAATTGTCAGTGACGGATTAAAGCCGCCATTCGTCACATGAACACTCCCATCCACAACATAGAGGTTATCCATATCATGGATACGGCAATAACGATCGACAACCGAAGTCTGCGGATCGCTGCCCATGCGGCACGTACCTGCCTGATGCTGGCCGCCACTCACACCGCGGCCTGGGAGCACAGGCCATGTCTTGATGGCTCCGCAAGCCTTCAACCAATCCTCCGCTCGCGCTGAGATGAAGCGCGCCACTCCCAAATCTGCGGCATGCCTGTGGCCGCTGATGCGCAGAGTCGGAATGCCCCAGGCGTCCTTAACCTCCGGAGCGATCTCCACACGGCTCTCAAACACTGGCATCTCCTGCACCGGACCCATTACCGAAACCGTTCTTTTATAGGAATGGCGCATGTGCTGCTTATGTTCCAACCCCCATCTCGGAGTTCCGGGAGGAATGGCATTTCGCGAGAACAGATAGGGCAAGCGGATGAATTCGTTGGAAAGCATGGCGCCGCCCTTTAAGCCGCCGGACAAACCGTGGCTGAAGTCACAGCAAGCCACCCGTGCGGCCGGACCAAGACCGTCGAATAGCTCCTTCTCAACAATTCCGTAAGCGCCGGCGTAAGCGTGGCCCTGCAGATTGCGTCCCACCCAATCATGCTTGTTGCCCAAGCCACGCGGAAACAATTTCGTGGCGGAATTCAGCAGCAGGCGCGCACTCTCCGTCGCCGAACACGACACCACCACGGCGCGGCACGGTTGCATCAGAGCCCGATCCCCCTCAAAGTATTCCACGCCTGTCGCTTTTCCTGCAGCGTTCGTGAGGATGCGGCTGGTAATGCAGTTTGTTCGGAGGTCGCAATGGCCCGTGGCCAACGCTCTGGGAATTGCTGTGACGGCCGTAGAATTCTTGGCGTTGACTTCGCAAGCAAATCCGACGCAATGCGGGCACTGAATGCAGCCCGAGCGCTTTTGATAAGTCACTGAGTTAATGGCCATGGGAATAGGGAACGGATGCCAGCCCAGACCCTGCGCCGCCTTGAACAAGGCGGATGCTTCGGTATTGAGCGGCAACGCCGGCATAGGATAGGGCCTCTGACGTTTGGCCTCGAAAGGATTAGTTCCCATAGTGCCCGACACCCCAATCTCCCACTCAGCCTTGCTATAAAAGGGCTCCAGATCGTTGTAGGAGATCGGCCAATCCTCCAGCGTGCTGCCCTCTGGCGCCCCATAGGTCGACCGCATGCGGAAGTCCTTTTCGGCGTAGCGCCAGGCCATAGCTCCGTAGCTCATGGTTCCACCTCCTACACACGCTGCGTTATTTCCGTAGGCTCCTTCACTGGGACGAACGCGCGCAAAATGGCCATCCGCGGTTTGGGCCAGCCGCACGTAATGCTTGTCGTCGGGACCAAAGGCATTGCCAAGAACCGTAATCCTCTGGCTGCGCAATTCATCGTGGCCCGTCTGGCCAAATCCGAGCTTGTCTCCTCTCTCCAGCAGTACTGTCTGCAAACCCGCCAGCGAAAGCTGCTCGGCGACGATACCTCCCGCCGCGCCGGCTCCCACCACTACCACGTCCACCGCTGGGAGCGTCAATGCTTATGTCCTTCCATCACATCGGCAATCTCCAGCATCTTCCAACTCGTTTCGTCTTTATTGCCGCCATGCTTCGGGCTGCCGTAAAAACCTTGCATCGTGTGATCGATCACCACTTGCCAGAAGCGGTTCAACTCTGCATCGTGGCCGGCTTCAACACTCTGTAGGAACTGCTTCTGCTGCGCTGGGTCCAGCTCTGTAAAGAGCTTTCCGGTCTGTTCGCGGCAGGCGCTCATCAAACGCGGAATGCCGTTCTTATAGGTGGTAACGAAGCGTTCGAGTGGGCCCGCCAACTGAATCTCTATGTAATACAGCACGCCCGCTTCTTTGGCGCCCGGCCAGTCGTCGGCAGGAACGATTTGAGCGCAAAGCGCTTCCACCACCCGTGCCTCGTTGGCTGTGAGTACAACCAGCGGAACCGCCGGATACAAAGGTGCGGAGACAATCGCCAGAAAGAGTCTGCGATCAATCTTCATGGGTCCATTCTCTTAGCTGAGTCTTTAGCCCCGCAGCCGGATCACCGTCACATCCGAGTCAGTCGCCTGCGGAGGCAACTGAATCGTCACTCGACCCTCCTGCTGCTGGAACTCCAATGGTTGACCGCTAGCTAGTAGCGAAACCGAAGCGAACTTAGGCAGACGCTCCGCACTCAAAACCAGCTCCGTGCCCGGCCAGTCAAACGCGTGCACAAACACATCCGTCCCTCTGGCCGTGGTACGAAGCCCTTTGGCGCCCTGCACTGGCCCATAGGTGGTTCCATAAATCGACGCGCTATTCTTATCCAGCCATTGGCCGATCGCCCGCAGCCGCTCCTGGAACTCAGGCTGAATAAGGCCATCGGGCTGCGGCCCCACGTTCAATAGAAAATTTCCGCCGCGGCTGGCCACTTCCACCAATGTGCGAATCAACTGTCTCGACGATTTAAACTCGTGGTCGTTCTTGTTATACGCCCAGGTATTGTTAATCGTCATGCAAGTCTCCCACAAACGAAACTCATCCGCGGTGGGCACATAGTTTGCCTTAGTTCCGGTATCTCGGTTCTCCCAGTCCAGCTTTTTCCCTTTCACCGGTATGGCCGCGGGCAAAAATTGTTCCGGAGTCTCAAAGTCACCCGGAATGCCAATGCGATTGTTGATCAACGTCTGTGGTTGCAACGCCAGAATGGCGCGGTGCATTCGCTCTCCATCGAACTTGCGCTGGTTGTAAAGTCCGTCAAACCAGATCACCGCCACATCCCCATAGCGTGTCAGCAACTCGCGTAACTGTAACTCCATATAATCCAGATACAGCGGCCAAACAGAGCGCGTCGGTTCGCCATTCCAATTCTCACTCGCGGGTTTCGAGGTATCCCGGAACGCCGCATGATTCATATCGGGCGGAGAATAGTAAAACCCCAACGGCAGGGCGGCCCGATGGCAGGCTTCCGCGAGTTGCCCCACAATGTCTTTCTTGTAAGGAGTGTTCGTAATCTTGTAATCGGTGTAGGCCGAATCGAACATACAGAACCCGTCATGGTGCTTCGTCGTGAACACCATATATCTCTGGCCCGCAGTCTTCGCTAAATCGACAAAGGCCTCCGCCTCAAATTTCACCGGATTGAATTGCTGGGGCAAAGCGCGATATTGCTCTTCCGTGATAGGAAATCGTTTCGAAGGCTGCATGATAGGCCAGGAGGCTTCGACGCTAGCCACTGAGTAAGGACCCCAATGGATGAACATCCCGAATTTCGCTTCCCGGTACCATGCTGTGTAATCCGCCTCCGCCCTGAGCAGCGCCGGCAGCAACGGACTTGCAGCTAGAAATCTCAGCCATTCGCGGCGGGAAGGTTGATGAGTGCTCATGTGTCGATCACTATATCTCAGGAACCTGTTCGAGCTCCGATACTCGCCGCCACCGGCCTCGCAAAGTACTGCCCGATTCTCTCAACCACTGCTTTACTTCTCGCCACGAAATCTCCTCCCATCGCCCTGCTGTGCGCCGCCACCACCGCATCGGCGGGTTGGGTGTGGTTTACCTCAAGATCATGCGTGAAACCCGCCAGCGCGACTTGGTGCGTGTTGAGAGCTAATGTCAAATCGTTCGCCGGCGGGATTGGGGCAGTGATGGACTGAGGACAATCCAGCCGCGCCGTTGTCCGCGTCGTCAAAGCGCTGGCAAACGAGTTCGATTGCGGAACGCGCGCACCCAGCGTCCCCAATGCCCACTTATCCGTCACATACTTCAACAAACTCGTATGTTCCAGCGTCTCCGAGTAAACGCCCGCATCGACCCAGGGCGATATCAAAATGGTCGGCACCCGCGCCCCCATTTTGTCGAAGGCGAACGCTTTCGTATTGCCGTCCGGCGCGACTGTTTCAGGAGGAGCAACATGATCGTAAAACCCGCCATGTTCGTCGTAAGTCACAATCAGTAACGTGCTGGCCCAAAGCGCTTCGTTCGCCCGCAGCAAGTTATACACCTGGGCAATCAGCGCCTCGCCGTGTTTAACGTCAGTAGGTGGGTGTTGGTCGTTTTGATTGGCGCCGAAATAACTTGGCTCAATGAATACATACTGTGGAAACTCGCTCGCCGGCCCCTTCACCTCTCCCGCGAAGTCATCCATTCTCCGGTAATGTGTCGGAAACTCCAGTTGCCGAATCATCAGAAGCGACTGCGGCACATCGCCATAATAGATCCGCCAGGAAATGTTCTTCTCGCTCAGCCTTTGAAACACCGTGGGCTGATCGTACAGATGAATCGCCGGGTCAAAAAAGCCCGACGGCATATCCACATGCCCCAGCGACGTGCCGCTGTGCACAAAGAACCGGTTGGGCCAGGTGGGCCCCGGAACCGACGAAAACCAATGGTCGCAGATCAGGTAGTTCTCTGCCAGCGCATGCAGCACCGGCAGATCGCCTTGCTTGAAATAAGCCATGACCTGATAGCGCTCCTCTTCATGCGTTTGCGGGTAATGCTGCGCAAAGTTGCTCACGAATCCATCGCAGAGCCCTTGGTCGATCTGCCGCTCCACATCGTCCAAATCATGGGCCAGATCCACCGCAACCGCGGGCAACGCCGTCGCCAACTGCGCAAACTCGTGCGTGGAGTCAGGGTAATCGGGATTCGTGAACACATCGTCCCCTTGCGGGTTCGGGCCCGCCAGATTCGGATAGCGCGCTTTCATGCATCCGAGCATTCGATCGAACGAATTATTTTCAAGCATCAAAACGACGACATGTTGAATGGGATCGGCTGGCGTTGGCATGCGAACTCCTGGCTAACCCAGAATATTACAAAATAAAATGTCGGGCGGACCTCCTGGTCTGCGGCTGACCGGCCGGTCAGCCTCCACGTCTCTGCTGGTTTGGTAACACTGGCCACTAAGGGCACTAACGCGTTCGCAGAGCTATGATATGTAACGTCCGCATGAAAGCCTCAATTCTATTCGTTCCCACCACCTTCCTAACGGGATTGTTCGCCACCTTTCTAGTGGGCTGGGTGGGCGCAGCATTAACACCCTCTGGCGCGGACGCGACCATCACGAAGCTGGAGACGGATATCCCTGAGCTGATGAAGAAAGGAAACGTCCCCGGACTCGCGATTGCGGTGATTCGAAAAGGAAAGACATCCTGGGTGCGCGGCTTCGGCGTGACAGAGACGAAAACAGGAGTGCCTGTAAGCGAGGACACGATCTTCGAAGCAGCTTCGCTGAGCAAGCCAGTCTTTGCCTATGGAGTGCTGAAGCTGCTGGAGCGGCGCAAGTTGGGGCTGGATGTGCCGCTGACGACCTACTTGCCCAAGCCCTATATTCAGGGTGATGACCGCCTCAGCAAGATTACCGCGCGAATTGTACTCAGTCACCGGACTGGCTTTCCAAATTGGCGGGGAGATGGCAAACCCCTTACCATTCACTTCACTCCGGGCGAGCGATTTAGCTATTCAGGCGAAGGATACATTTACCTGCAACGCGTGGTGGAGCAAATCACCGGCCAAGCTTTGAACGATTACATGACCGGCGCAGTGTTCGCTCCTTTGGGAATGACGAGCAGCAGCTATGTATGGCGGCCCGACTTTGATGAACGAAGCGCAACGGGTCATGCCGCAGACGGCAAGCCGGTGACATTATGGAAGCCCAAGGAAGCTGGGGCCGCCTCCACTCTGAATACGACTGCCAAGGATTACGCGCTGTTTGTCGATGCGGTGCTGAATAGAAAAGGTCTGAATGCCGCGACGTTCCGCGAAATGGAGACGCCGCAGATCGCCCTTGACCCGGAGTGCAGGATTTGTATAGACCGCGAACCGAAGGAGCTGTCGGCGACTCTGTTCTGGGGTTTGGGCTGGGGCATTCAACGCACGGCACAAGGCAGCGAACTTTGGCATTGGGGCGATAACGGCACATTCAAGAGTTTCGTGATGGCCGATCCGAAAACCAAGGCGGGAGTGGTGATGTTCGCGAATAGCGAAAACGGGCTGGCCATTGCGAAGCCCATAATCACGGACGCAATGGGTGCGGAACCTTTACCTTTCGCTTGGCTCAAATATGAGAGTAAATGACTGCGAAACTTGACGTGGAGGCAGTGACATAGCAAACCGTTTGATTCTCAAGATTGGCTGGGCTTCGGGAGCGGCAAAGAAGCGACCGGAGAGCGCGTCCGCCTTCCCCGACGCCAAGTGCAAAACTAAGTTCTGGCCGGGTTCCGATGTGTCATTCCGACCGTCATCAAAGATCTTCTAAACCAAGGTGACCAGCGTTGGCCTGCTTCGGAGTGAAGCAATTCCTCAGCCATCGCCAACCTAACGGTTCCAGGTTGAGTTAGCTTAGACTGTACCCATGCGCCCAGAATTCCTTTCATATTTGCGCGATCCGACGACGCATGCACCTTTGGCCCTAGCGCAAGATGTGCTCATTGACTCTGTGTCGGGCGCACGCTATCCGATTCGCAATGACATTCCTATATTTTTGAAAGAAGTAACGGGTGTCAACCGTAAATATCAAACCATGTACGACCGTCTCGCTCCAGGCTACGATATAGCCGAGCGAATCTACAAATGGTTCTCACGCAAGCCAGACTACCGCCTGGATTACATTCGAGAGCTTGAGATTTCGGCGGGCGCATGCGTCTTAGAGGTTTCGGTAGGAACTGGTGCCAACTTACCCTACCTCAGTACCGACGTGGAGTTTTTCGGCCTTGACTTGTCTTGGGGCATGCTCTCTAAGTGCCTCCGAAAATTGAGGAGCTTACCCTATCACGTACAACTCTTCCAGGGCGAGGCGGAGCATTTACCATTCAACGATGCCGCCTTTGATTGTGTTTTTCACGTCGGTGGTATCAATTTCTTTAACGATAAGGCGCAAGCGATTAAAGAGATGATCCGTGTTGCTAAACCGGGCACGAAGATCCTCATTGTCGATGAGACCGAAAAGGTCGTCAGTGGGCTTTATCAAAAGAATCCCTTGACGCAGGCGTATTTCAAGGGCCAAGGCAAAGAAGCGTACTGCCCTATTGGCCTCATACCGCCGGAGATGGACGACATACAATCTCGCCAAATTGCCGAAGGAAAGCTTTACTGCCTCACTTTTCGGAAACCTGCAAATCTGAATGACAGGCACTGAGGTTCATCTCGCGACCGGTCAGACGTTTGGCATTCACTGTCATGCGGCTGCCGCGATGCTCACCCATGGCGTCACTTCGATATTTTGTTAAAGTGCATGCGGCTAGTGGCGCGCGGCATATGCCCGACGTAACTAAGCCCCAGTTCGCGGCATTCGGACCTTCTACTGCGCCACCCGCGCCACTGGGTCCACTTTCAACCCCTCGCGCGCCGAATCGCCCGGATTCGGAATGATCAGGTCGCCTTCCTGCAATCCCGCCAACACTTCAATCCGGTCGCCGAAATCGCGCCCCACTTCCACGGTTCCCAGATGAATCGTGTGGTCGGCCATTACCCTCGCCACCAGCGGCGCCCCCGTGCGCACAATCAGCGCGTCGCTCGGAATCAACAGCGGCGGGTTCACCCGCGGGCTATTCAGTTCCACTTGGCAGTACATGCCGGGCAGCAAAGCGCCGTCGGCATTGGGCACATGCAGCTCCACCAGCAGCGTCCGCGTGGCAGGGTCGAGCGAATTCGCCGTGCGCGCCACCGTGCCCGTGAACGTTCGCCCCGGAATATTGGAAACGCTTAGCAGCGCGCTTTGGCCTATGTGAATGGAGCCGGCGCTCGCTTGCGGCACGTTGACATATGTGCGTAAGGTAGACGTCTGCGCAATGCGGAACAGCAGCGTGTTGCCCGCATTCACCAGCGCGCCGGTATCCACGTTGCGCTGCGTAATCACCCCGTCAAACGGGGCGCGCACCACCAGATAGCCTTGCATGTTCCGTAGGCGCGATAGGTTGGCTTCCGCCGCGGTCACACTGCTGCGCTGCGCCGAAATAGCTTTATCCAGCGCTTGCAAATTGGAAAGCTGCGCCTGATATTGCGATTGATACTGATCGTTCTCCTGGCGCGAAACCACGCCTTTCGTGTTCAGCGTGCTCCACCGTTGCGCGGTGATTTTCGCCAGCTCCATGTTCGATTTGCCTTGTTGATAACTCGCTTGTGCTTGTTCCAGCGCCGCCTGCGCCTGTTCGAGCGTAGCTTTCGCCTGCAGCACTTGCTGATCGAGTTCGGGCGCTTCGATGTCGGTCACGGCTTGGCCGCTACGAACGCGATCGCCAATATCGGCAATGCGCCGCCGCACGTAGCCATCGGCGCGCGCTAGGATCGGAGCTTCCGTGACCGCCTGGATGCTGCCCGGCAGTTGCAGTTCACTCTTCGTCGGAGCGCGCTTCACGGTGATCACTTCTACGCGTGGCAAACTCTCCGCCGCGTCGGCCGCTTCAGCGCGCAGCGCGGCATTGCGCTTCTGCAGGGGCACGAAGCCGCTCACAAAAGCTACAGCGATTAGAATCGCCGCCCCTATCGCCAGCGACCACAGCGTCACGCGCGACGGCCGCCACAACACTGCGGGCGCGGAAAGCCCATGCGCGCGCCCTTCCAGTTCGGCCAGCCGCCGTTTCAGCTCCTGATTCTCGCGCAGCAGCCGCTCTTCGCTCGTTTCCACCGGATTCGGTTCGGGCCTCATCATTGCAGGCTCATTTCCAATTCCTCGGCACGTTGTTGCTCTATGAGTTGGCGCTCATGATCCACCGGAGGTTTCGTCCGCAGGTAACTATAAATGATCGGCACAATGAAAAGCGTGCTAACCGTGGCAAACAGCAAACCGCCAACCACGGCTCGGCCTAATGGCGCATTCTGTTCGCCGCCTTCCCCCAGGCCCAACGACATCGGCAGCATGCCCAAAATCATGGCAGTCGCTGTCATCACCACCGGCCGCATGCGGGCGTACCCGGCGGCTAACACGGCCTCCTGCGCGCTAACACCCGAAGCCCGTTCATCGTTCGCGAACGTCACCATCAGAATGCTATTCGCCGTCGCCACGCCCACGCACATAATCGCGCCCATCAGCGATGGAACACTCAACGTGGTGCTGGTCACAAACAGCATCCACAAAATGCCCGCCATAGCGCCCGGCAACGCAGTGAGAATGATGAAAGGATCGAGCCAGGATTGAAAATTAACAGCCATCAACAGATACACCAGCACCACCGCGAAGATCATCCCAAGGCCCAGCCGGAAAAACGAAGATTGCATGGTGTCAAACTGGCCGCGTAGCGCGAACGTCGTCCCGCGCGGCAGATATTTCTCTTCTTCATGCATGATCCTTTGGACTTCGCTACCCACCCCGCCCAGGTCGCGGCGGTCCACGTTCGCATAAACATCGAAGACCGGCCAAACATTGTAGTGATTGATAATCACCGGTGCCGTGGAGCGCTCTACCGTCACCAGATTGGAAAGCAGTTGCGTTGAGCCGTTCATCGCCCCCGGATTGCCGTAAGCCAGTGAATCGCCGCTCGGCGATGCGCCCACATTATTGCCGCCTGAACCCGCAATGGCGCGCTCATTGGCGGACGAAACCGAGATAGGAGTTCGCAGCAAAGCGTCCAGCGAATCTACCCGATATTGCGGCGTCTGCACGCCCACGCTATAGTTAACGCCGTTGGCCCAATTCAGCCAGAAGTTAGGCGCCAGCGCGCCGTTGCCGCTGAGTGAGATCAGCATGCTGTTCGTGACATCGCTCTCCGTGAGGCCGAGCTGGGCTGCTTTAACGCGGTCGACATTGAGCCGGATCATCGGTTGATCCACAATCTGGTGAACGTGTACGTCCGCTGCGCCCGGAATCAGTGCAATCCGTTTTGCTAGTTTCTCCGCAATCTTGTAACCCGCTTGGCTGTCGCGCCCCACCACCTGCAAATCAATCGGTGCGGGCAGGCCGAAGTTGAGAATCTGGGTCGTAATGTTGGCCGGTTGAAAGAAGAAAGTCATGTCGGGAAACTTGTCGTGTAGGTGTTTCCGCAGCATCACTTCGTAGTCGCGCGTAGCGCCGTGGTTCTTTTTGAGTGAGATGTAGAGATCGCCGTCCGCGCTGGAAATGTTCGGCGGATCGCCTTGCGCTATCGCCGTCCAACTGTTCGGGATGCCGATATTATCCAGCAGGTTATCGATTTCGCCCGCCGGGATGACATTACGGATTTCACGTTCGATTGCGCCAAAGCGCGCCTCCGTCGCTTCAATGCGGGTACCTGCCGGCGCGCGCGCATGCAGCCGGATTTGGCCGGCATCCACGTTCGGAAAGAAGTCTTTACCGACAAAGAACACCAGCCCGAGTGAGGCGGTCGTGAACACAATGAACGAAACGAGAACCGGCGCGCGCCGCCGCAGAGACCAGTCAAGCAACCCCACATAGCGGTAGCGCATCGCTTCAAACCCCTGGTTGAACAGCTGATGTGCCCGCCAGAAGATGTTGTTGTGGGTGTTGCCGGCTTCTCCGCCCAGCCGGTAACGGTCGACTTCCGACTCCAGAAGATAGCGCACCATCGTTGGCACTAACGTGCGCGATAACAGATAGGAAGCCAGCATCGCGAAGACCACCGCCATGGCCAGCGGCGTAAACAGATAACGCGCTGTGCCGGTCAGCAGCAGCACCGGGACGAAGACGATGCAGATCGCAATCGTCGCGACAAACGTCGGAACGGCGATCTGTCCCGCGCCATCCAAAATCGCCCTCACCAACGGCTTGCGCATGGCTACGTTGCGGTGAATGTTCTCAATTTCGACAGTCGCATCATCCACGAGAATGCCAACCGCCAGCGCCAGCCCGCCCAGCGTCATGACATTGATCGTTTGCCCCAGCAGGCTGAGAATTGAAAGCGAAGTAAGGATGGAGAGCGGGATAGAAATGCAGACGATAAGCGTGCTGCGCCAGCTTCCCAGGAAAAGCAGGATCATGAGCCCCGTGAGGGCAGCCGCAATCAGCGTCTCGCGCTCCACTCCGTCGATCGCGGCGCGCACAAACACCGATTGATCCGCCAACGGCACAACTTTCAGTTCCGGCGGCACCGTGGAAAGTATGCGCGGCAGCGCGGCCTTCACGGCATTCACAATATCCAGCGTCGAGGCTTTTCCATTGCGCGTAATGGTCAGCAAAACGCCGCGCGCGCCGTTCGAGCGCACAATGTTGCCTTGCACGTTAAAGCCGTCATGAACCTGCGCCACGTCCTTCACATAGACGGTGGCGCCGTTCACGGTTTTCACCGGCAGATTGTTCAGTTCGTCAAGTTTCAATGGGCTGCTGTTGACCCGGATCTGATATTCGGTTTCGCCCAGTTTTGCGGTGCCGGCGGGTAGGATGCTGTTTTGCAGGGTGAGTGCGTTCGAAACGTCTATCGGCGCCAGCTGTTTGGCGTAGAGTTCGTCCAGATTGAGATCCACCATCACGGCACGCTGTTTGCCGCCGAACGGGTAGGAGACCGAAGCGCCTTGCACCGTACCCAGCGGCGTGCGAATGAAGTTGTTGGCGATATCGAAGATTTCCTGCTCGCGCAGCGTTTTGCTCGACAACCCCAGTTGCAGAATGGGAACGCTGGCCGCATCATATTTAAGAACGTTGCCTGGAAACATGCCCGGCGGCATCTGCCGTATCGCGGATTGCATGCCGGCCGTCACCTGCGCCACCGCCATATCCACCTTCACGTTCGGATGAAAGTAAATCCGGATGACGGCATAGCCGCCGTAGGATTGCGATTCTATGTGCTCAATGTCGTTGACATTAGACGTCATGCTGCGTTCGAAGCCGGTGACAACGCGCTTTTCCATTTCCTCCGGCGTAAGCCCGTTGTACGACCACAGCACGCTCACAATCGGGATATCGATATACGGAAAAATATCCACCGGCATCGTGACGATGGCCGTCCCGCCGAGAATGGCGATAAGAACCGCCATCACAACGAAAGTGTATGGGTGGCTAAGGGCGAGACGGACGATCCACATAGGCGAACGTGGTTAAATTGACCTGGAAGATCAAAGTATACTATTCCCCAGTGATCGCCTTTAAGAAACGGTAGTAGAACTCAACCCCATCATAGAAAGATTCTACGCGCAGCCGCTCGTCTTTGCCATGCGCGCGAATGTCGTCAGCATCAATCGCGACGCCGTTGATTCCATAGCTGGGCAAACCGGCGGCAATCGTATAAATGCTGTCCGATGCCCCGGTTTCCATCTCCGGCAGAACGGGCGCGCCGGGCCACATTTTCGAAGCCAGCGCGCGTAGCGGATCCATCACATCGGGCCGCAGCGGCGGCGGCAGGAACGCTTTCGTATCGGGCGCTTTGTCCAAATATTCAGCGGTCGCCGGATCTTTGTAGCGCACGGCAACTTTCGAATCCGCAAAAATGTGCAGCAAATCCTGCCGCACTTCTTCTTTCGAATGCCCCGGCAGAATACGGCAATTGACCAAAGCCTGCGCAGTTTGCGGCAGCGCGTTATCGGCATGCCCGCCGCTTAGGCGCGTGGCCACGCAAGTGGTCCGCATAGTGGAATTGAAGCGCGGATTCTTCGATAACCTGGCAATGGCGTCGGGATCGGGCGGCGTTCTCAGCATCGCTCGAATATCGGCATTCACTTCCGGCGTCTCGGATGCCGCCACTTGTTCAAACCAGGCGCGCGTTACCGTATTCAGCTCAAACGGAAAGGGCGATTTCTCCAGCCGCCCCAGCGCATCGGCAATTTCATAAATCGCGTTGTCGGCCGTGGGCAGCGAACTGTGGCCGCCCGGATTCGTCGCCGTCAATTGAAAATCGGCATAGAGCTTTTCGGTCGCTTCCACCTCCACGTCAATCGGCTTGCCTTTGTTCGTCATCACGCCGCCGGCATCCGGATTCAACACATAATCGGCGTCAATCAAATCGCGATGATGCTGCAACAGCCAGGCGACTCCATTGAACGTTCCGCCTTCTTCATCCGCCGTCAAAGCCAGAAGAATGTCGCGATTCGGCTTGTATCCTTCCTTCAAGAAACGAATCAGCGTAACCACGGCAATGGCATCGCTATCCTTCATATCCTGGGTGCCGCGCCCGTAAAAGTAGCCGTCTTTTTCGACAAATTGAAAAGGATCGGTGGTCCAATCGGATCTCTTCGCTTCCACCACATCCAAGTGCGCAATGATCAGGATCGGTTTGCCTTTACCCGTGCCACGCAAACGCGCCACCATATTGCCTTTGCGATTGTTCGGTCCCATCACCACGACATCTTCAGCCGGCAATCCGGCCGCCAGCAAGCGCTGCCGCATCGCTTCAGCCGCGGTCGTAGTGCTGCCGACAGAATCCGTTGTGTTGATTTCAATCAGCTGCCGAAAAATGTCGCGCGACAACTGCTTCGTCGCGTCGTCAAGATTCGCCGCACTTAACGAAACGGCGGCGAGTCCTAGCAGCGCGGCCACGCTATTTCGCAAAATCGTACACCACCACTTCCACTCCCTTGTCCGTGAGGGTTCTTTTAATAATGGGTTCAATCTCTTCCCAACTTCCACCCGCCAGCCCGCAACCAATCCTCGGCATGTGAACGCTCGCCCCATGCTTCAAAGCGTAGCTCGCCACCTTCGCTAAACCCTGTTCCACCGCCTCATAACGGATGGGCGCCAAGCCTCCAGTCCCTCGTTTTATGCCATGCTGCCCGATCATGTTCGCTACGGTAATTTGCGGTTCCACCAGGACGAATTGAACATCTCCCAAACGCGGCTTTGGCTCTTGTTTGTATTGCTGCCGGTATTGTTCCTCGGGCTCTTTCCAGCGCCGTGAGATAGCCAGTACGAAGCCTTTACCCCACTTGCCCTCGTCGTTGCAAATATGCGCGATGACGTGCGGCCCATCGCCCGCCGGTTTCGTGGCGTCTCCCTCCACATAAGCGATCGGCGAGCCCAGCTTCATGCCAGCCGCCCTTTTTGGGTGGCCAGCTTCCACATCTTCTCAAACTCCGCGGCATTGGAGACCCTGGGCTTGAACTCCGGTTGAGACGCGATCTCCCGCAGCGAAGGCACGGCCTCGATACCAAGCTTGGTCGGCGTATGGGAATGGCTGGCGGAGGCGTAACCTAATTTGCCTCCTTTAAATAACTCCACTTTTCTGACCTCCATCCGCGTGCCATCCAGTTCGCTATAGATCTCGGTCGGCATGTCGGGCAGGTTGTGCTTCCACTCAACAGCAAGGTATTCCATATCCGCCTCCTTACCTATTTTCGCCGTGCCCGGCCATAATCTTCGAAATATCTAACGGGCCTTGATTGAGAATCACAAAAACGTGCTCGCGGCCCCGAATCACAGCTAATCCGTCAACATTGATCCCCACATAGTGGGTAAACCGCCGCCCTTGATAGGGAATGTTTAAGAACATGTACGATAGTTGCCCGGGTCTCTTTGTGCCCGGAACTATATCGCTGAGGTACTGCCCGTCTCCATACCTCGCGTCTTTCGGGTTGTCGGCTCTTAGAGACGGTTTCAGAGTCTTGCTTGCGATGATGGCAGTGTAGCCTTCTTTGCTGGTGTAGTGATAAAGAACCGGCACTTTTCAATCCTCAGCCTTCGTTCACCCTTTTTAATTGTCCGCAAGCGGCAAAAAGATCGCGGCCACTCGGCTTCCTCACAGAGAGCATGGTACCTATATTCTCTCCTAAATTCATCAAATGTATTTGGTCGTGCAGTGCAACATTGTTTCAGTTAAGAGTTGTTGGGTCGCATTGATTCTTACCTAGCGGCAGATCCTATCTCGGTCGCGTCTCGGACGGTCGGCAGTTATCGCGAAAAGTGCGCCATGCGCAATGCCCATCGCTGCATTCCAACCTGCTCGGCGATGTCACTCAGCTACATCGGTTCATGGGTCGCTGCCACTTTCCCTGGTCGACGCAGCGGTACTCCCCTTGCCAACCCGTTAGCGTGTGATTCAATGAAAGGTAAATTCGGAGCCACCGCGTGACCGGGCAAGCACACAATCGCGCGTTCGATCTTTTTCACAAAGCCCGCGACCTACCGCCAGATGAGTGCTCAGCGGCGCTGCACGAAGCCTGCCGGGGTGACGGCGAATTGCGCGAGGCCGTTGTGCGCCTCCTCTCAGCCGATTGGAGTCTGTCCGGCGATTCCTTTCTGGCGCGTCCCCCCTGCAGGACGCTGCCGAACTCCTGGCCCCTGTGCCGCATCCTTTGCCTTCAGCCGGTACCTTCCTGGGCAAGTATCGTTTAGGCAGCCAAATGGGTGTCGGGGGAATGGGCGTGGTGTATGAACCCCACGATTCCAGCCTTGATCGGCGGGTCGCGGTCAAAGTTCTGGCCCACTCAACCGTGTTGGAAGAAAACGAGAACATTCTGCGCTTTCAGCGGGAAGCGGACACCCAGCCCGCTCTTTCGCCCGATGGATCCAAATCGTCTTCCGTTCCGAACGGGATGGGGGCGGATTGTTCCTGATGGAATTGACCGGCGAGAACCCGCGGCGCATCAGCCAGCGCGGCTATCTGCCGGCCTGGCCTCCCGGACGGACGGCATGTGGCGTATTCCAGCGATACCTTCACGGTTCCCAGTGCCAGGGGAACTCCCAGTAGCCACTTATCCATCGTCGATCTGTCTGGCGGCACGAAGCGGACTCTCGATACCGCGGACCCGATCCAACCGCAGTGGTCCCCGCACGGAGATCGTATTGCTTACCGGGGCGTGTCTGCCGGCGGACGCCGCGAGATCTTCACGATTGCCGCCGTGACTCCCTTTCCCCAGCTCCGACATTTGAGATATTCCAAGGTAGTATGGTTCTGACCGATCGGAATCGCATGGTAAAAAATCACGTCAAGGTCATCGCTTTGGCATTTGCTCTGCAGATTGTTTTACCTGACGCAGGCGGGCGGGCAGACGCACAGGCCGGAAAAGCTGCCTATCCGGCGATGGCTCCCCTGGATCAGTACCTGATATCTGACGAGAAATCCGAGATCGCGCTGGCTCGTAGCGCCGCACCCAGTTCTATCTCCGATAGAGCCGAGGTGATGGTCCTGGGGCGCGCGGGATATAGGACCGCGGCGAACGGTACAAACGGCTTTCTCTGCATCGTGGAGAGGTCGTGGGGGCAGAGCACGGAGCAGACGGAGTTCTGGAATCCAAAGATGCGTGCGCCCCATTGCTTCAACGCGCAGGCCGCGCGCAGCTTTGCGCCCATCTATCTGCTGAAAACTAGGCTTGTGCTGGCAGGAAAATCGCAGCCTGAAATCGCCCACGCCATCTCGACCGCACTCGATAAGAACGAGTTGCCCGCGCTAGAGCCTGGCTCGATGGCTTACATGATGTCGAAGCAGCAGTACTTGAACGACCGGGATAAGAGCTGGCACTCGCATGTGATGTTTTTTTCCCCTGGCGACATGACAAAGAGCTGGGCGGCCGACGATCCCAACTCTCCCGTCATGATGGCGAATGATCCCGAGGAACGTGTGAGCATTCTGTTCGTCATGGCGGACAAGTGGTCCGATGGTACGGCCGCCCCGTCGAATATGCCCTGATCCGCAACCGGCGCGCAGTTTAAGACGAGGCGCATCGACGTTTGTGCCGCGCCATTTCGCATATGATGGGCGAGTGCTGTTCGGAATATTCTGCCGGCCACTTATATGGTCGAAGGCGCCACTAATTTCGCAAACTTATTCACGTCAAGAGTTGCATCCTATGCCCTAGCCGACGCGAAATCGAGATTTCAGATGCTCATGTCTGCTTCCCGCCCGCGATTCTCATTTGATCCGCTCTTCCAATAGGACCTTCACAACATCCCCAACGTTTTTCCCGATCTTTTTGCGCACGTCGGCCTTGACGGGGAGCATATGAGTGCCATCGCCAATGGCCATAAACGAACTCTGAAAGGGACGGCCGTCGATCTTGCCCTTCACTTTGACAAGACCACGAGTGCCGAAAAACGCAACCGACTTGGGCCAGACGACATAAGTCCAAGCGCCTTTGTTGCTGCCTTTTTGCAGTTTAGCCTCGAACCCTTGGTTCAGCATACTCTTCACCCTCTACATATTAACGCTCAGTCCTATGCTTCGGCCGAAACTCAACCCTCTTTCTTTTGGGCCGCCGCACCACCATCAGCAACCTGACGTTTTTCGTTGCCTGTGAATTTCATCGAAAACAGTCATTGAGCGTGAGGTAAAACTCTTTCGGACCTGCTTAAAACGACGATTCGCCCGGCGCGTCCGCGATCCGCGATGTTTTGCTTCAAAGAACAGGCCGTTTCTCGTGAACCTGATCCGAAGGGAGTTTCAGCGAGTCGGCTGTGCAGAGGAATGCGACTGCTCCGATGAACGGCTTTCCCTCTGCTGGCTCGCGGGAGAGAGGAACCAAAGCACGGCCGCAACCAGAAGCAGCGCGGGGACATCACCGGTAAGGTGCCCCAGTTCGTGTCCGTCATGGATAGCCTGCGCCGCCATGATGCCGGCATGGACTAGGCTCGACCATATCGTGAAAGAAATCAGGCTGCGGTTGCTGTCAGGATCACGCGCCGCCACGATGAGAAAAATGCCTAGCACGGCATACACACCGCAAATCATTTGCAAATAGTATTGACCGTGGCCGCCGTGCCACACCCAACCGGAGGGCCACACCAGACCTACCGGGTAGATCAGGCAGAAGATGACGCCGAAGGCAGTCAAGGCGAATCGAAGCAGCTTATCTTTTTGCGTTGAGGTCATGTCAAAACTCCAGAAAGTTTGTCGTAGGCGACATTTAAAGCCGCCATTCAGAAGTATTCATCCTCTGAGTCACCCGCTGCTGGGGCATTAGCGGGAGAATACCAGGGGATTGCCTGGGGATTGGCCCGACAACCCCTGCCGTCTCGGTCTACCATGGGTAATATTTGTGCCCGGCATCTTGCAGGGCGACGCCATCGATAGACGGGACTGGAATGCGCTATCAGTTCGGCCATTTTGAACTCGCGACTGAAAGATATGAGCTGAGAAGAAACGGCATCGCGCTGCACGCCGAGCCGCTCGTCTTCGATCTCATCCTTTTCCTGCTGCGTAGTCCCGGCCGCGTAGTCAGCCGGGAAGAAATCGTCGATGAGGTCTGGCAAGGTCGGCTGGTTTCTGAGGCTACCATCGATGGCTGTATTAAATCAGCGCGGCGAATCCTTGGAGATAGCGGTGATAACCAGAGTTACATCCGCACAGTGAGGGGACGCGGATTCGAATTTGCGGCGACGGTTACGGCGCTCGACGAGCCCAGTGTCAATTCTTGGCCGGAGCAGCCTCCAGAGCACCCAGGGGAGGGAATTGGCCCGAATGAGTCTGCGCCATCTGGAACGGCGCCGCGGCCGGTGCTGGCGGTTTTCCCGTTTGCAAATCAGAGCGCGGCGGCGGACGACTACTTTGCCGACGGGCTAACGGAAGACGTTGTCACCAACCTGTCGCGATTCCGCGACCTGCGTGTGATCGCCGCGGGGTCAACGCTCCAGTTCAAGGGCCGCTCGATCAATGTGCCCGAATTCTGCCGGCAGATGCGAGCCGCCTACGTGGTTACCGGCAGCGTGCGCCGTGCCGCTGGCCGGATCCGTATCACGGTCCAGCTCATAGAGGGCGTCAGTTGCGTACAGTTGTGGGGCGATCGCTACGATCGAGACATAGGCGACATCTTCGATTTGCAAGACGAGCTGACGCGTAGGATTGCCGCCACGCTCGGGGTGAAAATGCAGGACGTCTCCCTCGAACGCGCGCTTGGCCAAAGGACCGCTCGAACTCGATTCCTATGACTGCGTGTTGCGTGCCCGCAGGTATACTTCGGCTTTGAGCGCGGAGATGCACGCCGAGGCCCGCGATCTTCTCGAAAGGGCTGTAGAACTCGATCCGCTCTCGTCCGACGCGCATGCACTACTCGCCAACGTTTATCTCGCCGAGCATCGTTTTGAGATGAACCCGCGGCCGGACCCCATCGGCCGCGCACTGACGCATGCCGTGCGCGCTACACAACTAGACCCGCGGAACGCCTATGCACGATGTTGGCTGGCGATCGTACATTTCTTCCGCGGTGAGAATGAGAAGTTCGAGGCGGAGTCGCAGCTGGCCTTGAGACTAAACCCCAACGACCCCGAGACGCTCGCCGACATCGGCCATTATTTGGCGTTTATGGGTGAATTCGAACGGGGCGTCGAACTCTCGCGGCGCGCTCAGGAACTCAATCCACTACATCCCGGCTGGTACTACTTCAGCTTTGCCCGGCTCGACTACAGCCGCAAGGCTTACGACGGCACGCAATTAGGTGGGTTGAGAAGATCGGATTACCCCACTTCTATTGGACGCATTTGCTCGACGCCGCCGCCAAAGGTCAATTAGGCCGCCCGGATGCCGGCAAAGCATTGTCGAGGGTACTTGAGATCAAACCGAACTTTTCAGCACACCTCGAGTTGCGAAAATGGAACGCAGCCCCGGCCGATCTTGATCACATCATGGAGGGCCTACGGAGGGCCGGATGGAACGGCTGATGGCCTTGGCTCACTGGATTTACTCCCCAGAAGTTGGCCTCGCCTATTAGCCAAGAGCGCCCCCGGCTGCGCGCTGGCGGCGTACCGAAAGGCAGCACCTCCGCCCCATGAGAGACCCACGATTGCGAACTTGCCATTCGATGCGGGCAGCTTGCCGGCATAGTCAGCCCATGTGTTCAGATCGGAGTTCACGGCTTCATCGGGCAAGCTGGTGAGAGTATCGGAGGCAGACAACGGACGCTCGAAGGTGTCTACATTGCCGCCATTCGGTCCGCGTCCGGCGAGCATGTCGATGGATATGGTTATGCAACCGATGGCCGCGATTTCGTCGGCCGTGTTGCGCGTGGAGTCTGTGAGGCCGAAGACTTCATGGAGCACCAACACTACCGGCACTTTTCCCTTTACGTCGGGATAATCCACCCACGCCTTCAGGGTTCGGCTGCCATTGGGGATTGTTACCCATTCGCTGTGGCGCGGTGAGGCTGCGAGCTTCTGCGTGGCCCATGCCTGGCTCTCCTGCTGCGACGCCCAGCCGCGTTGCGCTTGTTGTCTCTGCGGCGCCGCGGCTTGCGCGTTCTGCGGGGCGGGGGTCTGGGCAAATGCTGACGGCAGTTGAAAGGCAAGCCCGGCCGAGAGCAGCAAGAGGCTGAATGCGGCGGGAGGCAGGCGGCGCTCGGGGCTTTTCATCTATTAATCCTATCGGGCCTTTCGTTTAGCCGTACGCCACTTGAATGGGCCTGGTTTGTAGAAATCGCCGACCAGCCTGCTGGCCCACCGGGCCTGCTCCCTGATTAGCTTAAAGAGAACCTCTTTTGCTGTTCCAAACATCAAATGGTCGTGACATCGCGCTCAAAATGGTGGCCTCTGCCTTCCCACGAGCGCCAATCACCGCGAAGGTCCAAATTCTCAATTCCGAGAACGGCATCAGCGACTATGCTATTTCGGACCACAAATCGCGAGCCGACTGCCGAAACTGTTTGGATGACACCCTGGACTATTCTCTTGAGCGAGCGGATTGCCAGCCGCAATCGATGGCTTTCAATCATCGCGAAGCTCGGCTAGATCCGGCCGTGGATCTTCGAGGTGATTGCTACGATCCGCCAATGGAATTTTTCGCCTGGCTCGATAACCATGGACAGAAGGCCTTATCGTACATTGGCTTGTTGCAGATAGATCCTGAGTGACAGCGTAGAATAAGGCACGAGTCAATGGGATACTGCGGTTCGAACCTGCCAGCCTCCTGATCCAAAAGGGTAGGCGTAGGCCGCCGTTTGACAATCATGCGCGTCAAAGTGCAGTCTAAGCCGCTGGTCAACGCATTCGTCAATTAGAACCCTTCATCAGACGCGGGCTAGGGAATCCTTCAAGAAATTCGTTCAGCGCTTCGCCGCTCTCCAAGTAGTCGAACAAAGTCTTGACAGGAACACGCGTACCGCGAAACACTGGAGTTCCGTGCATCACCTCAGGATCGCGGTTATCGCCTGCATGCTTTAATTCTCGCTCATCGGAATCCCCCCGGACTCTTAGCGCAACCGCAAGAGATGGACGGACAAACACCGCCAACCCGGTAGGCGACACGCAGCATAGATGAGACGTTTCAGCAAAGCGCCAGAAATTCGTCGCCTTGCAGTCGGCTTGTCGACTGGGATCTTTGGCGGCCTCCTACTGCGTCCAGACTGCACGATCAGAGCGTCGTCTACCGGCCTCAATCCACGGAAATGCTTGAAAGCAGCTTCAGATCAGATGTACTGGGAGAATCTCGATGGTGGGCATTGTGAAACCATCGGCGAATTGATGCAGCCACCAGCGCCGGGCGGGTGTAAGATTGCGACAAATACCCGTTCGCTGAGGTTGAGCACGTTTGCCCGCGCCTCTGGGTCACGGCTCGATTCTTGCGAAGCGTTATCCATAGCCAGTGGGTGAGGTTTGGAATGCTTACCGAAAGTGATGGCGTAACGTGGCGGCGGACTGCATCCCCACTAATTCTGCGATCCGATCAACGCGGCCGCACCCGGCGTACGATCGTAACGCGCGAGCTGGCGCCTTCTCCGCTACCGTAGCTCGTGGTTCACGTGTCCAGCATGAAGCCGTTTAACTCTCTGTATAGAATAGGGCGCCCCGCAACCGCACGGTGAGCCTGCTTTTATCTTATTTGTTACCCTCGCCCGGATCTCCGTTCACCCTCTTCAATTGTCCGCAAGCCGCAAAAATATCGCGGCCTCTCGGCTTCCGCACAAAGCATGGTACCGCCTTCCGTACAATCTCCTGAAAGCTTTCCACTCTTTCCGCCGTTGGCGTCTCGAACGGAATGCCAGGCCCGGGATTCAACCCAATCAGATTCACTTTGCAATTCAAGCGCGAGATCAGCCGCACTACGCGCCGCGCATCGGCATCGCTATCGTTTACGTCTCTCAATAAGACATATTCGAACGTCAGCTTCTCCCATGTACGCAGCGGGTACGCTTTGCACGCTTCCATCAAATCGGCCAAGTGGTATTTGCGCGTGATGGGCATCAACTCGCGGCGTTGCTCTTCAGTGGAAGCGTTCAAGGAGATGGCGAGCTTCGGTCGAACCAGCGCGCGGCCCAGTTCTTCCATCTTCGGCACAATGCCCGACGTGGAAACCGTAATGCGCTTTTGCGACATCCCCACGCCGCCGCTATCCGTCAAAATACGCGTCGCCTTCAGCACGTTTTCCAGATTTAACAGCGGTTCGCCCATGCCCATCACGACGACATTCACCCGCGAGTCGCGCGGATTCAAGCGGTTTTCGCGCGCCACATAGAGCACTTGGCCCACAATTTCGCCCGCCGTAAGGTTCCGCTCCAATCCCATCAAGGCGGTGAGGCAAAACTTGCAATCCACCGGACAACCAATCTGGCTGGAGATGCATATCGTGTCCCGATTTTCCTCGGGCATCAGCACGCTCTCGATGGTTCTGTTGTCCTCCAGCCTTAGCAGGTAGCGTCGTGTCCCATCGGCTGAATCGAAGCGTTTTTCGCTTTGCGGACCCCCTAGCGTCGAAATTGTAACTAGTTGATTCAAAAGCGGTTGCGGCAGATTAGAAATTTCTGAAAAATTCGCCACGTGCTTCTTGTACAAAGCGTCAAACAACTGTTGGGCCCGATAGCGGGGTTGCTCGGGGCCGAGGAATAGGCGCAAATCCTCAAGCTCCATTCCAACCAAAGAAACGTTTTTCGACACCTTTAGGCCTCACTGCCAGTCTGGCGCCGTCGTACACTCGAATAGGCGTAATTCATATGGTTCAAGCACTTACAACAACACGCGAAATCCAGCGCGCCACCCTCCCGAACGGGGTGAGGATCGTTACGGAGTCCATGCCGTACGTGCGTTCGGTCTCCTTGGGCGTTTGGATCGGTAGCGGATCGCGCATTGAGCACGGTCCCGAGAATGGCATTTCTCATTTTATCGAACACATGGTTTTCAAAGGCACGAAACACCGATCGGCCGAAGACATTGCGCGCTCCGTCGATTCGGTGGGTGGTGGCTTGGATGCGTTTACCAGTAAAGAACTCGTTAGCTTCAACACCAAAGTGTTGGACGAGCACTTGCCGCTGGCCTCCGATATTCTGGCCGATCTCGTTTTGCATCCGCTCTTCCGCGAAGAGGACATTGAAAAAGAAAAAGGTGTGATCCTCGAAGAAATCAAAATGGAGGCCGATCAGCCTGAATTCGTGCTGCATGAAACGTTCATCAGCAATTTCTGGAAAGGCCACGCCCTCGGCAAGCCGATTTTGGGAACGAAGGAAACCGTTAAGAAATTCGGCCGAGATTCGTTGTGCGAGTATTTTTCGCGCGTCTACGCGCCCAAGAATATCTTAATTACGGCTGCCGGCAATCTCGATCACCAAAAGATTGTGGAGTTAATTGGCGAGAAATTCGCCGGCTTGCAGGTGCGCGACGGTCTGGGCGAAGATACCGTTCCCAAGACCTATGCTCCCTTCATATTGAAGAAGAAGGAATCGCTCGAGCAGGTGCATATCACCATGGGAGTGCCGGCTTACCCCTTGGCGCATAAGTTGCGTTTCCCACTTTACATCCTTAACACCGTGCTGGGCGGAGGCATGAGCTCGCGCCTTTTTCAAAACATTCGCGAAAAGCAGGGGCTGGCCTATGCCGTTTATTCGGAGCTAAATCTATTCCGCGATACCGGCTGCTTTATGATCTACGCGGGCACGGCCATTGAGACGGCCACGCGCGTTGTGCATTCGGTAGTCGACGAATTCCGCCGCCTCAAGCAGGAACTGATTACCGAAGACGAACTCCACCGCGCCAAAGAAAACTTTAAGGGTTCGCTCATGTTGAGCTTGGAATCCACCTCCAGCAGAATGTCGAATCTAGCCCGCCAGGAACTATACTTCGACAAGTTCTTAACATTGGATGAAATGGTGGATAGCATTGAAGCGGTCACGCGCGACGAAGTGCAGCACATTGCCCAGGAATTTTTCCGGCCGGAAAGCATCGCTTTGGCCATGCTCGGTCGATTGGGCAATGTAAAGTTGACCCGCAAAGATCTAGCCTGCTAAAGCTTGTTTGACCTTCCTTCCCCCCCGCGAGCCGGCTCTTTCCACGGAGTGCCCATGAACCTCGCCCTTGTGGGGCGGACCGCCCGATCTGCGGCTGACCTCCTGGTCAGCCCTCGCGGGGGCTCGGCCCACCCATGAATACCAAAACCAGTTTTCCCGCCCTCGCATAATCAGCCGATTACCCGGTTTTTCAACGGAGCTTCCACGAATGCTGGCACCGCCCAGGAATTGCGTTTGGCTGCGCACCTTAAATCGCATGGCTATACCGACATACTTCACGGGGAAGACACCGTCAAAACGCGGCTCCGATTACCCGCAGGCCCGGGTCGTAAATGCGCCAACTTCCTCGCTCTCTCTTATACCGATTTCGGCCAGGTCAACGGTGCGCTAAGTCCCGCGAATCCACTTGATGGCGCCGCCGCCTCAATCGTCTCGAGAACCAACTCCGTCATCGAGATGGAAGTCTCTGGGGGCCTTGGGGTTCTAAGAGTCAGCCCGGCTTGAATGAGCACCCGAGCTCGACGACTTCGGCAACTATCGCTTCGGGGTCATTGCGCACGCGGTCGGGCTCCCAGACGCGTTCTCCGCGTGGGCCGCTGGACTCGCATCTTGGCAGCATTACATCGGGAGGGGCAGGAATCCTCCAGCATCGTTCGGCAGGCCCCGGTTTGAATGGCACAGTCTGCACGTTCCGAGTCCCGGAGGGGCTGATCCGTCAACTTACGGCATTGATCCTGCGACGGGGAGCTTCACGTTTATGACTCACATTGATACCGCGTATGCGATTGGCACACGGCGATTGGTGCGCTGATTCACTTCTTTGTTGATGTCAGAGACAATGGTGCTCATAGGGGGCCGTGCTAATGAGCAGTCCAATTCAGAATCGATTAGCCGCGCAATACCTATGCCTTCTTGACAGCGCTCGAAAATGCCAAAGGGCAGTACACGTTCACCTCCAATTACGATTACAGCAGCGGGCAGCCTTATTATGGCTCGGATGCTACGGGCAATTACTCGGTGAACAACTACGGCGGTTCTGGGCTGGCGACGGATCGGCTGGTCGAAACGATTCGCGGCTACAGCACCAACAATGCGACGCAGACAAACTATAGCTGCGCGACGACGGCGGACCGGCTGACTACCCGTTCAGTTCAGCTGACACCCGACTCACCTTTGGGAAATCGTAGCGAATCCAGTCTCGGATCTGCTCTTGATTTTGAAGGCTGATCTGTGGCCTATGAAGTTATCCACCTCAGCGCGCTCTGGCTCTTTAAAACGCGCGCTCACCACCACGTCGTAGGTGTCATAGTTTACGTGGAGCGAGTGTGATTCCGCTGTTCCCGTCCACCCGAACTTAAATCCCCTCATGTTCGAAGTCCGGATGCGGGCAGCCGGCAAACTCCATCACCGCTGTATGGCCGCGGTATCCCAAATGCTCCCGCTGGATTAATGCCGATGCATAGAAGGCGTCAATCGCCGTTCTCTTGAACTCCACAAAGAAATGATCCAGCTCCGACTGCGGTGCCCGCTCTCCTTTCGCTAACTCGGCCATCAACTCTTCCCTCTGTGGCCCGGAACACGCTGTAAACGAACGCTCGAATCGCCCTCGCGCCAGCCCCTCCACCCCCGCCAATCCGCTTCTCCAAAATTGCGCCTTGCTAGTCGCGCCATGTTTCAAAACTACGTCCATGTAATAAGCCACATGCCCATCGTGCGCGCCCGGGCCTGTTTCATCTCTCGGCAGCAGCGTCTCAGCCAAAGCATCCAGCAAATCGTATTCAGCCTGCGTCAGCGCCTGTGGCTGATATCCCGCCAAGTCTGGCCCCGCCAATAGCCCCGGCACGCTCACGGCGCAGCCACCCAAAATCGCCAAGAACTCTCGCCTCTGCAAACTCATCCAAGTTCTCCTCTCTTAGCCTTCTCCGCCAGTCGCTCGCTCATTCGCCACGCCAGCGCAATGTTTGTCAACGTTGGATTCTTTTCCGGATACGCCGCAAACACCGAAGAATCTCCCACGAACAAATTGACAATGTCATGGGCCTGTCCGTCCGCGTTCAAAACTGATGTCTTCGCATCGTTTCCCATTCGAACCGTCCCCACCCAATGGTTGTAGTCAATCTGCAATGCCTCCGCCGTAACCTCCTTCGGTCTCGCAAGCACCTCGCCATGCGCCGCCTGAATAATCTCTTCCGACGTGGCAACCATATCCTTTGCCATCGCCACATCGTTCTCTTCGTAATGCAAATGCACCCTCGGCAGTGGCAACCCGTGACCATCCTTCCGTTCCGCATCCAAATCCACGAACTTTTTCGCCGACGCGAGCAGCGCCCCTTGCATGTTCATATTCGCCGAGCAAATCGCCTTCTCTTTCAGCTCGCGTTTCAACGTTCGCCCAAAACCAACCGGGTACTGCAGCCTTGCACTATTCGGATGCAAGCCCGATCCACATTGAACTTGATAGGTTCCTGCGAAGTTCTTACTCGGCTCATCCCAATACAGCCCGCTTAGTAAGCCGTGATAATAATCCGTACCGTCATCGTTTGACGCATCGCGATTCTCTAACTGCGGGAAAAATGCGCTGACACTAAGGCCAAAATGGCTAGTCAGATTCCGCCCCACCTGTCCACTGCTGTTCGAGCCGTTAGGAAGCGGCGTTGATCAGATAAGATGCCGCGCCGTCTCGATCGTGCTGCACGCCAACACCAGCGCTCGGCATTCCAACTCTGCTGTCGTTCCTTTCTCGTCCACAAATTCGATCGCGCGCACCCGCCGCCGGCTCTCGTCCGTCAGAATCCGCGTCATCGTCGAACCGCTCAGCACCGTCAAATTGCCCGTCTTCAAGCCGAGCGGAATAGGTGTATTCGCTGACGTATACTTCGCATCCACCTCGCAGCCGTTCATGCAATGCCCGCAATAATGGCACTTCGCGCGCTGGCCTTCATGAAACTCCGTGGGTATCGCTTTGCGCAGCGGCACAAACTCCATCCTGCGGCCTTGCGCCTTCAAGCGCGCCACGCCTTTTTTCAGCGCATGCTCCCCACATCGCAGCGCGCACGCCCTTCTGAAACTCGCCATCGGGCATGTTCCACAGGCCGTCTTGGTTGCCGTACACGCACATCAGCCGCTCCGCCTTCGCATAGTACGGCGCCACCGCTTCATAAGAAATCGGCCAGCTCCTGAAGTCCAGCGGCCCAAATCGCAAACTATGCCCGGCCCAGCAGAGCGATCGTCCTCCTACCGCCCGCAACAACCCATGCCCCGGCCGGTCGCCCACCGGCGTAAAGTGATTCTTATCGGAAAATCAGTCACACCAGCAGCGGACTCCGCTGCGCAGCCAGCCGCTCATCTAACTTTTCATAGATCGAACTGTGTCCGCCGAAATCCACGCCAGGCCGCAGCCAACGGCCCGATTCCACTAAAGCCACTTTCAATCCCGCCGCCGCCAGTACATAGCTGCTGATTCCCCCGCCCGGCCCGCTCCCAACAACACAAACATCATATATGTTTCGCTGCATCGCTTGCCAACGTATCATGAGTGAAAACAACCGCCTCGTGCGCCTCGTCTTCACCGAGTAATCCGCAAACTCGAGCCCACCAAGGGGGGGCGCCATTTGGGACGCCCGACGCCCCGCACAGCGCTGCGGCGAGGACCTGCAGGACCCACAACAAGATCTTCATCGTGTGCCCGCGCTCGGATAGTTGAAGAGGAGCTGATTGCCGTCCACATCATCAACCACCAGAAGTGTTCGTCGCAAAAGGATCCCGCAAGCGGCGCCATAACCGGCGGCAGCTATACAGTGTGGAAATGCAACCCGTCGGCGTGTCGCGAGGCCGTAGCTGAGCAAAGCGGCGCCGTTCACAACTTTTCTCCCCTGCCTCAAAATACTTCCATCTCCTTGACGCCCAGCAACTTACCCGGTTTCCGCCGCTAGCGCCCGGCCATCCTCCCACTACGCCCCTGCTATGGTCAATCGGAGCTATTCAATTAAGGGCCACAATGACCACCCACACCAAATTCCGCAACTTTTCGCCTTTTCACCTCGCGCTCATCCCCAATGCCGCCTGTAACTCGCTTGATTGCAGCAACTTACACCCGCTAAAACATCCCCGCGGAAACCCTCCGAAAACTCCCCGAAAACCCTCCAAAAACCCCTCGAAAACCCTCAAAAACTCCCCCAATGCTACCCTGAAACTTACTCTCCCTCGCATGTCTGACACCACCGGCCTCGAGCGCACTCCGCTCTTCGAAACTCACCTCGCTTCGAACGCTAAAATGGTCGATTTTGGCGGCTGGCACATGCCCGTCCAGTACTCCGGCATCATCGAAGAACACAACGCCGTGCGCACCGCTGTCGGCCTCTTCGACGTAAGCCACATGGGCGAAATCGAAGTGCGCGGACGGCAGGCTCTCGACCTCGTCAACTACGTCGCGACCAACAATGCCGCCAAACTCAAGCCCGGGCAAGCCCACTATTCCGCGCTGCTCTATGAACACGGCGGAACTGTGGACGACATCCTCGTTCATCATCTGCCCAACGGCGATATGTTCCTCTGCGTCAACGCTTCGAATCAAGAAAAAGATTTCAACCACATTAAAGAAGTCGCTGGAAATCGCTTTGATGCCGAAGTCGAACTCGTCAGCTATCGGTACGCGCAGATCGCTGTGCAAGGCCCTAAAGGTCTCGCCACTCTGCAAAAGTTGACGCCGACAAATCTCTCCGAAATCAAATATTATTGGTTCATCGACGGCGAAGTGTCGGGCACACCCGCCCGCATCGCGCGCACCGGCTACACCGGCGAAGACGGTTTCGAAATTTACGTCGCACCCGCCGAAGCCGCGCGCCTTTGGGACGAACTGCTCGCGGCCGGCGAAGAATTCGGCATCCGCCCTTGCGGCTTAGGCGCGCGTAACACTTTGCGTCTGGAAGCGGGCATGGCGCTCTACGGCCACGAACTCACCGCGTCCATCAATCCGTTGGAAGCGAATCTCGGCTGGATTGTCAAAATGGATAAAGGCGATTTCGTCGGCCGCGCCGCACTCGAAAAAGCGCAAGCTGCCGGCCTCACGCGCACTCTCGTCGGCTTCGAAATGAAGGAACGCGGCATCGGCCGCGACGGCTACGAAGTTTGGATGGCAGGCATACCGGCCGGTTGGGTCACCAGCGGAGGCCCGTCGCCCACCCTCAATAAGAATATTGGTTTCTGTTATCTACCCACACCCTCTCAAGTAGGGGGTACTATCCAAGTCATCATCCGCAACAACCCGGTTGAAGCACTCACTGTCCCGGCGCCATTCTATAAGCGAGCAAAGGCATGACCTATCCAGAAAATCTCAAATACACGAAAGAGCACGAATGGGTGCTGGTTGAAGGCGACCAGGGAACCATTGGCATTACTGATCACGCGCAAAACGAATTGGGAGATATCGTCTTTGTCGATCTTCCAAAGGTAGGTACGACGATTGCCAAGGGGAAAACATTCGGCTCAGTTGAGTCAGTGAAAGCAGTGTCAGACATCTACGCCCCTGTTTCGGGCGAAGTAGTCGCTATCAACGAAACCCTCAGTACCTCACCCGAGACTCTCAATGCCGACCCGCACGGCACAGCCTGGCTCATCAAGGTTAAACTCTCACAGCCAGGAGAAATAAATGAGCTTCTTACCGCTGCGGATTATCAAAAGTACATAGGCACCTAAAGAATTGCGATACTTACCGAAATCAGACTCAGAGCGACGCGAGATGCTGGCTACCATCGGGCTACGCTCGGAGGAAGACCTGATTGCTCATCTCCCGCACGACGTTCTTTTCGACAAACGGCTCAACCTGCACGAAGGCGTGAGTGAGTTTGAAATCGTCGATTATTTCAAGCAGCAAGCCGCGCGCAATGCGAACGGGTATGCGAGTTTTCTCGGCGCTGGAGTCTATAACCACTACCGGCCCGTGATCGTCGATGCGGTCGTCTCCCGAGGCGAGTTTCTGACGTCCTATACTCCCTATCAAGCCGAAATATCCCAAGGTACTCTGGTCAGTATCTTTGAATTTCAGACGATGGTCTGTCAGTTAACCGGCATGGATGTTGCCAACGCCTCTATGTATGACGGCTCCTCCGCCGTGCCGGAGGCGGCCATGATGGCCGTGCGCATCACTAAGCGCGATAGAGTGCTGGTGGCGCGCACGGTTCATCCTGAGTATCGGGAAGTCTTACATACCGCCACGCAGCATCAAGGCATTCCCGTCGAAGAACTCTCTTATACCAGGACCGGCCGTCTCGATCTGGACGATCTCAAAAAGAAGCTCACCGATCAGGTCGCTGCCGTCATTGTGCAGACACCGAACTTCTTCGGCTTGCTCGAAGAATTGAAAGAGATTGCTCCGCTGGTTGAGAGCAAAGGCGCGCTGCTGGTGGTAGCTTTTACTGAAGCGGTAGCGCTCGGCTTAATTGAACCTCCTCGCGAAGCCGATATCGTCGTAGGGGAGTTGCAAAGCTTCGCCATTTCACCCAGCTATGGTGGACCTTATGTCGGCATTATCGCCGCGCGTGAAAAATACATGCGGCAACTCCCTGGGCGGCTGGTAGGTGAAACAACCGACGCCGCCGGCCACCGCGCGTTCTGTCTCACCTTGGCAACGCGCGAACAACACATCCGCCGCGAAAAGGCGACTTCGAATATTTGCACCAATCAAGCGCTGCTCGCGCTGATGGCCACTGTCTACATGAGCATCTATGGAAAAGAAGGCTTGCGCGAATTGGCCGAACAGAACCTGGCCAAAGCTCACTACCTGGCCGGCAAAGTGACGTGCCGCTTCGATAGCCCGTTCTTCAACGAATTTGTGGCGAACACCAATGGCAAATCGCCCGATCAAGTGAATGCCGAACTCGCCGAAAAGAAAATCATTGGTGGACTGCCGCTCGAACGTTTCTATCCCGAACTAAAAGACTCGATGCTGCTTTGCGCAACGGAAATGAATAAGCGTGAGGATATGGATACTGTCGCGGCGGTCTTGGGAAAGCACTCATGATCAAGAAAGCCGCACGACATATCGTTCAAAACGAGCCGCTTTTGTTCGAGCAAAGCTCGCCGGGCAAGAAGGGTTATCAGCTTCCGCCGCTGGATGTGCCGGCTGTCGATGCCGAGCAGGCGCTTGGTAAAGGACACGTACGTTCGGAGATTGAAGATTTTCCGGAGGTCAGCGAGTTCGAAACGCTTCGCCATTTTACGCGCCTCTCCACTTGGAACTACGCTATCGACTTAGGTCTTTATCCGCTCGGTTCCTGCACCATGAAATACAACCCGCGCGTGAATGAATTAGTAGCGCGCACGGAAGGATTGGCGTGGGCGCATCCGTATCAATCGGAAGAACTCAGCCAGGGATGCCTGGAAGTGATCGCGGTGCTGGAACAAGCGCTGGTTGAGATCACCGGTATGGATTCAGTCACGCTGCAGCCGGCTGCGGGTGCGCATGGCGAATTCACCGGCATTCTGATGATTCGCGCGCTACTCGAATCGCGCGGCAATCCACGCAAAAAAATTCTGGTGCCTGATTCCGCCCATGGCACCAATCCAGCCACGGCCATGATGGTCGGCTACTCGGTGGAAAACATCAAATCGAACGCGCGCGGAATGTTGGATGTCGAAGCGCTGGCAAGTTCCATGACGGACGATGTGGCCGGCCTGATGATCACGAATCCAAACACCGTCGGCGTGTTCGAAGAGAACATCCGCAAGATCTGCGCCGTCATGCATGATAAGGGCGGCTTGGTTTATATGGACGGCGCGAACATGAACGCGCTTGTTGGTATTGCGCGGCCGGGTGATTTCGGCATCGACGTCATGCACTTGAATCTCCACAAAACATTTTCGACACCGCACGGCGGCGGCGGTCCGGGTGCAGGAGCGGTGGCCTGCGTCAAGGAATTAGCGCCATTTCTGCCGAGTCCGCGCTTGAAGCGCGATGGCGATTTGTGGCGCTGGAATTACGATTTGCCAAAATCCGTCGGCCGGGTGCGGGCATTTTACGGAAATTTTGGGGTTCTGATTCGGGCGCTGGCGTACATCATGGCGCATGGCTCGAATGGTTTGCGGCAAGCCACGATGGATGCTCTGCTGAACGCTAATTATTTGCGTACTTTGCTTGAACCGCATTACGAGATCGCTTATAAAGCACCGAGCATGCACGAATGCGTGTTCAGCGACGATCGTCAATCGGCGAAAGGCGTGCGCACGGGCGACATCGCGAAGCGTCTCATCGATTACGGTTTTCATCCCTATACCGTGAGCTTTCCGCTGATCGTGCACGGTGCGCTGATGATTGAGCCGACGGAAACGGAAGGCAAAGGCGAGCTCGATCTGTTCGCGGACGCCTTGATTTCCATCGCGAAAGAAGTGGAAGAAACGCCCGAGCTGGTGAAAACCGCGCCGCACAATACGCGCACGCCGCGGGTGGATGAAGTTACCGCCGCGCGCAAGCCAATTGTTCGCTGGCGGCGGTAAAGACTTCATCGAGGGTCGGATTGCGCAGAATCTTCGCTTTGGGTGGACCCCAGATTTTGGGATCGGTCGATAGGAAAATTGCGATTGTCGGCACTCCAATGGCTGCAGCGAGATGGGTAATTCCCGAGTCGTTGCCGATGTAGAGGCGCGCGCCGGCCATCCATTCCGCCAGATCCATCAGGTTCTCAAAACGATCTTGCGCCCACTCCACAGGGAAGGGAAGCCGCTCCGCTAGTTGTGTAAACGACTCAAGCGGCCAGTTCTTAGCGGCGCTTGCGGAAAATGGATGGATCAGAATTGTGTCGCGCGGCGCGGTTTGGTTGACCGCGATTTTGGGTGCCAAGCCAAGAGGTGCACCGACTTGTTGTGCGTAGAAATCAGTTGCATTGCGCGCCCAGTCTTTCGGCGGCAATGCTGGATGAAACACACAACGGGGATTTAGTTCTGCCAGCGCTTCTTTGTTGGAGTTGTACCAGGAGACGACTTCGTCGAATGTTTGAAAACGCTCGGTGAATCCGTCGGCCATCACATCGAGGCGGCTGGAGGCGATTGAGACTACTTTGTCTGCGAATTGGATCAAGGGTACGGGCGCGCTCGGAACCCAAACCTCCGTAAATTCGGCTTTCAGAAACTCCAACGCGGGCAGAGAAACGATTACGTCGCCGATCGCGCCGGGCCGGATCAGCAAACGGCGCATCTAGTTACCAGCCATAGAGCTGGCGGGCATTTTCACGCAGCACTAAATGTACTATGTGCTTAGCGCGTTCGGTGGTGATTTCGCCGTCTTCTACCATAGCCGTGAGCGCCATGCCCAAAGCTTGGCGGCCGAATTTCGCGCCGGTCCAAGTGGTTTCTTCCCAGCCCACATTCTGCGAAAAGGGCGAGGCGTCCGAACCGTAGAGAACGTGCTCCGGGTTGGCTTCGAGCAGCAAGCGCATATCAATCGCCGCCTGGTGCGGGTAGGTGACATAGCTCCACGACGAAACATCAAGATACACATTCGGCTTGACGATGAGCGTGGCGGCCTCGCGCGTGAAGGGCCATGCGCCATGCAGCATTACGAACTTGGTTTTGCGGAATGTTGGATCGTTGAACAAGGGCTCCATCGCCAGGGGGTTGGCATTGGCCGCGCGAAAATAACTGCCGACACCGACTGACGTGTGAATGTGAACGGCCAGGTTCAGCCGTTCGGCCTCATGCGAAATATAGCGGAAGAGGTAGTCTTCGAGCGCCTTGTATTCTTCCGGCGATGGCTCAGACGATTGCACGTATACGCTGTAAATGCGTTCGGCATCTTCTTTTTTTGGATTGCCGATATCGAGGTCGCGGAGATACGCCAATTCGAATTTCAGCGCCACGGCGCCATCGGATTTGAATTTCTCTAGCGTATGGCTGATGAAGGTAAGGTAATCGTCGAAAGCCATGGGCGGCGATTTCAGTTGCGCTTTTTCCAAATAGCCGGCCAGCAACTTTTCCTCATTCTTCATGAAGGCGTTGTGTTCCGGATCTTTGAGTTTTATGGCGTTGTTGTTCAGCGGGAAGAGAAACATGTCGACGAACGGGACCCACTTGAAGCGGTCGTTCGGCAGGCCGCGACCCATGGCTACGCGGTTGGCCAGCATGATTTCGGTATTGCTGTGATTTAAAACCCAAACGGGATATAAATCACCCTTCTGCTTCATGATGGCGGCGCGGGCCTGCGCCAGTTCCGGCAGATTCGCGGTCATGGATCCAGTGTTCTTGTAGCCGAACAGATCGAGCCACGCCGCTGCGAACAAGGGATTATCGGGCTGACCTGCCACGGGCATGCCTGGATCTTGCACGGCATCGGCGGGCAGCGCGTCGAAATCGCGATCTTGCTCGCCGGGTCCCACCACCTTCATGGGATGTGCGTGGTTGTCAATCGCCTTGGTGTGCTCAAGCTCCGCCGCGATGTCACTAGAGATGTGGAAATCCGGATCGCCGGAACGCGAGCAGGATATAAGAAAACACACTACGACCGCGCCAGCAAGAATTCTCATCCCTTCGCTATTCAATCACAACGGGGAAATGAACATCAATGGTGGCGGGGCGGAAACACATCTGGTTGTTGCAGGCCTGGTATTTCAGTTTACCGGTGATGGTCGCCTCGCCTTTGGCTGCGTCTTTCGACACCTCAAATTGCGTTTCAATCGGGACGGTGCCGGTGAACACGACCAGTTTCTGGCCGTTCATTTCCAGTTCTTCGGGCTTGGGATAGGAAATCGATTTGGCCTCGAGCGGGCCGGCGTTCCAGGTGAGTTTCAGCGGGATTAGAAACTCGTCGCGCGGCTTATCGCTATTGACGTGAAAACCGGGCAGCACGACCGCTTTCAATACTTCTTTGGCAGGCTCGCCGCGCTTGACGGTCAGCGGGTCGCTTGGTTCGACGGAGACCTTATTTTGCTGGGCAGGCGCGCGCAGAGGCAATGCTAGGAGAGTCAGAAGGCATAGAAGTGAGGGGTTTATCGCCCAAAAGACATTCGATTTCATTGACATATTCGTTTTTGCTGATCAAGCCGATGTGCGGAGGAAACGCCACTTTGCCTGCCTTATCGATGACAAAGCTGGTGGGCAGAGAATCAAGGCCGCCGTAGAGTTGCGCGATGGTATCGTTGCCGAGCAGAACGCGGTAGTTGATTTTGTGATCGGCGACGTAAGGCTTGATGGCGGACCAGCCGTCTTCATCCATGGAAACGCCGAGCACGGCGAAGCCTTGCGATTTGTAACGCTGCTCAAATTCGGTGAACCAGGGAACTTCGACGCCGCAAGGCCCGCACCAGGTGGCCCAGAAATTGAGAAGAACCACTTTGCCGCGATAATCGGACAATTTGACCGTTGCGCCATCGGCATCTTTGAGGGTGAAATCGGCGGCGACGGCGCGATGCTTGGATGGTTCAATGGAGCCGGCGCTGACCTGCTTGGATGAGCAGGAGGAAAGGCAGATGATGGCGAGAAGGGCGAGCGGCAGAAACGTGCGCAAAGTTGAGAAGGCTCCTAATCATCTAGTCTACCGCCTGAAGCGGCTTGTTTCGCGGCGCGGTGGGTGCCATCTAGTTCGGCGAGGGCGCGACGGGTTTCTTCGATGCGGCCATGGCCGAGTTTTTCGCGCAGGGTGAGAGCGGCGGTGAGGCGTTGGCGGGCGAGTTCGGTTTCGCCGAGACGGAGATGGGCGAGGCCGCAGAAGTGGAGACCGTCGGCTTGGCCCCAGGCGTATTGGCAATCGGGTTCGACGGAGAGATCGAGGGCTTTGCGGGCGGCTTGGAGAGCTTTTTGAAAGTTGCTGGCCGCGAGGTGGGCTTCGGCGAGGGAGGTGCGGATATCGATCGAGTATTTGCCGAAGCCGCAGGTGTCGGCGAGGAGGACGCCGGCTTCGCCTTCGGAGATGGATTGGGGAAGATCGCCGAGATGGCGATGAACTTCGCAGGCGGATTGGAAGCAGCGGAGTTGGAGATCGACGGTACCGGATTTCTCGGCGAATTCGCGCGCCTCTTTCAGATGTTCTGCCGCCGTCGTCGGTTGATCGGCCGCAAGCAAGCGAGCGAGTAGGGCATTGCACCGGCAGACGTCTGTACCCGAACCATAATCGGCGGACGTTTTCAAATTGGCTTGTGTTTGGGCGAGTGCTCCGGCTTTGTCTCCAAGAGAAAGCCTGCATTCCGAGTGCGAGACGCCCCGACCGCTGTAAAGCGATTCTCCCTTCAATTCGGTTGCCTGGGCAAAATCACCCTCGGCCGGTGCGATCTCTCCGAGAGCAAAGCTCGCGGCTGCTCGAAAGGCCAAACTGGTTGCTTTTCTTTGGTTATCCGCGGCAACCTCTGTGAGGTGGACCGCTCTATCGGAGTGCTTTCGTGCACTGGGAAACCGTCCCGCTAGCAGTTCGACGTCCGTGAGATTGTTCTCAGCTGCCGATTCATTGACCGAATCGGACGCGGCATTATTCAGCGTTTGGCAACGAACAAACGCTGCTTTCGCTCGAACCAAATCGCCGGCCGCCTCTGCGAACAAACCAAGGCAGGCCGCGAGAACGGACTGAGGCCTCGGGGAAAGAACGGAACTGAGTCGCACAAAGTCATCCTCTGGAAAGAAACGTTCGAGTATCCGCAGACTGCGGGCATTCTCACCGAGCCTTCTCGCCAGATTGTCGTAACCTCCCAACCCATACCAATACAAGTCAAACGCTTCCTGGACCCGACCCGCCAGCAAGCTCTGCTCAATCAGGAACTCGTACCGGTCGAGTAGCGTCGGATCACTCGGGGCCCTTTCGGGACGTTCCTCCAGACTCGGCGCCAGTTTCGCGCGAACTGACTCATGTACGTTCTCTGCCTTTGTGCCCAAAAGTGTCTGGAAAAAGTCCCGCAAGAAAGGATGCGCCGAATACACAACCTCGGCCCCGGTCTCGTATCGAAAAACCAGGCCCATTTGTTTGAGCCGCTCTAATTGGCTTGCCAATTGTGCGTCCGATTGCCCAAGAATTGCGCCGGCCACTCTCCGACCGGCTTGCGCAATCCATCCCAGAAACTCAATCTTCACACCGCGTGGAAAGAGCGCCAACCTAGCCAGCAGGGCGCGCTCGCTTTGCGTCAGGGCTTTCGCATATTCATCCAAAATTCGATGCAACCGCCGAGCTTTGGGATCGGCTTCTTGCGCGTCTTCGAGCGCGAAGCTAGGTGCGCGAGCCGGGTCTCCGCTGCCGAAATTTCCGATGAATGAGCCTAGAACTGCGACGGAGAGTGCATGATAATAACTACCGATGTTCAGCGGCTCAATGAGTCGCGTGAGCGTCGCATCATCACCCTTTACGTTCCAGGCGCGCAGCACGTCCAGCGCCACCGCTCGCTCCAGATCGTCGAGCACGATTGCCTTGTGGCCGGCGCCGTTCCAGTTTTCAAGATCGACTAATGGAAAGCGCGAGGTCACCAGCGCGCGCGCGTTGGTGACGCCTCCTGCCAGAGCGCGCACGAGCCGCTTGAGCTGCAGGTCTTCCAATTCGCCGCGTCGTTTGCTTCCGCCTTCGCTCTGCACTCGCTCCAATCCGTCGAGAACCAAAACGTGCGGTAGATCTCCAGAGAGCGCCATTTGCAAGCGCTCCAGCATGCCTCCGGTGGGCGCGTCCTTCTCGCCGGTGAAGTATACGTAGGCCTCACGAAGAAATGCGTCAGTATGCGGATCTTCGTAGAATGACCAGACAAAGAAACCGGCGCGATCGGGTAAATTCGCCTCGTGCAAGGCTTTGTCCACGAGCGCGGTCTTGCCTGTTCCGCCTGCGGCGACGACGGAAACGACACGGTCGGGTGTGACAGGTGATTCTAGCCAGCGCGTGAGTTCGTCGAGCCTGGCTGTGCGGCCGCGAAAATGTTGGGCGGGTTGGAGAGCATGGCAGAACAAGGGCTGCCAGATACGCGCGCGATGCACGGCGGCTGCTGGAGAGAGCTTAGAAACGGTGATGGCGACTTGCTTGGCCAGATCATCCGGATTCGCGAATGTCGCTCGGGTGAATTGGCTGCCGAGGTAGGTCTTGAATTCTTTGAGCTTGCGGACGGCTTGCAAGATTTCTAAGTGCTTTTCTTCGGGTTCGGTGGTTAGGCGGTCTTGCTCTTTGGGCTGGGTCCACGAAGCCTTTTCGTCGGCGAGAAAGACGAAGATTTGTTTGCCGGCTTTGTTCGCGGCGTCAACTTCGAGCCAGGTGATGGAACGTTCGCCGTCGCCGCCGAGGTCTTTGGGTGGAACGTAGCCATAGCGATGGGCGACGATGCAGATTACGGCGTCGGCCTCGCGCGCTAGACGCATGCATTCTTCGGTGGGTTGGCCGGGAAGGGCGGAGAAGGTCTCCATCGCGATGGGCAGGTTGTTCAGGGCGAGGACGGCGTCGCGGACTTTGTCGCGATAGTCGGTTAGGTCGATCGCCGTCGACGAGATGAAGATTCGGAGAACGGGCCGGGTGGCCATTTGTTTTGCAGTTTAGCGCGTTGGCGCTGTTGAAATCTCGCTTAGAGGGCAGCGAAAAAAAGAGGGGACACACTAAAGTGCCTGTTTAGGGGCGACGCTGATGACTGGGCGGGATGTCCCTCTTTTTTCTTCGGGAAAGAGGGCAGGACATTATCTAGTATCGTGGGATGGCGGGGTCCACTTCGGAGCTCCAGCGGTCGATGCCGCCGGCCACGCTGAAGCAATTCTCGATCCCGCGGGCGCGCAGCCACATCGTTACCTGCAAGCTGCGGACGCCGTGGTGGCAGAGAATCAGCAAATCACCGGAATCGGATAGGCCTTCGAGTTTTTGCAGCTCCGCCGGGATGGAGCCCATGGGGATCAATTCAGCACCTTCGATGCGGGCCAGGGCGAATTCAACGGGTTCGCGAACGTCGATCAAAGTCGCTTGTTTTGAGCTATTTAGCTGCTCTTTGGCGGCTTGCGGGGTGATTTCGAAGGGAGAAGGCATATCTGTTATTAACTCACGAGTTGACTTAGCATGTCATACTAACTACCTTAGAAATCAGTTCTATGGCTCAGCTCGGAGACGCAATCGCCCGGTATCACAAGCTGCTGGAACAGCCGAGCTATCGCGATACTTCGTGGGCCGAGCAGTTTCAGGACGAGATGCGGCAGCGGCATTTGGTGGATTCCGGGCGGCTGCTGGCACCTGTTTTGCGACCGCATTTCGTCACGCGACGACAATTCGAGGCGCTGAGTCGGCTGACTTCGCAGATGGCCGAAATTTTGGATCGGCTGGAAGCGATTGCGTTCGCCTCACCGGTGCTTTTGAGCCGGTTGCAGATGCTACCGGCTGAAAAGATGCTGGCCGCCATTCCCCATGGTTATGCGCGGGCGGGAGTGACGGCTTCGCTGGATGCGAATCTGAAGAATGGATCGCTGTTCTTGCAGGGGGTGGATGCGTGTAAGCCGGCGGGTTTGGTTTATTCCAATATTCTGGCCGACCTTTTTCTTGAACTGCCCCTAGTGAAAGAGTTTAAGCGGGGCCGTTACAAGCTCTCGAAACTGGGCGGACCGAAGGCGCTGCTGCAGGCCATTCAAGCGGCGTACCGGCAGTTTGGCGGGAAAACTAAGCCAGCCATTGCGATTGTCGAATTGGGACCGGAATCGGGCTACAATCACGCGGGTTCGTTGACGGAAGGCCGCTTATTGGCAGAATCGCTGAATCAGCTGGGCGCCAACGCGCGACTGGCGCCGCCGGATTTGCTGGAATATTCCGGCGGAAAACTGCATTGCGGGGACTTCGCGATTGATTTGGTTTTCCGGCGCATCTTGACGCGAGAGATATTGACGCGCTGGGATCTATCGCACCCGCTGCTACGCGCGTACCGCGATGGCGCGGTCTGCGTGGTGAACAGCTTCCGGGCAGAATTTGCACAGCGGCGCGCACTTTTTGATCTACTCACTGACGAAACGGTGACGGCGCATCTGCCGACAGCCGACCGTAAACTGATCCGCAACTCTATCGCTTGGACGCGCGTGGTGTCGGCTCGCAAGACAACGCATGCGGATCAGGAAATCGACCTGCCCGAATTTATCCTTAGCCAGCGCGAACGCTTGGCGCTGCTGCCGAATGAAGATGCGAGCGATCAGCGGGCTTACATTGGAGCTGAAATGACGCCCGCCGCTTGGGACCGGGCTTTGAGACTGGCGCTGCGCACTCCTTATGTAGTGCAAGAGCGGACCTTGCCGGTGCGCGAGTCTTTCCCGCTATTCCAATATGGCGAATTCAAAATGAAGGAGGCCGAGGTTACCGTCCATCCCCACGTGCTAAACGGGGAAATGAGCGGCGCCTCGGCCGTACTTGAAACCTGCTCTTCGGGATCAACTGCTCAACTGGCGGTTGCTCCCGTGCTTTTACTGGAAGAAGCCTAACAACACTCGAACTCGGGTATAGGCCGCCGTCGCCGTTAGGCGGCGGCCCGTTCAAAAGCCTCGGCTTCCTCCTCGACCTCTTCGCCGGCGGCGCGCTGGCGTTCGATCGTTTCCTGGCAACCTACGCAGTAGGCCGCCCACGGCACGGCCTTCATCCGCTTCTCGGGAATTTCTTCTTCGCACCGCAGGCACGTGCCGTAGGTACCTTCTTCGACCCGGTTGATCGCCGCCTGCACTTCTTTCAGCAGCTTTGACTCTCGGTCAAGATTACGAATCGCTACTTCGCGGTTTAATTGTTGCTGCAAACGGTCGAATTCTTCGGCCGCGTTTTCGATCAGAATCTCTTCCCGATCGGAGGTGCCGGACATCAGTTCGCGCTTTTTAGCGTCGAGAACCTTCCGGGCTTCCTTCTTTTTGTTGATAGCCATTGTCTTTTCTCCTTAAACCTATACCCTTTGTCCGGTGTTGAGGCTTCTTTGCTTTACCGGTCCAACTAATTGAAAACTAATACCTTTTCGCCTTTTCTAGGCTCTGATTGCCTCATACAGTGCTTTCAGATGCGGCAGGGTTCGCCAAAGTTTCAAAGTGTGTTATCAGGAAGTTTTTAGATCCTAAAAAACTCTCACAGCAAAACTTCACTATTTTGCTCCGCCCGACCGGCTTTGCTCCCTCAGTAAACTCTCGATGACCTTCTTGAGCCCGTACTCAAACGCCTCGTTCACGCTGCCGCCGAAACGAAACGTTCGAGCCAGTTCCATAGACAAAAAGCCGTGCAAGTAAGAGACCAATAGACGCGCAGCCGGGAGAGCCTCGGCTGGCCCCACCTGCGGCACTAACAAAGTGAGCAGCGGTTCGGCCGAGGCTTGCCTGGCGGCCAACAGGTCTTCACGCGCCGCGAGCGCCTCACTGAAGATCAATCCATAAGTTCGCGGGTTCTTCTTCGCAAACTTACGATAAACGTGCGCCATTCGTTCCAAACTCTCATACGTTTTGCCGGTTGGCGTTGGATTACCGGCGGGCGCGGAGTTTCGCAAGAGTTCGGCCAATTCGCGCAACGCGTCCTGTGCGGCGCCGGCGAGTAAATCCGTCCTGTTCTCGAAGCGCTTGTAAAGCGACGGCGCGCGAATGCCTACCGCCTCGGCGATGGCGTGCATAGATAAAGCAGCCTCGCCGCCAGTTTCGAGGAGTTGGCGAACTGCTTGGCAGATGTCGCGGTCTGACGTTTTGGCGTGGGCGCCCAAGTCACGCCCCTTGCAATCCCAAATGTGTCTGCTTGAAGCCGGTGGGGTATTTCAAACCGTAGCCCAAGGCGCGATCCATGGCGATGTGCGCGGCCCAAATGAGCGAGTAAGGAAGGAGCGCGGGGTGTGAACTCACGACGACGAAGCCAGCCAGCAGCACGGGACCTATATAAGTGTGGGCGAAGTTGTAGAAGATGGCACCCCAGCGGGGGCCGAGCCAATAACCGGCCATGAAGATATCAGGTACGAGCAGCAGAACGGCGAAGCGCCACCAAGGAGCGCCGGTGTGAGCATACAAAAGAATGCTGAGGATAAAGACGAAGACGCCCTCAGCACGGAGCAGAGTGAGCGGCGTGGCGGTGACGGAGCCGGTAGCGGCGATTTGGTTGTCTGTTTTCATGGGTTTTGCAAGCACAAAGCTAATACGATTAGCCATATGGCTAATCGTATTAGCCTTTATGTTGATTTGTCAACAGTTTTTGCACAAGAAGTTCCACGTGGAACGTTATGCATTTTAAAACGCTCCCTGGCGGTCGCAGCTCCGAAGGCAGAAACTTCCGATTCAGTACCGGATTCGCGGTAGCGCACCTCTAGATCTTGTGGATTTCTTGTGTATTGCTACCATATGGAGTGATTACGCTCTTGACACCTTTGGCAATAAGGTGGACACTGTTCTAGTCAACTCAATCCACCACCCCCAAGAAGGAAGGCCCAGATAGAATGGGACAATTAAGCGTAAACCTAGCCCTTAAAGTGAAAGAGCTGCATCATTCTTTGAAGAAAGAGGAGCGCACCGGCGTGTCGTTCCCTCGTTACTTCACCGCCAAATTAGAAGCGGGTGCTACCCCTTATGAGCAGGTTTCCTGGGAGCGGCGCACGGCCACCATTGGGAACGATAAAGGCTCAGTGATTTTCGAGCAGCGCGACGTTGAGGTGCCTGCCGATTGGTCGCAAACCGCCACGAACATTGTGGTGAGCAAATATTTCCATGGCCGCATGGGGGCTCCAGAGCGGGAAACCAGTGTGGCTCAATTGGTGCATCGGGTGGTGGACACGATCGCCGATTGGGGGTTGAGCGGCAACTACTTTAAGACGAAGGAAGATGGGGAAAACTTCCGGGCGGAATTGGCGCACCTGATGCTGGGCCAGAAGGCTTGTTTTAATTCGCCGGTTTGGTTTAACGTGGGCGTGCGCGAATCACGCGGCTACGGCTTCTATTTCGACGAAGCGGAGCAGGTGGTGAAAAAGCTGGTGCCGGGCGAGAATCATCCGCAATGCTCGGCGTGCTTCATCAATTCGGTTGGCGATTCGCTTGAATCCATACTGGACCTTGCCAAGACCGAAGGGATGCTCTTCAAGTGGGGATCGGGCACGGGAACGAATCTTTCGGCTATTCGGGAAGAGAACGCTTATTTATGGGGCGGCGGGCGCGCATCCGGTCCGCTCAGCTTTATGAAGGGCTTCGACGCGTTTGCCGGAGTCATCAAATCGGGCGGCAAGACACGCCGGGCGGCCAAGATGGTTATCCTGAATACCGATCACCCTGACGTTGAAAAGTTCGTGTGGTGCAAGGCCAAGGAAGAGAAGAAGGCGCACACGCTGATTGACGCCGGCTATGATTCTTCGCTCGATGGCGAAGCTTACGGCAGCATCTTCTTCCAGAACGCCAACAACTCAGTGCGCGCGACCGACGAATTCATGCAAGCCGTCATCGCCGATACGGATTGGTGGACACGCAGCGTCGCTACCGGACAACCGGTGAACCGTTACAAAGCGCGCGATCTGATGAAGCAGATTGCCGAAGCGACGCATCAATGCGGCGATCCGGGGATGCAGTTCGATACCACGATCAATAAGTGGCACACATCGAAGAACACAGCGCGCATCAATGCATCGAATCCGTGCTCGGAATATATGTTCCTGGACGATTCGGCCTGCAATTTGGCGTCGTTGAACCTGATGAAATTCGTGGGGCTGAATGGCGTGTTCGATGTGGAAGCCTTCCGGCATGCGGTGGATACGGTGACGCTGGCGCAGGAGATTCTGGTAGACAACGCCAGTTATCCAACAGAGCGCATCGCCAAGAACTCGCACGATTATCGACCGCTGGGTTTGGGTTACGCCAACTTGGGCGCGATGCTGATGGCTTTGGGTATTCCTTACGATAGCGACCAAGGCCGCGATCATGCCGCCCTCATCACCGCCATTATGAGCGGCCAAGCTTACCTGACGAGCGCGCGCGTCGCTGAGGCGGTGGGTCCATGCCCCGGCTACAACGCGAACGAAGAGCCGTTCCTGGAAGTGATTCGCATGCATTGGAACGCGGTAAATGGCATTGACAGCCGACGCGTGCCGCGCGCTATGTATGAATCGGCCGAAGCTTGCTGGGCTGAGGCGCACAAGGTTGGTTCTATTGCCGGCTTCCGCAATGCGCAAATTAGCGTGCTGGCGCCGACCGGCACTATCGGCTTCATGATGGATTGCGATACGACCGGTATTGAGCCTGATCTGGCACTGGTGAAGTATAAGAAGCTGGTAGGCGGCGGTGTCATCAAGATTGTCAACAACACGGTTCCGCAAGCGTTGATCAAGCTGGGCTACACGGCCGAGCAGACGGAAAAGATTGTGGCGCATATCGATTCGACGGGAACGATTGAAGGCGCGCCGGAGTTGAAGGCCGAGCACTTGCCGGTTTTCGATTGCAGCTTCCGTCCGCAAAACGGCGTACGTTTCATACACCATATGGGTCATATCCGCATGATGTCCGCGGTTCAGCCATTCATTTCGGGCGCGATTTCGAAAACGATCAACATGCCTGAAGAATGCACGGCGGAAGACATCATGGACGCCTATATTGAGAGCTGGAAGCTGGGGCTGAAGGCGGTTGCGATTTATCGCGATGGCTCTAAGCGCGTGCAGCCGCTCAGTTCCGGCACGGGCAAGGGCGAGAAGAAGATGACGCCGCTGGCCGCTGCTGAGCCGAAGGTGATCGAGAAGGTGGTTTACCGGCCGGTGCGGCGCAAATTGCCGGACGAGCGGCAATCTTTGACTCACAAGTTTTCGATTGGCGGCCATGAAGGCTACATCACGGTGGGCATGTATGAGGATGGCACCCCCGGCGAAGTCTTCATTGCGATGGCGAAGGAAGGCTCGACGATTTCCGGATTGATGGACACGCTGGCGACGTCGATCAGCTACGGATTGCAATATGGGGTGCCGCTGAAGTTCTTTGTGGATAAATTCAGCCACGTGCGTTTTGAACCGAGCGGGTGGACGGGCAATCAGCAGGTGCCGTATGCCAAATCGATTATCGATTATATTTTCCGGTGGCTGGGTGCGCGATTCTTGGGGATCACGGAGGCCAATGAAGCGGGGGAAACTCCGAAGCTGCGACCGACCGTGGTTGAGCCGCAACAGGCGTTGCCGTTCGATGCGAGTACAGGAGATGCGCCTTTGTGTTCGGAGTGCGGGAGCATGATGACGCGGAATGGGTCTTGCTATAAGTGTGAAAATTGCGGGGGGACGAGCGGATGTAGCTGAGCCGCGCGCGCCAGCACGCGGTTATGAATACGCGACGGGGACAGGGATCTATCCCCGTTTGCGCACTTGAGACATAACTGTTTGGCGTGGCTTCACACGGCGAGCGGCCGGGTGAGGTATCCGCTCCCCTTTCGTAATTGTCGACAATCGTTTCCGGCGTGATGCGTATCCCGTCGATGCTCGGCGCCCAATTTGGGCGGGTCGCGCTGCACAAGCGGACGGCGATGCGCCCATACAAAAGGCCCCGCTCGGAAGCGCGGCCTTTTCTCAGAGAGCTAGATCACGACGTTAATGAGCTATGGATTTCCCTGGCCAGACAGGAATTGGAGAGTATAGGTCAAAGAGGCCTTCGATTTTCGCTCGAAGACCAGTTTCTGTGAGATGCTCTGGTTGGGATTGAGTATTCCTTCAGGCAGGAAAACGCGGATATAGGGATCGCCGTTGCTCGTTGTTCCGCTCAAGTTTTCCAAATGTATGCCGGGCGGCAGACCATTGACGATGATGAGCAAGTGAGTGTCAATGGGTTGTCCGGCGACGCCGTTGGGAGCGAGTGTGCCGTTGTTGGCGATTGCATAGATCCGCTGTTCGCACGCGCCGCCTTGCGGCTGCCCGCAAGGAACGCTCTTGGATTTGGTCAGGGTCGCGTTCACGGCAGAGGTTACATCGAGGAATTCAAGCCCCTCGTCTCGCCGTGTTAAGGGGTCGTTGTTATCCATCGCCAAGCCGCTGATGACGAAGCCGTCTTTGGCACCCAAAGCGGCAAGGTCGGGACGGTACTGGGAGTAAGTAAGGTCGTGTTCGTTGAGCTCCAGGGTCGAGGTGGTGGAGTTCGGATCGTATTTGACGAACGAAGGATCGTAGAGGGCGTTCTCGAGGAAGTCGGTCAGATCGTCCACTTGACGGGCTGTCAAGCCCAATCCACGCGGGAAGCCGACGCCACGGGGATTGGTGAAGCGCGCGTCCAATGAAGACGCTGCCCCGGCTGCCGGGTCTGCCGGCACACCGGCATTGAAATACTCCACCACACTGCGGATCTGGCTGAACGAGCCGCTGTGGAAAAAGGTGCCGTCACCCTTCAGTTGCCGTAGCGTCAACACGCGGAACTTGAAGGCATCGGAAGCTAGCCCGGTAATCTCTCCCCGGCCTTGGTCGTGAATATTCGGATCATTCGCGGCGGCCCGTCTTAGCGCTTGCAGCGGGTGGTCGCCAATTCCGACATTGACGAAATTCTCTTCCACGAACTGACCGACTCCGGTCACATCCGGATCATTATGCTGTTTATTGAGCATCGGTCCAGAGTGGCAGACGAAGCAGCCCGCACCGCCTTGCCCGTTAGCAGCGGGGGTGAAGAACAGCTTGGCGCCGCGCAGTTGCCTGTGCGTCAAGGCATGGTCGTCGCCAGCCAGAAACTTGTCGAAGGGCGTGTTGCGGGTGACCGCCGTGCGCAGGAAGGTCGAGGTGGCACGAACGATGGTGTCGTCGTTGACAACCTTCGTCAGATCATTGGCAGCGTCGGCCTGGGCCGCCTCGATGGGAAAGGCGTCCCGGAAAAGCTTTACGAAAGCTGGGAACTTCAGCAGTTCCGCCGATTGGGCGTGGATCATGCGGTGGGCATCCAGCAGCAAGAACGTGAGGTTTTCCTGGGCGGGGTCTTCTGCCGCGGTGACAGGATTGTGGTAATCCGGATTCAGGCCAAAGCACCCTCGGGTATCCGTGCCAGATGAATCAGTCTTGGTACAGCCGGGATCGAAGCCGAAAAAGCCGTTGGCGGGGTTGAAGGGACCACCCTTGCCGGGGTCGAACTCGCCAGCGAATCCGCCCAGCAGGAGGCGGTTGTTGTAAGCGAATCCCACCATGGCCGGCGACTCTCGCCCGACGCTATCCAATGCATCCAACCGACCCGTCTCTACCGCGGTGTTTGGATCGGTACCACTACTCAGAAGCTGCGGCGGTTGCCCAGGCGGTGGAATGGGAGCGGGTGCTTTGTCTTGACGGGAGGGAGTTTGCACAACGAGAGCCAGTGTGTCAGGCTCTCTGTAGATGTCCACCAGCGTCGGAAGATTGTCCACCAGGGCGTCGCCCGGAAAGAGGGGCGTGTCCCGCAGTTTGGGGAGGATGTCAGTGCGCGGGCGGCGGCGAATGATGTAATTCCCTTTCTCGTCGGTGTAGCCCCGCCCTTCACCGCCGACGTTGAAGTTCAGTTGGGTGCCAGCCTTCCCAGCCACCTCGCCCAGGTGACAACTGGCGCAAGAGCCGGTCTGTTTCGTGGCGAGGACGCCACCATAATAGGGTTCAATTCTGGCGGTCCGAATCGGGTCGTGAAAGATGAGCTTTCCAAGGTAGGCCTTCGCCTCGGTTGTCTGATAGCGGTAGGCCACGCTACCGTCCGGCTGTTTGGTCACGGGAGACAGGGGAATGTCGCTATCCTTCGCGGGCACCTTCAATTTGTCGATACCTCCCACCTGTTTGCCGATGTATTCGCGCAACCAGAAGGCGTCGCCCGAATTACCATCCCCCCAATCAGCGGCCACTCCGGCACATAAACAAAGAGCGGCGAGAACGCCACTCAGGGCGGTCGCGAAATTCTTCATAGTTTCGTCCTTTCCAGTAAACAGGAGAAGCATAGGCGGAATCGGCAGGAAATGGATTTAAGGCGGCCCAAAATTGCTCCAAAAGAATTCCAAAGACGGTATGCCATTACAAGCAAATGGCGATAACCGACTTGTAATGAGGGCGAACTCGCTTGCTTAATTGAGTAGATGGACGCGGCGCAGCAAGGCGGCGAAGCGGGGGTCGGGGCGCAGGGGATCGAGGTCGGGATCAACGCCCATCCAGATGGCTCGGGAAAGCCTGCGCGCAGCAGCGGCGTCAAGAGATTGAAATGCGGCGTCAATTTCGCCGAGGCTTGCCATGAGAACGGCCCGCATGTATTCGGACTCGTACGTTCGGCGTTCTGTATCTCTTTGTTCCAGTTCCTTGAGGATGGCTCGGGCGTGAGCGGCTCGGCCGGTAAGAGCGTAGAGTTGGCCCAGATCGGCGAGGCCACGGCTGAGTCTCTGGAGCTTGATCGTCGCTTCGAACTCCGCTTGCGCCTCGCGGTATTTGTGCAACTGTAGGTAATCTTTGCCCAATTGTTGATGCGCGGAATAAGAGTGCGGGTCCATCTCGATAGCGATTTTCGATTCTTTCACGGCTTCCGCATAGCGCCGATTGAGGTAGTAGGCCCAGCCCAGATCGTCGTGAGCATTTTCGGAGGCGGGGTCGAGCAGTTGCGCTTGCATCATTTCGGAAAGAGCTCTTTCCGTGTGACCCATTGCCATAGAAAGAAGCGCCATGTACCAGTGGGCGGCAGCGGAATTGGGGCTCAGTTGAAGAGCGCGATCAAATTCGCGTTGTGCGCCGAGCCAATCCCAATCCCTGCGAAACATAACGTTCCCCAGCGCCAAATGAGCCTCGGGAAGATCTTCGTCCAGCAGGACAGCCTTCTCCGCGGCGGCGCGTGCTTGCGCCGCGGAATCAGAACTGCCTTGTATGCCGGCACGGTCCATGAAGCTGCTGGCGAGGCCGGTGTACGCCAGCGCAAATTCAGGATCTTCCCGAATGGCGCTTTCATAAAGAGCGATGCAAGTCTCGTCTGGGTTTTCGGGAGTGCGGCGGGATTCGCAGTCGCGGCCTCTGAGGTAGAACTGATAAGCCGCCGGGTTGTTGGTTTGCGGTTTAGTCATGCGGCGATGTTCCGCCTCGGTGAGTCTCATGGATAAGGCGGTTACGATTTTCTCGGAAATAGAATCCTGCAGCTGAAATATGTTCGTGAAGTAGTCGTCAAACCGATCGGCCCAAATGGGAGAGCCGTCGCTGACACGCAATAGCTGGACGGAGACACGAACGGTGTTGCCGACGTGCTGGATCGTTCCGTCGAGGACCACATCGACTTTCAATTCGCGGCCCGCAGCCAGAGGATCAGCTTGCGCGCGTTGAAACTTCTCGACGGCCGAGGTTGCGCGAACGGTCACTCTTCGCACGTAACTGAGCTTGCGAATGATGGCGTCAGTCATGCCAAACCCGAGATAACCGTCTTGCACGGCACCTTGGGAACCGGGAACCAAAAGGCGGAATGGGAGCACGGCGATAGAATGCACATCGAAGGATTTTTCAGGCGGGCGGTTCCAACGGACTTGAAAAAAATAAAGGAAAGCAGCGGCGAGCAGTAGGATGGCGATGGCGGCTGGCCAGCGAGGCGAAGCTCGCCTTTGGCTTGCTGGCGTTGGGGAAGGAAAAGGAAGCGGAGCGGTATTGAGGGGAGGGCCGACGAATTCCGGCGGGGGAGAAATATTCTGGACTTCGGCGGCAAAACGATAGCCGCGTTTCGGTACGGTTTCAATGTAGTGAGCGCCACCGGCGGATTCCAGCGCGCGGCGAAGCGTGGAGATATTGACGCTTAAATTCGCTTCTTCTACGAAGGTGTCGGGCCACAAGGTTTTTAGTATGAATTCTTTTTCAAGAAGTTCACCGGGGTGTTCAGCGAGCAGGACAAGCAGGTCAAAGACTTTCGGAGTGAGAGGAACGGGTTTACCGTTGGCGGCAAGGACGCGCTCGGGAACATCTAAACGAAAACACCCGAAGACGAAAACTAAACCTTTTTTGTTCGACGCGGGCACTGTTGGAGAGGCGCCGATAACCCGGAAAAAGTCCAAGTTAGGTTTCGATCCGGCGCTGACTTAAATGAGGATAGCAGAGGAGAGTCGTCTACCTGGAAGCTGGGCATGTACGGCCGAGCAAGTTGGGCGGCTTCAGCCACAGCGGAAGCCGCCAGTCCGATCGAAGCGTTCTAGAAATAGATCTTCAGAGCAAATTGCAAGGCGCGTGGATCGGTTTGCACATTGGTGATGCGCCCGAACGAACAGCCCGCCTGCTGCACCAGATTGGTCTCGCCGCCGGGACCAGGGGGCAAACAGTAGTTGGTGTTCGGCAACCCGAGGTTTTGGTGGTTCAGAGCGTTGTAGAGTTCCCAGCGGAACTGCACGTAGCGCGTATCGGTGAAGTGGAAGTCTTTGATCAAGCTGGCGTCCAGATTCCAAAATGCCGGGGAGCGCAGATAAGGAAGATATTCACCGGCCGTGCCGAACACATATTCCTGCGGGGCATTCAAATTCGGATTGGACCAAAAGCTTTGATTGTTGCCGAATACTGGCTCGAAGGCGGCTGCGTTGATCCAATCGTTAGCGTTCTGGCCGCCCGGCACCGCCCGCGGGTTACCAACGATGTCGGGTCGGCAGGTAACTTGATTACAAGGCCCGGTAATGGAGAGCGGAACACCGCTCTGCGCATTGAAGTTTCCAGCCAATCGCCAGTTACCCAGAATCGCCGCCAGCGGGCCGCCGCTGTGAAGCCATTGTTTATTCTTTCCGGCTGGCAAGTCATAGCTGAAGGCCACGTTAAACATGTTCGGTATATCGTCGTAGCCAATGGAACGGTCCAAATTGCGATTAGCGGGGTCCTGATAGCCGCCGCCATTGATGCCGCCCGTGCCGCCTACACTACTGGTGACACCGGCTCGGCCGCCGATGATGCCGGTACTGGACAACGCAATGGTGTCGAAAAGCTGTGAGGCGAGTTGTTCCACTGAAGCGTTGTAAATTTTCTTTGAATAGGTGTAGGCCGCGACGAAGGTGAGTCCGTAGGATAGGCGCTTTTGTACGCGCACGTTCAGCGCGTTGTAGTCGGACATCCCGTCGTACATGGTCTGCGAAAAGAGCGCGCCGAAGAACGGGTAGGGCCGAAGCAGCTGAGCCAGCGGAATCGAGCTGCTGCCCCACACTTGTTGGAGAAGGGCCGCCTGCGCGCCGGAAAAGTAGTTGGTAATCGGGACGTTTGAGTTAATCTGGGTGCCGTATTGCACTTGATCGGCGTAGGGCACGAGATTGAATTGACGCCATGCTTCCCCGGCCAGGTGAGTCCCGTGATTGCCGACGTAACCCGCGCTGACCAACAGATTGGCGGGCAGTTCACGCTGGATCTGGAAGTTGTAGATCTGAATGTTGGGATCCTTTTCCGGCGGATAGTAAAACTGCAGCGAGGCTCCGTAAGACGGATCGTAATTGGCGGCGGGTGGTTGACCGTTGGCCGGTATGGGCGGAATGGTCAAGGTGGCTTTATTAGTGGTGGTGTCGCTGAGTGGGAAGGCCACGCACTGCCCGGAATACTCGCCGCATTGATTGGGATAGAAGCTGCCGGTCCAATTACTGAACGATTGCCACTGGGCACCCGGCTGGATTCCCTGACCGATATTGTTTATGGCGTTGATGGCGTTGGTGTACATCAAGCTGTAGGAGCCGCGAATCACGGTCTTCTTGTCTTTGGACGGATTCCAGGCAAAGCCGAAACGCGGGGCCAGATCGGCCAGATGAGGCGGGGCAATAGCGCCGTCCTTGGGGATCAGTGACGATTGTCCTTCGTAAACCATCTCACCGGGCAGCCCGGTGGCGGCGTTCAAGCAATCCAAGCAGAAGTTCGATTCCGGATGATCGCGAGACTTCCAGAAGAAAATCATGTCGTCGCGAAGGCCGATGTTGAAGGTGAGGTTCGGAAGAACGCGGTATTCGTCCTGCACATACAGACCCCAATAGGGATAACTCGAGTAAGGCTGAGAGGTGATGCCGGTGGACGAGTCGGCGACAGCGCCCAGCATGAATTGCTCCAGGCCATTGCCACCTAATCCGGAGAGCGGGTCGTTGGTGAGGCTGCCGTTGAATACCAGTGTGGAGGGATCGCTGATCTCGCGCCCCTGCTGATCGAGCCGGTACATAAAGCCGGTCTTGATGGTGTGCTTGCCGATGATCTTAGTAACGTCGTCCAGGATGGTGTACGAATCGTTTGCCTGGCGCTGATTCGCCCAGCCGGCGGAACCGAAATTAGAGGAGCCTCCTCCGGGCATGTTGATGGAGAAGGTAGGCGTGGGCGTGAAAGCGCTCAAGAAAATCTGAGAAGGAGCAAGCACTGCCTCGGTTTGGGAGAGATTCGTCACGCTGTCGGGGAAGCCGGACTGATTCGGGTGGGTATTGAATACCTGGCGGCTAAAGCTCATGCGAAATTCGTTGAAAAAAGTGGGACTCGCGATGTAGGTATGGCCGATTCCGGCGACTTCGCTGGTAAAGGTGTAAGGGGTGTTGCCGCCGTAGCCGGTATAAGGTACGGTGGCACCGATCCAGGGTGTCCGGTAAATGTTGTATTGGCCGGGCGTAGAAAGGAATTCCACGAAGAGACGGCTCTTTTCACTTATTTCGTGGTCCACTTTGGCTGAGATGTTGTAGGGATTTTGACTGCTTGCCACCGGGCCCAGATAGTTACTACAGATGATGTAGCCGTTCTTGCCCATGGGGCAATTGCTGAGCGGGTCGTTGAAATTCGGAAGCGGATAGGACTTCAGGAAGTACATGGCCACGGGGTCCAGGCGATTGGTCGGAATCTGCGTTGAGAATTGACAGGTGGGCGTTGGCGAAGCATCAATCACAGTGTTCGAGCAGCCGTTTGGGACAAGAGGCGTGCCAAAGGCAGTGCGCTGAAATGTGCCGTTGGCATTCGGCCCGACGGTGCTGTATGGATCGTAGATGCCATAGGCGGCGGAAGATGGATCCTCGCTAAAGTCGCCGTTTCGCATGGCTTGGGTGGGTACGCTGAACACTTGCTGGCCGCTGAGATGCAGAATCGTTTTATCCACCGAGGCAAAGAAAAATGTCTTGTCTTTGCCGTTGTAGATTTTGGGAATCACAACGGGGCCGCCGAAGGTTCCTCCGAAATCGTTGTAATGCAGCGTCCGATTGTTGAGTGAACCGTCTTGGCCGATTGAGGTGAACGGATTGCGCGCGCTGGTGGCGCTGTTGCGGAAGAAATCATACAAGTCGCCGTGGGGCTGGTTTGTGCCCGACTTCAGCACGACGTTGAAAACGCCGCCGCCGCTGCGGCCGTACTGCGCCGCTATCCCTTCAGTGATGGCCTGAAATTCGGTGACGGCATCCGGCGAAGGACTGACGGCCACGTTCTCGACCAATCCCGATAGATTCAAGTAGCCGTCCAGATACCAGGCATTCGCGCCGCCTTGGCCGCCGTTTACCGAAACGTCGGACCCTTGGGCATGGCTGGGATCGGGGAAGGTGCCGTATTGGCTATTGAATCCAAAGTTGCTGCCTGGCGGCCCGGCGACGTTGGAGACACCGGGGAGCAGATAAACAAGCTGCAGCAGGTCGCGGCCAGCGACGGGCGTATCGTCAATGGCTGCTTGCGATACGGTCGTGGAGAAATTCGAAGAAGATGTTTCGAGTAGCGGCGAAGACGCGGTCACCTCGACGTGCTGCTGCGATGTTCCGACGTTTAGAGTGGCGTCGAAGCGAATGGTTTGGCCCGAGGTGGCTTCCACATCTTTGCTCTCTGTGACGGAGAATCCAGGCGCCTGAATTCGGACGGTGTATTTGCCAGGCACCAATCCGATTACTTTGTAATAGCCGGTCTGGTTCGTAGTGGTGGGCGAACTGACGTTGGTGCTCTGCGCCGTGACTGTGACTTGGGCACCCGCGATGGCGGCACCTTGCGGGTCGATCACAGTTCCCTCAATGGAGCTTCTTTCCAGTTGCGCGAAAGCGCACAACGAAGAAGCCAAGAAGAGGAGTGCCAAACGCTCCCGATACTGTCCGAACATAGAACCCTCCTGAGATTTTGGAAACAAAGAGAGCGACTGGGCCTATGCGAGCAGGCTAAGCCCGACATGGGGCGGCCAGCGAAGACGACGATTGACCAACGTACAAAATGCGAGGTGATTTGTCAACCTTTTGCTGCGCTTCTGCGCTTCGCGCCGTTTTTGCGATTCGAAGGGATTCGAAGCCAATTTGCTCCTTAATCCTTTGGGTCTTATAGATTGGAGTCGCTTGAGGGCTTGGTGGGAGGCGCGTTCAGCTGCTGTCCAGCGAGGAGGCGGGAGCGCTCCACAGAGTTGACCTCGTCGCGGGTCCATCGTTTGCCAGAGTGGTTGGTCGGAGAGTTTCTTTCAAAAGTGCGAGTTTTTCTTAGACCGCATGGCCAGCGCCGGTTGGCCAGAACTCGCGGCAATCGGCAACGTACCAGAGATTGCCCTGGTCGAGTTGCCAATTCTTGAACACCTTTCCGACATCGCGCCAGATCTGATAGCAGACGAGCTTCTGGAAATAGAATGTCCACATTCCGTTGTTGCGATGGCCGAAGACGGTGCCCACCGAGTTTTGTAAGCGGACGCGCTTGTCCGATTGGCGCTGAATGCCGATGGTGCGGACGATATTAGAACGGATAGACGACCATTTGTCTTCCTCGCCGGCACCGACTTCACCACCGCCTCCGAGAATCATATAGTCGGTCTGAATGGTACCTTTCCTGGGCGCGGCGGTCTGGACCGCGCCTTTGGCTCCTTTTGGGTCCGCTATCGACATCTGGTCCATGCGGGTGCTCATCCAGTTAACCTTGGCGGTGATGCGGTTTTGGGCTAATACGGCGTCGCCTGTGGTCCACGCGGCCTCCATGGGCGATCCAGCGGTCGAGATGGCATTGCAGTGATAAACCACCGGCTCCTCACGCGTACCTTCGATCACCACCATGCAACCGTTGACGCCGGCGGTGAAGAAGATATCCGGGTCATTGGTGTCCTGCGGAGGAAAGGCGGCGGGATTGGGGGGATTTTGGGCGATGGCGGGCTTGGCGTGCCGCTGGGCTTGCGGGCGCGTCTTGCGTAACGTGGTTCTGAGGAACTGATCCCTGGCCCACGGGAGGTAGTAGATGGCCATGGCAGGGGCGTTGACCACGCCGAGGCCCTTCGTCAGCATCACTCGGGTGCCATTGCGGTTCAGGTCGCCACTCCAAATCCGGCTGGCGCCTTTCAAGTGGAACAACGATTCACCGGTAGCAATGTTGTTGTTCGCTTTGAACATGTTGGTGGATGTGTTCGGCTGCAAGCCGTTTACACCTTCGGCATCGCCCGGCCAAAGGACGTTGGCGCGGGCGAAAGCAAATGGGTCATTGCGGAAAAGATTGTTGAGTTCCTGGGACACTTGGACCCTCCGGTAGAGACGATAGCAAAAGCTGTCACCGGCCGTTGTGAGGGCGGATTTAGTATCTATGGACCAACCGCCACTTTTCGACCTTTTGCGCATCCAACTGAGTATTACCAATGAAACATTTGAATGGTATTCACCACGTTACGGCCATCACCAGTGACGCGCAGAGGAACGTCGATTTCTACGCGGGCGTACTGGGTATGAGGCTGGTGAAGAAGACGGTCAATTTCGACGATCCGAATAGTTATCACCTCTATTTTGGAGACGAACTGGGTTCGCCTGGAACGCTGTTGACATTTTTTGCGTGGCCGGAAGCGGCCCCAGGACGAATTGGCGCGAGCGAACCGGTGGCGGTGAGTTTTCAGGTTCCGAAGGGTGCGCTGGCATGGTGGGAAGAGCGGCTGCTGAAACGCAGAGAGCATGGGCGAGTTGCGATATCTGATCCAGATGGCATGCGCGTTGAGTTAGTAGAAGGCGGCGGTGCAGCGGCCTCGCCAGCGATTCAGCGAATTCACTCAGTGAGGTTGAACCTGGCGGATTTCGAAGAATCCGGCGCGCTGTTTGTGAACGGGCTGCAATTTTCAGAGGTCGCCGAGAATCGTTATCAGGTGGGCGGGGGTGCGGATGCAGGTTATATAGAAGTGCAGCGAGGCGCAGGAGGGCGAGGGATGATGGGCGCCGGGACGATTCATCATGTGGCCTTTCGGACTGAGGACGATGCGGCTCAGCAAGAATGGTTAAGCCATGTTGTTAGGCTGGGTTTGCAAGTATCGCCTGTGATGGACCGCAAATATTTTCATTCCATTTACTTTCGGGAACCGAGCGGCGTGCTTTTCGAAATTGCTACCGACCCGCCCGGCATGACGGTGGACGAAGCGGCGGGACAACTGGGAGAAAGGCTCATGTTGCCCAAAGAGTATGAGGCGGCGCGCCACCAGTTGGAGGCCACATTGCCACCTGTTAAAGCCCCGAGTCTGGAGTTGGTGGTCTGAAGTCGCCGCGAGATGCCGCGAGAGTTAGGATTCAAACATCGCTTTGAGCCGTCCAGCGCCCCCGCTGCGCCCTGCTTGCTGTTGTTGCACGGTACAGGTGGAGATGAGAGCAGTTTGCTACCGCTGGGGCGCGTCATTGCACCCGGCGCGGCACTGCTGAGTCCACTTGGCAAGGTGCTGGAGCAAGGCATGCCGCGCTTTTTCCGCAGACTGGCCGAAGGGGTGTTTGACCAGGAAGACCTGGAACTGCGGACAAAAGAATTGGCGGAGTTTGTGGAGCGCGCACGCGAGGCATACGCCATTCCGGAAGGCAGGCTGGTGGCTGTTGGATTTTCAAACGGCGCCAATATCGCATCGAGCTTGCTCTTGCGCTATCCGGAAACACTGGCGGGTGCACTGCTGATACGAGGGATGGTGCCGTTTGTGCCTAGGCAGGCGGTTGAATTAAACCGCAAACCAGTGTTGCTGTTGAGCGGTTTGGCTGATCCGATTGTGGGGACAGATGAAGTGGCTGAACTGGCGAATATTTTGCGGGCTGCCAAGGCGCAGGTAACACTGCATTGGGAAAAGGCAGGGCATACGTTATCGCAGGGAGATGTTCTTATGGCGACCGAATGGATGCGGAGATTTTATTAGGAACGCTTGCTGACGGGTGGTTCTGCGAGGGCTCCTGAGCAAGCGGCGTGGCTGGCGAAGTAAACTACAGTATCGGTATTTTCATTGGCCACTCCATCCAAGACGCCGCCACCCGCTAGCCGGGCCGTACCGGATCCGCGCCGGGTTGCGCAGCTTGCCGAGCAGGCCGCCTTGTTCAGCGCACAGAAGTGGTTCACGCGCGAACGAAACTGGATTAACGATCAGCAATTACAGCTTTGCCGGATAGCGGCACCGACCTTTTTCGAGCAGCAGCGCGCCGAATGGTTTCGCGACCGGCTTAGTTCGTTGGGTTGGGAAGCGAAGATCGACCGGGCCGGCAATGTACTGGCGTCGCGGGGTGCGGAGAGTGAATCGCCGGCGCTGATTGTTTCGGCGCACTTGGATACGGTGATTGCGCCCAAACGGGTTGAAGATGTTTATTTTTCACCGGATGGGCGGCTTGTTGGCCCGGGGACGTCGGACAATGGCGCGGGTTTAGCGGCGCTGCTGGCGCTGGCGCGCGTGCTGAGCGAAACAGCCGAACTGGGGGAGCTCGCTGCGTCCTTATTGCTGGTGGCGAATGTAGGCGAAGAGGGCGAAGGTAATTTGAGCGGCATGCGTTTCTTATGCAAGCAGGCGGCGCTGGTGGCGCGCGTGCGCGCATTTTTAGTGCTGGACGGGCCGTCTACCGATCACATCACCGCGCAAGCGCTGGCGAGCCGGCGTTTTGAAATCAGCTTCGCGGGCCCGGGCGGGCATAGTTGGAACGATTACGGCACACCGAATCCGGTGCATGCGGTAGGCGATGTGATCAGTGGTTTCGCGCAAGCGGCCGATGCGCGACTGGGTGCGGAACGGCGGACGCGATGTTCCTATAACTTCGGACTGGTGGAAGGCGGCACCAGCGTGAACTCGATTCCGTCGAGCGCGCGCGCGAAGCTCGACTTGCGCTCGGAAGATCCCTTGTTGCTGGACGAAGTTGCCGGGCTCTTGACGACAGCGGTGGAGCGTAGTTTGGAGCGCGAGAATCGCGACGTGAGGACAGAGCGGTTGACGGCCAAGATCAAAGAGCTGGGTTCGCGGCCGGGCGGGCGGTTGCAGGAGAACTCACCTCTGTTGCGCACGCTGGAGGCAGTGGATGCCTATTTGAGCATTCGCGCGCGGGTGGATTGTGCTTCCACTGACGCCAACGTACCGCTTTCGATGGGCTTGCCGGCGGTTTCAATCGGAGCGGGTGGACAAGGCGGCGGCGCGCATACACATCAGGAGTGGTATCAGCCCGATACGCGCGATCTGGGACTGCGGCGCATCCTACTGGCACTGGTGGCGCTATCGGATAACGGTGTCGTGAGCGAAGCTGCCGGCTAAGCGAGTGAGTTCCACCGCTGCGCAAATGGCTGCTACACGACACGGCGCACGCTGGCAGGCCGACGTTGCGCTGGTGGTGGTTGCCATTATTTGGGGTAGCACCTTTGTGGTGGTGAAGCGTGCGCTGGCGGATATATCCACCCTTTACTTCTTGTTTTTGCGGTTCGCCATGGCTAGCAGTTGCATGGCGTTGTTGTTTGCTCCAGCGTTTCGCAAGATGGAGTGGCGCGAAATCCAGCGGGGTTTGCGCGGAGGGGCGATTGCGGGCGTGTTTCTGTGGCTTGGCTATATTTTGCAGACGGTAGGGTTGAAGGACACGTCGGCGGGAAACTCGGGTTTCCTGACCGGCCTTTATATTGTGCTGGTGCCGGTGATTGGCGCGGCTATTTTTCGGAGGAGACCGGGAGAGTGGGAGATTGCAGGGATCCTGGTTGCGACAGCAGGGATGGTAGTGATGACACTACCCTCGCTTGCAGCCAACTTCCATATGAACCGGGGCGACCTGCTGACACTGGCGTGTGCGGTGGCGTTTGCCTGTCACCTGTTGACTGTCGGCTATTACTCGCAACGGGAAAGAACGGAGGCGGTCGCGCTGGGGCAAATTGCGTGCGCGGCGATTTTATCGGGACTGGCACTCACGTTTGAGCCGCCGCGTGCTCAATGGAGCCGTGCCGTATGGTTGGCACTGGGGCTAACGGCGGTGTTTGCCACGGCGGCTGCGTTCGCGCTGCAGACCTGGGCACAACGCTACACGACGGCTACGCGCACGGCGCTGATCTTCGCATTGGAACCGGTAGTGGCATTGGTGGCGGCAGTGTCTTTGGGGGGAGAGCCGCTCACGGTTTACGCAGTGGCGGGTGGAGGACTCATTCTAACGGGCATTTTGGCGGTAGAGTTGAAGAGTGCTGCATCTTAAGGGCTTGGGGGGAGCGGAGTGTTACTTCGCGTGGCCATTCGTCAGCAGTCGAGAAAACAGGTCGAACTTACGTTCGCGAGGCGAGCCGGCAGGGGCCGCATAAGCGCTTTTGGCCGGGATGCCAACCTCGATCTTGGTGCCCGCCCCTGGCGCGCTGCGGACCTCTAACTTACAGCCGAGGCGTGACGCACGCTCGTTCATGCCGACAATTCCCCAGTGGCCCGTCTTGAAACCAGCTTCCAGTACTGCAGTGTCCATGCCACAGCCATCGTCAGAGCAACAAAGCCGCAGTTGCTTGATGTCGAACTGAATCTTTACTTCGATATGAGCCGATCCCGAATGGCGCACTGCGTTGGTAAGAGCCTCCCGTGCGATGCTGCACAGTTCTTCCTGCACCATGGTGAACAGAAGCCTGGGTTCGCCTTCCACGAGCAAGGTGATGGGTGTCTCTCCCTTGATTTGCAGGGCGTTAGCAACCTGGGCGAGATCCTCCAGAAGATCTCTGGAGGACGTGCGTTCGCGGAGTTCGCGCACTTTTTCGCGGCCTTCGTTAATCACCTCGTCGGCACGGTTGAGGGCGGTGCGAAGCATCTCCCGGACCGGTTCTTCGGCGCGCAGTTGCTCGGTGGCGAAGTGGAAGCGCAGCAGCAAACCCTGTACTCCTTGTAGAAGTGTGTCGTGAAGATCGCGAGCGATCCGCAGACGCTCGTGGGCGCGCGCTTCGAGATGCTCTTGCATTTGGGAGGTCAAATATCGAACGCGCATGTGATAGACAAGCCACAGTAAACCGCAGAGGCACAGCGTGCACGTTACATAGAACCACTTTGTTTGATAGAAAGCGGGTAGCACTTTCAGTTGCAGAGGAGAGGTCATTTCGCTCCATCTACCGGTTCCACTAGCAGCCCGGACACGAAAGCGATACTCGCCGGGCGAGAGGTTCGTATAGGATTGCTCTCTCCGATTGCCGGCCTCTTGCCACTCCTTTTCATATGGGTCAAGCATGTACTGATAGGTAACACGGTCGGGCGCATCTAAATCGACGCCGATGTACTCAAAGCGCACAGTCCTCAGCCGACGCCAATCTTCGGTCAATGGCAGGTCGTCGGCATAGCGAACGACTGTTCCGTTTACGGAGACCGATTGCAGCAGCACATTGGGTGTAGCGTCAGCTGTTCTGACAGAACCAGGATCTATGGACACGAGATAACCGGAGGTGGCGAACCACATTAAACCGCCCTTGTCCACAACAGCGGATGGCGTCGGCTTACTCTGTGCCGGTGTACCCATCACACCATCGCGCTCGTTCAGAAGCTGAAAATCCATAGCGTATCGGTTACTGTTCAGCGCAGCTTTCCATTCCGTTGCGGGCAAACGAATTATGCCCGCGGCGGCATTCAGCCAGAGGTCGCCAAAGCGGTCCTTTACGATACCGGAAATACCCCGCAAGAGGTTTTGGGCGCGTACCTGCAGTGAGTGGAACGTATGGCCGTCGTAATAGGCCAAGCCGTCTGAGCCGCCGATCAGGAGGTGGTCCCCCGCATCGTAAAACGTCAAGACAGCATTCAGCTCCAAGCCCTGCTCTGCGCCAAAGATGTGAAATCCGCTGCTATCTTCCACGGCAATCTGGTTGTGCGGGTAACCCACCCACAGGCGGCCGGTTTTACTTCGCATCAGTGAAACCGGCGCCTCTTTAGGCAGTCCGGGCGCACTCACTTGCTCCCATTTGCCGGCATACCGCCACAACCCGTGTCCCTCAAATGAGGCGAGCACTGCTCCGTCGATATCCTTCCCTATGCACCAGGTTTCCACTTCCCTGGCAATGGCCGGAATCGGAAGGCGCGTGGGAGGTCCGCCATCCTCGGGATAACGGAAGAGATCGTGCGGAATGGGATCTAAGAGCCAGATACCTCCCTCGTCGTCTTGAAAGAGGGAACTGCTCCCATGAGGCTGGCCGATAAACGAGAGACGCCCTTGCTGGAGGCGCATCAGTGGTTTATCCATATCGTTGAAGAGAATTCCCTCTCTTCTGTCGGCCACCAGAGCGGGGAAGTAGTCCAGGTGAACAGTGTGAAATTTCCTCAAAGGGGAATGCTGAAAACGATCCAAGCCTTGAGCGGTACCCACCCAAATGGCTCCTTGTTTATCCATCAAGATCGTTCTCGTTTGGCCATCGGTTAGGCCGTTGATGGTTCCATAATTCTCGGCTTTTTGCGTGGCGCTGCCCGGCGACTTGATTCTGGTGACGCCTCCGAAATCGTGAGCGAGCCAGATGCTTCCTTCGTCGTCAACCATCATGACCGGCACTCCAGGAATGCGTACAGCCTTGTCACTGTGGTCAGACAACGGCCTGACGTTTGTAAAGGCGTCGGAAATCCAAAGGGCGCCGTTCGGCAGTTGCGCGAACTGGTTCACACCCAGGTTCTTCAACGCGACGGAGATGAATTTATCAGTGCCGTGTTTCAGTTCATAGACGTGCCCCTTTTCGGCCGTCCAGAGATTGCCATCGCGGTCGAAAAAGAGCGTGTAGAGGCCTTCGGAGGATAGGCCGTGCTTAGCTGAGTAGTTCTCCCATACTGATCCGGCCAGGTGCATGAGACGGCCATCGGCGGTAGCCCAAACCGAGCCATCGTCGCGGCAGACTAATTGCTCTGTGGATTCACTGATAAGTCCGTTGTTTTGGTTGTAGTCGATCTTCTCGGCACCCTTCAAGTAGGTGATGCCGCCCATTCGGTAACCAATCCACAAACCGCCATTGCGGTCCGCAGCCAGAGCTCCTATATCGGAGGAGGGAAGCCGGGGGTCTGCCGATGTGAACGGATAAGGCGAGAACTGACGTCCGTCGAAGCGGTACAGACCAAGCTTGGACCCGATCCAAAGATAGCCATCTTTCGTCTGCGCCAAAGCCGCAATATCATTAGGCGCATAATCCCGGCGGGTCCAAGTCATGTGCGCCATGTCATCCAACGGCGGCGCAGTTTGGGGCTTTAGCTGACTTAGGGTGAAGGCGTGCCAGCGCTGACCAAAGGCAGGTAGAGATACGCAGAGAAGAAGCAGCGAAGCTAAGGGCCTGCAAAGCTTCGAGTGGAAGGCCGCTCGCGACCAATCACCTGGGGTGTTCCGCTGGCGCACGTGGTAAGTCTGTCTCAGGCTTCATTGTATGGTATGGACGGGCTTTGCCCTGTCACTCGAACGGGGGGATTAGAAATCCCTCTTCAGGTTTGTGAGTAATGACTGCCTAGCAATTTCTGTGCTATTCATAGTGGATCGATGCGGGACCGCCTAAATACCAGTCCGACAGCTACGAAAGAGCGGAAGGAGAGCTTGTCCGCTCGAATTCGGGTGCTGTGCGCGGACGATCACCATCTTGTGCGCGATGGAATCGCATTCGCTTTACGGTTGCAGGAAGATATGGAACTGGTGGGTGAGGCGGCGAATGGACAAGAAGCGGTAGTCGCCTACAGAGAACTGCGTCCGGATGTGACGTTGATGGATGTTCGGATGCCTATCATGGATGGTTTGGAGGCAACGAAGGCGATCAGAAACGACTTTCCGAATGCGCGTATCGTTGTTCTCACCACATACTCTGGAGACGTGCAAGCCACGCGCGCGCTGAAAGCCGGTGCATCGGGCTACTTGCTGAAAAATATGTTGCGAACGGAGTTGATCGACACCATCCGCAGCGTACATGCGGGCCAGCGAAGAATACCGGCTGAGATCGCTTCGGAGGTGGCCGTTCACATGAGCGAAGACGCTCTCTCTGAGCGGGAGATCGAAGTTCTGCGCACGATCGCTAGCGGGTGCTCTAACAAGATTGTGGCCGACCGCCTCTACATTTCGGAAGAGACAGTGAAAAGCCACATGAAGAGCATTATCGCCAAGCTCAAAGCGAACGACCGGACACACGCTGTGCTGATCGCCATGAAGCGCGGGTTTCTTGAAAGCTAAAGTCTGCGGTCAGACGTCGACCCGGTAAGTCAGCCCGTCGAAGCCGCCACCCATACTGTATTTGAGGTGAACCGTCACCGCCTGTCCTTCACGCACTTCGGCTTCGGCAACCGGTAATATGACGGGCTGGCAGTATGAAACACAAGTACCCAGGCTTGCTCCATTCGGGAAACTGGTCGCGGAATCCAGACGGAGTCCGTTTAAGCGACCGGACTTATTCACAATAACCTGTTCCTCAATGTCAATATCTTCTGAGAACGCCAGACCAAATTGAACGGATTGCGCTTCCTTGGGTAGCGACAAAAACTCGCACGGCCGCGGTAAAGCGCGGGTGAAATAGTCCAGGAAAATCGGAAATTCCAGCCGCATACCGTAAATCTGGAAGTCTGCGGAGACCAATGAGACACTCGTCGAAAGACCCGCCGGTATCAAGCGAGTCTGGGCGTCAATAATAGCGGCGCGCTTCAACGCGTTGAGCACCGGACCGTGCATCTCACTAATCAACCCGGTCGTGATCATTTCGCAAATCACCACAGCCGGCTTCTCGATTTGAGACAGAGCCAAATCAAGCGCGTTCTGCCGAATGAGCGTGAAGCGGGAGGCATATTCGCTTTGCGCAAAAGTTTGCGCCGCCGCCCGGTGTAGGTATTCGCCAATTTCGGCAGCGTACACCTTGCCAGCTCCCGCTTCGGCGGCAAACAAGGCCATGATGCCCGATCCGGTGCCTAAGTCCAGAACTATATTTCCAGGTTTTACGGCGGCCCGAATCGCTTCACGAAAAGCGAGAGTGCGTTCGCGATCGGCTAAGCAACGATAGACGTATTCAACGTCCGACCAAATGTTCAATGAGATCCTTCTAAGGAGCTCGCGCACAACGGGCACGCCGAGGCCACCCAAAGTCTAGATCTCCTGTACTTTATGGTGGCACGCTGTGCCGTGGGCGCTTTTTGAGCCAACTCAGGCATGCGCTGCGGAACCATGTGCGTGCGGAGGAATTAACGCCGACAGGCGATCGATCAGTTCCAACAACTCAGGATGACTATCATCGGATTGGCGTTCGTATTCGATGGTTTGGAGCCCGAAGTCCTCCTTTAGCCGGCGTTTCTCCACTGAGCCCTTTTCACCTTTCGGCAGCACGATGTAGTCGATACTGGATCGGTGATCCAACGACTCCCGGAGCGTTTCCATAAGAGCGGCTATCTCTGGGTCAGAAAATGAAAAGCCGAGCATCAAGACTACACGGGTCACAAAGATTGCGCCGAGGACGGCTCGATACCCTTGCGCGCGATACCTAAGCTCGCGGTACGATTTTTCAGCGAACACAGCATCACGGGCCTCGTCCACACTGCCGTGAATCTTAAAGATAAGAGGATGATCCACCCAGCGTTCATGCTTCCGCATAAATTTCTCAACATCATGCGCCTGCCTGAATGTCTTCACCTCGGGAATTTTGTTGAACTTGTTATAGTAGGCCTTCTCTAGCAGCTTGTCATAATTCGTAGTCAGTATTAGGGAAGGTTTTAGATCGAAAAGCCGATCGTGAATCAAGCCTGGTTCAGCGTTTGGATCACCAAATCGCTTGTGCATCAAATCTTCAAAAAAGTCATCGCGCACAGATTCCCGGAGAGCCTCTGCCGCCATCAGATACTTGCCTTGCTTGATTAGGCCATCGATCTCCTCCTTTTCGTCCGAACTGATAAGTTTTTGAGCGGTTGCCAAAGTGCTAAGCTCGCGAATCATCTCCGTCCAGGTGGGGAATGGATTTTTTAGTTGGCTCTTGGCTAGGCGTGAAATTCCGGCGCCAATAAATGGGATGAGATTACCGCATCGAGCCGCATGTTTAAGCGGATCGGGGATCTCACTAAGCTCAATCGGCATCTTACACCTCCGCAGTCGGGAATCATGAGCAGTTACAACCCGACGACTCGACTGACTTCCAGCTTATCACCGCCAACGAAACATCAGTTTCTGGAGCAAGCCAAAACTGAGGTCCGTTAGCATTCCGAGTACGCCGATCACCACGATGCCGGCAAATACTTTTGGCGTTTCAACATATCTTTGAGCCTGCATGATTCGAAATCCGACTCCGGTGGTAGCACCCGCAATTTCAGCCACTACCAAATAGGTCCAAGCCCAACCGATAGCTGTGCGGCAGGCATTTACAATACCGGGTAAGGATGCGGGCCAAAGGACGCGGAAGAACACCTGCGCCGGCTTCGCGCCAAGCGTCAGCGCTGCTTCAATATACTCGCGCGGAACTTCGCGCCCCACATCCGACGTCAATAGAATCATCTGAAAGAATGTGCCTAAGAAAATAACCGCGACTTTCGCGACGTCACCCAAGCCGAACCAAAGAATGCAGAGTGGAACGAAAGCGGGAACAGGAAGGTATCTGACGAATCCCACGGATGGCTCTACCAGCTCCGCGACTGTCGAGAAATAAGCAGCCAGAAGTCCGATTGGCAACGCGAGGATCGTCGATAGCACAAACGCGCCGAACACGCGATAGACGCTTACCCATACATCAGAGAGGTACGATTCAGACGTAAACACCTGAACCAGCGCCGAAAGAACGCTAGACATTGATGGCAGGAATGTTTGATTGATGAGGTCCGACCTGGTTAGCCCGAACCATAACGCTGCCAGCGCTGCAAAGGGCGCCGCTCCCAAGAGGATTGCCCGGCTGCGCTTGCCGCCGGCAAGTTTCCACGCGTCGGCGCCAGCTTTCGAATTTATCGTTTGAGGCGTGCTTTTTATCTGAGTTTCCATTGCCGATCGTTTTAAGGAGCCGAAGCGTGCGCGCTCCGCTCAACGTGGTTGTTAAGAATTTTTTGGGCAAGAACCTCATATTCGGTCGACTGCTCTGAGAAGACGACAACGGTCTCGCGCCATTTCAGGGCAATCATTTCGGGAATATCGTGGAAGATCTTCGGAGGGTCAATCATGCACTCCTCCAACTCGGCCTCAATCCTGTCTCTTATATGCTTTCTGAGCTTGACGAAACTCTGTCGAGAGTCGGGGTCGAGAGCATCCAGTTCATTTTCGCTGGGAGTGGCGGACGCTACTACCTGAAATGAGATGGAACTTTTCCCGAACTCCTTCAGCAGCTTCATATACTGGGCCATCAATATTGTGCCCTCGACGTGCTGAGTCGACCAGCGAAAGAACATGTACATCTCGTCGCTCACCTCCGCCGCTATGGAGTAGGAATCGCGGACGCCGCTCGCCGCGTCGATGATGAGGAAATCAACTTTGCTTTCAAGGGCGGCTATTAGCGCCTTCATCCGCTCGTTGACCTGAGGCGAGTGTGCGTCCACTTGCGTTACTTTCGTCGACGCTAGAAAATAAAGCAACGATGAACCTTTGGGAACGGCGTGCATGCTGAGAGGCCCATCAATGCCGAAAACATCAATGACGGTTTCGTCCAACAGAGAATGAAGATTAATTTCTCCCTTTAGGTAATGTTGAATACCTTTTCCGCGGCGGAACTGCCTGGTTTGATCGGCCGCAAACAAATGATGAAGCCCAGGCGCCTCAAAATCCAAATCGACGACAGCAACTCTCTTGCCGTGCTTGCAAAACGCGGAGGCAACGTTTGCGACCGCAACCGTACGTCCACTGCCGCCTTTGTACGAATAAAACATCAAGGTTCTCATGGTTCAAATCCCTTCAGAGTATCGCGAACTTTTTCTATAATTTCCGAACTTGTCAGAGGGCTGGCTGAAGCGGCCAACAAGGGATGCAACATTTCTTCGGCTTGCCGCTTCGTCAACCGGCGGCCATCACGAAGTTCGAGAATTCGATCCCCCAAGGTTACGATTTCCTTGAGAAGACACACGGCTTCCAAATCGTCGAGGTGGCGGTCAAAAACAGGAAAACTAATCCCGCTTTCCTCTGCTAACATCCGGAACGGCCCCCGCCGCATTACACTCCACTCGCCCGGCCTTGCGCAAGCCCGCCCATTAAGCGAAGATACTGCTCTTCGACCAGGTCTTGCTCGCGGTCAAGAAGATTGCCATTTCGGGTGGGAGAACCGGCGATACCGACAAGCGAATCCAGCAAGAGTTGCGCAGGCCCGGCTTGAATTTCACCACCTTTGAATGCTCTGATGATATTGTTTCCGAGCGTTGTGGCCTTGGTTAAGAGCTTAATTTCATCCTCTTTCGCCAGATCCATCTTTACCTTAATCCCGCGCTCCTGACAATAATCGCCGAATGTATTTGCCGCCCTAAGGCCGGCATAGATCGCCGGTTCCTCTGGAACATCTATCCGCTTCTCGGCAACCGGAGGGGCCGCCGGCTCATCTGAGACGGCTTGAAGAACGAGTCGCCGCCCGGTCTTGTTACGGAACACAAACAACTCGTCCTGGGGGATTGTCCGCTCGTGGTTGACCTCGCCCACCAATTCCTTGCCGCTGGCATATGCATGGTAGAAAGTGAGAGCTTGAATCGCGCGTTGGGTAGAGAAAACTTCGATTTTTGACTCAGACCACAGGGCGGTATATTTGGCATTTTTTTGGTTTCTGCCTTGCATGAGCCTGACATACAGATCGCGGATAACCGGCTCCAGAAGATTTCTGTCACCTACGCCGTACACGACGAACAAAACGAGAAGCCGCGTGAACAGCTGAAGGAAGCCAAGATCAATATACTCCCAACATCGCTCTTTCCCGGGCGAAAAGAATCCCTTGCCGGGCAAAAAGAACTTATATGCTACGTTCTTCAGAACCTCTCTTATGGCCGGCTTGCCGTCATTGGCGATCAATTGGACGAGAGCCCGATTGACCTGACTCTTTACGTCCAAGTTTTTGCCCGATCCCTGTTCATCCCAATCCGCCCAAGACCAAAGGAGGATCTGCAAGGCGTAAAGATTGTTATAGAAGATCACTGGCCAGTCCTTAAAACTCTCAAGACTGTTATTTAGTTTCGACGCTTCATCACCCGCAAAACAGTATTCAATATCGGGTTCGACATGTTGCCCAAGACCGAAACTCAGATTTGGAAGGACAGAATTCTGAACCCAAATCCGAGCCATTTCTACGCAAAGTTGAAGATTTTCGAGGCATTGCCGTTCTCTTTCGTAGAAGTCGATAATTTTCTGCCGGCCAGCTGTGCCGTCCGGTCCGTCACGCGCCGGGCGGATCAATAAGAGGTCAAGTTCCGCAAACGCATCGACAGCGGCGCTAGTGAAAAAGAGCATAGGCGGCAGAGTGGCGAGCTCAGCCGAAGCCCAACTCCAACCGGAACCGGACTCTCCCTTAAGGTTGGCGTTCAAAATCCTCTTTTCCTCGGTATCGCCCGGCCCCTTTTGAAAAGAAGACACGAGAAAGCGAATCGCATTGGCGAGGGCGATAAACATCTTGTCGTCGTCCAATAACTGGCCGGCCAGCAACGATGACAATTCTCCGCTTTGCTTTTGCTGGAACTGGTTCAGTTTGAGGATAATTAAATGAATCGAGACGCGGCAAGCCATCGCCGCCGCTTCCGTAATGTCGATGCCGTTTTTCAGTTTTTTTTGCACCAAGGTCGGTGGCAAATTCTGGATGATCGTCGCTTGCTTTGCGTACGGCTCACCCGGAAAGTGGCCTTGATCCTTCGCCCATGCCGCCAGCAACTGATTGGCGTCTCCCGTAAAGGCGGCGATGAACTCCCTGCGCCTTTCGTCGGAAGGGCTAAATACCTCGAGAAAATCGTTAAATGAGAGCACACCCTGGACGGCCGGAATAAGGAACGCTTCCAGGCCTTCACAAGTGGCCAGATCGCCGGGACCAAAATCGGTGCTACTAAAGCTTTTTACGTCTAAGCGGTAATCGGCTAACTGGACAAGACTCTCAGAAATCCGATCACGGACTAATTTCGATTCTTTCTCTCGCAGATACTCGGAGACCGACTCAGCGGTGAGCGCCAGGCTACACTCTGGGTTGTCCCGAATCTGGTTCCATCTTTCGCGTACGGCGTTCGAATCCAGCGGCATAGTTTTCTCACAATTCGGCTTCGTCCGACAATTGCTCCAAAACTCCCAAGGTGGAACGTTGGAAAGACGTATCGTCCTCTTTTTCCGCCAAACGTGGAGTTTCCGGGTGTTCGATGAGAAATTGCATGCGGTCTTCCACTTCGCGCTGAAAGCGAAGGAACTCGCCCGAGTAGCGATCGCGCGCTTTTTCACGGTCAATCTTCGTCTTATCGAACGGATGGAGAATCCGATATTTCAAGAAACACGGTCTTACTGTTGAGATATAGATAACATCCCCGAGGAAGACAGCTTCGCGGGCGTCGTGAGTGACAAAGATAACAGTGGTTTTCACGGCCTGCCCGATGCGCAGCATAAGTTCCTGCATCTTAACACGAATATGAGGGTCTAGCGCACCGAATGGTTCGTCCATCAAAAGAATGTCGGGATTACAAACCAAGGCGCGGGCAATAGCCACCCGCTGCTTCATGCCGCCCGAAAGCTCGCGGGGAAATTTGTGAGCGCTGTCGGCGAGATCGACAAACTCCAGCATCTCTTTCGCCCTGTCCCTCTTAGATCTGGCCGCGTTTTGAGAATCGCCTCCGTTTGACTCCAAGTCCAAGGCGAACAGTAAATTCTCTTCCACGGTCAGCCAGGGAAATGAAGTATATGCCTGAAAGACCATGACTCGATCATTCCCTGGGCCTGTCACCGGACGGCCATCTTTCAGAATTGCGCCCGAACTCGGTGTTATCAGTCCGGCGACCATGCGCAGAAGAGACGACTTGCCACAACCGGACGGTCCGAGCAGCACGGTAAATTCGCCTGGGTAGATTCGTATCGGAGGCGCTCCGTGGGAACCCTCCAGATTAACCGCCTCGTGGGTGAGCGTTTGCAAATCGGACTCGACTTGTCCCGCCGCGGCATAGTTCAGGCGAACGTTCACCAGTTCCAATTTCGGCGTGACGCTCATGACAAGTCTTCTTAGTGAAGTTGGCGGACGAATTGCGGATCGATGCCGTCGGCGGGCTTGTCGGCCTTTTGAATGACTTTTTCAGCCAGCCACGCTTCGGTGATTTGATCGTAAAGGGGAAAAAGAAATCCTGGTTCCGAGGCAGTACCAAATGCCGCTTCGTTCCCGGATTTCCCTTCGTAGCGGATTCCCCGAAATAACAGATTGATCTTGTCGCTACTAAGATCGAACGCCTTCGCCATGATGGCCTTCGATTCATCGGGGTTTGCTGCAATGAAATCCACCGCGCGGTACCACGCCTTAACGATTCCAGTAATCGCGTCGGGCCGTTTCTGAATCACGTCGTCACGCACAAAAAGGACATCCTCAATCGTGCCTGGAAATTCCCGGGAGGTTGCCAAAACATGCCCTCGCCCGACCTCCTTGGCCCTCGACAGCCACGGTTCCCAAGTCACAGCCGCATCAATCTTGCCTGATGCGAAAGCTGCGCCTGCCTGATCCGCATCCATATACACCGGCTTGATGTCAGACATTTTCAAGCCGTTCTTTTTCAGGACCGTAAACAAGAAGAAGTGGCTGGGATCGCCCGATGGGAAAGCTATTTGTTTACCCTTCAGATCTGCGACGGTTGCCACGGTGTTGATGGCGACAAGCCCGTCCCCGCCGTTTGAGGAGTCGATCGCCATTACCGTCTTGACGGGTATCCCGCGACTGCGCAGAACCACCATGGCATCAAGAGTCAAGGCTATACCGTCTAATTGTCCTGACGCGATGGCCGCGCGCCTCTCGACAGCCCCCTCGATCCTTTGCAAATCCACATCAACTTTGTTGTCGCTAAAGAAACCCTTTTCTTTGGCGACGTAAAAAGGTCCGTAGCCGATCCAGGTGACTAAGCCCAGCTTAATGGGGGCTGCTGGAATTGTTGCCTTGTTCGCGCATCCGAGAAGAAATATAGCCGATAGAAGTAGTCCACACTTTAGTGCTCGCATTAGCCCTCGCCTTGTTTAGTCTCCTAATTAAGCTACCACTCGGGGAGGGCTAACCGGATGTATCAAGCCACTAGCTCCCGCAAGCTCTCGGCCGGAGCATTCGTGCCGCTGGCGAATTGCACTGCGAAGCGTCGGCCTGCGCCCGCAAGTCAACCATCTCGACATTTTGTCCGGTAACCTGAAGGCCGCGGGGAAAAGCCTCTATACTATAGATACCTGGTTCGAAAGGGTTTTTCTGTGACGCCGTTTTTCGACAAGATCAAGCAGCCGAAGATGTTGAGCTTCCTGCTGCTGCTGTTCACGCTGATTGTGGGTATTGTGATTGGCAGCATTCTCAATACCGGGGTGAAGGCCGAACGCCAAAATTCCGCAGTGGCGCCCGATGCGACGCCGCTGACCGTTCCGGCGGCAGTGCCCATCAGCAACGAGTTCAATAAGCTCACGAAGAAGGTAGAGCCATCGGTGGTCTACATCGAATCCGACTATCTGGCCAAACCGGGTGCGAAGCATACACGCAAGAGCGATCCGGAGGAAGAAGACAACGGCGACAGCCAGGATTCACCTAAGAAACAAGACCCCAATGAATTGTTCCGGCGCTTTTTCGGCGCGGAGCCGCGTGCCTTCCGCTCGGAAGGGTCGGGGACCGGCTTCGTGGTGGATCGAAACGGCTATATTTTAACCAATTATCACGTGGTTGAGAATGCCGACCGCATCAAGGTAAAAGTGGCCGAAGACGAAACCGAATATCGCGGACGGGTGGTTGGATTCGACAAAGAGACAGATCTGGCGGTCTTGAAAGTGGATGCGAAGCGGCCGCTCGTGCCGGTGCAGATCGGCAATTCCGACGGTGTGGAGGTGGGGGACTGGGTGATCGCGATCGGTTCGCCGTTCGGCTTGCAAGCTACGGTGACAGCGGGGATCGTGAGCGCCGAACGAACGAGCCGCGATTTGCCAGGGACGACATCGTTTCAAAATTTTCTGCAAACCGATGCGGCCATTAATCCCGGCAACAGTGGCGGCCCTCTGCTCAATATCCGCGGCGAAGTGATTGGCGTTAATACGATGATTGCCACGCGCGGCGGATCGTATGAAGGCGTTGGTTTTGCGCTGCCCTCGAACATGGCGGTTAAGGTGTATAACGACATCATTCGCAACGGGCGCGTGGTGCGCGGTTCGATCGGAATTAAATGGAATCCCGGCCAAGCGGGCGCGCTTGAAGCGTTCGGGCTTGACCATGGCGTGATGGTCGAAACGGTGGCCGACGCGGGTCCAGCGGGTAAAGCGGGCATCAAAGCGGACGACGTCATTGTGGCGTTGAACGACAAGCCGGTCAAAGACGGTGCCGACCTGGTCACGCGCGTGGCCGATATGCCGATTGGCTCGACAACCGACGTCACGGTTGACCGTAACGGTAAGCGGATGGATTTCAAGGTGGCAATTGGCGAACGGTCGGTCATATGGCAGGGCGAATCGCAGGTCACCGAAAACGAGCCGAAAGAGACGCCGCCGCTCGCCACTTCGAATAAAACACCGGGTTCGGCAAAGTTCGGCATCACCATTCAGCGTCTTTCGGAAAAAGAGCGGGAAGACCTTTTGATCGAAGACAAGAGTGGGGTGAAAGTGGTGACGGTAGACCCAGGCTCGTTCGCCGATGATATTGGCATGCAAGATGGCGACACGATTCTTTCGATTAATCGCATACCGGTGATGACGCCCGATGATGTTATGCGGGTGCAGGCGAGTTTTAGACCGGGCCAGCCGATTGCCGTGCATGTGGCGCGCGGGATTGCCGGGGCGAAGCACGCACAGCCGCAGAGAATTTACTTGTCGGGACGATTGCCAAGCGAATAAAGGGGCGGCATGGCGTCTCCCGTTACGAAATCAAATCAGAGGCGCGCTTGGCGAAATAGGTGAGGATGAAATCCGCACCGGCGCGCCGGATGCTGGTCAGCGATTCAAGAATGGTGCGATCCAAATCGAGCCAGCCGTTCTGAGCGGCGGCCATGATCATACTGAACTCGCCGCTTACCTGATAAGCGCCCAAGGGAACGTCAAAGCGGTCGCGGGCTTGGCGGATGATATCGAGATAGGCCATGGCCGGCTTGACCATGATCATGTCGGCGCCTTCCTCCAAATCAAGGGTAATCTCGCGCATGGCTTCACGGGAGTTTGAAGCATCCATTTGATAGCTGCGGCGGTCGCCAAATTGCGGCGCCGATTCGGCAGCTTCGCGAAAGGGGCCGTAAAACGCCGACGCGTATTTAGCAGCATACGAAAGAATGGGCGTATTGGTGTGGCCGGCAGCATCCAGCGCTTGACGGATGGCTTGGACGCGGCCGTCCATCATGTCGCTGGGAGCGACGATATCGGCACCGGCATTAGCATGAGATACGGCGGTTTTGGACAGCCAGCCGAGGGTCACGTCGTTATCGACATCGCCATCTTTGATCCAACCGCAGTGGCCGTGACTGGTGTACTCGCAGTTGCAGACGTCGGTGATGACAAGCAGGCCGGGCACTTCTTTCTTAATAGCGCGAATGGCTTGCTGGGTGATGCCATCTGGGTCGTACGCTCCTGAGGCAGTTTCATCTTTCTCGGCCGGGATGCCGAAGAGAATCACTCCGGCCAAACCCAGTTTTAGGCAGTGTTGGCACTCGCGCACGATATTATCCACAGACATTTGGGCGTTGCCCGGCATGGAGAGGATCTCTTTGCGAATTCCTTGCCCAGGCACGACGAACAGAGGAAGGACAAATTGCGAGGGCGCAAGTTGAGTTTCGCGAACCAGCCGGCGCAGTGCTTCGGAAGAGCGCAAACGGCGCAAGCGTTGAATAGGGAAGGCCATGGTCCTTTCTCAGTTTGACAAAACGCGACAATACATTTTATGAAACCGAGCGAGGCTAAGCGCTGGCTGGTGAGCGGACGAGTGCAAGGCGTGGGATTTCGCTACTTTGCCCAGCGCAGGGCGGAGGAATTGGGATTGAATGGTTGGACGCGGAACTTGGATGACGGACGGGTGGAAGTTTATGCGGTTGGACCGGCGGAACGGTTGAGCGATCTGGCTGCGGCGCTGCACATGGGGCCAAGGATGGCGGAGGTGCGTGGCGTGGAAGAGATGGAAGACGCCGTGCAGAAGATCGCGGGGTTTTCGGTACGCTAATCGGAGCGATCGGTTTTTACCTATGGGTTGTGGTGATCGCGGTTTGCTGAAAGGCAAGACACTCGGCCACGGTTTCTATCGCAACCGCCAGGTCGCGTTCATCGGTTTGCCAATTCATGACGCTGACGCGCATGGTGCGCTTAGACCGCCATGTCGTTCCCATAAAGAATGCCGCGCCGTGGGCCGCGATACGGTCGATGACTTGATCCGTGTATAGATCATGATCCTCCTCAGACGCCGCCGGCGAGGGATGGAGAAATCGAACCAACCCCTGGTTGATAACAGGACGCCACAATATCGTTACCCCGGGTAATTTGCCGAGTCCTTCTACCAGGGCGCTTGCCGAGCGACAACATTTCTCAACCAACTCGGCAAGACCCAAGCGGCCTAGCTGGCGCACTGCCGCATAAGTTGCGAAACCGCGAGCGCGCCGCGACCATTCCGGGTTCCAGTCAATTTGATCGCGAGCTTCGGTAGCATGGACCAAATAGGAAGCGCGATGCGACATGGCTGCCCGATGCACATCAGGTTGGGCCACAATGGCATAGCCGCAATCGTAGGGCACGTTGAGCCATTTGTGTCCGTCCGTCGCCCAGGAGTCCGCTTGCTCAAAGCCTTCCAACAGATGCCTGAACGCAGGACTGGCGGCCGCCCATAATCCAAATGCGCCGTCTACATGGACCCAGGCGGAATAACGTTTCGCAAGAGGAATCAGTTCGCGGTAATCGTCAAAACTGCCGTATTCAAATCACCCGCCTGAAGAACCACGATTACGGGATCTCGAGCCGCCGTCTTTAGTGCGATCTCCAGCGTTTCGGGCCGCAGCCGCTCCTTTTCATCCAATGGTAGATCAAGCACATTGCCGTCCCCAATACCCAGCAGACGGACGGCCCTCTCAATAGAGCCATGCCGATTGGAGGCAAGCACTTTAATTTGAGGAGCACCCGCCAGCCCATTTCGTTCCACATCCCATGCCAGTCTCTGAAACAAACTATGGCGGGCGGCGGCGAGACAGGTGACGTGCGCCATTTGGCAGCCGCTCACAAAGCCTACGGAACACTCCTTTGGGAGGCCGAGCAGCTCCTTTAACCAACCTCCCGCAACTTCTTCCACAACGGCAGCTGCCGGTCCCGCCGCATAGAGCGCAGCGTTTTGATCCCAGGCAGCTGTGAGCCAGTCAGCGGCGAGCGAGGCGGGCAGAGCCCCTCCTATCGCCCAAGCGAAAAAGCGGCCGCCAGCCGAACCAAGGATGCCACCGCGGGTGTCCTCCACTAGCTCTTGGACGACTTCTTCCGGTGCCATAGGGTCATTCGAGAGCGGTCGATCCAGCTGCCGCCGCAATTCTGGGAGCGTTAAAGTCGCGTGAACTGGATGCGTCTTAAGGGTGTTGAGATGGTCGAGAGCCGAGCGCAGCGCCAATTGAAGCACTGGGTTGAATTCAAAAGCGTTCATCTGAAACAGCATAAGCGGCCGAGGGCACCGTTTGCTATCCGTTTCTTGCCATTGCTACCGACAGCCGGAATGAAGCAAGACGGCTTCCGCAATGGCTGCCGCTTGCGGCGTAAACCTATTGCGCGACGGCGGTACGCTCACTGGACTCTTCCTGGGTCTGAACGGCGTTGTTGAAGCTATAGCCGAAGCCACGGACGGAGCGAATGAGCAGAGGATTGGCTGGATCAGCCTCAATTTTCTGGCGGAGGCGCAGAATGTAGACATCCACAGTACGGTCCGTTACGGCCCGGTCATGTCCCCACACGGCATCCAACAATTGTTCCCGGCTGAACACTACGCCGGGACGATTCATCAGAAACTCGAGCAGGCGGAATTCAGTCGCGGTGAGGGTGAGTAGCGCACCATCCAAACGAACTTCGCAACTGCTGCGATCCAGCTCGAGGGCGGCCGCTTTAAGGACGCGAGTAGCGCTCGTTTGGCCACGGAATTGAATGCGGATGCGCGCGACCAATTCGCGCACGAAAAAGGGCTTTACGATGTAGTCGTTCGCCCCGAGTTCCAGGCCCACGATGCGATCCGTCTCGGACGCTCGAGCAGTGAGGAATATAACCGGAATATGAGCTAATTCGGGATTCTGACGGATGCTTTTGCAAATCTCCAAGCCGTCGGAATCGGGCAGCATAATGTCTAGCAGAATGAGGTCTGGCTTTTCGCGCCGGAAGAGCTCAATCACCCCGCGGCCCGTGCTGGACCCAACCACACCAAAGCCTTCTTTTTCAAGGTTATACTTGACCAACGTGAACAGGTCGGCGTCATCTTCGATGAGTGCTATTTTTCGCATGCGAGCCTTTATTGAACGATCACAACCCAGCGTAATCGAACAAGCATTACAAATGTGTTACAAAGTCGTGAATTAATCCAGAATTCCGAACTTCGCTTTGCGATGCGGCGCCGCCCTTTAGGTTATTCTAGATTTTATTCTGGATTCGACGCCCCATGAATAAGTACGAAAGGCGCGCGCAAGCGGAACGGAAGGCGGCTCTACGATCGTCGATGACGATTTGGACTGCTGGACTCGCTCTCATTGTAGTGGTGGTCCTGATCATGGGGCTGAGGACATCGGCTCCTTCGAGCTTTTATTCCAAGGGCGCTATCGGAGTCGCAGTTCTGCTTTTGATCGTGCGTCAATTGAGCCGCCGTTTGCGGAGCGGCGCCCCGAAGGCGTCTCAGCCGGACCCGAAGTCGAGCATCAAACTCGATTGAAGGCGGATGCCCACGCGGGGTTGCCTGTTAAAATCGAACCTATCGGGGGTTTATGAAAGGCATTGTACTGGCGGGAGGAACGGGGAGCCGTCTTTATCCGCTCACGAAAATAACGAATAAGCATCTGCTCCCGATCTTCGACAAGCCGATGATCTATTATCCGATCCAGACGCTGGTCGAAGCGGGTATAAAGGATCTGCTCATCGTTACAGGCGGCCGGAATTCGGGCGATTTTCTGCGGTTGCTCGCCAACGGCAAAGAGTTCGGGTTGAAGCACATCAACTACACCTATCAGGAAGGCGAGGGCGGTATCGCGGAAGCGTTGGGGCTGGCAGAGCACTTTGCTGACGGAGATAAGATTTGCGTGATTCTGGGCGATAACATCGTTGAGTCCTCCATTGCCGGTGCGGTCACGGAATTTCAGAAGCAGGAGCGTGGGGCCAAAATTCTGTTGAAAGAAGTGGCGGATGCGGAGCGCTTTGGCGTGGCGGAAATCGCCGGAAACAAGATTACCGGCATAGAAGAAAAGCCCGCGAAGCCCAAATCGCGTTACGCGGTAACGGGGATTTACATGTATGACGGCACGGTGTTCGACAAAACCCGGACATTGAAGCCATCAGCGCGGGGCGAACTGGAAATAACGGACGTGAACAACGCTTATATTCGCGAAGGCACGATGACATTTGATTACCTGGATGGCTGGTGGACCGATGCGGGAACATTCGATTCGCTCTTGCGGGCAGCCAATCTTGTCCACAGCACAAGCGAACGCCGAATTCCGGCTCTGGCTGCAGCGGCGGGCGAGGAATTCGAATGAGCGCAGCCGCCATGGCGCTAGGTGTAACCGGTCGAGGAATCGAATTGGTGGTTCCGCACGCGGAACCTGGTATTGGCAAGGTCATTCTATCGCCCACCAGCGCGGACCTGATTGAGGGCGTAGAAATCGCGCCGTTCGCGTTATGGCCGGACGACCGGGGCTACTTTCTGGAAGTGGCGCGTTTAGGCCAAGGGTTGATAGCGGGCTTTCCCGGCGAGAGCAGCCAGGTTTCGGCTGCCCTGAATTACCCTGGCATTATCAAAGCATTTCACTTTCACAAGCTGCAAACCGATTATTGGGTTGCGGCGGCAGGTTTATTGCAGGTGGCGCTGGTGGATTTGCGCAGCAACTGCAAAACGTTCGGGAAGAAGAATACGCTCTATGTGGGCGCGTTTCGTCCTTGGCAATTGCTGATTCCGCCGGGCGTTGGGCATGGCTACAAAGTGATCGGAGAGCAGCCGTCGGTCTTGGTGTATATTACGAATCGCATCTACGATCCGAATGATGAAGGCCGTATCGCTTATAACGACCCCTCCATCGCTTACGACTGGGAGTTGCAGCACAAATGACGCTGTTGGTGACAGGTGGCGCGGGTTTCATTGGATCGTGCTTCGTGCGGACAGCTCTCACGGAGGGTTGGGCGCGCAAAATTGTCAACTTCGACAGCCTGACATATGCAGGCAATCTGGAAAACGTCGCAGCCGTAGCTGAACGTCCAGATTACCGGTTCATTGAGGCGGACATTTGCGACCGCCTTGCGGTCGAGAAAGCGCTCCGCGAAGAAGCGCCGGACGCCATCGTGCACTTTGCCGCTGAATCGCATGTAGACCGCAGCATTCATTCGCCGGCGCCCGTAATTCAGACCAATTTTAACGGCACCTTTACGCTGCTCGAAGCGGCGCGGCGAGCGGGGATCGCGCGCTTCGTACATGTGTCTACCGACGAAGTGTACGGCAGTATCGAAGCGCCGCATGAAGCGGACGAGAGTTATCCAGTGCGGGCGAGCAGTCCGTACTCGGCATCGAAGGCGGGTTCCGATTTACTGGCGCTTTCCTATCACACGACCTACAAACTGAATGTTACGGTCACACGAGCTTCCAATAATTACGGGCCCTATCAGTTCCCGGAAAAACTGATTCCACTGATGATCTCGAATGCGCTGGAAGACAAACCGCTGCCGGTATACGGCGACGGCCAGCAGGTGCGCGATTGGCTGTATGTGGAAGACCATTGCAGGGCCATTAAAGCAGTGCTCGAAAAAGGCGGCGCTGGAGAGATTTACAACATAGGCGGCAACTGCTCTCTACCTAATCTTGAGGTGGTGCGGCGCATTCTGGAAGCGACCGGCAGACCGCAAAGTCTGATCACGCGGGTGGCCGACCGTCCCGGGCACGACCGGCGCTACGCACTCACCAATGGCAAGCTGACGCGCGAAACCGGTTGGAAACCGCAAGTGGCTTTTGAGCGCGGCCTGCTGGCTACCGTTGAGTGGTACAAACGGAACCAAGCCTGGGTAGAGAGAATCAAGAGCGGCGAGTACCGGCGCTTCTACGAACTCAACTATTCCGATCGCGCCATTTAAATCGATTTAGGCCGCTGCAGTCTCGATATAATTCACTGAGAGTATTTCTTTCCGGTGGATCGATCTCAGCCAGCCAACTCGACGCGCGAATCCCTGAGAAAGATCAGACGGGAGAGCCACGAAGCCAAGTCGCCCGAAGCGCTGCGGCTCCTATTCGATCACTTACAGGCAATTCGGCGTCAGACTCTGGATGATTTCGATCTCCAATTGACGATCGCCGATATTCATCAGGAGATCATCGATCGCGCACGCTATCTGCGTGGAGATGCGGCCACAGAGGGCGATCCCTCGGTCATTTATCGGGCTCCTGCGGGAAAAAAAGAAGAGCCGCAGCGTTTAATCGAAGGACCTAAACCGCAACCTGCCGGCGCCGGACTCATTGCTCAGGATGAAGCGGAAATCTCTGAGGCAGCGCACATTCCTCCCGAAGTGACACGCGTGGACGCGAAGAGTTGGCAAATGATCTTGGGTCTCACGGCATTCATTTGCGTGATTGTCTTAGTGGGCTTTTTCTACCTGATCCAAACCGCCCGGAAAATAAACATTGAGGACAGCGGCCAGGCGAAGACCGAGCCGACGGTAATCAATAAACCTGACGCGAGCGCGGTAGCGGCGGTAACGTTATCGCCCGCTTTGCGGCTTTATACCGACCTTGCCGCCGGCACACTTATTTTCGACGATCAGCCGCCGCGCAATCTGGTAGACGGCGAGATCACGCTGGATAACTTGGCTCCTGGAACGCACTCCATCAAAGTAGCGGGGGCCAGCGGTTCCGCTTCGTTTCAATTCGAAGTGACCGGACGGAATGCGCCGAAGGTGACGGGCGTTCCCCAAGCGAACAATGCCCTGGCGGTTTTAGTCTCTGAACAAGATGGCAAAGGGCAACTGGTGACCAGCGCGGGACCGGCGGAAGTTCTGATTGACGGTAAGAGCGCCGGCGAAGCGACCGCCAGCGGTTTGGAACTGCTGGATTTAGGCAAGACCGACCACGATTTGCAGGTGGTACATGAAAACGATCGCCAGCGCTTTGTGATGACCTACACGCCGCTGCCGGTTTTGACCGTGTATGTTAAGTCGGATTCGAACACCGGGATTTTGTCGGTGGTGACGGGCGAAGATGGCGTGGACCTTTATATCAGCAACGTACTGTTCCGGCGTAAGACCGATCACGGCCAGGTGCGCGTTTCTATTCGCGCTGGCAGATATCCCATTCGCGTCCACAAAGACGGCTTCGTCGATCCGCCCCTACTGTGGGTGGACGTCAAGAAAGCGGAAGTGACGCCGGTTCACTTTCAGATGCTTCCCCTGGGAAATGTGGCCGGGCTGCAAATCAGAGGAGCTCAGCCCGGAACAACGGCATACATCGATCATGAGTTTGTGGCGGCGATCGGACCCGATGGGGTAGCCAGAATTTCGAATATCGCGCCGGGCGATCACAGTATTGAGCTGCGGCATGATCTGGCCACTCCCAAGAAATTACAACGTACGTTTCACGCGGGCGAAATAGTGACCCTTTCCGGTCCCGACGTGGCGTTGGAAAAGAGTCCGGTTGAGACGAAGCCGGCTAAGCCGATCTCTGCTGCGCCGAGTCCGGAAGAGAATCCAAAACCGGCAACGCCCGCGCCCATTGAAAATGCCATGGGCGTATCGCACGTGCAGAAGGGTGGCGGCTTTGTTCCCTACGCCACGCCGAAATCCGCTGGGCACTATTCATTCCGCACGCAAGGCCACGTGGGAGGAATTCTCAAGAAGGGCAAACTGCAGTGGTACGCCGGCTATCAGGATAGCCAAAATTATGTGCTGTTCAGTCTGGATGGTAAGCATGCCGAGATCCGAGAAATGCGCAACGGGAAGAGCATTGTATGGAATCGGATTCCATACGCCGTCGATTCGTCCAATTGGGTGCAGGTGGATTTAACTGTGAAACCGCAATCCGTCAGTTCGCGAATCAAAACGGGCGATGAGAGTTGGATCGATATGGGCGCGGTTAGCAGTGTTGGACGCGACTTTACGCAGGATAGGGTAGGATTCTATATTCCGCCTAGCGACGAAGTGGCGGTGGCGAATTTTAAGTTCGCCAATCGATAACGAGAGGCGGCGGATTCGGAATTGGACGAGAAAGCATTTTACCGTGAATCGCAGGTGGTGAAGCCGGCCACCCTGAACTGCACCTATTGCAGGAGCTCCGATAGCTATGAGCTGCGCTGGTTGGTTCGGAAGAAAATCGCCGCGCTGCCGAGGCAGGCAGACGAGCGAGATAGAGCGAAGTTTGCGAAGGCCGCGAGTTACATGGTGCTTTTGGACGATAAGATTTCGTGCAAGCGCTGCCATAGGATGTTTGAGATTTCGGGGATTAAGACGACGGCTTTCTTGACGGAGTAGAGCTTTAGCAGTTAGCTCTTTAGCAGTTAGCTCAGTTAATCATGCCGTAAAGCCGTAACCGGGTCGATCTTAGTGGCGCGGACGGCAGGCAGATAAGCAGCCAGGAACGCCGTCGCGAGCAAGACAAGTGTTAGAACGAACCACACAGGCGTATCCAGCTGCACGACACCGAACAGCAGATGCGCCATCAACCGCATCAGCAAAAGCGCTAACGCAACGCCCATACCAACTCCCGCGAAAATGAGTTTGCCGGTCTGGCGAGTAATCATTTTCAGGACGTCTGAACCAGTCGCTCCCAAAGCCATATGAACGCCGATATCGCGCGTGCGCATCGATACTAAATACGAAACCACCGCATAGATGCCGGTAACGGCAAGCAATAACGCGATCGCCGCGTAAGAGGTCATCGTCCGGGCGGCGGCTTCGACGCCGGACCGTTCGTCAGCCATCGCCTTGGTCATGATGTTCACATCGAAGAGCGGGACCGTTGGATCGATCGATTGCAATCGCGAGCGCACGGCTGGGGCAACAGCGGAAGGGTCGGTTGCAGTGCGAACCAAGATTTCGGCAGACGAGGGAACCAGCTCCGCATAGGAGACATATATCCGGCTAGCCGGTTCACCTGTGACCCAATTATCAATGACGTTTGCGGCCACGCCCACAACCGTGAACCAGTCATCCGCTGGATCAAGCTTGACGCGCTGACCGATGGGGCTGGAATTCGGCCAGTAAACGTGAGCGAACGCTCTGCTGAGCACGACCACTTTCCGCGCTTGACCCCGGTCCGCCGCGGAGAGATTTCGCCCTTCCACCAAAGGAATGCGCAACGACTCCAGATAGCGGCTGGACACCGCAGTGACGATGGGCAACGGATCGCCCGAACGCGGCTGCGGCCGTCCCTCAATGGCAAATTGCTGGGCCGCCGATCCGAGGGATGCCGATAAACCCGCGGAGGACACCCCGGGCACTTGCGCCAGAGACTCCACCGCGCGATCGTAGTAGGCGAGTCTGCGGGCGGAATCGCCAAACTCGGCGGCGGGAGGAGAGACGCGAACCGTCAGCACATTCCTGGGGTCGACGCCTTGATTCAAGGCCAGGAAACGGTGGAAGGTGCCCACCATCAGACCCGCTCCCATGAGCAGAACCAGTGCGAGCGCTAGTTCGGCGACAACCAGGATGGAGCGAAGGAGACCGGAGGAATGCTGCGCCGAAAGCGACGTCCGCTCGCGTAGCGATTCGTCGAGACTGCTGCCCGTTAATCCGCGTGCCAGGTGGAAGAAAGCGGGCAGACAGCAAAAAACGCCGCCGGCAATCGAGATGAAGAAAGCGAAGATCAGCACGTTGGGATCGGTATGCATGGTGCGCAAGCCGGGCACAATGCGAAGCGCCAGCGCCGGAATATTTTGCTTGGTATAGAAGTTGTTCCAATCGGCCATGAAAACTCCCAGCAAGCCGGCCACGGCGGAGAGCAGCAGCGATTCAGCGAGCAGCAGGCGCGCAATCTGCCAAGGTTTGGCCCCCAGCGCCGTGCGCACCGCAATTTCCTTTTGCCGGTTCACGGCGCGAGCCAACTGCAGATTAGCGATATTGGCGCACGCCAGCAAGAGAACAAAGCACGCGGAACAGAGAATGACGCTTACGAATCTATTGGTCATGCCCTCCGTCAAGTCGACAATGGGAATCACGACAAAGCTGCGGCCGTCGTTGGTTGCCGGATACTGCGCGGCAAGGCGCGCACCCAAGGACGCGATTTCGGCCTTGGCTTGGCTGGCGGTGACACCGGGCTTTAGAAGTCCAAGCAGCAGCAGGTTATGGACAGAACGTTGCTCTTTCTCAGCGGGTGTGAACAGCAGCGGCGACCAGATTTCGGTGCCCAAAGGATAGTCGAAACGATCGGGCATGACTCCGACAATCGTGGAACTGCCCCCCGAAAGCTGAAGACGGCTTCCGACCACGTCGGCCGCACCAGCCAGTCGCGCCTTCCAAAAAGCTTCACTCACCACCACCGTATTCGGTTCAGCTGAACCGGCGGGCGCCAAGGGCATAATTCGGCCCAATACCGCTTTGCCGGAAAGAACCGTGAAGAACGCCGGCGAGACTTGAGCGATGCGAACCAATTCCGATGCCGAACCACTCCGCATTGTCCCGGCCACTGACCGGCAAGCCGCCAGATATTCGAAAGAGCCAGTCTGCCTTTCGAGATCGAGGAAGTTAGCTGGCGACACATTGGCCCGGTCGACGTGGATCTTGCGGTTGCTTTCCCAAATGGTCTCGATCCGCTCCAAATGGGCAAAGGGCAGAGGATGAAGAATGATGCCGTTCGCCGCGATAAAGGCTGAAACGTTGGCACCGATGCCGAACGCCAGCGCCAGAATCGCAACGCAAGCGGCAGAAGGGGCCTTCAGCCACGAGCGAAGTGCGTGGCGAAAGTCTTGCAACAATCCATGCATGATATGTCTCTGAAGCGAGAAAGGATGCATGCATCCTACCAGACTGCAACTCATTGATAACGCGCCGAAACGTCGAAAGAAGAGCTAAAAAGCTTGGCGTTCGTGGGATGACACTGTCGCGAAAAGGGGAAGGTCCGGGTGAGATGAGTAGTCCGAAACGGACCAAGGCATTTGTGTTCGGCTATCTGCTGGGTTCTACTCTAGATATGAACGGCATTGTGTTACTCGGTTCACCTGGCAGTGGGCGGAGCACTTTAGGTAGAGTTTTATCGAAGCGGTGGGATATTCCGCTGATCTCGACTGGAGACTTGCTGCGGTCTTCAGCTGAACAAATTGGGCCTGTGGCGAAGGCCATCCGCCACACGATCGACGCGGGCCATCTGGTGAGTGACGAGATGGTGAACCACCTGATGGTTTCGCAGCTGAGCAGCCCGCAGTGCGCTGACGGTTTCGTGCTGGATGGTTTTCCGCGTACGCTAATACAGGCGCATTTTCTGGATGAGTTTTTGCGCAAAACGAGAGCCCGCGAGCCGCTGGTGTTGCAGCTGAACGTCGCGCCGGAGGTTGCAACGGAGCGGCTGAAATCTCGTTTACAATGCGTCGGCTGCGGGCGCGTTTACAACAGCAAGCTGTGGCCGGCGGTCGACCCGGGCTATTGCGATGACGATGGCATGCCGCTGGTAAAACGCAGTGACGACCAGCAGCAGTCGATTGCCACCAGCCTCGGGCGGTATAGCGAAACAGCGGCTCCGGTCATTCGGCATTACCAGAGCAGGTGGTATTACACTTTGGATGCGGAATTGTCACCGGGTGAGTTGTTGGAGGTTGTAGAAGGCATCGTCGAAAACCAGGAAGCCGTTCAGTTCGCTATGGCCTAAGGCGCGGTGCCGAAGCGTGTAAGTTCAGCGCCGGATGAGCCTAAACTGGGTGTTTTCACTCAGCAACCAGCGCCATCGCCGAATCTTATGCATCTGGCGTGCTCACTTATGGAACCGCACTTGCTCTATTAGAAGTGGAGGTTCACCATGAAGTTCAAGCGGATTCTGTTCCCCATCGATTTCTCCGAACACAGCCAAAAGCTGAACGAGGAGGTGGAGTGGCTGGCGGCGAGATTCAACTCAACCGTGACGTTGATGCATGTGTTTGAGATCCCTTCGAGCTGGTACGGTGGTGCCGATGCGCCGATGTTAAGCGGTGAAGACATTGTGGCCTTCGCCAACAATGACAAGCAACGCTTACAGACTTATTCAATCCACATACCGGAATCGCGCATAGAACGCGTTTCGTTGGAAGGCGGGGCGGCTTGGCATATCGCCAACTGGACGAAGGAACACTCGACCGATCTCGTGGTGATGGGCACGCACGGCTTTGGAGCGTTACGCCGGATGCTGCTCGGTTCTGTCGCCATGAAAGTGCTGCATGATGTGAACTGCCCGGTCTGGATGCAAGCCACAAAACCGGCAAAAACCGGCCAGTTCGGCGCAATTAATCATATTGTCTGCTCTCTGGAACTGACCAATGAGACACTCCCGCTCCTGCGCTTCGCCAAACAGCTAGCGGTCACCTTCGGTGCCACCGTGCGCTTGTTGCACGTCGTTCCGGATCAAGAGGTACTGGAGTACAGGTATTTCGACGTCGATTTCCATCACCGGCTCAGCGTGATGTCCGCGAACGAGATCGCCCGGCAACAGCAGGAAGCAGGCACAGATTTTCCGCTGAGTATTACCAGCGGCCACATCGCGCAAGATGCTGCGGAGTTAGCGCTGGACCAAAAAGCCGACCTGATTCTGATCGGGCGCGGAAAGGCGCAAGGCGTTCTTGGATCGCTGCGGACAAACGCCGCTGAGATCATTCGCCAAGCCCCGTGTCCGGTGCTGAGCTACTCGATGGACTGGCTGGCTAACGAGTTTGGCACGGCTCCAGCCGCTGTGGGGTCGGCCGAGTTGCCCGTTACCACGCCCGTTTGAGGCGGGCTTTGCGTTAGCTGGCCGCCCTCGGCGCGCTGCGGATTTTTGCATGACTGGGTAGCTGGAGCAATTCCTCGATGCGCTTGCTGATGACCTCTTCCTTCATGGATTCGGCGTCGCCGGTGCGCGTAGTTTGATAGTGAATGTTGCCGTCTCGGTCAAGCAGAATGAGTTGTGGAACCACCGGTCGCTCGGTGAAGCCCATATACGCCATCATTTGGTCGATGGGCGACCAGCCCACCGGAAACATCACTTGATGCTCTTTGGAGAAGTTTTCGACCAGCAGGTCGGCATTCGAATCCACCGCGACATCGATAGCCTGAAAGCCCTTGCTGGCATAGAGTTCCTGCATCTTATTCATGACCTTCGAAGCGGCTTGACAGTGCGGGCACGTTGTTAGAATGAATTCGAGCGCCACCACTTTCCCTCGATACTGACTTAGTAACCTATCCCCTTGCCCCGGGATTTTGAAGGCCCATTCCGGGGATTTGTGAATGTTCAATTGACCCGCCGCATTGAAAAGAGCCACGGTCATTAGCGCGAGCGTCTTGAAACCTACTTTCATTTGCTGCTCCTTAGAGGTTGAATTTGCACGGCTGGCTTCCGGCCAGCCGGCTTCCGGCCAGCCGGCTTCCGGCCGTTTGATACACACTGCTGGCAATAGCCGCCGGCGATGGGAACCAGAGTCATGAGAACGGCCAGGGCCGCCACCAGCAGCCGCGGCACATACAGGAGACGCGTTGAGAGCCCGTCATCGAGAATCAGCTCCAGCCGCCGCCATAGGTCAGCCCCTGTCATGGCACTGATGCCGGCAGCCTGCCTCAATAAATGAAATTTGCACACCTTCAAAATGCCGGCCGCGTAAACTTGCGGCTGCATACCGCACGCCACCACCAGTTCGTCGCAAGCGCGCTCGCGTTCCACCAGCAGCCGCCGTTCCACCAGCCAGAGCAGCGGGTGAAACCAAAAGAGGCAGACCAGACCATGCACAAAAACCGCAGTGAGGTTATCGAAGCGCCGTGCGTGTGCGAGTTCGTGCAACAGAACCGCTTCGAACTCCACCGCCGAGAGCGTCTGGGAAAGACCGGCCGGAACGGTGATGGATGGACGCCAGACGCCTCGCAACGCTGGTTCGATGGCCGTATCGGAGATGCGCAATCCGATTGAAACGCGCACCGGGAGCAGTGATCGAGCCGAAGCTAGGGCAGCGAGTTCCTGCCCACTGGGACGGGTCGAAGCGTGCGCCGTGTCTCGAAGGCGCGCGAACCAAATTGTGAACATGCTCACTGTGCCAAGTGCCCAGATGGCCAGTGCAGCCGTCTCTAAGCCCGCCGGCCACATACGCAGAATCGCCAGCAAAGCGCCGGACACTTGATTAGTCAATGATGATAGCCAACCAGCCGCCGGCCAGAAGAAGGCAATTTCCGCTCCGGTTTTAGCCAGTAAGACCGTTGGTATGGCGAACTTCCCAACCGCAATCAACCAAACAGCGTGGCGCGCCGTCGCGCTGGTGCGCAGCGTCGACGCCAGCAAGCTGAGCAAAAGGCAGAACAGGGTGGACTCGAACAAATGACGAAATAAGAAAGAAATCATGAACCTTCCTTCAGCGCGGTGATTCTCTTTTCTAGTTCCTTCACGTCGGCTAGCGTTAACTTTCCGGTTTCGACTAGGTGAGACATGACCGGAGCGGCCGAGCCTCCAAACAGGCTCAATAAATCGCCGATGAGGCGGTGATGCACCGCCTGACGCGTGAAAACCGCTTCAAACACGTGAGCGTTGCCAATCTTTTTCACCCGGCGAACCGCGCCCTTTTCCTCCAGGCGGTAAATCATGGTTTGTACAGTGGTGTAGGCGGGACGATCCTCTTCGGGAAGGCTTTCCTGGACCTCACGCACCGAGCACGGTCCTAAATCCCACAATTTTTCCAGCAATTGCAGCTCAAAGCGGCTGATACGCGGTTCTGGCACGACTACTCCTGTGGTCTAATCTACTACAGCAGTAGTTTTATTGCAAGAACTATTTGGGAGAATTTTCGATCAGGCGAGGTCAGGCGAGTAAATTGATATTGCTGCCGTTCGTCGAGGTATTTTGCGGCAAGAATTGGTTCACGGCTGCGTCCACGTTGGATGTCAACTCGTTACTCACGGCCTGTGTGAGCGGGTCGGTGCTGTTACTCGTCGTGGCCGTTGGATTGATTTCCTGAATAAGCGCGTTTGCCGTAGGGCTCAGTGTGGCGCTGTCCGTAGACGAGGTTCCCAAGCCGAAAAGCGTGTTCACTTCCTGAAGCGCAACTCCCGAACCAACCATTTGGTTCAACTGAGCGGACGACGCCTGGTTGAGAACGCTTTGACTAACGCTCGACGGCAGCAATCCCGCATTCGAAAGTTGTTGGATACCACTCGTGGAAGACATCCGCTTTTCCTCTACGCCCTGTATCGATGAGTTCATGCTCATAGTAGAGGATAGTTTCGGCGCACCACCATAAAAAAGGGGACTAAGGCCTTCACTTCTTTCCGGTAGCTCACATATTGGTCGCCGAACTCACTCTCCATGTAGGCTTCCTCCAGGCGGGACTTCATTTTCCAGGCCCATGTCGCCAGCGCCACGGCCAAAAGGCCGCAGATCTCGCCCATATAAATCGCGGTACCGAACATAGCCAGCAAGAGTCCCGAGTAAATGGGGTGCCTTACCACGCTGTAGGGACCTGAGCGGATCAATTGATGATCCTGTTTCACGGTGATGCTCGCACTCCAGTTCGCGCCCAGATAAAAACGCGCCCAAATGGCGATCGCCACGCCGGCGATTGTCACAGTCGCACCGAAGCTTTGCCATTCGAACGAGTCCGGCACAAAACGCGCTGAAAGCCACGGCAATAGTCTCGGGTTGGCTTGCAACAGCAAAAAAGGCCGCGAGTAGATGTAAAGCCTCACAGTCTTGAACCCACCGATTGCCGGCGCACCGTAGGCTTAGTGGCGAAAGCCGCGATAAGCCAAATTAAGGCGAAAGCGATCCAAGCCGCAGCGATTAAGTCGCCTAACCCCCCACTCATGTTTTCAGTATCACCTGGAAATTGTGGAGCGCCGAAATCGCGGGTGACAAAATCGTTCGAATCGATTCGTATCGAAAAACCCCGTTCGACCCCCGAAACTCCACAAATCCACCGACGCAACCCAGTGCACCCTAAAACCCAGACGATTTCCTTAATGGAGTAGGGCCCTTCAGCCGATAGTCCCGCTGAATGGCCAATCCATCAACGCGTCGAGTTCTATTTCGCGTGCTATCGCAAGTCGGATGCTATTTTGCGGTCGTTCATGGTTCCGCCTCCGCAATGGTGCAGAATTTTGGACAAGTCGCCGTCGGCGGATCGCAGAGCGCCTCTCTGACGTATTCCTTTACCGGCCTTTCGACAACGCCTAACGTTTCTCTATCCTGGAGCAGAGATTTTCAGCTGGGCGCACCGAGCTGCGCCGTCGGAGCAACCACAAACTGCAGCATCACGGTTACTTTCAGCCCCATACTGCCCGGCTTGCGGCAGGATAACCTGAGCATTACCGATCAATCCGGCAATCTTTTGGCGATTACACCTCTGACTGGTGTTGGGCAGTCGCCGCTTGTGGCGCTCTATCCTGGAATAATTTCCACTTTGGCTGGCAATGGCACCTGGGGTTATCAGGATTCTCCTAACCCAACCTCAGCAATGTTCCGTAATCCGCAGGGGATCGCGTTAGATGGCAGCGGCAATGCGGCTTACGTAGCAGATTCGGTGAACAACGTGATTCGCAAAATCGTGTTATCGTCGGGTGCCGTCAATACTGTGGCGGGCAATGGCAGCAGCGGCTTGGGAGGGGACGGCGGACTGGCCACGAATGCCCTTCTGAATACGCCGACGGGCATAGCTGTCGATGGCGCCGGCAATCTTTATATTGCCGATCAAGGCAACAATCTGATTCGTCGAGTGGATTTCGTCACGCAGATCATCAGCACCGTAGCTGGAGGAGGAACAGTCGCCAGCGGAACCGATCAGCTTGGTGACGGAGGTCTAGCCACCAGCGCAATTTTGTATGGGCCGCAGAGTGTAGCGATTGATCCAGCGGGCAATCTTTATATCGCCGATTCCTTTCACAACTTAGTTCGCATGGTGAATGCCAGCGGAACGATTACGGTCGTAGCGGGAGGCGGTACGTCGGCTGGCGCCGATGGCTTGGGCGATGGCGGAGCGGCCACGGGCGCGAAGCTCAGCAACCCTACAGGTTTAGCCTTCGACAGCGTCGGCAACTTATATATCGCCGATACCGACTACAATTTGATTCGGCGCGTCGATATGACGACTGGCGTTGTAACTGTGGTGGGCGGAAACGGAAATTCTGGATACAGCGGCGACAATGGCCTAGCTACATCGGCCACCCTCTCCTCACCACAAGGTGTTTTCGTAGACCCGGCCAACAACATCTATATCGCAGATTACGGTAACAATGCGATCCGGCAAATCTCCGCAGCCACGCAGAAAATCTCTACGCTAGCCGGTAGAGGCTCGACCGGGTATTACGGCGATGGCGGGAATCCGACGGTTGCGTTTTTGACGAACCCGACGAGCTTGGCGGTAGGTGAAAACGGCGATCTTTACATCGCAGATTATGGCAACAACGTTATCCGGGCCGTTTCTTATGCGGCGTTGCCCATGACGTTTGCAGGTGAAACAGTGGGAGCGGAAAGTCCGTCGCAGGTCGTGACTCCCATCAACATTGGCAATGAAACGCTCATGCTGAGCGCTATTTCTCTGAGTGCGAACTTTCAGCAAGTCGCATCCGGTTCGCCGGATTGCGCGGCGAACATGGCTCTGACGGCGGGGGCGAGCTGCAGCGTCGCAGTGAGCTTTGTTCCCATCCAAACAGGCGCGATTGCAGGATCTCTGTCAGTCACCACCAATTCGCTCAACTCTGCGGGCAATGCGCAGACCATCAGTCTTAGCGCAAACGGCTTGACGGGCGTGGGGCCAGCCGTTTCCCTCAGCATTTCGTCATTGGCTTTTAACGGTCAACTGATCGGCGTACAAAGCTTGCCGCAAATCGTGACCCTCACCAATTCCGGAGGCACCGCGTTTCCCATAACCAGTATTTGGCTCGCAGGCTCACAAGCGAGCGATTTTCAAATCTCGACAACATGTGGAGCCTCTCTCGCAGCAGCCGCAAATTGTACGGTTTCCGTAGCGTTCACGCCCAGTTCCACTGGAATCCGAACCGCGTCGTTGATGTTTAGCGACCTTGTCGTGGGCTCGCCGCAAAGCGTAACAGTAACGGGAAGCGGCAACGGCGGAGTCCTGGCTCTCGGCAGCAGTGCTCTCAATTTTAATGGGACGGTCGGGAAGACCAGCGCGCCGCAGAACATTTCGCTTACGAATACGGGAAGCTATCCGCTACACATCCTGAGCGCCTGGACGACGGGTTCCGACGCGAGCGAATTCAACGTCACTACAACTTGTGGCTCAAGCCTCGCGGCCGGAGCAACCTGCAATCTGGCGGTCACCTTTTCGCCCGCGGCGGAGGGATCCCGAACGGCCACGCTCAATTTGACGGACGACGCGCGTGGCTCGCCGCAATCGGTTTCTCTCACTGGAACAGCCATAGCGGGGGGCCTACGCTTCAACCCCATTTCGTATGGCGGAGAATCTACTCAGCACTTTCGAAATGCAGCAGGCGTGGGCGCTCGAGCGAAAACGGTGCGAAGGCTGCAAGGCTCGCCTGGAAAGACGCCGCCGAGTGAGCCAGCTAAGACCATCGTCAAAGAGGCAAGATCAGTTCGCGGGTGGTATCGAAATTGATGCGCCTTCTTTCCACATAAGAAATATTTCCCAGATGCGAGGCCTGCGCGGAGCGATGTCCGATCGATACATCGCCGTTCGGAAGCTGCCGGCTCCGCATGCATTCCAGAAAATTGTTGACGTGTTCCTGCGTGAGCGGGTCATTGGTCCCTTCAATGGCAACCGTTTTCATCACCTCAGCTGGTTCTTTGCTGTGTACCGGGTAAAATTCATAACGGCTGCGATCAATCCACAGGCGCCCTTCCGTACCGCACATTTCAAGCGCCTCGCCGGTAATCCCCGGCACTAGAGTGGCTTCGAAGGTGGCAGTAAATGGATTCGGCTCGGGGTATTCCAGAAGGACATTGATGGTATCAGGCGCAGTGCGGCCGTCGCGGTAATGGTAAACGCCACCTACGGCCGAAGCAGCGCAGGGAATCTCTTTGCCCATGAACATGTGCACAACATCGATCCAATGGGTGAAAAGATCGGTCACCTGGCCGCCGCCGAAATCTAAGTAAGCCCGCCAGTTGTAGAACTGCTGCGGATCGTAGTCGCGCCATTTCACGGGCCCGACAAAGCCGGCCCAGTCGAGGTCGGCGGGTTTGGATTGCAACGAGGCGGGAGCTTTGCGCAGGTGCCATGCGTTGCCATACCACCAGGTGCGAGCCAGCGTTACTGCGCCCAACTTGCCGGTATCGAAGTATTTTTCCTTGGCGGTGCGGTAATGCGTGCCCGAACGCTGCTGCATTCCCACCTGGCAAATACGGTTGTTTTCACGGGCCGCTTTCACAATCAGCGGACCCTCTTCCGGCGTGCGGGTCAGCGGCTTCTCAACGTAAACATCTTTACCGGCGGTGATAGCGTCAATGGCTATCTTAGTGTGCCAGTGATCGGGCGTGGCAATCAGAACCGCATCCAGCGGCGTCGTCTCCAGAAGCTTCCGGTAATCGGCGAAACCCGCGGCACCTGGAGCCTTCTGTTTGGTGGACGCGATTCTCTCGCCCCAGGCATCGCAAACGGCCACCACGTGCACTTCAGGCCGGTGCTGGAAAAGGCTCATGACGTGATTGCCGCGATCCCCAGCCCCGATTAATCCGAGATTGATACGATCATTCGCGCCCATTACGCGGGAGTAGGAAGCGGCGGTCATCGCCAGTGCGCCCGATGACGCGACGCGAGTGGCGGTGCGCAAAAATTCTCTGCGGCTGTTTGAATCCATGTGCGAATTATACGTCCGAGCTGACACTATCTCGAAGAGACCCGAAAGAAATATCGAATCATGCCGAAAATTCTGCTACTTCTCCTTCTCCCGCTGCTCTCTCTGACTGCCGTTGTGACGCCAATCTCCGCAGCCACCTCTTCCACAAAAGCCGCTGTGGCGCCGTCCCGCGGGTTGGTGAGTGACGAGCAATTGGAGGCGACCATCAAAACGAAGCTCAGCAAATCAAAGATCGGGAAAGACGGCTTTCACTTCAAAGTGCAGCGCGGTGTCGTGACCTGGGAAGGTACCACGAATATTGGCCAGCATAAAGGCGCTGCCACGCGCATGGCCCGCTCTTCTGGCGCCGCGCAGGTGATCAACAACATCAAAGTTCTAAATGCGGGCAAGGATACAGTTTTACGAAAGGCGTACGTGCAGCCTTAACGCCTCGGTAGTGCCGGGATTCTTACGTGCTAACTTGAAGGGGAACGTTTAAACTTGCGAAGAAATAATGAAAATTGGTTTTTCCTTCTCCCTCTTAATTGCCGCGTTTGTCTCGTTGTGCAATTCCCAGACAGCCACTCCGCTAGCGGTCCCCGCGCCCGCCGCTGCCGCACCGTCAAAACCTCACGGGCCGGAAAAGGTCGCTGCGGAAGATCCAAATCGCGTGGTAGCCACCATTGACGGCCAAAAGATCACGGCGAAGCAGGCCCTCGATTTACTGAAGCCCTTTCCCCCGGAGCAGCGCAAACAGCTTGACGCCAACTTGAGCAACGCAGTCCAACAGATCTACACGCAACATCAATTTGCCGATGCGGCGCGCAAATTAGATTTGGAAAATCAGTCTCCGTGGAAAGAACAGCTCGAATTGACGCGGGAAGGCGTTCTCGCGCGCGCCTATATCTCACATTTACAGGATGCCACCAAGAGCGAACCGGTCGAAGATCCGCAAAGGTATTACGACGCGCACCAAAGCGAATATGAAACCGCGAAGCTGAGCGGCATTTTTGTGGGATTCAATCCCCCCGGCACGCCCGCCAACAATGCATCGCCCACCGCGCGCACCGAAGAACAAGCCAAGGAAAAGGCAGCCGACATTGAAAAGAAGTTAAAAGCAGGGGGAGATTTTGCGGCTATCGCCCGCTCCGATTCCGAACATCAAAGCGCGTCCAAGGGAGGCGATCTGGGTACGGTGCCGATCAACGATCCGGAACTGAAGATTCCCACCGATGTCAAAGCGGCGGTAGCAAAAATGCAACCTGGTGAAGTGAGCGAGCCCATTCGTATCCCCGGCGCTTTCTTGATTGTCAAGCTCGATGCGCGCGAAAAGGTAACGTTTGAGAAAGCCAAACCCGGCATTGTTCAGAAGCTGCAAGCGGAACGGTCGCAGGGTGCTGTAAAAAAAGAAGTCGACAAATATACAATTCATGTAGAGGATCCGGATTTCTTTGACACAGGCGTTGCGTCGGCCGCCAAAACCCCGAGCCTCCAAAGACCTTCGGCTGCGGTTCAACCCAAGCCTTAAACCGTCCGCGCGCCGGCGTATCTTAGCCGCTCTGATCGGGCTGCCGCCACTCAACGGCAGCCCGATTTCCGTTAGAGCACTACGCCAGTTGACCGCCCATCGCGGCAAGCTTCTCTCGGCGAATCCGGAGCGCGGCACTCCCGTGCACGCCGCCAGTTTCATCCGCCGGCGCGAGATTATTCTTGAAGACGAATTGCTCGAAAAATCGGCGCTGCCGCTGATCTTCGTGCATGAGATCTTTCATTTTGTCTGGGTGCGTCTCTCGAATGCCGTCCGCGCTAGCTTCACCGCTCTGCTGGCGGAAGAATTTCGCTCGAACGCGCGTGGCGAACTTGGTGAATCGGCAACGGTAAAGAAGCAAATGGCGGGCGGAACTCTGACGCGCGATTACGTTTGCGAGAGCTTTTGCGATACTGCGGCGTGGCTTTACGCGTCGCCCGCAACGCGCGGACGCACCGCCTTGGGACGGCGCTGGCGCGCCCGGCGGGCGGCTTGGTTTGCAGCCAATTTATGCCACTCGCTGCGATGTTAGTGATGAAAAAGGACCCGTCCCCATCAAGAACGGGTCCGAAGTAAGGAAAGAAAGCAAACCAACTTTGGAGAACGCCCTTCGAACCAACGCGGCGGCCCAGGCCGTCCACTCTGATTCGTACGTCGTTGTTATGAGTATGCAGCGAATCTTAGCGCTTGCCAATTCCTCCTAGTAAGGGTGATAAGCCTGCCCCCGGTACCATATTGCTCCCGGTAAAACCCCGTAGTACACTGATCTGCATGAATCGATCAACAATCAAGTTGTTAACCGCAGCGCTGGCTAGCGCCTCGCTGCTTTCTTTTGGAGCCGTCTCTTTACAGGCTCAAGCGACTCCCGCGCCCACGACAACCAAAGCTCCCAAGGCGAAAGCACCAGCCACACCCCCGCCGACCGCTGCTGAAATTGCCGATGCGCAAGCGAAAGGGATGGTTTGGGTCAACTTGAACACGAAGGTTTATCACAAGCCCGGAGTTCCTACCTACGGAACAACCAAGCATGGTCAGTTCATGACGGAGGCCGATGCACAGAAAGCTGGTTACAAGGCCGCTCAAGAACCAAAGGCTAAGGGAGCAAAGAAGGCTGCGCCACCAGCGCAATAGAGCCGAATTCGCAACGTACGCGGGGCGCGCATTTCGGGCGCGTTCCGCAATCTAGGAAGGAATCTCCGCCAATTTCTGTCCGCGTTCCCATTGCAGCTTGTCGCGGTATTCCTGGTACAGTGTAGAGAACCCCGCCCACAGATAACCGCAGACGAACAGCAGCAAGAACGGCAGCGCGAAATAGTTCATGGTTTCAATCGCAAAATCGACCATGTAAACAAAATACGCGCCAATGGCCAATTCCGCGTAGGGCAGCCAACCGCTCTTACGCTTGTAAGCCGTTTGCGCCTTGACCTTCTGGGAGCCATATTTGGCGGTGCGCGCAAAGCTCGATTGGATACCTAACAGCGCTTCAATCACTCCCTTGCTGTTGCTCACCGTAAGCGCCACGCCGGCCGCCATCAGCATCGGCAGAAAGGCGATCTGCTTCCACCAAGATCTAGGGTAAAGCACCTTCTGGGCGTACAGGTAAAAGGCCGAAATCGACCAGAACGACGCCACGATCAGCGGGAAATCGATCAGCACCATCTGGAACATGCCCATATAAAAGCGCACGATCATGACGGGCAGCATCAGCATCGACACCACTATCATCATCGGGTAGCTAATATTCGGCGTCAAGTGCATGAAGGCTTCCAGTTTCACGCGGAAAGGCAGATCCGCTTTCAGGATGCGCGGCAGTAGCTTTTTTGCGACTTGCGTGAGCCCTTTCGCCCAGCGCGCTTGCTGCACCTGGAAGCCGTAAGTCTCCACCGGCAGTTCCGAAGGGCACTCGACGTCTTTGAGGTAAACGAAGCGCCAACCCTTGAGCTGCGCGCGATAACTTAAATCCGAATCTTCGGTGAGTGTTTCATGCTGCCAGCCACCGGCATCGTCAATCATGGCGCGGCGCAGAACTCCGGCCGTTCCGTTGAAGTTGAAGAATAGCCCCGAACCGCAGCGCGCGCCATGCTCTAGGACAAAGTGGGCGTCCAACAGCATAGCCTCTACTTGCGTCAAGATGTTGAACTCGCGATTCAGATAGGTCCAGCGAGTCTGCACCACACCTACTTCAGCGTCGGTGAAGAAGTGCACCGTGCGTTTCAGGAAGTCGGTGGGCGGAATGAAATCCGCGTCAAAGATGGCAATCAACTCGCCGGTGGCCGTGGCCAGTCCCTCTTGCAGAGCGCCAGCTTTGTAGCCATGCCTGTTTGTCCGATGTTGGTACTCCACGGGGAATCCGGCCGCTACATATTCGTTGCACAATCTTTGGGTGAACGGGTGCGTTTCGTCGGTGGAATCGTCCAGCACCTGAATCTGCAGCAACTCACGCGGGTACTCGAGTTTGCACACTTCCTCCAACAAACGCTCTACCACGTAGCGCTCGTTATAGAGCGGCAATTGCACCGTTACCTTCGGCAAACGCTGGTACTCGCAAGATGAAGACGTCGGCAAATTCCGCCGGAATTTTCGATAGGTCCGCATGGTGGCGTAGCGATGCAAACCATAAACCGAGAGGATGCCGAGAATGCCGAAGTATGGGATGAGGAGCGCCCAGTCGAACGGCGACAAACGGTATATGCCGGAAAATGTATCGTCAAACAATCCCGACATGATTCGCGAGCCGACGGACGGTTGCGCAACGAAGAAGAGAAAAACCAAGCTCATCGCAGTCATAGTAAGAGCCCAGGTATGACAGCCGTGGACTACTAAGTGATAGATCCCATTTTAGCGGTTTTCTATACAATTCGAAAAGCCCAGTCGAGTGGAAAACACTAAAGAATTCTTCATGTTAGAGTCATACCTGGAACAAAAGGCTTTTTTCAGGCGTTTCTTAAGGTGGTAAGGCGGAGGCAAGAGATGAGAGAGCACGTAAAGATTCTCGGCATTCTGAACATCGTCATGGGCGCTTTGACGGCTTTGGGCGGCTTGGTCATTCTGTTGGCTACCGGCAGTATCGCGAGCCTGATCGTGATGGGTCTGCAGGATAGCGGCGATGCTGACGGCGCCAGATTTGCCGCGCCCATCGTGGGGGTGATCGGATCGATTATCGGCATTTTCTTACTGGCGTTGGCCATCCCCGCCATTTTGGGTGGCTGGGGTTTGCTGCATTACAGAAGTTGGTCGCGCATCCTGATGATTGTGATCTCCGGCTTGAGCCTGCTTCACTTTCCGATTGGGACCGCCTTGGGTATCTATGGACTTTGGGTTCTGCTGAATGAGCAGACGCGGCAATTGCTTGAAAGCGGCGGAGCGTATCCGGCCGTGGGCTTTCCCATGCCGCAACCTGGCAGCTTCCCCGGCGGACAACCGCCTCAAGGATTTTGATCGCGGTTCACAAGAAATAGCGCTTGCTGAAAGACCGCGCTTAACATTGCGGCGGTCAAACGGCCGGTAGAGGTATTCTGCTGGCTCGGATGATAACTCGCCAAAACCAATGGACCGCCCTCGTGCGTAGCAAACGTAGCGCCGTGTTTGAAATGGAAGGCTGATCGGGCCTTGATTTTTCCGCAGTCTTGCAGGATGGCGAGATACGCCTGAAGCGCTATTCCTCCTAACACCACCACTAATTTCACTCGTTTCAATAGCGCCAACTCGCGTTCGAAGAATGGACGGCAGGCGTGGATCTCCTCAAGAGTCGGCCTATTATCGGGCGGCACGCAACGCACGGGGGCAAGGATGTAGGCGTCGCGCAGAATCAGCCCGTCTTCACGTGAAACACTGGTGGGTTGATTGGCGAATCCGGATTCGTAAAGAGCGCGATAGAGAAAGTCGCCGGATCGGTCGCCCGTGAACACGCGTCCGGTGCGATTCGCGCCATGTGCACCCGGGGCCAGTCCGACAATCAACACGCGCGCCGCCGGATCGCCAAAGCCGGGCACTGGTTTGCTCCAATACTCTTGCTCCCGATAAGCCCGCCGCCGAACCCTGCCTATTTCTTCGCGGTACGCCACCAGACGCGGGCACAAAGTACACTGAATGATTTCGCTCTGGAGTTGAATGAGGGCCGGCTGCAAGAAGCGATTATACGGCGCGCGAGCCGCTTAGCCCACGAGACGGATTTGATTCGTCTCCGGCCTTTTCTGCCGGAGCGGCGCCGACTCTTTGCGGAACGATTCTACCGACTGGGCCAAAGCGTTCAAGGAAAGGCGGGAAAGATCGGGCAGAGCGGGCCCACGGAACATGGGAATCAGATCGGCAAAAACCCGCACCAACCTTGGGTCTCGCCAGCCTTTGCCGGTTTCTTCCATGATGATGGATAGCGCTTCTTCCGGCGTGTAGGCAGCTTTGTAGGGCCGAACGGTAGTCAGCGCATCGTAGATATCCGCCAATTGCAAGATGCGGGCGAGCAGAGGAATTTGTTCTCCGCGCAGGCCGTCGGGATACCCTAAACCATCCCAGCGCTCGTGGTGGCTGCGAACGATGGGTAAAACGGAGGTCAACGATTTGATGCCAATACAGATCTTTTCGCCACGCAGCGTATGGGATTTCATTAGTTCCCATTCATCGGGTGTCAACGGGCCAGGTTTGAACAGGATTCGGTCCGGAATAGAGATTTTTCCGATGTCGTGCAGATAACCGCCGCGTTGCAAGGTCTGAATGTCGTGGGCCGGCAGTTCCAAGGCAACGCCCAACGCCGCCGCCATAATAGAAAGCCGTTGGCAATGCAGGCTGAGATCGGGATCGCGATCTTCGACAGATTTTGCCAGCGAAAACAAGACGGTTTCCGAATCGTCCAGCGAATCAACCATTTCCTTGTGGCGAAGATTGCTCTGGACACGGGCGCGCAACGCCCGATCCCGCAACGGTGCCACCAGGAATTCGTTTGCGCCCGCTTCAATAGCGCCGACTTCCGCGTCCAGACTGTCGGATTCAGCCAACACGAAAAGCTGTAGGAATTTCATGGCTGGCGAATTGCGGACTTCGCGGCAAAAATTGGCAGCGCCGATTTCTGGTGCGCGCAAATCCAGCAAAACCAAATCAATGGAATGCCGTGCCAGGATCGATAAGCCTTCCGATGTACTGCTGGCTTCAAGTATGGTGCCGGCGAGATCGCCCAGGCATTGCAGGATATGCCAGCGACGGGCAGCGGCGGGATCAATGATCAGGATTTTAGCGCTCCGGCGGTTTTGCTCCTTAAGAACGTTGGACAGTGCCGCGGCACCGTCTACCGCTTCTACTGCCTGTAACGAGTTCACCGCGTCTAGAGCTGCCATTTAGGAAACTTACTCAGAGGTTCTATCGACTTCAGTGGCTCCTAGCTTTAAGTTCTCTATTCGGAAATGGCGATTAACCTGGGAAAAAAGTACTAGTCTGCGGCCTTATCCGGTTGCGGACACGCTGCCTTTTTGAGGACTAATGTGAGCTGACTTCGCGCAGCTGTTTTCCATGTTCTAATTGAGTCTGGAATTGTTGCACGAGGAGGCCACCAAACTGTCCACTAAGATCACCGGCGTCGGCGCTCAGGTTCGGGAACCAGCCGATCGCTGGACCACCACCGACGCCGCGGAGCTCTATGACGTCGCCAGCTGGGGCAAAGGATATTTCTCGGTCGGGCAAAACGGCCATCTGTTTGTTCACCCAACCAAAGAAGCGAATCGCGCCATCGATTTGAAACAACTGGTCGACACGCTGGGCTGGCGCGGGATTTCGCTGCCGATTTTGATTCGCTTCGCCGATATCATCAAACATCGCTTAGGCGAAATTCATCAAGCTTTCGATAGCTCGATTCGCGAACACGGATACCAGGGCACGTACTGCTGCGTTTACCCGATTAAGGTGAACCAGCAACGGCAAGTGGTGGAAGAAGTTTTCCGTTACGGCCGAGCCTACAAATTCGGGCTGGAAGCTGGATCAAAGCCGGAACTGCTGGCGGTACTCGCGATCGCGGACAACGCCACGCCGATCATCTGTAATGGCTTCAAGGATGACGAGTACATCGAAATGGTGATGCTGGCCAAAAAGATTGGCCGGCAGATTACGCCTGTCGTTGAGAAGTACACCGAGTTGGAGCTGATTGTAAAGCACGCCGAGCGAGTGGGTGTTAAGCCGACGATTGGCATCCGTGTGAAGCTGGCCAGCCGGGGATCGGGCCGCTGGAAATCGTCGGGCGGTTATCGATCGAAATTCGGACTGACGGTGAGCGAGACGCTCAAAGCGGTGCAGTATCTGAAAGAGCGCGGCATGGAAGACAGCTTGAAATTGCTGCACTTCCATTTGGGCAGCCAGATTACGAACATACGGCAGATCAAGGCGGCGGTGATTGAGGCGGCGCGCATTTACGTGGATCTGCGCAAGGTGAGTCCGGGTTTGACGCAACTGGATGTGGGCGGTGGATTGGGCGTGGATTACGACGGTTCGCAAACGGATTTCGAATCGAGCGTGAACTATACGCTCGAAGAATACGCGCGCGATGTGGTGTACCACATTCAGAGCATTTGCGACGAAGCGGAAGTGGCGCATCCGAATATCATCACGGAAAGCGGCCGAGCGGTGGCGGCGTATCACAGTCTGCTGGTATTCAACGTGGTTGGCGTGAGCGGTTATGGCGAAGAAGATTTACCTGCCAGCGTACCCGACGATTCGGAACAGGCGCTGATCGATCTTTTTGAAACGCACCGTTCGGTGAGCAAAAAGAATCTGCTTGAGACCTATCACGATGCACAGCAGGCGTTGGATTCAGCGCTCAACTTGTTCAGCCTCGGATATCTGACGCTCGAGCAGCGCAGCTTGTCGGAAAACTTCTATTGGGCGATTTGCCGCAAGATCTTAAAACTCGCGCAGGAGCTCGACTACTTTCCGGAAGAATTGGAAGGCTTGCCGGGTTTGCTTGCCGATACCTATTTCTGCAACTTCTCGTTGTTCCAAAGCATGCCCGATAGCTGGGCCGTGAAGCAGCTGTTTCCGATCATGCCGGTTCATCGCCTGGATGAATCACCTTCCCGGCTGGCCGTGCTGGGCGATATCTCTTGCGATTCGGATGGCAAGGTGGATCAGTTCATTGACCGGCGCGACGTGAAGAAGACTTTGCCGCTGCATGCGTTCCAGAACGAAAGCCCTTATATTCTGGGTGCTTTTCTGTTGGGCGCGTATCAAGAGATCCTGGGCGATCTGCACAATCTGTTTGGCGATACGAACGCCGTGCATGTGAGCTTGGATGACCATGGCGAAGTGGTGCTGGACACAGTGGTGCAAGGCGACACGGTGCGAGAAGTGCTGAACTACGTGCAGTACAACACGCAATCCTTGCTGGACGCATTCCGCAAAGACGTGGAACTGGCAGTGCGCGAGCAGAGGGTGGGTTACGAAGAGGCGGGGCGGCTGCTGAAGTTCTACGAAGAGGGTTTGCAGGGCTACACGTACCTGGAGCAGTAGTGGCCGATGATCCTTTGCGGATCGTGCTGGTGACGCCGCGCAATCCATTGAACATTGGAGCGGCGGCGCGGGCGATGAGCAATTTCGGATTCACCCGCATGCGGCTGGTGAATCCTTACGACGTGGCGTTCAAGGAAGCGCGCTCGGCGGTGCGGTCGCAATACATTCTGGAAAGCGCCGAAGTGTTTCCGACGGTGGGTGAGGCGGTGGCGGATTGCTCACTCGTGGTTGGAACCACGGCGGGCGGGCGGCGCGATTTGCACCTGCCTCTTTACCGGCTTGAGCCGGCGGGTGAGTTGCTGAGGGAGCACCTGGGCGCCGAACAAGCGACGGCGTTGTTGTTCGGCTCCGAGAAGTTCGGATTGTCGAATGAGGATATGAGCCATTGCCAGTGGCTGCTACGGATTCCGTCGCGCGAAGAGCATGGATCGATGAATCTGGGTCAGGCGGTGGCGATTTGCCTTTATGAGTTGCGGCGCGATGCGCAGGCGGCGCTTCAGCGATTCGCCCCGACTGAGATGGCGACGGGGCAGGAGTATGAGCGGTTTACAACTCTGCTGCTTGAGGCGCTCAGTCATTCGGGCTACGTCAATCCGACGACTTCGGAATCAACGGAACTGAAGGTGCGGCGGTTGGTGCGAAGGCTTGGGCTGCCGGCAGCGGATATGGATATGTGGCTGGGGATCTGGCGGCAGATTCTCTGGAAGGTGCGAAAAGACGAGCCGAGCTGAATGTTATGCTGATGCCGATGACGAAGGTGCAGCTTACGTTTAAGTTGGCGCGTATTTTGAACGACGCGGATCTGAAGCAGATTGCGCGTCTGCATGCGGTATATGGCCTGTTCGCCGCACGTCTGGCAGCCACGGGCGATGAGCTGTTCATCGAATACGATGCCTCGCGGCTGATGCCGAAGGAAGTGCGCGGCGTGCTGGAAGCACATGGGATACCGTTAGCGGGCTAGCGGCGGCAGGAACTTTTTATTGATCTTGGCTACGACGACATAGTTGGGATCGACCATTTCATCGAGATGAATTTCGGCGACCTTGGAAAGAAGCTCATAGGAATCCATCTCCGAAAGCCCATAGCTCGCATGCATCCAACCGATCAATCCGTTGAAGGCTATGCGCAGAGCGTCATCGAGCGGGCGGTAGATGCCGACTGACATGATGTAATCGGAGTTTTCAAAGCGGGGCCACTCGATCTTCTGATGCTTGATGAGATTGACCTGGAGGCGAACCTTCATGGAGATCTCGATAGCGGTGCCGTCTATCTCGCCATCTCCCATGGCGGCGTGGCCATCTCCGAATGAGAGGAGGGCGCCAGGGACACTGACTGGGAGATAGAGAGTATTGCCGGCGCTGGCCTCAGGAGCGTCCATGTTACCTCCGAATTCGGCGGGAACGATGGAGCCGCGAGCTTCCCCTCCTCCCGGAGCGACACCGACGCAACCGAGAAATGGGTGGAGTGGGATCTTCACGGTGAAGTTCGAATCCTTGGCCTTGAAGGTGGCTTCGTTGCGGGCTTTATCGATGGGGTAGGGCCATTCCAACTTGGGAATTGGGCCGCCTAACACCGGTGTGTAACTGCTGCTGTTGAGAGCGCCGAAGCCGGGACCGGCGCTACCGAAACCCACTGGGGCGTTGGGTTCGATGGAGATGAATTTGACGGCGAGAGTGTCGCCGGGTTCGGCTCCATCGACGTAGAACGGGCCGGTGAGTGGATTGGGACCGGCGACTTTATAGCCTTGGCTTCGGGTTCTTTGCCATCGGCATCAACGGTGGTGGTGTCGATGATGTCAGCGGGTTTGACATGCATGACCGGAGGGACGTCGCCATAGACGGTTTTGAGATCCTGCATTTTGAGGTCGTAATGAACGACGTGCTCGGACTGGGCGGCGAGTGAAGCGAAGCAGAGTAGCGAAACGAGAATGAGCCGGTTCATGAGCTGGGTGAGAATCCTTTGGATATTATGGCGTAGGCGAAAGTGAGTGGCGAGGAACGGGAAAAACGGCAATTCGTGGTCGCCTTTAAAAATAAGAGTGGGCCGCGTCACAAACCCCCGGCCGCCACCGCTTCAAAATAGAGCTACCCGCAAGGCAACCGCGCCAGCCGGGATCTCTTGAGGCTCATCCGCCGAAACATTCACGCGGAAGCCCCGGACGGTAGAATGGTGGTCAAATGACGGGAAGGTTAGCGTCGTAACCGAACAGCCCGAGCATGGCTGCTACGCGTCACGCCCAGAACTGAAGGGGTACCAATCGCACGGCAAGACGGTCGAGGAGACGTTCGCCAATATCCGCGAAGCCATCGAACTCTTCCTGTAGACACTCATTTGACGAAGAACTTCGGCGGCATTGAGCCGGGAGATTCTGACTACCGCCGTTGAGGTTCATGCCTGAGCTGCAGCGCCTGAAGGACGTAAAATTCATCGCACGCACCGCTGCATAAGACCTGCTGTACCCAAAGTGTGTTTTGTGGAGCGGAGCGCGATCCGAAGTACGCTGGCTAGCCCTTAATACTTCCCAACCTCTTCTTGGCCGTCGCCGCGAACTTCGAGTCCGGCGCTAAACTAATCACCTTCTGGAAAGCCGCCTTAGCCGCCACGGCATTGTGCAGCTTCTCCTCCGCTTCCGCCACTTTGAGAAACGCTTCGGCGGAACTCGGGTTGTAGCGAGTGGCGTCTTTATAACGGCTCAAAGCGCCGACAAAGTCTTTCTTACTCCAATAGAAATCGCCAACCTTGATGTTGCGCTCGGCCTCCAGTGGATTGAGAACATACTTCTTCGGCGCGACTGATTCATCTTCTTCCGGCGGATTGGTTTCATCGGGCGGCTGCTGTTGCTTGGGTGCCGGCGCCTGCGCCCCTAAAGTGCCGTAGCCGATCAAAACGAACAAAAATAAACACTGCAACGCGCGTGACACAATTAAATTATAGCTGCCAAATGGAACTCCGCGAGAAAGTAGCGCAGCTTCCCACCCAGCCGGGTGTGTATCTTTACAAAGATGGCCAAGGGAAGATTCTCTACGTCGGCAAGGCGAAAAATCTCCGCAGCCGCGTTAGAAGTTATTTCAACGAAGACCGGCTGGCGGAAGCCAAAACCGGCACCCTCATCGGCGAAGCGCGCGACATCGATTTTATTGAGGTTGACAACAACAAGGAAGCGCTCGCGCTTGAAAATAACCTCATTAAGCAATACAAACCGCGCTTCAACATTCTGCTGCGCGACGATAAAACCTTTCCCTACGTAAAGCTCACCAATGAGCATTACCCGCGCGTTTATGTGACGCGGCGCATTCTGAAAGACGGCGGCACTTATTACGGACCGTTTTTCCCAGGCAATCTGGCGCACCGTCTGGTGCATTTCATTCACCGGCATTTCAAAGTGCCTTCCTGCAAGATTGATTTCACGCGCCATCATACGCACCCTTGTCTGCAATTCCACATTCATCGGTGTCTGGGCCCGTGCGTCAGCGGCCTCACTACGGAAGAAGCATACGCCGCCGCCGTGCGCGACGTGAAACTGTTTCTGGAAGGCCGCCACCGCGATCTGGCGAACGAACTCGAGCGCCGCATGCGGAGCGCTTCGGAAGAAATGCGCTTTGAAGAAGCCGCCAGTTTGCGCAACCTCGTCGCCACGGTACGCGAGATGGAGCAGAAGCAGAAAATGGCTGCCGCGGAAGGCGACGATGTGGACATTTTCGGCTATCATGCCGAGCCGCCGCTGGTGGCCGTGAACTTATTCCATTTGCGCAACGGCAAGATTGTCGATCGCCGCGAATTCTTTTGGGAAGACCAGGAGGATTTCGAGGCAGCGATCTTTTTTGAAGCGCTGCTGAAGCAGTTCTATCTGAACAGCGCCTACATTCCCGGCATGATTCACGTACCTGCCGATTTTGAAGGCCGCGCCGAGTTGGAAGAGTTTCTCAGCGAAACGCAAGGCCGCAAAGTGGAAATCCACACGCCGCAAAGAGGCAGCAAGAAAGCTCTATTGGGTCTCGTTGAAACGAATTCCAAGCACAGCTTCGAGCAGCGATTCCGGGTGTTAAAGCCATCCTCAAAAGCGATACAAGAGGCTTTGCAGGACGCGCTGAATCTGCCCGAGGCTCCGCGCCGCATTGAATGTTTCGACATCTCCCACATCCAGGGCACCGACAAAGTGGCGAGCATGGTGGTTTGGGAGGACGGCAAGATGAAGAAGTCCGACTACCGAAAATTCATCATTCGTACGGTGGAGGGGAATGACGATTTCGCTTCGATGCGGGAGGTGATTAGCAGACGCTATGGAAGACTGCATGAGGAGAAGCAGCCGTTTCCTGGATTGGTTCTGGTAGACGGCGGTCTTGGTCAATTGCACGCCGCGGCTGATGCACTCGTGGAGATCGGTATCACCGATCAACCTCTTGCTTCCATCGCCAAACGCGAAGAATGGATCTATGTCTACGGACAGGAAGACGAACCCATCGTCCTAGACAAGTTCTCACCTATACTGCATCTGGTCCAAACCATTCGCGATGAAGCGCACCGCTTTGCGGTGACCTTCCACCGCACCCGCCGCAACGCGCAACGACTGACTTCGGAGTTGCACGACATTCCAGGTATCGGCCCTAAGACCGTTGAGAAGCTGCTGCGCACGCTGGGCAGCATGGAACGCGTTCGTCAAGCCTCCGACGCTGAGTTATCGCGAGTGGTGGGAACGGCGGCAACCGGCCGCCTGCGCAAACATTTGTCCTCACCCAGTAGCTTGGGCGCGCTGGTAAACATCTCCTCCGCCCGCAAAGACGCCACCGAATCAGAGATGGGATGAGAAGGCCGGTCCTCTGCGGAAGAGCGATGAGCTTTCCAGTAAACGCACTCGAGGGTGCAAGAAAGGACCAGCGTATGAAAAAGAATAGCACTGGAATCGTGGGGGCGAACAACGGCCCGATCCCAGCCAAGACGAAACAAGGAAAACAGCCGAAAGAGAAACGCACGATTGGTGTCGATCTGGCGACAAGAGCAGCTGTTATTGCGTTCTCGAGCGAGGAGTGATTCAGCAAATAGGGTTGGTCAAGGAGTGCAAGGTCGCAACGACAAAGAAGGGAATGGAGGATACATTCGGAGCGCTAGAACCTTGCGTGATAGCGCTGGAAGTAGGAACGCACTCTCCGTGGGTTGCGCGATCCCCCAAAAAGATCGCGTGAGCAAAGATTTTTGTTGACAGAGGGTGGCCTTCTCATCGAAGCCGGGAGCGTCAGCGACCCAGTTTTCCAACGGAGTGCCCATGGGCTTCGCCCTTGTGGGGCGGACCTCCCGGTCTGCGGCTGACCTCCTGGTGAGCCCCCGCGGGGGCCTCCTTCGGCCCACCAATGAAGATAAAAAACGAGTTCCCCAACTTCGCGGAATCAATTAGTTACCCGGTTTTTTAAGGGAGCGGTTGTACCGAAGTACTTAGGAGCGCAAACGGCGCGGCTGCGCGCCGCCAAACAGTGCGGAACTCGTTTTTTGGTCTATGAACTTCTCTGTCGTCGCCCGGCCGCTTCCTTCGCATGCTTCGACAGGGCCGACTTGGAAGCCGCCGACCGTGGCTCGCGTTTCAAAGCCTCAGTCGTCGCTCTCGAGCGCCTAACGGACGGCTTCGCCTGTTTGCCGCTATGCCCCTTGTCTAAGTCCCGCTCAGCTTGTTTGCGAGTAGCCTCCGAAGTCTTCCCTTTACGCGGAGTCGGAAGCTCCACCCCCGCCCGTCGTGCCTTGGAAAGTCCAATCGCAATCGCCTGCTGCGGAGATCGTGCTCCGTGTTTACCCTCGCGAATGTGATCCATCTCTTCGCGAACGAATTCACCCGCCTGAGTGCTCGCCGCTTTGCCTTCAGCCTTGTCCTTCTTTGCTCGTTCTAGCGTTTTCTTGTCCGGCATTGAGTTATCTACTGCGTAGAGAGACGTATGCCCGGTTCCGTTACCTGCGGTTCTTTCTAGCCGCGGAGCCAAACCGAACCCAATCCCAGGTGAAAATGGCCTTCGACCTCCGGCGGCCGCTCTCACTTCCGATGACCCCTACCAACGTCAAACGCGTGCCGAAATCCTCCCTCTTCCGGCGATGAATCTCACAAGAATTCCAGTATCCGGCTCGAGCCTAAGTTGGACCTGGCGTGAGCATCGGCTGGAAGTGCATGCTTTGGCTGATGGCCTGGATCTTGTTATGGCATTCAGTTCTCATTCCTACATTCTCTGGACGCCAATTCGCGATATGGCTCATCGCGAAGGGGCTGCAAAGACAGAAGGGATACTGATCCCGCCGCAAGGTGAGAAGGACGACAAGAGAGTTCTGATTCGTAATTGGAGACTCTAACGCAATCATTGAAAATCAAACGGAAAACCCGGAGCAAGCTGCGTGCGGTTCGGTTGTTTGGTCGAATAAGACGATGGTCCGCGGGTTTGGTGGCGAGCAACCATTTGGCCCAACCGGCCTCTACACGTTGGAGCGAACCGTCACAGGGTCAAATCGGTGCGCTCGACCGTGAACTGTCGGCTATCGACCGCCCTGGAATCACGGTGGACGCAGGCGGCGGCTATTTCAAGAGCTGTGTTGGAACCCCGCAAGCTCTTCGCTCTTAAGATTTACGCGAAAACGAGTTCAATCAAATTGTTGGCGTCCCCAAGGGGATTCGAACCCCTGTTATCGCCGTGAAAGGGCGGTGTCCTAGGCCGGGCTAGACGATGGGGACGCTATAGGAAGGACTTCTCTAATTTAGCAGACCTTCCCACAAATCCTACGCTACCCGCGGTCTCCTCCGCAGCGCAGCAACCCACAAAGATAAAACCCCAACGCCCAGCATCGTCAGCGTCGCCGGCTCAGGCGCTAGCGTCTGAAACGCGTCGGCGGCCACAATGGCTTGTCCAGCGGCGGTTGGATGCAGCTGGTCCCAGAACAAATATTGGTTGGGAGTAGCACACGGCGTTCCGCCTGCATAATTCACCTCGCCCGTCAGGCAAGGATCCGTCACATCGGTAAAGCCAAAGGCCGCAGGTTCCGCCACAATCGTGTCGATAAGCGAGTACGTATCCAATACTTTCAGACTCAACAACGGATCAGCCCCCGCGAGTGTGCTCAGCGACGACTCCAAACCAAGATCAAATTCGGCCGACAACGCTGAGGCTGCCGCGACACCCAGCGGTCCGCTCGCAATGGCCGCCGGCGTTTTGCCCAGATCGGGCACCGTGAGCACAAGGAAGTCTTTGGCGCCGAGGCCAGCGAGATCTCCAATGGCGTTATCAATATTTGTAATCACCGCCTTCACGTCGGCGGCAGCTTGCGCCACGCTCGGCGAGCTCGCCAGAATGGCATTAAGGTCGTTAGAGCCAATCCAAAGAGTGTAGAGTCCAGTGGGGTTGGCCACCGGATGCGCTGTTTGAAACGCGGCTAGTTGCGAAGGAAGATCTCCCAAGCCCGCCGAAACGAAAGGCAAATTGCCGCTAATCGCGCCACCCACGGCATAATCGGTACCGCCCGCTAGACTCGCTGTCACCGGCGGCAGTCCCAAACTCGAAGCCAGATCCTGCACCCAAACGGGACCGTTCGAAAACTCGCCGTTCTTGTAAGGTGCTGCCGGCTCGGCGCCACCGGTAGCGATGTAGGCGTTACCAGCGTCCGAAAGACTGTCGCCGAACGCGTAAATCGCGGAAATGGAACCAGCCTGCGCTGATGACACTAGGCCAGCCAAAGCAAACAGCGGTAGATAAATACGAGAAATATATGAGGGCATGGGCACAGTATATAACCTAAGCCCTCTAGCTGCTACGTGGGCATATTTACAGCGTATGCAGGTATGCCAGGATATTCGCTTTGTCGTCAGCCGACAACATATCTGAATACGCAGGCATGCCGTTGCCGCCGGCGTTGATTTGGGCCAACACATTCTCATCGTTCACAGGTTTTCCGTTGCTCAGCGTCTTGCGTTTGAACAAACCTTTCAGCGATGGGCCCATTTTCTTCTCGTCGGTATCGACGTTATGGCAGATGGCGCATTGCTCAAAGGCTTCTTTGCCTTTGGCCACATCGCCTTTACCCTCGGCCTTCGGCCCGGCGGCGGCAACACTCAGAGCGAACGCAGCGCCCAGAATCACGGAGCTGGCGGCAAAAAATTTTGGACGAAACAATCTTTGACGAAACATGGCTATCCTCGTTGGAAAATTGGGGTCGAGCTTTGTACCAAGACTTCAGTTTACAATCCTTCCCAGGCCATTAGACAACCCGATGCCCGGAAAGGCACATGGATGAAATGAGATTAACACTACGGAAACTTCACCTTCCGGTGGTAACGTCAAATAAAACAGGCGTAGGGAAAGCACGCGGAGACGACATGGGAGATAATCGGATTATCCGTTGTCGTTTGATGGGTCCCCGTTAAGCCCTGCAATCTAGGCGGTTTATTTTTTCCAAAAGGGATTGGTTTCATGCTCCTACGTGTCTTGCTTGGCTCTGGATTCTGTCTCTCTACATTATTAATGGGCGCAATCCCCAATATGACAGAACCACCCAAGGCGGGAAAGGTAGAACTTTTCCCAGAGGCCGACTTGAAGCCGGGTATGCAGGCGGTCGCCTGGACCGTGTTTCAGGGCAGCAAGCCCGAAGCCGTACCGGTTGAGATTGTCGGCATTTGGGAAAACGCCTGGGGCCCCAAACAAAACATCATCATTGGCAAGATGGGCGGCAAAGCAATCCGCACCAACGTGGCCGGCGGCATGAGCGGCAGCCCGGTCTATATCGACGGTAAGCTGGTGGGCGCCATTTCATTACGTTTGAGTGTCTTCTCGCCCGATGCGATTTGCGGCATTACACCCATCCGCTCCATGCTCGACGTCAGCGATTTCGATAAAACGCGGCCTTCTAACGGCCTCGCGCCTGGAACCATGGCGCGCTCCGATGCCTCGCTCTCATTGCCTCCCGGTATGCTGCAACGTGTGATGGCAGCCGGCACAGCCAGAAGTTTTGGGGAAACGCCTATGATGACGCCCATCGCCACGCCGATTTCCATGTCGGGCTTTAGCGATGACGCCGTCCAGCAATTTGCCCCGGTCTTTCAGCAACTCGGCCTGACTGTTTCGCAAGGGGGCGCGGGCGGAAATCTGAACTCCGCCACACCCGCCAAGGATTGGGCTTCCGCCTTGCGGCCGGGCGAACCCGTCGCGGCCGTGCTGGTGGCCGGCGACATGAACATGACCGGCGGCGGCACGGTCACCTATAACGACGGCAAGCGCGTGCTTGCTTTCGGCCATCCCATGTTCAACTTAGGCCCTGTCGACATGCCGCTCGCCAAAGACGAAATCATCACCACCCTCGCCTCTTCCTATCAGCCCACAAAAATGGGGAATGCTACCGAAGTCGTCGGCGCGTTGACGCAAGACCGGCACAGCGCCATTGCAGGCGAACTGGGCGCCACCGCGCAGATGATTCCGGTGAACATGCATGTATCTTCTTTTAATCCCGATAACAGCATTCACACCACGCGCGATTTTCATTTCAGCGTCTTTGTCGATAAAAAGTGGACGCCCTACCTGATGATGGCTACGCTATTCAACTCCATCTCAAATCTCAACGATTTTTCCGAAGAAGCCACCTACCGTCTGCACGGCGAATTAAAAGTAGAAGGACAACATAAAATTGAACTGCGCACCATGCAGGCGCCCACCGAAGCGCCCGTGCCCACGCCCATGCTACTGGCTGGCTGGTGGGGAGACAAGTTCAACCGGCTATTCATCAATTCCACCAAGCCTCCCAAGCTGGACGCGGTGGATGTCAGCGTAGATTTACTGCCGGAACGGCTGACGGCGCAAATTGAATCGGCTTGGATCGGCGACAACGCCGTAACGCCGGGCACTGAGGTGCCGGTCAAAGTATTTCTTCACCCCTATCGCGGCGACCGCATTGAACGCACCATTAACGTGAAAATCCCAGCTGGCTTGGCGCGCGGCGAACACGAGATCCTTTTTAGCGACGCCGATACTCTCAGCCGCTTCCAAAACATCGCGCAAACATTGAATAGGATTGAAGACATTCCGCAGACCGTGGCCATGCTGAACGACGAGCGGAGCAACAACCGCTTATACGTGTCGCTCATTGAATCGCAGCCGACGGTCTATTCCGACGAAAAGGTTTTACCCAGCCTGCCCGCATCGATTTTGAACGTGATGCAAAGTGGACGGGCAGTGAATCACCAGTTCGTCAGCGCGCCGGAGAGCGCGCATGAACAGACGTCTGTGCCCTTCGACACAGTCGTCACCGGCAGTTACTCGCTGAAAATTCACGTGAACTAAAAAAGGGATTTCCCGCTAAACATGATTCAAATTTCTGGTTCGCGGCGCGCCGCGGCATTCTTGCTGCTGGCAGCCGTACCCACACTCTTGCCCGCTGTCGACACGCACGTTTGGGAGCAATCCGAGCAGGCCGATTTCGTCCGCGGCACAGCCAAAAACCTTTCCATTCGCAGCGACGGCCGCCTAACCCTGGCGCCCCAATTCAAGGAACTGGATAGCACCACCGTCCCCTATCTCTGGGCAGTAGCTCAGGATTCGAAAGGCGTGTTGTACTACGCCGGCGGCGCCCCCACCGGCGCCACCACCAAGATCTATGCGCTCGCGCCCGGCGAAAAGCCGCGCGTCTTCGCTGAGGTCGAGGGCTTAGAGGCTCATGCATTGGCCATCGACCGGCAAGATCGCGTTTACGCCGCGATCCTCCCTGATGCAAAAATCTATCGCTTAGATAGCAACGGCAAACCGCATCTCTTTTTCGATGCCAAATGCAAATACATCTGGGCGATAGCCTTTGATAAGAGCGGCAACCTATTTGTGGCCACCGGTGATGCCGGCCTCATTTACAAGGTCGCGCCGGATGGAACCGGCACGAAATTCTTTGACACGGAAGAGACTCACGCTCGCTCCATGACCATAGACGACGACGGGAATTTGATCGTCGGTACTGAACCAAGCGGCCTTATCTTGCGCATCACTCCAGCCGGCAAGGGTTTTGTTTTATATCAGGCCAATAAACGCGAAGTGACAGCAGTCGCCGAGCGTGACGGCGTCATTTACGCCGCCGCCGTTGGCAACAAGCCTTCGGGCGGCCTGGTTGTCCCTCCTACCATCCCGCTGGTCTCTCCCAACCCCGCGCCGCCCGCCTCAACCACTGCCCCCCACGCGGTCGCCGCTCCCTTGAGTCTGCCGCCGCCGGTGAATTCACTAAGCGCCTCGGTTTCCGGCGGTTCGGAGGTCTATCGAATTCAAAAGGATGGCTTCGCGGAGAAGCTTTGGGGTTCGGCCTCCGATGTCGTCTACGCGATTGGCTTTGACGCCTGGGGCAAGCCTCTCTTGGGAACCGGCAACAAAGGTGTGATTTACCGCATAGATTCGCCGCAGGAATCCACTAATTTACTCAATGTTCCACCTACCCAAGTGACTTCGTTCTTGGAAGGCAAGAACGGCGTTGTCTACGCCACCACGGGCAATGTAGGCAACCTCTACGCCATCGGGCCTGGCATGGAAAGCTCGGGCACGCTTGAGAGTGAAGTGCTGGATGCCAATGAATTTGCCACCTGGGGCAAGATTCATGTCACCTCCGAACTGCGCGGCGGCACAGTCGGCATGGAAACCCGCAGCGGCAATGTCAATCATCCGGAGAGTAATTGGACCTCCTGGAGCAAGGTGGATGTAACGGAGCTCGGCGGCCAGATCCATTCGCAACCGGCCCGCTTTTTGCAGTACCGCTTGACACTCAGCAAATCTCCCGGCGGTGAGTCACCGGAAGTGAGTCTCATTGACATCGCCTATCTCCCAAAGAATGTGGCGCCGAAAGTGCAGCAGATTGAAATCGCGCCCTTTAATTACCGCCTTGCACCTAGCAACCAGGCCTTAGAGCGTTCCATTCAGCCTTCCGGTTCTCCCACCACACTCACCCTCCCGGCCGTGGGCCAGAAGCGGTCCTCCTTAGCCGGGACCGAGGCGACTGCGGGCGCTGCTACCCTGCAATACAGTAAGGGATTTTTAACGGTCCGCTGGAATGCCTCAGACTCAAACGGCGATCTACTGACCTACAAAGTCGAACTCCGCAGTGAGAAGGATACAGTTTGGCGCGTCCTGAAAGACAAACTCCTGGACCACTATTATGCGTTTGACACCACCTCATTCCCCGACGGCAAATACGTGGTCCGGGTCACTGCTAGCGATGCTCCCGCCAACACTCCCAGTGACGCTTTAACCGGCTCGCTCGAAAGTGATAGCTTCGTCATCGATAACACCCCACCGGTCATCACCGTCAACTCAGTTACCGCCAGCGGGGCCATTCGAACGGTTCAGTTTACCGCAAAAGACGCATTAAGTTGGATCGATAAAGCCGAGTACTCATTGGATGGGAGTGACTGGATTGCCCTGCTTCCCGACAACTTAGTGACAGATTCGCAAGAGCTGAACTACACCGTCAAGGCAAAAGAAGGGCAGATCGTTTCCATCCGCGTCTTCGATGAGAACGACAATGTCGCAGCGAAGCAGACACTAGCCAAGTAGAGTTCGTGTGGGGCTGACCTCCCGGTCAGCCTCCCGACTCACGCGCCAACCTATTGATCATCCGGATCTTCCGCCGGCCGCTTATCGTCAATGAAATAGCTGGCCGGCAATGCCGTCTTAATCGTCTTAAACGTTCTCGGCTTGGCGCTCAGATCGAAGAAGAGTCCGAGGTCATTTTTCGGCCCCCGGTTATCAGCGAAATTCAGCGCCCCTTGCGTCAACCCGAAGTTTTTCTCAATGAATCGCAAAATATCCCCGAAATCGTGCGGAACATCATTGATGTAGCCACTCGGCGTGTAAGCCGACACCGCAACGAAAGGCACTCGGAAACCGAGTTGATACCCGCCCTGCGGATAGGGCAAAATGCTTGGCGCTTCGTGGTCGTACCAGCCGCCCCAATCGTCCCAGGTGATCAAGATAGCGGTGTCTTGCCAGTACCCTGCCCCGTTGTCGCATTTCGAACTGCTCCCGATCGCATCAACAATATCTCCCACCCATGACGGTCCCTCCCCCAAGTTACCCTTGGCATGATCTGAATACTGTCCTTTCGGAATCACCCAACTCACCGAACGTAGAGTGCAATTTGAGATATCGCCGAAAATGTCAGGCGGGTTAAGGTCCACATTGTTCTTCCATTCCTTCCCGACACACTCGCCTCCGTACCCGCTCGAATCGCAGATATGGGAGATGGCGTTAGGAGCGGTCCAAATGGATCCATCGGAGGGGGCATAATATCTCCAACTGGTGCCAGCAGGCAAGATATCCGCCAGAGTCTTATGTTCAAAACAAGGATAGATCTCATTGCCTTTGAGCTCAACTCCGCTGGAATCGATCAATTGCACCAGCGTGCCTAGCGGCGCGATGCATCCCGCCGTCTTGGCAGTCCCCGCCACACCGGAGTCACTCATGTTCTCGGAGGCGAACGTCCCAATGGCATCATCTGCGGCACTCGGAGCCGAGGTCCCTCCGAAAATGAATTGGTGCGCCGGAAAGCTGGGTCCTTGGTTGGTCTGAAACATATAATTAGCCCAACCGTATTGCGTCGCTAAATCCAGATAGGGGTTCACCTGGCCCGCTGAATTGTCCACATATCTAAACTGCGGCTGGCTCAGGCACGTGCCGGAGCACGGTATCCCGCTGGCCCCATCCATCTTGCAGCTGTCTCCCGAACTGAAATCGCACATCGCTGTGAACGCCGCATGCGCGTGGCTCAAATCATAGGTGTTGTCCAGTGGCACGGGCAGCGGTTGAATCACCTTGCTCGGCAAATTTGTTTTGTCCGCCCAATTGCTCGTCTGAATGTTGTACTGCCCTTTGCCAGAGGTCGCACTGCAAGAAGCCGCCGTGCCGTACGGTGGCGAACACAAGTTGTAAAAGAGATTATCCGGTGTTCGGTTCTCTTGAAAAATGATGACAATGTGCTTAAAAGCAGCGGGGCTGGAAGTGGTTTGGCTTGCAGCCAACACCGCCCCGAAGCAGAACAAAATACCGTAAAGTCCAATTTTCATCGTGGATCTCCTCGAAGAGCAGCGAAATAGCTCGCCCTCTCTCGCTCAGTGACGATACGTTGGCTGCGAGGTTTACCTGCGCTCAGGCGAAAATTGGCAAATCTGCTACTTCTTCCAGCGGCACTCTTTCCAATGGCAGTCCGGCCACCTTCCATTTGCGCAAGCCGCCGCGGATAACTCGGCACGCCACTCCCTGTTCCAGCAGCAACAGCGCTACGCGCGCACTGGTGGCTTCGCGAATGCATGTGCAGTAGAGATAGATATGCACTCCGCCTGGCACTTGGTTGTGCCACTGATGAAAAGCGTTCGGGTCCAGACGCCGCGATCCTTTGATGCGCATGGTGCGCGCGTCATGGTAACCGTGGCTGCGGACGTCAAAGACGATGGCGTTTCCCGCCTCCAAATCCACCGCCGCGTCCTCTGGCTCAATCGTCGGTGCGTAGCGCAAAGCCTTCGCACGCATCCAAAACCAAAGTTGCAAGGCGGCGTAAGCGATAACCGCGATAATAAGAATCAGACTTAATGCGTAGTTGAAGGTGCGATAACCCTTGGTGAACGCACTCAGCGCGCCACTCAGCAGGAAGCCAGCCGACAAATAACCTCCGATGTAAAGGAGCGTGCCCACAAAATCGTAGCGCAGAAAAACGGAATAGCGCATCCGCATGCTGCCGGCCATCGGTGGCGCCAAGGTGTTAATGCCGGGCACAAACTTGGCAAAGACAAGCAGCAGTCGGCCCCGCTTGAAAAACGCATCGGCGGAGCGCAGTATGCAGGATTCAGGATTCAGCGACAAACGGCAAAGAATGCCCAGCAGCAGCCAGCCGGTGGTGCGCCCCAAAAAATACATGAGCGAATCGCCCACCAGCATCGCGCCGAGCCCGCAGGCCGCGATGCCCGCAATGTTGAACGTCCCCTGCGCCGCTGCCGCCCCTGAGATCAACAGCGCCACGGCCGCCGGCACAGGAAAGCCCAGAGTTTCCAACAGCACGATTACAAACAGAATTGCGTATCCGTGCGCCCACAATTCAGCCAATAAGGAGTCCATCCGATAATTAAAGCGATCATCTCATAACGATCCGAAGCTATTCGAACAAAGCCGGCAGCGGCGTTTGTGGGGTGGACCTCCAGGGCTGCGGCCGACCTTCCGGTCAGCCTCTGTACAAGGTCGGGAATGCCAGAGCCGGGGGTGCTTCTTCTTCAATGCGCGCTGTGCAACAGGATCGAATACCCGAAGCCGATGAAATAATCTGGAGCCACCGCAGAAAGACCCGCGCCGCCATGAAAATCAATCTGCTGATGCGGAGTGAGCTTGTAAGCCGTCCCAAAGTGCAAGATATGCACCGGACCACCGCGCTGCGGGAAGTCTCCCGCGTATTCTACAAACGCATCCCACGGACCCGTCAATTGCCGGTCGAAAAGAAGCGTCGCCTGTCCGGTCGTGTTTCTCGATCTACCTTGCGTCGGCCAATACACCGAGAGCATGCCGGCGGTCGTCCAATTCGTCGAGAGCTTATGTGACCATGGCAGCTGCACCTCGGGGTCATAGCCATGGCTTGATACCAAACGGGCGCCGCTTGGAAAACTGAGCGCAACCACCAGAGAGATGTCGAATCCGTAAATCGGCCCAAGTTGCTGCTTGATCCCGGCCAGTGAGTCGCCCCACCCCGAAGCGAACCCAGCTGGGAAGAGCGAGTTCTGATAATAGTCGGGCACGCTGAAGCGCAACTCCGTCTCATCGGTCAGTCCAAAACGCAGCTGCGTCTCAGTAAAATCAAAACCCTGCTGGCCCGAAACCGTTGTCTCGAGAAAGCCGCTTTCTATCTGCAAGCTTTGTTTTGGCACCACCACGCTCGAATCGGCAAACGCCGGGCGGTCTGTGTTGATCGGTGATGGAGCGTTTGGATCCTGGGCATCGAGAAGCCCCGCAATCGCCAAGGAAAAGAACAAAAACGCGAAGACCCTCCATCTCGGCATAAAGCCATTCTAGGCCGAGGGTGTTGTCTTTTTATTTGGGCTTTCCCCTTTCTCAAAGCCCGACACAACCTGTGCGTGATTCAACGCCGAGACCAGCGCGACTCCCCCGATACTATTGCCAATCAGTGTGGGCAGCATGTACCCGCTCAGGTACGCCCACCACGAGCGTTCTCCGATCATCACAAGGTAGAGCACCTCCACCGATCCGGCCACAATGTGGGTCAGCCCAGCCAAGCCCACCACATAAGTAAGCGTGATGATGATGGGTATGCGGCTCGCATTCGAGGCAGCATTCATCCAAACCATCATGGCGATTAACCAACCGGCGAAGACCCCCCGCCACAGCGCGCTGCCGAATGAAACCGCTGCCCCTTCCCTCGCCAATTCTGCCAGCGCCCTCTGTACGTCGCCCCTTAAGAAGGTTGTGTCCGCTGCCGCCCAGGCAAAGATGTGCGCGCCGATCAGATTGGCAGCCAGCACCACCGCCCAGAGTCTCGCCACCGCAGACAATGTTCTCAAGTTGCGCTCGGTTAATAACGGAATAATGGCGGTCAGCGTATTTTCCGTGAAGAGCTGTTGCCGTCCTATCACCACAATCAGAAAGCCCAGCGGATAACCCAGATTGGTCAGCAACGGCCGCCACGGCGCGTTGGGCAGGCAAGCTCGAATCAATCCCTCCCCAACAAACGAGAAGCCCATCGAAAGCCCCGCCGCCAGTCCCGACCATGCCAGCGCCGATACAGGCCGATGCAGTTCTTCTTCGCCGTCAAACCGAATCGCCTCGTGAACTACAATCACACTCACCGACGTGCGGTCTTTCGCGTCCTGCCGCTGGCGCTTTGTTAACGGCGGAACCACCGTTTCGTTATGAGTTTCTTCAGCCTTACCCGTGTCTTCGACGTTCGATCCCATGCAAGTCGCTAGTGAGACGCCAACGGCCTCCATTCGGTGTCCGCCATTCGGCGCCATTCGGTGTCAGACACCTCAACTCCCGAATTCGATTGAATCCCCACACCCATCAAAAATTCCTCATCGGCCCATGCAGGCGCTTCACCGACCGAGCCAAAGATCCGATTTAGTGCAACTCGACACCCGCCTGCAGCGCTTTCTAACGCCCAACCGGAATTCTTTGCGAGACTGAACTTGCTGCCATTGCTCGAAACCAACGGCGCTTGAAGCGAATCTGATGAGGGTGCTGCGAGAGGAGAAAACGCGATGCCGCGTGCTGTAAAATTTGACGCCTATGGTGGGCTCGAAGTTCTGAAAGTGGTAGAGGTCGATCGCCCCAAACCGGCGCCGGGCCAGGTACTTGTTCGTGTCAAAGCAGCGGGCATCAATCCGGGTGAGATTTCGATCCGCCAAGGCGCCTTTGCCCAGCGCTGGCCTGCAACATTTCCTTCCGGCCAGGGCAGTGATTTCGCCGGCGTCGTGGCGGAGGTCGGCGACGGAGTGTCCAGTGTGCGGGTGGGTGATGAAGTCATTGGATTCACCGACAATCGAGCTAGTCAGGCCGAGTTTGTGGTCGTTGACTCGGGCAACCTCGTGCCGCGCCCACCAAACGTTTCGTGGGAACAAGCCGGTGCTTTGTTCGTCGCCGGCACCACTGCATACGCCGCCGTCAGGAGCGTCGCTCTAAACAGGGGTGACACGGTTGTTGTCTCGGGCGCCGCGGGTGGGGTCGGCTCCATTGCCGTGCAACTAGCCAGGAACGAGGGCGCCCACCTGATCGGCTTAGCCGGCGAAGCGAATCACCAATGGCTCCGCGACCACGGCGTCATTCCCGTTGCCTACGGCCAAGGCGTCGAAGAGCGGATCCGCACCTCATCCAAAGGAAAAGTGGATGCCTTCATCGACACCTTCGGCGGCGGCTACGTCGAACTTGCCCTCAATATGGGCATCCCTGCCAATCGAATCGACACCATCATCGACTTCGCCGCCGCCACGAAGTATGGCGTGAAGGCGGAAGGCAGTATGGACGCCGCCAATGCCCCCGTCCTCGGCGAACTCGCCGGACTAATCGCCGCCGGTCGCCTCGAAATTCCCATCGCCAAGGTGTATCCTCTCGAAGATGTTCGCAAGGCCTATCAAGAGCTCGAACAGCGCCACACTCATGGCAAAATCGTTCTCAAACCTTAACAGCAGGTAGAGTAGCCGAGGCTGCTTCACACTCCGTGTCCAGATCGGACACGCGCGGGGCATTCTGCCTTGCGCCCGTTCCGCCCACGGCCGGGGGCTCTCCTTGCCTTCGATGATTCCTTCAATGATGCTAACTTCACGCGGTAGCGCGTTAAATCGCGCCACCCACGTGTCTTCTCCGGCGGCACGAAGCTGCCGCCAATCAGACCGTGCGCCCACAACTCGGCCAGCCAGTGGCTATCTCGCTTATCCGTCTTCTTGCCTGGCAGCGCCTTCACCTGAAACGGATTCGCCAACAGCAACGGAAAATGCTTCTCCAGCGCGTACCAAACCGGCTTCCAGTACACGCCCGTCGATTCCATCACCACCTGCGTCACCTTTTGCGCACTTAACCAGTTTCCTAATGCCGTCAGCGCCTTTTGATGGGTGGCGAACTCCTTATAGCGAGCTTCCGGCTCCTTACCTTCGCGATACACCAAAACGCAAACCGCGCGCATGTCCTTATGGACATCGATCCCACAGACGCGCGAAACTAGAATCTGCATAAACGCTCCTTTCGCCGCCGGGACGGGGACGCAGACAAAGAAACAGACATTCCTTTTCGTGCTCTCCGCCTTGCGGCGAAGGCGACACTGCGTTGTGCCAAAAACTCCAGCGTCCCACCAGATTCACAAACGGGCTCTAGGGCCCAGACCGAGATCGGCTTTGGGTCGCCCCGGCAGACACTTCCAGCATCCCTCTTCTCTCTCCTGTTTCATCCCTCGTTGCGGCGGCCGGAACGGCCGTCCTGGGTGAGTCACAGATTTCGCTGAATTTTGAAAATATTTCTTTCCGTCACATTCCAAACGACTTAACCGCGTCGCCTCGCTCTCAAAATCCCCTCCATGGTTCGTTTAGCTCCTGCGATTTGCTAACTTTAAATCGGCTCGCACGAGTTTTCCCTCGTCGCGGGCCTTTTCATTTTCCGAGGGCGGCTCAGCCCGCCTCTATTTGTACCGAAGGATTAACCACTATGCCTAACCGTGCCACTCGTCGCGCCGCTGCGCGCCAAGCCCAAAAACTGGCCGTCGATGCCAGCAAAACCCAAACCGAAAAAACGGCCACCGATCAGCCCCCCTCCACCTTTGCCTCTGCCGCTTCAGCCAACGAAGGGCCTTCACTATCCGAAGCCCGTCTCAACGCCAACCGCGCCAACGCCCAGCACAGCACCGGTCCCAAATCCGCAGAAGGCAAAGCCAAATCCTCCATGAACGCTGTCAAAACCGGTCTCACCGGCCGCACCGTCCTCTTACCCGGCGACGACGCCGTCATCTACCAACAACACCTCGATCGTCACTTCGCCGAATTCATCCCCGCCACCGACAAAGAAAAAGCCCTCGTCCAAACGATCGCCGATACCGAATGGCGTCTCCTCCGCATCGCCCCGCTCGAAGCCGGCATCTACGCCATCGGTCGTCTCGAACTGGCCGATCAATTCCCAACCCATTCCGACCCCGTCACTCGAGAAGCTCTCATCCACGGCAAAATCTTTATGACCTATCGCAAGGACCTCACGAACCTCGCCCTACAGGAACGCCGCCTCCGCAATCAGCGTAAAGCCGATATCGCCGAGCTCCACGAACTGCAAAAAGAACGCCTCGAAAAAGCCTCGCGCGATGCCAAAAAGCCCGCCCGTGGCTTCGATTTTTCAGCTGCCGAATTCCAAACCTACAACGACCGAAATCGCGCCCAATACCCCGTCACCAAAACCGATCTCGACTTCCAAACCTTCCTCGCCGCCCATCGCGCCGAGCAAAAGGAGTCCCAAGCCGCCTAAAATCCCCTCTCACGAGCGCTGCTTCAAAATCGGCGCACTGCAAGTGTGTCTGTCTTTGTGGGGCGGTGCCATGCGCGGCCAATCCGCTTTACCCTAACTCCTGGCCGGCGGCAACCAGCACAAGTGTGATGTAATCGGCTCTGGCTTACATGAGCAGCACAACGTTTTTTGGAGTAGCAATGCCTCGCTTTTGCGCGATTTTCCTGTCGTTGACCGCGGTCTGTTCGATTCCGCTCCCCGCCCAAACCACTGACAAACCCGATCTAGCGAAAGACCCCACGCTCTACGTGGTCGGCTATGCGCACCTGGACACCGAATGGCGGTGGGAATATCCGCAGGTCATCAGCGAGTACATTCGCAAAACCATGGAGGATAACTTCCGGCTGTTGGACAAGTATCCGCACTACGTTTTTAACTTCAGCGGTGCCAACCGCTATCGCTTCATGAAAGAATACTTCCCAGCCGATTTCGCCAGGTTGAAAGGCTACGTCGACGCGGGTCGCTGGTTTCCTGCGGGATCGTCGATGGAAGAGGGCGATGTGAATGCGCCGAGCGCCGAGGCAATCATCCGGCAAATCCTTTACGGCAACAATTGGTTTCGCCAGCAACTGGGCAAAGCCAGCGTGGACTACATGCTGCCGGATTGCTTTGGATTTCCAGCGTCGCTGCCCACCATCCTGGCGCATTCGGGCGTAAAGGGCTTCTCCACACAGAAGCTGGTTTGGGGTTCCTCCGCCGACGCCGGCGGAGCGGACTCGCGCGAAAAAACGCCGGAAGGCACACCGTTCAACGTGGGTGTATGGGTGGGGCCGGACGGAGAGGGCGTGCTCGCGGGTTTGAACCCGGGGAGTTATGGCGGCGGAATCGACAGCGATCTCAGTAAACCATTGCCCGTTGCGCAGCCGTACCAAGCGCTTGAGGCCATTGAAAAGAGGCTGCAACCTCTGCAGCAAAAGTTCGAACAGCAACAAGAGAGCGGTCAGCCGATAGATCAAAAGGAGATCCGCGAATTCTTTGAACTGAATAACCAAGCGGAAGCGTTCCGTAAGATACAGCACGATCAGGAGGAGCGCCGTTACCAGGACGATTGGGCCAAGCGGGTGGAGACGAACGGCCAGGTGAGCGGAGTGTTTACCGACTATCACTATTACGGCACCGGCGACATTGGAGGTGCACCGGACGAAGAGTCAGTGAAACGGCTGGAGGCGATTGTCACGAAGGGGAAAGCCAGCCTTCCACCGCAGGGTTTCTTTTCAATCGGGCCAGAGCACCCGGAGTGGCCGGCCGTGCAAGTGGGAGATGGGCCGGTCCATGTGATATCGGCCAATGCCGAGCAAATGTTTTTGAACATTACCGCGAGCGAAGCGGCGGGATTACCCAGATACACCGGAGAGATGGAATTGACCAACCATTCGGCCGGATCGCTCACATCCCAGGCCTATCAAAAGCGCTGGCTGCGAAAAGAGGAACTATTGGCGGATGCGGCGGAGAAGGCTTCGCTCACAGCAGAATGGCTGGGTGCGCGTCCGTATCCGCTGGCGCGTTTGAACGATGCCTGGACGCTTCAAATGGGAGGGCATTTCCATGACATTGCGGCTGGAACCGCCACTCCCAAATCCTATGAGTTTGCCTGGAACGATGATGTGATCGCCATGAACCAGTTCGCAGCCGTCCTGAGTAGTGCTACAGAGGGTGTGGCGGCTGCACTGGCGACTGACACTCAGGGAGTGCCGCTAGTGGTCTTCAATCCACTCAACATCGAGCGGGAGGATGTGGTGGAAGCCACCGTGAACTTTCCCGAGGGAATGCCCAGTTCCGTGCGAGTGACTGACCCGCATGGACGGGAGGTTCCTTCCCAGATTTCCGAGGGTAAAGTGCTGTTTGCGGCGCGTGTACCCCCGGTCGGCTACGCGGTTTATGACGTGCAGCCCGCTCCTGCGGCTGCCCAAGGACAGATGCAGGTATCGGAGAATTCGCTGGAAAACCAATATTATCGAGTGAAACTCAATTCGGATGGCGATGTGGCGAGCATCTTCGATAAGTCAGTGGGCAAGGAGTTGCTATCTGCGCCGGCGCGCCTCGCGATCTCCTATGACAACCCAAGCCAATGGCCGGCCTGGAACATGGATTGGGATCAGGAACAAGCGCCTCCCAAAGCGTATGTAAGTGGCGCGGCGCATGTGCGCGTGGTGGAGAACGGCGCCGCGCGAGTGGCGCTGGAAATATCGCGCGAAACGAGTGGGTCCAAATTTGTCCAGACCGTCCGGCTTTCGGCGGGAGATGCCGGGAAGAGAGTCGAATTTAAGAATGCGATTGATTGGAACACCAAAGAATCGAATCTGAAAGCAACTTTTCCACTGATGGCTTCTAACATGATGGCGACCTATAACTGGGATATCGGCACCATCGAGAGGCCAACGGCCCAGCCCAAGAAGTTCGAAGTACCATCGCATCAGTGGATCGACTTGACTGACTTGAGCGCTGAGTTCGGCGCCACTATCTTGACCGATTGTAAGAACGGATCAGACAAGCCGACTGACAATACCATTCGACTGACTTTAATTCGAACGCCTGGTACACGCGGCGGTTATCCTGACCAAGCTACGCAAGATATCGGGCACCATGAATTCGTCTACGGACTGGCGGGACATGCGCGCGGTTGGCGCGAAGCCGGGACGGATTGGCAAGGGCAGCGCTTGAACGATCCGCTGATAGCGTTTGAAACCGCGAAGCATAGCGGGCCGCTGGGGCGCGAGATTTCGTTTCTGAAGGTGAGCAATACGCGCATTCGAGTATTGGCGCTGAAGAAAGCGGAGCAAGGAGATGAGATGGTGATCCGGCTGGTTGAACTTGATGGTAAACCTGAGCCGGATGTGCGAGTATCTTTTCTTTCATCAATCAGCGCGGCGCGGGAAGTGAACGGACAGGAGCAGCCGGTCGGGCCGGCCACCGTGACCGATGGCGCATTGGTAACCAGCTTCTCCGCCTATCAGCCGCGCACCTTTGCGCTGAAACTGGCTGCGGCGCAGACGAGCGTTGCGGCAGTGCGGTCGGCGCCAGTGGCCCTGCAGTATGACATTGCCACGGCGAGCAATGACGGCGCCCCGGCGGGCGCGGGGTTTGATGGCAAGGGAAACGCCCTGCCGGCGGAGATGCTGCCGGCGGAAATTCACTTTGATGATGTGACGTTCCATCTGGCGGAGGCGAAGACCGCCGCCGTGAATGCCGTGACGGCGAAGGGGCAAACCATCCATCTGCCCGCGGGGCGCTATAACCGGGTGTATCTGCTGGCGGCAGCGGCGGACGGCGATCAGAAAGCGTCGTTCGTGGTGGGAGGTAAAAGCACGGAGTTGAATGTGGAGGACTGGAGCGGATTCATAGGTCAGTGGGACAACCGGAAATGGCTTGCCAAAGATACTCCGGTGCCGGCGCGCGCCGGCCGGCCGGCCGGGACGGACCATGACGATTACGCGGAAATGACCGGCATTCAACCGGGCTATATCAAGCGGGCGAATCTAGCTTGGTATTGCTCACACCATCACAATGCCGCCGGCGAAAATGTGCCGTATCGTTACACCTACTTATTCGCTTATGCGATCGATCTCCCGGCGGGGGCGAAAACGATTACGTTGCCGAATAACCAACGAGTCCGCATTTTCGCGATATCCGTAGCGGACGAGAACCCGCCAGTGAAACCGGCACAGCCGCTGTACGACACGCTGGAACGATCAACCCGATAAATCGCCAGTCGGCTATCAAAACTTTTGAATCGGCGCGGCGGCTGATTTCGTATTCAGTCCCAGATGTTGCCGATGTTCTCTTCGCTGGTCTGGCTTTTCCATGCGCTCGCGGCTGATGGCACGCCGCCGTTAGCTGCGGCTGAAATCATGCGCCGTGTGGCTGAGAACCAAGACCGAGAACAAGCCGCACGCAACCAGTTTATCTATCAGCAGGTCATCCACCGAACTGCCCGCTATAAGAACGGCAAGTTGATCAAGGAGGAATTTTGGACCTACATCGTCGCCCCAAACGCCAAGGGGACCGAGAAGAAGCTCATTTCCGTGAGGGGCCGCTATCTGAAGAACGGCGCCTACCTTCCCTTTGAAGGCGAGCCGGTTCCCCAAGTAGGGCAGTTGAGCGTTGTTTTTGACGACAATGACAGCCCCACGCGCGACGGCCTGGATTCCGATCTCTTTCCGCTCACCAGCGCAAAGCAGAAAGAATACACTTTCGAACGCGCGGGCGAACGCATCATCAACGGGCGTCCGGCTTACCGGATTCAATTCCATCCTAGCGACCGGCACGACTTCGGCTGGACGGGCGAAGCCTTGATCGACCAGGAAGAATTCCAGCCGGCTCAGGTCTACACCAAACTTTCGCGCAGGCTTCCGGTGGCCGTGCGCACGCTCCTCGGCACCGACGTACATGGCCTCGGGATGAATGTCCAGTACACCCGGGTAGACAAAGACCTGTGGTTTCCAGCCACTTATGGGACCGAGTTCGGAGTCCACGCGCTCTTTCTTTTCAACCGAACTTTCACGGAGTCCACCGAAAACACCAACTTCCGCCGAGCTAGCGTAGAGAGTCACATCGAATACTCGAAATAAGCTTCCATTCAGCCACTTGCGCGCCAAGGCACCCGTCACAGAAGCTTGTCGTACTCAGCGTGAGGACCGATCCAGAACCACACGATATCGTCGCCGTCCATTTGGCCTCAAGCTCGATACCCGATTCCGACCCGGACCGAGTAGATGGGAGTGTTGTCGTCAACTCTCTTGAAGTGCAGTCCTGGGTGGGAGGGGTTGCGCCTGAATAAGAGATACGCCCGGTCGGCGCGCCTTTGAATGTCACTGGGGAGATTCGCGTACATCTCGCGGAATCGCCGCGAGGTGAACGATTTCATCCGATCAACTCATCCAGTGGCCTTGTCTCTCCCCGGTAATGCTCGTCAATCGCCTCTTGGGCGAGTGAGCGGAGTACCCCCGGACTCTCGCGAAACCGCTGCGCCCACGCCTCTTCATCCTCGATACTCTCGATGATCTGAGAGGCAATAGCATCCTGTTGCTCTGCGGAGAGCGACTCCGCCCGGCGGACTGCTTGTTGGAGAAGCCCTGTCATACTCCGATATTAGCTTGCCGGGATTGTGAATTGGCCTCTCGCGCGGGAATTGCGGTAAGCGGTCAGACGCCGATCTCTCACTCAACTTTTGAATCAAACTTCCGGTCAGGTAGGCGGCGGCCGAGCAGGTAAAGCGTCAAGGGACGATGGCCGCTCTCAAGAACCTGAAACCCCGCGTTTTGCAGGTGAACGGTCCACCAGGCGTCGTTTTGCAGGCCACCGTGGGCCAGCAGCGGACCGAAAATTAATTTACCCCAAGCTTCATTCGCCATGAGCATCAGCAGAAAGTCACCGCCCGGCTTCAGAACACGAGCCGCTTCGGCCAGCGATTGGTTCGATCCTTGGCGATCCAGATGATCGAGGGTATAGGCGCTGACGATCGCGTCGAAAGCCGCGGGCGCGAAAGGAAGTTTGCGAACGTCCCCGGTCTCGATAGTTACGCGTTGGGCTACTCCGGCCGCTTCTAAGTTCGCCAGCAATTTCTGGCGTGGATCGGGGCTCGGCCCAAAGTGCTGCTCGAACGAACGGCCGAAGAGATCCAGCGCGACCAAGGTGGTGCGCGGTCTGGCTGCCAGCACCATGATGGACGATCTGCCGGTGCCGGCACCCATATCGAGCACGCGCCCGCTGCCCGAACGCAAATAGCTTTGCGTGGGCAATTCGGGAACGGCGTTTATGTTGAGGACGAAGCGTTGGGTGAGAAACGCGGCGGTCGACCAGAGCGCGAGAAGGCATAGGAAGAGTATGGACCAAGTGGACCATTTGCGAGCTACGGCGATCAGCACGAGCCCGAAAGCGGCCGCCATTACCGGCAGGTGGCCATAGGTCAGCCACCAAGGGTAGGCGAAATCAAGCTGAGAGTTTGCGGGAACGGGCATCTAGGGAGCCCCAGCGCTTTCGCAGAGCAATGGATCTGGCATATCATTCGACTGTAGCCGCCAGAGGGTAAGAAATCCAGGCGAATGTAGAGTTGTTGAACAAAGAGGCGTCAATGTCCAGGAATGAGCACTCCCCATCGCCCGAACAGGGGCAGAAGAAACAAGTCAAGCGGCTTCGCAATCCCGACCAGCGCGTGCGGCGGACGCATGAGCGGCTGGGAAGCGCGATGCTTCTCTTGATCCAAGAAAAGCCGATGGCGGAGGTAACGCTGCAGGAGGTGTTGGATCGCGCGGCGGTGGGCCGTTCCACCTTTTATCTGCACTTTCGCGATAAGAACGACCTGCTATTGAGCCAGTTGGAAACGTTCTTAGAAATGATGAGCACCAGGCTCTCCACCCTCAGGGAAGATTCGCAGCGGGTGGCGCCTGTGGCGGAGATGTTTGAGCACATCGGCAGCCAGAAAAAACTCCGCCGGTCGCTCGCGGATTCGGGGCATCTGCCTGTCTTCCTCGATCTGGCGCAAGGCTATTTCGGTCGAGGGATTGAACAGCGACTGCGCGAAACGGAGGGTCTTGCGAACCTTCCTCAGGACGAACTGGCCGCTCGCGGGGTTGCCTTGGCCGGCAGTCTATTGGCGTTGCTGCGATGGTGGCTCGATCGCAACGGGAAAGAAGCACCATCCGAGATGGATCGGCTTTTCCACCGGATGGTTTGGCACGGGCTGCAGTAGTTGGTGCGTTTTCGAAGGAGCGGCCTAGGCTACCGGATAATAAACGTCCGTCTGCCACTTGGAAGGGTCCGGCTCAGTACCCGGATCAACCGGATAAGCTTCAAAGCAGGGTCCTGTCATCTGCCTACCGTTCGCCTTGCACCAAGCCATGATCGCATCGTGCGTCTCTTTGAGTTGATCGTATGGTCCAAAATGGCTGGCAAAGGCGTGTGCTCCAGCAGGCAATATGATCCACTCACAGCCATCGCTCAAGGTGACAGCGCCCTCCACTTGGCAGCCTGCCGCTAAGTCGCAATCTTCAGCGCGCCAAGCCAGATAGACCGAGTAAGGCATGGATATCATCTTCGCGCCGCTTGCTTTGAGACAGCCTCCCACTGAGTGAATGGCTTTTTGGAAGGCGGGTCCGATGGCGCTTTGGAGGCAGGTTGTTTTCTTCGCTAACAAGCGTTGCTTGGGCAAGTCCCGGATTTCGATGGCAGAAGTCATTGGAATATTTTATAGGATTCTGAGCGCCGTGAGCGACCGTTTAAGCTAGGACGATGATGCTAGCAAGATGCTTTCTGATTGGGCTCAGCCTGGTGGCGGCGTTGTATGCGGGTGAGGCGGCGAAACCCAAGATACGAGCCATTACCGGATTCATCACGATTGATGCGAACTCGTATCCGGCGCAGATTGAAGAGGCGGTAACGTTTTTGAGTCAAATCAGAGAGGCGGAGAAGGCAGCGGGCTATGAGGTATCGGGCATACGCATTTCAACGCAGCCATTTCCGGAGTATACCCGCGGGATGAGCCGGGTTGAGGCGCTGAGGCTGCTGCGAGGCATTAACGAGCTGGCGGGGAAACTGAAGTTCGCGCCGAATATCGGCCCGGCGATGCTGAAAGACGACGATGACGCGGGTTCGGTGGATTTGTTGATAGAGGTGTTATCGACGAGTGGAAATCGACTGGCGGCGAACATTGTGACGGCGGGGGAAGACGGCATTCATTGGAATGCGGTGCGGCAGGCAGCGCGAATTATTCACGCGGTGGGCGAACGCAGCCCGCACGGTCAAGGCAACTTTAACTTTGCCGCGATTGCCATGCTGAAGCCGTATGGACCTTTCTATCCGGGCGCGTGGCATCCGGGTGGTGGCCCGCGCAGTTTTGCGATTGGACTCGAATCGGCCAATGTGGTGATGGACGTGTTCGCGCGTGAGCATGATCCGCGTACGGCTGGACAGGCTCTGACTGCGGCGCTTGCGGCACACGCGCGGGCGGTGGAAGCGGCGGCTGTCAAAGCGGCCGAGGGGAGCGGATGGAGTTACGCCGGCATCGATCCGACACCCGCGCCCAGCGGCGACGTGTCTATCGGCAGCGCGATTGAATCCTTCACTGGTGAGCCGTTTGGTTCGCCTGGCACAGAAACGGCTGCAGGCGTTATCACACGCGCCGTCAAAGCAGTCCCGGTGAAGCAGACCGGTTATTCGGGACTGATGATTCCAGTGCTCGAAGATGCCGTGCTGGCGCGGCGCTGGACCGAGCAGACGTATGGCCTGGATTCCATTCTGGCTTATTCGGCGGTGTGCGCCGGCGGCGTGGATACGGTGCCGCTGGCGGGTGACACAAGCGAAGACGCGATTGTCCGGATGGTGGGCGATGTCGCGACGTTGGCGTTCAAGTGGAATAAGCCGCTGGCCGCACGGCTCCTGCCGGCGCCGGGGAAAAAAGTTGGGGAGATGACGGAGTTCAGCGGGGCGCTGGGCAATGCGGTGATTCAGCCGTTGATTGGGTCGGCGCGGAGATAGCGGTGACAAAGGTGGCCATCGTCGGCGAAGTTGCACAGGAATTCGAACTGCCGGGAGATTCGGTTGGCAGGCGCGAGTTTGGTTGCGGTCTCGGTGGACGCACCCGGGGTATATACAACACACAAGAGAAAGGCGGCATTGCTGAGCCGGCCGTCTTCCTGATTGACCCGAGCTGCGTGCTCCGTTACGCCGCAGTGGATACGGTTGTTACCCGCGTACCAGCGGCCGAGATCGTTTCCGTATTACAGAATTCTGATAGTGCCCGCGCCATCCGACGCGGAATTTACGTCCCGCGGATCTCCGACTGGGTCAGTGCGATGCGGAATTACAAACGGAGGTGAGCGGAGATGCCCGGTTGCGACGCGGAATAATACCATGGCCGATCACCAGTTCACGAACTGCAGTAGGCCACTGCCTGGCAATTCCCCTGGCATCGCAGCCGTATGACACAGGCGCATAGCTCTCGTCGTCCAAAGGACGAGAAAGCTTGTGAGCAAGATACGGAAACCATCACCACAGCCGAATGTAGGCAAACCGGGAGATATGCGCAAGTTCACCTCGCGGTTCTGGATGTTGGTTGTCCTAACTGGCATCAGCGCAGGGATTGGCGGCGGACTTCTGATGAAGCTTCTATACTTTATTCAGAAGATCTCATGGCCTCAGGGGCCTGGTGACTTTCAGGATGCGGTACAGCGCGCCACCACCTGGCGCCACATTGGGGTGATGCTGGCGGCGGGTTTACTAGCGGGCTTCGGACGGCGCTTGATTCGCTACGCCACCGGTGGTCATGCCGGAGAGCTTGCGCAAACGATCTGGTTCCAAGCTGGAAAACTACCGGCGATTGCCACGTTGGTGTGCGCGGTATTGTCGATTGTGATCGTCGGCATGGGGGCCGCGCTGGGGCGCGAAGGGGCTTTGAAACAGACGGGCGCGGCTATCGCTGCGAAGCTCTCTGAATGGGGCGATCTGCATCCGCCGCAGCGGCGTTTATTGGCGGCGTGCGGGGCCGGCGCGGGCATTGCAGCGGCGTACAACGTTCCGTTCGGCGCCGCCGTATTTGCGGTGGAGGTGTTGCTGGGAACCTTATCGCTGCCGCTGGTGTTGCCGGCGCTCGCGTGTTCGCTGCTTGGCACAGCGGTCTCCTGGCTGTTTCTACCAACCCATGCTACCTACGCAGTTCCCCAGTACGCGCTCGGGCTTGGGCAAATCGGCTGGGCGGTGGTGGCGGGGCCGCTGTTCGGGCTGACCTCGGTTGCCTATGTTCGGCTCATTGCATGGGCAGACCGCCGAAAGCCGCGTGGGCCGTGGGTCATGCTGAGTCCGGTACTGGTGTTTACGCTGCTGGGCGCAGCGTCCATCACCTTCCCTGCGTTACTCGGCAACGGCAAGGATCTTGTGCAGCGCGCTTTCACCGCAAAAGTGCCGCTGGGATTGCTGGCTGTTCTGGCAGTTCTGCGCCCTTTGGCAACCGCCTCCTGCCTCGGCTCGGGAGCGCCCGGCGGACTGTTCACGCCCACCATTACTTTGGGCGCATTGCTCGGGGGAGCATTGGGGTGCCTGTGGGGAATAATTTTACCGGGTGGGACGCCGGGAAGCTATGCATTCCTGGGCGCGGGCGCGATCTTGGCGGCTACCACGCAAGGGCCGATCTCCTCCATTGTGCTGATGATGGAGTTGACGAGGCGAACGGATGCCGAGATGGTACCGCTGTTGCTAGTGGTGGCGATTGCGACGGCCGTTGCGCGCCGCCTGGAAGGGAGATCCATCTACTCAGCGCGTATTAAAGAGGATGAAGCGAGAGCGCTGCAGCCCTACGCCGGAGCACGGACGAAGTTCAGTAAATTGCTTTCGAGCGATTTTGTTTTGCTGCCCTCATCAACGAGATATGGTCCCTTGGTCCGGCAGCTGTTCGATGCTATCCAGCGCGCCGCTCCGGTTTATGTAGTGGATGCGCAGGGAAAGTTGATGGGGCAGGTGACGCCGGAGGCGGCACAAGATTCCGGGAGATCCGCGTTGCCCTTGGATACGGAGACGGCCGCCGATCTGGCGCGGGCGACACCGGTTGTTACGTCAGCGATGTCGGAGGATGAGGTGCTGGAGCGCCTGTGCGAACTGGATGTGAAAGAGGCGCCAGTGATAGAGCATGAGTCGGGCCGGTTGATGGGCATGGTGAAGAGCCCGCAGCACAATACGGAAAAGATGGCAGCGGCAAAGCCTATCAACATAGGTAAACTGACGCAGCCCGCACCGGCGGCTCGCGGGCAATGAGGGGGTTCAGTGCGGCGATCGCTAGCTTCCCATACACTTGGGATATGCATTTGCGCTTTGCTTGTCAGCCTGGCTGCACGAAGTGTTGCGACGTGCGAGGTTTTGTTTACATCACGGAGGAAGATTTGCGGCGGATGGCGGCGCATGAGGGGATAACGGCGGCGGCGTTTGAGGCCCGCTATGTCGTGCGGTTCAAACGGCTGCTACGGTTGCGCAAGCCGAAGAACTCGCAATGCCACTTCCTGCGAGAAGGCGGATGCAGTGTCCACAGAGTGAAGCCGGTGCAGTGCCGGTTGTATCCCTTTTGGCCAGAATTGGTGGAGAACCGCGCCAATTGGGAGGCGGAACGGGCGATGTGCCCGGGTATCGGAAAGGGTGATTTAGTGCAGATTGGGGCAGCCTGTGAGACGGCGGCAGAGATGAAAGAGGCCTATCCGGCGATGTATGAGGGAATTTATAAAAAAAAGACTAAAGTCCTTCGCCGGAGTTTCCGATGAGTACAGTAACTACAAAAATAGCGCACGGCAGGAAATTTACTTCCCCCAAAAAAACGAGCCCTGCCGTGCGGCTTTTTTCCAACCCATTGCGAGCCTAATTGTTGTTATATTTTTTTGGGCCCGCTCCCTTCGTTGCCGGTTAGGCGCCGGCTTCTCCGCTCATAAGATGATCGATGGCCGATCGCAACTCGCGTAAGTGGTCTGCGGTTGCTTGGAGATTCACGGCGCCGCTGTCCTGCGCGAGTTCGCTCGCTTGGGCATAAATGGCCTCTGCTTTGGACAGGGCGGCGCTGGCGTCGGAAAATTTGGCGGCGCGATACGCCGTTCGCGCCACTGCCACAAAAATCAGAGCGGAGTTGATCTCGCTCTCGATAAGACGAGCCAACAACTGCCGAGGAAGCGATTTGTCAGCCGGGTCGAGCACGATGGGATCCGCCATTGTTCTTGGGATGTGCCTACGCCGAGATCGCTCCCGGCGTAAGGCCTCTCCTCCGATCCGCAAAGGATAGTCTTGGAATCGGTAGTTGTAAGGGGAGACAAGGGCGGTTTTGAGAAAGTCACAGGTGAGGTGAGAAAAAAGCCGGCGGAGAGCCGTTGGGACGCTCTTTCGAGCGGAATCGTGAACCCGTTTTAACATGAGAGCCGGCCTGCGGCAGCGAAGTCTAGCCTGATCGCTTCAGAACAGTACGGCAAAACTCTGTGAGACCGGGGGAGCTGGCGCGAAGGTTGAATTACCAAATTGTCATGCCCGGATGGTGCAGGCCCCGGCGGCGACGAAGGTAGCCGAATTCTGCGAAACCGTACAGACCGCCGGTGTCGCGGAGCTGAAGGTCACGGGCAAGCCCGAGGTCGCGGTTGCGCTCCGAGGCGCGGACGCGCCCACTTGCTGGGTTGGAATGGCGGTGAAAGTGATGGTTTGCGACATCAGACCGCGGAATTTAGCGGTGAACACTCGTAGGCGTCACGGGCGCGGTGACGGTCCGTGAGATGGCGGTGTCGCCGTCGCTCCACTGGTTAAATACAAACGCGTTGCCAGCGGGACCAAGTTGAGGTGACGTGGTGGCTATCTCATGGGAGGAGCCGATGACCCGGGTTGGCGATGTAGATTTTGTTAGTAGTAGCGTTTACCGCCACAGCGGTGGTGAACTTTCCGGTTGCGAGGGTTGTCGTGCTGTTGGTGACGCCGTCGATCACCGTTATGGTGCCGTCGTAGGTGGCGATGTAAGTCTTGTTCGTCACAGGGTTTACCGCCCCCTGATAAGGGGTATTGTCCGGCTGCGACCGTGGTGGTCGAGTTGGTGGCGCCGTCAATGACGGTTACGGTTCCGGCGGTGGCATTGTTGGCGACAGAGATTTTGTTGGTCACCGGGTTTACCGCCACAGCGTAGAGGTTAGCGCCCGTCGCCACGGTAGCGGTTACGGTTTGAGCGCGCGTTGCGACGGGAGGCGCCAAAGGACGGCCAGAACTAGCGCGGGGCCCGTGTTTCGTAGGCGGGCAGACACAAACCGGAAGGGTACCGCGTCCGAGTGTAGCGTGTACATGAAGATTTCCTTTACCGTACGCTATAAGTGCCGCGCATGGCTGAAGCGTTTCACGCGAAATTTTATCAAAACGATTAAGTCCGGTGGCGGTAGAACGAACGTCACAACTCACATTTACTGTTGAGCGTCCGGGGCGGGACTGATCTTCACGGCGATGGCTTTGTGTTCGCGGGTTACTTCGAGGGAGAGCGGATTGAAGGAACGGCGCTCGGTACGAAGATAAGAGGTGATGTCTTTCGGCTCGTACACGCCATGATCGCCGATTTGCGTTACGATATCGCCGGCGCGGAGGCCGGCTTTGGCGGCTGGGGAATCTTTGACGACCGAACGGATGAGGACGCCGTGCTTCACGCCAAAATACTCAGCGAGTTGCGAATCGAGCGATTCGCACTCGATACCGAAGGGTGTCTTCCACACCATGAACGGCATAGGAAAGGAGGATTCAAATGGGCCGAATCCTTGCATCTTCATGAGCTGTAGCTCGCCTTGGTTCGGAAATTGCATCGCGGCGGGACCGGCTGTGGTGGCGGTGACGGTGGAGACTTTGCCCTCGCGCCAATATTCGATTTTGATTTTACGGCCGCGCGGCGTTTCCGAGACAAGGCGTCCGAGTTGCTGCGCTCCCAAAATGTTTTCGCCGTTGTAAGAGAGCAGCACGTCCCCGGTCTTAATGCCGGCCTGTTCGGCTGGGCTGCCCTCTTGGACGCCCACTACTTCCACTCCGCGCGGATCGCCAAGATTAATGACTCTGGCGCGATCGGCGTCAATGTCTTTCAGGCTTACACCGAGATGGCTGCCGTTTATGCCCGACTGTCCGAACAGACTGAACGTTTGAGGAGAATCGAACTGCTGGGCGGGCAGCTGCGGAACGAGGCAAAAGAGAGCCGCGGCGACAACAGGAAGGATCGAATGGAGGCGCATGAGAAACCTTTCGCTTACGTAAGATTGGACGTGCGTATCGCGAAAAAGTAGGGAAAGCCCGTTAGTAAATCAGGGGCAGCTTGGCTTCGCGCAGTGCCTGCGAGCAACGGGCGTGGACGTAATCGTCTTCGGGCGCAGAGCGCATCACGTCGGCAATGACCTGTGCCATGGCGGGCGTGACAGTGACATCGCTATCGACAGGCACGAGCAAGTTGACGGCCTTCGAGCGCACGATTGGATTATTGTCATGCTCAAGAACAAACCTGAGGGCTTCGAGGGCGGCGGGATCGTCAGAGAAATGGCGTAGCCCTTCGAGCGCTTCCAAACGTACGGCTGGATTAGGATCGTTACGCACCGTATCGAAAAGCACCTCGCGGAGGTCATTAGCCACCGGCGCGCGGTCCTGTTGCGTGAGAATTTCTACTGAATAGAAGCGCACACCGGGATCGGCTTGGCGGGCACCGGCGAGCAGCAAGCTGCGCACATTGGCATCGTCGATGCGGCCGGTGATTTCACTTTCCTGGTCGAGAACGATTCGCACTGTACCGGGGCCGTTTGTCTGAATGTCGCGAATGCGGGCGCTGGCCGGGTTCAGCAGACTCATTTGATTTAGGCCGGTTTGCGGCGAGCGATCCGACCCATTATTAAACCAGCGTGCGGAAGCAAAGCCGATGAAGACCAACATGGACGCGAGCGCGACTTGCGCCGACCAGCGCGTAGCGGAAATATCAAAGAGATTGATCGAGCGCCACCATGGACGGCGAAGCGCGGGATGCGCCGTTTCGCGGGCCAATGCGGGACGCAACTGCTGGCGGCATTCGGCAAGCAGATCGAGAGGCGCTTCCTGCACTTGCGAGTTGGTGAGAGTGTGCCACTGCTTTTCGCGGGCGAGCGTCAGTTGGCAAAACGCACACTCCGCCAGGTGATTTTCCAGGTGCTCTTCGCGGGCGAAATCCAGTTCGCCATAGAGATAGAGCGAGAGCGACGCTTGCACTTGCTGGCAGGTCATACGAAATCTCCCAGGGCGGTACGCATCTTTTGCGTCGCGCGGAAGAGGCAGTTTTTGGCGGCTTCTTCGGTTACACCCAGCGCCTGGCCGATGGCGCGCAGGCGCATCCCTTGAAAGTGACGCATTTCGAACACAACGCGTTCGCGCGGCGAGAGTTCAGCCAGGACGTCCTGAATCCGTGAATTGACTTCAGCGCTTTCGAAGCGGCGTTGGGGATCAACATCGGGACGATGCTCGGCGATGAATTGCAGACGATCAACTTGCCCGGATTCGGATTGGAAGGTGGAGCCGTCCTCCTGGCGAACCTTGCGTTTGCGCAGGTGATCGAGGCAGAGATTAGCGACAATCCGGTAAAGCCAGGTGGAGAAGCTGGAATCAAAGCGGAATTTGGGCAGATTGCGGTGCACGCGCAGGAATGCCTCTTGATAGATATCGCGGGCGTCTTCTTCAGAGTGAAGGAGATTATAAGCCATGCGCAGGACATTATGGTCGTGGGCGCGCACAAGCTCATCAAAAGCGCCGGGATCACCGCGCTGGGCGGCACGGACAAGGTCGTGTTCGGAGGTACGCTCTGAGGCGCCGGGCACTGCTATTGAGTCGATAAAGCCAACTCTTGATTCCACTCTATTGTGACGTGCGAGTTTAATTTTAGTAACGCGAACGGGTTTCTAGTTCGTTAACTCTAGTTCTATTAATCGTTTAGCAGGATCGAGATTAGCAATGCGGAAACTCAGGATTTGACCGGTTTTCAAGGTTTCCTGGGAAACGCCGGTTTCCCCGCCCTGCTTCCAACGGGCCGAGAGCATAGCGCTGAGCGAACCCACGTCTGACGATTTTGTCGAGCCTACGGCCGCCGGCTTTTCCGCCGGCGGCTTCATTTGGCACAGGCCGATGACGCCTTCGCCCAGTTCCACTTTGGCGCGGCTGCCTTGGATGTCCATCAAGCGGCCGCTCACTTTTTCGCCGGTTTTGTGTTCGGCAATGTAATGATCGATGGTGGTGGGCTCGAGTTGCTTCATGCCCAGGCGTATGCGGCGGCGCTCGCGATCGAGTTCCAGAACCAGCGCTTTGACGGTTTGCCCTTTGGCGAGTTTCTCCTTGGGATGATCGAGGCGCTTTTCGTTGGTAATATCGGCGATGTGGATCATACCTTCGATGCCATCGCCCATGTCAACGAACGCACCAAATTGCGTGAGGTTGACAATAGCGCCCTCGAAAGTTGAACCGACGGGAAATTTTTGCGGAACCTGTTCCCAGGGATCGCCCAAGGCTTGTTTATAGCCGAGGCCGATGCGGCGGTCGGCGGGGGTGACTTGAAGGATGACGGCGTCGACGCGGTCGCCGATTTTCAAGAGATCGCCGGGTTTGCGAACGCGTTTGTCCCAGGAAAGTTCGGACAGGTGAATGAGGCCATCGACACCCGGCAGCAGTTCGACAAAAGCACCGAAATCGGCGAGGCGCGATACGGTGCCGGCCACCCGATCGCCCACCTTGAACGTGCGGGCAGCAATGGTCCAGGGGTCTTCTTGCAGTTGTTTGAGGCCTAGGGCGATTTTGTGTGTAGCTGGATCGATTTTAAGAATTTTGACTTCAAGTTCGTCGCCGATTTTAACGACATCGGCGGCTTTGCCGACCCGCGCGTAAGACATGTCGACGACGTGCAAAAGGCCATCGACATTCGGGGCTAATTCAATGAAGGCGCCGAAATCCATGAGCGAGCGGACGCGACCGCGCACGACCGATCCTTCGCGCAAACCGGCAAAGGCCTGTTCGCGGCGGACCGCTTGCTCTTCTTCGACGACGACCCGGCGATCGACAACCACGTCTTCCTTTTCCGTGTCGAGCTTTGTGATGCGGCACTGGATTTCCTGGCCGACGAGTTTCGGCATATCATCGGCTTCGCGCACGCCGCTGCGGGAGGCGGGCATGAAGGCGCGCACGCCTATATCGACGCGGAAGCCGCCCTTCACCTGTTCGACGACCACGGCCGCAATATTGCGTTTTTCAGCGAAGGCAGATTCGAGGCCGCTCCAATCTTTTGGACGGGCGACTTTGTGGGTTGAGAGCGAGTAATAGCCTTCTTCGTCGCGACCGCCGACGGTAACCGGCAGCGTGGCGCCCACCTTCGGTTCTTCGGGTTGGGTTTCCTTCCAGAGCGCGAGGGTCAACGATCCTTCGGTTTTTCGGCCGATATCGATCAAAATGGTTTCTGGGCCAACCGAAACCACCGTGCCGGTCAGCGTTTCGCCGGGAGTTTCGTGGTGTTCCCGTTCGAAGTTAGAGAGGATGTCGGCAAAAGAGGAATCTTCGGTTGCGCCCGGGGTTTCGGCGGGCAAAAGAGTATCGAGATCGGAGTTGCTCATGGACTACCAGGGGGGTACTCTTATTCTGTCATATAGGCCCAGATGCTTAAAAGCTATGGTGGAGCGAGGATGAGCCGTTTTCGGCACTGGTTTAAAGCAGGCGATTTCGCGTGGCTGTTGTTTGTGACGGTCTTGATTGTTAATGCACCCGAGACAAACTACCAGGCTTTTATTTTGCTGCCGCTTATTGGCGCGTTTCAGATCATCGAGCCGCGTTTGAAAATCTTCCGCTCACGCGGCGGCCAGGTCGCTTCGTTAGCGCTCAAGATGGTTCTGAGCTATTTACTCGTTGGCTGGACACATGCATTGGTCAGCTATTACTATCAAATCTTTTTGATTCCCGTGGTATCGGCTGCCACGACCTTCGAACTTCCGGTAGTGATCATCGTGACGGTGATTGCCGGGCTCGCCTATTTCTCTTTCTGGCTGCCGATTTTCGAGTACGACCGGTCAGTGTTACCGACAGATCAGGTTAGCCTTATGTCTTTACGAGTAGCATTCTTTGCAATTGTGGCTTTCCTGGTGTATGAGCAGGCGCGCGCGAAGCGCTTGCAAATGGCACGCACGGAAGAGGCGGCGGCGCAGTTGGCCGAATCGAACCGGAGCCTGCGGGAGGCGCAAGTCTCGTTGCGGCGCAGCGAACGGTTGGCCGCGTTGGGGCAATTAACGGCGGGGCTGGCGCATGAGTTGCGAAACCCCTTGGGAACCATTAAAGCGTCTGCGGAGATGTTGACAAAAGAGACGTTAGAGTCGCGGCCGGAAGTGCGTGCGGAGATGGCGGAGTATATCGGCAGCGAGGTTAACCGAATGAATAGCCTGATTACCAGCTTTCTGAATTTTGCGCGGCCGTTGCAGATTCATCCAGTGGAAGCTGATTTAAATGCGGTGGTGGATGATGTGACGCGGCAGCAAGCTGAATTGGCGCGCGAGCGACAGATACGCGTGGTGGTGCGGCGTGCCGAGAACGATTGCAAGTTTGTGTTTGACCCGGACTTGCTGACGGTGGCGCTCTCGAATTTAGTACAAAATGCTATCCAAGCGAGCGCGGCAGGGCAGGAGGTGGAGATGCGAATGGAGCAGAGCGTGGGCGAAGTGAAGATTTGGGTTACGGATCAAGGCCATGGCGTTCCCGCGCAGCATCTGGAAAGCATTTTTAATCCGTTCTTTACCACGAAGCCGCAAGGTGTGGGATTAGGGCTGCCGATTGTGGCAAAGATTGTGGATGAACATCAAGGGCGGATACACGTCTTCAGCGAAGAGGGTAAAGGCACGAAGTTTGAGATTGTTTTGCCGATTGTATAGCTATTCGGCAGGGTGTGTATACCAAGCCGAGTGAGCGGAAAAAACTCCGCAAGAGAGACACTGGGTGCTAGTCCATTGGAACAGGCAGGCGGGGCAGATGCCGCCGGTATCGAAAGTGTTCCAATGATGCTTGCAAACACACTGCCAGCGGCTCTCGGGCTTGGGAGACCAATCGCAACGCGGGCAGCGAATACGCGGATCGGCAGGGCTGTGCTGGTTATCGTGGAAAACTCCGGTGTCCTGATCGGGCTCAACAACTGTCGTAGGCAAGCCGAACTTGCTTTTGCGTGCTGTGCTCATATTCACCAAAGTACTAAAGTTGAAGTTAACCATGGCGGCGGGAAGAATTTTGGTTGTCGAAGACGAAGACAAACTGCGCAGAGTGGTGCAGTTGCATTTGGAGTCACTCGGCTTTGAGGTAGACGGCGCCGCCAGCGCCGAGCAGGCGCTGCCGCTGGCCGGATTAGCTGCCGCTGTCATCACCGATTTGCGCCTTCCCGGCATGGACGGCATTCAACTGATCAAGCAGTTGCAAGGACGCGGCACGCAGGCGGCAGTGATTGTGATGACGGCGCATGGGTCGGTTGAAAACGCGGTAGACGCTATGAAACTGGGGGCGGCCGATTTTCTGCAGAAGCCGTTTTCGCTTGAACATTTGACTACGGTCGTAGAAAAAGTGATGGCGGTGCAGGCGTTGCGCGATGAGAACCGCCGGTTGCGAGAGGAACTCGACGGGCGCTATCAGTTCGACAATATTATTGGCCGTAGCGCGGCGATGCGCGATATTTTTCAAACGGTGGAACGAGTGGCGCCGACGCGCGCTACGGTGTTGTTGGCCGGTGAAAGCGGAGTAGGGAAGGACATGATTGCGCGCGCGATTCATCATCACTCGCCGCGCAGCAGGCATGCTTTCGTAAAAATAAACTGCACAGCGCTGCCTGAGAATCTGATGGAAAGCGAATTGTTCGGTTACGAAAAGGGAGCGTTCACCGGGGCGACCGCAAGTAAACCGGGCAAGTTTGAACAGGCTGACCAGGGCACGGCGTTTCTGGATGAGATTGGCGACGTGCCGGGCAACATACAAGTGAAGTTGCTGCGCATTTTGCAAGAGCGGCAATTCGAGAGGTTGGGTTCAAACCTGACCCGCAATGTAGATGTGCGGGTGATTGCGGCCACCAACGTTGATTTGCGCGCGGCGTTGGAGGAAGGACGATTTCGGGAGGACCTGTATTATCGCTTGAATGTGGTGCCGATCAACATTCCGCCACTGCGGCAGCGGCGCGAGGATATTCCTTTTTTGGCGCTGCATTTTGTGGCGAAACTGAGCAAGGAGTTGGGTTCCAGGACGCGCGAAATCAGTCCGGCGGCGGTGGACAAGCTGCTGGAGCACGCTTGGCCAGGCAATGTCAGAGAGTTAGAGAATACGATTGAACGCAGCCTGGTGCTGGCAGGGGGCGATACCTTGCAGCCCGGTGATATTCGCTTGGAAGAGGCGCGTGGTGTGAGTGCGGCTATGCAGTCGCAACAAGTTCCCTTGCTGCCGGAGGGCGAAACGCTTGAGCATTGGGAGCAGATGATGATCAAGGAAGCGATGCGGCGGGCGAATGGCAACAAAAGTCAGGCTGCGCGAATGCTGGGTCTAACGCGGAACGCGTTACGCTACCGACTTTCGCAAATGGGCATGGATGGCGGGAACGGCGCCGGGGAGTAGCCGCCTTGCTATCCGGCTAAGGCGCTATCCGATCACGGCGAGTTGAGCCAAGGCAGTAATATCGCCGCTCGCGGCGTCTTTAACCAGTTGGCCAAGAGTGGGCGGGGGCGCAGGTTGAGGTACGCTCTGTTTTTGAGTCGCCGCAGCAGCGCGCTGGGTCACATCACTCAGTTGAACGGTGTCTTGGGGGTAGTTCGGCGTTCTTGAGGGAGGCGGAGCGCTTCGCGCTGCTGGATACTGCTGGACTGTAGTACTCGTTGGTGCCGATGATACGTTGCTAATCATTTTTCCGCATCTCCTTCCAATCCTAATATCGGCGAGACTGAGCGAGATTTGAGATTTATTTTATGGTTTGGGAGTCGACGCGGCTGTAGCCTGACAAATAATGCTTGAAGAACTTCTTTCGGTCTTTGACAGGCTCCCTAGCCGCCGAATAATTCGTCTATGCTCTTGACATCAAACAGCCGCACGGATAAGTCTTCCAACTCCGCAGTGGATAGCCTTGAAAGGTGCTCGTCAATGGCGGGGGCAAGGCGCCGAAGCGCTAGACCCTGCTCGAGTCCTTTTTGCATGCCTGCACGAATAGCCGGACCGAGCACATCGTGGTCCATAATTCGTCGAGAATTGGCCTATGTTTTACCTCCGCCTTGATGGTATCTCCCAGTTTACGCAATCCAGCTAGAATCATTAGCTTCTGGAAAGCGTCGCCGCGCCGTTCCGTTTCCAGTGTAGCGATTCGCCGGATAGTGTGGCGCCGGTCGCGATTGTTGGTCAAGATCGCCAGAATGTTGTCGCCGGAGAACACACTGTTTAGCAGCGATTCCTCATCGATTGAGCGAATGTCGAAGCTTTGGTAACGGCAGGCGAAGCGCGGGCCGGCCAATCCGCGGGCATACGCATTGCGGCCTCGCCAACATAGACAACGTACTGGTCGGGGAACTCGCTGTAGAGACGGTATGTTCGCAAGGCATATTCAGCCATGCGCAGAGGAAGGTTCATATCATTGGTGCTTTGGAGTTCGAGACCAATCAGCTGCCGGTTTTGCGCGACCCAGCATGTTCACGCGGGTTTGTTGGACTTCAGGGAACTCAACATCCAACCAACAATCGATCTTGGCGTGGGTGATTTTTTCGAAGATAGTGTTCTGCGGGCTCTGCAACAAGGTCTTCAAAACGGTGTCGTACTCGTGCAAGCGGTCTCAATAAGGCTAAAGTCTCACAATGTTGCTCGATCGAAAACCTTTCAGCGCATTCCTCGTATCCACAATCACCTTACTCTTTTCGATGACCTTTGCGTAATCGAGGCCGCTGTGATCCGTAACGATGACTACGCAATCCGCCTCCGCCACGGAGGCCATCATCTCTTGACTCTCCAGCACTTCCCCGCTGAGATCCACCTTAGTCACGAAGGGATCGGAATAGGTGACCTGCGCTCCCAAGCGTTGGAGCAACATCATAATGTCGAGCGCGGGAGACTCGCGCACATCGTCGATATCGCGCTTATAGGCGATGCCAAGAATATGAACCTTAGAGCCACGGACGGCTTTGCTCACATCGTTAAGCGCGTTCTGGATTTTTTCGACCACAAATTCAGGCATGCGTCCATTGATATAGCCTGCCAGTTCGATAAAGCGCGCTTCAATGCCGGCTTCTCTACTCTTCCATGACAGATAAAAGGGATCAATCGGAATGCAATGGCCGCCCAGTCCGGGGCCGGGATAAAATGGCATGAAACCGAACGGCTTAGTCGCCGCCGCATCAATCACTTCCCAGACATCGATACCCATTCGCGACGACATCATCGCTAACTCGTTTACCAGGCCGATGTTGATCATGCGGAAGGTGTTCTCCAGAAGTTTCACCATCTCCGCAACGCGGGTTGAACTCACCGGCACAACTGTTTCCAGAGCTTGCCTGTAGAAAAGGGCGCCGGTTTCCGTACAAGCCGCGGTAATGCCGCCCACTACCTTGGGAATGTTGGCGGTTTGGAACTTGGCATTGCCTGGGTCCACGCGCTCCGGAGAGAAACACAAGAAGAAGTCTTCTCCCACGCGAAGGCCGCCGGCCGATAGTTTGGGCAGAAGTAACTCATCAGTGGTTCCAGGATAAGTGGTGGATTCGAGCATTACTAAAAGACCCGGATGAATATGCTGGGTAATCGCTTCGGTGGCGGCGACCACAAAACTCATGTCAGGGTCTTTTGTCTTACGCAGCGGAGTGGGTACGCAGATATCAATGGTGTCGAGAGTGCGAATCACGGAAAAGTCAGTAGTGGCGCGTAGCCTGCCGCTCTTTACTAAAGGCTCGAAGGTGCTATCGGGTACGTCTTTGATGTAAGAGTGGCCAGCGTTGAATTGATCCACCTTGCCCGCTAACACGTCAATGCCCACCACGTCGAAACCAGCTTTGGCGAATTCAACGGCCAGAGGCAATCCGACGTAACCCAGACCCAGCACGCCCACGCGTGCTTTCTTGCTCTTGATCTTTTCGTGCAATTCCGAAGCGACGGATGTACTGCTTGAGAAAACTTCAGAAATCAATATAGTATTTACCTTCGCCAATCAACTCGGCCGGGCCCGTTAGAAAGACGCTTTCGTCCCATCTTAAAGCTAGCGTGCCGGCAGGCGTTCGTATCTCGACGGGAGACTGCACTTCACCCCTCAGAATAGCAGCGGCGGCGGCACCTGTAGAACCTGTTCCGGAACTGCGAGTTTCGCCAGCGCCCCGTTCGTAAAAGGCCACTTCAATTGTATGCCGGTCCAAAACACGCACCATGGAAACGTTTGAGCGGTGTGGGAATCTAGGATGCGCTTCGGCTTGAGCGGCTGTAGCGCGCCAGTCTTCAGGCAATCGATCTACAAAAATTGCGCACTGAGGATTGCCGACGTTCAAAAGCGTGGCGTCCCAGTCGCGGCCATTCAGAGGGAGTGTGGCGCGCAGCTCTTCGAGGTGCGGCGAGCCCATATCCATTTCAAACGTAAAGCGATACTCTTGTTGCGAGATGAGGCGGAGGGATTTCGGACCAGCCGCAGTGGTGATAGTGACAACGGGCGGAGTGGCGGCCTGTTTGATGAGAGCGAAAGCGGCAGCGCAGCGCGTACCGTTCCCTGAGATTTCTGCTTCGCTGCCATCCGAGTTAAAGAGCCGGGTGCGTAGGCCGCCTATCTCGCGCCAGAGCAACATCCAACCATCGGCGCCGATCCCCGTGGTGCGTGCACAGATGCGGCGCGCGAGTTCCGGCCAGTTGGTTCCGGGCGCTTCGCTCGCCCAACTCAGAATGAAATCATTTTCCTGGCCGTGCAGTTTAGCGAAAGGAAACTCAGTCATGGAGTGATGCGCAGGTAGATCTCCAACTTGGGATCGTCTTTGGTCTTTACTTCCAGGACTAGCTTATACGGCGGCGGTTGACGGTGCTGCAGAGCAAGGGAAACGACGTCCCCGTGCAGCGCAATGGCCCACTTGGCAGGATGAAACGCCACGGGCGCGGCGATGGCCGGTAACCAGTCTGGTTTCGTGCCTTCGTGAATAGCCTCGCGTAGGGGGATTTGAGCTTTGGCGAAGATGCCGGTGAGATCGCCGAAGTGCATGAGGATGCCGTCGCCAAGTTTGTAGTTGGTGTCGAGAAAACGCGCGGCGACCTTGGTCCAGGCGCGCCGCGAGAGCGAGTTTTGCTCCGACTCTTTCCAGCAGATCCAATGTTCGGGAGATGGATGAATGAGCCAGGGGGCGACGGAGAAGAGCGGGATTATGAGGTAAAGAGATTTGCGGTCAAAGACATCAGCCAAAGCACCGGCTGCAAACGCGCAGAAGACCAGCACGGCGATCCCATAACGAGTGTTGTAGTAACTGAAGGGCCAGAGAGTGGGAACATGAATAGGAGTTTTGGAGGAGTGAATGCTCCATACATAGAAAGCGGGTGTCAATAGGAGGAAGAACGCGGGGCGCATGCGTTTATGGAACAACGCGACAACGGCGCCCAAAGCGCCGAGAATCATCAGGGGCCAACCGGAGCACAAGCGCCCAGCTGCAAAATAATATTGCACCGCTTGTGGCCAGTTGTGCAGGCCCGGATAAGGCTTATCGCCTTGGATCGCCGAAGCTGAGTAGGGGCCATTGATGAAATCGAAGGGATTTGAAGTCTCCCACCAGCTATTCGCCATCCAGCAGACGGGCGCCACACTCGCGGCGACGCAGACTATAAAGAAGATGCGCCAGCGACGATCATGAGAGGAATGGGCTAAAAACAGACCGACGAAGGGGATGAGGAACCAGCCGTCGTAACGAGTGAAACTCATGAACCAGGAGGCGAGAACGCCCAGCACGAGATAACGACGCTGCTGAGTGGCTGCAAAGCGCAGGATTGAGAGAAACGCAACGGCCAGCCCAGCCAGGAAAACGCTCTCCGTCATGGGAATCGCCGATAGGTAAAGGAGGTTGGGGTTGAGCGCGAAACAGCAGAGCACGACCACCGCACTAAGAGGCGAGCGATAGGTGTGGCGCGCCGCCAGATACAAACAAGCGCCCGCGATCACAAAGCAAACGGCCACTGGAATAGTGCCTGCCAAGCCTGAGGCCCACAGCCAATCGTTACCGGCGAAGGGCAGCGCGAGAAGGTGCAAGGATGGGAGCCAAACGGTGCCAAGCTGGTCAAACCCCGGTGAGCGAGCGTCGAAAATGCTGCGGCTGATATTGAGGTGTGCCTGCGCGTCGCCGTAGTAGAGGATATAGCCTCTATTGAAAAGCCACACTGCGAACAGCGTGATAAGCGCCGTGAGGGACAGCGCGACCGCCGCTATCTCGCGGCACGAAATCACTTGCCTAAAACGCGGTGAATCGGCGGAATTCGTCAAACCGTTGGTCGATTTCTTTACGGGTAAGGTTGCGGAAGCGCTCGACACCAAAATCCTCACAGCAGTAGCTACCCATCACGGAACCATAGATAACAGCACGATGCAGCTCGCTAACATCGAAGTTACCGTTACGTAAATCAAATCTGCGTTCGGCGAGATAGCCCACAAAGCCGCCCGCAAAGCAGTCACCCGCACCGGTCGGATCGAACACATCTGCCAGCAAATAGCCAGGAGAGATAAAAAGCGTATCTTTGCGGAACAGCATGGCGCCATATTCGCCGCGCTTGATAATCAGCGTGTTCGGACCCATGTCTAAGATCTTGTTGGCGGCCTTGAGAAGGTTGCTTTCGCCAGCTAGCATGCGCGCCTCGGCGTCGTTGATCAGCAGGAAGTCCCAATGTTTGATCGTTTCGAGTAAATCGGGCTTGGCAATGTTGATCCAGAGATTCATGGTGTCGCCGCCCACAAAACGCACGTGCGGCATCTGTTGCTGAACGCCTAGCTGCAAGGTGGGCTGAATGTTGCCCAAAAACAAGTACGGCAGTTCGGCGTAGGCGATCGGGACTTTGGGGTTGAAATCGGCAAAAACATTGAGGTCGGTCTGCAATGTTTTGCGATCGTTCATATCTTCGGAATAGACGCCGGACCAGAAAAACGTCTTGCCCGGCACCGTTTCGAGACCCTCTAAATCGACGCCTTTGCTCTTGAGCAACGCTGTATCTTCCTTGAGAAAATCTTCGCCTACCACAGCCACAATCGAGGGTTTGGTGAAATAGCTCGCGCTCAAAGCGATGTACGTACACGAACCGCCTAAGGCGCGTTCCCGCTTGCCATGTGGCGTTTCGATAGCATCGTAAGCCACTGATCCAATCACAACTAGCGACATTGACCAGCATTGTAGCGAAGAGGCCGGTCGCTACAATTAGATTTGGGTATTGAAAACGGCTTTCTGCGCGCCCTTCCGGGCTTGCTTTTTCTGCTCGCGGGCATTTTGGCGCAAATCTACTTGATTCGCGTATTTTCTGTGAGGCGTGCGTGGGCGCTGCCGCTATTGCTGTGCGAAATTTTAGTCTTCGTAGCCAATGTGGAGCCTTTTTCCAAATGGCTCGAAGGGAAGGCCGGAGTATTCGGCAGCGTCATGATGCTCTGGCTCTGGGCCATCACTCCCGTTGCGCTAGCGGTTTGGTTGTGGCGCCGATTGCAAGCCAAGCCTTTCAATGCCGGCAGGCGAGCCGCTTTGCGAACTTCCTTGACGGCACTGGCCGCGGCTCCGGCGATAGCACTGTGCACAGGCATTATTATTCGCAAGGATCTGGTTGTTCGCGAGGTCTCTTTCAAGTTTCCGAACCTTCCTAAAGATCTGCAGGGCTTGCGGCTGGTGCAACTCAGCGATATGCACATGGGGCCTTTCTACACGGCCGCTGATCTGGCGAGAGCGGTGGACGCCGCCAATGGCCTGCGCGCAGACCTGATGCTGGTAACCGGGGATTTGATTACCGACAAATTCGATCCGCTTGACCGTTGTTTGCTCGAATTGAAGCGCTTGCGCGCGGCTAGCGGCATTTGGGGGTGTCTGGGCAATCACGAAATGCATGCCTACGTGGAAAGGTACACTACGCGAAAGGGTGCGGAGATGGGCATTCGCTTCTTACGCCAACAAGGAGAGTTGTTGCAATTCGGCGGCGCCAAATTGAATCTGGTGGGCGTGGATCATCAGCGGCGCGACCACCCCTACCTGGAGCATACGGCGGAATTGATTGTTCCGCACACGTTTAACCTGCTGCTTTCGCACAATCCCGATGTGTTTCCGGTGGCCGTGAAGCAGGGCTTTGATCTTACTATCTCTGGTCATACTCATGGAGGACAGATTAACATTGCCCTGTTAGGCGATAACATCAATGTTGTCGATTTGGTTACTCCTTTCACCAAGGGCGAGTATCATCTGGGACAATCTTCTTTGTACGTGAATTCCGGCCTTGGCACGATCGGCGTACCGGTTCGTTTGGGGGCTCCTCCCGAGGTGACGCTGATAACACTGTGCAATACCTGATTCTGAGCGACATACACGCCAACTGGCACGCCTTAGAGGCCGTTCTGAACGACGCTAAAGGCACGTATGGGGAAATTGTCTGCTGTGGCGACCTGGTTGGTTATAACCCACAGCCGGAGCGAGTCACTGAATGGGTGAGAGGGAACTGTGGGACGGTGATTCGCGGCAATCACGACAAAGTAGTAGCTGGTATTGAGGACCTCGAGTGGTTCAACGACGTGGCGCAGGTGGCCGCCGTGTGGACGATCAAGCGCATGGAGGAAGGGCAGCGCGAATATTTGCGGCACCTTGCGATGGGTCCGATCAAGACTGAGCACTTCCACATGTGGCATGGCTCGGTGGCCGATGAAGACGAGTACGTCACTTGTGTCAGCGAAGCAGCGCCGCATTTCAAGCAATTCGATCTGCCGTTGGCTTTTTTTGGACATACCCATTTGCAAGGCGGTTTTTTCGCTAAGGGGAGCCGGGTGGGTAGCTTGCCACAAGTCCCAGCAGAGGAGAGTGAGTGGACAATCGAGCTAGAGCCCGATCTGGTTTACATGGTGAATCCCGGGTCTGTGGGCCAGCCGCGCGACGGCGATCCCCGCGCGGCGTATGCGATTTACGACTCAGATAGAAAACTGGTTACCTTAAGGCGCGTTGAATATCCGGTGGCGAAAACGGCGCTTGCGATTGAGCAGGCCGGCTTACCCGAGGTGCTCGGCATTCGTCTCTTTCACGGGTTCTGAGCCAGCCAAACTGGGTCGCTGACGCTCCCGGCTTTCCCTTCAGGGAAACGGGAAGGGATCAGAAATTCCTTCCTTGCTGCCGCAGGCTATGAACTGGGTCTATCGCCGCTTTCTTACTTCTTTTGACAACCGCCGAAATCGCCCTGCTTCCATTCGCACTCTTGGTGGAGCTTTCGCCCCGGTGTCTGTAGGGTCCTCAATTGGAACGGGCGCCGCTATCTCAGGGTCGAACTGAATCGGCACAGCGGTCCGGTAAGCCAGGATAAGTCTGGCTGGTCTAGTGAACTGAAAGGAGTTCACCATGTAAGTTGCCTGTTCAACATGTAGCCGAACTAGCGTGGGTCCCAGTAATGGGGCTGGCTAACTGGGGAGGCGAACACGCGAGCCGTAACGCAAGTGAACCCGATTCGGCCTCGTTAGGAAGACGGAGGTGGCCAGCCTGCCGACTAAGGTGAAGCGTGACGAGACCGGCGGTGAAGCAACAGGTAAATGCAGCCGTCGGACCTCCCGGGGTGGTTGGGGACAGCGCGGGCGGACAGACCAGTCGAGAAGCCTGGGAGGCCCTGTAGGGCGAGGGCGCAAGCCGTCAACGTTATGAGCGAAGACATAACCGGGGAAATGGCTTTACAGGGAGACGGAGAGGCCCGTAGTAGCTGGGAAGCGGGGTAACGCCCGCAGAGCAAAGGGGCTTTGCTGAAGACACGTTTAGGTAAGAGGAGGAGAAATCCGCTTGGATGAAAATCCCACGACGGAAGAACGGGCAGCGGTAAGGAAGGCGATGCCGGAAACGGTGAAAGAGCCGGGGCTGCCTGAGAAAGTTTCTCAACTCCTGAATCGGCACCTGAAAGGTTGGGCGAACTACTTTTCCTTCGCCTACGCCACGGGCGTTCACCGGGAGCTCGACTGGTTCGTGCGTGGCCGTCTCATTCGGCATCTGCAAAGGCGTAGCCAGCGGCCATTTCAGCCGCCGGAGGGAGTTCCGTGGTATCGCTTCTTCCAAAAGCTTGGTCTGGTCAGTCTGGCGCCCGCCGGTTCAGGACCTGCGCAAGCCTGAGACGAGAGTCTTCAGGAGAGCCGGACCTGGGAAAACTGCAACTCCGATTCGACGAGGGGAGAGTGGGACGCGGCTCCAACCGTTACCCTCTCTCCTACTCTACCGGCTCGGCTCGTATGGCTCGGCGGGGAGTTGTTCATTATCATCGGTGGGCCGCCGGCTCATGAGACTAATACGTGAGTCTTCAGATAAGATTCTTTTTGAGGAATGCGCCGATGTGATAGGCGGTCAAAAGGGCGTAGGGAGCGTCTCCGATGGTGCGATGTCCACAAGGTAGCTCCACCACGCGATGGTTGAGTCCCATCTCACGAAAGGGGCGAATTGCCTCTTCGACATAGGCGCGCGCGAACAGCGTATCATAGCGCCCCACGATCAAAAGAAACTGCTTTTGGAAGCGGCCAAACCGGTCGAAGTAGGAGATGGGATTGATGACGCTCCAACATTCACGCAGCTGCTGCTGAGTGATATGCGATTCGAGCGCCGCCCGATAGCGGGCATGCCAGCCCATAGCGCATCGGAGACGGTGGAGCAGCAATGATTAAAAACATTCACTTTGAGTCGTGGGTCGAGCGCACTGGCCACGAAGGCATGGCCGAAGCCAAGACTGCTGCCGACGATGGCGAACTGCTGATAACCTTGTGCCACCAACCAATCCAGGCAACAAAGAGTGTCGATCACGCCTTGGCGGGCGCTGGCGATGGTCCTGCCAATGTTAGGCGAGACGGAATACTCCGCACCGTGACATTCGCTCGGCTTGCGGGTTCCGTGGTAGGGCAGGGTAACCAATAGCGCGGAAAAACCCAGCCAATTCAGATAACGGCAAAAGCCGGCATAGGAACTTGGGACGGCATTCCAATGGGGCAACACCAAGACAGCGCGGCCGCGGGCGTGCGCGGATGGAAACCAGTCGGCGAAGACCGTATGGTTTTCGGGGTAGAGGCTGGTAACGGCAGAGGGAACGAGCAAGATCCAAGGCAGCGAGAGATTGAAAAACTGCAGAAGCGCATCGCCGAACTGGAGCGTTTGGCGGGAAATTGGAGAACAGTATCACGTAGCAGAAAAAGGCGAGGAGTCTTATAGGCGAAAAACACATCGAGATTTCGCAGCCACCACTGGTTGGCCTCACGGAAAATATCCAACAGAGAGGAGCCCGCGATGGATTGGAAACCGGGGACTGCCTGAAGAGCATCGCAGCCCAATCAAAGGAGCACACATGGCTGGATTCGCGTCCCGCGAGTCTTACTTCTCTAGCGTTAATCCAACTCCGTAATACGTCATCTGCGGCCGCTCCGACCTGCGAAAACGGTAGAGTCATCTAAAACCACGCCGCCGCTGGACCGGCCGTGCCCCCCACTGCCTACAGCTAGCACAAAATTGTAGGTAGGTGTAGCTAGACTTTTCCCTCGTTCCGTCCAGGCGGAGTTAGCGAGGCGGTTCTTCCCTCTTCGGCTGAGGTTTTTCCTCTTTTTTCGGTGCTGGCTTAGGAGCGGGCCGGGCTTCCTGACGAGCTTCAGGGGCGGGCCGCTGCTCAGCACGAGGTTGGGGAGCCGGTCTTTCTTGAACGTGCGGTTGGGGAGCAGTTCTCTCTTGGACGCGCGGTTGCGGAGCGGGTCTTTCCTGAGGTTGAGGTGCAGGTCTTTCTTGAACGTGCGGTTGAGCAGCCGGCCTTTGTTCGGCACGAGGTTGGGGAGCCGGGCGAGCCTCAGGACGATTCTCGACAGCGGGCCGGTTTTGCGGTAATGGATTATTGCGAGTTTCCGGACGCCCATTCTGCATAGGTTGTTGGGCAGGACGCGCATTCGGCTCGACTTGCGCACGCGGCTGAACGGCGGCGGGCTGCGGGCGACCTGCTATGCGCGGAAGAGCTCGCGCTTCGGGCACAGCTGAAGGACGGGGTGCCGGAGCCCTATAGGCAGTGGCCAGTGGAGCGGCAGCGGCCAAGATTTGCGGACGGCCGTTGTTGACTGAGGCAAATTGCGCCCGGTTGGATGCGGCCTGGCGCATGTGCTGAACCTGCGCGGGGACCGGAGCGATGCGGGGCTCACGCAATACCGCCAATTCCGCTGGCGTAGGGCGAACGTTTAGACCGCCGGGTCCACCAACATAGCTGACCCTGACGTTGGTAATATTGGTAACTCGATAGTCATAAACGTTGTGAATGATGGTGGTGTTCACGGTGTTTACCGAGCGGTTATAGGTGAACTGATTGTGGTTCCAATAGCCGCCTTCATAGCCGCGGCCAACATAACCGTGGCCGTAATTGACGCCGCCGTAATAGCCGACGTGTGAACCCCAATATCCGTGGTACCAGTGATAACGGCCAGCAGAAAAGGCCCAATAGGGTGGGGTCCAGAGAGAGCCGACGTAGGGAGCGACGACCCAGGCACCGGGCACCCAATAGTAACCGGCGGAGGCGTATCCCCAGTAACCAGGTGTCCAAAGGTAATTATCACCGGGACATTCGGGCTGTGTGTATTGAGGGATCGGAGGCGGGGGCTGTTCTGCTTCTTCTGACGGCTCCTCATAATCGGTGTCACTCGCGCCCGGGTAGTTATAGTCATAGGTGGCGTTTTCCGAAGCGGGCTGAGCTTGATAGGCTTGCTGGGGAGCATAGGATGACTGGGCTGACTGCTGCGGCGCCGGCTGCTGAGCGGGCGCGGGCTCCGCAGCTTGCTGATCGGCGGGCGCGAGATTGGCTTGCGCCGGATCTGAGCTGCTCTGTTCCTGGGTTGCCGCTGGATTCGGATTTTGGCTACAGCTCGTTATGCCGAGACAGAGTGCAAAAGCCAGAAACGAAAACGGCAGGAACGAAGGCGACCCGGCGTTCTTGAATTTTGTTTGTTTCATCACATTTCTCAAAAGGTTAGACATTGCCTTGTCGTACTTTAGAACCTAGTACAAGTACAATTTCAGACCGGCTGATCTAGGGGGATGCAGGGTGAGGGGTTTGGGCGCTTACGCTTCCGACTCCGTTAAATACGAGTTGTTAATGGTCGGGCTGCCGGGATTTGAACCCGGGACCTCTTGCACCCCAAGCAAGCGCGCTAGCCAGGCTGCGCCACAGCCCGAAACTCCTTCAGTTTAGCGCAGCGCTGGTTGAGAGGCGGCTCAGTTGACCGGACTCTCTTGACGGCGGTCGGCCACAATGGTGACTTCCATGTCGTTTGCCAAGCCCACCACTTGGTTAACGAAGCTCTTACCGAGCATGCGGTCCACTCCTTTGCCGACCACGCGCGGTAGAAAGATCTGGCGGGCGTTGTGCAGCCGGGCAAACTCGACGATGGTTTTGGCGTGGTCGCCGCCCACCAGGACACGGGTTTCAATATGCAAGTTGCGGGCAAAGTTGAGGTGACGCTCCACCGCTTCGCGCTTGACGGCGGGCAACGATTTGAGGTCGCTCTGTTCGGCCACAAAAACCGCAAAGCAATCGGCATGGGTGACGTCGGCGACGCGTTTGCCGCGGCGAATGAGCATGGCAGTGGACGGATCGTCGCTAATGTAAATCACGACCGCATCGTGTGTCTGTGAAGTACCGGGCTGGCCATTGGAAGAAGCGGAGGGCAACGCGGCATCACTCTGCTCCAACCGTTCTTCCACTTCCTGGGCGGTCTGGCGCAAGGCCATTTCGCGAAGAGCCACTAAAGTAGATTCTTTGAAAAAGTTTTCCATCGCGCGGCGGGCTTTGTCCTGCGGATAGACGACACCGCGTTCCAGCCGATTCAGCAAAGCGCGCGGCGTCAAATCCACCATGACCACTTCGCCCGCTTGTTTTACCACCCAATCCGGGATGGTTTCACGGACCTTGACTCCGGTAATCTGCGCCATGTGATCGTTCAGGCTTTCCAGATGCTGAACGTTCATGGTGGTGAAAACATCAATGCCGTGCTCAAGAATGAAGAGCACGTCTTCCCAGCGCTTTAAGCGCGCCGAGCCAGGGACGTTGGTGTGGGGAAATTCGTCCACCACGGCAACATTGGGATGGCGCGCGATGATGGATTCGGTATCCATCTCCTCGAAAGTGGCGCCGCGATATTCCACTGTTTTGCGAGGAACGGTTTCGAGACCTTCTGTTTTCGAAATGGTGTCCTTGCGGCCATGCGGCTCGAAATAGCCGATGACCACATCAACGCCTTTCGCCTTGAGGCACTGGGCCTCATCGAGCATTTGGTAGGTCTTGCCGACGCCGGCGGCGTATCCGAGGAAGATTTTCAGTTTTCCGGGGCTACTCATGAAGGGTTTGCTGGAGTATTTTGCATTCTATGCATCAAGAAGGTAAAGCGAAACGGTAACCAACCCAGGGCTCAGTAATAATGTATCGCGGATGAGCGTGATCGGGTTCGATTTTCTTGCGCAACTGGCTTACGAAGACGCGCAAGTACTCCACTTCATCGCCATAATCGGGGCCCCAAATGGTTTGCAGGAGCTTGCGGTGGGGAATCGACTTGTTGGCGTTGGTCAGAAGATAGCGGAGCAAATCGAATTCTTTGGGCGTGAGACGCACCACTTGGCCATTGACAATCGCCTGACGGGCCGCGATGTCGACGGAAAAATTTTCAGAGACAACGATGGGTTCTTCAGCGGCGGAGGTGGGTCCAGCAAAGCGCCGAAGGTTGGCGCGAATGCGTGCCAGCAGTTCGTTCACGCTGAAAGGCTTGGTCATGTAGTCGTCGGCGCCGGCGTCGAGGGCGGCGATTTTATCCTGCTCAGTATCGCGAACCGAAAGGATGATAATCGGCACTTCAGAAACCGCGCGGATTTCGCGGCAGGTGGCCATGCCCCCCATGCCCGGCATGTTCATATCGAGCAGAATCAGGTCCGGATTGTAGGCGCGCAACGATTCGAGCGCTTCTTCACCGGTGCGCGCTTCGTAAGCTTCATAGCCGTTGGAGGCGAGAGCTGTTTTCATGACGCGGCGAATCTGCGGCTCGTCGTCCACAACCAAGATGCGTTCGGCGGTATTCATCTTACGAGGCTGATCCGGCAAGCGCGGGTCGCGGCGCGGCTGGTAGCGTAACCGTGAAGCGGCAGCCGTGGCCGAGTTGGCACTCCACGCCAATTGCGCCGCCGTGCGCTTCGGCGATTTCCCGCGCGATGGCGAGGCCCATGCCGGTACCTTGAATACCGTTGTGGTCGCCGCGGCCGCGATAGAACTTATCAAAAACCCGGCTCTGCTCCAACTCCGTCAAGCCTTGTCCTTCGTCACGCACCGCAATATTCACGAAGCCGTTCTCTTCACTGGCCGAAACGGTGATGGGCTTGCCGGGCGGACTATATTTGAGCGCGTTGTCGATCAACTGTTTGATCATTTGCACGACAAGTTCGGTATCGGCCAATATATAAGGTTCCTCTTCGCCAATTTCCAGTTGAATTGGATGAGACGCGGCGAGTTGCCCCAGGGAATCGATGGCACTACGGATGACAGCCCTTACAGGCTCGGGTTGGCGCTCCAACTTGAGGCGTTTGGCTTCGATGCGGGCGAGATGAATCGCCTCACTCATGAGACGGCGCAGGCGCAACGCTTCCTGCTGCACAACGTTGATGAGGTCGTCACGCTGGGCGGTGGAAATGCGCCCGGTGTGAAGGATGTCGGCGGCGGCTTCAATGGCGGTCAAAGGAGTTTTCAGCTCATGGGCCAGCGCATCGATCATCACCGATTTGAGCTCTTCGCTTTTGCGTACGGCCTCCGTCTGACTGGCGGCTTCTTGGGTTCGCGCTTGCGCCAGACCGACGGCGATGGTGTTGCCCAGAGACTGGATAAGGGCTGCCGAAAGAGGAGCGCCGACGAACGCAAAGCTGCCGTAAATTTTGTTGCCGAGCGTCACCGGTAAGGTCGTGACGGGGCCATTTTTATCGATAGAGCCGTAGCGCGCGACTTTGCGCAAATCGGATTCCAGGATGGCGCCGTTCTGACTGGAACGGTGAATCTCTCCCGAACCGTTCTCGAAAAGAGCGGCCTCCTCAAAAGCGAAAAGCTCCATACATTTGTTGACGAGAAGACGGTGCAGCTCATGCGGGCCACGATCACTGAGCAGAATGGCGCGATTGAGAGCGTGCAGTTTTTCCGAATCGGATTGGCGCGCGGCCAGTTCGTCTCTTTGGTTGCGGAGGCGTGCAGACAGATTGGTGGCAATGAGCGAAACTGCCAAAAAGACCATTAGCACGATCCAACCTTGGGGATCGCCGATCGTCACGCTGCCAATGGGCGGAACGAAGAAATAGTCTAAGCAAAGTGTGGCGGAAATAGAAGAAGCAACCGCGCTGGCGCGGGTACCGTAAGCACCCGCCAGAACAACGCCGAGCAAGAGAAATATGGCCGCGATGGTGGCGTTGCTGTGAAAAAGATAAAAACAGACTAGGGCCAGGGCGAGCGATCCGGCTGCCGCGACGGCAGATGCTAACAGAGCCTTCGGTATCACAATCTCCAGTTTAGTACTTGTTGCGAAGGCGCATATGCGGTCGAAAGACGGCAATTACAAAACCTTTACGCGCAGCCCACAACTCCAGCGTGCAAATGGCCCACGCTGGAACGGAGCGCAACTGATGCGCGAGAGAGTACAAGGAGATTTATGAAACAGAGTAACGCAAAGCAGGTAGAGAACCGCCGTTCCTTTCTGCGAGGCAGTATCACAGCGGGCGCGGCCGTGGCAGGCGCCGGTGTCCTCGGACAGCACAAGTTGCTGGCGCAGGAGAGCGCGAGACCTACGAGGGGAGACATCGCCATTCTTAGGTTTTTGGCGGCGGCTGAGCTAATTGAGGCCGATCTCTGGCAGCAGTATGCGGAACTGGGTGGTCTTACCCCCGGCCAACTCCCAGTAGAGACAGCTCCGTTCACGCCGATGAACAGTTATCAGGCAGCCTTCATGGCCCTCGATTCCGATGGCCCGCAATACATCTCCAGCAACACACTCGATGAGCAGAGCCACGCAGCCTTCCTCAATGCCTACCTTGAATCCATTGGTGCGGAACCGGTGGACTTGGGAGAATTCGCCACTTTGCCGAGCAGTAAGGCAGAACCGGCCAATCAGAATATAGGGCGCCTCACCAACCTAATGAACCTTACGGTGGATACGAGTTGGTACACGAGGTACCACAGCACAACGAATCCCGATTTCGGGGCAACCTTCGCGCAAGCCATTACGTTGAAGAACGTTCCGGGAATTCCGAGGACGAACAGCGACTACGGCCTAGCGAATATTCAAGCAATCGCCAACATTGCAGCGTTTCATTTCGGGTTTATTGAGCAGGGCGGTTCGAGCCTCTATGCCACATTGAGCCAAAAGGTCTCCCATCCGGAAGTGCTGAAGATCACACTGAGTATCGGCGGAGACGAGATCGCACACTTTTTAGAATGGGTAGACTTCTCGGGCAATTCGGTGCAGCCACCTCTCGCGCCGATGCCCGCAGCGAACGGGTTACCGGGGTTTCCGAATTTCGATGTGACGGTGGACCCTTTACTTCAGACGAGCCTCATCTTTCCCGTGCCATGCGAATTTATCAACCCCAAGCTGCCGAAGTGCGCAGTGATTCGGCCGACGTCCGCGGGAGGGATCGATGCAATGGGAGCGGTGGAGGCGTTTACGGCCGACGGGCTGTTCATCGGCCAGCGGGAGAGATTCTTCGACCTGCTCGCAGACTTGGCACACGAAGCCGATGCGGCCCAGCGCCTGTGCTTTTAAGCCTACGCGTACACGCGCTTCGTAAGCGAGTTTTACGCAGGTGAGAGTTTACCCTCGCGAACCTTGCCGAAATGAACGCAGAAACAAGCGCCACTGCCGGTGCGTGGGGCAATTGAACTAAGATTGCCCCCCAACTCCGTCATGGTCTGCCTTGACAGGGCCAGACCTAAGCCAAGCCCGGAGCGCTTCCCTGTTACAAACGGTTTGAAAACATCCATTTGCATTTCAGGCGGAATTCCCGGACCGGAATCCTCTACGAATACACTGACTCCGCCGTCGATATGGGAACAGTCTATGTCGATCCTGCCGCCGTTCGGCATAGCCTCTACGGCGTTTGACAGCAAGTTTGTGAAGACTCGCTCTATCCGCATCCGATCGCCAAAAACTTCGAGGTTTTCGTCGATCCGTGCGTTCACTCGCACCTGGGAGGTTTCGGTATCAACCGACTCAGCGGCGGCCTCGACCAATTCGTTGAGGCGGCAAAAATCGAGATCCCGCCCATGGCCGCGCGATACGTTCAGAAGATCGCGCAGTAACTGCTGAATTCGCTCGCACGCTCGATGGATGTTCATCGCGATGCGGCGCGTATGTTCAGGTGGGAGTTCGCCATCGACCAGCAATTCCGCGCCGCCGTATATGGCGGCCAGCGGATTTCGCAGATCATGAACGAGAGACGACCCGAGCCGCCCGATGGTATGGATTTGCTCCTGCCGGATTAGGTCAGCCTGGGCTTGTTCGATGGATTGGCACATCTGGTTGAAGGTGGTGGCGAGTCGCGAGAGTTCGTTATTCCCTCGAACCGGCACCCGATGCCGATAATTTCCGGCGGCCACCTCGCCCGCTGCGCGATCCAGCAGTTTGACGGGCCAGAGCAGCCGGGTTGTGACATAGGAACTCAACAACAAAGCAATGGCGATTGTCAGTACCCAAGCCAGGCCCAGACTGCGGCGTAATCGACTCAACGATTGCAGTTCAGTTTCGTAAGAACGCACAACAAAGAGTTCGGCTATCGGTTGACCTAAAATGTTGCTGAGCGGTTGATGCGTAATGATAAAGCGATTTCGCAAGAAACGTTCGGACCTCGGCCCTGACGCCGCGAAAACGCTTTGGGAGAGTGATCGCGCCAGAGATGTGTCGAGCGTCGAAGCGAAGATTGCATCGCGCCCGAGAAATGCAAAGTCACTTCGCGGACCAAGTTCCTTCAACTGGGTTGCCACTACTTTGTCAATTCGAAACCCCGCGCACAGCACGTTTAGCAATACCGGGTCTGTGCTGGTTTGAACATAGACGGGCGTTAATACTACATAGAACAGAGTCTCCCGGTTGCGCAAGTAGCCGGCTAGTTGGCGCGGAAATTGCCACGCCGCTTGGCGCAAAGGAATGGCGGCCACGGGAAATTCGCCGCTATCCTTACCAAGCGACGAAATAAGATGCCCTTCCGCATCTAAGACGAGGAACACAGCGGAGGCATCCGATACACGCGACCACAGCTCTTGGGCTGAGTCGCGAATGGTATTTGAATCGCGAGTCAAAAATGCGGCGCGAACATCCGACATTCCACCCATGAGGGCGCTGGTGGCGGAGAGCAGCTGAGTGCGCGATTTCCAAACGGCTTCGTAGGCTTGAATACTCGCGCGAATTTCACTCCTCACATTTTCGTCGGCCACTGAAATCGCGTATTGTTGAAGACCCCAGCCGGCCGCGGCGAACAGAATGGTCACGGTAATGGAGGTAGCGCCGAAAACCCTCCAGCCGATCGGCATTTCGACAAACGGATTCTTCATTTTGGCGGCCCGTTCGTGCCGTAGGTGTCCGCGTCGGGAGGGTAATTCCGTCCGTATTTGTTTTTGTGCGGCAAAGTCACATAACCGGCCTCGGAGATTTGAAGCACGGGGGCTCTGGCTTCGAAAGCACCGGCTTCGACGGTAAGCGGTAACTTGCTTGGCTCGCCGGTCGCGCATTCATCGAAGAAAGATAGTGAATATCGCCCCGTCGGAACGTTGGATATCCGATAGGAACGATCGACGTTCACCTTTGCAAAGTAGTGCGATTTCAAGACAAGGATGATTGCCGCCATCGAAGGATGTATATTGCAGAACACCCGGACGACCCCTGGCTTGCGGAATACGACGGTCCGGCTGGCGCCAGGCGGATAGAGCGCAACGTCAAAGAGTTGGCCGTCATAGTTCGAGAATGCGTTGTGAAAAATCGGGTCGGCATTGGGGAACTCTACCGCGGTTCCAACCGCGATGGGGAGTATGTGCGGACGAAACATCTTGTCTTTTTGCAGCATGCGTGCGTGTGGCGGCTGAGTTCCCAAGCTTGGCGTGTTGTCCAGCGGTTCGAGCCAGACTACGATGTCCTCCAGGGAACGTGTTCGTTCACCGGGCGAGCGCGAACCGGTACTGAGTTGAATCACACCCGATACCGAAGCAGCGGAGGCTGACAATTGAAAAAGCCAGATAACGGAGCTAAAACAAGTAAGCCAAAGTCGCATCATAACGGTTCGTCAGTGTGAATGTGTGATTCGCGTAGACAATGTCCTCGTGCGCCCCTTCAAAACCGATGACCACATTGGAGCCCACTCGATAAAGAACATTGCCGGCATAGATAAGGTTGCCTGCAATTTGATTGAGCGTCAAGCCACGGCTCTCGTTGACCTGCCGGCCGGCATAGGCGTCGAAGGTGAGCCGGTTTGTTACCGGTAATGCGATCTGCATCCAGCCCGCCGAGCCTTTGATCGGAATCAGGGTTGTGCCCACGACCGCGACTCCCATCGGTAGCGCGCCGAGATTGGCGAAGTTCTCACCATGCAGAACAGTTCCACTCATTTCCAGCCAACGCAATGGTTTGAAGAGGAAGTCAGAACTCAACACGCGCGACGGGATTGATTTCCCGGATAGGTGGCTCTCACTTTCATGAGCGCCCACGCCGATGGAAAGCTTCGTCCGAGCACTCCAGTCGTGAATGACAGCCAACCTAGCCTGGAGAGCAGGGCGTGTAGTCGGGGCATATAACTGCGCGATTGGGTATGTGGCATAGTTTTCGCCAGTGGAAAATAGCGCAGCCTGGAATACCACTCGTGTCTGTGAAGAGAGCGCGTGCCGTTCTTCATATTTCAGTTGTGGACGCCAAAGCCACAGATTACCCGCTCCGGCCAGCGGGGGAACGCCGACGTGCGCAAACGAGGTAGGTTCGAGCGGCGCAATGATCGTTTTGTCCTGTCCTACAGTCACGCTGCGAGCGGACCAATCAAAGGAGACGTCGCCATTCCTGATGCGAAACACATCGTCATTTTGGCCCACCGCGTCAAAGTCAATTGAAATCGATCCGTGGATCTGCCCGCCACCGGCTATCTGAGGGCCGTCTAGTTTGAGACCGATGATCGATTGGCGTAACGTTGCGCCGCCGCCCGGTTGCCCTTCACTGTAGTTGGCATAGTTCGGATCAAGGTTGTAGTTGCCGGCTGCATGAATGAGGTTGCTATCGAAGAGGATCATGCCTGTTAAAGAAACAGGCAAGCGTTGCGAGGAACCGACCTTGGTCTGCGCTTGTTCCTCAATGCGATTCTCTGCAACGCTCACCCTATCGTTCAAATCTCCGGTGGCTTGGGCGCTCGCTGGCTGCTGAGCTTTTACGGCTTCTCTCAGAGACTTGATTTCTGCCAGCAGAGTTTGATTCTGCTTCTCCAGCTCATCGAGCCGGTTCAGTATTTTTTCCATGGTGGCGGGCGATGAGGGTTCCTGCCCAACGGCGAGCCCCGCGGCCAGCAGCAGCGTGAACACGATGGTTCGAAAGCTAAAGAAGTAACGATTCGACCACACGGCACACCTCCTTGGGTGAGAATGGCTTGCGCAAAATCATGTTCGGTTTGCATTCGGGAGGAATATTGAATCGTTCTGGATCGTCTTCCCCGGTGATCATAATGGCCGGCAGGTTTTCGTAGGAGCGCAACTTCCGCAGTGCTCCAATGAGCTCGAAGCCATCTAGAAAAGGAAGGTTTAAATCGGTGATAACGGCTGAAATATCGTTCTTTTTGTCGAATAGGCTCAGTGCCGATTTCGGATGATGCGCGACAATCACGCGCACGCCGAGCTGGGCCTCCAGCGCCACGGCCAGCGAAGCGGCGACGCTATCCGAATCTTCCACCACCACCACCACTTTGGACATCCATCCTCAAGGCAGAAACCGATAGCCAACTCCGTGCACTGTGACGAAGTGCCTGGGCACCGCCGGCTCTGGTTCGAACTTTTGGCGCAGCTTGACTACGTGCGCGTCCACCGTGCGGGTATTGGGGTAGAACTCATAGCCCCAGACAGAGTTTAGAATCAGATCACGGCTGAGCGCGCGATCTACGTTCTGGAGAAAGAACGATAGGAGATTGTATTCCGCCGGCGTCACCTTGACCTCTTTTTGGTTTCTCACGATCGTTCGCCGGTCGAGGTCGACTTCCACGTCTCCAAAGCGGAGAACACGCGATGCCTCACCGGTACTCCGTCTCAATACGGCACGGATTCGAGCGAGCAATTCGCGGGTGCCGAAGGGCTTTACGACGTAATCGTCGGCGCCGATCTCCAACAGCAATACTTTGTCAACTTCATCGCGAACGGCGCTAAGGACGATGATCGGAATGGGCAGCCGGTTGGCGCGGACTTCCTTACACAACTCAATTCCACTTAAACCGGGAAGACGCAAATCGACGAGCATCAAAGTCGGTTTCAAGGACAAAGCCTGTCCTAATCCAGATTGCCCGTCGACGGCTTGGATCGGCGTGAATCCCTCCCGCTCGAGCAATATGCTGACGGTTTCTCTCAACTCGGCGTCATCGTCAACGACTAAAATTTTTTGCAGCGAGGACAAGGCTTTAGCAACTCCAAACTATTCTCTCAAGGTTGGAGGATTGAGCCTGATGCGGGATGGCGTTTTTACAAAATGTTTACACCGCTGCGGGCTGTTCGAGGAACTGCCGGTGCGCCATTGTTGCCGAGCTGTAAATTGACTGTAAACTCCTCGCTCCGCCGGCCTGCACGTCTTGCGAATGCGCTGATTGGCTGTTATTTCTTGAGGTGGAGAAAGGAATACTCATCATGATTCGAACATTTTTTGGCCTGGCCGCCGCCACCATGGCAGGTTTTTTAGCGAATGCAACTTTGAGCGGCGCCGAGATTGCGACCGCTACAATAAACGGAGCTGAGATCAGTCCTGGAGAGTTTCAATACACTTTGGCGCTGAATGACGCGGGAACCACAAAACTGGGAACGTTCTGGTTTTCATGGACACCGGGGGACAACTTTATGCCGGTTAGGCCGACGAACATCACCTCGGCGGCAGGTTGGCAGGATCTCGTTACGCACGGCGGGCCTTCGGGAGGATTTGCGATTCAATGGACTGCAGCGGCGCCCGCCGACGATCTGAATGCCGGAAATTCTTTGACGGGTTTTGGTTTTGAGAGCTCTTTAACTTTGGCGCAACTTGAGAGCCCTTCGAGTGGCCATCCGTCAGATCCAGTCACAACGGCTTTCGTTTATGGTGGCGCGCCGTTTTCCGATGCCGGATTCCAATTGGCCGTTGAGCCTGCAGTGGCGAGTTCACCTGAGCCGGCCACTTTGGTTCTGGGTGCCTGTGGACTCGGGGCTTTCCTGTTTCTTAGAAGGCGAGGGAATTGGGCGTAAATCTATTTGCCGATGCAGAAAGTGGAGAAAATACGATTGAGGATGTCGTCAGCCGTGGTAGCGCCGGTGATTGAATCCAAGGGGCGGAGCGCGGCATACATGTCGAGCAGCAGCATTTCATGTGGCAGTGCGAAGCCTACCGCACGGCGCGCATTCTCGAGTGCGGCTACGCTTTCTTTGAGCAGCGTTTCGTGCCGGATGCTGGTAATCGCGCCGCTCTCGGGTGCGGCCAAACCGCTTGGGGCGAGCCGTTTGAGAATCGCTTGTTGCAGCCCCGCGATACCCGCGCCTGTGACGGCGGAAACGGGCAACAAATCATCGGCGCCTAGGAAACGCTTGGGTAAGTCGCTCTTGTTGCCGATATAAAGCGGTTTGCGCTCGGCAAGTTTTTCACGCAACGCCTGGTCTTCGGCAGTGGCTTCCGCCGATAGGTCGAAGACCAACAAGGTGAGATCCGCATCGGCGACGGCTTGATGGCTGCGCTCAATACCGAGGCGTTCCACCAGATCGGTTCCCTCACGCAGCCCGGCCGTGTCGACAAGCTTCACGGGAATACCGTTCAAAGATGTGGTTTCTGACACGGTATCGCGCGTGGTGCCAGGTATATCGGTGACAATGGCGCGATCCTGTTGCAACAGGCGGTTGAACAGGCTGCTTTTTCCCACGTTGGGCCGACCGGCAATGGCGAGCGTGAAACCCGCGAAGACGAGTTTGCCTGTTGCGAAGCTGTCCAAGAGTGCGCGCAGACCTTCCTCGATGGGGGTCAAGCGGGAGAGAATCCGTTCGGGAGACGCGACGCTGATGTCGTCCTCGGCAAAATCAATGCCGGCCTCAAGCAGGGAGATCAATTCCAGCAGTTGCTCTTTTAGCGGGCGGATGCGGCGCGAGACGGAGCCTTCCATCTGTTGAGCGGCCACACGCGCTTGATAGAGAGTGGTGGCATCAATCATCTCCCGCACCGCTTCGGCTTGTGGCAGATCGATGCGCCCATTCAGATAGGCGCGCAAAGTAAACTCACCGGGTTCGGCCAAGCGGGCGCCGTGAGTAACGGAGCGCTCAACGCAGAGATGCAACACGACCGGCGAACCATGGCAAGCGATTTCCACTACATCTTCGGCAGTGTAGGATCGCGGTTGTTCGAAGAAGGAAACGACTACCTGATCAATAGGAGCGCCGCTATCGTCAAGCAACTCTGCCAGTTCGCACGACCACGTTTTCCAGTGTGGCTGATGGGCGAATCGCACTATGTTTTGGGCAATGGAGCGGCTGTTGGTTCCAGAGAGACGCACAACGCCAAGACCGCCTCGGCCCAAAGGAGTGGAAAGGGCGACGATGGTGTCGTGGGCGTTCATCAGAGTTTAGCGCCGATCATGAAGCGCAAATGGGGACGGACGACGCCGTCCACCAATTCGCATTTGGGACGGAGACGCCGTTCCCATTTGCTCCATTTGCTTAACGGCCGCGACCGCCGCGCGGAGGACGATTTCCGCCTGCGCCCCGATGGCCACCGCCGCCATGGCCAGGAGGTCCGCCGCCAGGGCGTCCGCCGCCGCGATCGAATCCGCCTCTGCCACCGGCGCCGGGCCGGGGGCCGGGAAAACCGCGCGGAGCAACGGGCGGGGCGGGTGGTGTGGCCATATCGGCAGGCACGACGACAACCGCACGTGCGGGACCCAACCCAACGCTCTCGCTGCGCAGCTCCTTCTCGTCGCGAAGCGCCAGGTGGATGACCCTGCGCTCGCGGCTGCTCATCGGATTAAAATAGAACGGCGTATGGGTGCGCTTGACTTTCTCAGCTGCGGCGAGGGCGCTCATGCGCAGTTCTTCCATGCGCAGCAAACGGTAGTCGTTCGCATCGAAGGAGATCAGTGAATGATCTTCGGTCGGCAGGCGCAGGGCCTCCATCGATAAATGCTCGAGCGCCAGCAGCAGTTCAGCGCGGTTCTCCAGCAGCAACTCAACATCGGGACCGGAGAAGTGGACTGTCACATCGGGGTTTTCCACTTCCGGATGAGGATTCTCCGGCGTTTTCATTTCAAAACTGAGTTCAAAGCCGGCATGGGCGAGCAAAGGCTTGAGAAACTCCTCCAGCTTGGGGCGTAGCGTTTCTAAGGTGTATTTCATGCGGTTTTACTTTTTCACCGTGCTTCTAACGGGCGCCTTCGCGGGAGGAGTGGGAGGAGGAGGTGTGGGCGCCGGCATAAAGCGATTCACAATAATCTGAAACACGATTCCAACTAAGTTTCCAGTTAGGTAGTAGAGTACAAGACCCGAAGAAAGATTATAGAAAAAGAAACCCAACATCAGCGGCATGAACATCATCATCTTCTGCTGGTTGGGGTCAACTCCAGCCGCCGGCGTCATCTTCTGCATGAAGAATTGACTGCCTATCATCACGAGCGGTAGGACGTGAATGAAGAAGGTTTCCGGGCTCGACAAATCGGAAACCCAGAGCCATGGCGCGTGACGCAGCTCAATAGAGATGCTCAGAACTTTATAAAAAGCATAGAAAAAGGGCAGTTGGAGAACCAGCGGCAAGCAGCCGCCCACCGGGTTAACGCCTTGCGATTTATAGAGGGCCATCACCTCTTGGTTCTGCTCGGCTTTGCGCGGATCGTTGATCTTGATGTTCTTGTATTTGTCGTTAATGGCCTTTAATTGCGGCTGCAGCTTCTGCATCTTGCGGGCTGATTTAAGACTGGACAAACGAATGGGGAATAAGCCGGTGTTAATGATCAGCGTGACCAGGATGATGGCCCAGCCATAGTTGTGGCCGGTCCAGTGATCGGCAACGTAATTCAAAGACACAAACAATGGCTTAGCAATAATGCCGAAGAATCCCCAATCGATCAAGGTGCCTAACTTGGGATTGACTCCTTCGAGTAGATGCGTGTCTTTCGGGCCTACAAAGAAGGAAAAGGAATTCTGTGGACCGGTGGACAATCCGACGCCGACGTACGGCACTGGATCGTTTTCACCGGCAATTTTGATTTCGTCCGAATACGTGCGAATTTCAAGCGGCGTGTTGTCGGGCGGCAATGCCACGGCGGCGAAGAACTCGTCCTCCAGGCCCCCGAAGGTAAAGTTGCCGGTCTCCGAAAACGCCCCATTCTTCGCGTCCTTGGCGACTTTTTTGACGAGTTTGCTTGAGCTGGCGTCGTAATGGATGGCGTTAATCTTGGTGTATTCCTTAAAAGCTTTGCTATCGCCAAAACCACCGCGCCAGGTGAGGACATGGGGCAGGTTGATGTTGTTATCGAGCACGTATGATTTCGCCGTCGAAAGATAGTTGTCTTTCTGAAACTCGAAGGATTTGTGGATGCGGGTGCGGCCGTCGGAATAATCGAAATCGATCGTATTGCCGCCGTCCGAAACCCGCGTCTGATAGAGCACGGCATTCGGATCAAAGGCAGGCTTTTGGCCGGTGAAATCCAGCGCGAATGGCAGGCTGAACTTATCGTCCGGGTTGATCAGTTGCAGCGGTTTGCCGGCGTCGTCTTTGAACTTTTTCAGAACCCAGCTTTTCACTACGGCGCCACGATTGGTGAAAACAATGTGATAGAGATTGGAATCGATTTCGGTGGTTATTTCCGAAGTGCCTTCGACGGGCGCGATCGCTCCTACTGAGGCGGTTTGGCTTGGGGGCGTGGGAGCAGGTAGTGAAGGAGCCGGCTTTTCGCCGCTGACCTGAACGGCGGGTGCGACCGTGGAAGGAACAGGCTTTGGCGCGGGTGCCGGCTTGAAGAAGTACTGCCAGCCCAGCAGCACGAGCATCATTAAGGCTAAGGCGAGCGGCAAGCGCTTTTCAAAAGAAGGCGGTTCCGGTGGAACGGAACCCGGACTATTCGACATAAAAATTTCTCACGATCAGGGCTTCTGTAATCGCGCACAACGGGCACAGCGAGGCCATCCACAGTTGGGCGTTCCTGGGCTGTATGGCGGCACGCTGGGTCCTGCGCGCTCTAACGGACCGGATCATAGCCGCCTTCATGAAAAGGATGGCAACGGCCAAGCCTTTTCAACCCCATCCAAAGACCGCGCATCGAACCGTGGGCGGCAATGGCTTCCAACATGTATTCGGAGCAGGTGGGCCGGTAGCGGCAGGCCGATGGCAGCCACGGCGAGAGGAACGATTTATAGCCCCTGAGGAGCGCGATCAAGATGGTTTGCATCGCTCCAAAATCCGGCCGATTTCGCGGCATAAATCCTCAAAAGACGCATCGGCCACATTGCGGCGCGGGATTAAAGACAATCGACCAGTTGGCAGGGGCGGATGGAGTTGAGCGCGCACGGCTTCGCGCATGCGGCGTTTCAAACGGTTACTTACAACAGCTTTACCCAAAGCGCGCGGCGTAGTAAAGCCGAAGTGCGCCGGCAGGTCGTCTCCGTCGGGCTGAATGCAGGCAGAAAGCGGCGAAATAACGGCTGGTCATACGAATGCCCGATTGGTATGCGCTACGAAACTCCGCTGGCCGTAAAAGGCGGCTTGGTTTTGGAAGTGACAGCGAAACAAAATCGCCTTCGCCGAAGGCTTTAGTGAGACTCGCGCACAGCGCGCTCGTCACTAACAGTCAGCTTGTGGCGCCCCTTGGCCCGGCGGCGCGACAACACTTCGCGCCCATCGGCCGTTTTCATACGCTTACGAAAGCCGTGAGTTTTCGCTCGGTGGCGATTGTTCGGCTGAAAAGTACGTTTTGGCATTACGGTTCCTTATTCGATGTTATGGTCTGGGACGTTACGGATGAGAACGCTTGGCCGAAAACGGCATCGCGAAGACGCACTACTGCTGATCCACTGAACCCAAAGATTTAGTATAGCGCGACGGCTATAACTCGAAAAACGGGGCGACCGGAAACTCGCACTGCAACACGCTCGCAAAACTTTCGCCGGTTTGATAGATCTTGATCTCGCGGGTGTCACGTAGATAAACGTGCAGTCGCTGTGTCTCTGGGCTAAGCAGCCAGACTTCCATGCTCCCAGCAGCTAAATACTGGCTGACTTTCCGCTCCAGTTCCGTTGCCGAATTGCCCGGCGAAACAACTTCCAGCGCCACCAAGGGCGACCCAAGATAGCTGGTTTCTGGGATGGTTCCAATTGTTTCGCGGTTGTTCACCGCGACATCGGCACCGCGCACGTTGGCTGAATGGGGATCTTCTTTCAGAATGAAGCCCGCGTCGCCCCCGGTAATAATGAACTTCTTACGGTCAAGCTTCGCGCGGAAGATGTCCGCTACGTTCATCATGATCACGCCATGGCTATAGCTTGGAGCCGGCAAAGTAATCAATTCTCCTTCGCTCAACTCGTGACGCGTACCGTCTTCGGTGTCCGGCAAGGCCAGAAACTGATCCAGTGTAAGTGCAGTCTGAGTGTTCATGAGAAATCCGGGCTAGTTCCCTTCGCCAATCGAACTCTTCAACCCAGCCGCGAATTGATCGCCAACGTGCTCTAAGAACTCATTGCGTATCTTCAAAGAGCGTAATCTCTCTTCTCCCTCAATGAGTTCGGCGGCGGTGTATGCCGGATGGCTGGCAAAATACGCCTGCACCGAAATCCAATCCGGTATGGTGTTTTTCTGAACATCCTGATAGTTCTTGACGCCCAGATAGGCTTCGTCGAAAAGATGCAGCTCGTCAGCCTCCATATGTGCCAAAACACCACTGGCAAGTGCCGAATCCCAAACAGTGGTCCGATAGAAGTACGATCCGAACGGAACTTTCAGGACCTCAGATCTTAGTTCAGCAGGAGTTTTCGCCAACTGCGGGAGATTCGCCAGCAGACGATCCAAATCGCGGTTGGCCTGAACCACCTGCTCGCGCTCCAGCCGAAGTTGGTCCCGATTCAGGTGAAGCTCGGCGTCCAGGCTTCTGCGGGCTTCCGAGACGGCCTTGTTTTCTTTCCAGCTCTCGCGGGCGCCCTCCAACCCTAGTGCGATCAAAATGCCGATGGTAACGATCAGAATATGGACGGCAAAATCTTTGAAGGAATGCGCGGGTCCTATCGGCGCGTGGATCTCCATGCCTTCCACTCTAGTGCACGCTGGAGGTGGGTTAAGCTCCTTGTGCGTGTCGTATGGCTAGATCCCCCTAGATCTCAAAGAAGGCGGCGACCCGGAACTCGTTACCTAATACGCTGGCGAAACTTTCGCCGAATTCATAGATCTTGATCTCGCGGGTGCCGTGTGCGTACATGTGCAGCCGCTGTGTTTCCGGGGAAAGCAGCCAGACTTCCATGGTCCCAGCAGCTAAATACTGGCTCACTTTCCGCTCCAGATCCGTTGCCGAATTGTTCGGGGAGACTACTTGCACCGCCAATAGCGGCGCCTGGGCAAGGTAGCCGGTCTCTGGAATAGTTCCAATCGTTTCCCGCTTATTCACCGCGACATCGGCGCCACGCACCGTGGCTGAATGGGGGTCGGCTTTCAGAATGAAACCGGCATCCCCGCACACGACAATGTACTTCTTCGGGTCCAGTGCGACGGCGAGTATCTGGACAATTTTCGACATGATCGCGCCGTGGTGGTAGCTTGAAGCCGGCAAGGTTATCAATTCTCCTTCGCTCAGCTCGTAATGCGTACCGTCTTCGGTCTCCGGTAGAGCGAGAAACTGATCCAGCGTCAGTGCAGTCTGAGTCGCCATGATGCTAGTTTACGGCAGCAGCGCGGCAACAGAAATGGATTGGCCAGGATGGAACTCTAGAGCAACAGTCTCTTCTGCCTGGCAGCTCAGAACACTCGAATATTCGCCCTTTCCCTAATCCAGCGCATGATGCACTAGCAAACGCCGACCCTTAATGTCGAGCACCCAATATTCAGGCACGCCTGCGCGGGCGTAGAGATCGCGCTTTCTGCTTGAGTCGTGACGGAGTGTGGTATCGGAGACCTCAATCAGAAGAGTTAATTCCTTTCCACCGGGATGGCGCTGGGAGAAGTCCGGCTTGGCTTTCGCCAAAACGGCAATATCCGGTTCGGGCACGCTACTCTCGCGATCAGCCAAACCGGCTTCATTGGGCATTTGAACTCGAACACGCGCCAGTCCAAAAATCGCGGCAAGCAGCTCAAGACAACGCAAGGTAGTGCTTGCATGGGCCGGTTTCTGCCCAATTTTGTCGATCAGCTCTCCATCAATCAGTTCGAAACGCTGGCCGGCAAAAATTCCACTATGCAACATTTGATCAACTTCCGATCGGGTGAAGCGCTTGCGCCGCAGCGGAGGTCGCTGCTGATCGGAGGTTGTAGGATCGAAGCCGCCTTACTTTCTTTATCTCATGATGCGCCGCCGCTCGCTTGTGCGCGCCGTTCGGTGGTGCGAGCAGCCAGCAGCTGGGCCGCGCGGGCGAAGACAGAGTTGCCACCTGAGAGTTGATCTAAGCCACGCAGTGCTTCCAAATGATTGAGGTTCCCAAGCTGGGCAATTTCGCCGACGAGACTTTCTTGCAACGCGGGGCTGGCCGCTTTCAGCATGTTAATCTTCATGCCCACGGCCGCTTCCATATCGGAATCCCTGAGGAACTCAGTCAGCTGATAGCGCAGTTCTTCGTCCGGATCGCGGGCAAAGGCGGCTAATAGGGCCGGCAGACGGTCGGGAAAACAAAAGCGCAGGTAGCGAACGGCGGCGCCGCGATTCGAAGCTGCGGGGTTCATGATGCTATTCAACGCCAAGTCGAGTGCTTGGGCAGACGGCGGGCTGCGGTCGAGTAGTTTCCAAAAGAGATGCTGCGCCCCAGGGTCCGGTTCATCCGAAAGAGAGCCGCACAAATCTGAGACTTCGGCGGCCGACAAAGGTGGGGCGTCCAGCAAACGCTCGAACGCTTGGATGCGCTGCGCGGATGCCGTTTGGGAAACGAGCGCCGCCACACGATTTTCGTGATTCATGCTAGGGTGATCCTCCGGATTACAACCACACAGCAGAATTGAAGGTTACTTAAAATCTAGCAAGGTTCGAGGTCAAACAGGAAGGCCCAGCGTTAAGGAGCGTTCGCCCTACAATATAAGAAGAACCACCGCGGCGCGTCCGCCCAATCAAGAAACAGATGAAACTATCGCAGAGACTGGAGGGCGAATTCAAGGCCGCCGTCCGCCAGCGTGGGCTGAACTATCACTGGCAGCACCAGATTCGTATCCGCAGCGGCAATGCTCGGTCTGTCGAGGCCGATGTGACTGGATCTGAGCGCTATGGCATTACCCTCCATTGGGACGACCCGTTTCTCACAGTCTGGTGCGATTGTCCGTTTTTTGAAAACGAAGGGCCTTGCAAACATTTGTGGGGCGCCATTCTGGCGGCCGAGGCGCAGGATTATTTAGCGGAAGCAGCCAATGCACCGGAACTCATTCTGGACGACGGCATGTTGGCGGATGAAGATAGTGGATTCGAGGAAGATGCGGATGGCCAAAGGCCCCGGCCAGGGGTTTTGCCTCTTTCAGGCATGCCCGCGGTCAAGCGGCAACAGGACGTACCGGCTTGGAAGCAGGAAGTGAATAGCTTGGTCATGGGTAAGGCCGTGCGCGAGCGCTTTTACGAAAACTGGCCTGCCAAACGGGAGATCGTCTATCAAGTAGACGTGCAGTCGAGCATTGCCGCGGCGAATTTGGTGCTGGCCCTCGAAACGCGCGACCGTAAGGCGGACGGCAGTTACACGCCGCCCAATCGCGCCAATATCAAACGCGGGCATCTGCGAAACCTGCCGGCAGCCGATCGCGAGATCATGTCGTTGCTGGCGGGCGGTTTGGAATATCACGGCTGGGGCGACCCGGATGCCTACGGGCACCTGCCGTCATCGAACCTGGTAACGCCTGCCTTGGCGGCGATGATTTTGCCGCTGGCCGTCAAAACAGGACGTTGTTATCTCAAGAAGCCCAGGCAAGCGTCCGCGCCTGTGCCTTTGGAATGGGATGACGGCGAGCCATGGCGCTTTGAGCTTGAAATGAACGAGCGGAAAATTACCGGTTGGACCGTAAAGGGCTTTTTACGCAGAGGCGAGGAGCGCGCCGAGTTGTCGGATACGGCGCTGGTGACGGAGGGATTCGTTTTTCTCGGTCACAAGGTAGCGCGTTTGACGGCGGACACCCAAACAGAATGGGTGCAGCACATGAGCAGGAGCGGAGCGATCACGGCTTCGGACAAGGACGGCGAGGCACTTATGGCCGAGCTTTTGACGCTACCTGGGGCGCCCCCGCTCACCGTGCCGCGGGAATTGGCTTTCGAGGAAGTTTCGCCCGAACCTAAGAAAATGCTCAAAATCCGAGCTCGCCCGGGTGTCTTGAATCAAACCAAAGTTTTGGCCGACCTATCGTTCGATTATGCGGGCACAATTGTGCCGGGAGCAGAAAAGCGCCGCGGCCTCTACGATAGCGCCGCGCGGAGGCTGGTGAGACGGAGCGCGCAAGTGGAAGAAGCGGCCGCCGCCACGCTGAAAGACCTGGGTTTCCGCCAGCCAGGTAACTATGATCCGAGAGAAGACGGAACCTGGCACACGCACACGAACAAAGTGCCGAACGCGGTCAGAAAGTTGATTGAAGCGGGTTGGCATGTGGAAGCGGAAGGGAAAATTTTCCGTAAGCCCGCGGGCTTCCGCATGGAAGTGGCGTCTCGCGTGGATTGGTTTGAACTGCACGGCGAAGTGCAGTATGGGGAAACCACCGCGGCCTTGCCGGAATTACTGGAAGCAGTCCGGCGCGGCGAAAACACGGTCCGGCTGGGCGACGGCACTTACGGTGTTTTGCCTGAGGAGTGGCTCACGCGTATCGGCCTCGTGGCCGGTTTGGGGACGGCCGAAAACGGCCACATCCGTTTTCGCGAGTAACCAGGCAGGCCTGTTGGACGCGCTGCTGGCGGCACAGCCTGAGGTTTCTTGCGACGCGGCTTTCATGCGTGTCCGAGAGCAGTTGGGCAGCTTTTCAGGCGTTCACGCGGCCGAGCAACCAGCCGGATTTGTCGGCCAGTTGCGGGATTATCAACGTGAAGGCTTAGGGTGGATGAAATTCCTGCAAAGGATGTCGTTCGGCGGCTGTCTGGCAGACGACATGGGCGTGGGAAAAACCGCGCAAGTTTTGGCGCTTCTGGAGACGCGGCGCGAATTGCGCGTTAAGGGCGAGCTAAAACAACCGTCGCTGGTTGTCGTGCCCCGTTCGTTAGTGTTCAACTGGCAGGAAGAAGCCGCGCGCTTTACGCCCCAATTGCGGCTCTTGGATTATACCGGCGCCGAGCGCGGCGAAGAAAGCTTTGAAGCCTACGACGTTGTGGTCACAACTTACGGAACGCTACGACGCGATGCTCCGCGGCTGAAAGATATCGAGTTTGACTACCTGATTCTGGACGAGGCGCAGGCTGTCAAAAACTCCGGGACGGAATCGGCCAAAGCGGTCCGCTTGTTGAAAGGTTCGCACCGGCTGGTATTAAGCGGCACACCGGTGGAAAACCATTTGGGCGAACTCTTTTCCCTTTTTGAGTTCCTTAACCCAGGCATGCTCAACGCCGCTAACGTTTTCAAAATCGCGGGCGGCGGGTTGCGCAATATAGCCGAAGATAGTTTGACGCTGCTGGCGCACGCGCTACGGCCATTTATCCTGCGGCGCACCAAAGAGCAGGTGGCGCGTGAACTTCCGCCCAAAACCGAGCAGACCATTTATTGCGAGATGAAAGCGCCGCAGCGCAAGCTCTACAACGAATTGCGCGAACATTACCGCAACACTTTGTTGGGCAAGATTGCCCGCGAAGGCATGGGCAAAGCCAAGATTCACGTGCTGGAAGCATTACTGCGCTTGCGCCAGGCCGCCTGCCATCCGGCGCTGATCGACGCCAAACGCGCCGGTGACGACAGCGCCAAGATGGATGTGCTGCTGGCGCAATTGCGCGAGGTCATGTCGGAAGGCCACAAGGCGCTGGTCTTTTCGCAATTCACCAGCTTCTTGAAAATTGTCCGCAAGCATCTGGATGAAGAAGGCGTGGTTTACGAATACCTGGACGGCTCTACGCGCGACCGGAAAGTTCCGGTGGAGCGGTTTCAGAATGATCCCGATTGCAAGCTATTCCTGATCAGCCTGAAAGCGGGGGGACTGGGTCTGAATCTGACGGCCGCCGGCTACGTTTTTTTGCTTGATCCATGGTGGAATCCGGCGGTCGAGGCGCAAGCGGTGGATCGGGCTCACCGCATCGGCCAGACGCAACAGGTGTTTGCTTACCGATTGATTGCGCGCGACACGGTGGAAGAGAAAGTGCTTGATCTGCAGAAGACGAAACGCGATCTGGCTAGCGCCATCATCAGCCAGGACAATAGCGTTATCAAGAATCTGCAGAAGGAAGATTTGGAGTTGCTGCTGTCTAGTAATGAAACAGAGGCCCGGGTGGCGAAATCGGCAGACGCAAAGGACTTAAAATCCTTTTTCTCGCAAGGGAAGTGCGGGTTCAAGTCCCGCCCCGGGCACCACTTAGCTCGCTTTGGTACCAAAGTACTCCGTAGGTTTTCCGCATGTTGTCGCATCTTTTTCCTCTTTCTTAGCCTTCAAATAACTTTCCGTGCGCCTTCCGGCTTCTTTCACATCGCGCGTATCGGTGATGTCATAGCGCCACAGCATACTCGCTGTCTTGTGGCCTGAAATTTCCATCGCTACCTTCGCTGGGACGCCAGCGCGAATCATGTTGCGCACCGCAGTACGCCGCAAATCATGGAAGAGCAGACCGGGGACGCCGGCCTTTTCACACGCTTGCGCCCAGTCGCCTTTAAAGCTGTGGATGGGCTTGCCGTCGCGTGAAAAAAGCCAAACGCACTTCGGCGATTCGACTTGGCCGCGGCTCAGGAGCATGTCCAGCCACGGACCCATATCGCCGTAAATCGGTGCTGTTTTCGGCTCGCGATTTTTCGTCACTCGCCCCTTTACGTAAATGAGGCCCTCCGCCAGATCGACCCAACTTCGCTTCAGCGCCAGCAATTCGCCGGTTCGCATGCCGAGGTGATAGGCGACTACGAAGATGGGCTTGACCTCTTCTGTGAGGGCTTCGAGAATCAGACCATAGTGCTCTTGTTCCAGAAAGCCTTCCCGGACATTGTCTTCCTTAAGGGCTTTGATCACCGGAAGCCGGTAGACGAGTTGCGGATCGTGCTGGAAGCCGAGCCGGAATGCGCGGCGTAGGTGGGCGAGTTCGCGGTTGATCGTGCCGTTCTTGCGACCGAGTTTTTGGCGTTGCTCAATGTAATCGTTCAGCGCCTTCGTAGTGAATTCAGCAGGGCGCAAATGCCCAAAGGCCGGTTTGAGCAACCGGTTTACGCGCTGTTCCGTTTCGCGCAGGTCAGCTTTATCGTTGCGGCGGTAGTCGTCGACCACGAGTTGCAAAAGAGCGGCCAACTTAATCCGCTCTGGGCAAGCGGACTTCCCGATGACATGTTCGGCTAGCTTGCGTTGCAGCAGCTTCACTGCCTCGCCATGATCATCCGTGCGGGCGGATTGACGAACTTGCCTTGTACCGTTCCAATAGGAGATTTGCAAGTAGGGCGAGCGAGGATCTGGGAAAACGCTCCCTTGGCCCTTGGTGCGCTTTGCTCGACGTTTGCTCATGCAGCGGTTTCCTCGGCAATTTGATCTTTGTGACTGTCGATCCATTCGTCCAAGTCGGCGATGTCGAAGCGCCAGCATTTATCGAGGCGGACTTTGCGAAGGCGGTCGCGAACGACCTTTTTCTTGAAGCTGTCGCGGGTGAGACCGCAGTATTCGGCCGCTTCGGCTAAATTGAGGACACGTCTACTGCCGGTTCGATTCACGATGGAATCTTT
>CAVXRP010000007.1:0-599699 GCA_963764105.1 Bryobacterales bacterium
AAGCAGTTTAAAGCCGACGCCGTCGGAAGAAATCGTCATTTCCAGAGATGAGGCTATGCCGGCGTCAAGATGTGTTGTTGCGAACTCGACCGCTTTCTCGTCGAAATGGCCGCCGACGCCGTTGCGAAACTTCCTTATGACGTCGAATTTTTCTTCGAAGAATAGCTTGGCTGAGTCTACGTGGGCGAAGAATGTCCTTTCGAGATCCGTCAAATCGTTCTTCTGTGCGTCCAGATATTCTTGGTCCGCCGTAAGCCTCTTCAGTGGTCTCCTGAATTCGTATAGCGTGGCGATGGACCGTCTCAGGAAGTAATGAATTCGATATGCCCTAACCAATCCATCATCAAGTGGTCAAGAGTCTCGCTCGTAATCGCATATCGTTCGATGCGCAGATCCTCATAGAGCACAGACATTTGCGCGAGGTCTCTCCAGAAGTCGCTCTTACCCTCCTTGAAGATCTTCCGTAAGTGTCCGGATCTAATTTGTGACAATTTTGCGGGCTTCTCCTGGCGCGGAAAGCATCTTTAGAATCCAAACAGGTTGGATGGCCGTCGGGGTTGGCCCGCGTGCCGGCGAATTGCGGAGATGACGCTCTTTCGATTCCATCCGACTTCTTCAACCGCAGCATGGGTGGCTGCCTCAGGCAGACGTTCGCTGCCGAACGGTCGGATCGCAATGATAGGAACTCCAAATTCCTTCGCTGCTTCAATCTCCGATTGAATCCATCCGCTATGGGCCGCATACATCCCGGCAAGAACGAGGAGACAATCCGCCTTATTGATCGCTTCGTCGAGCTGTTTCACTAAATAACGATAGGGCTTCCGTAATTCTAGAAGCGTCTGAATAGGATTTGTCTTCGGGACGCTGAGGTTTTTCCAGGAGAATTCGAAATCAGGGCGTATAAGACTCACTAAGCCGTCGTATTCCGCGGTGTGTCCCCATGCATGGCTAATGAAAAGAGAATATACGCGTGGGCTGAGGGCCGGAAGGTCGAAGAGGTTACTCATCGCGGACCTTCGGATAATAGCTCATTTCCCTCTCTCCCGTCGACTCGCGTCAAGCCGCGTCAGAGTTGGCCCTAACGCTTACCTGCGCGATTCCTCAGGCGGCTTCTTCCGCTCGTGCGGATTGTAGATTTGCGGGTTGCGGCGCCTGGATGAAGCTGCGCTAGCTCGGAGCGTTGCCGGAACACGTAGGATCTGGAACCCGGCATTTTTACGTTTGCTCCGATTTCGACCGAGTCCGCGGCTGTCGGCGCGTGCGCTCTATACTTCCACCGCGCGTCCTATACGATGGTCCGGACGACTCATCCCGGGGGAGTGAAGGAGTAATTGGGCGCTAATCGGTGGGTGGGTTCCAAACATCCGAAAGGTGGAGCACGAAGCCGGCCACTGGGTCTTCGCCCTGGATTGAGTCGTTACCGACGAGAGTCTCCGGCTCACGGTCGGGGCGGTAGATGGTAACGGAGCGGCGGCCGGGATCGATGAGCCAGCCGAGCTGCGCTCCGTTTGCCAGGTATTCGCGCATCTTGTTTTCGAGAGCTCTCGGGCGATCGGACGGGGACCGCAACTCGATCACGAAGTCAGGGCAGAAATGCCAGGCGCCTTCGCGCTTGGCTGGAGCGAGTTGGGCGATGCGGGATTTTAGGATCCACGATGCGTCGGGGGAGCGGCGGGCCCCGTTTGGGAGCACGAAGCCGGTGGAGGAATCGTATGTCCGGCCGCGTCCATCTTTCTTTGCCCAAATGCGAAGCTGGCAGTCAATTTCGGAATTGCGGTCGCCTGTAAGAGGGGCTGTGGGCGGCATAACAATAATTTCACCCTCGGCAGTCATTTCGAAAGAGAGGTCGGGATGCTCGGCGCAGAAGGCGGCGAACTCTTCATCGGTCATGGGGTGTGACGCGAGAGTGGCGGGTAGAAATGCGTCGTGAATCATGAACGGCATAGAGTTAGTTTAACGCGAGGCTACAGTTTATGATTTTTTCTTGTTCGCCTTAGGAGCATAGTAGCCGCGGCGCGCTTGGAGTTTGAGGCCGCTTTCATCCACTTTGACTTTGAGGCGATGATAGCTGCCATCTTGCTTCACATCTTGCGGGGTGAATTCGAGCAGGTAAAGATATTCGGGCGCGAGAGTCAGCTTGCGGAAGCCGGCGTCCAGATCATTGCTGTTGTGAAAATAAGTGCCGCCGGTGCCATCGGCGAGTTCCGCCATGACGTCTTCGTCGGCCGACATGGATTCGCGATGAAACTTGGACTTCGATTGCACGACGCGCGACGAGGCGCCGGGCTCACTCGCGTCGAAATCGGTAGTGTAGAGGCCGCGCGCATCCAAGGCGCTGATGGTGACATTGGATTGCGCGGCAACATCCATGATTTCCGATTTTTCGGTGAGCGCCTCGGGCGTGAGACTCAAAAATCCGGGCGAAACGAGAATCAGCGTATGCTGGCCGGGCAGCGCGGCCATTTTTTGGACTACGAGCTCCAGCGTTTTTAAGCTCGTCCGGGTGCCTTGTTCGCCTAACCTGAGGGATTCGCCGGCGGCGGAGCGGGCCATTTCTTCGGCAACGCTGATCATGCGCGGATCGAGACTGGCGCAGGCTATGGCTTCCTGGGCCGCAACCGAAAGAGCGTTGGGATCAAATTTATTTAGAATGAGATCGGCTTGATAATAGCTGACATCCGGACAGAGCCGGCCCGGGCGGAAGATGCGCTGCTCACGCAGACTCTTGATGGCGGCGGCTAACTTGGCTTGGTCGCGCGTCATGCCGCTGTTTGTTTGTCCTGAAGTGGAGAGCACCGCCGCCATGTCGTTCTCCCCTAGCGAACCGGCGAGCATTTTGGTGGCTGATCTTTGCACGAGGATCAGGTCGCCGGTGGAAAGATGCAGATCGTCAAAGAGAAAGACGATGAAACGCGCGGGAACGGCGGCCGGTGCGTCGGTGACTGGCGGGCGCGAGTGGCGCAGGATTGGCAACATCTTCAGCGGTCGACACAACCGCCCGTTTTTGGACGGTGAAACCGGTCAATACCTGGAGCTTGTCTTTATCGAAGACCTTAAAGTCTTCCTTCTTAAGGGTGCCGACCGCTTGACCGTGAGAGTCGCGCACCTGCACCGGCACAAGCACAACGTTCAGTTTGCTTTCGAATTTGAACGTGTCGCCTGGTGGCCGAGTTTGCACGTTCTGCAGCGCTTCACAAAATGTGGCGCCGCATAGGAGAATAAGAACAAGCCGTCTCACAGTTGTAGGCCTTTAGCGCATGGCTCATTCTACTCCTGTCGTAGCCGCGTCAGGATTGCAGGATGTTGAAAGAAGCCCTTTTCGGCCACAACTACAACTTCACCGAAGGCGATATGAATCGCGCCATCGTGTTGTTGGCGATTCCCATGATTTTAGAGATGGCGATGGAATCGCTGTTCGGCGTGGTGGATGTGTTTTTTGTTTCGCGGCTTGGGCCGAACGCAGTGGCTACGGTTGGACTGACCGAATCCTTGTTGACGCTGGTGTTCGGCGTGGCGATTGGAGTGAGCATGGCGACGACGGCGTTTGTGGCACGGCGCATTGGGGAACAGGATCCGGAAGGTGCGGCGGAATCGTCGGTGCAAGCGATATTGCTGGGCCTGCTTCTTTCCGCCGTGGTGGGCGTGGTGGGAATTCTCGAGGCGCCGACTCTGCTGCATTTAATGGGCGCCACGGCGGCGGTGGAAGCGAATGCGCGCTATACGCAAGTGATGCTGGGCGGGTCGGCGGTGATTTTCCTGCTCTTCCTGATCAATGCGATTTTTCGGGGAGCGGGCGATGCGGCGCTGGCGATGCGGACGTTGTGGCTAGCCAATGGCATCAACATTATTCTTGACCCGTGCCTGATTAACGGTTGGGGACCGTTCCCACGGTTGGGCGTGTTGGGAGCGGCGGTGGCGACGACGACGGGACGCGGGGTGGGCGTGTTGTTTCAATTGTGGGCGCTGAAGTCCGGTGCGAATCGGATCACCATCCGGCGGGCGCAAATGCGTTTCAATTTTCCCGTAATGTGGCATTTGTTGCGCGTTTCATCGACCGGCATCGCGCAGTTTTTGATTGCCACAGCAAGTTGGGTGGCGCTCATTCGCATTATCTCTTCGTTCGGCAGCGCCGTGGTGGCGGGTTATACGATTGCGGTGCGCCTTTTGGTGTTTGCCATTCTGCCTTCCTGGGGATTGAGTAACGCAGCGGCCACCCTGGTAGGTCAGAATTTGGGAGCGAAGAAGCCGGAGCGCGCAGAGAAATCGGTGTACCGGACGGGATTTTACAACATGATTTATATGGGGCTAGTTTCGGTGGCGTTTGTATTTTTTCCGGGAATTTTGGTGGCGGTGTTCACGCACGATCCGGCGGTTTCGGCTCCAGCGATTGCGTGCCTATCAATTTTCGGACTGGCGTTCGTGAGTTACGCCTGGGGGATGGTGTTGATGCAGGCGTTCAATGGCGCGGGCGATACGCTGACGCCGACGCTGATCAACCTGCTATCGTTCTGGGCTTGTCAGATACCGCTGGCGTATTGGTTTGCGATCCGGCTTGGCTGGGGTCCGCGTGGGGCGTTTACGGCGGTACCGATTGCGGACTTAGTGTTTACGATTGCGGCGCTGGTGCTGTTCCGACGGGGGACATGGAAGCGCCAGACCATTTAGCGGTCGATGGCGGCAGCGCTGATTGCCATGAAGGCATTGGTTTCGTCGGAGGAGTCAGAGCCGCCATTAGTGCGCTGCATCATGATGACACCTACTAAGTCGCGGGTGGGATCAACCCACTCGTAGGTGCGATAAGCGCCACCTTTTACAAACGAGCCGAGCGAGTTATAGCGGTACATGCCGCGCACGTCGCGAACCACTTCGTATCCGAAGCCGTGACCGACGCCAGGGACAAAGCCGGCTTCCAGATCTCCGGTATGGGAAATGGTCATCAGCTCGACGGCGGCTGGCGAGAGAACGCGTTTACCATCGAGAGCGCCTTTATTGCGCATCATTTCGTTGAAGCGCAGCATATCGCTGGCGGTGCTGATTAATCCGCCGGCGGGTGAAGGGATGCCTCCGGCCAAGCCCCACTCCGCCTCAATGCGCTTGGGTTTGCCGGTGGAAAAATTGTAGAGAGTGGCCATGCGGCCGCGCTTTTCGGGTGGCACTACGAAGGTGGTGTCGTGCATGCCGAGCGGCTGGAAGAGTCGGTCGGTTAAGAATTGATCAAACGATTGGTGGCTGACGATTTCAACAATCCGTCCGAGTATGTCGATGCCGAGATTGCTGTAACTCCAGCTTGTACCCGGCTCAAAGATCAGCTCACTCTCGGCGCCGCGATTGACTAACTCAGCGAGCGTCTTCGGTTCAGGACCATTGCTGGAAGCTGACAGGCCGGAGGTATGGGTCATCAGGTCCTCGACGTTGGGTGAGCGGTGAGGGGCAACGGGCGAACAATGTGCGCCTGATCCGGCGCGGCAGGGATTTAGCTTGATGCCTTTATATTCGGGCAGGTATTTTTCGATCGGATCAATGAGAGACACACGGCCTTCATCAACCAACAGCATGACGGCAGCACAGGTGACCGGTTTGGTTAAGGATGCGATGCGAAAGAGCGTGTCCTTTTGCATGGGTGAGTTGCTTTCGATATCGCGCAGGCCGACCGCGTCGAACTCCACCACTTTGCCGTGACGGGCGAGGATGGTGACGACGCCGGAGATGGTGCCGGCGGCTACAAACTCCTTCATGCGCGTGGGGATCTCGGCGAGTTTTGACGGATTCATGCCGACCTCAGCGGGATTGATCGGGTTTGTATCGAAGCGGTCGGCTGCCAGAAGCGTGACGGCACAGGTCGCCAACATCAAGGCAATGCGGTAAGAGCTCATCGGGTTCAGCGATCAGCCGCGCGCGCCAGTGGTGACCGGTTCGTCAGTAGCAACAATCTCGCCGCTGGCAATGCGCATGCGGTAGAAAGAGCGCCAAGCGAAGTACATGGAAGCGATCATGAAAACAACTGCCAGGAATTTGCCAAGCACCGGGGAACCTCCTTCTTCGAGCGAAACCGCCAACTCCACGGCGAGTAAGCCGAAGAGTGTGGTGAATTTAATAATCGGATTGAGGGCGACGGACGATGTATCTTTGAACGGATCGCCGACAGTGTCGCCCACCACGCAGGCATCGTGTAGAGGAGTACCCTTCATCTTCAATTCGGTTTCAACAATCTTCTTGGCGTTGTCCCAGGCGCCGCCGGCGTTGGCCATGAAGATGGCTTGGTATAAACCGAAGATGGCGATGGAGATTAGATAGCCGATGAAATAGTAAGGCTCGACAAAGGCAAAGGCCAGTGTTACGAAGAATACGGTAAGAAAGATATTGAACATACCGCGCTGGGCATATTTCGTGCAAATTTCAACCACCTTCTTACTATCTTCGACGGACGCCTTGGTTACGCCCTCCAGCCGGATATTCGCCTTGATAAATTCGACGGCGCGGTAAGCGCCGGTTGTTACGGCTTGGGCCGATGCGCCCGTGAACCAATAAATCACGGCACCGCCGGCTATTAAGCCAAGCAGGAACGGCGGATGCAGGATGGAGAGATTGGAGAGGAGATCGGGCCGCAAACCGTGGGTGAGCGCGACGACGATGGAGAAGATCATGGTGGTTGCGCCGACGACGGCGGTGCCGATGAGAACGGGCTTGGCGGTGGCCTTAAACGTATTGCCCGCACCATCGTTTTCTTCCAGATGGTCTTTGGCTTTTTCGAAGTCAACTACGAACCCATATTTCTGCTTAATCTCCGCCTCAACGCCGGGGATCTGCTCAATGGTAGAGAGTTCGTAGACGGATTGGGCGTTATCGGTAACGGGGCCGTAGGAATCAACAGCGATGGTCACCGGACCCATGCCGAGGAAGCCAAACGCCACCAGGCCGAACGCGAAAACCGCGGGGGCCATCATGAGATTTTCCATGCCCAGCGTGCTGATGCCATAGGCAATGCTCATCAGAGAAAGGATGGCCAGACCTAACCAATAGGCGCTGAAGTTGCCCGCGACAAAGCCGGAAAGAATGTTGAGAGACGCGCCGCCTTCACGCGAAGAGGACACGATTTCACGCACGTGAATCGATTTCATGGAGGTGAATATTTTGACAAATTCAGGGATGACCGCGCCGGCCAGCGTGCCGCAAGTAATCACCGAGGATAACTTCCACCACAAAGTAGGATCGCCGCCGAGTTCGGGAATCATGACGTAGGAAACAATGTAGGTGGCGGCGATGGAGACCAGCGAAGTAAGCCAAACCAAGTTAGTTAAGGGCGTTTCGAAATTCATCTTATCGGCATTGCCGTATTTTGCCTTGGCGTGAGCCGCATTGATTAAGTAAGAAGCGCCGGAAGAAATCACCATCATGACGCGCATGGCGAAAATCCAGACCAGCAGTTGACTCTGCACGAGCGAGCTATTTACCGCTAGGACGATAAAGGAAATCAAGGCGACGCCGGTAACGCCGTAGGTTTCGAAGCCATCGGCGCTGGGTCCCACGGAATCGCCAGCGTTATCGCCAGTGCAATCTGCAATCACGCCGGGGTTGCGAGCGTCGTCTTCTTTGATTTTGAAGACGATCTTCATGAGATCGGCGCCGATATCGGCAATCTTGGTGAAAATGCCGCCAGCGACGCGCAACGCCGCCGCGCCTAGCGATTCGCCAATGGCGAAGCCGATGAAACAAGGGCCGGCGTAATCGTGCGGAATGAAGAGCAGAATGAAGAGCATGAGAACGAGTTCGACGCTGATGAGCAGCATGCCGATGCTCATGCCGGCTTTTAACGGAATTTCATAACAAGGGAACGGTTTGCCGGCCAAGCTGGCGAAGGCGCAGCGCGAATTGGCGAAGGTATTGACGCGGATGCCGAACCAGGCCACGCCCGAACTGCCGCAGATGCCGATGATGCTGAACATCAAAATGACGAACACTTTCACGGCTGAAAAGTGCTGGAGGAATCCAAAGTAAAAAACGATGATGGTGCCGATGAAGATTTCGAGAATGACAAGGAACTTAACCTGCGTGATGAGATAGGTCTTGCAGGTTTCGTAAATCAGCTCGGAGATCTCGAGCATGGAACTATGAACCGGCGCGTTCTTGAGTTGGTTATAGATGACTAAGCCGAAAACGAGGCCAAGCGCCACGATGAGTAAGCCGAACGTTAGCAGCGTTTGGCCATTGATCGCGCCGCCGAAAAAAGTGGCTTGCGAGAGATCGGGCAGAATCAGATTCGCTTCGCCACCGGTTTGCGTGGGCCGCTCCTGCGCGGCAGCGAGCATGGAAACCACGGGGAACAGGGCCGCCGCGGTCAGCAACGAGGATTTTGCGCGGATTACGTTAAAGCTCATTGACGCCTAAGATATCGCAGCGGCGTTCAGAATTGCAAGGGTTTTGGGCGTTTGGGGGCGAATGCGGTTTACGTGTGCGCCAGGTCACAGCGGACCATGGAATGAGGGGCTGGTAGGGACGGGCAGATTCGAACTGCCGACCTGTCGCTTAGGAGGCGGCCGCTCTATCCATCTGAGCTACGTCCCCGCACCTTTTAGCAGTCTAGCAATGGGCGGCCGGCAAGGAAAGGCGTGCGCTGGATTACAAGCGCCAGTGCCAGAAATACGAGTAACATCAGAACGCTGCCCTCGGGACCGGCACTGCCGCCGGTCAACCAGGCAGGGCCGCCCATGTGAGGCCGGAGGAGAGCCCCGGGAAGGATTACGCCGCTGTCGGGCACACCGAAGATAAAGCTCTCTGCGTAATCCCAGCCGGCATGGACGCCCAGCGCAAACCAAAGGGAACCAGTGCGGCGAAAGGACCAGGCGAGCACGAAACCGAAAAGGCTGGCGAAGAAGATACCCAGGAAATTCTCCGCGCCATGCTTCAAATGGATTGCACCGAAAATGAGGCTCAGCACGGTGGCTGCAGGCCAGAATGAAATGCTTTGGGAAAGCTTGACCAGCGCGTAGCCGCGCATGAGGGTTTCTTCGGCGAACGCGACGGCTAAAAACAAGGCGGCGTAGAGAACGGCAAATTTTGCGGCGTCGAGGCCTTGCGGCGAGATGCTTCCAAAGCGGAAGCCGCTTACGATTCGCAGGAACAGGAGCAGTCCGGCAAGGAGCACGCCGCCAAGGCAAAGGCCAGAGAGGAAGTTTCGTAGGCCGCCGGACGGATTGCCCAATCCAAACGCGCCAAACGAAAGAGCATCGAAGCGCGACAGTGTGTACGTCACAGCGATGGCGGAGAAGGCGACGATGGCGTTTCCCAAAAGCGCCTGCGCGCCGACGCCGGAGATGTGGATTGATCTGGTGACGATCGTTATTCCTTCGAGCAATATGAAGAGGAGAAGGACGAAAAGGATGAACTTCGCGAAGGCTATGAAGCGGGAACGCGCGTCGGGTGCAAGAGAGAATTGCCCAGCGGCGTCAGGGTGCATGTATTGAATGAGTTTAGTATGGGTGCTTTTCAAAGAGCGATCAGCGGCTGACCACCCGCAAGGGGGATGACTGCGGCGACAGAAACTCGCGGGACTTCGAAAGATGCGTTGCCGCTCCTTGCCAGTCACGGCTCGGCTGGCGGTTTTCGTGTGAACAGAGGGCGAGCTACTGGAGCGCCAGCCTGATATCCTGGCAACTGACGAGGTCGTGTTCTGTCCCGAATTTCCGCTGCCTTTAGCAGCTTTTTCTCCATCTTATTTTCCGGTGTTTTGCCTGAGTCGATCGCTACTGAATTCGGCTATATGAAGGCCAAGCCCGCTGTTGCTCCGCCGCCCGAGCCTCCGAAGGTCAAGCTCACGGACGGTGCTCTGCAGATTCTGCAAACTTTTCAACGCGATGCGCGGCTCATCGACTTTCTGATGGAAGATATTGCGTCCTATGCGGACGAGCAGGTGGGAGCGGCGGTGCGTTCCGTGCATGCCGATTCGAAGGCTAGCTTGACGAGACACGTTACGCTTGTTCCTGTGATTGATGGCGTCGAGGGTACCAACCACAAGCTCGATTCGTCGAAGGCGCCCGACCCGAACCGCATCAAACTGATTGGCAACGTTCCGGCCAGCGGCAAAGCAGCTGGCGGAACTTTGCGGCATCGCGGCTGGCAGGCCACTTCAATAAATCTACCGGCCATCGGCAAGCAAGACGTGAGTATCATCGCGCCTGCCGAAATTGAGATCGAATAAGCGCGCTTACGCATGTCGCAGTACATCATTGGCATAGATTTGGGCACCACCAACAGCGCACTCGCTTACGCGATGGTCGATGGCGCAGGGAAAGACACGCCGGAGGTGACACTTTTTCCTATTGCGCAGGTGGCGAACCCCGGCGAAGTGGCGGATTTCGATTTGCTCGCGTCCTCACTCTATTTGCCGGGTGAGAAGGAGTTCGTGGAGGGGGCGCTGGCGTTGCCCTGGAATCCGCAGCCCTCCTTTATCACGGGACGGTTTGCGCGCGTGCGCGGTGTGGAAAACGCTAGCCGGTTGGTCAGTTCGGCGAAATCGTGGCTTTCGCATCAAGCGGCCGATCCCACACAACCGCTGCTGCCGCTTTCCGCTCCTGAGGGTGTGGCGAAAATTTCGCCGCTCGAAGCGTCGCGCCAGTATTTGCTGCATTTGCGCTCGGCTTGGGATCACGCACATCCCGACGCCAAGCTGGCGCAGCAGGCGGTGCTGATTACCGTTCCGGCTTCTTTCGATGCGGCTGCGCGCGATTTAACGCAACGAGCCGCCAAACTCGCGGGTTATCCGGAAGTCACCATCATTGAAGAGCCGCAAGCGGCCTTCTACGCCTGGATCGAGCGCAATCCCAATTGGCGCGAGCAAGTGAAACCAGGCGATTTGATTCTCGTTGTCGATATCGGCGGCGGTACCACGGATTTTACACTGATTTCCGTGACCGATCAAAGCGGCGAACTGCAGTTAGAGCGCATTGCGGTGGGCGATCATCTCCTGCTGGGCGGCGACAATATGGATCTGGCGGTAGCGCGTTTCGGCGAGCAGCAGTTTGCGGAAAAAGGCACCAAGCTGGACGCGCTGCAGTTTCACTCGCTGTGGCAACAAGGCCGCGCGGCCAAAGAGGCTTTGTTGGCGGAAGGAGCGCCAGCCAGCCAGCCGCTGACGATTTTGGGCCGCGGTTCCGGCTTGGTGGGCGGCACCATCAAGGGCAAAATTGCGCGCGACGATGTGCGCAATTTAATTCTGGAAGGTTTTTTCCCGCTGGTGCCTGCGGACGCCGCGCCGCAGCGCAACCGCCGAGCGGCCTTGGTTGAAGTTGGGCTCAACTATGCCAGCGATGCAGCGGTGACCAAACATCTGGCGCAATTTCTGCGCAACGCGGGAAATGTGAAGCCCACGCATTTGCTTTTGAATGGCGGTGTGTTGCAGTCGTCGGCCATTGAACAGCGGTTGGTCGAAGTTTTGAATTCATGGCAGAGCCACGCAGTGGTGGAGCTCAAGAATGACACAAAGCGAGCCGATCTGATGCACGCGGTGGCGCATGGCGCGGCCTATTATGGCAGCGCGCGGTTGGGCAAGGGTGTGCGCATCCGGGGCGGAGTGCCAAGAACTTATTACGTCGGCATAGAGAGCTCACTGCCGGCTGTGCCGGGCTTGGCTGCGCCCATGAAAGCTTTGGCCGTGGTTCCGTTTGGCTTGGAAGAAGGCTCGAAAGTGGAACTGCCCCAGCGCAAATTTGCGCTGGTGGTGGGTGAGCCCGCTGAGTTCCGCTTCTTTTCCTCCGTTTCGCGGCGCAATGATCCAGCTGGCTTTCTGTTGGATGAAATAGGCGACAGCTTAGAAGAACTCGCCCCGATTGAAGTGTTCCTGCCGCCGCACACAGACGGCCTTCGCGAGGAAATCGTACCTGTTACCCTAGAAAGCTATGTGACGGAGACCGGCATGCTGGAATTGTGGTGCGTGGCTGCCGATGGGCGGCGCTGGAAACTCGAATTCAATGTTCGGGAACGGGCTGCGGCCGCATGAACATCGGTATCGATCTAGGCACAACCAACTCAGCGATCGCCTATATCGATCCGCGCGAAGCCGCGGAAGCGGATTTCCCGCCTATTCACGTTCTTCCCATTGAACAGCAATTGGATCAAGTGCGGACTGGCTCATTGCGAACGCTGCCTTCGTTCCTTTACTTGAGCGATCCGCCGGTGGTAGGCGCGTATGCGCGCGATCAAGGCGCGCTGGTCCCCACGAAGACCGTTCACTCGGCCAAATCGTGGCTTTCGAATTCAGAAGCCGACCGAACCGCCAAGATCCTTCCCTGGGATTCTCAGGAAGAAGGACGGGTGCTGTCGCCCGTTGAGGCCTCCACACGTTATCTGGAACATTTGCGCGATACCTGGAACCATCTCAAGAGTGAACCGTTGGCCGAGCAACAGGTAGTGCTCACTGTTCCTGCGAGTTTCGACGAAGAAGCGCGCGAATTGACGGTGCAGGCGGCGCGTGATGCCGGCATTCAGAACCTGACGCTGCTGGAAGAGCCCGCTGCCGCCTTTTACGCCTGGATTGCCGGGCATCTTTCACGCTCGAACAAAGAGTTGTTCGACAAACAAATTGTTCTGATTTGCGATGTGGGAGGTGGGACGAGCGATTTTACGCTGGTGCGGGTGGATCGCGAGGGCGACCGCGTGCAGTTCACGCGTACTACCGTGGGCCGGCATCTTTTGCTGGGCGGGGATAATCTCGATCTGACGATTTCCTGGCTGGCCGAATCGAAATTGGGCAAAACGCTTTCCTTGCGGCAGCGCAGCGCTCTGCGGCGGCAGTGTTCCGCGGCGAAGGAGAGTTTGCTTGCATCGGGCGCACCTCCTAGCGTGGAAGTCACCATTGTGGGTACCGGTTCTTCGCTGATCGGTGGAACGCTGAAGACAAACATCACACGCGATGAAGTTTTGGAACTCGCGCTCGGCGGATTTTTGCCGCCCTGCGAGCTCGATGAGAGGCCACAGCAGGAGAAGCAAAGCGTATTTCGCGAACTTGGCTTGCCCTATGTATCCGATCCCGCCGTGACTCGACACCTGGCGGATTTCTTGAAAAACTCGCCTGCCGCGGAACATGGCGTCGACGCGATTTTATTTAACGGCGGCTTTTTCATTCCGCAAATGTTTCGCGATCGCGTGCGCGATGTGGTGGCACACTGGTTCGGGCGTACTCCGCTGATTCTGGAGAATCAGGATTTAGATCTGGCAGTCGCGATTGGAGCGGCTTATTACTCTTACGTGCGTGAATCCGGCAGCGGCGTGCTGGTGCGCGGCGGTTTGCCCCGGGCCTATTTCCTGGGGGTGCAAGGCGAGGAAGCGGATGCAGCCGCTATCAAAGCTGTCTGCCTGATGCCGCGCGGTACGGAGGAAGGCAGCGAGATTAAGCTCGAACAGCCGGAGCTGCAACTTGTTGCCAACACGCCGGTAGCTTTTCGCCTTTATAGCTCATTGAGCCGCACGGAAGATCGCGCGGGCGACGTGGTCACTTTGCCGGGCGGAGGCGATTTGCTCGATCCGGCCAGCGATCCTCGCCTGCACGCGCCGCTGCATGCCGTGATCCGTTTCGGCAAGGGCGGCGAACGATTGGTGCCTGTCACTTTAGGCGCGCGCTTGAGCGAGGTGGGAACCCTTGAAACTTGGGCAGCATCGAAAATCAGCGAGCACCGCTGGCAGCTTGCCTTTCAGCTTCGCAAAGCAGCGGGCGCGGCGGATGTGGCCCCATCGGCTGCGGTTCGTTCGAGCGCGGTCATTAGCGCGGAATCGCAGGCAGCGGCTGAAGCACTGATCGAACAGGTCTTCGGCAAATCCGCTTCCGGACTGGCTCCCGAGCAGCTTCCGGGGCGGCTGGAACAGGTTCTCGGTTTGGGACGTCTTTCGTGGCCCTTGGCTACCATTCGCGTGCTGGCCGATAAACTACTGGCTCTTGCCGATGGACGCCGTAAGAACGCGCCGCACGAAATTCGTTGGCTGAACCTTACCGGCTTCTGTCTGCGTCCTGGTTTCGGCTTCCCTGGCGATGACTTTCGCATCGAACAAGCACGCCGTATTTATGCTGGCGGCATCACTTTTGGAAATCAGGCGCAATGCGAAATCGATTGGTGGATTTTCTGCGGACGCATTGCCGGCGGTCTCAATCGCAATCAACAAGCCGATATTTTCCAGCGTCTTTCGCCTGCGTTGCTGCCTAAGCAGAAAAACAAACAGCGGCTGAATCAAAGCCTTTATCGCGAAATGTGGCGCACTGCTTCCAGTTTGGAATTACTGCCTACGCAAACCAAAATGCAATTGGGCGATGCGCTGCTTGAGATCGTAAAGCGCGGCGATATGCTTGACGCCGGAACGTGGTGCCTTTCGCGTCTCGGGGCGAGGAAACTCTTTAGCGGCCCTATCAACCTGGTGGTTGCGGCCGCCGCTGCCGTGCGCTGGATAGATGGGCTGCTGCGTTTACCCCACACGCCGGCGCTGATGGAGGCCGTCGTGCAAATTGCGCAGCAGACGGGCGATAGCGCACGCGATGTCCCGCCGGCCACACTCGAGCTAGTTCGGCGCGCCGTGGAGCCCAGTTCACGCGCCGCCGAATTGCTGCGCGTCCTTTCCGGGGCCGAGCAAGATTTGGCGGGTTCGAGCCGCATCTTCGGCGAAGGGCTGCCCGCAGGACTCGTTTTGGTTCCTACCCTAGCCGGCTAGGTTACATGCGCGAAACGGAAATTATCGAAAGCATCCGTATGCTCGCGCAGAAAAATTATCGCGATAAAACGCTCACGCTAGGGATCGGCGATGATTGCGCAGTCCTCCGTCCTCGCCTCCATGAAGATCTTGTCTTCACATCCGATTTCGTTCTTGAAGATCGGCACTTTACGCTCAGCACGCATTCACCTGCAGCCATCGGCGAAAAGGCGCTGGCACGGAGTCTCTCGGATTTGGCGGCCATGGGCGCGGAACCAGTCTTCTGTCTGGTATCGCTGGCGGTCCCGGCCAAGCTGAACGGCCCGTTCGTGAAACATTTCTATCAAGGGCTTCTGCGAATGGCGAATCGCTATTCCATTTCATTGGCCGGTGGCGATCTGGCACGCTTCGACAAAGTAATTGCGGATGTAACTTGTTGCGGACGAGTTCCGCGCGGGAAAGCCCTGTTGCGGAGCAATGCCAAAGCAGGGCAGCGGATTTTCGTCACTGGCAAACTCGGGGCGGCGGCGCACGGCTTTGCGGCCGGACGTGCCATGCTCCCCGTACCCCGCCTGGAGGCCGGGGTCACCCTCCGCAAATTGGGCATTTCCGCCGCTATCGATTTGAGCGACGGCCTTTCTCTCGACCTCGTCCGCATGTGCCGCGAATCGAACGTGGCTGCGGAGATCTTCTCGAAGGGCCTGCCTATTGCCCGCCATGCCACGCTTCATGAAGTGCTCAACGGGGGCGAAGACTACGAATTACTGTTCACCGCTCCGCCCAAGCTCAAGATTCCGGGCGCCATCGGCAAATTGGCGATTCGTGAGATTGGCGTGATCGTGCCCGGCCGAGCGGGCGAGGTGTTTCTGGACGGCCTGCCGATACAATCCAAAGGATTCGACCATTTCGCATGACTCACGAGCCGCAAGCCCAAACTATTCTCGATTTGATCGAGGCGTTTCGCCGCTCGAAGGTCATGTTTACCGCGGTAAAGCTCGGCGTATTTGACCAACTAGCTAAGGCGCCACAATCTTGCGCTGCTCTTTCTCTGCAGCTTTCGTTGGATCGTAGCGCCTTGTCGCGGCTGCTGGATGGGTGTGTTGCTCTTGATTTGCTGGAACACGAAGGCGAACTCTATTCGAATACGGATGCGGCAAGGCGCTTCCTGACCAAGACCAGTTCCGAAACATTGGCAGGTTACGTGACCTATTCTGATCAGTCGCTTTATAAACTATGGAATCATCTTGACGATGCGGTTCGCCAGGGCTCCCATCGCTGGACACAGGCGTTCGGCAGCCGCGCAGCGCTCTTCGAGCATTATTTTCGCGATGACGCCTCCACCCGCAGTTTTCTCGGTGGGATGCACGGTTTGGGACAGTTTGCTTCGCCGCGCGCCGTCAAAGCATTCGATCTGTCGGACTTTCAGCATATGGTGGACTTAGGCGGCGCCACAGGTCATCTGGCGATCGCCGCATGCCTTGCCTATCCGGAATTGCGCGCCACCGTCCTTGACTTGCCTGCCGTACAACCGTTTGCCCGCGAATACATCGCAGCCTCCGGCTTGAGCGATCGGATCTCTTTCATTGCGGCGGATTTTTTTGTGGACGATCTGCCCAAAGCGGACCTCTATGCGCTCGGCCGTATCCTGCATGATTGGGACGATTCGAAAGTCAACAAGCTGCTGCGTCGAATTTTCCTGGCCCTTCCTCGCGGCGGCGCCTTGCTGGTAACGGAGACGCTGGTGGACGACGATCGACGCGGCCCTAGGTACACGTTGATGCAAGATCTGAATATGCTGGTCTGTACCGACGGCCGCGAGCGCACGGAAGCCGAATATTCGGTATTGCTGCAAGCAGCAGGTTTTTCGAGTGTGCAGTTTCGGCGAACCGATTCAGTTTTCGACGCGATTTTTGCTACCAAGTATTAAGAACCCCATGCCCAAACCCACAATTGAGCGCACATCGTACGCCGGTTGGCCGAACTGCTACCGGCTTTCGAACGGTGAGACTGAACTGATTGTTACTACGGACGTGGGCCCGCGGGTGATGCGCTATGGATTTGTGGGCGGACAGAATTTGTTCGTCGAAATCCAGGATCAACTCGGCACGTCGGGCGAGCGTTCGTGGTGCATGCGGGGCGGGCACCGGCTCTGGATGTCGCCGGAGATAAAACCAGACACGTACGCGCTGGATAATGGCCCGGTGCACGCAGCGGTTTCCGATGGCGGCATCGCACTGTTGCAACCGGTGGAACCGGAAACGGGCATGCAGAAGGAAATGGTGGTTGGTTACGAAGGTTCGGGTGATATCAAGGTGATCCACCGGATTTCGAACCGGGGAAATAAGGTTCGCCGCCTGGCACCGTGGGCCTTGAGCCAAATGGCGCGTGGGGGTGTCGGGATTGTCGCGTTCCCGCCACGCGGCGGACATACCGAACAATTGCTGCCCACGAATCCGCTGGTGATGTGGGCTTACACAAATTTTAGCGACAAGCGTTGGACTTTCACAAACAAGTACCTCATTCTTCGGCAGGACGCAGCGGACCTATCGCCGCAGAAAACAGGCTTGTTCAATATAGAAACGCGAGCGGCTTACTTGCTGGGCTCGGATTTGTTTATCAAACGCTCCCAGGCGGACCCAGGCGCACAGTACCCAGATTTTCAGTGCTCTTTCGAGATGTTTACAAATGGCGATTTTCTGGAACTGGAAACGCTTGGGCCCTTGGTGGATTTGGCGCCTGGGGCGACGACGGACCATTTGGAGACCTGGTCGCTGCATCGGAATATCCGTCTAGCGGCGGTGAGTGAAGAAGAAATAGAGCGAGTAGTTCAGCCGCTGTTTTAAACTACGAATGGAAATGAAGATAGGCGATCACGTAATCAGAAAGTCGTAAGTGCCGTGCTCTTCGATCCAAAACCAATCGTAGACATTCCCGTGTTGCGGTCGCCCTTCCGCCGCTTCCTGTTTGTACGCCAACCCATCGGAGTCAGTAATCAGGGGCAGTTCCGCCTGCTCGATACACGCGATATTCTGTCCCACGCTTGAGGCCCTTTTGCCCGATGTCCTTCCGGTAATGCATACCGGCGAATTGGATTTTTCCGGCGGCGAGATAGGCCTTGTCGATTGCGGTTTTGAGTGTGTCTCCACCCGCCGTCACACTGAGTACTCGCCCGCCGTTTGTCACAAGTTGCCCGTCCACAAGTTTCGTGCCGGCATGAAAAACAGTGGCTCCGGTTGACTCCGCATCTTCGATCCCCTGTATGGTGTGGCCGGTACGCGGTGCTTCGGGATAGCCGCTCGCGGCGAGCGTTATGCAGACTGAACATCCCGTCGTATTGCGACGCCCGACAGCGCTGGGCGCACTCAGTAACTCGGCCAAATCGCCTTGATAGTTGTGCAGAATGGCCTGGGTTTCCGGATCGCCGAGCCGCACGTTGAACTCGAGGATTTTCGGACCGTCGGCCGTCATCATCAAGCCCGCGTAAAGGAATCCAGTAAACGGTGTTCCCTCTTTACGCATCCGGGCCAATGTTGGCAGCATGATTTGGTCCATAATGATGCCGCTTTGCTGTTCTGTCAAGATGCGCGTGTCGACATACGCGCCCATGCCGCCTGTATTCGGACCTTCATCGCCATCCAGCAGACGCTTGTGATCTTGCGCGGGTGCAAACGGGACTAGCGCGTAGCCATCGCTGATTCCAATGAAGCTGACTTCCTCACCTTCCAGAAACTCCTCGATTACAAGATTGGGGCCGAGCCGATGAATCGCGGCCGCCGCCTCGTCGCGATCCAGCGCCACGACCACCCCTTTGCCCGCCGCCAAACCATCCGCCTTGATCACAACAGGTAAAGAAAAGTTCTTTAAGTAAAAAAGTGCTTCATCGGAGCTAGATGCCTGCGCGGATCGCGCGGTTGGTATTCCGGCGCGCTCGAAGAATTGTTTGGCGAAGATCTTCGACCCTTCGAGCCGGGCCGCTGCCTGAGTGGGACCGACAATGAGCAGGCCGCGCCGGCGGAACTCATCCACGATGCCGGCAACCAATGGCGCTTCTGGCCCGACGACGGTCAATTCCACACCCAGCGCTACCGCTAGATCGGCATAGCCAGCCACTCCCGCAGGCGCGGGGATGCAGGTAGCGAGCTGCGCAATACCGGGGTTGCCGGGACTTGCCCAGAGCGCCTTCACGTTCGGCGATTGACGCAGCCGCCAAGCGAGCGCGTGTTCTCGGCCGCCGCCGCCTACAATTAGTATCTTCAAGATGACGGTTCTCCAGCTAGAATAGCGAATGTTCCCCCATGCAGAAGAAGTATGACGTTGTGGTAGTGGGCGCCGGCCACGCTGGATGCGAGGCTGCGCGTGCCTGCGCGCGGCTCGGCCTTCACACGGCCTTGGTCACGATGAATATCGACCTGATCGCCCAAATGTCTTGCAACCCAGCCATCGGCGGCATAGCCAAAGGGCATTTGGTTCGGGAAATCGATGCGTTAGGAGGGGTCATGGGCGAGCTTACGGACGCCGTTGGCATTCAGTTCCGGCTGCTCAATACGAGTCGTGGGCCGGCAGTTTGGTCGCCTCGAGCGCAATGCGACAAGAAGCAATACCGTGTTCGCATGCGGCAGTGGCTCGAAAACGAACCCAACCTGAGAATTCTGCAGGCCGAGGTGGGTGAGCTGTTGTTTGAATCGCATGAATCCGGACGCCAGACCGTGGGGGTCCGCCTGAAGGATGGGCGAGATCTGATGGCCGAAGCCGTGGTTGTGACTACTGGTACTTTCCTCAATGGCTTGGCACATATTGGCGAACAAAAGAATGCCTGCGGACGCAGCGGTGAAGCTCCCTCCAACACCTTGGGGCTGCAGCTTCGAACGTTGGGTCTGCAGTGGACCCGCCTGAAGACGGGTACCCCCCCGAGGCTGGACGGGCGATCAATCGATTGGACTCGCTTCGAGAGGCAGCCGGGCGACCTGGTTCCTACACCGTTTTCTTTCTTGACAAATAAGATCGAAAGGCCGCAGATTCACTGTCATTTGGCCTATACGACTGAGGAGACCCACAAAATCTTGAGCGACAGCATCGCGCGCTCTCCGCTGTATAGCGGTCAAATTGAGGGCATCGGACCGCGATACTGTCCGTCGATTGAGGACAAGATTGTAAAATTCCCGGAGAAGCGGCGTCACCAGATTTTTCTTGAGCCGGAAGGACTGGACACCCATGAGATCTACGTCAACGGCATGTCTACCAGCATGCCGACGGATGTGCAGGTTGCCATGGTCGCGTCGATTCCCGGCCTTGAATCGGCTGACATGATTCGACCTGGATATGCGATTGAATATGACGCTATCGATCCGCGCGAATTGACACGAGCGCTGGAGGTGAAATCGATCCGGGGATTATTCTTGGCTGGCCAGATCAATGGGACTTCCGGCTACGAGGAAGCTGGCTGCCAGGGCTTGATCGCAGGTTTGAACGCGGCCTGCCGGGTGAGGGGCTTGGCCGAGACGACGTTGGCGCGAAGTGTGGGTTATGTCGGAATCCTAATTGACGATTTGGTGAGTAAGGGTGCCGATGAACCATACCGGATGTTCACTTCGCGGGCGGAGTTCCGCTTGCACTTGAGGATTGATAATGCTGACGAGCGATTGACGCCTCTGGGTCGGCGGCTCGGTCTAGTGTCTGATAACCGGTGGAGTCTCTTTGAGACCAAGCAGAGGCAAAAGACTCATATCTTGGACTTGCTGGAGAAGACCCGGGCGAGCGCCGTCCCAGAGATCGTCGGGTTGGCGGCGGCTACGGACAACCCAAGTTTGCGAACTTGGCTGCGTAGACCTGAGGCAAAGATCGTCCAGCTCCAAGCTTGGCTGTCTGCAAAACTGGGTGAGCCGCTGGCGACGGGCGTTCTCAGTACCGTTGAAACAGAGGCGAAGTATGAGGGCTACCTACTGCAGCAGGATCGGCAGATTCGCCGGTTGGTTGAATCGGAGGGGCGCGGGATTCCCGCCGATTTTTCGTACGAGTGCATTCCCGGTCTATCTAACGAAGTTCGGCAAAAGCTTACGCGCGTTCGCCCTGTTACGCTCGGCCAAGCGGGGCGAATTCCGGGTGTTACGCCTGCGGCGGTTTCCGTTCTGGATGTGTATTTGAGCCTGGCGAATGTTTCACGTGAAACATGAGGTTTGTGGGCAAAGTGAATGTTCCACGTGAAACGTGATAGTCTGTTGCCTGAACTGTGGCCCACGTCATTTCTATAGCTAACCAAAAGGGCGGGGTCGGTAAAACGACAACCGCCATTAACCTCGCTGCCGCCCTCGCAGCATCCGAACTTCGAGTCCTCCTCATCGATTCCGACCCACAGGGGAATTCCACCAGCGGCGTTGGAATTTCTAAGAACGACGATCGCAAAACCATCTACGACGTCCTTCTCCGTCAAGCCCCGGTTGAGCATGCTATCACTCAAACCCAGTTCGGAATGGCCCTTCTTCCCGCCGATCAAAATCTGGTCGCCACTAACCTCGACCTCGTCGATCAGGAAGAACGCGAACGCCGTTTGAAAACCGCTCTGGCCTCCCTCAATGAAGACTACGACTTCATCATCATCGACTGCCCGCCAGCCCTTGATCTTCTTACTTTGAACGCACTCGTCGCTTCACATTCCGTGCTTGTCCCCATCCAATGTGAGTTCTTCGCGCTGGAGGGCATCTCTCAGCTCATGGATACCATCGACCGCACCAGGAAAGCCTTCAACCCCAATCTTCAAATCGAGGGTGTCCTACTCACCATGTACGACGATCGCACCAATCTAACCCGCCAAGTCGAAACCGACCTCCGCGACTTCTTTGGCCGGCAGGTCTTTCAAACTGTGATCCCACGGAGCGTCCGGCTGGCCGAGGCCCCGAGCTTTGGCAAAACAATTCTCGCCTATGACCCGCGCTCGCGTGGCGCCGAGGCCTACATTCAACTAGCAAAGGAAATTTTGGCTAATGCACAAAGAGCCAGAACGGAATCCGCGCAAAGTGCTAGGTAAGGGCCTCTCCGCCCTTCTCCCCACCCGCTCGGCACCAACACCAGAACCTGAAGTTCAAGCCATCGCTGCAAAGCCGGCTTTGCCAGATCAATTCGAGGAGTTCTACAATATACCCCTCGACCAAATTCACCCGGGCGAAGAACAGCCGCGCGACGTCTTTGATACCGACAAGATCCAGGAACTATCCCAATCCATCCGCGCCCACGGCGTGCTTCAGCCTATCGTGGTCTATCGCGACCGCGAGAATCGCTACCGCATTATTGCGGGCGAACGCCGCTGGCGCGCCGCGCGACTTGCCGGTCTGGCCGAAATTCCGGCCCTCGTTCGCGCTGTCGATCGCGACCGTCTCCTGGAACTCTCGCTCATCGAGAACATACAGCGCGAAGACCTCAACCCGATTGAAATCGCCTCCGCCTTTCACCGTTTGGTCTCGAACCACGGCCTGAGCCACGAGCAAATCGCCGAACGCACCGGGAAGGAGCGCTCTACCGTCACCAACTTCCTGCGGCTCCTACGACTCGGCGAACGTGCGCAACACGAACTGAAAGCGGGGAATATCAGCGTTGGCCATGCCAGAGCCTTGCTCAATGTGGATAGCCATCAGGAGCAAGCTCGCCTCTGCGAAGAGATTATTGCGAGGAAGCTATCCGTTCGGGAGATTGAGGGTTTGGTGAAGAAGCTGGCAGAGAATCCGCAAACTCCGAAAGAGAGATCTGAGGACAAGACAAAACTCGACCCCAATGTTCGTGCGGCCGTAGAAGAACTCGAAATGGCCTTGGGCACCAAAGTTCGCCTTATTCCGACCTCCGCCTCCGCTGGGCGGCTCGAGATTCAGTATTATTCCCAGGATGATCTGGATCGCATCTATTCGGTTATCGTCAAGTAAGGAATTTGCTACTCTGATGAATGCGCCGGTGTAGCTCAGGTGGTTAGAGCGACGGTCTCATAATCCGTAGGTCGGAGGTTCAACTCCTCCCGCCGGCACCACATATTCTGCCGTTTTCGCGATAGCGGAAGCCCCCTGAAACATTAACCATTTTTAATAGTATCTTTTTTGCTTTCAATCAGCTGGCTGTTTCGTCCGCCTCACTGCTCGAAATCGGAAAAGTAAGATTGGGAGGAAAAGGCGAAATGTCGATAAGCAAAGTAGTGGAAGTTTCGAGAGAATCGGTGCTCCCCTGATTGGCCCTTCTCCGTGAAGATGAGTTGCAGAGCATTCTGGCCCGGATCCAGCCTATAAAAATCGCGGCTCTCTTCTACAGAACAGTCACTTTCAAATACCATAAATCCGTAAACTCAGTGGCCGGTGCGGTCGAACACGGCGGCCGGTTCAATCCACCGCTGCATCTCGCACGGACCCTTTGTAGCCTCGATAAAGGCTTCGGCCTCCTTTACACCGCTACCAATCCACGCACCTGTTTTTTCCAATGCGGCCACGTTCCGCGTGGAGGATTGCGAGAGGGCGAGTTTCAGAGCATTCCGGTTGCGCCAACCATTCTGGTCTCTTTCAAAGTAGCGGCTGAGAACGCACTGGATCTGCGCCGTCACGCTATTCAAGAATCGCTCAGGATTGAGAAAATCGAATTGTGCTCCCTCGATCATCGATCGGTACTCAATCCTCACGGCACCCTGACTCACCTGCAGGCTCTTGGCGTTGCGCTTTGCGAAAGCGGCCGCTTTGGTGGAATCTTGACGGCGAGCCGCTTCGGGGACATCATTCCAAGCTTCTGCTTAGACTTTCTGCCAGATCAAGTACGCTGTGAGTTGCAAGATGAGGCCGGCGTTTTGGAAGCGTCGCAGTTCTGACCGCCGTGGATTTTTTTCTCGATCGCCTCGAATCGCCTATCGGCACGATCCTGCTCGTCACCGACGGCGCGGTGTTGTGCGCACTCGATTTCCTCGATTTCAAGCCTCGGATGCGGCGCCTTCTCAAGCTGCATTATGGCTTGCAACCTCTGCTCGAAATGCCTGAGAACTTGGGCATCAAAGACACTTTACTAGCCTATTTTTCCGGCGATCTAAAAAGCCTTGACAATCTCGCCGTGCGCACAGCAGGCACCGCCTTTCAACAACGAGTATGGGCACAGTTGCGCAAGATACCACCTGGCGAGACCATCAGTTATGGAGAACTCGCCAAACGAATCGGTCAGCCCAGTGCCAGTAGAGCGGTGGGATTGGCGAACGGCTCCAATCCGATCGCCATCGTCGTACCGTGCCACCGGGTGATTGGTTCTACAGGCGAGCTCACCGGCTACGGCGGCGGTATTGAGCGCAAGCGCTGGCTACTTAAACATGAGGCTGCGTACACCTGAATTGGCTACACTACATAGGACGTGGCGAACATTCTTGTTACCGGCGGCGCGGGGTATATTGGCTCGCATACGCGGTATTTCCTGGAAAAGCAAGGACACAGAACCGTTGTGCTCGACAGCCTCGAGCGGGGTGATCTGCGCGCGGTCCCCGCAGGCATGCTCCGGCAAATAGACCTGCGCGACTCAACCAAAGTGAAGCAGCTTTTGCGCGAGGAGAAGATAGACGCGGTGATCCACTTTGCCGCATATATGTCGGTCGGCGAATCTACTCAACGACCGGAACTGTACTTCAGCAACAACGTGAACGGATCTCTCTCATTATTTGAGGCCATGCTCGAGTCAGACGTCCAGTGCTTGGTATTTTCTTCCACCGCGGCAGTGTATGGGATCCCGACTAAGGTGCCCATCACGGAGGATCAACCGTACGCCCCGATTAATCCATACGGCGAATCCAAAGTGATGGTCGAAAAAATATTGGGGTGGCTGGATCGATTTCGTCATCTGCGCAGCATCCGTCTGCGCTATTTCAACGCTTGCGGTGCCGAGCCAGCGAGTGGGCTGGGAGAACGGCACGATCCTGAAACGCATCTGATCCCACTGATTCTCCGCGCCGTTGAGACAGGAACACCCGTTACCCTCTTTGGCAACGATTATCCGACCCCAGACGGCACTTGCATTCGCGACTACATTCACGTCGCCGATCTCGCCGACGCTCATATCGTTGCCGTCGATCATTTGTTGAACGGCGGTCAGTCAGAATCGTTCAATGTCGGCACTGGCTCCGGGCATTCAGTAAAAGAGGTACTCGCGGCTGTAGAACGAGTCACTGGCAAAAAACCGCCTTTCCTAGTTGGACCCCGGCGCGAAGGCGACCCTCCCAGCTTAGTTGCGGATTCCACCAAATTACAGAAAACCCTGGGCTGGCAGCCCAAACGCGCCGACCTCGACATGATTGTGCGAGATGCGTGGCAGTTCGCCCAACGGAAATAGCCGCTATGTCGCGGTAGCGGCGCGTGCCGCAGCCCTTTCCGGTTGCCGAGAAGCCAACTCAAGCACAAAACTCATCGCACCCTGCCAGGAGGCGAATCGGTATACCCGGACACCTGGTATCCACAGGATCCAATTGATCCCTACCTTGTAAATTTGTGGCTTCAAAAAGTCCCCTTACAGACAAGTGTCCCGCCGCGCCTGATTTTCTCCCAAGCGCAGTCTGCCACACTCTTTTTAACTTCCACATCCTCAATCTAAATATATGAAAAATATCATGGTTAAGTATTTTTTCCACAGGGATCATGCGGCCAGCCTGTGTCATTCCATGTAAGGATTTCTGCTTGGTCAGTTTCCAAGAATTTCAGGACCATTAATCCACACTTTCGAAGCGGTCTAAGCCTCTTCCCCGCTATCATTTCCAAGGAAATCTACATTTCCACAGACCCTACTACTACGGTTCTTCTGGTATTACTTTATACAAACCACAAGAATAGTCATCAATTGTTGGCCTACGTAAGAAGGTAAGCGAAGCCGTCGTCAGATCCGATGCCAAGATTTTTCATATGTAATACGATCGCGGAAACGCATTTCGTGTATTGTGGGACGAAATGCTTACGTGGTCAAAAGTGCTCTGTTCGATTGCCTTAGCTGCGGCGATCTCTCCTCTAGCGGCACAGGTAGGGGGCACAATTTCAGGAAGAGTGGAGGACGCCACGGGCGCTGGCGTGGGCGATGCAAGCGTGGTGGTGAAGAGTCTCGAAACCGGGGCCACTCGTACGGTGAAGACCAGCGCGGAGGGTTATTACCGCGTGCCCGCCCAGGCTTTGGGCCAACAGGAAGTCCGCGTGGAAAAGGCCTCTTTCAAGCCCATTGTGCGCAGTGGCATCAACTTGGCAGTGGGCCAGGATGCGGTGGTCAATGTGCAACTCGAACTCGGTCCTTTATCGCAGGAAATGAAGGTGTCTGCCGCGGCGCCGCTCGTGAATACCACAACCGCCGCAGTTTCCGGATTGGTCGACGAGCAGGAAGTAAAAGATCTTCCACTGAATGGCCGTAGCTTCGACGATCTGGTAACGCTGAACCCGGGCACGATCAACTACGTCCTGAAAAGTGCCGGGACAAGCACGAGCAATGGCAACACCTTCAGCGTAGAAGGGCGCCGACCACTGGAAAATCTTTTTCTTCTGAACGGCGTGGAATACACCGGCTCCAGCCAACTGGGCGACACGCCGGGTGGGGTGAGCGGCGAATTGCTAGGCGTCGATGCTGTGCGCGAGTTCAACGTTCTTACCGACAGCTACGGCGCTGCCTATGGTAAGCGTGCTGGTGCTCAAGTGAGTGTAGTCACGCAATCCGGTACGAATGCCCTGCATGGGACGCTGTTCGAGTTCCTGCGAAACAGCAAGCTGGATGCCCGCAATTTTTTCGATTTGGCCGCTGTTCCTCCCTTTCGGCGGAACCAGTTCGGCGGAGCTTTAGGAGGCCCTGTAAGAAAGGACAAACTATTTCTGTTTGGAAATTATGAAGGTTTCCGTCAGGCATTGGCGATCAGCAATGTCAGCGTGGTGCCGGATAGCTTCGCCCGCCGCGGGCTGCTGCCGAGCGGCAAGCCAGTGCCGAAGCTGGACCCCGCGATTCTGCCCTACATGGCTTTCTGGCCACTTCCCAATGGCGCCGAACTTCCCTCTATCGCGGGACAACCAGGAGCGGCGCTCTCGTACAACAATCCACGCCAGCATATTCGCGAAGATTTTGGCACGATCCGCAGCGATTATGTAAAGAGCGATCGCGACACGGTTTCAGCGGCCTATACGATCGACGACGGCGACGATTTATTGCCGCTGGCGGACCCGCTATTTGGTTCCAACGTCACACTGCGCAGCCAAGTAGCCAGCTTAGAGGAAACCCATGTTTTTTCGCCCCGGGTCTTAAACACATTCACCGCCGGTTTCTCCCGTGCCGCCTTTAACTACGATTCGTTTCCATTGTCTTCCTTCCCTGCCGATCTTTCCTTTGTGACCGGAGCCGACCCCGGGGGCATCGTCATCGGCGGCGGTGTCACCACCACGGGCGGCGGTACCATCACCGCAGCTGGCACAAACAACGCCGCTGATGTTTGGAACCGCCGGAATTTGTTCACTTACACAGACAGCGTGCAGGGCACCACAGGCATTCATCAGTGGAGCGTCGGCGTGTGGTTTCAGCGCATGCAGGATAACGAAAACACCGCTTCGCGTCAGCTAGGGCAATCCACCTTTAGCAGCTTGACCACGTTCCTGCAAGGGACAGTGAGTTCGTTTCAAGTGGTGCCCGATGCCAATGAACTCGGCTGGCGCAGTCTCTTCGGTGCCTTCTATGCGGAAGACATCATCAAGCTCCATCCGCGCTTGACGGTGCGCCTGGGTTTGCGCGACGAGTTCACCACCGGCTGGAATGAAGTGTCTGGGCGCGCTGCAAACTATATAACCGGCAGCAACGGCATTTTACTCACGACGCCAACGCTCGGTTCCTCCGCCTTCAGCCAAAACAACGCCAAGCGGCTTCTCGCTCCCCGCGTCGGCTTGGCCTGGGACGCTTCCGGCAACGGCAAGACAGCCATCCGCGCCGGCTACGGTACTTATTACACGCTCATCGACGCCCTCAGCTTCTTGCTCAATTCACTGCCGCCTTATAACGGCTCAATTTCTTTATCGGGACCGCTCGCTTCGATTACGCCGATCAGTAGAAACTCGCCCATCGCGCCATCCTGCGGCCCTGGTGTGCCATCTCCCTGCACTACCTATGCGCCGCAAGGCGTCCAAGCCAACGCCAAAACCCCGACGGTACAGGAGTGGAACTTCACGCTGGAGCAACAGTTGGCGCCCGAAACCTTGCTCCGGCTCAGTTATGTCGGTTCCTTCGGTTATCACGAACTGTTGAGCGTGGATCCGAACACAGTGCCGCTGCAGATTTGCGTGAACCCGAAGGGTTGCACGGCGGGCGGCACCACTACGGGCGGAGCGAAAGCGCCCGTCACGGCACAAAGCAAAGTGGCCGAAGGTACACCTTACATTCCCGTTTCCACACGCCCCAATCCCTTTCTAGGTGCGGGTTTCTTCTGGTATACAGAAGGCAATAGCAGCTATAACGCCCTGCAAGCGGACGTTTCCAAACGCCTCCGCCGAGGCCTGCAGTTTCGCGCCAATTACACGTGGGCCAAAAATCTCGACATGAACTCAGGCCTAACCGGGGCACAAGCGAGCAATCAGGCGCAAATGATTCTTGACCGCAACGATCTGCGCCGAGACTGGGGACCCTCCGCCTTAAGCCCTACATATCAAGCCACAATTTCGCTGCATTACGATTTGCCGTTCCGCGCCAGCCAAAGTTTTACCAGCCGCACTCTGGGTGGCTGGCAAGTGGATGCCATCGCCACGCTGCTCAGCGGTTTTCCCTTCACACCCCAAGTGGGTTCCAACCGCTCGGGCGATGGCGATACCCGCAATCCCGACCGTCCTTCGCTGAATCCGGCATTTACCGGCCCGGTAATCGTTGGTACGGCCCAGCAATGGTTTAATCCGAACGCCTTCATTTTGCCGGCCTACGGGACCTATGGCAACCTAGGCCGCGGCACCTATGACGGTCCTGGGCTAGCGAACCTGGATTTCGCCGTCCTGAAAGATACCCGGCTCAGAGAGTCGGCGAAATTACAGTTTCGCGCTGAATTCTTCAATACGTTGAATCATACGAATCTCGGCACGCCGAACGCCACTGTGTTTTCAAATGGCGCAATCAGCTCCTCGGCTGGCATCATTACCGCAACAGCCACCACATCCCGACAGATCCAATTTGGGCTGAAACTGATGTTCTAAGGAACCGTCCGAAACCGAGAAGTCTTCAGCTCTAAAGAGCAGCCCTCATCTGCCGATATACGAAGAAGGAGACTGGCTTGATCGGTAGGACTAATGTATTCAATCCTGAAATCCCTTTTGGTGACCGCTGTTGTGTCCGCAGGTGTGGTCCAGGCGCAAATCACTGACTTTACGCTGGAGGGAAAGCCGGTTCAAATCCATGGCTTCGCGTCGCAAGCCTTTATAGCCTCAGACAACAATAATTACCTCACGATGCCCACCAGTAGCGGTAGCTTCGCATTTACTGACTTCGGAGGCAATATATCGGTTCAACTGACCCCGAACTTCCGCGTTGGAGCCCAGATATACGACCGGAATATGGGCGCCCTGGGTAATTGGCACCCGACTTTAGACTGGGCGAGCGGCGATTACCGCTTCAAGGATTGGCTAGGCATCCGAGTGGGAAAGGTCAAGACCGTTCTTGGCCTCTATAACGACACACAGGATCTGGAATTTCTCCAAACCTGGGCTCTACTTCCGCAATCGATATACCCGCTCGATCTGCGTTCATTGACGATCGCGCATGTGGGCGGCGACTTTTACGGAAATATTGGCTTGCACCGCCTGGGGAACCTGTCTTATACCGCGTGGGCTGGATTAATTCAAAACGATTCCCAGGGCGGCATTGCGTATGGCGATCACGTGACGACTCAGAGTGCGAGATCGGAAGGAGGAGACCTGCGTTGGAACACGCCGCTGAGCGGTTTCCTGGCAGGAGTGTCCTACATGGTTTCAGCATCGCGCGTGAAAGGAATTGACCCCCTGGGGCGTTCCTATATGGGCCGAACGGCGAAGAACGAAACCTCTCAGTTTTATGTTCAATACCTGCATGGCCGCTGGAGATTGGACGCTGAATACCGGCGAGTTCAGCTCGACGAGCTGCTCTTTGATGTTTACCTGCCGCCGAGTGTCACGCAAGACAATCGAAGCATTTATGGTTCAGCCAGCTACCGGATATCCAAGCGCGTCGAGGTGGGCGCCTATTATTCGCGGTTTTATTTGAACTGGGCAGACCCGCATAGCGATCCGGCAAACCATATTTTCGATAAGGTCGCCACCTTACGGCTTGATTTGGTGAACCATTGGGACGTTAAAATCGAGGGCCACTTCATAAATGGCTTTGCAGACCTGGATGCGTTTCGAGGATTCTACCTGCAAGATAATCCGCAAGGCTTCAAACCGGATACGAACCTGCTGATTATCCGAACGGGTGTTCAGTTCTAAAGGCGATGCGAATAATAAAGCTTCTCGTGCTGGTCGCCGTCGGCGCATATATAGCTGCCGACGCCGAGCGGTCCGAGATTAAGATCATCGTCAATCCAAATGTCGCCGCGGCTGAAATTTCGCGCGAAGATCTGAGCCGGATTTTTCTCATGACGAAAACCTCCCTCCCGGGAGCCCCCCACGTCGAACCGGTTCTGGAGAAAGCCGGTCCCGTCGACGAACTGTTCTTGAAAGAATACATGGGCCGAACGAATGCAGCCCTGATGACTTACTACCGAAGCCTGATGTTCAGCGGGAAGGCATCGATTCCCAAGAGCTTCACTTCGGATTCCGAAGTAGCCGAGTACGTAGCTAAAACAAAGGGGGCCGTCGGATACGTCGGCATTGGGGCCAACGTGGCGGCAGTCAAAACCCTCAAGGTGAAGGAGTGAGCGCCAGGTTAACCATTACCGCGAAGATATGGCTCAGCATCGGCATTTTCATCATTGGCTTCATCCTTTCAACAACTTTGGTGCAGCTACAGGGCATTAGTCGGGAGCGAGTCCTTCGCGAGACTTCGGCGGCATTGTTTCCGGCCGCGCAAGAGAGTCAAGACGCACAGGCTTCGTTTCTGTTAAGTGTCAGAGGCTTCGAGGATGCCGTCGTCATGCAAGACGCCTCTGGGTTAGACCGTGCTCGGGAAGAAGGACAACGCGCGGTAAAGGATCTCAGGATCATCGCCACTATACCCGGGCTCGCTAGGCAGCGAGCGGGCCATGCGCGCGAACTGGCGAATACCATAGAGATCTTCCTCCTGAACGCGCAGGACACCTATAGGACAATTGCCGGAAATCCGGCTAATCCCCCGGCCGTCGCTCAGGAGCGGGTGCGCTCACTGGCTGTGGAAACCGACGCATGTAAAGATCGCTTGCAAGCAACGACAAACCGCTTCGCGAACGACCTGCATGACCAACTCGCCGCCGCCGAATCCCAATCCGCCCGCCAGCGGGGGGCCGCTCTGCTGGTATTTGTGATTACGCTCATCATCGCGGCTTACATGGTGAACTTCACCATTCACCGGGCCGTTATGAATCCTATCCTGCGCATCAACGCCGAATTGACGCAAGCCAAGGAGCGAGCCGAGGAAGCAACCCGTGCAAAAAGCGATTTCGTTGCCAATATGAGTCACGAGATACGAACGCCGATGAACGGCGTGATTGGTATGACATTATTGGCGCTGGACACCGATTTGACGGTGGAACAACGGCATTATCTCGAGATGGTACAGTCTTCGGCCGACGCCCTCCTTACCGTTATTAACGACGTGCTCGATTTCTCCAAAATCGAAGCCGGGAAAATGGACCTGGAGGAGATCGACTTTTCATTGCGCGACTGCCTCGCCGAAACGCTGAAGGTACTCGCGCTCAGGGCCGATGAGAAAACCCTCGAATTAGCTTGCGACATTGATACTGGCTTGCCCGATATGTTGTCGGGAGACCCTGGGCGGCTGCGGCAGATCGTCATGAATTTGGCCGGCAACGCTATCAAGTTCACCGAACACGGGGAAATAGTTGTGCGCGTCGTAGAGGAGCCGCAGGAGCTCGGACCACCCGGTGGCGAAAGTGCTCGCATCACCCTCCATTTCATGGTGATCGATACCGGCATTGGCATTCCGCAGGAAAAGCAGGCGGGTGTCTTTCAGCCTTTTACGCAGGCGGACGGATCGACAACTCGCAAATACGGAGGGACCGGACTGGGTCTGACAATCTCCCGGCGGTTAGTCGAGATGATGGGGGGCAGGATCTGGCTGGAAAGCTCGGCTGGCATAGGGAGCACCTTTCATTTCAGCCTTTCCTTTGGTCTGGGAAAAAATTGCACCGTCGGGCCCGAGACCAGCGACGATTCACTGCGCGGAGTTCCGGTGCTGGTGGTAGACGATAACCAGACGAATCGCTCCATTCTCGAAAGAATGTTGCGGTTTTGGCGAATGCGGCCGGTGCTCGCCGGCAGTACAACGCAGGTCATGGCGGCGATGGCGCAGCAACCCTTCGAAGTCATCCTGCTCGATGTGCGCATGCCAGGGAGCGACGGGTTTGAGCTCTGCGAACGAATTCGACAAATCCCCGGAATGGATGCCAGCAAGATCATAATGCTGGGGTCTGGCGCGCGACGGCAGGATGCAGTCCGCTGTCGCGAGCTGGGTGTAGCGGTCTACCTCGTCAAACCTCTGAATCGGCGAGAATTGCGGCTTGCTATCGGCTCGGCTATGGCTGGAGTTGCGGGACGGCGCGCTGCGCTACCGCTAGTTCGCGAGGATAAGCGACCCGCGGGCGGTCGCAGGCTCCGTATACTCCTGGCTGAGGACAACCGCACAAACCAGGAGGTCGCAGTCGGTCTTCTTACTAAGTTTGGCCACTCCGTTGTCATTGCCAACGATGGCAATGACGCGTTATCAGCCTTTGATCGCGAAGCCTTCGATATGGTTTTCATGGACGTGCAGATGCCCCGAATGGACGGTTTCGAAGCCACCGCCGCGATTCGCGCCAAGGAACTGAAGACAGGCACTCACATTCCTATCATTGCTATGACAGCGCATACGATGAAGGGCGATCGGGAAAAATGCCTGGCAGCGGGCATGGACGGCTACGTTTCCAAGCCCGTCGATGGCAGAGCTTTGCTGCAGGCAATTGCTGGGGCCGCGCTTCAGGTAGCGCCGACGGAACCGGCCTCTGAGCCATCGTCCGTGAATCCAGCGCCTCTTGTGAACCAGGAAGAACTCATGCGGCGGCTGGATGGCAACCTCGATCTTATGCGAATCGTGGTTTCTTCTTTTCTAGCCGATGCCCCAAAGAGCCTGGGCGACATTTATTCGGCCGTCGAATCCAATAACGCGGAAGACCTCTACCGGTTGGCACATAGGCTGAAAGGCGCGGTTGGCAATTTCTCATCGGAAGATGCGAATCGAGCGGCCCTCCGCCTTGAAACCATCGCCAAAGAACGAGATCTCTCAGGCGCCGGAGAAGCCTATCGAGAGCTGGCCGGTGTGATCGAACGATTGACGCCTGAGTTGGCCCGCTTAGCCGCCTTGTAAGCGCCCGGTGCCTGCCAAAACCCGGCTAATAACAATCCAGCCATTGTAAAACCTTACAGTTTGTTGTAATAAGTAAGTTACGGCCAGCTTGTAAACTAAGCCGTACTTCGAACGACTGTTAACCTCGTTCACTGCTAGCGGGGCGCCGAAAAAGCCATCTATTTATTTTGATCCCAGGCCTGAAGCCAGCGGGCGCTATATAGCGCGCCCGTTTGGCACGCGTCCGTTAAAGGAGGGATTCTTATGCCCGATGGTTTGACGCCGCCGGAACCCAGGATTTTGTTGGTGGAAGATAATCCGTTGGATGTGTTGATGATCAAGCGGGCCTTGAGAAACGCCGGATTCCAGAACCAGCCACAAGTGCTGGACGACGGTGAGCCCGCCTTGGCTTTGTTGCAGCAACAAATGAGCGAAACGGAAAGCCTCCCAGACTTGATTATTCTCGATCTGAACCTCCGGCGCGTGGACGGCTGCGAAGTCCTTTCCTACATTCGGCAAACCGAGGAGTTGAGATCCCTACGCGTCATCATCCTCAGTTCGTCTCCTGAAGAGATAATGCGGTCGACGGCAGCACAGGCCGATTGCTATATAGAAAAGCCGGTCGATGTCGCATCCTTCCAGAATTTGGGTGCTCGCATTCACGCTTTCTATTGGGGCAATCGTCAAGCCGCTACGGCGGCGGGCTCTTGATTTTCCGCAACATGCGCACGCTAATCGCGCCCATGGCGATAACGGCCGCGACTAATGTGCCATTCAGCAGCCATGGATTGCGATCGGTCCAAGGTCTTTCCGGCGGGCGGAACAACGGATTCGGCACCGTGGCGCCCAGCGTCGCCCGCGCCACGGTGGCGTTGCTTGGAATCACCCGCGCAAAATCGTAGGAAGGCGCCCGCGCTCCCGCATTGCCGTTATAAACAAGGTAAGAACCCGCTGTCGAGGAAGGAAATCGTACCGTTCTGCGAATCCCGCTCACTGTGATCGGCCCAAACCTGAGCGGTGCGCTATCCGCATTAAAAACCGTGATCTTCAAATAGCGTTCGGTCCGTTCCGCTGTCTCCAAGGAAAGCTGCTCGTCGTCGGCCGAGCGAAGAATGACACCACCGGAGATGGAGAACCAGTGTTGCCGGTCGTTCCCGCTCGAAATTTCCACGCTCCTGGAAAAAAGTCCAGGAGCAACCGCCAGCGCCACCCGGTCATAGGGCTGCCCTTGAAATCCAAAATCCACCGTCAATTCGCTCGTTTGTGTTCTCGCATCTTCGTGTACAGCGGGCATGAACGTGCCCAGCGTATCGCGTGTAGCGCTGGTCTCGTTGAACGCCGAGATCCAAACTGCCTGCAATTGCGCCGGATCTGTCCAGCCCGGAATCGTGAGTCTCACAAAGCGCCGGCTCGAAAGCGGATAAGAAACCGTGCTTTCGGCCACGGCATGCTCGTCCTGTAAAATGTCGAAAACAAGCCCGCTCTTTAGAACCACGTCCCAAGCGCGCGCATCATCGCTTGTTTCAACCGTCACACTCTCTTTGAAGTTATGCAGCGGCGTAGCGATGCGCAATCGGTTGTGCTCGCTCTTTCCTTTCAAATCGAGTACCGCTTGCACACCCACGCCGGGAACCCACGCTTTATTGATAATCGCGGCCGGTCGCTCCACTGTCTGGCGCGAGCCTGCCAGTGTCAGAATGACATACGGAACTTCCACACCGTCGCGCAGAATGCGCAGGTCGTCCAGGTTGGCAGCGGAGTTGCGAAAGAGCGCCGAATCTGCTACAAACTCCGCGATCGCGCTGGGTTGGGAGAGAATCAGCGGTCGCCGGTAGCGCCATGCGTCCGCGCTGAAATCGGCGCTCAGCAAGGCGCAGCTCGCCAAACAACTAAGGAGAACTTTTTTCATCTTTCCACCAGCTCTCGATCAGGCGGCGAAAATGCGAATACAAAAAGGACGTAGCCAGCAACAGAATACCCAGTATGACGAAGGCCGAAATCTGGTACGGGCGGCTGAGTTGCCAGACGTCGAAAAGATACAGTTTGAGAATCACGATGCCGGTGAGCCCAAGGCCGGATAAGCGGTTGATGAGGGTGCGCGTAGCCACGCCGACGCTAACCAGCGCGACCGCATAAACACCAAAGAGGATGGAAATCCCGATGGTCTCCGCACTCAGCCGGTCCTCTGCGGAAACCGACCGCCCCGCCCAACCGGTAATCTCCAAACATAAACCCAACAGCAGGGAAACATGGCCGCCGAAGTAGGTGGCGAGCGCCAAGAGCTGGACAATTTTCGAGCCCCACCAAGCCGCCAAAAGCATGGCAACCGCCGATACCGCGAATGTCAAGAAGCGCGTATTCCAAAGCAGTGCATAAGATTGCGGATCCGGCAGCGATTCCGCTTCGAACACCAGCAGGCGCAAACCGACCAACCCGAACACCAGCAAAGCCGCCAGCAGAGCCCGCGTGCTGCTGAGCCGGCAGCCAATCCAAGTCAGCGCGGCGCCCTGCATAGCCCAGGCGATCGTGATCGTGAAACCGGTAAATTGGATTGGAATGGCCAAGGTGAGAAAACTGATGGCAACGCCCAGCGCCAGCAATACCGGCCGCCTGTCGGCATTCGATTCCGCCGTCTGACGATGCAGCAAGAGGCCGAACACCAGGTAACCGCCCGCCACCAGCACCGCCAGAGGCCCCAGCCAAAGGTGATAATCGCTTCGCAGCAACCAGTACGAATGCGCATAGTAGATCACGCCGTTGAGCGCGAATAGCGAGAGCGCCACGGTAGAGGGCGCCGAACGCTTCAGCAGCAATTGCCACCAACTCCACCCAAAGAAAAGCACAAAACCGCAACTGGCGCCCAGCAACTGCGTGATTGGCTCGCGCATTTGCCCGAGATGCAGCGCATAGCAAAGCCAAAAACCTGCGAAGGCGCCCAGTAATGCGTCCCGGTAGCTGCGCAATTGAGCGAAAGCGAGACCGGCTGCAGCTAGCAACAGCGCCAACGGAATATAGCGGCTCTCCTCCTGTTGCCAGATGAGGGTCAGCGCCGCTGTCGTCAGGAATTGCCCCACAACGAACAACAACGGCGTTTGCGTTCGCCATAGTTGCGCGCAAAGAACTAGCGGCGCTAGCGTCGCGATCAGATGGTCTTCCGGCCTCGTCCCGCGACTGAATAGCCAGCCTCCGTAAATAAGCACCGTGGCGAGGAAGCTGATGATCTCAAGACCGCGCCATTTACGCCGTGTTGCCAGCTCTGTCGCAGCCACGTTCAGTAACAGTAGATAGCTGAACAGAAACCAGGGATGGTCTTCGCCTGAACTCAACAGCAACGGTGTCGCGTAGCCTGCCACCAAACCGAGCGCCGCAATCGAAAACGATTCATAGCGCAACGCTAGCAGCGCCGCCATGATGGTGGTCCCCACCATCATCACAAAGGCTGCCGCTTGCGGAATCAGATGATAGAAACCGAAAGCTGCATAGATCGCGAGAAACAGGATGGCGATCCCAATGGCCGTTATGCCCTGGGCAAACACTGGCTGGCGCTTGCGCCAGATGACATCGCCCACTGCCACCGTCAAAAACCCAGCCAGTAGCCCCAGTGCCACTCGCCCCGCGGGACCGATCCAATTGTTATCGACGGCCCATTTGAAAAAGAACGCGATGCCCAAAACCAGCGTGATTGCGCCGATTCGATTGACAACGGTGAGCCCCACTTTCGATTCGAGCGTAGACGTGTCGGCCGGAATCTCAGCAATGGCCGGCTCGGGCTCGACCGGAGCTTCCACGTTCTCGCGGCGGACAACCACGGGCTCGACAGGAACATCGACAGCCTCGCAACGGTCAGCCGCCGGCTCGCGCAAAACTGGCGGCTCAATTGTCACGGCGGCCGCTGTTTGCACCGGGAATGATTTCTCTAAACGCGCAAGCCGCTCCTCAAGCCGCGCTTGCTTCTGCACTAAACTGGCGTACGCACTGGCGAGCGCATCCAGCCGTTGAGAGTCGTCGGGTTGCAATGGATTCAATGATACGCTAAAAATCGCCTTTTCAATTGCATGAAAAACGCTAGAGTCAGCGCTTCAGTACTACTCTTTTTCACCCCATTCGTACTCGCCCAAGTCCCCAGAACCCGCGCCTTCCACTTCGAGTACACTGCCACAATAAAGGAGATCCCGGCCGGCGCTGCACACTTGAATGTGTGGCTGCCCGTGCCTCATTCCGACCCCTACCAACAGATCACGAACCTTCACATCGATGCACCCTGCCCATACCGCATCCAAACAGCCGCCAACAGCAATCAAATTCTGCACATCGGCCTGGATCGCCCTGCCGCCGGCACCCTGTCCATTCGCCTCACCCTCGACGCCGTGCGCACGGAGCACACCCAACCGCGCCTCTCAGCCAATGCCGCGCCCGCGCCCGACGATGACTCCGCTACACTCGCCGAATATCTCAAGCCCGACCGCCTCGTTCCCATCGACGACCAGATCCGTACCTGGGCCAACGAAGTAGTCTCCCAAGCTGGCGCTCATAGCGATCTCGAAAAGGCCCGCGCCATTTACGACCACGTTGTCTCAACCGTGAAATACGATAAAACCGGCAAAGGCTGGGGCCGCGGCGACATCTACTATGCCTGTGAAGAACGTCGCGGCAACTGTACCGATTTCCATGCTATCGTCATTGGCTATGCCCGTGCTCTAGGCATTCCCGCTCGTTTCGCCATCGGCTTTCCCATCCCCGCCCAGCGCGGCGAAGGCAAGATCGCCGGCTATCATTGCTGGGCGGAAGTCTACGTAAAACAAATTGGCTGGATACCCATTGATGCCTCCGAAGCCGCCAAAAGTCCTGCCAAACGCGATTACTATTTCGGCACCCACGACGAAAACCGCCTCGAGTTTTCGAAAGACCGCGACATCGTCTTGGTCCCCAAACAGCATGGTGATCCGCTCAATTATTTTGTTTACCCCTACGCCGAAATTGACGGTCAGCCCTTCGCCAACGTCACCTCCGAAGCCACCTACCACGACGCTGAAAAAGCGTTATATTGAGAACGACCTATGCCCGCCGCCGTTCTGCTTACGGACATCGTCAATGAACTGGAGATGCAGTTCGACGAACAACCTTCCTTTCTTGATCTCGATACCGGCCAGGTGGAAACTGTTTCCCGAGAGCTTCTTCGCACTGCGGAAGAGGCCGAAGACGACGACCCCGAACCCTCCCTCCCCGATTGGCAAAAGGAGCAATGGGAGATCGCCAAGCGAATCGTCTCCAGCAAGCGGTTTGTGCCGCTTCCCTCCAAGTTCGATGTCGACGATTGGGATATCATGCACGGTTTCGCACGCTCCATCCGCTCCGAAAAAATCCGGACAGATCTGCTGGATGCCCTCCACGGCGCCGGTGCCTTCCGGCATTTCAAACACATGCTCCGCATCAATCGTGTCGAGGCGCGTTGGCATGCATTCCGCACCGAAGCTTTGAGGCAAATCGCTATAGAGTGGTGTGAAGAGAACGACGTGGAGTGGCGGGGGTAACTTCGAAGCGGCACAACCTTCGATAATTGACAATAAATGAAGGCGCTGGTACCCTGCAGATATGGGTATGGATCCCTCAACATCTCGCTCCCGCAGTCCCTCAAAGACTACATAGAAGAGCAGGTCCAAGCCCGAGGCTACAGCACACCGAGCGAATATGTCCGCGAGCTTCTCCGCCACGATCAAACCCGCCGCGCCCAGCAGAAACTCGAAGCGGTCCTCGTGGAAGGCTTAAATTCCGGCACCCCGCTAGAGATCTCCTCTGAATACTGGGAAACGAAATGCCGGCAGCTCATTGAGCGGCACACTCCCGAAAAGGAGAAAACCTAACGTTCGGCTACGTCGTGCGGCCCAAAGCAGATCACGACATCGAGGAGATCGCTGACGATCTTACCGAGCGAGTTTCACGGAGCACAGCATCTCGATTCACTCTTCACAAGAGTTGATTCCTTGGACTAGCCAGCCGCCGCCGTCCCGTTTCTACTTAGATTGACTGGCGGTGAAGTCGCCTCCCGCACTAAACTCGGGGACATCCACACGGTGATTTTTCGCGCCTGGTTTGAACAAGACCAGCAGGACATCTCCACCACGGCCGATCAAGTATTGGCCGCCTTAGGGCACCTCGTGTGCCCCAACGAAAAACCCCGCCCGATATAAAGTGGTTCACAGGAGTTTTTAGCTTCATGATGAAATGTTGTAGCGCCTTTTTCAGTTGCCTTGCATGCAGCATGCTCTTTGCGCAGCAGCCGGCCGAGCAGCGGCCTTGCCCGGTGGAAGGCTTTGCCGGTGGCTTCAGCCACGGCTGTCCGCAAAAACAGTTTGCCAACCCAGCTGATATTTCGGCCATGATGGCCGCTTTGCCGGACAAGCCGATAGCGACACCGCTGAGCCTTCGCCATGTTCTCGTCTTATGCAAGGCCGCCGGCTGGGTTCACACCTCCATCCCATTGGCCGCGAAGATGGTGGAATATCTGGGTGACAAGACAGGCGCCTGGATGACGACCATCACCTACGATCCCGCTGCGGTCAACACCGACAATCTTAAGAACTATGATGCGATTTTCCTCGATAGCACTACCGGCGAATTTCTGGATGATCCCAAAGATCCGGCTGCCAGCCAAGCTCGCCGGCAAGCGCTACTCGACTTTGTCAAAGGAGGAAAAGGCTTGGCCGGCATTCACGCCGCGACTGATTCCTACCACACGAACGGCCGCTCAGCCGACGGCAAGGAGGTGGCGCCGACGGGCACTTGGCCCGAATTCAACGAAATGATCGGCGGCTTCTTCAAATTTCACTGGACCTATCCGACGCTCATTCCGGTGAAGATTGACGATCCCCAGAGTCCCCTGACCGCCATGTTTTCGCCACGCGGCTATGAGATTGTGGACGAAACCTACACCTTCGCGCAGGATTCCTTCAGCCGCAAGCGCGTGCATGTTCTGACCAGCATCAATTACAAGCGGATGAGCGCGGAAGACAAGGCGAAGGAGCCTGCGGCTACCAGACGCACCGATGGCGATTACGCACTTAGTTATATCCAGCACGTTGGCAACGGCCGCGTCTTTTACGAAGCTCACGGCCATGACGAGAAGATCTACTTTTCCCGTCCTTTCGTCGCCCATATGCTGGCCGGAATCCAGTATGCGCTGGGCGATCTGAAAGCTGACGACAGCCCCAGCGAGAAATAAACGGAGCGGTTGGGGCAACTGCGCCCTTGTGGGGCGGCACCGTGCGCCGCTCCGGCAGGCTAAAACCCTCCTCCAGCCGCTGGCTGCCGTTAGTGAGCGGTGGAACTACGTGAGGATCTCATCAGCGACTCACTCGCCACCGAGACCTAACTTCGCCATTCACAAAAACTTCAAACCATAACTCCCGCCAATTCAACCACTTACCGCCGTTTTTTCAACGGGCTGAGACCCCGCATTTTACCCTGACCTCAGGAGGGATCTCTGCGTTTCCACATGACCACCGCCATTTTCAAAGCGCCGTTTCCGCAGCGCACACGCCACCAAGCTGCGCGGGAAACACTCGCCGAACGCCCACCCCAAAAGCCCGAGTTTCTTTCGCACGTTCCTTCTTATTTTACTAGGGGCAAACAAATACCTCCCAACGGCCCCTGTTTTTACCGCGCTAATACATCCCTTCGCCCTTCTTGCCTCCGATATTCTAGGCCCATGGTCGATCCACTGCCCGAGTACGAAGCCCGCCGCGCCGCGTGGCTTGCGAAACAGGCGCTTTTCGACCGCCAGTTCATTTCGCTCGGCAACGCCCGCCTCGCGGTCGCCATCGCCGCCGTTCTGTTGGCTTGGTTGGCTTACGGGCCATCTCTGCTCAGCGCTTGGTCGTTGCTTGTTCCGCTCGCTGCTGTTTCTGGCGCTGGTGGTTTGGCATGAACGGGTGATGCGCAATCGCACATTGTGCGGCACGCGCCTTGCGCTATTACGAGCAGGCTCTCAACCGTCTCAAAAATCAATGGCAAGGTAAAGGCGAAGCCGGTGAACGCTTTCGCAATGCCAATCACGTCTATGCCGAAGATCTCGACCTCTTTGGCAAAGGCAGCCTTTTCGAACTGCTTTCCACCGCGCGCACCGCCGCCGGCGAAGATGCCCTCGCCCAATGGCTCTTACAGCCCGCGCTCTCACCAGGAAGCAGCGGCTCGCCAGCAGGCCGTGCGGGAATTGAGCACTCGGTTGGATCTGCGAGAGGACTTGGCGCTGCTCGGTGAAGACGTTCGCTCCGGAGTGCGCGCCGCTCTGATCACCGACTGGGGAGCGCGGCCTCCCATTCCATTAAACCCACTCTTGCCCCCGGTCGCGTTCATTCTTTCAATCACCGCCCTCATTTTCGCGCTCGGCCTCTTATTCCACGTCTTGCCGGCATGGCCCGTGGCCGCGGTACTCATCGTGAATGGCAGGGCTCCTCTACCTAACCAAGAACGCAGTCGCGCAAATCGTCGCCGCGGTTGATACTCCCGCCAGTCATCTCGCCATCCTCGGGCTGCTGATCCAGCGCGTGGAAAATGAGCAATTTCAAGCGCCGCTGTTGGGTCAGTTGCTAGCGAGGCTGCGGGTCGGCAACATCCCCGCAGCCTCGCAAATTCGCCGTCTCGGCCGTTGGATCGAGATGCTCGGCATGAGCGCCCACCCGCTGATGAAGCTCATCGAATGGGGCTTGCTTTGGCGCTTGCAGGTGGCATTCGCCATTGAAGCGTGGCGCCGTGTCTCAGGCCCTCACATCGGCGAATGGATCAGGGCGCTCGGCGAATTCGAAGCCCTATCGGCGCTCAGCTCACTCACCTTCGAGCGCCCCGCTTGGCCCTTCCCGCAACTGCTCGAAACAACGCAAGCCACTTTTATCGCCGTCGCGCTGTGTCACCCGTTGATTGAAAAATCCCGCGCCGTCCCAAACGATGTCACCCTAAATGCCGCTCCGCGCTTGCTCATCGTCAGCGGTTCCAACATGTCCGGCAAGAGCACGCTCCTCCGCGCCATTGGTCTCAACACCGTATTGGCCTGGGCGGGCGCGCCCGTCAACGCCGCCGAGTTGAAACTTTCTCCCCTCGCCACCGGCGCCTCCATTCGCGTCACCGATTCCCTACAAGACAACCGCTCCCGCTTCTTCGCGGAGATCACTCGCCTGCGCCAGATTGTCGACCTTACCCGCGACGCCCATCCGGTCCTCTTTCTGCTCGACGAACTTCTCAGCGGAACCAATTCCCACGACCGCCGCATCGGCGCGTCCGGTCTCGTTAAAGGTTTGTTGCGAGGTAACACAATCGGCTTACTCACCACTCATGATTTAGCTCTCGCCGAAATTGCCGCCGACGTCGGATTGGTCGCCTCTAACGTTCACTTTGAAGATCGCATTGCCAGTGGCCAAGTGGAGTTCGACTACCGCCTGCACCCGGGCGTGGTCACTCACAGCAATGCATTGGAGTTAATGCGCACCTTGGGGCTGGAGGTTTGATGAAGGCCTAATTCGCTTTTTCGTCTTCTTTCACACACACCAGCGTCAGATCGGCTTCGCCGGCCTCTGTGACGATATGGCTGCCGGTCGTGAGTGTCTTGCCGTCGGCCGAAAGTTCCCAACGGTCTTCCACCACTTCATGCTCGCCGTTCTTCATGATCATTTTTGTTCTGACAACCAGCGCCGCGCCATCCCAGTATGCCCGGCATTGCGCGTCGCGGCCTCTGATGGTGTTCGTGGTAACGGAATTATCGGTGAAGTAAGTGACATCCGTCATCGATGTCTTCTGCCCTGTGGTCTGGATCGTGTGCAAGTTGATCATCGGGTCGTGGTGATCCACCACTCGAATGACGGCGTCGGGTACTGTGAATCCATTGAACTGGCTCTTTTCTTTGACCATGCGCCAGCGTCCGGAAAAGTTGGGGTGCTTGAGCGCGACGCCCGCCGTTTGACCGCACACCGCTGGTATCAATGACGCCTGCAGAATCATAGTAAGAGTGAAACAGCGCCGAGCTCGAGCAATAAGCATAAACATTCTTGTATTTTGCCGAATTGTACCATCTACGCCGCGCGTCCCTAGTCCGTTTAGCACCCATGCCGCAAGGACTAAGACGGCGTAAAATTGCCACGTTTCGTGCTCGCAATTACACCGGTTAGGCCGCTGAACACTTTTAGAATAGTTTCACGCATATGTGTACGATATGAGAATCATCAAGGTTGCTGAACACAAGCAATCCAAAAGTAAAAAGGTATTCGCCTTATGGGCCAAATCAACTCAACAAACCTGCCGAACTATGTGCCCGATGCACCGGGGGCAGGAGGAAAACAACGAGCGAGTGAGAGCGCCGGCGCAACTTCCGCAGCACCGGAGATGCCGCAGGACGATATGCAGTTAACCAAACTGAGCACCGTTCTGAACAGCCTCAAGAAAGGCGCAACGGTGATGCGAAACCAGGTTACCCAAGTCATGGGTGCGGTGCGCTCAGGCAGTTATCAAATTGACGCCTTAGCCGTGAGCCGCAGCATCGTTGGCGATAGTCTCGCTCAGCATTAAGTCGCTAATGGTGAACTGGCTCGCTCCAACCCAAGTCCGCGCCCGAGCCGAACGTAAACCATGCACCTAGAATCCGTCCGGCGGGATTCTCCAAAGCTACGCAATGAAAACTTCCCCGGCCTGGTTCGCCGAAACGCAGATCGGTCAACTCAATCCGTTTCCCTGTTCCCTCGCTCAGCCCTACTGGCTGGATAGACCAGACCGGGAAACGCGCAAAGTAAATGAAATAGGAAAATTCAGCTGTGCGCCTGGCATTGGCAATCGCCTCGGAAAGAGGAATTCGAAAGAAAGATTGAGCGCTCTCCGTATTGAGTTGACCCAAAGTATTCAGATTGAATTCGCGCCACGTACTCTTCGTCGCAACAATGCCGCGCCACAAAAATGGGTTCAGTGCGGTAGGTAAAGCGGCGGCCGCGAGAGGTGGTGCGCCGGCATATAAGCGCGATTCCAATTGGGTAATGGCCCTCTGGTGCAAATAATACCGGCAGACTTCGAAGCCGCTGCAGAGCAGCAGGACCATGATGGCAATCCCCTGCCCTGTCGATTTCCGAGCGTCTCCTATTTCGCCGCTCACCAAACCCGACAACCACGGCCAAACGGCCGCCAGGCCCAGCGCAGCTAGAATCGGTCCGTCGGTGAGCGAATTAATGTCCAGGTGGAACCACTGCACAGAAAACGGAAAGAGCGGCCGGATGCCGTAGCTATTGGTCCAATCCAGCAGTAAATGGCTGGCAACGCCAAGGCAGCAAACGAACCAGGCTCGTATCCAAGGCAAGCGTTGCCGGTAGATCGCCGCAACAATAATGACGCACTCGATGGCCAGTATAGGTATCGCCACAAAAGAGTGCGTAGGACCGCGATGCACCTCCAGGTAAGCGAGCTGGCTCTTGCCCAAAGCGATGATATCGATATCCGGGATGTTGGCCGACAGGATCAGCAAAAGCGTGGCGCGCGGCGTGATGCGATTGAGACCAGCGCGAGCAAGCATTAAGCCCGCCAGTGAGTGGCTCAGGTTATCCATTGAGTGCAAAAGGGCTCGGCTGCCGTCAAGCGCATGCCCGAATGTCGATGGCGGATTTTTCTTTGGCCACAAAAGCGGCCGGTAACAGCAGCGTGAGCGCATCCGGCACAATTTCCGCTGCGATCGGCAGTTTCCCCGCCAGCTCTCCATCCACTTGCGTGAAGATCCCTTCGCCGTTCAAAGCCTGGCAAGTTACATGGCGTCCGTATACGAACGTGCAGCCATTGACTCGTTCAGCAAAACGCAGGCTCACGGCGGCAAGATAAGGCACATAGCGCAAACTGTGTTTGCCGCGGAACAGCACAACTTGAAATTCGTTGCGCAGCAGCGAAGCCCCGCGCGCAATTTCCAAATCCCCTCCATAGTTTCGGACTCGGCTGATGAGTGCGAAACTCGCTTCGTACCGCATTCCATCCAACGTAGACTTCAAACTCACTCAAGGTACTGAAAGCGCGTGAAAACCCGCCGATATAGTAGGCCAGTTTGCCCAGCGCCGCTTTTAGGTCGAGATTGACATGGCACACTATCTCGGCATCAAACCCGGCGCCCGCCATGCATAGAAAGGAGCGCTGCTCGAAACTGCCCAAGCGCAGCATGCCGATCGCCACCCGGGTGGGCACCATATGACTGATAGCATCCGCGGCCGCAAGCATATTAATAGGTATACGCGTTTCCCGCGCCAGCACGTTGGCCGTGCCGCCCGGAATGATAGCCAACGGCACTCCGCTGTGAATCATGCCGTTGGCCACTTCGTTGATCGTGCCGTCGCCGCCCGCCGCCAGAATGAGGTCGCAACCGGCCTCGATTTGCCGCTTCGCCTGAACAGAGGCGCTACCCGGCCCGGTGGTTCCCACTAGCGCTGCTTCCATGCCTTGTCGATTCAGCGATTCGATGGTACGTTGGAGCAGATGCTGGCTGCGCGAGAGCTTTCTCGCAACAGGATTGTAGATGATGGCGGCGCGTTTCGCGCTAAAAGATTCCAACTCACATTATAGGTTCAGCCGACAGGTTGCATGAACAGTCGCCGGTCAAACGCGCCGAGGAATTGCGCAAACAACTGGAACATCACGAATATCAATATTACGTTCTCGATCAGCCGGAAATCAGCGACGCCGAATACGATGCGCTCATGCGCGAGCTGAAAGCCTTGGAAGAGGCGCATCCTGAATTGCGAACACCCGATTCGCCCACCCAGCGAGTCGGCGGCCAACCTCGCGAAGGCTTCGTGAAAGTCGCGCACAGTTCGCCCATGTTGAGTTTGGACAACGCGCTGAACGAACAGGAATTGCGGGAGTTCGATAACCGCGTGCAAACACTACTCAAGGGTGAGCCGTACGAATACGTGGCCGAATTGAAGCTGGATGGCTTGTCGATGGCGGCGCAGTATCAGGACGGGCAACTGCAGCAAGCCTTAACGCGCGGCGATGGCCGGGTTGGCGAAGAGGTGACGGGCAATGCTCGCACCATTCGCTCCCTGCCTTTGCCATGCGCCGCAAGGCCATTCGCAAACGCCTTTGAAGTGCGCGGCGAAGTGGTCATGCAGCGCAGTTCCTTCGATCGCCTGAACGAAGAACAGGAGAAAGCGGGCTTGAAGCGCTTCGCCAATCCGCGCAATGCGGCCGCGGGCGCGCTGCGCGCGCTTAGATCCTGGCGTAACCGCTGCGCGCCGCTTGGATTACTTCGCCTACTTCCTGCTGGAAAATGGCAAGCCGATGTTTCCGAGCCACTGGGAGAGCCTCGAACGCTTGGCAGCCGCTGGGTTCAAAGTGAACACCCATCGCCGCCAATGCAAAAATTTAGACGACCTGCTGAAATTCATCCGCGAATGGGAAAACAAGCGCGACGCACTGCCTTATGAGACCGACGGCGTGGTGGCTAAGATCGATTCCATTCCGCAACAAGAGCGTTTAGGCTGGACTGCCAAAGCGCCACGCTGGGCCATCGCTTTCAAATATCCTGCGCGCCAGGCGACCACGGTTCTCGAAAGTATTGAAGTGCAAGTGGGGCGCACCGGCGCGTTGACTCCGGTGGCCCATCTGAAACCGGTGATCGTGGGTGGCGTTACCGTCGCGCGCGCCACGCTGCACAATGAGGATGAAATTGCGCGGCTCGGCGTGGAGATTGGCGATACGGTGCTGGTGGAACGCAGCGGCGACGTGATTCCCAAGATTGTCCGCGTGGTGGAACAAGGTAACCCGCGGCGGCCTTTTCGGATTCCCAAGCACTGTCCGTTTGCGACGGCCACATCGTGCGCGAAGAAGGCGAGGCCGCGAGCCGCTGCGTCAATGCCAGTTGTCCGGCGCGTCTGCGCGAAACGCTGCTGCATTTTTCAGCGCGCGGCGTCATGGATATCGACGGCTTAGGCGATGCTCTCGTCGATCAATTATTAGCGCGCGGACTGGTGCATAGCGTGGCCGATCTATACCAACTCACCGTTCCGCAATTGCTCGAACTCGAACGCATGGGCGAAAAATCGGCCACAAAGATTATCAAGAATATTGAAAAGAGCCGCTCGCAGCCTTTGGCACGACGTGTTGAATGGATTGGGCATTCCGTTCGTTGGCGAGCGCACCGCCCAACTGCTGGCCGGACATTTTGGGGATCTCGACGATATTGCAGGCGCTTCAGCTCGAAACAACTGGAAGAAGTGAATGAAGTGGGGCCCAAGGTGGCCGAATCCATCCGCCAGTTTTTCGGCGAGAAGCAAAATCGTCAATTGCTCGAAGCCTTGCGCGCCGCTGGTTTGCAGTTTAAAGGAGAGAAACAGGCGAAGAAGAGCGGTCCGCTGAGCGGATTGACGTTTGTCATTACCGGCACTTTGCCGTCGTTGAAGCGCGAAGAAGCGAAAGCGCGCATAGAAGAGGCGGGTGGAAAAGTGGCCGGATCGGTGAGTACGCAAGACGAGCTATCTACTGGCAGGCGAAGATGCCGGTTCCAAACTCGATAAGGCGAAAGATTTGAATGTGCCCGTGCTGGATGAGGATGGGTTGTTCGCTATGCTGGGGCACGGAACTTAGACGCGTCCGGAGCACCTCCTGAAATCTCTTCTTTCATTCCATTGCCGTTTCGTGGCAGCATTTTGCCAACATTTTATTAGGTTGGGGGCCGTTTGGGCTGCTGTTTCTAGCGGTGCTCGATTCGGCCGGTATCCCAGTGGTGGGCGGCGTGGACGCGCTGCTCATTGCGGTGGCAACTACCAAACCGGAGCAAGCGTATTGGTCTGCCGCGTTGGCCATCGTGGGCTCGCTGGCCGGCAGTTTGATCTTGTTTTTCATCGCCCGCAAAGGCGGCGAGGTTCTGCTCATGCGCCACGTAACCAGCAAAACCGGCGCGCGCCTGCACCTGTGGTTTCAACGCTGGGGATTGGCAACCGTGTTTGTGCCCGCCTTATCTCCCATTCCCTTGCCTATGAAAATTCCGGTCTTTTGCGCAGGCGCCCTGCAAGTGCGTTTGCGTTTATTTTGTGACGGTCGTGGTTGCCGCTCGCACGCTCCGTTACTTCGGCTTGGCGTACTTGGGCAAACATTTTGGCATGCAAACATTTCAATATTTGAAAACGCACGGCTGGCAAGTGGCGGTCGGGGCGTTGGTGCTGGCGGCGATGCTGACGATTGGCTTGCGCGCTGTTTCAAAAGCACGAAGTGCGGCATCGGCAAACCTGAATAACGGCGGCGATAGTATAGAGCCATGTCTTAAATCTCACGCCGGAACTTTGTCGTTCGATCCGCGGCTCTGTTGCCTGCCGCAAAGGTGTTGTTAGGCCGCGACGCACTGACCGCTTCGAATCTGGGAGTGCAGCTCTATACCGTGCGCAATACCATCGGCGCTAATCCCGCCGGGGTTTTGAAAGCGATCCAAGATATCGGCTATAGAGAAGTGGAAGCGACCTACGGCAATCTGAACCAGATCTGGTCGGCGCTCAAAGAGACGCAGCTCAAGCCAGTAAGTATTCACCTCGATACCGATCTTTTCTTCGAAGGCGGGGCCAAGCTCGATGCGGCCATCGCCGATGTGAAAGAGAAGGGATTTCAGTACATTGTGCTGCCCTACATACCGCCCGCACAACGCGGCGGATCGAAACATTCAAGAAACTCGCCGAGACCCTGAACAAATCCGGTGAGAAGGCCAAAGCCGCGGGGCTAACGCTTTGCTATCACAACCACGCCTTTGAATTCGAACCCTTGCAAGGCACTACCGGGTTAGACCTGCTCATGAAAGAGACTCACAAAGGTCTTGGTATGGCTGGAGATGGACGTGTTCTGGGTGAGCGTCGCGGGACATGATCCGGTGGCCCTACTCAAGAAATATGCCAACCGAGTAGCGCTGGTTCATTTGAAAGATAAAGCCAGCGGAACAGCCGTCCAGTTCAACGAGAATGTCCCTAAGGAAACATTCAAAGAAGTGGGCAACGGCACGCTCGATTTCCCGGCCATCCTGGAAGCGGCTAAAAAGGCGTCGGTGAAAAACTATTTTGTGGAACAGGATCAAACCCCCGGAGATCCGATTGAGAGTTTGCGCGAGAGCTATAAATACTTGAGCAGCAAGTTCGCCAGTTAACTCAACTTTTTAATTTGTTCGACGGCTCGGCGCGCTTCCTGAATAGACATTCGATGGTCCATGATTCCCGCCAAATCTGAATTGGCAAACGCGATGCGGCCGTACGGATTCGCTCGCAGAAACTCCCCTGGGGCCGTTTGACCGGTTGCGCCGAAGAAGAAGCCTGGCTGCGGGCTCAAATACGCGTGGCCCCAGCGATTGAGAATGATGCCCGCAATGTCGCGCTTCGCATCGAAACCGGAGCGCGCAAACAGCTGGGTGAAATGTTCGCGGATGCGTTGTTCATAGACGCGAAACGGCGTGGAGAATAGTTCGCTGCGCCCGCGCACAACCTGCTCTTGCAAAGGCAAGCCCGGTGTAGAGAAGAGGATTTTCAGGTTGATGACGGTAGGCGTATCGGGGTTGATCGTGGCGGGGTCGGTACCGAAGCTCGCCATTTTGCGCATCGCCAGATAATTGCCGATCCCTTCGAACCACTGACATTCAGTGAGTCCGAGCTTGTAGAGGAATCGCCAATTCCGCACTGCCACATTCACCATCAAACAAGGGGCGCGATGGAATTGCGCGTACGCGTTCCGCTGAGCTTCCGGAAGATCAAACAGGATGTGCTTAGCCGTCCAACTCCCGCCCGCGCAAACCACCGATTTCGCGCGAACTTTGTAGAACTTCCCATCCTTGCTATAGACAATCTCAACGCTCTCCGCTTGCTTCGGTTCACCGCTGTGCTTCACAGCAATCACCGTCGCGCCCAAGCGCACACGGCAGTTCTGCGTGCGCCGGTCAAGATTCGCGAACTGGATCTTGCCCCGGCAAATCGACTGCATATCATCCCCGCCGCTGATCGCGCTGGGGAGGAGCTGCTTCAAGATGTGGCGCGCCACGCCGGTGTTGCCGCCCGGAAACATCTGTGCGCCTTCCGCATATTTCCACGGCAGCAGCACATCCGCCGCGTATTCGGCGTAGCCCGAGAGTGCGTCCGCACCCAGCCCTGAGCCACCGCCACTGATGGGAGACAGAAACGTGCGAACCGTCTCTTGACTGAGTCCATACTCTTCCATCAGATGAGCCTCAAGCGTAATGCTATCGAGATGCCGCGAAGCTTCATCTCCATGAACCTTGGGCTGAAACCGATGTGTGGAAAAAGGCTTGCGGTCGGTAACTCGCATGTTGAGGAGTTCGCGCTTAGCTTGATCGGAGATCGGGGCGCCGGCCAACTCTTTGCCCCACGGATCAATCAGCCACAGACCCTCTGGGTGCCCGAACTTATCACCGAAAAAGAATCCTGCCGTGCGCCCGCCCACCGGATAGGGTGGGTTTCAAGCGTCACCGCCGGTTGCGAGCCCGACCATTCCTGATATTTGAACTGCGGCCATTCAATCTTGACTGAGTCGTAAAACTCGGCTAGAAAAGATCCGCTTAAGGGCGGAAAGCAAGCGGCGGAACCCTGATGCGCCATCAATCGCTGGCCGTCCACGTTGAACTCGTTGCGTTTCGCTTCGCCTCCGAAGACATGATGATTGTCCAGCACGAGGCAGTTTTTCTTCGAACCCGTAGCGCGCGCAAAGAACAGCGCAGCCGCGAGTCCGCTGATGCCGCCGCCGATTACTGCGCAATCGAAGGCTTCGCCCGTATCTATAATTTGCTGGGCGGAAGGGTCGAATGCGTGATCGCGAATTCGGTGCCCGGCGGTCATCACCGCGTGCGTGTTGCCGTTGGAAGAAGCGTAATCGCCGATCCCTGAATAACCCGTCCAATCATCGTCGGACATGAGTTGGAACGGCGGAATCGGACGGAGCAGCGCGGCGCCTGCCGCCAGCAGTGTCGAGTTGAGGAGATCGCGCCGGTCGATAGGAGCATTGAGGCCGAGTGGGTCGTTTTCTTCAAGACAACAGCCCCCGTAAATTCCATCCACAGATCCGGCTCCCCTCGGCTTTATTATTTTCATTCGGACCCAGCCAATGCGTCTCCAGGCTGATCGATCCGCGGTAACCATCGTCAATCAGAGCTTGGATCTGTTCCTTCCACGGAACGTGCCGCGTCCCGAGCGGACCCCACACCGGCTTCCCATCCGAAATATGACAGTCCTTCGCATGCACGTGAACAATGCGATCTTTCGCGAGCCGCGCATAGCCGCCGGGAAAAGGATCTTCGCCCGCGCAGAGCGCATTGGCCGGATCCCACACCAGCCCCAAACGTTTATGCGGGACCAGCTCTAGAATGCGCGCCGTTTCAGCAGCCGTGCCAATATTGCAGGCGTGCTCATTTTCTAAACCAATCGTCACGTTTTCTTTTTCTCCGATGCTCGCGAGTGCGCTCAACGCCTCGACGATCGCCGCTTCACAGAGCTCCGGCCGCACTGTGCGCCAGTAGGAAAAAACGCGGACAATCGGTGCGCCAAAGAACTGCGCTATCTGGATCGCGCGCTCTGTCAATCGCGGCTGATCTGCGAATGTGTGTTTCGAAGCGAACACATCGTGCTGAAAGCGGCCATCCACTTCCGGCGCGCCCGGCAAAACGCACTTCAGAAGTGGCGACGCAATCGACACCACCTGTAAGCCTGCCGCTTGAAGCGCGTCACGCGTCCGCTTCAATTCATCGTCGCTCAAATCGAGAATATTCTTGCCGTCCACCACCCGCAATTCCGCGCCCGTCATGCCAATTTCCTGCATAAACGGCAGCGCTTCGGCAAGCACCGGCGAGAATTCATCTGTGATAGCGGCAATCGGTAGCCGCGGCTGAAAAGTGGTCATCTCTATACTTAAGAATATGTTCTTTCGCCGCCAGAAACCGAAAGTCACCACCTTCGAAGAGCGGGTCGACCGTTTGCGCGCGGCTGGCTTCACACTGGAAAACCTCCCCGACGGGCGCGTCAAAGTCAGCAAACACGGAGTGGCCGCCATCATCGGCGATGAAGGCGCGAATCAGCCCGATATCGAGCGCGCCGGCATCGTGGTGGGCAAGGAGATCGCCTCGCTCCTCAGCGGCGGTTATCAAATGTTCCTGGAAACACCTTCCGGCAAACGCTTCCCAGCCATGGCCGAGCAGCTCGAAGCGTTGCACCAGTTTGAAGACGACGTGAAGGAAGCATTAGGCGTAACGAATCTTTACAACACGTCGCTCGGCACGGTCAGTCGGTCGCATGCCTACGACCGCGTGGCGGGATATAGTAACGCGCAGCCGCGGCCTTGGGACAAGAAGAAGGTTTCGTAGACCACCCAAAACCCCCACATATCGCGCGTGACGGGAATTTATCCATACGTGAATAACGTATACTGTAAGAGATGCGGAGGATTGTTGCTCTTCCGAAGTACGAGAGGCAAGTCAAACGACTGCTCTCGGACGAGGAGAGAAGGGCAATGGAGGCCGGCGTTGCCGCTGATCCGCTAGCATATCCAGTCATCCGCGGCACAGGCGGATTTCGAAAGGCTCGGTGGAGTCGAGGCGCTAGTGGAAAGAGGGGTGGGGTTAGGGCCATCTTTTACTACTTGGTGGTCGGCGACACCGTCTTTTTCACGTTGCTGTACGCAAAGAACGAATTGGAGAATTTAAGTCATGAGCAAGAAAAAGAACTCAAGCGTCTCGCGCAGGCCATCGAAAAGAACGAATAAAGGGACGAAGTTCGGCCGCGATTTGATTGCAGGAGCCAAGCAAATTCTCGCTCACGTCGAAAGACGAAAGGTGATGAAGGAGTATACGCTGCCTGTGCCCATTGACGTGAAAGGCATCCGCGCGAAAGTGGGGATGTCGCAGGCAGAGTTTGCTGACGCGTTCTCCTTGAATCGCCGCACGCTTCAGCAATGGGAACAAGGAAAAGCCTCGCCCGATTTGGCGGCACGGGCATATTTGACGGTTATCGAGCGAAATCCAGATGTGGTTAAGGCAGCGCTTCGGCAGTAATTCGGTGTTGAAGGTAAGCGGTGGGCAGACGCGGCTATCGTGCACAGCTACTTGCCAATCATTGGGCTGCCCGGGTCAGTTGTTGACACGGTATCGGGATGACCCGGACGGCCCGGACTTGGCTTTCTCACACGAAAGAATTGACCACCACGACGTAGTACCAAGCGAGGGCAACCAGAGCACAAGCTACGCAGGTCGGGATCTTGACTGTCAAAGGTCCGCGTGCCCAGAAAAGAGAAAACAGCAGCCCGAGATTTAGAAAAAGATTGAATTCGGATGTTCGGTAAAGTCTCGCGCTGTAATCGCCGCCAAGAAGAGCTAGTCGAAAAACAAAAGAAAGGCCGAAAAAAACGTAACTGAAAGTTGCCGGTGGCCAGAATCGCCGCTGCTGGCCTCCCGACGACCCGACCGGATCGAAAATACGAGGTCCACCCCCACCCTATAAACACGAGCGGAAGAAACAAGGTGGCATAGACCGTCGCAACGAATGCCGGGCTGTGGGCATTGATCGTTATAGGGGCAGGCAACTTCTTCAATTATCGGGCACACCGTTGCGCGACCACGTTCGGCAAGCAAAACGTGATTACCCGAAGGTAAGAAATCGACTGGACGACGGCCGAACACGACACCATGTTGCGCGCAGCCGACATAGCTAATCAGGTGCCATGCAATTTGCGAATCATTGGCGCACGAGCCACGAGTTCCACTTCGTCTTCGACATTCCGCACAGCAACACTACCGACATCCAGACAGAACGACATCCCATCGGTAGGCGCGGCGCCAATCGGCTGAATTTCTTCAGCCCCTCGGGCATCACTAAATGAGCCTTGAAGCGCAGAGACTTCCTCCCATCCCCGCGCTCCCCGCTCCTCGCTCTTACGCCGTCCTCGCTACTTCGCTCTTCTCCCCGCTCGTCAGCGCCGCCTGCGCCGCCGCCAACCGCGCGATCGGCACGCGATAAGGCGAGCACGAAACATAGTTCATCCCCACCCGATAACAGAACTCCACCGAACTCGGTTCGCCACCATGCTCTCCGCAAATGCCCACTTCCAAATTCGGGCGTGTGGCGCGCCCCAGCTTCACCGCCATCTCCACCAGCTTGCCCACGCCTTCCTGATCCAGCACCGCGAACGGATCAGCCTTGAAAATCTTCAATTCCTCATAATGCTTGGAAAACTTCGTATAATCGTCGCGCGAAAGACCCATCGTCGTCTGCGTCAAATCGTTCGTGCCAAAGCTAAAGAACTCCGCTTCCTTCGCCACCAGATCCGCTGTTAACGCCGCGCGCGGAATTTCGATCATCGTCCCCACCATATAGTGAAGCTTCTTCATCCCCGCCGCTTTCAACACCTCATTCGCCACTCTCACCACAATGGCTTTCTGATTCTCCAATTCCTTCACGCTGCCAATCAGCGGAATCATAATTTCAGGAATCACCTTCACGCCGGTCTTGGCCACTTGCACGGCGGCTTCGAAAATAGCGCGCGCCTGCATTTCCGTGATCTCCGGATAAGTAATGCCGAGGCGGCAGCCGCGATGGCCTAACATCGGATTAAACTCATGTAACTCTTCCACCCGGCTCAGTAACTCGGGCAGATACTTCTTCAGTTCGCCGACCGGCACATTGTAAGTCGCCGCCCATTCCTTCTTTTCCTTAATACCCGCGTACGGCAGCTTGGCAATATCCACCATCAGGTTTTCGCGCTTGGGCAGGAACTCGTGCAGCGGCGGATCGAGCGTGCGAATCACCACTGGGAATCCATCCATAGATTTGAACAGCCCCGCGAAATCTTTGCGCTGCATCGGCAACAGCTTTTGCAATGCTTTTTTGCGCGTTTTCTCATCACGCGCCAGAATCATCGCCTGCACGTGCGGCAAACGGTCTTCGGCAAAGAACATATGCTCCGTGCGGCACAAGCCGATTCCTTCCGCGCCAAACGCCCGCGCGGCCTTGGCGTCGCGCGGCACATCCGCATTCGCGCGTACGCCAAACTTACCGCGAAATTCGTCCGCCCATTTCATGAACGTCGCGAAGTAGTGCGATTTTGGATCAGGCTCGCTCGTCTTGCACTGGCCCAGATACACCTCGCCCAGCGTCCCATCGAGCGAAATCCATTCGCCTTCTTTCACTACCAGCTTTTTGCCTTCGAACAGAATCGTCGCAATCTTCTTGCCTTCTTCTACCGCTACGGAAGCGGCGCCCACCACGCAGGGCCGTCCCATACCGCGCGCCACCACGGCCGCATGGCTCGTCAAGCCGCCCACTGCCGTCAGAATGCCTTTTGATACGTCCATGCCGTGAATATCGTCCGGCGTGGTTTCCTTGCGCACCAAAATCACCGGACCCGTCTTCGCCATTTCCACCGCATCTTCCGATGAGAACGCCGCGCGTCCCACCGCTGCGCCCGGCGACGCCGGCAGTCCCGTGGCAATCTTCTGCAAATCTTTTCGCAAGCTCGGGTCCAGCACTGGGTGCAGCAACTGATCCAGCTGATTCGGCGCCACGCGCATCACCGCTTCTTTCTTATCAATCAGCCGTTCCGTCACCATGTCCACTGCCACGCGAACCGCCGCCGGTCCGGTGCGCTTGCCATTGCGCGTTTGCAGCATGTAGAGCTTGCCTTCTTCAATGGTGAACTCGAAATCCTGTACGTCTTTGTAGTGCTTCTCCAGGCTCGAAGTAATCTTGCGGAGTTGCTTGTAAGCCTCAGGCATCACGGCTTCCAGTTCCGCCATCGGCTGCGGCGTCCGAATACCCGCCACCACATCTTCGCCTTGCGCATTTACCAGAAATTCACCATAGAAAACTTTCTCACCGGTAGACGGGTTGCGCGTGAAGCCCACACCCGTGGCGGAGTTGTTCCCCATATTGCCGAACACCATGGCTTGCACGCTGGCGCCCGTGCCAATCGAATCCGGGATCTTTTCCATACGTCGGTAGTAAATAGCTTTGGGCGTGTTCCACGAATTGAAAACCGCATCGCGCGCCAGCATCAATTGCTGATAGGGGTCTTGCGGAAATTCTTTGCCCGTCTCTTTTTGCACCAGCGCTTTGTAATCGGCAATAATTGCCTGCAAATCTTCGGCACTCAGGTCGGTATCCAGCTTCGCCTTGATTTTGTGCTTGCGCAAGTCGAAAATATGATCGAACTTCGCCATATCCACCCCGAGCGCCACTTCGCCGAACATCTGGATGAATCGGCGATAGCAATCGTAAGCGAAGCGTGGATTGCCGGTCTTCTGAACTAACCCTTCCGTTGTCGCGTCATTCAACCCCAGATTCAGAATGGTGTTCATCATGCCGGGCATAGAAAACTTCGCGCCCGAACGCACGCTCACCAGCAGCGGATCTTCCACGCCGCCTAGCTTCTTGCCCATCTGCCCTTCCAACTTCTTCACCGCTTCGTGAATCTGGTCATCCACTTCCTGCGGCACCTTGTTGCCGTTATCGAAAAAGAGGTTACAAACTTCTGTCGAGATCGTAAACCCAGGGGGCACAGGCACGCCGGCCCTGCTCATTTCCGCCAGGCCGGCGCCTTTGCCGCCCAGAATGTCTTTCATCTTGCCGTCGCCGTCGGCCGTGCCTCCGCCAAACGAGTAAACGTATTTCGTCATGTCTGTCTTTCGTCTCCTGATGGCGGACTTCCGCCGCATTAAAATGTCAGGCGCTTACGCCTTGCGTTACGATTTCGGAAAAGTCGGCAATCGTCGAGAACTCAGTCAACAAGCTATTCAGCAAAGCCAAGCGGTTCTCACGGATCGCCGGATCTGGATCGTTCACTAGAATCTTATCGAAGAACAGATCCACGTGCGGCCGCAATGTCGCGATTTGCTCCAGTTTCGCCCGGTAAATCGCGGTCGCTTGCGTCGCGGCGCGCACTTTTTCAAACGCTTGGTAAAGTTCTTGTTCGGGACCGGGCGTCAACAATGCTGGCGCAGGCGGCCGATTCGCGGCAAACTGCGCCTGCTTCAAAATATTCTTAATCCTCTTAAAACTGGCCGCCAGCGGTTCGAAATTATCCGTGGGCCGCACAGCGTGAATGGCCTCTGTCCGATCCGCCAAATCCTGCAGAGTGCTGAAGGCCGCCGCCATCACCGCGTTGATTTCGTCATATGCGTAGCCGTACGCCTCTTTCAAGTAAAATTCAATGCGCTCCCGCATGAATGGCAGCAGCAGCGGCACGTCAGAGACATACTTCTTCAGCGGGAGCGGCAGCTTCGCCTCAAACAGAATTTTGACAACACCCTGCGCCGCGCGCCGCAACGCGAACGGATCTTTCGATCCCGTCGGTATCATCTCCACGCGGAAACATTCGCGCAGCGTATCCAGCTTGTCGGCAAGCGAAACCACTTGCCCTTCCAACGTGCGTGGAATCGGCCCGTCCATGCTCACCGGTTGGTAGTGGTCGTAAATCGCCGTGGCAACTCCGTCGCCTTCGCCCTGCGCCTTGGCATAGAGTCCACCCACCGCACCTTGCAATTCGGTGAACTCCTTCACCATATCCGTCGTCAGATCGGTTTTCGCCAGCAACGCCGCTTTATCGACAACATGCTCATCGGCGCCCAGCGCTTCCGCGAGTCTTTCGCTAACTTGCGCACCCGCTCCGTCTTATCCTTGTAACTCCCCAGCTTCGCTTGGAATGTCACTTTCTCCAAATCCGCCACGCGTTCGGCAAGTTTCTTATGTTGGTCCACTTCCCAAAAAAACCGCGCATCGTTGAACCGTGCCCGTAATACCCGCTCGTTCCCTTGCCGTATCAAGCCATCCGGATCGCCATCCGTATTCGTCACCGCCACAAATTCCGGCATCAGCGAGCCGTCCGCCTTCACCACCGAAAAATAACGCTGGTGATGCCGCATCACCGTCGAAAGAATTTCTGCCGGCAACTCCAGATAGGACTGAATCGAAGCTCCCGCGAATCGGGGTAGGGAACTCAGTGAGATAAACCAGCGTCTTCAACAGTTCTTCGTCTTTCTGCACATTCGGTCCAAGCCCGGCTTCAATCCGCGCCTTGCGTTCCTCCGCCGAGACAATCACGTAGTTGTCGCGCAACACTTTCATGTAATTCGAAATGCCCACCAACAACGAACTCTTCGCGCCCAACACCCTATGCCCGCGCGTTGTATTCCCCGCCTTCACCCCCGCAATTTCAAACGGCACAATTTGATCGTCCAACAGCGCCACAATCCAGCGAATCGGTCGAATAAATTTCACCCCGCCTTTGCCGGTCCAGTACATCGTCTTCGGAAAATGAATACCGGTCACAATCTCCGCCAGCTTCTCGCTCAAAGCGTCGAGCGCCGTTTGCCCCTTCACCAACTGCGCAAAGACATAACGCTCGCCTTTAGCGTCGTGCGCCTTGGCGAGTTTGTCGACGCTCGTCTTCTGCTTACGCGCAAACCCTTCTGCCGCTTTTTCACCCGCCGATAAATACGGCCCTGGCGCCACCGATTCCACATCGGGCGCTTGCGCCAGCAGATCTTTCGCCTGCAAAACTAAACGCCGCGGTGTTGCGTCCGTCATCAGCGCCGACCCGCCGAATGCCTCGAAAGCCGCTGCAAACCCGCCTCGCAAATCGGCCAGCGCCGGCTCAATCATCCAATCCGGAATCTCTTCTACGCCAATCTCAAGCAGGAAATCGGCCATCTACGCCGCCGCCTGCTGCCTGGCCCATGCATCCGCCACGCCCACCGCTAACTTGCGCACACGTCCAATGACACCCACCCGCTCGGTAACGCTAATCGCGCCGCGCGAATCCAGTAAGTTGAATAAGTTCGAACACTTCAACGCTTGATCGTAAGCAGGCAAAACAGGAAACCGTTCCAAGCCGCTCTTTTTTGCCGCAAACAAATCCAACAGCCGCCGGCATTCCTTCTCGTGCAAATCGAATTCCTGCCAGAGCATCCCCACATCCGCCATCTCAAAATTGTAAACGGAGAATTGCTGCTCATCGGCCAGCCGTATGTCCGCATATTTGAAGCCCGGCGCCCACTCAATATCGTAAATGCTGTTCACATTTTGTAGGAACACGACAATGCGCTCCAACCCATAGGTGATCTCAGCCGGCACTAAGTCCAGGTCCATTCCACCGCACTGCTGAAAGTAAGTGAACTGGGTAATCTCCAGCCCGTCTAGCACCACCTGCCAGCCTATGCCCCACGCACCCAAAGTCGGCGCTTCCCAATTGTCTTCTTCGAACTTGATGTCGTGCTTGCGCAGATCCACCCCAATCGCTTCCAAGCTGCCCAAATACTGTTCCAGCACGTCATCGGGCGACGGCTTCAAAATCACTTGCAGCTGCTGATGCTTATATAAACGGTTCGGATTTTCGCCATAGCGCCCGTCGGCTGGTCGGCGGCTTGGCTGCACATATGCCACTTTGTAGGGCTTCGGACCTAGCACGCGCAGAAATGTTTCCGGCGCCATGGTGCCCGCACCTACTTCCAAATCGTACGGCTCTTGAACAATGGCGCCCCGGTCTGCCCAGTAGTGCTTCAACTTGAAAACCGTGTCCTGAAATGAATCCATAGATTTTGATTGATCTGATTTAGCTCTAATGATAATGCAGCCGTCTGTTCCGTTTCATTCGGTCACCACAGATCTTCAAAATAAACCTTCTCCCTTCTTACCAACGACTTACCCCCAAAACTTCCGGAACCGTTCGCTCCCCTGTTCCAATCAAATGGGAAATTATTGCTATGTCAACCGATTCACCAGAGCGCGGAGTTCGGGATCTGGTTCGGCCCCCGCCCATTCTGTCTTCAGTATTCTGAATTTTGTATTCTCCTTCATGCCCATCCTCCAAGCTCGTAGTATCGCCAAAATCTACCGCAGTGAAGGCTCCAGCGTCACCGCCCTCGCAGGTGTTTCACTCACCGTTGAACCCGGTCAGGTCATCGCCCTCGTAGGCCGCAGCGGCTGCGGCAAATCCACTCTTCTCAACGTATGTGGCGCCATGGATTTCCCCACCTCCGGCGAAATTCTCATTGACGGCCAATCCACCACCACTCTCAGTGACGCCGAACTCACCCGCTTGCGCCGTCAAAAAATCGGCTTCATCTTTCAGTCTTTTCAACTCCTCCACACCCTCACCGCCATCGAAAATGTTGAACTCCCTTTGCTCCTCGCCCACCAACCGAACGCTCGCCGCACCGCTGAGGAATGCCTCCGCTGGGTCGACATGGATTCGTTCGCCCAGCGTTTCCCCCATCAACTCTCCGGCGGCCAACAGCAGCGCGTCGCCATCGCCCGCGCCCTCGTTCACAGCCCCACTCTCCTACTCGCCGACGAACCTACTGGCAACCTCGATACCACCACTGGCGATCTGGTCCTCGATCTCTTGCGCCGCACGGCTACTCAATTCTCCGTCGCTGTCATCATGGCCACTCACTCTCTCGACGCCACCTCCATCGTCGACCGCCTCATCAAAATGAAGGACGGCCGCATAGAGGCATGAGACGCATGACCACCCTCCTGCTCTTCTCCCGCCTGATCCTGCGCCCACTCAGGCGCGAGCCTATTCGCACTGCCCTCACCGTCTTCGCCGTCGCTCTCGGAGTCGCTGTTGTGGTAGCCATCGACCTAGCCGGGCAAGCCGCCGCCGGCAGTTTCCACTCTTCTCTCGAATCACTGACTAGCAAAACCGATCTCATTCTTTCTTCTACGGGGGGCCTTGCTGAAAACCTCCTCGGCCATCTCACCCAACTCCCATACCCGCTCGATTTCGCCCCTCGAATCGAGGATTTCGCCTCTGTCAACGGCAAAGGCGAAGCGATCCCCTTCATCGGTCTCGACCTCATCGGTCATCACATGGCTCAGTTCGCCGGTCAATCGCCCGAACAGGCAGCCCTGCTTCTCGCGGCGCCTAATCCCATCTGGGTCGGTCCCAATCTCCGCCTAGAACCCGGCGCAACCGTCCTTCTCCTCATCAATGACATCTTTCGTTCATACACCGTCGCCGGTATCCTAACGCCCAACCCGGCGAAGTTGGGGAACAAAACGTCATCGTCGCCGATATCGGTCTCGCCCAGATCGTCACCGGCAAAATCGGCAAGCTCGATACCATCGACGTGCGTCTTCCGGCAACCCATTCCACCGAATATTGGCGTAAACTCATCGCCGCGCAAGTGCCCACCTCTGTCGAGATCGAACCCCAAGGTGCGCGTACCGATGAGAACCGCAAGATGCTCTCGGCTTTCCGTTGGAATCTGCGCGTTCTCAGCTATATCGCCTTGGTCGTCGGCGCGTTTCTTATCTACAACACCATCTCCGTCTCCGTTGTGCGCCGCCGCAATGAAATCGGCGTGCTTCGTGCCCTGGGAGCCACGCGCGCCTTCGTCGCGTTAGGTTTTCTCGCTGAATCGCTCTTCTTCGCCTTGGCGGGCAGTGCCCTCGGTCTCCTGCTCGGCCGCATCATGGCCGTAGCCGCTGTCGCTCTCATTGGCAGAACGGTTCAATCTCTTTATGTCTCGAGCCAACCGTCCCCCATCCATCTCACTCTCAGCAGTGCCGCCGCGGGAGTCGCCCTGGGAGTTGTCATCTCCCTTCTCGCCGCCCTCGCACCCGCGATCGAGGCAGCTCATGTCGCACCCGTGGAAGCTATGGCGCGCGGCCGCGAGGAGTATGACACGGCTCAGCACTCCCGCACCAACATCTGGTATGCCCTCGCCTTGCTAGTTGCTGGCGCAGCTCTCACCCAGGTACCCGCCATCAACGGCCAACCTCTCGCTGCTTATCTTGCTGTCCTTCTCCTCATCGCTGGCACCTCCACCGCCATCCCTACTATCGTCTCGGTCTTCTCTCACCTCGCCACACATACCATTCAACGCCTCCTCGGCACCGAAGCCATGCTCGCACTGCGTTCCTTACGCGCCTCACTCGGCCGCACCTCCGTTCTCACCGCCGCCCTCACCACCGCCGTCGCCATGACTGCCAGTGTCGGCATCATGGTCGGCAGCTTCCGTCAAACCCTCGCCGTCTGGATGGATAACCAACTCAAAGCCGATTTCTATCTCCGGCCCGCCGGCTCTTCGTCTGCTGACCGCCATCCCACCATGGCCGCTTCCATCGCCGACCATATCGCCCAAATCTCCGGCGTCGCCGGTGTTGACCGCTTCCGCGCCTACCCCATCTCCTATCAAGGTCTCCCTGCCACTCTCGCCGGTGGCGAGTCTACCACCAGCACGCGCTTCCTCCCAGGCGAAGACACTGCTGCCATTCTCCAAACGTTACCCACCGGAAACTATGCCGTTGTCAGTGAACCGTTCGCTAACAAACACCACGTTCGCGTCGGCGACGCCGTCACTCTCGCCCTCGCAGGCGCTAACCGCTCTTTCAAAGTTCTCGGCATTTATTACGATTACTCTACTGAGCGTGGTTATATTATCCTTGCTCGGCGCACCCTTCTCAAATATTTACCCGACCCCGCCATATCCAATCTCGCCGTCACGTTAAAACCCGCTGCCGACCCAGCCGCCATCCGGCAAGCCATCGATAACGTAATTGCCGGTCGCGCCGTCCTTGTCTTCGCCAACGGCACCCTTCGCCGTGCCGCCATCGAGATCTTTGACCGCACCTTCCGCATCACCTATGCTCTCGAAGCCGTCGCCATTTCGGTCGCCGTAATGGGCATCGCCGGTGCGCTGCTTGCTATGGTCATCGATCGCCGCCGCGAATTCGCCCTCCTGCGTTTTCTCGGCGCGGATCAGCCGCAAGTCCGGCGCATCATTTTATTCGAAGCCGGCCTGCTCGGGCTGCTCTCAAACGCCATTGGCCTCATTCTCGGATCGTTGCTCTCGCTCATTCTCATCTTCGTCATCAACAAGCAAGCCTTCGGTTGGACCCTCCAGTTTCACTGGCCGGTTGTCATGCTTCTTTCCGCACTGACTGTCGTCTACCTGGCGACCGTCCTCGCCGCCCTTTACCCGGCCCACACCGCCCTTCGCATGAACCCCATTGAGGTGATTCATGAGGCTTGATGCTATCGTCTTCTTACTTTCAACATTCCTTTCGGCCCTGCCCGGCTATCGCTACCATTTCCCCGCCGATCACTTCAACCACTCCGATTATCAAACCGAATGGTGGTACTACACCGGCAACCTTCACGACCCATCCGGCCGCCGCTACGGCTTCGAACTGACCTTTTTCCGCCAAGCTATTCAGCTCCCCCAAACCGCCCTCGAATCCACCGATCCCATCTGGCGTCCCGATCAGATCTACTTAGCTCACCTCGCCCTCACCGATATCGAAGGGCGCGAATTCTTCCACACCGAACGCCTCAATCGGGCCGGTCCCGGCATTGCTGGTTCAGAAATCAATTCGCGCAAATACTGGAATGGCAACTGGCAAGTGTATTGGAAAGATCTCGCTACCGGCGAACAGCAATTACAAGCCGTGTGCGACCGCTTCACGCTCACTCTCAATCTCACACCCCTCAAACCGCCCGTCATCAATGGCCAAGACGGCGTCAGTCAAAAAGGGCTCGCCATTGGCGAGGCCTCCCATTACATCTCTTTTACCCGTCTATCCGCGCAAGGGACTATTAGTCTGAACAACACTAGCCACGCGCTATCCGGGCTGGCGTGGATGGACCACGAATTCTTCACGCAACCACCCAACCCCACTCTCGCCGGCTGGGATTGGTTCTCCATTCAACTCACGAACAACGAAGAACTCATGCTCTACCGCCTCCGCAATAAATCCGGCGCAATCAGTCCCTACTCCTCCGGCACCTATATTGATTCCTCAGCAGTCGCCCATCACTTAACCGCCGATCAATTCACCCTGAAACCCGGGCGCCTATGGCATACGTATCCGGTCGATTGGCAAATCTCCGTCCCCTTCCTCGCCCTCGACCTATCAGAGCAAACCACTCTTGAGAATCAGGAACTCAGCACGCCTTCGAGTCCCTCGCCCACATATTGGGAGGGTGCCGTCACCTATAGCGGCACCCTCCGCCAGAAATCCATCCAAGGAGTAGGTTACCTAGAGATGACCGGTTACACCGAGCCCATCCGCCTCGGCCACTAACGGCCTGCCGGGCGCCAGTCGTTTCATCTCTCCCGCTAATGCCGCCGAGACGATGCAACAAAGCACCACCACGACGAGTGCCCCGCGCAACGTGAGAAATTGCGATAAGAATCCAATCGTCGGCGGCCCCGCAATAAATCCCGCGTACCCAATCCCTGTCACACTCGCAATCCCTGCTCCCGGCGCAATCCCCTTCACCCGACCCGCCGATCCAAACACCAGCGGAATAATGATCGAAAACCCACAACCGGCCACGCCGAATCCCGGCATCGCCCAAGCCGCGTCCGGCATCGTTAACGCCCACCCGAGCCCAAGAGCCGCCACCAAACCGCCTGTCCTGACGGCCCGTTCCGGTCCAAGCCTGGTCGTCACCCAGTCACCCAAAAACCTCATCGTTGCCATGGCCGCTGAGAATACCGAATATCCCGCTGCCGCTGTCCCTGGCCCGGCCTTCAAAACTTGTCGCAGATATAGCGCCGTCCAATCCGCCATCGCCCCTTCCGCCAGCAAAATACAAAACCCGATCGCACTCAGGGCCAGCAGCACGCGCGGCATACTCCGGAACGGCAGCCGGTGGTCAGCGTTCTTGTGTGCATCGTGCGTGTCCTGCAGCCAACCTCCTACCACCAGAACTGCTGCCACATTCAGGGCGCCACTCACCGCGAAGTGCACCGTCGTGCCCACCCCGCGCGCCGCCACCGCGCCACCCGCCGCCGCTCCCAACATCGCTCCCAGACTAAACATTCCATGGAAGCGCGACATGGTCGGGCGCTCCATCGCTTTTTCCACTTCCACTCCCTGCGCGTTCATGGCCACGTCCATCGCCGCTGCCGAAGCGCCGAAAGCGTACAACGCCAGGGCAAGAGTAATGGCGTTCACCGCCAGCGACGGCAGCAGCAAAAAGACGCAGAAGATCGTGCTCGCCAGCACGCTCACTCGCTTGCTGCCAAGCCGTCCAATCAGCAAGCCAGTGACAGGGATGGAACACAACGCCCCCAACGCCGACGCCAATAGTGTCAACCCCAGCACGAAGTTATTCAGCCGCAGCGCGCTTTGCACCGCCGGAATGCGCGATATCCACGTCGCTACTACAAAGCCGTGCACCAGGAACAACACCACGGTGCCCCACCACGCCGCTGGAAACCTATTCCGCATTTGCTGGTTTGCCAATGGGTTCGCGAATGTAGACGGTTGACCGCTGTCCGCGCAGACTCCAAGAAACCTTTTCCCGCAATCCCAACTCCGCGCACTGCTCGGGAGTAATATCTGGCGCCCACTGATAAAAGCGCCTGAGAAACTGTTGCACCAACGCGTTTTCCGTCACCCCGCCCGGCACCCACTCTCGCGTGTAGGTGATCAGGGTGTCGAACTTTTCCGCTGGCAATCTCTTGACCGATGCATAATGCAGATCGCCGGTCTCCACTGTCTTCATGCCATGCTCGACATATCCCAAATCCGCATTCCTCAAACCCGCCGTATAAGGCCACGCCGTGGCAATCTTCCGGTCGCGCAGATTATGTTCCGCGTAAGCCGAGGCCGCCTGCTGCAAATGCACAAAATCCACCATCGCGTAGTTATTCTCAAACGGCACCGGATAAGGGGGGTTCCAGCGGATACACAGAACCAAGCCCGCAATCATGGCCACCGTTGCGGCAATCGCCCACGGCTTTCTCACCGTCGTTAAGCCCACGCTTACCGCAATATAGAACAAGGGCAGCACTGGCAACACATACCGTTCCAGTTCCGCTCCTCCCAGAACGGAAACCAGGATGATCGTCATCCCTCCCACCGCTCCCACCACGGCCCACGCTCGCGTATGAAACGCCTTGCACTTTGCGACTGTCAAAATGACAACCAGTGTGCCAATCCAACGCATCTCCCCGCAGAAAAGATAAAACAACCTCCGTGGAAATGCGATGGCTATTCTCACCGGATTGAGCGCATAGCTCACGTTGTATCTGCCAAAGGCCGCGTCTCCCAACCAATAGCCCGTCTTCGCATGCAGCCAAACCAGCCAGCCCGCTAACACTACCGCCGATAGGGCGAACCAGCCCGCTCGCTGCCAATCTTTCTTCAGCGCCAGAGCGCAGCAGAATACAAACGGCGCCACAATGCCGGTTTCCTTCACCAGCACCAGCGCTGCGCAGGCGACCGCTGCCCACGCGTATTGCCCACGCACAAACAACAGCAGCGCCAGCAGCAGGAACACCATCGCCGGCATGTCCAGCTGCGCCAGCATGCTCTGGGTGTAGAACAAAGGTGAGATCAACAGCAGAATCGGCGGCAGAAAGGCGGGCGCTCCCTTCGTTCCGCGGCTTAACTCTATCGCCAGCAGAAAGGTCAGTAGCAATCCGCACGCGCCCATTGCCAACATCGCAACCCGCGTTACTTCAACGGAAAAACCGAACAGCTTGTAGTAAAGCGCCAGGTACGCTTCCACGCCAACTGGATGTACGTTCGGAATTGTCGAATGCGCCACCAGCGTGCCGCTGCGCAATAGGTCAAGCGCGGTGGGCACAAACTGTCCTAATTCGTCCCAGAAGTAGGGCAGCGAAAGCAGCGACAGGTGGATCAGGAAAAGGGGAATCGCAAAAACTAGCAGAAAGACGATCAGGTGTTGCGGTCTAGCTTTTCTCGGTGGCCGCTCGTCCATCAGCGCGAACGGCGCTAGCTTCGGCATCGGCATCGGCGGGCGAGGTGTCCTCGGCATGTCGATGCGAACTTACTGGATTACGCCGCCCTGTCCGCCTTGCGCTTCCAACCGGATCTCTCCGAACGCCGCTTCATATTGCTTCAAATTCTGCTGCAGCAAATTCGATAAAGCCTTAGCCTGTTGAGGACTCAAAAACACCCCTTGAAAATTCTCAATTGTCACCGCATCGGGGGACGTCTGGTTCGCCTTTCCAAACATCAGAAAGAAGTCCCACAAGCTCACCCGCATTTGCACGCTGTTGGCGTATCCTTCGCGATACTCTGCCGTTTGCGTCATTTGCAACTTCGGAGCGGGCTGGCCTGGTGTCATAACGCTGGAGATTAAGAGGTTGGCGGGGACGACGGGGCTCGAACCCGCGACCTCCGACGTGACAGGCCGGCGCTCTAACCAACTGAGCTACGTCCCCTTACTCTCTGAAAAACGTCGGACATTTGCAGAATACCATAGCAAGCGCTCGGGCAAACAGAATCCTCACCATTCCCTTATGACTTCTTTACACCCGCGTCGCTAACTTGGAATTGCTATGCTGTTCGATCTTTTCTACGTCGCCGTGGCCCTCGCATTTTTCGTCGTTTGCTGGCTTTTTACTAAGGCTTGCGACCACCTGTAAAGGCACATTCAAATGGATTACATCATTGGCGGCATAACCACCGTATTCCTTTTTGCGTACCTGATCTACGCTTTGCTCAAGCCGGAGAAATTCTAAGTCATGACTACCAACGGCATTTTGCAAATCATTGTCTACTTTCTCATTATTCTGGCTCTCACCAAAACGCTCGGCGGATTCATGGCCAAGCTCTTTGAGGGCAAGAGGACCTTTTTGCACCCCATCCTGCGCCCGCTTGAGACGCTCACCTACAAACTTGTCGGCGTGAATGAACAAACCGAACAGCGCTGGACTCAATACACTGCCGCCCTTCTCGCCTTTAGCATTTTCAGCTTCCTCTTCGTATATCTTCTGCAACGCCTGCAAGGTATGCTGCCCCTCAACCCGCAAGGTTTCGGCGCCGCGCTTGTCCCGCCCGATCTGGCTTTTAACACCGCCGTCAGCTTCGTAACTAATACCAACTGGCAAGCTTATTTCGGCGAATCCACTCTTAGCTATCTCGTCCAAATGGCAGCGCTCACGGTGCAGAATTTTGGCTCCGCCGCCGCTGGTATCGCCATTGCCATCGCCGTCACCCGCGGATTCTCACGCCAGCAGATCAATAGCATTGGCAACTTCTGGGTCGATCTTACGCGCGCGACTCTCTACATTCTTTTGCCGTTATCCCTCCTCGCCGCGCTCCTTCTTTGTTCGCAAGGCGTGATTCAAAACCTGCATCCCTATACAGTCGCCAAAACCCTGGAAGGCGCTAAACAAATCATCGCCCAAGGCCCGGTTGCTTCCCAGGAAGCCATCAAAATGATCGGCACCAATGGCGGTGGCTTCTTCAACGCCAATTCCGCGCATCCGTTCGAAAACCCCACGCCGTTCACAAATCTTCTTCAGATGGTGATGATCTTCATCATTCCGGCCGGTCTCACCTATACGTTTGGCGCGATGGTGGGCGACCGCCGTCAAGGCTGGGCGATCTTTGCCGCTTGCTCTGTGATGTTCCTGGCCGGCGCTTTCACCTGCTATTGGGCGGAACAACGCGGCAACCCTGGATTCGCCAAGCTTGGCGTCGAAACACGCGCTACGGCCCTGCAAACCGGCGGCAATATGGAGGGCAAGGAAACCCGCTTCGGCATCGCAGCCAGCGCCCTTTTCACCACCATTACCACTGACGCCAGTTGCGGTGCGGTTAACAACGCGCATGACAGCCTGACTCCGATCGGCGGTCTTGTTCCCCTTTTTAACATTCAAACGGGCGAAGTCATTTTCGGTGGAGTAGGCGCCGGCTTGTACGGCATTTTGCTCTATGCTATTGTCGCTGTCTTCATCTCCGGCTTGATGGTGGGCCGCACGCCCGAATACATCGGTAAGAAAATTGAACAGAAAGAAGTCAAAATGGCCATGATCGCTCTCATTGCCACGGCCTTTAGTATTCTGGTCTTCGCCGCCACTACTTCCGTCATTCCATTCCCCGCCCCTACGAAGGATGCCAAAGGCCAGCCCGTCGCCCAGAGCTATTGGAACAGCGGCGGCCCGGCGGCTGCGAATGTTGCTAACAGCGGACCGCATGGCTTCAGCGAAATTCTATACGCCTATTCAAGCGCCACCGGCAACAACGGGAGTGCCATGGCCGGGATTACGGTGAACACTCCGTGGTACGACCTCACACTTGGCATCGCCATGCTCATGGGCCGTTTCCTCTTTCTCATTCCTTTACTCGCGGCGGCCGGCAGCTTGGCACGCAAGAAGAAAATCCCCGCCACCAGTGGCACTCTGCCCACCCACGGGCCACTCTTCGTGACTCTCCTAGTAGGAACCGTGATCCTGGTGGGTGCGCTCACTTTCTTCCCGGCCTTGGCGCTCGGCCCCATCGTTGAACACTACCTAATGCAAGACGGCAAACTGTTTTCCTTGCTGTTAACCGGAATCTGGAGCTGAAGCTATGCCGCTTACCTTGGACCCACCCACTGTTCCGACCTCTGCTCCCACTGAGCCGGGCTCGCTGCTGCCTTCTAAGCTTTCCCGGTCGCGGCCGCTGTTCGATCCCGAAATCGTGCGGCGCGCCACCGTGGAATCTTTTGTCAAATTGAACCCGTTCACTTTGCTCAAGAACCCGGTGATGTTTGTGGTGGAAGTAGGCGCCGCTCTCACTACGCTGTTCCTCGTTCGGGATCTTTTCACGCATGGCGCCAATATCGGTTTCCAAATCCAGATCGCCCTCTGGCTTTGGTTCACCGTTCTGTTCGCCAACTTCGCCGAAGCTATGGCCGAAGCGCGCGGCAAAGCGCAAGCCGATACCTTGCGTAAGACCAAGACAGATTCCATGGCCAAGCGCATTTGTGGCAAAGACAAAATCGAATTAGTCTCCGCCTCCAAATTACGCGCCGGCGATATTGTCATTGCCGAAACCGGCGATCTCATCCCCGGCGACGGTGATGTTATCGAAGGCATAGCCACCGTCGATGAGTCTGTGATTACCGGCGAAAGCGCGCCCGTCATTCGCGAATCCGGTGGCGACCGTAGCGCCGTCACGGGCGGCACCAAAGTCCTTTCGGATAAGGTTAAAATCTGCATTACTTCCAATCCCGGCGAGACATTTCTCGACAAAATGATCGCTCTCGTCGAAGGAGCCGAGCGTCAAAAAACGCCAAACGAAATTGCGCTCAATATTCTCATCGCCGGCCTCACCCTCATCTTCCTGCTCGCCGTTGTTACTTTGCATCCCTTCGCGCTTTATGCCGTGAGTGTCACTAACGCCGGCAAAGTGCCCAGCATCGCGGTCTTGGTTTCTTTGCTTGTCTGCCTCATTCCCACCACCATTGGCGGTCTGCTTTCGGCCATTGGCATCGCCGGCATGGACCGCGTCATGCAGCACAACGTCCTGGCGATGAGCGGAAAAGCGGTAGAAGCGTCTGGCGATATCAATACTCTGCTGCTCGATAAAACCGGCACAGTCACCTTGGGCAACCGCCAGGCCGTCGAGTTTATACCGTTCCCAGGCATTACGCCCGAGGAGCTCGCGGACGCAGCACAACTCTCCAGCCTCGCCGACGAAACGCCCGAGGGCCGTTCCATCGTGGTCTTAGCCAAGGAGAAATATGGCTTGCGCGGCCGTGAAGTCGCCGAACACGAAGCCCATTTCATTCCGTTCTCCGCTTATACTCGCATGAGTGGTGTCGATATCGACGGCCGCATGTTGCGCAAGGGTGCCAGCTCCTCCATCGGCACTTTCGTAAGAGAACTCGGCGGCGTCGTGCCCGCTACTTTCGAGGAGCAATCCGACCGCATTTCGCGGCTAGGTGGCACGCCGCTCGCGGTAGCTGATGGGCGCCGCGCTCTTGGTATTATCTACCTCAAAGACATCGTCAAAGGCGGCATGAAGGAGCGCATAGGCCAATTACGCGCCATGGGGATCCGTTCCGTCATGATCACCGGCGATAATCCTCTCACCGCTGCCGCGATTGCCGCCGAAGCCGGCGTCGACGATTTTCTGGCGCAAGCCACTCCGGCCGATAAACTCGCTTATATCAAACGTGAGCAAGCCGAGGGTCGCCTCGTCGCGATGACGGGGGACGGTACCAACGACGCGCCCGCCCTGGCGCAAGCCGACGTAGGTCTCGCCATGAACACCGGCACGATGGCCGCCAAAGAAGCGGGCAACATGGTCGATCTTGATAGCAACCCAACCAAGCTCATCGAAGTCGTCGCCATCGGCAAACAACTGCTTATCACCCGCGGCGCGCTCACTACTTTCTCCATTGCCAATGACGTGGCCAAATACTTCGCCATCATCCCAGCCATGTTTATGGTCACCTATCCTGCGCTCAGCCGCTTCAACCTCATGGGCCTGCATAGCCCGCAAAGCGCTGTGCTCGCCGCCGTCATATTCAACGCGCTCATTATCATCGCGCTCGTGCCCTTGGCGCTGAGAGGCGTGAAATACCGGCCCTCGGGCGCCGCCGCTTTGTTGCGCCGCAACATCCTCATCTATGGCTTCGGCGGTATCCTCGTGCCATTTCCCGGTATCTGGCTGATTGACCAACTGCTTCTCTGGCTGCATCTCGCTTAGTGATTTCGGAGATTTTTAAATGCTACAACAACTTGCTCCCGCCCTGCGCATGACTTTGCTCCTCACTGTGCTCACCGGCCTCATCTACCCCGGCGTCGTCACGGGCCTCTGCCAAGTGCTTTTCGCTCATCAGGCAAACGGTAGCCTCGTCACGCAAAACGGCCAAGTCATCGGTTCACAGTTGCTCGGCCAAAACTTCGCCAAGCCCGAGTATTTCCATCCGCGCCCATCTGCCGCCGGGAACGACGGTTACGATCCCACCGCCTCGCAAGGCTCCAACCTGGGTCCCACCAGCCAGAAACTCGTCGACCGCATGAAAGCCTCAGCCGAGCAGTTCCGCAAAGAGAATCCGGCTTACAGCGGAGCGATACCCGCCGACGCCATTACCGCTTCTGGCAGCGGTCTCGATCCGCACATCAGCCTCGCCAATGCCCAAGCCCAAGCCGCGCGTGTCGCCCAAGCCCGCTCAGCCAAACCGGGCGATGTGCAGTCGCTGATCGCCGGTCTAACCGAAAATCGCGATCTCGGCTTTCTCGGCGAGCCCCGCGTCAACGTTCTGGCCTTGAATCTCGCTCTCGATCAGCACCTTCCCAAACGGCCATAGCGCGATAATATTAGTAGCGTGCCTACCATCAGTGAAAAGAAGCCGACTCCGGAGCAGCTTCTGCAGCAATTGGAGTCCGACGAAGAATACCAGGCGACTGCGCGCCTGAAAATCTTTCTCGGCTATGCGTCGGGCGTGGGTAAGAGTTTCCGCATGCTCGATGAAGGCCGCCGCCGTCACGAGCGCGGCCAGGATGTGGTAGTTGGGGCAATTCAGCCGGTACTTACCCGCCGAACTGGCCCACACGGTTTCCACCCTGGAGATCATTCCGTTAAAACAAGTAGATGGCATCGCTGTAATGGATCTGCCCGCCATTCTGCAGCGCCGGCCGAAAGTTTGTCTGGTTGACGGTCTCGCCTATGACAACCCGGCTTCCAGCGCTCACGCCAAACGCTGGCAGGATGTCGAGCAGTTGCTCAAGGCGGGCATCTCCGTTATCACTTCAGTCAACCTTCAGCACATTGAGGAGAAGCGCGAAAGCGTGGAGGCGATCACTGGCAAGCACGTCACGGAGACGGTGCCGCTTAGCTTTCTGCAGACCGCCGACGAAATCGTTGTGGTCGATGCTCCAGCGCAGGCCTGCATGGATAGCGGCGACGGGAGCAGTGGCACCAAAGGCAAATTAAACCAGCATCAGCTTTCGGAACTGCGCGAGATCGCCTTGCTCTTGGCCGCCGATGTAGTGGACAAGCAACTGGAACGCTACATGGCGCGCCACGGTATCGAACAGCTTTGGGGCACGCAGGAACGCATTGCCGTTTGGCTATCACCCGGCGCAGATGCGGCCCGGATGCTTGAGAGCGGCGCCCGCAACCGCGATCGTTTTCACGGCGAACTGATTACCATTCACCTCAACCGGCCCGAGTGGTCGCCCGAACAGCGCCAGCAGGTGCGCGACGGTCTGATCGCTGCCCGCGCCAAAGGTTCTGAGGTTGTAGAACTCGATGGCGAAGACGCGGTAGATACTATTCTCCGCTTCGCCCGCCAGCGCGGCATCACGCAAATTTATGTCGGTCACCGCAGTCGCGATAGCTGGTGGGAGCGCTGTTTCGGCAGTGATCTTGATCGTTTAATTCGCGCCGCCGAAGGCATTGATGTGCGGGTTTTCCCGCACAATTAATCCCAGATTGTCCGAACCGCGTACTGCCGGATGAGCGGGTCGGGTGTAGCCAGCATCAGACCGTGCTCAATCGCCTGAGCGATCAGGATCCGGTCAAATGGATCCTTGTGCATGGGTGGGAGCTTCGCCACCTGCAAGGCTGCAGACTCGAATACCGGGATCGAGTCCAGCATAGATTCCTCTTTGGCTCGCTTTATAAATTCGTCTGGCGAAGAGGGCAGCGATAGCTTTCCGACGGACCACTTTACCGCAATTTCCCAAACAACGGCGGCACTCAGGAGCCGTCGCGTTTCGGGCAGCAACAGCAACTGGAGCAGTGGCGACGGTACCCGCGACGGTTCCATCTGAAGCCATAACAGCGTGCAGGTATCGAGAAGAATACTCATTCGCCGTAAAAGGCTTTGAGAATATCGTCCGGCAGCGGCTCGAAAAAGCTTTCCGATACTCCAAAGCCGTCCCACAGTCCAAAGCGAGGCACCTTGCGCTGTTCCGCCTCAGCAGATATGGCGCGCAACTCAGCAATCGGCTTATTGTGGCGGCACAAAATCACCACCTCACCTTTTTCAACCGCATCGAGGTAGCGGGACAAGTGAGTCTTCGCTTCCTGAACATTGACCTGAATCATGACCAGATTTTAGCATGATCTGGTCAACAATCTGGTCTACCGCCCCGGAACCTTCAGCACTTTGTTCAGCCAAGCCACCATATCCCCCTTCCAATGCTCCATGCCTGGCTCTTTCCAGCTCGACATCCCATGTCCACCGCCGCCAATTGTGATCAACTCACAAGCTGCTCCCACGTTATGCATCGCCTCGCACATCTCCGTCGATTGAACATAAGAAACCTGATCGTCCTTATCCCCGTGAATGCACAAGAATGGCGGCATCCCTTTATGGACCCCCGCAATGGGTGACATCGCGTGCAATTTCGCCAGCCCCGCTGCATCCAACTGCTCTACGCCAAAGAAATGGATGCCCCCGCCATTCGCGGCATGTCTTTCAATCGTTTTCATGTTGAACAACTCCGGGTGGTCGCGCCTTTGTTCCGCTAGCTGCCCATAATCCACTGGCCCGTAGAAATCTACCACGGCCGCCACTCGCGTCCCTCTGCTCTCATGGGTGCCGGCATAGTTCACTAACAATCCGCCCGCCGATTCACCAATCAGCGCGATCCGCGAAGGATCAATTCGATAAGTCTGGGCATTCGTTTTCACCCAGCGAATTGCGCTCTCCACATCCTCATTCGCCTGCACGAAATGGAATTCCGGCGCCATGCGGTAATCGATACTGAACCACGCAAAACCGGCATCGGCCAAAACGTCGAAGAGCGGTCGAACGTTAGTGCTTTTGCTGCCCCCGTCGAAGCCCCCGCCATGCACCAGAATCGCCGCGGGAAAAGGTCCTTGACCCTCGGGTACATGCAAATCCAGCAGCAAAACGTGCCCTCCGGGCCGCCCATATTCCACATCCTTCTTGTCTAGTGCGGTGGTTCCGATCGCGGCCAGCAGAAACAAAGCTTTCCACATGTGCCGAACTTTATCACTTCAGCAGCGGGAACGCTCCAGCGATATCCTTCCTTCATGCGCCTCGTCGCTCTCTTCGTTATCCCTGCCGCTCTTCAGGCCGCCGATTCCCTGCCCAATCGCGCCCCGCTTGCGCCCAACGCCTTTCAAACCCTCCGCCTCACCACCGTCAAACCGCGCGGCTGGCTGCTCAATCAACTCAAGCTCCAAGCCGCCGGCCTTTCAGGCCATCTGGATGAATTCTGGCCCGACCTCGGCCCTAATTCCGGCTGGCTCGGCGGCAGCGGTGAAAGCTGGGAACGTGGCCCGTATTTTCTCGATGGCTTGGTGCCCCTGGCGTTCCTAACCGACAATCCCATCCTCATCGCCAAAGTCAAAAAATGGCTCAACTGGACGCTTGACCACCAAACCCCGGAAGGCTGGATCGGCCCCACCAAGAACCAGGATTGGTGGCCCAACTTCGTCATGCTCAAAGTCCTCACGCAGTATCAGGAAGCCACCGGCGACTCGCGCGTGATACCGCTGATGACGAAATATTTCGCCTATCAAGCCGCGCGCTTAGACGAACGCCCGCTCAAGGAGTGGGCTGTCTATCGCTGGCAGGACGAAGTGCTCAGCATCATCTGGCTCTACAATCGCACTGGCGACCGCCGCCTGCTCGACTTGGCCCGCAAGCTCCACGCCCAGGGCAAAGACTGGAACGCGCAGTCAGCTCACTTCCCCTTTAAAGAAAAGGTCTCAGGCGCAGACGCCAACCTCGATTCTCACGGCGTCAACAACGCGCAAGCACTCAAAGCGGCCGCCGTCTGGTCCTTGATTACGAAGAACGATGATGATCGCGCCGCCGTCAACCGCATGTTTCGCGTGCTCGATCAATATCACGGTCTGCCAAACGGCATGTTCAGTGCCGACGAGCATTTCGCCGGTCAAGATCCTTCGCAAGGCACCGAACTCTGCACCGTAGTCGAAGCCATGTTCTCTCTCGAGACGGATCTTGCCATCACCGGCGACTCAGCCTTTGCCGATCGCTTGGAAAGGATCGCTTACAACGCTTTGCCCGCTACCATCACCGAGGATTTTTGGGCGCATCAGTACGATCAGCAGCCAAACCAGGTGATGTGCTCTCTGTCAAAGCGCACCTGGTCTTCTAATGGTCCGGAGTCGAACCTGTTCGGCCTTGAACCAAATTTTGGCTGCTGTACGGCGAACATGCATCAGGGTTGGCCGAAGCTCGCGGCAAGCCTTTGGATGGCGCTTCCGGAGCGCGGTTTGGCCGCGCTCGTTTATGCCCCCAGCGAGGTCAATACAACCATCGCCGGCACCCCTCTCACAATCGACGAGCAAACCGACTATCCCTTTCGCGAAACCGTCCATTTCATCGTTCGTCCCGCGCACTCCTTGGCCTTTTCTCTCACCATCAGAGTGCCCGTTTGGGCAAACACCGCGACTGTTCTGCTAAATGGCGTAGAGCAACCGTCTCCCAAGCCCGGCGCTTTTCTTGCCATCAATCGCACCTGGAAACCGGGGGATACTGTCACGCTGCGTATTCCAATGCCGGTTCGCGCTTCGCATTGGTTCCACAACTCCATCGTCATTGAGCGCGGTCCACTGGTTTTTTCGCTCAAGATCGGTCAAAGCTGGCGGCAGGAAAAGCAAACCGGGCCCAGTAAGGATTGGGAAGTATTTCCCACCACTCCCTGGAACTACGCTTTGCTCCTTGATCCGGCTCATCCCGCCGCCGCCTTTAAAATCGTTGAGGCTCCTCTTAAACCTCAGCCTTTTGCTTTCGACGCGCCACCTGTCACCCTGCTTACCCAAGGGCGGCGCGTGCCTGCCTGGCAACTCGAAAACGATTCAGCGGGTCCCCTGCCGCTCAGTCCCGTGCGTTGCAATAAATCACCTTGTCCACAGCAGCCTGAACGTCTAAAGCTCATCCCGTATGGCGCCGCCAAACTCCGCATCACCGCTTTTCCGTATGAAGGAGATTACTGAACGTAACCACTGCAGTTTTCGGAAGAAGGAGCAGGTACCAACGCGTTGGCTACTCAAATACCGCTACAGGTACGGGCACTCCGATCGTGTCTCACCCTCTCGTACCAGTAGTTCCTAAACAACTTTTTCAGGGTTTTCTTACTGAAAAACTACCCGTTTTGCGTCTACTATACGAACACTGGCACGCAAAGTTCGCTATTTGAACTGATGAGCGGCTCGGTTTCGATTGCTAGCGAGGCCGTTCAGTCGGTGGTTCATTTGTGTTTGGGGTTAAACAAAGATGCTCAACATTTCCACAGGCGAAACGCAGCGGCCTTTGAAGCTGCGGGACGGAATTGATCGGCGCGTTCTTGAAGATCGCAGGCATTCGTCTGTCGAGATGCGTCTGCGCGTTGGACTCTGGTACCAGTACCATCGTGCGACGCGTGCCGGCGAGTTTGACTCGTTCCCCCGCGATCAATATAAGCGCGGAAAAATCGAGCAGGCGCTGCTGCCGGAGATCTTCAAGTACGAATTCTCCCAACGCGAGAGTCGCTTGCCCGTACCGGCTTCCTGCGCCTTGGCTACCGCTGTCGACTTTCTCTGGGCCCATCCTGAAGTGGGCTGTAACGCCACTGGCGAATCAATGGCTGTCTATGCCATCAATGCAATTTCTGATTATCTCGTGGGCACGTTCCACGTTGCAGTGATCGATCGCCGTAAAGCGGATCGCCGCGCCGCCCAAGCCGCCGGAGCGCGCTAGCCCGGCTGCTCAGCGCACCAGAGAAAATCCTTTCTTCCTTGCCACTACTTCTACGGCAATACGCCGTGGCTGACTGGTCAAACCTTCGACACTCCCTCATCCGCAGGCTCGCGGATATGTCAGCCCTCTTCCGAGGTAAACCAAGCCCAAACGCCTCACAAGACTGGGCAAAAATTGCCGACCGCCGTTCTTCACCGCCCGTCCTGCGTCTGCGCGCTGGTCTTTTCATCCGTTACACCTCCGCCACGGGAGCAAAGGAATTCGACACCTTTGCTCGTGACGCCAAGACGTGGGCCGCCTTTGAGCATGCGGTCCTCCCGGAACTCGCCAAATTCACCTTCCTGGATAAAGCGCGCAATATGAGAATCTCCGAACCTGCCGTGCTGGCCGACGCCATGTATCACGTTTGGACGGTTACCACCTTGGGCCGCGACCTCGATGACCGCCCCACCACCATCGGCGTCATTTCCGAGCTTGCCAAGTACGTCTGCTCAGTCTATGAGACTCAACCGATTGACCGGCGCACCGCTAGACGCAACTGGCTCGGCTTGGCCCGCTGAGGCCTGCCGTCATTTCTTAGTAAACACCAGCGTTTCATCGTCTGCGGCAGGGTCATAATGGCTGATCGTCATCGTCATCTCCCCCTTATCCGGCCCCATTTCGAACTTCCACGCCGACGTAACATCGCCAGCCGGTCCACCCTCTTTCGAGGCATTCAGAGTCGGCCCGTTGTACCAAACGGTGATTTGCGATTTGTGATCGCCTTCCGTAAAATCGGCCGCCTTCCCGTTCAGCTTGCTGGTAAACTCCGACGTGGCTTCCTTCCCGTCTTTCTTTTGCGTCTTCATCGTCATCTTGATTCCGCCGTCCACCGACGCGATTGTTAATGTCACCACCCGGCCATCGCTCACCTTGCTCTTCGCCGTGTCCATTTGCCACGTTCCATCGAACTTCACCTGTTGAGCGCATAAAAGCGCCGCCCCAACAAACAAAGATGCCGCGCCAGCCAGCCCGATAAACTTAGTTCTTGAAACCACCAACATGGTTGTGCTCCTTGGCGAGAATGAACTTGCTTCTCGCGGCTTTTATTGTATACAGCTTCGCAGCCCAATATCCGGCCCACTGGTGGACTCCGATTATCGATCCGCATAAGCCTGCTTGGGAAATTCTTCCGCAAGCCGCTAAGCCCGGCGAGGTGATCCTCTCCAAACGCAACGAGCTTGGCATTCTTTCCAACTTTGCCGCTACCCCGTTTACTCTGCGCGGTGTCCGCTACGCCAGCGTGGAGGGATTTTGGCAAATGATGCTTTACCCGGAAGGGAAGAGCGATCCACGCGCGCGAGCCGCCTCCATCGTTTGGCCGCACAGCCGAGCCGCAGTAGCGCAAATGACCGCCTTCGATGCCAAGGCCGCAGGCGACTTCGCGGAAAACAACATGCGTCAACTTGGCATCGATTGGGTCACCTTCGAAGGCCGCCGCATGCCGTACCGTTCCATGACGAAGGGCGAGCATTATCGTCTGATTGTCGAGGCCATGCACGCCAAACTGGCGCAGAACCCACGTGTGCGCGAAGTGCTGCTTTCCACGGGGAACTTAATTCTGCTGCCCGATCACATCCAGGAACCGAATGCCCCGCCTGAATGGGCCTACTTCAAAATCTGGATGGACATTCGCAGCGAGTTGCAGTAAGGCTCGTTGGGGTTCTTCATGAGTGGTACCTACTTCGCAACCAGCCTAAGTGTTCTCCCCCTGAAGTTTTCGAAGATCATAGCCGATATCCACCGTAGTGATACGGCGAATGGCCCACGGCGCCGCGCTTTGCATGCTTCTCGCGTGCTCCGCCTGCCTGCGTCTCAATCGGCAAGCCGATGACGCTACTCTCACAACCGTCGCTGAGATTCGCCGCCTGGATTCGCAAAGTCTCACCTCTCACGTGCGCGCCCGCATTCGTGGCCGCGTGACCTGGGTAGACGGATTCCGCTCGCTTGTCTTGCAAGATTCCGAGGGCGGCATAATCGTTGAACACCCCAATGTTGAAATTGAGTTGAAACTCGGCCAGCAGATTGAAGTGGCGGGTTACGTTACGCGCGCGCAACCATACCCTGCCATGTCGGGGCCGAAAGTCACCCTGCTGAGGGCCTCGCCGGAACCACCGACTGCGGCCAAGATAGCAGCGAAAGACCTGAATTCCCTGCAATGGCAGTTCCGCTACGTCGAGTTGCAAGGGGTTGTCCGTAACGCCGATGCTGGTCGCGGAGACCAAGCTGGGCTAGACCTATTCGTCTTTGGCCGGCACATTATAGTGAGGGTTCGCGAAACCTCGGGCTACGACTATAGTGGCCTGGTGGATGCACGCGTCCAATTGAAAGGGGTTTTGCGCGTCAACGTTGACGCCATAGGGCAACCCAGAAGTGCCGAACTGGACGTCCAATCCACCAGCGATCTCCGCGTTCTGGAGCCCGCGAAAGATCCCGCACAGATGGCACTAACGACGGTGGCTGAGATTCGCTCAGGGATCTCGCCCATTCATCGAATCAGACTGCACGGTGCGTTGTCCCGCGGCGGGCACGAATTCATTTTTATGGACTCCACCGGCAGCATCCCCCTGCGGCCAAACTTCGTGCACGATCTTTTCCCGGGCAGTGGTCTCGATATTGTGGCCTACGCCTCCCTTGAAAACGGCGTCCCAATCCTGACAGAAGCGCAGCAAGTCACCGATGTGAGCATGGCTACCACGCGCCACCTGATTTTGCACACGGTCAAGCAAATACAGCGGCTTTCCGCCGAAGGGCTGAGCCATAGCTATCCGGTGCAAATTGTCGGCACCGTAACATATTCGGACCCGAGCGTGCGCGACACTTTTGTACAAGATGATACCGGCGGTATTTTCGTGTTCTCGCCCGAAGGTGGAAACCTTAAGGCCAAGGTTGGGCAGTTCGTCGCAATCAGCGGATTTGCCAACCCGGGAGGCTTCGCTCCGGTGATTGTCGGCCCCAAGATGCGTCTGTTGGGCACTCATCCTATGCCCAAGCCGCTACGTCTCGACATGGAGCAGATATTAACTGGTCTGGCCGACAGCCAATGGATCGAAGCAGTTGGCATCGTTCGCACCGCCAGCGTCGAAGTCGGCCATTTACGGTTGAATGTCAGCTTCGGCGCTCATCGCTTTGATGTCTTCGTTGCGGGCACTACGCACATTCCAGACTGGCTCGTGAATTCGCGTCTCAGGTTCCGCGGAGTTTGCGGTGCCGTCACCAACTTCAGAGGGCAACTTCTCGGCGTTCAGGTGAGCGTTCCCGATCTTTCCTTCATTCAGCGGGAAGGAGGGTTGGTTTCCGATCGCCTTCCTTTACTGCACTTCAACCAGCTACTGCAGTATTCAAGCGACGCCAACTTCGATTTACGCTCACGCACGCTCGGAACCGTCGTCTTCACGCATCCTACTGGGCCCACCTATTTGCGCGATGACGGTGGTGCCGGACTGTTGATTAAAACACACGCCAAGATCGACCTAAAAGCGGGCGATTTGGTGGAGGCGGTCGGCACCACACTCATCGGGGATTTCGCCCCTTTTTTGGAAGATGCCCAGTTAACAAAACTCTCTTCTCTCGAACAGCCGAAAGCTCCCTTGCTTACCGCCGAGGACGTGCTTTCAACCGGGGCCGATTCCCAATTCGTTCAAATTGACGGCTTCCTGGTTAACGATTCCAGCGGCGCGGGTGAGCAGACACTCATCCTGCAAGCCGGCGATCGTCTTTTCCAAGCGCGCCTTGCGGATGGCAAATTGCCCTCACTGGCAAAGGGTGCGCTGCTGCGAGTCCGCGGCATGACCGCACTACAAGTTCAGTATTCGGACCAATTTCTTTTTCCGGTGGGCTTTTCCTTGCTGCTACGTTCCCCGGAAGACGTAACCGTTCTGCGAAACGCTCCCTGGTGGACTGCCGAACGCATGCTCTATCTGGTAAGCGGTGGCGTCGCTCTCATTCTGGCAGCTCTCGCCTGGATCATGATTTTGCGGCGCCGCGTCCATCTGCAAACCACCGACCTGCGCCAGGCAAAAGAAGCCGCTGAAGAAGCCAGTCGCACTAAGGGCGAGTTTCTCGCCAATATGAGTCATGAAATCCGTACCCCCATGAACGGCGTACTCGGAATGACACAGTTGGCACTCGAAACCAACCTGACCGATGACCAGCGCGAGTACATTTCCGTCGCTAAACAATCGGCCGACGCCTTGCTCACCGTCATCAACGATATTCTCGATTTCTCCAAAATTGAAGCTGGCAAGCTCGACCTGGATCCCATTTCCTTTCAGTTGCGCGATAAGTTGGCCGACGACCTGCGGACCATCGCCATGAACGCCCAGGCGAAGAACCTGGAGCTCTTTTACGAAATAGACGATGCCATTCCAGACAACCTGCTGGGTGATCCAGGGCGCTTGCGGCAGATTGTCCTCAATCTCATTTCCAATGCCGTCAAATTCACCTTGCAAGGGGAAGTAGCAGTGAGCGTGACACTCGAGTCCCAATCCGCCGAGTCGGTAGTCCTTCATTTCGCTGTTCGCGATTCCGGCATCGGCATTCCAGCCGATAAACAGCAACTCGTTTTCGGCGCCTTCTCTCAAGCCGATAGTTCAACCACGCGCCGCTTTGGTGGCACCGGCCTCGGCTTGTCGATTTCCAAACAGTTAGTGGCCCTGATGAACGGCAAAATATGGCTCGAAAGCGTCGTGGGCCAGGGAAGCTGCTTTCACTTTACCGCCGAATTTAAATGGGAGCAGCCTTCCACCGAAGCCACTCCCCTCCCCGCCTTCTCCAACCTAAGCGCCCTAATCGTCGATGATCATCCCGCCATACGGCGGATTCTTTCTCGAACGCTCTCCCAAACTGGCATGCGTGCAGTCGCGGCCGAATCCGCTGCCTCCGCGTTGGAAATCCTGGAGCGCCAAAGTTTCGATTTCGCCCTCATTGACGCCCAGATGCCTGCGATGAGCGGCTTCGCCCTAGCTCAAAGCATTCATGAACAGTGGCCAAACCGGCAGATGAAATTGGTAATGCTGACCTCTTTAGGGCAGCTTGGCATAACCGAGCATCACCCCGATGCGGTCATCTCCGCGTATCTTTCCAAACCGGTAAAGATCTCCGACCTTTTCAAAATTCTTCGCAAACTATCTTCAGCGCAGAGCGTTGAAGCCCAGGCCGTACGCCGCGATGAGCAACCGCAAAATGTCACCAAGAGCTTACGCGTACTGGTTGCCGATGACAACCTGGTGAATCAGAAAGTAGCCCAGCGCATGCTCGAACGTCTCGGCCATACCGTTGCACTCGCCAACAACGGCAAAGAGGCTCTCGCCGCAATTGAAACCACCTCCTTCGATCTGGTCATGATGGATGTCCAAATGCCCGAGATGGACGGCTTCGAGGCCACCCAAAAGATACGTCAGTGGGAGGCCGGCAAAACCCACATCCCGATCATTGCGTTGACCGCGCATGCCATGGATAGCCACCGCGAAGAGTGCCTCGCGGTGGGAATGGATTCTTTCCTCGCCAAGCCCATTCTCTTAGAGTCCCTGAAGCTCGAGCTCGAACGGGTAACCCGGGAACTTCTCCCCACTTCAATACGGTAGAGGTGTGAACTAGCTTACGGTGCCGGATAAACCAAAAATTGGTCCAGCTTTCCTTCCGGCGTAATAAATGTGGAAATCGTCAAAGTTTTCGTCGCCGTTTGTACCTTATAGAAGCGGTAGCTCATTCCGCCGCGTTCACTGGCGCCTGTTTCTTCCACTTTAGTCGCAGCGCCCAGCGGCTTCAACGATGCCGCATAATCCGCTACCGCTTGCGCCGTGAAGTAAGCATTCGCATCGTTGGTCAACAGCGACCGGTCCAACGTCCCGCCCCTCAATTGCGCGTAGATAGTCTTCACCAGCGCCAGGCTCTTGGCGCTATTTGCGTCGGGCGCCGGCTGTCTCAGAATGCCTGCTAGGCTGCGTGCGATGTCTTGAGCGGCCGGATCGTCCTGATTTGTAAAGACCGTGATGGCCATGTGTTCGTCCGGATAGGTGGTGTTCGAACTGATGAAGCCTGCTGTTCCTCCGCCATGCCGCCAAACCCGCTGCCCATTCTGGTTGGCAACCCCAATCCCCAGGCCATAACCTGTGCCCGCGCCATTCTTTAGATGAACCTCTGTCGTTAGCTCTTTTAGTAGCTCAGGTTTGAGTATGGTCCCGTTCATCAGCGAAATATCCCAAAGCGCCATATCAGCCGGCGTCATACCCAACTCACCCGCCGCAAAAATCCAATTGACGCCTTCGGGCTGTGCAACTCGCGGCGGTCCCAGCGCAAATCTCGTGTAACCGGTGGGATCGCCCTCGCTCCACGGCTGCTGGTCGACATCGACGGGCGATTTCATCTCGAGCGGCTGGAACACCCGAACCCGCAGAAAGTCCATCAAAGGATGGCCGGTAATCTTTTCGATAATCGCGCCCGCAATGGTGTAGTTTGTGTTGCTGTACTGCCACTCAGTGCCGGGAGGAAAGTTCAGCGCCTTCTTGGCCCACTTGTCCATGATTTCCTGCGGCGTGGTGGGCAAGGCCATGTAGGGCGCTACATAATCGAGTGGATAGAAATCTTCATAGCCGGAGGTGTGTGATAAGAGTTGCCGAATAGTGATTCCGTTCGCTTCCGTAAGATCGGGAAAGAAGCGGGCCACCGGATCGTCGAGCGAAATCTTACCTTCATCCGCCAACAGCAGGATTGCGGTGGCCGTAATCTGCTTACTATTGGAGCCAATCTTATAGCGCATCTGGGGCGTGGCTCTCACTTGCCCTTCGATCCTCGCGAATCCATACGCCTGCGCGTAGGCCAGCTTTCCATCCTTGACAATGGCAATGGACGCGCTAGGCACGCCGGTTTGCCCTAGAATCTTTTTGACAGCACTGTCAACCGACGCCTGGGTAGCAGGCGGCAGTTGTGCACCGGCTGAGAACACAAATAGTAAGGAGAGTAAAAGGCGCATAAGCAGGGTTGAGTCGACAGTAAGAGATAGGATACCTCTAAGTTCGCTGAGGTCCAATAAAAACTAGTTGCCCCATCATGTCTTAACTCGATACGCGCCCCTGCCACTCATTTTTCATTCAACGCGAACGCAAACAATCCTGCGCCAGCCGGAATTGCTACATACTGCCGCCCATCCACCGAGTACGTAATGGGAGACGAGTAAATCGCCGCACCCAGTTGCATGTGCCAGAGGTCTTTGCCTGTTCGTGCATCGAAAACAATAAAGTTCCCCTCTGAGTCGCCTCCGAAAACAATGCCACCCGCCGTTGAAAGCGCTCCGCACCAGGGCGGTGAGAAATACGGAAACTCCCACTTCTTCTCCCCAGTCAACGGATCAAGCGCCCTCATCGCTCCCGCTGTCTTCTCGCCCTTCGCCGGCCCATAGACACTACCTATGAAATCGTGACCCTCATGATATTTCTGCGGAGCCGCGCTGAATGTGTCGCACTCTATGGAGGAAGCAACATACAAAAGCTTCGTCTGTGGATCGTAAGACGGTGAAAACCAGTTTGTCGCGCCCAACGCACCTGGGCAGGTGCGCGTGCCTTCCAGCGTCGGCTCACTTCCCGGCGCTACCGCCGGCCGCCCCTGAGCATCAATCTCTTTCGCCCAAGTTACTTCCCCAAACGCCTTAGCTTGCAGAAACTCGCCATTGGTGCGGTCGAGCACATATAGAAATCCGTTACGGTTGGCCTGAATCAGCAGCTTGCGTGGCTTGCCTTGCCAGTCTTCATCCACCAACACCGGAACCTGGGTCGAATCGTAATCGTGCAAATCGTGCGGCGTGAATTGGAAATACCATTTCAACTTGCCTGTATCGGCATCTAACGCCAGCACCGAATTGCTGTATAGGTTGTCACCTTTCCGTTCCACTCCATAATCGCTTGGTGAGGGATTTCCCGTGCCCCAATAGATGATGTTCAATTCCGGATCATAGGAACCGGTAAGCCACGCAGGCGCGCCGCCCGTTTTCCACGAATCGCCTTGCCACGTCTCGTGGCCTGGCTCGCCCGGACCCGGAACCGTGTTGAACCGCCAAACCCGTTTACCAGTCTCGGTCGAATACGCATCCACGAATCCGCGCACTCCGTATTCGCCGCCCGCCACGCCAACAATAATCTTGTCCTTCACCACCAACGGCGCCATGGTAAATACATAGCCCGCGCGGTAATCCGCCGCTGTCACATCCCACACCACGTTACCGGTCTTTCGATCCAGCGCAATCACGTGCGCATCCAGAGTGGCCATGAACAAGCGATCTCCGAGTGCCGCAAAGCCGCGGTTCACCATGCCGCAGCAGGCTTGGATCTTATCGGGAAGACTTCTTTGATAGCGCCAGATCGCCCGCCCCGTGCGCGCATCCAGTGCGAAAGCCCGATTGTCTTGTCCCGTGCCGTAAAGCACGCCGTCAATCACCAGCGGAGTCGTTTCAAATTGCCCCAGAGACCCGCTCTGAAATACCCATTGCGCGCTGAGATTCACCACATTGGAAACATTAATTTGGTCGAGCGTGCTGTACCGCCAACTCCGGTAACTCCCCGAGTAAGTCAGCCAGTTTCGCGGCTCCTGCGGCGCATTCAAAATCCTTTCGACTGTCACTTGCGCCAATAAGGGGAACGCGCACGCCAAAAATGCCGCCGCCGTTTTTCGCAGTGTCACAATCCCTCTCCTCGCAAGCTGGATAAGTACGCAATGAGGTCCCGCAGTTCTCCGGCGCTCAACATCTCCGTGCTATACGCCGGCATGAGTGATCGTCTTTCATGCCGCACCTCCGTTAGATCTTTCTTCAACAACAGGTGAAGATCGTCGTCCTCAGCCAAGAGCTGGATCGAAAAGGCATCCTCGTCCTTGGCCACGCCAACCAGCCGCTTACCTCCCGGCATCACCACCGTCACCGTGTCATACTCGAGCGGAATGCCGTAATGATTGTTCGGGTCGATATATCCTAGGCTCAACTCCTTACTTGGTTCACGGATCGATTCCACCAAATAGGCGATGGAGCGCGCCGCTCCCACCCTGCTTAAGTCCGGCCCCAAATGTCCGCCTCGCCCCTTAACCATGTGACAGGTGGCGCACTTTTCTTTTCCGAAGAACAATTGCTCGCCCGCTGTCATGTCACCCTTCGCCGCAGCTTGCGGCGCACCGGCCACCGAGCGAATGTAAGCGACCAGCGACCAGATTTCACTGTCTTCAAAGGGATTCGCCGGCATTTCGGTTCCCGGAACGCCCTGGTTGATGGTTTGAAAAATGGCTTCATCGCTGCCGCCGTGAATCCAGCGGCCAGTGGTTAGGTCTGGCCCTCGCCCGCCGCCGCGCGCATCCAGACCGTGGCACGGCGAACAGTTCGCGCGGAAAAGAGAGCTGCCTTCTCGTATAGCCGTCGCGGCGCCCGCTACGGGATTCTTCTTTTCCGCCTGTCCGCGCAAATATCCGACCGTCGCAGTCACGCAGCAAAACACCAGAAAGACTCTCATCGTGTCGCGGCCCCAGAGCTGTAATTCGGATAAGCCGGCTTTTTGTGTTTGGGAATTGGATGCTGCTCCAGATCCGCCAGTAACAGAGCCACCGTTTTCTCGAGCTGCGGATCGTGACCCTCGCGAACTGCTTTAGGATCTAACTCTACCTCCACATCCGGAGCAACGCCATAGTTCTCAATCTCCCACTCACCTTTGGGCGTCCAGAAACCACGGCTGGGAGTAGAGACATAACCGCCGTCCATCAAATCCTCTTGTGGTCCGAAAAAGCCTACTAACCCTCCCCACGTGCGCTTTCCCACCAAGGGCCCCAACTGCACCTCGCGGAAATGAAAGGGCATCGCGTCGCCGCCCGATCCTGCATATTCATTGATGATCAGCGCTTTCGGTCCTTGAATCAGACTCACCGGCCAAGTTGTATCTTCACCATCGCGAGTCGTTCGATAGTTCAACAACTTTCGCTGCAGGTAAGTCAGAATGTAATCTGTCATCGTCCCGCCGCCATTGAAACGTTCGTCTACCACGGCGCCTTGCTTGCCCGCCTGCGGAAAGAAGTAACGGTTAAAGAATGTGTAGCCTCCCGCAGCGGTGTCCGGCAAATAGATATAAGCCAGCTTTCCATCGCTCAACTTGTCTACCTTGCGCCGGTTATCTTCCACCCACGCCAGATTACGCAACCCTTGTTCACTGGCGATAGGCACCACCGTCACCTCGCGCGAGCCAGCGCCGCTTGGGCCCGGTCCCACGCGAATTAAGACGGAGTGATTCGCCATCCCTTCAAAGAAGCTGAACACATTATCGGAGCCACGCACCTCGCGCCCACTCACCGCCAGCAGATACTCGCCCGGCACGACATTCACTCCAGGCTGCGTGAGCGGCGCTCTGAGCAGCGGATTCCAGTTTTCACCATCGAACACGCGAGCAAACCGGTAGCGGCCGTTCTCAATCGTGTAATCAGCCCCCAATAAACCCACACTCACCTTCGCCACATTGGGAAAATCTCCGCCATTCACTCGCAGATGACCCACTGTCAGTCCGCCCAAACTCTCTTCGAAAAGGTAGTTCAGATCCGTGCGCGCGCCCAGCCCATCCAGATAAGGCTCATATTGCTTCTCGGTCGCCGCCAGGTTTAGGCCGTGGAATCCAGGATCGTAGAAGAAATCACGCTCCAGCCGGAACGCTTCGTGGTACATCTGCTTCCATTCCGCTCTTGGATCCACCCGAACCTCCATCTCATCAAGCTTCAGAATTTGCGTTCCGGGCCGCGGCGTGGTTGGGTTGACTGGTTGCGCCACCGGCGTATTGGGCGTTATCGCAGCCGGCACGGCGGCAATCACCCATTGCACTGGTACGGTTGGCGCGCCACTGACTGCCGGCGCATTACTCGGCTGCACCCCAAGCCGATAAAGCATCTTCTCGCCATTCGCCGAAACCCGAAAATACGAAATCCCGGCAATCAGATTGTCGCTTTTGCGCGTCTTCAAATCGAAGCGGTAGGCCGTCATCAACGGTGGCGCCGAGGGAGAGTTCACCACACCACCCTCCACTGCAAACACCACGCCCTCTTTACCGGGTTCCAGCTCCAAATAATTCTTAGGCGGAAGTGGCAACGCCAAAATGCGCTGGCTGATCTTTTCAAAATCGATGGTCACCACCGCAGGCTTAGGAGATGGCTTTGCCGAGTCGGTCTTCTCACCCTCGGTAACGACCTCCTTCTCCTCATCGCTCTCAGGAGCCAACGGAGATGGTAGCTCCTTTCGCAGCACCACTAGGTATACGCTGCTCGTCACCGCCTTGTCATAGCTGGTCATGGCCGAATCCATTTCCACACCCGCGTCCGTGCTTGATAACAGATATAGATACTTCCCACTTCGATCGAAAACCGGCGACATCGCGTCGCTCATACCATCTGTAACCGGTTGGCTCCGCCCTGTATCGAGCGAGTAAACATAAACGGAACGCATATGGCTCCGTCCTTGCTTTGTGTAAGCCAGCCATTTGCTATCTGGCGACCAAGCCGCTCTAAAAAGCTGCTGCGGGCCGGTAAACGTGTCTCTAAAAACATGCACCGGCTTGCCATCCTGCAAATCTACATACCACAGATTGAGCCGTTTGTCTGTGTAAGCGATTTTCTTGCTGTCCGGCGACCAGGTAGGCGAGTAGAAGAACGATCCTGCTGTTCCCAAGCCGATCTTGCGCGTCTCTCCAGTTCCGCTCTGACTCCGCACGTGCAACGCATACTCACCCGACTCGTCGGAGAAATAAGCGATGTGTTTGCCATCGGGCGACCAAGCCGGGCTTCGCTCATTCGCACCCGGAGTCTCTGTGAGGTTTCGTATATCTCCTTTCTCAGCGGGCACGGTTAGAATCTCGCCGCGCGCTTCGAACACAGCTCGCGTGCCTGTCGGTGAGAGATCGGCATTACGAATCTTGCTCGCCACCTTAACAAAGTGCGGCCGCACCTCCGGCAGATCTCCCGTCACGGTGATACTCACCGGCGTCGATTTGCCACTCTTCAAGTCATATAGATGGATGGTCCCGAACTGCTCGTAAACAATCGCACCGGGTCCAGCGGAAGCGGACTTAAAGTCGAGGCCCTCGTTGTGGAGAACCTCGGAAACGGTTTTCTTTCTGGTGTCATAGGCAAACAGTGAGACGGGCCCGTTCCGATCCGAGAGGAAGTAAATGTTTTCTCCCACCCACATGGGATTGAAATCGTTCGAATTGTCGCGCGGAATTTTTTCGATACTTGAATCGGCCAGCGCAGCAATCCAGATGAGAGACGCGCGCCCGCCGCGATAGCGCTTCCACATCGAAAAGGCGCGATCTAGGGGAACATAAGCGAGCCGCGAGCCATCGGCTGAATACGAACCCTCTGCGGCAATCGGCAGCGGCAACTCAACCGGCATCCCTCCATTACGCGACACAGTAAAGAGGCGGCTGAATCGCGAATAGCTGTTGCGATTCGAGCTGAAAAGGATCTGCTTCCCATCCGGGCTCCAACCCTCCGTCTGATCCGGCGCCGGATGCCAGGTCAATCTCCGAGGTACGCCGCCCGCCGCCGCCACCACATACACGTCCACGTTGCCGTCATATTCTCCCGTGAAGGCAATCTCCGTTCCATCGGGCGAGAAATGCGGGTTGGTCTCGATTCCCACTCCTGATGTGAGCCGCCGCGCCGCGCCGCCCTCTCGGCCGACAATCCAGAGATCGCCCGCATAAACGAAAGCGATCTCGCTGGCGCTCAAGGTCGGCTTTTGCAGCAGCAGCGGCGCATCGCCGGCCATGAGTGCGCTAGTGGAAACGATTGTCGCCAGTAACAATCGGCAGCGCTTCTTGAACCTGGTCATTGAGCTATTCTGCCAGATTCCGAAACACAGCGGATTATAGCCGGCTAGACGCTCAGTTACATCTCTTTGAGATACTCATGCACGAACTGCACTGCCATTGCACCTTCGCCGACTGCGGACGCCACGCGCTTGACAGACCCCGACCGTACGTCGCCAGCCGCGAACACACCACGGCGGCTGGTTTCGAGTAGAAACGGCGCGCGTGCCGCCTCCCAGTGGGGTGACTGTGCCACCGCCGAGCCAGTCCGCACAAATCCCTTCGAATCCCGCTCCACCTCTGCCGGCAGCCAATCCGTTCGCGGCGTCGCTCCAATAAAACTAAACACTGCCGGGGTCTCAATTGTCCGCTGCTGTTTGCTCGCGCCGCTGACAATCTCAATCGCCTGCAAGTGCCCATTCCCCACCATCTGCCGGATCGTTGTATTAGTCAGCAATTCAATATTGGCGGTCTGCTCGATGCGGTTCACCAGATAGCTCGACATATTCTTGTTCAGGTCATTGCCGCGAATCAGTAGCATCACGCGGCTCGCGTGTCCCGCCAGGAACACTGCCGCCTGCCCCGCCGAGTTGCCGCCTCCCACCACAATCGCTGTGCACCCAATGCAGAACGACGCCTCAGCCGGTGTCGCCGCGTAATACAATCCTCTGCCTTCGAACTCCCCAACTCCCGCCACTTCCAACCGGCGGTATTGCGCGCCCGTTGCAATCAAGAGGCACTTCGCGCTAATCGACTCAGCGCTCCCGGCGTCTAAGGTCGCATAGCCATTCTCGAATGACAAGCGCGCGGCGGCAGTGGGAATAGAGAGGTGCGCGCCGAACTTATTCGCTTGGAGGGTGGCACGGTCAGTGAGCTCGGCGCCCGTCAACCCAGTCGGGAACCCCAGGTAATTTTCGATGCGCATGCTGCTGCCCGCCTGGCCGCCGGGAGCGTCGCAGTCCAACACCGCCGTCTTCAATCCCTCCGATGCACCGTAAACGGCGGCCGCCAAACCCGCCGGCCCCGCCCCAACTATGAGCAGATCGAAAACGGTATTCTCTAGCGGCTGATAAATGCCAATCTCATCCGCCAATCTCTCATTCGATGGATTGCGCAAGAGCAGTAAATGCGCGCAGGCCACCACCGGAGTATCAGCTTCCGTCACGCCAAACTCTTTCAGCAGTTGATTGACTTGCGGCTCCGTTTCCAGGTCTGTCCAAGTGAAGAGCACCCGGTTCCGGGTCAAGAAATCGCGCACCCGAAACGTGTCCGCGGAGTAGCGCGAGCCGATCACCCGCAGGCCGATAAAACCAGGCGATTCGCGCAACAACTGGCGGCGCGCGATGAAAGCCTGCAGAATAATATCGCTGAGGCCGGGACACTGATTCAAGACATGGCGCAGCGCTTCTGCCGAGATTTCAAACACCTCTGTCTCGCCACGCGCAACAGCCGTAAAGACGGCGCGCGCGCCCGTTAAGTGGGAGATGTCACCGGTGAACTGGCCTTTATGGTGGATGGTGATCGTCCTCGGCGCCTCGCCGGAAACGTCCAGGATCTCAATCGCACCCGCTTTGACGATGAAGAACTGGAACGATCGATCGCCCGTGTTCACCAGTGTTTCCCCATCGCGGCAGCGCCTCGGCTCCACCGTCGTGCAATTGGCAATCTGCGAGATCTGCTCTGAATCCAGCACTGGAAACGCGATGGAACGGAGGGTCTGTTCGGCCATAGCGGATGGTTATTCCTGCTCCCCAAAAACTTTGGCGTAGCTCTTGCCATAGGGATAGAAGAGATCTTTCTCACCGCGTTCCCAGGCGGCTTTCACTTCCGGCTTCGTAATGTCCCAATCCGGCCGGCATTTCTTCAACACCGCGCGCAGGTCTTGCCGCAGCTCTTCATTTGTAGGCCGCCCAAAGAACCAGTAGCCGTTATAAATCTTGAACACAATCAGTCCAGGCTCAAGCACGATGGTGTGAGGAATCATCGGATTGTGCGTCGGATCCGTGTATTCGGCGATATCGAGATCCTTCTGCACCTTGCGTCCCGCATCTGACAAGAACGTCCAATGCGCATCCAGCCCTGTCCGGTTCTCGTTGGTCATAATCAAATTGTCGGTGCTGATCGTGACTAACCGGCAGTAACCCACTTCCAGTTCATGATGAAGCTCGACCAAGCCCTCCGCCTGCCGGCGGTCTTTCGGACAGAACGCACCACGGCTCAGCACCAGGATCAGCGGATCCGGACCCTGCAAATCCGAAAGCTTGCGATGCGTGCCCGTCTGATCGCTCAGCTCGTAATCCGGAAATAGCGCGCCAGGTATTATGTCTGCTCGCATAAGCTCCTGTTTGATGAAATGGCACCCCCAACGGTTGCCATGATAATGCTCTCAATCTCGACCAACGTGTTAACAGTTGCCATCCCATCCCCGTCCTTTCCACTGAACAGCCGCTAGATTCTTCCAACCCGGCTGTTCCCAGAGGAAAAGGAGATCCGTATGAAAGTATTGTCCAGACCGCTGTTCGCTTTGTCTACACTCGCCGTACCGCTTTTTGCTGGTGCATTGCTCCTGCAAGTCGGCAATCCGGCTTCGAACCCGGAAGCTGTGAGAAATCATGCTGTCCTGGTGGCGCAAATCACCGCGTGTCATTCGCCTGGCGAAACTACCGTGACCGCCACCGCTGAAGGCGTGGTGAATGGAATGCGAAAGAGCATCCCTTTGAAAGTCATTTCTCTTTCAACCGCGGGAACATTCGCCGTAGCGCGCGAGTGGCCGAACGAGGGCGCCTGGGCCATCAAATTAGTCGCCACGAATCCCGCATACCGCGATTACGCCACCAGCGTGCTGGTACCCATCCGCAGCGACTCCCTGCAATTATCGGCCGCCAAGTACTACTTCCACAGGCCCACTGATGCTGAGGTGTCTTTAGCACTAAACTGAATCGAAACAACCGTGTGCTGACGATCATTGAGCCCAAACTCCAAGAGGCCGCTCTGGTCCGCGCCGCGCAGAGCGGCGACCGGGCGGCTTTCGGCACTCTCTATCAGGAGTATGGGCGCTTAATTCACGGCATCTTGTTGGCGCATGTTGGCTATCAAGACGCCGAAGATCTCATGCAGGATGTCTTTATGAAAGCTCTCAAACAGTTACCGGCCTTGCGCGAACCCGCCGCCTTCGCTGGGTGGTTGCTGGCGATTGCTCGGCGAACCGCAACCGACTATCTACGGACAAAGAAAGCGACAATCCCGCTTGCGGTGTTTTTCGAAGAGAGGAGAGCGCCGGAGGGCGATGCGTTTGCCGTCCTCGCTATTATCCAGCGGTTGCCGGAAAGCTATCGCGAGACTTTGATTTTTCGTTTAGTGGAGGGGATGACCGGGCCCGAGATTGCCGCCCGCACCGGCTTAACGCCTGAGTCGGTCCGCGTAAACCTATGCCGAGGCATGAAGCTCTTGCGCGATCAGTTGGGAGCCAAGGGAAAGTATGAGTGAAGAAGATTATCTGTGGGACAAAAGCGCTGAGCCGCCAGCCGACATAGCGCATCTCGAGCACATACTCGAACCCTTGCAATGGTCTGGAAGGAAGCCGCCTCTTCCTGTCGGGACAGTCGGGAGTTGCTGGCTCCCCCATCGTCCATGGCTGATAGCAGCAGCGGCGCTGGTGATGCTTGGTCTCTGTGGCATACCGTTTATTCTCCAAAGAGATCGCGCGCCGGTCACTTCCTGGCAGTTGTCGGTGGCCGGCCGGGACCCGAGCTCTGTCCGCTCAGGACAGGTAATCGAAACCGGGCACACTCGCGCGACCATGCAATCCGAGTCTATCGGCGAGGTCGAGATCGATCCGAATTCTCGTCTGCGCCTGCTCGCGACAAAGCGCGACCGCCATAGCTTGGCGCTGGATCACGGCACCATCCATGCCTATATCTGGGCCCCTCCCACAAAGTTTGTGGTGGACACACCTGCCGCAAAAGCCGTAGACCTCGGGTGCCAGTACACCTTGTCCGTTGCGAACGACGGCCGAGGATTTCTGACTGTGGAATTGGGTTGGGTAGCTTTCCAATCGAAAACCATCGAGTCATTCATTCCAGAAGGCGCAGCCTGCACCACCCGCGTAGGTCACGGGCCGGATACCCCGTATTTTCTGGATGCACCGGAAGCTCTTAAAAAATCGCTCGCTCAGTTCGATCTCACCGGAAACGAGCAGGCCGTGCGCTCCGTGCTCTCCGCAGCTCGTCCGCGCGATGCGCTCACCGTATGGCACCTACTCGAGCGAACACACGGACAACAACGCGCAAAAGTGTTCGATCGCTTTGCCCAACTGGTGAATCTGCCCTCCAGCGTCACCCGCCAAGCGATTCTGCGCGGCGACCGCGCGAGCCTTGATGTCGCCTGGGACGCCTTAAAACTCGGCAATACCACTTGGTGGCGTGAGTGGAAACGGAATTGGTAGAAGAGGGAATATTGTGTGATTAAAGAATGCGTTCATTAAGTCACTACTCTGCTCATAAACGTTCGCGTTCCCAACACAAACATCGTCACTACCGAAACCCCGAGCAACAGCAAAATCCAGCCGATTCCCAGCGTTGGAAAATTGTGCCCGCCAATCGGCGGCACCATCGAATAACGCAATCCCTCCGCCGCATAAGTCAGCGGATTAAACAGCGTCAATACCTGGAACCAACGAATATTTCTGAGCGCGCCCCAAGGGTAGTAAGTGCAGCCCGTAAACAGCAACGGCGTAAAAATCAGCGTGAACATCAAGCTAATCTGGTCCGGCTTGATCACCGTTCCCATCAACAAACCAATCGTCGATCCCACACACCCCGTCAACAGCACCATGCCGATCAACACCAGAATGCGATCATCGCGCACCACAAAGCCACTCCCGAGAATCACCCATCCTAGTGGGAAAATCACCGAACTCGCAATCACTCCCCGCATCGCTCCGAATATCACTTTCTCGAGCGCCACCCACCAAACGGGCAGCGGCGAAAGCAGCCGGTCGTCAATCTCGCGCGCAAACCCCAGATCTAAAACCAGTGGCAGCGTCACGCCTTGCATGGCTGCAATCATTCCGGTCAGCGCCACAATGCCAGGCAGCATCAGAGTAGCAAAATTTCCTGCAGCTAATCCAATGCCCGGCAGCACCTTTCCGAAGATGAACAGAAAAAACAACGGCTGCATGAGGGCCTGCAAGAGAAACGGCACAAACTCTCTCGCCGTGACTCTAATATCGCGCCGCAAAATCGCAAAAAACGCGTTAAAGGCTAAGAAACTCCGGCTATGTCCGCGTTCCGTGTGAGTCCTATCGAGGATAGCTGTCGTTGAACTAACGTCGCTCATTAGCGCAAATGCCTCCCAGTCAAAAAAATGAAAACCTCTTCGAGCGAAGGCTGCTTCACGCTCAAGTCGCGCACCTCCGCGCCCGATGTCAACACCGCCTGCGCTGCCGGTCCAATCAGCGCATTCGCCGCCTCCGCATAAACCCGAAAGCTCAAAGCGCCCGCCTCGGCATTCGCATCCTTTTCGTCCACCATCTCAACCTTCGCTACGCCCGGAATCGCCTTCAGCGCCGCACTCACCGCCTCACGGACGCCGTCACCTCCGGGCGTCCAAGCCCGCACCTCCAAAACAGTCCCGCCGGGAATCAGCTTCTTCAACTCCGCCGGCGTGTCGTCCACCAGAATCTTGCCATGGTCCATCACCGCAATGCGCTGGCACAGTTTATCCGCCTCGTCCATATCGTGCGTCGTCAGCAGAATCGTCAAGCCGCGCGCGTTCATCTCCCGAATCCGCTCCCATAAAAACAGCCTCGACTGTGGATCCAGATTATTCGTCGGCTCATCCAGGAACAGCACATCCGGCTCATGCATCAGCGCCCGCGCAATCATCAAACGCTGCGCCATGCCGCCCGAATAGCGGTTCACCTTCTCATTCTTTCGTTCGCCCAACCCCAGTTCGTTTAGTAACTTGTCCGCCAGCGCTTCCCGCGTTTTACGCGGCACGCCATGGTACGCCGCATGAAACGTCAGAATCTCGCGAACCTTCAAGCTGCGGTCCAAATTGCTCTGCTGCGGCACCACCGCAATACGCTGCTTCACGCTGATCGGGTCGCGCGTTACATCCACCGACATAATCGAGGCCGATCCCTCTGTAGGCAAAATCGCCGTCGTCAACACCCCGATAGTCGTCGTCTTCCCCGCGCCATTCGGACCCAGCAACCCGAAGATCTCTCCGCGCGACACATTGAACGAAACGCCATCCACCGCGTTCGTCTTTGCCTTCGCGTATTTCTTCACCAATCCCCGCACCGCGATGGCGGGAGAATTCGGGCTCGCTCCGGTGCCGAGGTTGTCGCTCATGCGCATCCTTCTTTTGTACTGTAACCCACTTCGTCGTGGGGCAGCAAAAAGGGACGGGTTTGCTCCTTCTCCAAGGTGCGCTTTTAGAAAGTCACCATCCAGAGGGCCGGTGCTCTTTTACATAGTCATCTGGTGGGTAAGAAGCCGGCGACCCAGCCAAACGCCGAAGAGTCCCACACCTAGCAACAATAGCGTGCAAGGTTCGGGAATGGTAACAGCCGCCAAGCCATACATGTCCGGAGCGTTAGCGTTCAAGACGTTGACCGCTCCGGTCAGTGGGTCGATGTCGTAGATCGTACTTGGGCCTCCGGAACCGCCCAATCCAGGTAGGCTTCCGGCGACGCCGATCAGGCGGCCGCTGTCTGGATCGTAGGCCAGACCTGTAATGATGGGGCCGGTATAGGTAAGGTCAGGCAATTGGGTCGTTGCGCCAGTTGTCTCGTTAATTAGGTAGGCATTGTGACCGTCGGTTCCATAGAGACCAAGTCCATTGATGTACTCAATGATTGAGAGGTTGGGCAAAGCCGGGGCTTGAGCAATACCCGTAGCGGCCAGGTTATAGCAATTCACCGTGGGGCACGCCGCATAAGGGCCAGTATTAGTTAGCTGAACAAGTCCTTCGGGGCCCCCCAACGCGCTAGACTCCGTTAGGGAAAAGAGCTTCCCGTTCGAGGAATCGAAAGCAAAGTCGGTCAAGAAAAAACCTCCCCCATGGTATTCCCACTGCCCGAAGGGCGGCTGGGTGGTACCGGGCTGAGAGTAACTTTCCAGGTAGTGGTTGAATGGAGATATCGCGAAATAACTGCCGGCTATCGGCCCTGAACTGATCGGATAATATCCGTTACCTGTTCCCGAGAGTCCAATCGCGTTTACCGCGCCAGTAAGAGGGTTGATCGAGTAGAGGACACCGGCAGATCCCCCAATGCCGTTACCAATCCCGATGATCGGCTCGCATTGGGCGGATTTGCCAAACCACAAAAGGGCGGCGACGAGTATTGTTCGGTACAGGCTGAACCTTGAACTTAGCATTTGGTTACTTCCTCCTGGGAATGCCAAGCCAACTTGCATTCAGCCGCCCATTCCCAATTAACAACCTTGGCCCCTGATTCCCTGAATACAAAAACAAGCTATGCAAAACAAAGGGAAATCAATGCTCCTTGAGGGTAACCTTTTGGCCAATTGCGCGAAATAGCTCAATTCTGCGCCTTTTGACCAAAGATTCTCGTCCGGTGAAAATATTCCTCCCCATCCCAACGTTCCCCGATCCGCCCCCGTCTAATGCCCGAAAATGAAATGACGTGGGAGATTCGCTTGCCGCTGCCGTTCGGCGCGACCTTGCCGGACAATCCGACTGACGCAGAGCTTCTCCAAAGCTGCAAACGAGGAGAAGTGTGTGCGTTCGAACACCTTTACGGCCTGTATGCAACGCGCATGAAGAGCTTGGCATATCAGCTGTTGGCTAGCCGCGGCGATGCCGAGGACGCCGTCCAGGAAACATTTATGAAAGTGTACAAAGCCATCGGCGCCTTTGAAGAAAATTCCGCGCTGTCCACCTGGATCTACCGCATCTTGGTCAACTCCTGTTACGACATCCTGCGCAAACGCCAGCGCTTCGCGGAAAAGCCCATCTTGAAGGAATTTTCAATGGATAGCAAATTGCCCCTCAAAGTCGCCCTCGAACGCGCTTTGCTCAAGCTCAACGAACGTCACCGCCTCGTGTTTCTCATGTTCGAGGTGGAGGGCCTAAAGCATTCTGAGATTTCAGGCGTCCTGGAGGTTCCCGAAGGCACCTCGCGCGCCTGGCTTTTCGAAGCCAAACGAGCCTTAAAGCAAATGTTAACGGAGCCCCGCCATGAAATTTGAATGCGGTGATTTGGAGCGTGCCTTGGCCAATCCCGACCTCATGGCCGACGCCCAACTGCACATGCGCGATTGCGCCGTCTGCCGCAACGAATTCCGCATCTGGAACGAAATCTCCCATGCCGCCAAACAGCTTCATTGCGAATGGGACAGCCCTGATCTTTGGCCGAATATTCGTCGCGGTTTAGAAGCCCAAAGCCAACCGCCTACCCATCGCTGGCCGAGACCTGACTGGAGACTCTGGGCACTGACAGCGGCCGCTGCGGCCGTCGTGCTACTCGCCGTCCTTCGCTGGCCGGCCACTCCCACTCACCCTTCAGGCGCCACCACAAATCTTTCCACCCAAGATTTCCTCACCGACCAAGCTCTGAAAGAAGTAGAAAAGAACGAGGCCGCTTATCGTCATTCCATCGACGAGTTATCCCGCTTGGCACAACCAAAGCTGGAGAACCCCTCATCTTCCCCGCTTCTCGTAAGTTATCGCGAGAAACTCCAGATGCTCGATTCCGCCATTCTCGAAACTCGCTCGAATATCGCGCAAAACCGCTTTAACGTTCGCCTGCAGACTGACCTGGCTGACCTATATCGCGAAAAACGGCATACCCTACAGGAGGTCCTCACGCGTGATCAATCCAATTAAGGTCATTCTGCTCGCCATGCTGCTCGCCTCAACTGTCACCGCGCGCGAGGACTATACCCGTAATTTCGATAAGACGTTCACTCTCCGCCCAGGCCAAGCCGTCCTTGTGGAACACAAACTTGGCGAGATCGTCATCCACACTCATCCTCAGTTAGATCTCACAATTCACGCTGAGATCCACGTCTCCGCCTCCGACCGCTCCCGGGCTGAGCAGTTCGCCGCCCAGATCGAAATCCTAACCGAGCCATTCGCCTCCGAATTCTCCATTCGCACTCGCTATCCCGAAAATCCCGCTTCGTTTCTGGGCTTCAACAATATTTCTTACTCAGTCCGTTATGAAATCACCATGCCGGAGAGTGCGCCCCTCGAAGTGCGAAACTCCTTTGGCGCAGTTTCTGTCACTGGTCTCAAGGCAAACGGGAACATCCGAACTTCCCATGGCGCGCTCAGTTTTCGTGATGGCAAAGGTGTTCAGCGGCTGGAAGACTCCTTCGCCAATGTCGAGTTACTCGGCAATGCCGGCGACGCATCAATTGATAACACCAACGGCAACGTAAAGGTTGCCGATGTCGCGGGCGCGCTCAGCGTGAGAGATCGCTTCGCCTCCATTTCCGCCGAACGAATTGCTAAAGACGTGACCATCACAAATACCAATGGCACGGTCGACCTCATCGATTCGGGCGGTACAGGAATAATCAAAAACTCCTTCGGCAACGTGACGGTTCACAACTTTCGCGGCGATATGACTGTTCACAACGGTAATGGCAAAGTGGAAGCGTTAAACGTTACTGGTATGGCAGAACTCAATACCAGCTTCGGCGAAGTGCGTTTCTCCGATATCGGCCGCGGTCTCTCCGTTCGCGCCAACAATTCACGAATCGAAGGTTCGAAGATCAAAGGTCCCGTCAAGATTGAGAATTCTTTCGGTGGCGTTACTGTGACCGACGTCGACGGCGCCGCGCACATCCAATCGGCCAACGGCGCGGTCACCGTCACTGGTATCCACGGCGAAGCCAACGTGAAGACCAGTTTCGCCTCCGTCGAAGCCGCCGAAATTGCCGGTGCCGTTACGGTCGTGAATAACAACGGCAGCGTGCGAGCCACCAACGTCCGCTCGGCCAACGTAAAAACGAGCTTCGCCGGAGTCGATTTGCAGCAAGTCACCGGAGCTATCGACGTCGATAATCAAAACGGCGCTGTCGATGCCGCCAGCAACGCGCAATCCGGTTGCCAGCCTATTATCATTCACACCTCTTTCTCACCCATCCGCGTCCATCTTAGTGGCAACCCAAGCTACCGCGTGACCGCATCCACTTCCTTCGGAAAAATTCGCTCCGATTTCCCATTGACTGTTTCCGGTTCAATGTCCTCCGACAGCCTCAGCGGGACCATCGGCGACGGCCGCTGCGAAATGCGCCTGACCGACAGCAACGGCGCCATCGAAATCCTAAACTCCACCCCGCACTAGTGGGGCTGACCTCCTGGTCTGCGGCTGACCTCCCGGTCAGCCTTGTACCGGCAGCACGGAAGCCAGAGCGAGCCAGAGCAATCTCGTTAACATTTGTTAACCCCCCCCCCGAGAACCCAATTTCTATAATCTAACCCGCATTTTCCCCGTTCACCGCCCACCCAAAAAAATTATCCCCCATTCCTTCCAATCACTTACCCAAAATTTTCATCCCACCCCGTTTTCCCGAATTCTATTCTTAAAACGAAAAGCATGCTACGCGCACTATTACTTTTTGCCACGAAAATTGACATGGAAACCATCTCGGCCAACCCACTCTTCGCCAATGCCGCCCCGCCTCGCCACGCGCGGGAAAAACTCGCCGCGCATTCTCCGGAAAACATCATCACTTCCCGCCGCTCGCTGCTATTCTTTATACGCGGGACGGAATCGCCCTCCACCGCCCCTTCCCAATGCATTAAATCCCGCCGACGGTCCACCCCGTTTTACGCTAAAATCGGCAGCACGGAGGTAACGGGTCGCTCAGGCCCGCACCACATGCTTGTGAGAACAGCCGTTTTCTATCTTTCCCTGCTATCCCTCGCTCTGCCGGCCTTCGCCGCCGATTGGCGTCCCATCAACCCCGAAGAGCTCGCTCTCAAACAATCCAAAACCGATCCCAATGCAGACGCCGAAGCCCTCTTCCGCGATGTCCGCATCGAGAACGCCCTCATCGGCTCCAACCAAAACGTCAAAATCGAATACATCCGCATCAAAATTTTCACCGACCGTGGACGCGAAAAGTATGCCGACGTCAAAATCGAATACTTCGGCAAGTCCCACATCTCCGACGTCGCCGGCCGCACCATCCATCCCGATGGAACTATCCTCGAGCTGAAGAAGGACGCCATTTTCGACAAGGTCGAAGTCAAAAAGAGCGGCCTCAAAGTCAAGGTCGTTTCGTTTGCTCTGCCGTCCGTCGAGCCCGGCTCCATCATCGAATACCGCTTGACTGAAAACAAAGGCGAGATTGCCGAAAGCTACACTCCCTACTTCCCTCTCGATGTGCAAAGCGAATTTCCCGTCGATGAAGTCTCGTTCCATCTCAAACCGTTCTCCAGCAACTACGCCACATTGCCTGAGATGCGCTTCATCCCATTCGGCTGCAATCCCGAAAGAGGCAATCGCGATTCCAAGGGTTTCACGTCCATCACTGTCCACAACGTGCCCGCCTATCATGACGAACCTCATTCGCCGCCCGATCGCGCGTCCAGGCAATGGATTCTCGTTTTCTACGAACCGACCATCGCCGCCGATAAAGACAAATACTGGTCCATCATCGGCAAACAGGAATACAACTTCGCCAAGGAAAGAATCAAGATCAACGGCGAAATCAAACAAGCCGCCGCTGAAATCGTTTCCAAGGGCAAAACCGACGACGAAAAACTTACCCTGCTCGCCGACTACTGCCGCAAGACCATCAAGAGTACGGCGGGCGACGAAATCACCACCGAAGAACGCCAGCAGTTCAAGCCCAACAGCAATTCCGTCGATACCTTTCGCCAGCGTGTGGGCAATCCGCGCGATATCGAATTCGTCTTCATCGCCCTTGCTCAAGCCGCCGGCTACGATGCGCGCTTGGCCCTCGTTGCCGACCGCCGGTCGTTCCTGTTTTCGCCCGCCATCCAATCGCGTTTCTTTCTAAACAACGCGGACGCCGCCGTTCAGTTGAACGGCAAGTGGCGCTTTTTTGATGTAAGCGACCCCTGGGCCGCTCCCGGAACGCTCACTTGGATGGAGCAAGGCGTCCCCGCTCTCATTCCCGATGCAAAGGACTCCGCATGGGTCCAGACCCCTCTCATGACCGCCGACGAAACTAAGATGCAACGCATCGCCGAGTTCAACCTCTCGCCTGAAGGAGACCTGGAAGGCGACGTTCGCGAAATCTATTGGGGCAACGAATCCATTGCGTTTCGCATAAATCACTCCAAGCAGAACGACGCCGAACGCGAGCAGGTCCTCCGCGAACGAATCAAAGAGCGCTTTTCGGAGTTTGAGCTTTCTAACATCTCCATCACTATCTCTCCCGATGCCAAGCTGCCCGTCGGCGTGAAGTATCACTTGCTGGTGAAAGGGTACGCGCAGCGTACCGGCAAGCGCCTCTTCCTCCGTCCCAGTTACTTTACCTCCGGTCAGCGCGCTGTCTTTGCCGAAGCCACTCGCACCAACAACATCTACTTCCCTTATCCGTGGAGTGAACTCGATACCATCGACATCCATTTGCCGGCCGGCTTTCAGCTCGATCATCCGGAAAAGCCGGCGCCGTTTGAGATGGGCGCCTTTGTCAAGTACGTTACCAATATCTCCATAAACAACGCCACGAATACCTTGCTCTATCGCCGCACCTTCATGTTCGGCGGCACCCAAATCCCCAGTTTCGATGTGAAAAACTACAAAGGTGTCAAGGGCATCTTCGATCAGGCGCATGCCAATGACGAACACATGATCACGCTCGTCAAACCCGCCGAGGCGCAACCCGCCACTCAGCAATAGGAAGCCAAAATGCGAATCGCCTCAATCGTCCTTCTGCTCGCTCCCGCGCTCTGGGCCTTTTCAAACAAGGATGTTCCTTCCTGGGTCCAGGAAGCCTCCTCCCGCCAGCTCCCCGCTTATTCCGGCAAAGTGCCGGCGGCTGTTTTGCTGGATGACCAGCACGTCACACTCGATCCCGCCGGTTCCATCACCACCGTGGAGCGCCATGCCATTAGAATTCTCAATCAACAGGGTCGCAAGGATGCGTTCGTCACCGTTCATTATTGGAAAAACCGCCGCGACGTGAAAGAGCTCCATGCCTGGCTCATCGCGCCCGATGGATTTCAGAAGACTTTCGACAAGAACAGCGTCATGGACATCGGCGCCTTCAATGAGGCCGAACTCTACGTCGATGGTCGCGCTCGCGTGATCAACGCCGAAAATCCGGAAATCGGTTCCGTCTTCGCCTACGAATACACCGTTCAGGAAAAAGCTTTGACCGCCCAGGACGAATTCTATTTTCAAACACATTTGCCGTCCCTGCAATCTCGCTACACAGTTACGTTACCCACCGGCTGGACCGCCAAGGCTGTCCTCTTCAATCAATCTCCGTTAGAACCTATGGTTGACGGCTCGTCTTACACCTGGGAGTTGAAAAATCTCCCATTCCGCGATGCCGAAGACGATTCCGTCTCCACGGCTCCCCGTCTCGCTGTCTCCTTCCTCCCACCTCCAGGTTCTCCCTCTGTCTCACCCGCCTTTAGCTCTTGGGCCGAGGTCTCGCGTTGGCAATCCTCTCTCGCCCAAGGTCAGGACGAAGTCACACCTGATATCTCCGCTAAAGTCAGTCAACTCACCTCTGGCGCTAAGTCCGATTATGAAAAGCTTTGCGCCATCGGCCGTTACGTTCAAAATATTCGTTACGTCGCCATCGAAATGAACCTCCAGAACGGCGGAGGATACGTCCCGCATACGGCTCAGGTTGTCTTCACCAAACAATATGGCGATTGTAAAGATAAAGCCAACCTGATGCGCTGCATGCTCAAAGCCGCCGGCCTGGATGCCTATATGATTGCGATCTTTTCCGGCGACAAAACTCATGTACACGGCGAATGGCCCTCGCCCCATCAGTTCAATCACATGATTTTAGCCACCAAGGTATCCGACTCCGTCACTGCGCCTACCGTCATTTCCAGCCCGCTCGGTCGCCTGCTGATTTTCGATCCTACCGACGACAAAACCCCCGTCGGCGATCTGCCCTTTTATGAACAAGGCAGCTATGCGCTTCTCCTGGCGGGAGACCGTGGCGATCTTCTGCGCATGCCCGTCACCAAACCCGAAGCCAATTTGATCGATGTCTCCGTCGACGCCGCCCTCGACGCCGATGGCCGGTTGGCTGTTTCTTTCCTCAACTCCAAAACCGGCCAGCCCGCCAGTATCGAGCGGCGTTTCGAATCCAGCGAGGGCCCCGACAAATACAAAGCCACCTATCAGCGCAATCTCAACGATCGGGCCAAAGGCGCTGTCATCTCGAGCCTCGCTCCGGAAGACCACTTCGATCAAAACAAATTCGATCTCAAAATAAGCTTCGATTCTCCCAGCTACGGCCAAACCATGCAAAACCGCCTGCTCGTCTTCAACCCGGCCGTGCTAGCCATCCCGCACTTCGTCGCCCCGCCGTTTCCGAAAAGTGAAAAGCGCGTAAGCCCGATCGTTCTGCGCGCCGCTCTCTATCGCAAGACGGTCCATGTCAAACTCCCCGCGGGTTTCACCATTGATGAAATGCCCTCAGCCGCAAAATTCGACTCGGATTTCGGCAAATTCTCCGTCAGTTTCAAACAAGAACCCGGCCTGCTCACCATGACTGAAGAACTCCGCACCGAAGCCGTCACGCTTCCTCCCGATCAATTCGAGAAAGTAAAGAAGTTTTTCGATAACTGCCACGGCGCCGATCGCCAGAACGCCGTGCTCGTGAAATGAAAACCATTCTCTTGGTCCTCCTGTGGGGCAGCGCCATGCGCAACCTCTACGCTGGCTCTTCCGATTCCTCCCAATACTCGTCACTGACTCAGATCACTCGCGCCAATGTCACTCAGCTCAAAGTAGCTTGGACCTATCCTACGGAAGACGCCAACAACTACGCGTTCAACCCCCTCATTGTCGATAACGTCATCTACCTGCTAGCTCGCAACAACTCCATCGTCGCCCTCAATGCTTCTACCGGCCTCGAAATCTGGTCTCACAAGCCCGCTCCAGACACCAAGATCATCACCAACCGTGGCATCAACTATTGGGAGAGTAAAGATCGTTCCGAGCGTCGCCTCCTCTTCGCCGCCAACCACCTGCTCCAAGCCATCGACGCGCGCACCGGCCAGAGCATCGCTTCGTTTGGCCAAAATGGCTTCGTCAATCTTAAAGAAGGCCTCGGCCGCGATCCGCAAACCGTTTCGCTCGTGCAATCCACCACGCCGGGTCGTGTTTTTGAAGACCTGCTGATCCTCGGTTCCGCCACCAATCAAGGCTGGGGTTCCGCGCCCGGCGATATCCGCGCTTTCGACGTTCGCACCGGCGCGCTGCGCTGGACGTTCCACACCATTCCGCATGAAGGCGAGTTCGGTTACGACACTTGGCCGAAAGACGCCTGGAAATCCGTCGGCGGTGCCAACGCCTGGAGCGAACTCACGCTCGATGAAAAACGCGGCATCGTCTACATCCCCACTGCCAGCCCGAAATATAATTTCTACGGCGCGGATCGCCTCGGCGCAAACCTTTTCGGCGATTGCCTCCTCGCTCTCGACGCGCGCACCGGCAAGCGCCTGTGGCATTTCCAAATGGTGCATCACGATATCTGGGATTACGACGATGCCACTGCGCCCAAGCTCCTCACTGTTCAACACAATGGCAAACCGGTCGATATTGTGGCGCAAGTGAGTAAGCAAGGTTTCGTGTGGGTCTTCAACCGCGTTACTGGAGAACCGCTTTGGCCTATCGAAGAACGCCCTGTCCCTAAATCCGATATGCCCGGTGAACAGGCCTGGCCCACGCAGCCGTTTCCTGTTAAACCTCCGCCCTTCGCCCGCCAGAAATTCACTGCCGATGACGTAGACCCCTCCATCGATCCGGCTGAGCGCGCGCGCATCAAAGACGAAATTGCCAGTGCCCGCAACGAAGGCTTGTTCACTCCTCCCGGCTTACGCAACACTGTTCAAATGCCCGGCAATAACGGCGGCGCGAACTGGGGCGGGGCGGCGGTCGATCCATCGAATGGGACTCTTTACGTCATGTCGAAAGACTTGCCGTGCCTGTTGAAGCTTGTGCCCGCTCCCAAGGCCGGCCCCGATCGTTATGAGAGTGGCTTCGGCTTCATGTCAACGAGCGCCGGCGTCTCTCCGATTGCGCCTCCCTGGACCTCCATGACCGCCTATGATCTCAATGCCGGGACCATCAAGTGGCAAGTACCTTTAGGGAAAGTGAGTCGCACCAAAGGTGGACCGGTCGTCACTGCCGGCGGTTTGATCTTCACCGGAACCTCCGATAAATTCGTCCGCGCCCTCGACGAAGAAACCGGCAAGGTTCTTTGGGAGATGGAACTGAGCTCGCCCATCGGAGGCATTCCCGCTGTCTATGCAGTGGGAGGTAATGAGTATGTCGTCCTCTGTAGCGCCGAGTCTTATGTGGCTTTGGCTCTCCCACGTGGACCCAACTCTATCGCCTCCAACTGACTCAGTCGTCCCTCCGCCACGGTAAATCGCAGGATCGTCCTTACTTTGTGCCAACCCTGATGCCCTGCGGCACCCGGATTGAGATGCAGGTACGAACCCGGCTTGCGCGCCACTATGAGAATGTGCGAATGTCCGCAGACGAAAAGCCCCGGCTGGTAATGGGCAATCTCCTTTCGCGCGCGTGGGTCTTCAATATGCGTCATGTAAACCCGCATCCCTTCGCATTCCCACTGCAAGTCCTTCGGCACAGCCAATCGCACCTTTTCCCCGTCGATATTGCCCCAAACTCCGCGCAACGGCTTAAACGATTCCAGTTCCTCCAAAAGTTCGACCGGTCCAAAATCCCCTGCATGCCAAACTTCGTCGCACCCGGCGAAATACGTAAAGATCGCTGGATCGAGAAACCCATGCGTATCCGCCATTAACCCAATCCGCATTCATTCATCAAAACAAAAAGCCCGCTAAGCTTTCGCTCGGCGGGCTGTTTTAGCAGTGAGGGGGATTCTTAGTAATCCATCTCAGGGCCGTGGCCGGGAGGCGGTCCACCGGCAGCCTTCTTCTCGGGGATTTCGCAGATCATCGCTTCGGTGGTCAGCATCAAAGCGCTGATCGAAGCGGCGTGCTGCAATGCCGACCGCGTCACCTTGGTCGGATCGATCACGCCGGATTTCACGAGATCTTCGTAAACTCCGGTAGCCGCGTTGAAACCGTAGTTGGCATCTTCGCTGGCGCGAACCTTCTCAATCACGATGGCGCCTTCATAACCCGCGTTGCCGGCAATCTGGCGCAGCGGTTCTTCGGTCGCCTTGCGAATGATATCGATACCAATCTGCTCGTCGCCTTCGGCCTTTAGGTTGTGCAAGGTCTTGCCCGCGCGCAACAGCGCCACGCCGCCGCCGGGGACAATGCCTTCTTCTACAGCCGCGCGAGTAGCATGCAGCGCGTCTTCGACACGAGCCTTCTTTTCCTTCATTTCGGTTTCGGTCGCTGCGCCCACCTTGATGACAGCCACGCCGCCGGCCAGTTTGGCGAGGCGCTCTTGCAGCTTCTCGCGGTCATAGTCGGAAGTGGTTTCATCAATCTGCGTCCGCAACTGCTTGATGCGGCCTTCGATGGCCTTCTGCGTACCGGCGCCATCCACGATGGTGGTGTTGTCTTTGTCAATCGTGACGCGCTTGGCGCGGCCCAGATCTTCCAGTCTCACACCTTCCAGCTTGATGCCGGTCTCTTCCATGATCGACTTGCCGCCGGTCAGGATGGCAATGTCGTCCAACATGGCCTTGCGGCGATCGCCAAAGCCCGGCGCCTTCACGGCGCAGGCGTTCAACGTGCCACGCAGCTTGTTAACAACCAGAGTGGCCAACGCTTCGCCTTCCACTTCTTCCGCGATCACCAGCAACGGCTTACCCGCGCGGGCAATCTGCTCGAGCAGCGGCAGCAGATCCTTCATGTTGCTGATCTTCTTTTCATGGATCAGGATGTAGGGATCTTCCAAAACCGCTTCCATGCGATCCGGATCGCTCACGAAGTAGGGCGAAAGATAGCCGCGGTCAAACTGCATGCCGTCTACCGTTTGCAGCTCTGTCACCATGGTTTTCGATTCTTCTACCGTGATGACGCCGTCTTTGCCAACCTTTTTCATGGCTTCCGCGATGATGTTGCCGATGGTGGCATCGCCATTGGCTGAAATCGTGCCAACCTGCGCAATCGCATCCCCGGAAACCGGCTTGGAGAATTTCTTCACGCCTTCGACGACCGTTTCAACGGCCTTTTCGATACCGCGCTTCAACGCCATTGGGTTTGCGCCCGCGGCAACCGATTTCACGCCTTCGCGGAAGATCGCCTGCGCCAGGATCGTGGCGGTAGTCGTGCCGTCGCCCGCGATGTCGCTGGTCTTCGAGGCCACTTCGCGCACCATCTGCGCGCCCATGTTCTCAAGCGGATCTTTCAGTTCCACTTCCTTCGCAACGGTTACTCCGTCCTTCGTGATCGTGGGTCCGCCGAACTTCTTTTCCAAAACAACGTTGCGCCCTTTGGGGCCGAGCGTCACCTTCACGGCGTCAGCCAGTTGATTAACGCCACGAAGAATAGCCTGACGGGAATTTTCGCTATAGACAATCTGTTTTGCAGCCATAGTTAATTTTTTATCCTCCTACTTCTTGCCATTGCTAGAAATCACGCCAAGGATCTCATCCTCGCGCATGATTAGATATTCGTTGCCGTTCAGCTTGATGTCTGAACCGGAGTACTTGCCAAACAGGATCCGGTCGCCCGGCTTTACATCGAGAGCAAGCACTTTGCCCTCATCGGTCTTCTTGCCATTTCCGACGGCAACGACCTCGCCCTGTTGCGGCTTTTCCTTAGCAGAATCGGGGATGATCAGACCGCCTGTGGTCTTCTCTTCTCCCTCTTCAATCCGTTTAACCACGACGCGGTCGTGAAGCGGACGAATTTCCATACTTAAAACCTCCACTGAGTTGGTGAATTAAAAACTCTTGGGACTCTCTGGATGGGCTAAACATCGTTCTGTTTACCAATCCGTCCCACGCACAGTTTTAGCACACTCTAGTCGAGAGTGACAAGAGAAATTTTCATCCCATTGAAAACACAATAGATAGCGTTTTAGCAATCATTGCATTGATAACGACGGACTCAGATAATTTACGAAGAAACCATTTCAGGCTCGGCAACCGGGCAGAGCCTTTCAATTTCCGTCACAAGCTGGTTTAATTGCAGCGGCTTCGCTATATAGCTGTCCATGCCAGCCGCCAGGCACTCAGCGCGATGGCTCGCCATGGCGTGCGCTGTCAAAGCAATCACCGGCGTGCGCGACTTGCCGGCTTCCCAGTCGCGGATTGCTCGAGTCGCTTCCAATCCGTCCATCTGCGGCATCTGAACATCCATTAGAACCATGTCAAATGCGCGGGCCTTGACGGAATCCAGTGCCTCTTTGCCATTTCCCGCCAGCGTGACAACATAGCCGAGTTTCTCAAGCATTCGTTTCGCCACTGTTTGGTTGACGGCGTTGTCGTCCGCCACGAGGATCTGCAGATGGCGCACCGGCGACTCCATTGATTGCATTTTCTTAGGCTCGATCGCCGTCACCGGAGCGGCGGCCGGCGCGATCAGCTTGCAAATCGTCTCATGGAGATCGGCGTTCTTGAAAGGCTTGGAGAGATATGCGCCGATATTCAAAGCCTGGCAGCGTTCATCATCGCCGCGTTCGCGCATAGAGGTCAGTAGCGCAATCCGCATCGGCAGGCCTGGCCAGCGCTCCGCGATTTCTGCGGCAACCTGAAATCCGTTCATGCCAGGCATGTGCATATCGAGCAGCATTACGTCGAAACTTTGCCGTTCTAATATCCGCAAAGCCGCGCTGCCGGATTCCGCAGTTTGAGTCCTCGCTCCCCACTTCGCCAGATTCGCGGTTAGTATTCTGCGATTCGTCGGATGGTCGTCGACGATCAATACGTTAAGCTTTTCGAATTCGCCGGCGTAAACGGGTTCAGCTGGCGCTTCACCGCTGCCTTTGTCAAGCTCAAACTTTGCGGTGAAATGGAAACGAGTGCCCTCTCCCAGCGTGCTTTCGAGCCAAATTTTTCCGTGCATCAATTCAACCAACTGCCGCGAAATAGAAAGTCCGAGACCAGTTCCCCCAAAACGCCGCGTCATGGAATTATCAGCTTGGGAGAACGCGTCAAAGATGAGATCCTGCTTTTCGGGATCTATACCAATGCCTGTGTCGGTAACAACAAAGTGAATTTGCACGTTATCGGAGGATACCGACTCGACAGAAGCACTCACCGCCACTTCCCCGTCCAGCGTGAATTTCACCGCGTTCGAAACAAGGTTCAAGAGAATTTGCCGCAGCCTTCCAGCGTCACCTACTAACCGGTCCGGAACGTCATCTTCGATCTCACAAAGCAACTCCAGGCCCTTTTCTTGTGCCCGCACCGCGCTCACGCGCAAGTCATCAGCCAAACTGTCGCGAAGCTGGAAGGGAAACGGATCAAGATCGAGCTTGCCCGCTTCAATCTTGGAGAAGTCCAAAATATCGTTGATCAGGGTGAGCAGCGCATCAGCCGATTGTTTAGCCACGGAAATGTATTCCCGCTGATCGCTGGTTAATTCAGTTTCCAGTGCCAATTGCGTCATCCCCAAAACACCGTTCATAGGGGTACGAATTTCGTGGCTCATATTAGCCAGAAATTCGCTCTTGGTGCGATTGGCCTCCTCGGCTGCTTCTTTGGCCATGCGCAAGTCCGCAGTTTGCGCGCTTACTCTGCGCCGCAGAATGGCGATCCAGGCAAACGCTGCCAGCATGAGCGCGGTGCCACCCGCCACCAGTTTCAGCATGCGCTCGGCGGTCCACCATGATGCGGTACGTAACACAGTCAGGTCATTGGGTGAACGCATGAGAACCGAAAAACCGGAAGGGTCCACAATGCTTGCAGATTTGTCGATCTGCAGCGAAGTGATGCCGCGCACTTGTAGGAGGCTCCCTTTCCTCAAAACCGGCAACGAGCCTTGCAAAAGGCCGGCATGGAATAAGCGATCGCCCGCTTGCAAGATAAGGGTCTTTTCGCCGACCCCGCCGGAGTCGTTGACCAAGAAGCCGTCGATTTGGATGAATTGGGACTCGGCCCCCTGCGCGATCACTTGATCGGCGGACATCAAAAGAGCCTTGGGTGGCTCCAAGGCGGCAAGCTTGGTAAACTCTCCGTCTTCCAGGAGCGGGGCGAATTCGCCACGCCGGGTAGTGCCCACGACCTCGACTAAATCCCCTGGCTGAAGGGCAACGCGGGCGTGTGTCCTGACCAATAGCCCGGCGGAAGCATCGTTGAGATAAGTCGGGCCTTTGGGACGCGAGAAAATGACCGTGCCTTGCGTGCGCGCTCGCTGGTCGCGGTTCGGTTCGTTCGAAAATCCAAGCAGTTGCTCAATCCTAAGAAGCGGAAAATGTTCCGATACGGATGGCCCCTGTCTTTCGAGGAACGACAGCGCTGGAACGAAAATCAGAATGCCCTGCATCTGACGGTGTGAGTTGGTGACCGTGCCGCAAACACCGCGAAGGCGCAAACGCGAATTCAAAAGCCAGGGCGGGACCTGAGTGACGCCCGCCACATTAGCCAGGAAGCGATGCGAGCCCCACGCGATACTCAACCGCAAGCGCCCTGCCTCGGCGCTGGCCGCTCGAACAACGCCCTCGACTTCAACCCAGCGGCCGTCGGCCACTCCACTCAGGAGTCGCTCCATATCAAACGGCGCAGGAGCGGGCATGGAACGATTGCCCAACACTTCTACCCGCGGTTCCACTATGGCGGGCGCAAATCCGCCAGGATCGATAAATCCGCGCACTTGGACGAACTGGCCGACGTGCAGATCTAGCTTGCCGCTGCTTGGCGAAAAGAGGTAAATGCCGCCGGTTTTGTCCTGGATAAATGTATCGCGAGCGATCGGATCGGCATAAGTCACGACACCCTCAAGTTGAGCTTGGTGGCCGCGCGACAATTCAACCGTCGAAAGCCGTTGCATTTCGCCAACAGTCGTGAAGACCCTAGAAATTCCCGTTTTTGGGGTCTCATCATCGATAATCGAACCCTCGATCAGCATCGGCTTGCCATTTTCTTCAGAAACAAAAGCCGCGATATCGAGGCCTTCGCCTCGTGGAAAATCGCGCTCAGAACTCGACTGGAGCGGAATACTCCCCGTAGAGTCGCGAAAAATCAACCCGCTGGCGCCGTGTGCCACCAAACCGCGCAGCCTAATTCTATGAATGGCCGTACCTGTTCGAATTTCCACCACTTTTAGTAGAGGGATCTGTGCCAGGGATGGTGCCGGCTCGAGAATCTGCAAATCGGCGGTCGATTGGCTTGCCAGTTCGGCGTTGATCGTCTCGCCGGTTGCCCCCAGACCCAATCGGAGAACACCTTTGATTCGGATAACGGCGTCAGTGAGCGCGTGGTAATCGAAGCCAGCCGTCTCGCGAATTGAAACGCCGATTGTGCGCCCGTGGGCGAACACATTTAGCAACGCCTTGTTGTTGCGTCCCATGCCGGCAGATCTTACGATTCCTTTTACCTCGACAAAGCTGTACTGCAATTTTGGAGAATCAAAATCCGCAGGCCGCATTTGCAAGGGCTCGGGAACTGTGGGGGCAGATGGCAGCGGGCTGATGCTTAGCCCTTGGACTGCTGGGTTGAACTGGCTACGGGTAACATCGCCCGTGACCTCAACGCGCTGCCCCACCTTCAATTCGACATGCGGCTGTTCAACCAGAATTCCTCCAGTAGAATCCTGAACGAAAAGCTCATGAGAGGCGTCGCTGTACGTGACTTGCCCGATGATTCGAGCGCGTACGTGAGATGGCAGACTTTGGGAATCCAGTCTACGCACCTCCTCCACGCTCGACAGTACTTCTTGATTCGTATGCCTTGGAAGACGAGAACATGCCGCTGCACACGCCAGGAGCGTGCACAGAACACACCCGTTACGATATAGGCGGAGCACTAAATTGGAGTATCGGTTCGTAAGGCCCGAAACTTAGCGCGTAATCCGCCTTAGCAGGTTTTCGCGCGGGGGAATGCGTATGGGTCTCTCTCGTCGGCGGGCCCATCGACACATTCCAAATCTCTTTCAACCGATACGTTTAAGCCCGGCTCGACATCGAAGTAGAAGCCAACATCGTTGCCGCGCGCCCAGTCGCCTAAAGGGGCTGTTACGCGAATTACTCTCCCATCAAACTCAACCGCCCGTTGCGATACGGTAGATGGAGTTAGTATGTACTCTAGAGTAGCTCCGCCCGCGAAGGATATCCTCTCCGCCAATTCCTGACCCGCTGCCAGCCTTTCTACTTCCAGCCGGTTGACACGGAGTCGCAGGCTGTTCTTACGAAACCGCAGCTTCATCTGTCTCTTAGTTTATCGGTCGCGGCAAAGCAGTGGCCACTAGCAATTGCTCTGCTTCCCGCGCATGTGGCTCTTGAATGCGCTGCGTTAAGATCGCAGCCACCACGAAACAAACCCCACCCACCACTAGCGCGGCCATACGATTGTTGCCTAGCAGATGCGACATGACCCAGCCAAAGGCCAGCGACGCGGTAATCTCGGGCAGCACGATGAAGAAGTTGAAGATGCCCATGTAAATACCCATTTTGTTTTGTGGAATCGCCGCAGCCAGAATCGAATAAGGCATGGAAAGAATGCTGGCCCATGCCGCGCCTATACCCACCATAGGCAGCAACAGAATCCATTTATCGTGAATCAGTGGAATGGAAAAGAATCCGGCCGCGCCCGCCAGCAGGCACAACGAATGCGTTTTGCATTTGCCAATCCGCTCGACCAGCCATGGCAAGAAGGGCGAAACCACAGCGCAGATGGCACTATAAAATCCGGAGCAATAGCCCGCCCAAACAATTCCTGGCGAATAGGCGGGATCGGCCGGAGATGTGGCGCCGAAGACGCTACGCGTCACCGCCACCGCGAAATAGAGAAACAGGCAGAACAAACCAACCCAGGTGCAGAACTGCACCGCGGCCAGCTGCCGCATGGCGCCCGGCATTTCGACGAGTGCGCGGAAAATCGCGCTGGGTTCAAAGGCCTTGGCGGATTTCAGACGCTCGCGTTCGGCGTCGCTGGGTGGATACTCCCTGGTAGAGACAATGGTCCAAAGCACCGCGCCCAGAAACGCCACCGCGCCCAGCCAGAACGAGGCGCGCACCCAGAGTGGGATTGCCGTTTGCAGATTCGTGGTTGAGGACGGAATGAAGCGCAACATAAGGCCGGTTGTCAGCGCCGCGCCAATGTTGCCGATACCGATAAAGAAGCTTTGCATGGTGAAACCGCGCGGGCGCTGTTCATCCGGTAGCATGTCGGCCACGAACGCTCGAAACGGTTCCATGCTGACATTAATTGACGCATCCAGAATCCACAGAGCACCGGCAGCCATCCACAATGCACTGCTCATGGGCATGAGCACCAGCATGCAGGAACTCAGAATGGCGCCTACCAGGAAAAATGGCCGGCGCCTACCTAGCCTGCCCCACGTGTTATCGCTCCAGTGGCCGATGAGCGGTTGCACCAGCAAGCCAGTAATGGGCGCTGCCAAAAACAAAATCGGCAGTTGATCGGCCCGCGCGCCGAGAAATTCGTAGATGGCGCTGATGTTGTTCATCTGCAGCGTCCAGCCGAACTGGATGCCCAGAAAACCAAAGCTCATATTCCAGATTTGCCAAAAGCTGAGACGTGGCTTGACCATTAGCCGATACGGTATCACCCTCGTGGGAGAGCGCCCCCAAATCAATTCGGTGTCAAACACCTCAATTCCCGGATTCGATGGCAATTCGGGAGTTAAGGTCTGCACTGCGGTGGAAAAATGAGACAGGGGAGTTAGGGGACACTTTCAGCGAAAGGAAAAAGAAGGTGTCAAAACACGCAGGTGGCCGGAAGTGGTACAAGTACAGCCCGGAGTTTAAGCGACAAGCGGTAGACCGAATGGTGGGCGGAGAGAGCCCGGCGGCGGTGGCGCGTGAACTAGGCATTCGAAGGAAATTTTTGTATGTCTGGAAAGCACAAGGGAAAGGTAGCCAAGGAACGCCAAAAGCTCCGGAAGGAGAGGAGCAAGATCCAAGGCAGCGAGAGATTGAAAAACTGCAGAAGCGCATCGCCGAACTGGAGCGTTTGGCGGGAAAGCAGACGGCGGAACTGGATTTTTTCGTAGCAGCCTTGCGCAGTGTCAAGGGAGCGCGCCCGAAGAGCGGCGCGAGTTCCGACGGGAGATCTATCAAGTGATTCAACGTCAGGCAGCTGAGCAAGGCGAAGCGAGTATTGAACGTATGTGCGAATTGGGGAAAGTGAGCCGCGCGGGTTTTTATCGGGATTGGCAAGAGCGGCAGCCGCAAGAAGCAGAGATGGCCATTCGCGAAGCGGTGCAAACAGAAGCGCTGCGGCGGCGAGTGAATGGCTATCGTCGTGTCACGCGCGAGTTGCAAAAGAAAGGAATCGCGATAGGCGAAGGAGTCGTGCGGCGGATTCTGCGCAACGACAATCTGCTGGCAATTCGTAAGCGCAAGTTTGTCGCCACCTCCGACTCCGCCCATGGCTACACGGTCTATCCGAACCTAGCGCAGTATGTGCAAGTAACGGCGATCAATCAACTATGGGTGGCCGATATCACTTATCTGCGACTCGGGCGCGAGTTTGTTTATCTAGCCGTCGTGCTGGATGTCTTCTCGCGGCGCGTGGTGGGCTGGTCGTTAGGCCGCAGCCTGCAAGTGGCGTTGCCGTTAGCAGCGCTGAACCAAGCGATTGCGGAGCGCCAGCCAGGCCGCGGCTTGGTGCATCATTCCGATCGCGGCACACAGTATGCCGGCAACGAATACGTGCAGCGCTTGGAAGAAGCGCATATGACGATCAGTATGAGCCGACCCGCGCGGCCTTGGGAAAACGCCTATTGCGAAAGCTTCCTGGGCACGCTGAAGAAAGAACAAATCGCTTGCGTTCGTTACTCAAAAATGGAAGACTTACAACAGAACATCGCCGAGTTCATTGATGAGTTCTACAACCGTGAACGACTTCACTCGGCGCTCGACTATCTTTCCCCCGACGAGTTTGAACGGAACTGGAGAAAATCATTACCGTCGGCGGGCTTGAGTTTTCCCAGGCATCGGGAGATCTATCCTGATGCCTGAGCGTTTTCGTTTGCAGCGGAGAGCCGATTGTGCTCTCCGCCGTCTCATCAGGATGAGTCTCCAGCAGAGTATTCCTTGGCCGGTTGCTCTCCAGCAGAGCCGGCCTCCGCTTCCCCTGCTATCCTCATCCTTAACCAAGAACCTCCCGTTCGCCAGCAATTTTCAGCGAACGGCAACTGTCCCCAAACTAGCCTGTCTCAGATCACGACGCAGTGCAGGTCTTTGACACCGAACTGAACTCAGGTCGTTGACACCGAACTGAACTGACACCGAACTGAACTGGATGCGCGCCCTTTGCGCTCGTTTGCCATCATCATAAGAACCATGCAGGATTCGGCTATCGGCAGCGTCGAGCCCCTTTTGCTGCTGCTTCTTTTATTGGTATCGGCCCTGGCGATTCTAGCCAAGCGGCTGCAAATCGCGTATCCGATCGTGATGGTGATCGGTGGCCTGTTTCTGAGCTTATTGCCGCACGCGCCGCGGGTCTCGCTCGATCCGAATATCGTTTTTCTGGTGATTCTCCCGCCACTGCTTTTTTTAGCGGCGTTCCATACTTCGTGGCGCGAATTCCGGCGCAACATTTTGAACATCGTTATGCTGGCGTTTGGCTTGGTGAGCTTTACCATCTTCGGTTCGGCCGCCGCCGTCCACTGGCTGGTACCGGGATTCGATTGGCGTCTCGGCTGCGTTCTCGGTTCGGTGATTGCCGCTACAGACGCCATCGCCGCCACTGCCACCGCCAAGCGTCTCGGTTTGCCGCGCCGTATTACCGAACTGCTCGAGGCCGAAAGCCTGGTCAACGATGGCAGTGGCTTAGTGGCGCTACGCTTCACGCTGGCCATGGTCATCGCCGAAACCACGCCGACCCTTGTGCAAGGGACTGGGACTTTGTTTTACCTGATTTTCGCGGCTATTCTAATAGGGTTAGCCGTCGGCGTGGCGAGTCACACCTTGCTGCGACGCATTATCGATGCGCCGGTTGAAATCACCATCAGCCTCATCACGCCGTACATTGCTTATCTGGCGGCGGAAAGCGTGCATTGTTCCGGCGTGCTCGCGACGCTGGCGTGTGGCATTTACATTGGCCGCAGAAGCTCCGGCTTTTTCTCGCTGCGTGCTCGCATGGAAGGCTCGGCCGTTTGGAACACGCTTGACTTTATTCTCAACGCGCTCATCTTCCTGGTCCTCGGGCTGCAACTGCCCGCGATCCTCTCTGAAATCCGTGGGCAGAGCCTGACGCATCTGATCGCGGCCGGCGCGCTCTTTAGCGGTATCGTCATCGTGCTGCGTCTACTCTGGGTGTTGCCGAGCGCCTGGGTTGCGTCGCATGTGCCCTCGAATCCATTCAAATTCTCGGCTAAGTCGGCATTTTTGGTCGGTTGGGCCGGTATGCGCGGCGTGCTCGCCTTGGCCGCCGCCTTCTCGCTGCCCGAGCATTTGCCGAATGGTTCGGCGTTTCCGCAACGCAGCATGATCATATACCTAACGTTTTGCGTCATCTTCACTACGTTGGTACTGCAAGGCCTGAGCATGCCGCTCCTCATTCGCTGGCTGGGATTCGCGGGTCCTTTTGCCAAGGACGATGAAGAAGAAGTTTGGGCGCGTCGCCAGCTTCTTGAAACCGCGCTGGCCAAGCTCGCCAGTTTGCGCGGAGAAAAAGACGGGCAACATCTGGAGGCGCTAGAGCGGCTCGAAGAATACTACCAGCGGCGGCTGCGCTTACTCGAATCCACCGGGCCTGATGCTCAGCAAAGCGATCATCTGTACACCACAGTGGCGCAGGAGCTTCGCAACGTGGAACGCGCGGTAGCGAATCATTTGCGAGCCGAGAATAAGATTCACGATGAGGTTCTTAGGAAGTTGGAAAGAGAACTCGATCTAGTGGATGCGCGGTTTACGGTGGGGGAATCGTAACGCTCGTGAGGACCGAAGATACGTTAGGGCCACGCGACGAGGCATCCTGACCGCGACATGATCGGGGACGCCCACGTCTTTAGAAATTGACGATGGTATTCCGGCCAAGGTTGCTGAGGTAGGTTGACCAGAACGACCGCAAACGTTGCATAGACCCGCAAAGCGCGCGATGCGGATTCTCCAAACAATCGGTCGCGAGCTAGCAGACAATCGAAACTAGCCTCGACGGCCGCCGTTACGAGCTGGCCGATGGAAAGCGCCTTCCATCCCCTCTCTGCGGCAGTCTCAGACGCAACACCAAGCTCTGCGAGTAAGTTGCATAAGTGAACATCCTGTTGGCATCAAGCAGCCACATGGAAAGATTCAGTCAGCTCCGACGCAACCTGCAGCACTTCGGACACGACACCCTCGGGCAGGCGACTGCTAAAGGCTGAGTTGATGTCGTCGAGAGTCATGTGATTCGCGAGGCACTCCAGCATCAGAGAGACGTTGTAGGCTGCAGGCTGCCAGTCGGACATTTTGTCTTTCTCAACTCATCATAGGTCTAACGGCAGCTCTCATGATTCGGATCTTCCGTCAACCTTCAGGCGCTCCCGATTCGACGCGCGTCTTCACGTCTAACTCGCCGCGAAAAAGTGCGCGATCTTTTTCCCACCCTCTTCCGAATAATAAACCGTCACCTTGCCCGCCTTGTCCAGGCCCTTGCCGGTTTCACGCACCGCATTGCCCGTGAGATGATATGTCTCCTCGGCGCCTTCGGCTGTTTTGACAGTTACTACCTTCGCTCCATGGTCGACGCTCTTCACCGTGACTTCGGACATTTTCAACCCGTCCTTGCCGATGTGATCCACCTCATGCGCCGTCTTCACCGCACCTTTTTCGGTGTAGTGCACCACCACTTCGTCGCCTTCCTTCATGCCCGCAAACGCATCCTTGCTGCCGTGCGCCACCGCTTCGCCGCCGTGCGCCACCGTTCGTCCGATAAAGTGAAAGGTGTGTTCGGTGCCATCGGCCACTTTTACAACAACCGTCTTTGTTCCTTTATCGACGGCCTTCACTGTGCCGGCCACGGCGCTCACCACGTCGTCGGCTGAGAAGGCACTGCAGGCCAAAAGCGCTACAACCAGCGCCGCGCGAAATAAAACACGCATAGGTACTTCTCCTTGCCGCTCAGTCTATCAATTTAAATTGTGGCTGGGAAAACTGACTTCTGAGCCACTCGCCCAATAGCCGGCGCGTGCGCGCACGTGCAGATCCGCGCGAGTGGTTGTCACCTCAAGCTTATGGAATTTGCCGTCGCGGACATCGGCCGGAGGAGTGAAACCGAGCACATACAGGTTACGCAGGTCGGCTTCAATCTTGGCAAAGACTTCGGAAGTTTTGTGTCCAGGATTGGCAAAAACCAGGCCTCCGGTCTCGCGCGAGAGGCGCTCAAGCCCGCGGCTGACAGCTTGAGCGATAGCCCCGGTGATTGACAGGAAACGCATGGGACTAGCGTACTTAATTGAATAAACCACAGTTCCCGCCGATTGGGCCATCCCAATCACATCGCTTAAGCGGACATCGCTGCCCGTATCAAGACCATCGGAGAGCACGATGATGGCTTTGCGCCCCGCGATCGGCTTTAACTGTTTTGCCGTGTAATAGAGGCAGTGCCACAGAACTGTTCCGCCGCAACTATGGGGAAAGCTGGCGTTCCTGCACGGCGGCCCGATAAGAGGCGATTGCCGTCCGGCAGGCGCGCCGATTTCCTCGACGGCCGCGCTTACGTCCCCGTTCGACAGCCCCGCGACAAGCCAGGCTTTCTGCGCCACTTCCACCACCATGACGCGGTCGCGCGGACCGATAACCTGCTTAAGAAATTGTGCGATCGCCTCGCGATGGCTCTTGATGTATCCGGCCTGGCTGCCACTGACATCGGCCACCAAGGCCACGGTGAGCGGCAGATCCGCTTCCTGCCACACATTTTGGATCGCGCGGGGCTGGCCATTGTCCAGCACCTTGAAGTCGCTCGCGGTCAGATTTCGCGCGGGTGTGCCGTCGTGGGTGTCTACCGCGCAGGCGACCGTGACGAGATCCACGTTAACCTGGATATCCGGCTGGCGTTGGGCGACAAGAATGGCTGCGGAAATTGCGGACCACGCTGTTGCGATGAAGAGCTTACGCTCCATTAGTCTTTCAGTTTATGAAACTGCGCTGGCTAATTTTCATTGAGTGAGAAGAGCCATATGTTTGCTCGCAGCTTGTAACTCTGTAGTGGCGGCGCTGTAGAGCGGGTTTCAAGCGCGTTCATCTCACCGGCCCGTTAGTTCCAGGCCGATGGTTTACCCTAGCTCGCAGTGCCCGATAAATCCACTGGCAGTCCCACAAACGACGCTTGGCCCGCCCTGACCGCCAGCTTTTTGGGCTGGGCGCTGGACGCTTTCGACTTTTTTCTGGTGGTCCTATGCCTCACCGCGATAGGCGAGGAATTTCATAAGAGCGATAAAGAAGTGGGGTGGTCGATTACATTGACCTTGGCCTTTCGGCCGGTCGGTGCGTTCCTCTTTGGACTCATCGCCGATCGCTATGGGAGGCGCTTGCCGATGATGATCGATCTGGTGTTTTATTCGGTGGTTGAGGTGGCGACGGGATTCTCGCCGAACTTCAAAACCTTTCTGGTACTGCGCGCGCTGTTTGGCATTGGGATGGGGGGCGAATGGGGCGTAGGCGCGTCGCTCGCGATGGAGAAAGTGCCGGTAAAGTGGCGTGGCGTGGTTTCGGGCGCGCTTCAGCAAGGGTACGCGTTTGGTAACTTGCTCGCTTCGCTGGCGTTTCTGTTCCTATTTCCGCGTTGGGGATGGCGCCCGATGTTTTTTCTCGGCGGCTTGCCGGCGCTGCTGGCGTTGTTTGTGCGAGTGCGCGTGAAGGAGTCGGAGGTGTGGCGGAAATCGAAGGAGGAAAGCTGGGGCAATCTTAGCACGGCCATTCTGCGGCACTGGCGGCTGTTTTTTTATCTTGTTTTGCTGATGACAGGGATGAACCTCGCCTCCCACGGAACACAGGATATGTATCCCACGTTCCTGCAGCGGTTCTGGCATTTCGGCGTGCGCGAACGGTCGTTGATCTCGGCGGTCGGCAATGTGGGGGCGATGATTGGAGGTACGCTGATCGGTCTTATTTCGGACCGGCTGGGGAGGCGGCGCGCTATTGTAGTGGCGCTCCTGCTGGCGGTTTTGCTGGTGCCGCTGTGGGCGTATGCGCCCCGTACTGCCTTCCTGGTGGCAGGGGCTTTTCTGTTGCAGTTCTGCGTGCAAGGCGCCTGGGGAGTAATTCCGGCGCATCTGAGCGAACTTTCTCCCAATTCCATTCGAGGATTTTTGCCAGGATTTGCGTATCAGTGTGGGGTGCTCCTGGCGGGACCTGTCGTTTATCTTGAACCTCTATTGGCGGAGAAAATGAGTTATGCGACAGCGATGGCGGCTACGGCGGCGGCGGTTTTTGTGTTCACGGCGGTTATCGCCGCGTTGGGACGGGAAGAGAGGGGTGCGGACTTCAACGGTGCTTGAGGCTGTTTAGGGCCTAGGCCTCGCGGAGAGCGGTGACCGGGTCGATGCGTAAAGCGCGGCGTGCCGGCAGCCAACATGCGAGCAGAGCCGTTGCGCCAATAAGCATTGTGACTGCGGCATAGCTGATTCCATCGGCAGGCTTCACCTCAAAGAGCAGAGCTGCGAGGAAGCGCGTCACGGCGAGCGATCCGGCAATGCCGATCACAATGCCGGCAAGGATCGGCTGCATTCCTTGCAGAAGAATGAGTCTAAAAATGGTCCTGCTATCCGCGCCGAGCGTCACGCGAATGCCTATTTCCGCAGTCCGGCGCGCGACCGCGTAGGTCAGAACACCGTAAATCCCGGTCATCGAGAGCAGCAGCGCGATCAGCGCAAACCAAGACAGCAGTGCGGTATTGAGTTGCACAGAACCTAGAGATTGACCGACAAGCTCATCCATGGTTTGAACCTCCGATACGGGAAGCCGCGGATCGATCCCGGCGAGCAGCGCGCGCAATGAAGACGCAATGGAGGCGGCGGACGCCGACCCTTTCACGATCACTTGTTCCGGAGAATTCCATTGGCCCAGTTTAGGGATGTAAACGATGCGGGTGGGATCAGCGTCCAGGCCGTGATCCCTGATGCTAGCGACCACCCCGATCACTTCGGCGGGACGGTTTCCTTGGCCCTTCCAGAGAACCATCCGACGCCCGATAGGGTCTTGGTTTGGCCACAGATAAGCAGCAACTGAGTCACTGATCACAACGCGCCGGATCTTATCCTCAAAATCGGCATCGGTGAAGCACCGGCCTTTTAGCAGTCGGATGCCCATGCTATTGAAATAGCGGCCAGAAACAAAACGCCAACTGGCCCAGGGCAGTTCGCCACTGGCATTGCGAACTGAATCATCAGCTCCGAACCCCATGCCGGGATCCCAGCCGACGATCGGCTTAGAATTGACGATTCCGACGGCCTCGACGCCCGGGAGAGAACTGGTTCGCTCGATCAACTGCCGGTTGATGCTCTTGGTTCGCTCATCGTCATAGTCAAAGGGAACGTTCACCGCGGCAATGACACGATTCGCCGTTTGAAAGCCGCGATCGACGGTGAGGATCTTGCTGAAGCTGTGAATGAGAAGTCCCGCTCCCACGAGAAGCATGACCGAAAGGGCGACCTCGGCGGCGACGAGTCCAGCGCGCAGAAAATTTTGATTACGGCTGGCGGTTTGACTGCGGTCGCCTTCGCGAAGCGCCGTGGCCAAATCTCCGGATGAGGAGCGAATGGCCGGCATAAGGCCAGAGACAATGCCGGAAAAAAGAGTTGCCCCCAGCGCAAAAGCCAGCACCCAACCATTGATGCTGATGTCGGACAAGCGGGGGATTCCTTTCAGTTCTTCTGCGCGGATGAGGTGAACTCCCAAATCGGCAATCGCCAAGCCGAGAGATGCACCGAGGAAGCCAAGGATCAGAGATTCGGTGAGTAGCAATCGAACGATCCGCCAGCGGCTGGCACCCAGCGCGGCCCTGAGTTTCAACTCGCGGCTGCGGGCGTTGCCTTTGGCGAGCAGCAAGTTGGCTATGTTGACGCAGGCGATCAGTAACAGAAAACTGACGGCACCGAGCAAGACCCAAAGTGCTCGCTGCACAAGGGGTCCGGCTCCCCAAACTTCCGAAGGCGAGATCTGAATGCCCATACCGCGATCTTCTTTGTACTGCGCAGCGAGGATGCGGGCAATCCGCTGAAGATCGTCGCGTGCGCCCAAGATGCTCACTCCCGGCGCCAGACGTGCGATGACGGACGCCTCAAAATTGCCCCGATTGTTGGAAGACGGCTCATATACAAGCGGTACGAATACGTCGCCTGCATCCAGCCAGGGTTCGCCTTTCGGCAGAACTCCGATTACAGTGTACGCGCGTCCGTCAAGGCGTAGCGTGGCGCCCAAAATTTGGCGAGAAGAGGCGAAATGGCTGGCCCAGAATTTGTTTGAGATCAGAACCACCCCATCCTCTCCGGGTCGCTCCTGCGTAACAGTGAAGTCATGCCCGAAAATGGGCGAGACACCAAGGACGTGGAAAAACTGAGAAGAGACAAAGCCGGCGGAGAGGTGCTGGGGATCGCCGCTGCCGGTCAAATTCATGTCTGAGACGAGCAAAGCGCCGACTGACTCGAAGGACTTATTTTCTTTGCGCACATCCCAAAAATTGACCCGTGAAAAGGAAGCCTGGGTGAATTCGGCACCGGCGCGCGTCTCCCAGAGCTGCACGAGTTGTTCGGCATTCTTAAACGGCAGCGGCTGCAAGAGCACGGAGTAAAAGACGCTAAAGATGAGCGTCGTCGCTCCCAGCCCGAGCCCGAGAGTGCAGATAGCGAGAATGGTCGAGCCGATGGAATGGCGCAGGCTACGGATGGACTGATGAACGTCCCGCAGTATGCTATCGAGAAGATTTCCGCGGCGTACCTCGCGAACCTGCTCCTTCACTTGCTCAATCCCGCCTATCTCCAGCAAGGCTTGCCGGCGCGCGGCGTCGCCCCCCCAAACCGCCGTTGATTTTTTCTTGGGTCAGCAGATCGGTGAACGATGCCAGTTCTTCCGAAAGTTCCTGGTCGATCTCCGATTTCCTAAATAAGTTGCGCCAGAGAATCTTGGGAGAGATCATCATGCGCTCCTTTCAAATTGCCTCTAGTGCAGCAGCAATGGCGACGGAAATCTTATCCCATTCTTCTTTTTCGATACCCAACTGGCGCTTGCCGGCTTTGGTAAGGCTGTAATAGCGGGCCCGACGCTTATTTTCCGATTCGCCCCAGGAAGAAGTGAGCCACCCGGCTTGCTCCATGCGATGAAGGGCGGGGAAAAGAGACCCCGGCTTTACGTCGAAGGTGCCTTTCGTAATCTGACCTATGCGGCGCGAAATGCCAAGGCCGTGCATTTGCTCCAGCGCCAGAGCTTTGAGTATCAGAAGATCAAGAGTCCCTTGAAGAAGGTTTGAGGTTTGGGTGGGCATTCGGAGTCCTATCGGGTTTCTATAGGAGTGTAGCGAGATTCGTATAGAGTGTCAATAGGTAGAAAGAGCAGCAGCAGCCGTCAGCGGATCGAATCCATCAGCGACAAGAGGGTTTTGTTCAATTCGTCGTCGCGCTGGCGCAATTCGTCGATTTTTTGAACGGAGTGAAGAACGGTGGTGTGATGTTTACCGCCGAAGTAGCGCCCGATTTCAGGCAGCGAGGCGTGCGTCAACTCTTTGGCCAGGTACATGGCAATCTGCCGCGGATACGCGATCTGGCGAGTATTGCTCTTCATCTTGATCTGCGCGGGCTGCATGTTGAAACGTTCAGCCACGGCCCGGACAATGGAATCCACCGAAATTTTGCGTTCCGGCGCATTGCTTAAATGCTTGAGGGCTTGCTGCGCCATGGCCATGGAAATGGGCGCTCCCGTCATGGACGAAACGGCGATCAGGCGGGTGAGCGCGCCTTCCAATTCGCGTACATTCGTCTTCGTTTTAGTGGCGATGAATACGCGCACATCCTGCGGCAGACAGACACCTTCCGACTCGGCTTTTTTGTCCAGGATTGCCATTTTCATTTCAAGGTCGGGTGCTTGCACATCCACCAGCAGGCCCCACTCGAAACGCGAGCGCAGACGTTCCACCAGACCGGGCAGCTGGCTAGGCGGCGAATCGCTCGAGAGTACGATTTGTTTGCGGTGGTCGTAAAGCTCGTTAAAGGTGTGAAAGAACTCTTCCTGGGTGCCGGTTTTACCGGCGATGACGTGAATATCGTCGATCAGCAGGACGTCCGCAGAGCGGTAATGGCGATGAAATAGCGGCATGCGATCGAGTTTGATGGAGGAAATCATCTCGTTCATGAAGCGCTCGCTGGAGGTATAGACCACGTTGAGGCCGGCAAAGTTGTCGAGCAGGCAGCGGCCTATGGCGTGCATGAGGTGAGTTTTGCCCACGCCCACGCCGCCATAGATGAAGAGCGGGTTGTAGCTGCGCGATGGCCGAGTAGCGACCGCGTGCGCGGCGGCATGCGCCAGTTGGTTTGAGGAACCCACGACGTAAGCGTCAAAAGTGAGCCGGGGATTCAACCAGGTGGCTGTGCTCTCGAAGGGAGAGTCGGGACGCGAGAAAGGTTGGGACGATGCGCCTAAGCCGCCAGTGGCCGCCCCAGCCAGCGCCATTGCCTGAATCGTATAGCGGACTTTGCGGACGGGCAGGTTCAATTCGCGGATGGCTTCGCCAATCTTAGACCCGTATTCCTGTTGGATCCAGGTCTCGGTGGTGGGATTAGGGACTCTTACCGTCAGTTCTCCGTCTTCGAGTGACTCCAGGGAAGTAGCGGAAATCCAATTCTGGTATGCTCCGTCGCCCAGCTTGCCAGCGAGCCAATCCTTAATTTTTTCCCAAGCGTCAGCCAAGTTCCGCGTGCCCTCCCCCGGGTGGACTCATCCCGGGCAGTCATCCGAAAAAATGAAAAAAAATTCCCACAAGTTTTCCACAAACTGTGGAAAACAGCGATTAGACAATTGCCGTTTTGGGCTTGCTGCCACGCGGTTCGCAGGCAGATTTCGTATTGGTGGAATCCTCCGCTTCTCTGCGGACCAACTTAGTCTATCATAGGCTTAAGGTTTTGAAATAGGAATCTCATGTTTTTGTAACCGCCTTAGTTTCAGCATGTTACGCGGTAACAAATCGAAAGTTTTAGCGCGGTTTAAAGCCTATTTTGAAGCGGGATAAGGCTAAAAGATCAAGTATTGCAAGCAGATGAATTGACTTCCGAACAAAGTCATCGGAGAATGTCGATTAGGCCCTCCGCAGTACTTAAGCGGGAGTAACTCAGCTGGTAGAGTGCAACCTTGCCAAGGTTGATGTCGCGGGTTCGAATCCCGTCTCCCGCTCCATTCAACATTCACGCTCCCGGCGTGGAATCCTTTTTTGCTCCTGTTGCCGCGATGGAGGGATGCCGATAGTTTCCGTAGGCATCCTTCTTTTGTGAAAATGGGTATCCGGAGTTACCGAAACCGCGCCAGGCTGAACTGCACGCTGGGGCTGGCATTGTTGTTCACTCCGGCTTTGCGGGGCATGCCGAAGCCGGGTCCCGTATTGACTACAGTCGCGGCCGTTCGTACTCTGCCCCCCTCTCAAGCAAGTCAGCACATTCCCGTTCATTTGCGCGGGGTAGTGACGACACCCAACGGGTGGGGTAATAGCTTCTTTTTCGCCGACGCGACAGCCGGGATTGCGGTTGACCCTACGGACCCGGTGCCGCGGTTTCACGCGGGCGATCTGGTGGCGATTGAGGGCGAATCGGTCCAGGGTTGGTTTGCTCCCTCGGTAGCGGCCGACAAAGTTACGGTCGTTGGGCGAACGGAGCTCCCAAAAACCACGTTATTCCAGATGAGCCAGCTCATTGGCGGGGACCAAGACAGCCAATGGATTGAGCTAAGGGGATTGGTGCGCACCGCTGAAGTCGAGACGATCTGGGACCGGCCGACGCTGGTGCTGACTTTAGATACCGGCAATGGGGTGCTCTCCGTTCGCGTGATGGATTTCTCTAGCGGTGGCTTTGCCAGATTGCAGGATGCGATTGTGCGCGTGCGCGGCGTCTGCGCCACCGCTTACAACGATCGGCGACAACTGGTCGGAATGAGAGTGTTTGTGCCGAGCTTGCACGAAGTTCTGGTTGAAAAACCAGGCTACGAGAATCCGTTCGACGCTCCGCTGCGGACGCTGAACAGCCTGATGCAATTTGGGCAAGGAAGCGCGCCGTTTCACCGGATTCGGGTGCGCGGCACGGTGACCTATCAAGGTCCGGGGAACGATCTCTACATCCAGGACGGGAATTGGGCGCTGCTGATTCATGCAAAGGCACAAGAGAAGGTCGCGCCAGGAACGGAAATTGAAGCGGTGGGATTCGGTTCGCGGGGCACTTACTCGCCCGAGTTGCAAGATGCGACGTTCCGGGTGATCGGGAAAAGGGCTCCGATCCGGCCTCGTCGCATCGGCTTCGACGAAATAACCAAGAGAAAAGTAAACGACTTTTTTGTTCCTTATGACGGGTTGCTGGTACAAATTGAAGGCCGAGTTGTGGAGCGAAGCGAAAGCGCAACCCAACATCGCCTTTTGCTGAAACAGGGCCAGGCGGTGTTCCGGGTATCGCTTGACGAACGAGCCCTCGCGGACGAGAAGGTTGGATTAGTGGGCTCCGTAATCCGCGTCACGGGCATCTGCGTGGCGCTGAAGGATCGCAATGGCGACCCGGAAGCGTTTGAGATTCTGGCACGTTCGGCGGCGGATTTTCAGGTTGTTGCGAAGCCATCGTGGTGGGATCCGGAGCATGTCATTAAGGCGTTCGAGATCGGCGGCTGCCTGATCCTGGGAGCAATTGTTCTAATTTATGGTCAGCGGAGGCGAATCGAACGGCAAAAACAGGCGTTGCTCAATCTAGCGAATTCTCGTCGGGAAGCTCTTAACAAACTGCCCTTGCTGGCACTGACCCTGGACCGCGAAGGGCGAGTTATAGCCTGTAACCAGCACCTGCTCAAGTTGCTGGGCCGGTCGATGGGAGACGTTGCACATTTGGAATGGCAACAGCACTTCGTGAGCGCAAACGCAGATGGTCCGGAGGAGCCGCTTGCCGATGAACGATGCAGCAAGACCTGGCGGATCAAACACGAAAACTTTGTACGCGCCGCCGACGGAACGGATCGACATGTCTCCTGGTTTAATTCGATTAATCGCGATGCGAAGGGCGATTGGACAGGGATCCTATCTCTGGGCGAAGACGTCTCCGAACGAAAGCGGGCAGAGGCGGCATTGGGGCGAGCGGTAGAGATAGCCAATGCGGCCAGCAAGGCGAAAAGCGAATTCCTGGCCAATATGAGCCATGAAATTCGTACGCCCATGAACGGCGTGATTGGTATGACGGAGCTGGTACTCGATACGGATCTCACGCCCGATCAGCGCGAAAATCTTGAGATGGTTCGAGGTTCGGCCGAAGGCTTGCTCGTCATCATCAACGAAGTACTGGACTACTCGAAGATTGAATCGGGCAAGTTGATTCTGGAAGCAATCGAATTCCATCTGGAAGATGCTTTGTTTGAAGCATTAGGCCCGCTGGCGATTCAAGCCGATAGCAAAGGCCTTGAATTGGTTTGGCACATCGATTCGCAAATCCCGGAGCGGCTGGTGGGCGATCCGGGCCGATTGCGGCAGATGTTGGTGAATCTGCTGGGTAACGCGATTAAGTTCACGAAGGTTGGTGAAGTGGGATTGCGAGTTAGCTTAGCGACGTTGGGCGCCCATTTGATTGAATTACACTTTCAAGTCCACGATACGGGCATTGGAATTCCTCTCGAGAAACAAACGAAGATCTTCGAGGCGTTCGCCCAAGCCGATGGTTCCGTGGCTCGCCATTTTGGGGGCACAGGACTGGGCTTGAGTATCACGACGCGTCTGGCTGAACTGTTCGGGGGACGGATCTGGGTGGAAAGCGAGCCGGGCCGCGGTAGCACGTTTCACTTCACCGCAAAGTTTGGGCTTGGCACGGTTGAGCCGGCGTTGCCGCAACCGGTGGAACTTACGGGATTGCGGGTGCTGGTGGTGGACGACAATGCGACCAGCCGAGAGTTATTACGACAGACGCTTCTTGGCTGGAAGATGAACGTTACGCTAGTGTCCAGCGGCGCGGCCGGAGTGGAAGAGTTCGAACGAGCCAAGACGAACGGAGAGATTTATCAGTTGGTCATCCTTGACCGGGTCATGCCGGAAATGGATGGCTTTGAAGTGGCGGAAAGCATTCGCAGGCATACCGGATCGGATGAGACCAAGCTGATGCTAACCACATCCTACGGCGAGCGCGGCGATGGGGCGCGCTGCCGCAACATCGGCATTGAAGCATATCTTCGCAAACCCATGAAACGCGCGACGCTCCGGCAGGGGTTGTCGGACGTCATGGGCATGCCGGCTCAGGACAGTAGAACGCTCAAGCTGGTGACACGGCACACTATTAAAGAAGGGCGGCGGCGCATTTTGCTGGCGGAGGACAATCTCGTTAGTCAGCGGCTGGCCGTTAAGCTGCTTGAAAAGCAGGGACACACGGTTGTCTTGGTAAACAATGGCCGCGAGGCGCTGGATACGTTAGAGCGGGATACATTCGATTTAGTGCTGATGGATGTGCAAATGCCTCTGCTGGGCGGGCTCGAAGCAGCAGCTCTCATTCGCCAGAAAGAAAAAACGAGCGGCCAACATCTCCGCATCATTGCGCTGACCGCCAATGCGATGAGTGGTGACCGGGAGAAGTGTCTTGCTGCGGGCATGGACGGTTATCTTTCCAAGCCGATACGGGTTGAGGAGTTGATGGAGGTGTTATCGTGAAGCTTCGCACACACGCCCAAGCTTATCCACCGGGGCGAGTATACGCCACGCTCTTCGTGAGCGCCTGATCGACTTCTTCAACAGTCAGCAGTGGAATGGTATTCCCTTTCAGTGCGCCGCTAGCGGCAATCGTCATGCTCAGCGCGGCGGCACTCACCGAATCGGGTAGGTCGGCTAACACAAACACGTCTTCTTTACCAAACGCGAAATAGATGCTTTCTAACTTACCGCCGAGACTAGCCAAGAGCTTCTCAACCACTGCTTTGCGGCCTGACGCTTTGTCTTTCATGACGCCGCGCACGCCTTCCGCCGTGTAACTACCCTCAAATAAAAACTTAGGCATTTTTACTCCCTCCTTAGGGCGAAAAGAGTATACCAGAGAGGATAGGTTAGCGGCTATTCGCCCGAGTCGGTGCCCACTTTGAGCACAGCCAAGAATGCCTCTTGCGGTATCTCGACGCGACCGACGCGCTTCATGCGCCGTTTGCCCTCTTTTTGCTTTTCGAGCAGCTTGCGTTTGCGCGAAATATCGCCTCCGTAGCATTTTGCCAACACGTTTTTGCGCATGGCTGAGATGGTTTCGCGAGCAATAATTTTGTTGCCGATGGCGGCTTGGAGCGCCACTTCAAACATTTGGCGCGGAATCAGCTTGCGCAGCCGCTCTATGAGTAGCTTGCCACGCTCATACGCGAAATCGCGATGTACGATCATGCCAAGCGCGTCCACCGGTTCGCCGGCGACCAAAACATCAAGCTTTACCATGGGCGAAACGCGATAGCCGGACAAGTGATAATCGAGCGACGCATAGCCGCGGCTGGCCGACTTCAACCGATCGTAGAAATCGAGCACGATCTCGTTCAAAGGCATTTCGTAGAGAAGCAGCACGCGGCCGCCGCCGATATATTCAAACTTTTTTTGCATGCCGCGCTTCTCTTCGAGCAGTTTGAGGATCTCGCCAATGTATTCTTCGCGCGTAATCACGGTGGCGTCGATAATCGGCTCTTCAATCTTTTCGGTGTTCGTCGGATCCGGGAAATTTTTGCGGGTTATCCACCTCTACCAGATCGCCGGAGGTCGTGGTGACGCGATAGCGGACGCCAGGAGCGGTGGTAATGAGATCGATTTCAAATTCGCGCTCCAATCGCTCCTGCACGATTTCTAAATGCAAGAGTCCGAGAAAGCCGCAGCGGAAACCGAAGCCGAGAGCCACCGAATTTTCCGGTTCAAAGTTAAAAGCGCTGTCGTTGAGCCGCAGTTTTTCCAAGGCATCGCGCAGCAAGCCGTGTTCATGCGATTCAATCGGATACAAGCCGGCGAACACCATCGGCTTGATTTCCTGAAAACCGGGGAGCGGTTCCGCCGCGGGGTTCGCGTCGTCGGTGATGGTATCGCCGATCATGGCATCCGAAACGGTCTTAATGTTCGCGAACATAAAACCCGCTTCGCCAGCCGTCAGTTCGTCGCAAGGGACAGGCTTGGGAGATTGAAAGCCTAGCCCGTCGACTTCATGCACTTTGCCATTCGACCAGAGCCTGATGCGTTGCCCCTTGCGCAGAGTGCCGTCCACAATACGCGTGAGAATGATGACGCCGCGATAAGGATCGAACCAGGAATCGAAGATGAGCGCGCGCAGAGGTGCGGCAGGGTCGCCTTTTGGAGGCGGCACTCGCTTGACCACTGCTTCCAGGATTTCTTTGATGCCCACGCCATTTTTGGCGCTGGCCAGAACCGCATCACTGGCATCCAAGCCAATGACTTGCTCAATCTGTTCGCGAATACGCTCCGGCTCGGCGGAAGGTAGATCGATCTTATTGATGACCGGAATGATCTCCAGATTGTGATTCAGCGCCAGATAGGTATTGGCGAGCGTTTGCGCCTCAACTCCTTGCGATGCATCGACCACTAAGCAGCGCTCCTTCACAGGCTTGCAAGCTGCGCGAAACTTCGTAGGTGAAATCCACGTGGCCAGGCGTGTCGATCAGGTTGAGTTCGTAAAGATTGCCATCGTCGGCCTTATAGTTCAGCCGCACGGCGTGGGCTTTGATCGTAATGCCGCGCTCGCGTTCCAGATCCATGCTGTCAAGAACCTGCTCCATCATTTCGCGCTGTGCCAACGCGCCGGTAAACTCCAGCAAGCGGTCGGCGAGCGTGGATTTGCCGTGGTCGATATGCGCAATGATAGAGAAATTGCGTATGAAGCGGGGGTCCATGTTGCGGTAGACTGAGGGGTAAACCCCAAGTATCCCATAGCGAGTGCCGGTGCACGCCGCGAGTCATTATCACCCGATTCATGTCATACCAGACCTTTCAAGGTTCACTCGATGCCAGCAAACTGCGAATCGCGGTGATCGTGAGCCGTTTCAACGAGTTCATTACAGAGCAACTGGCCAAAGGGGCATTGGCGGTTTTGGAGAAGCACGGCTGCCTGCCGGAGAACGTGCTGTTTGTGAAAGTGCCGGGGGCTTGGGAACTGGCGGTAGCTGCTAAACACGTTGCGCCCGCTTGCGATGCCATCGTTGCGCTGGGCGCCGTGGTGCGCGGCGATACCCCGCATTTTGAATATGTGGCGGGTGGCGCGGCGGAGGGGTTAAACCGGGTTAGCCTCGATAGTGGAGTGCCGATCGCTTTTGGCGTTTTAACCACCGACGATATGCAGCAAGCGATGGACCGGGCCGGCGGCAAGAGCGGCAACAAAGGCGCGGAGGCGGCTGAAGTGGCCATCGAACTGGCGAGCCTGGTGCAGCAATTGAAGGAACTCCGTTAAGCCATGGCGGCACGCCACCGGTCACGGAAAAGAGCGCTGCAAGTGCTGTTCGAGTGGGACATGCGGGGCGAGCCGATTGACGGGGCCATCGCACACTACTACGACACACTGCATTCGGAAGAGACACAGACCGACATTCAACTCAAACCGGATAAGTTCATGGAAGAGTTGGCGCGCGGCACGGTGGCGAATGCGGCGGATATCGATAAGAAGATCGAAGCTAAATCGGCTAACTGGCGCTTGGAGCGCATGGCGGTGGTGGACCGCAACATTTTGCGCCTGGCGATTTATGAGTTAGGTCGTAATGAGCTGCCGGGGCCGGTGGTGATCGATGAGGCGTTGGAACTGGCGCGGCAATTTTCCGGGGATGAATCGCTCTCGTTTATTAATGGCGTACTGGATGCGGTGCACCGGCAGGCGGGATGAGCTAGCGTGGTTGCAGGGACTGATAATCTGGCCGATATGCCGGAATTCATCAAGTTGCCCAGCGGATTGATTCTGAATCTAAGGCTGGTCAGCCGGGTAGCGCCCACTGTTGAGCATGGAATAACCAGTTTGACGGTGCATTTCTCTGGAGGCGACGCTGCGGTTTTGACTTCTGACGATGCGGCGGCGCTACGCAAGCGGATGGGGTCGGGGACGACGTTACCGTCCAACATCAAAGTCCTCATATTCTGGCTTGTGATTGTGTCGGCAGTCGTGTTGGTTTACTTTTCGGTGCGCCGCTGAGACCAGCAGATCTAGCCGGCCGCGACCTCGGGACTGCCATAGCGAGAAGAGCGGGCGGCTCGGGCCAGGTGCTCGTGGGAAATAGCGCCGAATGCTGCAGCCAACACGTAAAACAAAGCCGTCAAGAGCAACAGTGCTTTCATTCCAACAACAAAAGAGAAATTTTGCGCCAGTCCGCCTACCACCGCACCGATAATGTTGCTCCCAAAACAGGAGGATTTGTCAGCACACTCGCTGAACGTTTCCGAGAAAATAACGCCCGCGAAAAAAACCGGAAAACAATACGCCCCTGCAAACAGGATGCCCACATTAATCGTTCCATAAGGCAGTGATTCCCAAGGCATGCGGTAAATCCCGAGTAGTGAACCTATCAAGGCGGCATACCAGAGCCATCTTGAAAAAGGCACGCCGTGGTCAACGCAAAAGTTAGCAATCATCAGCACGATCAGAATTAAGGTCAGGGCGATACAGTTAACCAGCCATGTCGATCCGAAGTACAAGGCGAGGCGGCTGACGATTTGCGTTTCCAGAAGCAGAAATCCAGCTCCCAGAAAGAAGAAATTCCAGGTTGACGGCTTGCTTGGTTCTAGCGCCCCGCGTGCCAATACAAATGCGATGACTAGCAGGATTAGGGAAATCGTCAAATATGTCCGCGGAACCGAGTGGCTGCGGTTGTAAAGATAGGGCCAATCGTCCGTGGTGAACGCGGGAGCCTGTCGTAGATCCAACGAAAATCGCGGCGGGTTTTGCCGAACCATCCTGGCGAACTCCGGTTCTGCCGCCCGTTCCCAGGCGCCGGAATCGTTTGACGCAACAAACTCAGTGGCGGACATCAATGGCCCGACCGTCGGTGCGTAGAACACCACCGGCGGCCTGCTGAAAACCCGATCAAACATGGCATAGAACCTTTGGCCCATCCAAAGCGCCGGGGCACGAACTTCGAATCTGATGATAAGAACCCCGCCAGGTTTGAGCAAGCGTTTGGCCTCTGCCAGTGACTCCTCGGTGTAAACGAAGCTGTCAACGCGCATGTTACTGTAGCCTGAGAATTCGGTGTGTGAGTCTAACAATCCAAAGACCACGGCGTCGTATTTGTCTTTTGCTTGCCGAAAAAATGCTCGTGCATCGTTAATCACCACGTGCACCCGCGTCGAATCGTAGGGATGGTCAGGATGGAGGCGCTTGCCAAGGGCGTAGATCACCGGGTCGATCTCAACGGCATCCACCCGGCCAGCGCCGTTACGCAGCGCGGCGTCCACGTCGTTCCCGGCGCCCGCGCCCACGATCAAAACCCGGTCGCGCTTTCCAACGAGTCGAAACGGAACATCGTACGAGCTACTGCGGTAATTTTGCGCAAGGAGCGGAACGGCCGCCAGGTGCTCCGGCGAGAGATTGGCGATGATCATGTAGCCGGTGTTGTTGACCAGAATATTAAACTCCTTATCCGGCAAAGCTTGCAGTTCGAGTTTTTGGTAGGGCGACCAGTAGACTTGACCGTTTCGTAAAGCAGTATGAGCGAGCAATGCAATACCGCAGCCGAGTAGTACGCTGCCCGGGCGAAGTAAACTTTGCTGTCGGGGGCGAATCAGAACCAACAAGAGCATGGCGAATGCGAACCAAAAGATAGGGACGAAACCAATAAACGAAAGTCCGGCGAAAAACCAGATGCCGGCCAGGCTCCCCAGCAAGTTGACCGAGTAGGCGGTAATGGGATTCCGAGCTGAGCGCAAATACGTGCCCACCCACTGTCCCAGCGGAATCATGGTCAGGATGACAAGAAGCAAAAGCATTGAGATCAGCGCCGCTGCCACTAAGAAGGGTCTGAACAATGGCTGATTGGAATTGAGCGGTACGGCCCACATTTGCGTGTCGGGCGAAAACGACAGGAGAGAAGAAATAGCCGCAAGAAAATGCTTCCAGGAAGCGAACGGCAGGCCAACCAGAATGATAAGACCCCCCAGGGCCGCGCTGTTGAAGAGAAAATCCTTTTGCGCTCTCGAGCGATAGCAGCCGACTCCAAAACCAACAAAACAAGCGATCAGCGCCAGATTTTGAAAGTAGGCGAAGACGCGAACTTCAGTACCGATCCAGCGAATTAATAACATCTCGATATAGAGCGAGGCGAAGCTGACGAAAAAGAGCGGCCAAAGGGTTCGTTCTTCCGGTTCGTTCTGTAGTGTAAAGAAAGCTGAGACTTTCATTCTTGTCTTCTGAGTGCTAGCGTGTTTAACTTCTTCTCAGAGGACCAGTTCGCGGCGCGAGTATGCACGACTCGAATCGAAGCTGGCGTTTATTTCAAAGTGACCCGTGCCAGGCCGGCGTTATTCGCTGTGTCGTAGACCCGCACTACCAGCAGATGCTCACCGGAATGTAGAGTATCCAAATGCAAATGAAAACGTTCGCGAGGAGAATCCGTCACGCCCTCTACGGCCTCCACCGGTTGCCAGAAGCCGGCATCAATCGAATACTCGCAGAGACGCAGCGGACTTGTTTTATCGTCCGCTTCAATGTCCGCGTCGAGCACGCTGCCATCGCGCTTTACGTTCGATAGCACGACCACTGGCGGAGTGTTGTCAATCAGCACCGGCGAACTGGTGATTTCCGCCTGTTGCGCATATTGAATCGCATTCGATGGCGCATCGGAAGCCACCACTTTGAAATAGTAGCGGCCGTCGGCAAAAACGTCCGGGTCGAGAAGCAAGCTGTTCTCGAACATACGGCTGCGGATTAAATGCCAGTTGGTTTCATCTTCCGCTCGAAAATATAACGAATAAACCAGCTTGTCGCCGTCCGGATCGTCGGCCTGCCAGGAGACTTGCGTCTGCGTAGATTGCAAATGCGAGACCGATTGCGTGGCGGAGGAAGCCGAACTGGCGGCGGGCGCCTCACCGGTGTCGGTGACCGTGATCGAATAAGCGGAGGATGACGAGGCTGCGCTGCCGCCCGATTTTTGCGGATTGGTTGCCACGATGGAAGTCACCGTGATGCTGTGGAGCGCGGGTGGTCCGTTTTGCGGCAAGTAGGGGATGTCGACGGTGGAGATCCCGGCGTTGGTGCCAGCCGGCCATTCCGCGCGCCATTGCACGAACCGCGCGGGTGGACTTTTTAGTAACGAATGCGCAGGGTCGCTGATCGGCTCCGACCACGCGCTCCAGGTGGCGTCCGGCCGGGCGGTGTTGCCGGTGCGAGTCAGGAACACCACGCCGCTGCCCATGCCATGCCATTGTAAGTGGCCCCAGTGAGCTACGCTGATGGAATCGTGCACTTGCGATTCATAAGATGAGGGCGCGCTGCCCGGAGCGCCGAACGCGAACAGGCGCGCGGGATTGCTCATAGCGGCATAAAGAGCGCCTCCCACTAGCACGAGACGCGTGGTCTCACCGTTACCCGGTTCAGCGATGAGCGTTGTATGGTGATCGTGCCAGCGATAGATGCGGCCCTCTTCGTCGGTTGAGAAAAGCAGGTCGTCGCCATCTAGCAGCAGGTCATAAACGTTATCCTCTTTGGAGGTTCGAAGGGTTTCAACCGCTCCTTCTGACGAGATGCGGTAAATCGCCGATTTCTCCACGCCGCTGACTTCTGTGATGGCCGCCGAACTGGCCGCGCCCGAGGCTTGGGCCGCGCTGGTTTTACTCGTGTCGCTTGAAACTTTCACGCCACTTTGATCATTGTCCGCATTTACGCCGTTCTCTTTCGCCTCGCTGACTGTGATCACCGTGGGTGAGGCACTGACCACGGTGGCGGTTGAGGCTGTGCTCGAAGCGGCGCCACCGGTGCGCGTAGACAAGGCGCCTCCCATCGCGGACACATAGATGTTCCCTTTCGCATCGCTCGCGATGGCGCGAATTTCGGGCAGAGAAGAGTCATAGAGCATATTGGCTTTTCCCGGCGCGCTGATTTCATAGAGCAGCCCATTGGGGTCTGTGCCGGCCAGTACATGGCCATTCGCCGCAATCGCCAACGCTGTGACATTGGCCTGGCCGGTTTCGTAATAGAGCTCTGCGTTAGTGGCGCCTGGCGCCAGCCGGTAAACGCGGCCCGGCTCGCCGGTAGCAATATAAAGTTCGCCTTCCCGGCCAAGCTTTAGCGCCCATACATACTTCGCAGGCACCCGCCAAATCTCCTTGGCGTTTGAGCCTTCTATGCGATAAACGCTGCCGCTGGGCGATGAGCCCGCATAGAGAACCCCCTGCGCATCTGAGACTAAGGCGAACACCTCGCTTTGGGGCGCGGACCAAACGAGCGACGCTTTGCCATCGGCTGCCACGCGGTACACCTTGCCTGAATGACCGGTGCTCGCGAACATGTTGCCGTCCGGCGCCGCGGCGATCGACCAGAGCGCTGGCTGATCGAGCGGCGTCGACCAACGGATAGAGGGGCCAGGCTGTAGAATGCCGTCAGCCGTGAGAGCTAAATTCACCAGCCGGCCTTTTAGGAAATCGGAAAAGCCGTTTACCTCCCAAACGGTGCTAGTGGCCGCGGAAGCGGCTAATGACAGAGCGCCCAGGGCGGTGAAGAGTCGGAGTTGCAAGCTATCTACATAGTAATGGGCGGGTTCCCCGCCAAATTTGACAGACGCCTGGCGGAAATTAGATCAGCTTGATTCCTTGAAGCAAAAGTGTTGCCTTGTTGCGTCTTAGTAGCCGAGGACTAGGCGTTTTGTTAACCATTCTAGAGGAGTAGCAGTAGTGGCTCCTTTTAATGTCGGAAAATGGTCAACGTTTGGCCTTACGCAGCCGTTGTGAAGTATGTGAAGCATTTTTTCAAATCCAATCCAGTTCTGCGCGCGGCGGCTTTGCTTGTGCTGCTGTCTAGCTTGCAGCTGGTGTGGGCTAAGTCGAAAAAAATTAAGCGGATCAAGGCTACCGATAATACCGCCGATTATGTAGCCTTTAGTGAAAAGCTGGATAAGGAACAATGCCTGCGGCAGGCCCTGGACCGGCTCACCTTCGGCTCGCGCCCAGGTGATTTGGAGCGGATTCATTCGGTCGGGCTCAACAAATGGTTGGATGCCCAACTGCACCCCGAGAAACATCCGGAATCGGCCGTGCTGCAGCAGCGGCTGGCACCTTTCGATACCTTGCGAATGAGCATTCACGAGACCTACGTCCACTATCCTTCACCGCAACTCATCGCCAAAGTGGCTCGCGGAACAGGTCCGCTGCCGGACGATCCAGAGCTTCGCGCGATTGTTGTGCGGCTGGCTGACCGCTATCTGCAAAGGAAGAATTTCCGCGCCGGCACGCCGCAGGATCAGACGGACGATGCCGATCTCGATCTCAAAGTGAAGTTGGCTGACATTCTAGATGCGCAACAAATGGCAGCGCTGAAAAACGGCAACCCCGATGACAAACGCGCGGCTTTGGAAAGCATCCCACGCGAAAAGTGGAATGACTTTTCCTGGGCATTGCCGCGCCGGGAACGGCAGCAGCTTTTCGCGTTCGCCCCCGTTGAGTTACGCCGCCAACTGATGTTGACCGTGAACCCGCAAGGCGTAGTGACATCAGATCTGTGCGAGGCCAAAATCCTGCGCGCGGTCTATAGCGAGCACCAACTGCAAGAACTGCTGGTGGACTTCTGGTTCAACCACTTCAATGTCTATATGGACAAAGGGGCTGACCGCTACATTATTACCAGCTATGAGCGCGATGCAATCCGGCCGCACGTGTTCGGCAAATTTTACGATTTGCTGGTGGCCACCGCGAAAAGTCCCGCCATGCTGTTCTATCTCGATAATTGGGAGTCTGTCGCGCCTGAGCAAACGCCGCCGGCGCGGGCACCCAAGAATCGTGCCAAACGCGGATTGAATGAGAATTATGGCCGCGAACTGCTGGAACTGCACACGTTGGGAGTGGATGGCGGCTATACCCAAAAGGATGTGATCGAAGTGGCGCGCTGCTTTACGGGTTGGACCATTGCGAACCCGCGCAAAGGCGGCGACTTCGAATATAACGATAAAGTCCACGACCACGGGCAGAAAACTGTTCTCGGCCACATCATTCCAGCGGGAGGCGGTATCGGCGATGGCCTTCAGGTGCTCTCGATTCTGGCGCACCAACCGGCTACCGCGCATTTCATTTGCCTGCGGCTCGCGCAACGCTTCGTCGCCGATAATCCTCCCCCCTCGCTGGTGAATCGCATGGCGGACACATTCATTAAATCGGACGGTGATCTGCGCAAAGTGATGGAAACGATGATCTACTCAGGCGAGTTCTTCTCACCGGGCTGTTATCGCGCAAAAGTCAAAACGCCTTTTGAGATGGTGGTAAGCGCGTTGCGGGCAACAGGCGCCGATGTGACATCCGCTTTCCTTCTCAACAACCAGATCCAACGTCTGGGCGAGCCGCTTTATCGGAAAGTTGAGCCCAACGGATACCCTATCGCCAATGCGGATTGGGTGAGTTCAGCCAGCTTGCTCGATCGGCTTAATTTCGCGTTGGCGCTTGCCCATAATCGGGTCCCCGGCGTCAAGCTTGATTTGGCAGACTGGCAGACAGTGAGCCGCAGAGATCCCATGGAATTGGCTCGAACCATTCTTGAACAAGACCCGAGTGAGCAGACCAAAGCAGCCATCGAGAAAATGCTCACCGCCAAGGACCTGCAATTGGAACTGGCGCAAAACGCTAAAGCAGGTCCACCGCAAATAGCCAGTCTGATCGCTGGTTTGAGCTTAGGCTCTCCTGAATTTCAACGCCGTTAGGAAATTTGTAATGCCCACTCGTAGATTATTTTTGAAGAGTTCCGCTTTAGCCATGTTTGGCGTAGGTTCCGCACCGCTATGGCTCTCGCGGGCCGTCTATGCCAAAGACGCTCCGCCGCGCAAGAAGATCCTCATCGCCATCTTTCAGCGCGGCGCGGTGGACGGTTTGAATGTCGTGATCCCGCATGCCGATCCGGCGTATTATTCCTTGCGACCTTCGCTTGCCCTGCCCAGACCGAACGGAACGGAGGCGGCCGCCCTTGATCTGGACGGCCACTTCGGCTTGCATCCAGCGCTGCGTTCGTTGAAGCCGCTTTGGGATGGCGGCCAACTGGCGATTGTGGAAGCAGTCGGCTCACCCGATCCCTCGCGTTCGCATTTCGACGCGCAAGACTATATGGAATCCGGCACACCGGGCATGAAAGCTACTTATGATGGTTGGCTGAATCGCGCATTGTGTCCTGAGGCGAAGCCTTCGCCTGTGCGCGCCGTGAGTCTCGGAACGGAAGTTGCGCGCACGCTGCGCGGCAGAAATCAAGCGCTCGCCATCGGGAATCTTAGTGATTTTCAAGTCAAAGATCCACGCATGGCATCCACGTTTGAGAGCTTATATGGCATCTCAACCGATCAAGTGCTGAATACCACTGCGCGCGAAACGTTTGACGCCATCCGGCTCGTTAAATCCATCGGCGATAAGCCCTACACACCCGCGAACTCGGCTACTTATCCGAATGGGCGTTTCGGACAAAGTTTGCAGCAGATTGCGCGCATCATCAAAGCGAACGTTGGGCTCGAAGTGGCGTTTGCCGACATCGGCGGTTGGGATACGCATGTGAACGAGGTGGATGGACAACCGCATCAAGGCAAACTCGCTTCGCTGTTGCGCGAGTTTGGCGGCGGTTTAGCGGCATTTTCCGCCGATATGGGCGACCGCATGGCCGACATCACAGTTGTGACGATGTCGGAATTTGGCCGGACCGCGCGCGAAAACGGCGATCGTGGCACCGATCATGGCCACGCGAATGTGATGTTCGCGCTGGGCGGCGGCGTGCGCGGCGGCAGAGTCTATGGCGACTGGCCGGGACTTCAACCCGAGCAGCTTTATGAAGGCCGCGATTTGAACGTCACCACCGATTTTCGCGCGGTATTGAGCGAATTGGTAGCCGGACAACTGGGGAATCACGACCTGCGGCACGTCTTTCCTGGGTTTGAGGATACGAAGCCGGCGGGATTGCTGCTGGCATAATCGAGTTGGTGCGTTTCCGCAATCCAGTCCGAGCGCTCGCCTTCACGGCATTGCTGCTTGCTCAGGCTTTCGCGGCGGATACAAAGGATGCGGTCGCAATCCGCAAGCTGCTCGCTGATGCATCGGATGTCGGGCTGCCGGCGGGAGCGGTCGCGCCCGAGCTCAAGCTTAAGGATCAGACCGGCGGTGCACGAGACTTCCCTTCCTTGACAGGGCCTCATGGCTTGGTGCTGGTGTTTTTCCGCTCAGCCGATTGGTGAATGTATTGCCGCGGGCAACTGGTCCAGTTGCAACATGATCGGCCGGTGCTCGAGCGCGCAGGCTTTGGCCTCGCGGCCATCAGCTACGATAGTGCGGCCGTGCTGCGCGAGTTCGCTTCTCGAAAAAGCATTACGTTCCCGCTGCTGGCCGACCACGAATCCAGGGTCATCCGCGCTTTCGGCGTCGCCAACCAGCGCTATCCGAAAGGCACTCTACTCGATGTCAACTCGGAGCAGATCACCAATTCCCTCGGCGATGTCCCCGTCTACGGCGTGGCATACCCATCGGTGTTTGTGATCGACCCGCAAGGCAAAATCGTTTGGCGGTTCGTTTCCGAAACGGACGAGTTGAGATTAACAGGGGCCGCCATTCTCGCACGGTCCATCGGCTCGATCTCGGATGCCAGCCGGCTGTCCGTGACAAAGGGCCGTGTTGAAGTTATAGTTACAAGCAGCAATGCGGAAGCGGGCTTGGGCAGTCGATTGTGGCTCGGGATCGAATTGAAGATGCCTCCGGGCTTCCATGTCTACGGACCGCACGCAGGCGGAAGCTATCGCGGACTGAACTGGGAAATGGACGAATCGTCGTGCTGGTATCAAAGCGAACCCGCGTATCCCAAGCCACAGCTAAGGCATTTTGCTTTTGAAGAAAATGAATTGCCGGTCTATGAGGGCCAAGTCCGCGTAAACCGCGAACTGGTCTTGAAACCCGTGCTAAGCGCGGCCGAGCCATCACTGTTCCGGCTGTTCCAAAGCGTTTGCCTGGACGCAAACTCCCGCGTCAAAGCCAAGGGCACCGTCAATTTCCAGGCCTGCGATGCACGGCAATGCTATCCGCCACAATCAATCCCCGTGGAATGGGAATTTCGTTTTCTGCCGCCCGACATGCGACGGGTTTCGCCAGAGCTGCGGCGTGAATTCGAGCAATAGCTTGCGGCTAACTAGCCAAGGGCTGCGCCCTTGATATCCCTTGAGTTCGCTGATTGAGGTGATCCCGTAGAAGCGTTCACAGCGATATGCTCCTGGTATTCGACCACACAGGAGAGTGAACGATGAACGACTTCTACGAGCACCACAAAGATAGCATCAAATTCGGCTATCGGTGTTTTGACAGGCTACTGTTGAACGGCTTGATTCAGCCCTTCCAGCAGCCAGAGCGAGTGATCGGCTTTTTCAATGCCTACCGCGAGGGCGAGCGAGTGACGCGCAACAAGCTGCGGGAGGTGGCAGAGCAATACCAGAACTGGGTCAAGAATCGGAGCGAGAAGTGGGGCGCGCCGATTATTGAAGCACCGGCCAGCCGCCGCGATGAGTTCGTCGATGCCTACTTCAAGCGCGCGAAACCGGATCAGGTGGTGGCCATTCTCAGAGGGCGGGAGCCAGCGCGCATCTTGACGGCCATCGGCAAGGAAGACCGCTGGCACTTGCAATACGGCCAGCGCTGGATCATCCAATATAACTTCTACATCAACGATGCGCGCTGGGGCAGGATGTTCGTGCGCATGTGCCCCTATCTGCCTTTCTCCGCGCGTATCTGTCTAAACCAGCATCACTGGCTGGCCAAGCGTATGGAAGAAGAAAGCATTGATTTTCAGCAATGTTCAAATGCGTTCCTGAAATGCAGCGACCCACAGAAACTTCAGCAGTTGGCCGATTCTCTCAGCGCGTCTGATTTATCGACGTGCGGACAAAAATGGCTGGCCTGTCTCACGCCCTTCTTCAAAGATAGTGAACGGAAACAAGCGGGCTGTCAGCACCGGATCTTCTTCTCGCAGGTGGAGTACTGTGACAACCTGATCTTTCATCGCCGCGCTGCTCTCGACCAGATGGGCGAACGCTTGCTCGATGCCAACCGGACCATCGGACAACCGAACAAGATCACGGTGATTTTCGGCCGCAAAGTAACCAAACACTATAGGGGCAAGCTGCAGACTGTCATCGAAGATATCGATCTCCCCAATCCAGTAATTCGCAGTCACTACGGTCACGGATTCATCAAAGAGTATGTGCGTGACCACCTCCTGCTGCGCACCGAAGCGGCCACCAACGATGTCACCGATTATGGAGTCAAAAAAGCCGTCGAAAATCTGCCGAAGTTGCGGGAACGGATGGGTACGATCTGCGATAACTACCTCAACGTTCAACAAGATATTCTGGAAACCTTTCTGGACGGAGGTCAACTGCGCAAACTGGCTGAACCCACCGTGCAAGCCAATGGCAAACGGGTTCCCGGCTTGAAGCTGGATCAGCCACGGCAACTTGCTTTGATGCATGCCCTGGTTCGGTTTGCTCACATTGCCGCCGGCAACACCTTTCAAACCGCAGACTTGTATCCGCATGTGCTGGAGACGCTGCACTTCACCCCTGACAAATACAGCCTCGCCTCGCTCCGCTATGACCTATCCAAGCTCAGAGCCAAGAATCTCATGCAGAAAGTTGCCAAATCCCGTCGCTACCGCCTGCTGCCGCAAGGATATTCCATCTGCTTGCTTTTCCTCAAACTCTTTGATCGCATTTACGCACCGCTGACAGCAGGACTGCTGCGACCCGTCGCCGGCGACTCCAAACTTCAGCAACAGAAACGCACTCAGCTCGACCGCCTCTACCAGAAGATTGTTGACGATCTCGAGCAGCTGATGACCGCTGTTGGCCTCAAAGCGGCCTGATCCCAAAAATGTAACGAGAACACAATTCTCGTCACCCTACGCATAACGGTCTAATCAAGAACAAACGTCACAATTTCATCCACCGATTCATCGCCCTGCTTCACCACGAATCGCACGCTGTAATTGCCCGTGGGTAACTGTTGCACCGGCACTTGCGCGACATATTGAATCCGTCCGTCCTTGTCCACCGCGGGCAATTGAGCCGGACCGCTGCCGAGTAGCTGTCCGTCCTTGGTGAATTCCATCGTGAGTTCAGGCGCAATGCCCTTTTGAGCCAGGTTCGGGTACACCACGAGGTAGAACGGCAGCGAGGAAGTGGTTGCCTTTTTGATCTCGGGCTCTAGCGTCGGCGATACAACTTTATCCCCCATGACCCATGGATCGGCAGCGCTGGTGGTCGGGTCTTTGTCTTTCAGCGTGCGAATGACCGCGACGCTCGATAAACCCAATTTGCCTTCTGTGGGGGCGATCAGAATACTCCTTTTGTCAGCGCTAACAGTCTCCCCTTGCTGGTCCATGACCGCCGTTTCGAGGATATAGCGGCCCGGCGGCAGATCGACCCGCTCTGTGTAGATAAAGTGGCTTTGCGCCAATGCGGCCATTTTAGCGGCAGGCACTTTCAACGGAATTTCGTTACCGAATTTCTTCAGCACTTCGCCGCTGGAATTCTTGACGATCGCCAGATAGGAAAAACGGCCATCAAAGACCGCCGCAGCTTTATCCTCTTGCATCTTAAAGCTGGTCAAAGGCACGTCAATGACGATCTCGCCCACGCTTTGGTTCTGCGTTCCACGGAAATGCATGCCATCGGCCCGGAAGGCAAAGGATTTCGGCAACGGTTTCGTGTCGAACGCCTTGAGGAGTGGTACTTCATAACCGGCGATGACGGTCCCGTTGCCTACCATGGAAGGAGGTAGCGCGAAGTAGCCCGACCGGGACTGGATTCGCAGATCCGAACGCGCGGTCTTTACTACAACCTTGCGGAAAGAGCCATCGTACTTCTGGATTTCGGGCAGGTAGGAGATCTCATAATACGTCTCGATATCTTCATTCAACCGGCGCAGCGGCCCTTTGAGGTCGTTGGTGTTCGAAACGAGGAATCCGCCGGTCGATTCGGAGAGGTCGGACAGTGTAACCTGCGTGTTGGCGCGGCTGCTTTCAATCGCTGTGTCGAAAACCTTTACTTGATCGGGTCGGACCGGATCATAGCCGGTCGACGTTGCCTGGCTCTGGGAGGACCGAGCCGCGGAGTTCAACATGTCTGAGGCACCCTGATTACCGCCCGCGCCCACGCCGCGCGTGTCAATGGCATAGAAGCTGACATTAGACCGGTTGGCGATGCTGATCACGTTCTTGAAACCTTGTTCCATGCCTTGGGGGATGCGGAAGCCAGGCGTGAAATAGAGGATCGTCTTGCGGCCGGGCAAGCGGTATTGCTCTTTCACCACATTCAGCAAGGCGTATATGCTGGAGCGGCCCCAATCGATCTCTGCCATGCCTTGCTGCCCCTGTAGCATTTGCAACATCATCTGGGCCATCAGCGCATTCGCTTGCGAGGTCATCACGTTGTTGGCGTTGGTGGATGCACCGTTGGCCGAGCCGTTCGCGGCGCCCTGAGCCGTATCCACCTGTTGCTGGAGACTTTGGCCGCCAGGGTTTGGCCCAAGCATCTGTTGGAGTTCTGCTTGCACGCGCTCGGTGTCACCCACAAAATTCGTATTGTCGCCGCCAGTGGCGCGCAGCACTGCTTTCTTAAGCAGTTCACGATCGTTGGTGAATTTTTGGATCGCTTCCAATTGATGGTCGATCACCATCACGGCCATGTAAACGTTCTGGGGTAAGTCGCTCTTCAGAAGATCCAGAGAAGCATCGCGAGCCAATTTGCGGCCTGTCAGATCGAGCCCTTGAAAGATCAAGGTGACGAGGCGGATCTGGCGCAGCGGGTCGAGCTGTGTACGTGCGCCGGCGGTGGCACCGCCGGGAGCGGCGACGGCTTCAGCTCCCTCAACCAGCCGGAACGATTTAACAGCGTGCCTTTCGCCGTTATCTGTGATTTCAAAATCCCCCGGACTCAAATCGGTGACGGCTTTGCCGTGTTTGTCGCGAACAATGACGTCGAGCACTACTTCCTCGCCGCCGCCTTTGATAACTGTCGGCGATTTCTCGGGGGCGGGTCCGGTGGCCGTCTGCGCAAGGATGGCGGGCGCGCCTAATACCATAGCGCCCAGCATGATTAACATCACTCGATGGAATAGTGTCATCGTTAAATACCTCGAATTCAAATCCTTTAGATCCGTCATGGTGCTCATTTGTTCCTGTGACCGGGGGCAGTTTCCGCTAAGGCGCGGGTGGGTGTTCCCGCCAGCGCAGACTCGAGTGCGGATTGCATGTTTTCCGCGCGATAATCCAGCTCGCTGAGCCGCGTCGAGTATATCACCCGGCCATCTTTGCCGACAATCAACGCCAGGCTTGGCCAAGCGGCGTAGGCTTTCTCAACCGCCCCGTCCATGCCGTCAACAACAGTCGGAAAGGCCAGGTGTAACTGGCGCATGCAGTAGGAAGCATGCTCGCGCTTTTGGCTTATATTCGCCGCCGGCTTCACGTCCACTCCGTCGCGCGCATTGCGCGCGCTTTCCCAGGTTTCGGCGGTGTGCGCTTCTCTTATGTAGACCAACAAGAATGCTGCCTGGGCGCTATAACGATTTTGCAAGTCGCGCAGTGAAGCCGCCGCGCCTCGGAAATTGGGGCACGAGTAGCTGCCAAAGACCAGCACCACCGGGGTTTTTCCGCGAAAGCTCGACAGCGTAACAGTCTTGTCGCCGGCAACTGCGGGAAGAGAGAAATCCGGCGCTACCTCATTCGGCTTTGGCCCTGCTGCGCTGGCCGCCAAAGCAGCTTCCAAACGCCTAACCTCGTGGTGCTCGCGCGTAGCCTCTTTACTCAAATGGAGGCTTGTATACAGCGCCTCCAAATCGCGATGCACATCGAGCGAATCGGGCGCGAGCTGGCGGGCGGTCTCTAGTTGCACCCGCGCTCGCTCGGGCTGGTTGGTGGCAGCCAGCAACTCGCCATCAGCGATCAACGCGTCTACGGACTTGGGGCGCAGCAAAAGCGCGCGAGAGAGAACCGGCTTAGCTTCAGCGTATTGTTTGCGAACCGATAGAATCTGTCCAAGCGCTAAATTGGCTGGAAAATCGTTGGGGTTCGACACCAGCTCTTTGTGGAAGGCAGCGGCTGCGCCATCGGGGTCGCCGGTCGCCAGCAGCGCGCGCCCATACAAAGATTGGATACCCGGAAGATCGGGATTCAGTGCGATGGCGCTGGCCAGTTTCGCAACAGCTGCCGGATAATCGCCCGTTTCAAACATTCGCGTGCCCAGCAAGAAGCGCGCTTCCGCGGTATCGCCTTGTCGCAGAATGCGATCCAGCAGCACCTGCCCCTCCGCGATGCGCTGCTTGTGAAGAAGAGCCATTCCGAGCATGTACGCGACTGAAAGGTCCGCGCTATCGATTTGCGCCAGCGGCTGAAGCAGGTCGATCACTTGGTCGTCATTACCGAGTTGCAGCTCGCAATCGGCAAGCTGCAGCGTAATCTGCTTTTCCGCTGGCATTTGACCATGAAGCGCTTCAAAGCGTTCCGCAGCTTCCGAAAGCCTGCCGCTCTTCACCAAAGCTAAAGCAAGGTTGATGGTAATGCGGGCGTCGTCCGGCGCTAGACGGGACGCGACCTCATATTGCTCGATCGCCTCATCATAGCGGCCCAGTTTGACAAGCACAACGCCGAGATTCGAATGCGCGCCTACCTCATTGGGACGAAGTTTCAGAAAAGCGCGATACGCCGCGGCGGCCCCTTCGTTATCGCCTGATTGCTGTAAAGAGAAGGCCTGTTGAATGAGAGCACGCGCGTCATCTGCTTGCGCGTGCAGCAGCATGGGCCAAATGAGAAGACCAGCGAGGTTCACCCACCCCTTAATCCGGAAATGCTTCATTGGCCCTCACAATGCGGATTTGGTGGTCGGTGAAACTGTGATGCGAACCGGGCATATCGATGCGCGGCATATGGCAAGATGCGCAATTGTTCTTGGAAACCTTGCAAAGGTGCGCGGCCGGATTCGCGCCCGCCGCATGGCAGGCGAGGCACTTGGAATCGTAACTGCCCTCGTCCACGTTCAGCGGCTGATGCGGGTCGTGGCACGCAATACAGCTGATGCGCGCATCGGCGCTGTCATAGCATTTGCTGTTCGTGATACGGTACGGCTGAAATCGCACGCTGGCAACGCCCAGTTTGGGCCCCGTCGCGATTTCGTCCCAGGTCCGGTGGCACCCGCCACAAAATGTGTTGGTTTGCTCGGCTGTACCATCGGTCAATTTCTTCATGGCGGCCACTTGGCCGGTTTTGAAGCCGGCCACATGATCGGCGGCCGACCCGTGGCAGCGCTCGCATTGAACGCCGGGTACCAGATTCGTCAAATCCAAAACCAGCCCCTCACCGGCATTGGACGAATGGCAATGGAAACAGCGCGCGCCGTCCTGCTTTCCCATTTCGCGCCCGGCCGCCTGTAGAAGGTCCAACGGGGCCTGATTGATGGCGCCCATGGTGAGGTCTAAGCGATCAATCTCTTTATAAAAACTAACGCGGCTCTCATAAAACCGTCCATCCTTTTCGAAAACATAGGTCTGGCCAGCGCGCCCCAGGCCAAACGCCCAGCCAATCGGAACGGTGAATGTCTGCACGCTGTCGCTCACCGAATACACGCTTTGGCTACCTTGGCGCTCGATGCGATAGGAGTACTTGCCGGCTTTAAACGTCAAGACCGGATGGGTCTTGAGGATACTGCACTCGTCGACAGTCTCCATGGCGTGTCCCATGGGAGTAGTCGGTTGCTTGGCGGCTTGGGCTGGGTGACACCCTGCGCACGCGAGAACCGGACCGGCTTGGCAACGAGTGGCCAACGCGGCAAAGAGGGCCACCTTCAGGAAGGCTGGGGTGTTCCTCACTTTTGCTCCACGGCCGGCGAGTCCTTGCGAAGTTTGATGAACTCGGCTCGCTCGCGCGCCGCATCAGCTGGGCGCCCCACTTTGCCATACGCCATCGCCAGGAGATAGTGGTTCTGGGGATTGGCCGGGCTCATCTTGATGGCAGTCTCAATTTCGCCGATGCCTTGTCGGACATTCGAACCGCCGTCCACCAGCACCTTACCCAACAAGGCGTGTGCCGGAGCGAAATTTGGGTTTACGTCAACGGCTCTCTTAGCAAACGGGATGGCCGCCGCGAAATCGGCGCGCTTGTCATACTCGCGAGCGATGCTAAAGAGCGCTTCCGAGTGGCGGGGCGAAATGGCCAGTTCCGCTTTGAACTGTTCTACTGCCTTGTCGGGGTCGCCGCTTACCAGAACCAACCCGTACAGGTAATGCAACTGCGGGGTGTCTGGATACTTCTTTAATATAAGATCGAATTCCGCAGTGGCGTCCGCGATTCGCCGCGCGCTGCCATCGCACAGCGCGCGACCGACATCCATCACCAGTTCGCGCTCGGTCGGGGGTAATTCCGAAGGCAGTACCGGCTTTCGCAGCGCCGCAATCCCCATCGCTTCCACTAAGCGGGGATTGTCTTTGCCTTGTGCCACTGCTAAGGCCACGAGACCCATGGCCTGATCGAAGTCGCCCTCGCGCGTAAACAGCAGCGCCCGGTGATAATTCACGATATCGCGGATTTCGTCGTGACCGCCAAGTCCGAGGTTTGTGGCGTGTTGCAGATGGGCCAGCGCTTCAACGTACTGTTTGGTTTGAAATTCGCACAAGCCCAGCATGGCCCAAGCGGAGGCCATCTTGGGTTCATTCGAGAGCACATGGCGAAAGGCGTCGCGCCCCTGCTCATAGTGATCTGCTTCGTAATAGATGGTGCCGGTAAACCACCAGCCTTCGGCCCACGTCGGCTTCAGATCCAGCGCCTGCAGGTACAAGCGCAACGCCTCATCGGGATTGCCGGCTTCCCGCGCGGCCTGCGCCTGAGCGGCCAGCGTGCTGAAACCCGGCGCTTCCGCGCGCCCTAACACCGCGCAGGCTATCACCAGAATGGCGATTCGAACGAAAAAGGGCACATTCCGGGCTTCCCACCCTCCTGTGATAAAAAAGCTCCAATTTCGCACCGCCGCCAACCGAGCCGCGACTGTGAAGGGGTGCCCATGGGCCTCGCGCCTCTGGGGCGGACCCCCTGGTCCGCGGCTGACCCCCCGGTCAGCCCTTTTCGGCCCACCCATGAATATCAAAAACCAGTTTTCCCACCTTCGTGGAATCAGCCAATTACCTGGCTTTTCAAGGGAGCGGCACACTATAGCGCCAATTTCAACCGGTTTTTCAACGTAGCACGCCTGAACTGCGTCGACGCGCGTTTCAGTTGTTACTTCGTGCGGTGCCCCTGACACGGTCCCCGTCTCGCGCATGTTTCCTAAAACAAGTCTCACGGCGACGCCTTCTGCGCCGCTTCCGTAGCTTGCTCTGCGGTCCGCAACCGCTCAGCAATGGCCCGTTCCCGATCGCCATCCGCCTTGCGCTTCTGACGATAGTAAAGGGTCGCCAGGGTTACGTGCGCTTCCGTAAAGTTCGGCGCCTGCCGCACAATCGATTCCAGGTCCGTTTGGGCTTTTTCCGTTTGCCCCAACGCCATTTCAGCCGACGCAATCTGAAACCGCACCCCAAAATCTCCCGGCCGCACTTCAAGCGCTCGCGTAAGATAAGGCATCGCCGCCGTGTAGTCCTGGTCCAAACGGAGCAAAAAGCCCAGCCGCAAGTTCGCTTCGAAATTGTTCGGATTAATTGCCAATTCCTGCTGAAAAGCTTGCCGGGCGCTCTGTTGGTCGCCTGTTCCCAACAGCGCCAGCCCATAATAAGCATGCGCATCAGGCAGCGCCGGATTCAATTCCACGGCGCGTTTCAGGTCGGCCAGGGCGCCCGAAAAGTCGTTCACTCCGAACTTCGTCGTTCCCATCAGCAATCGCGCTTCCGCCGAATCGCCCTGCTTAAGAATCTGCTCAATCAGCAACTGCCCGTCTCCTGCTTGGCCATCGCGCACCAACGCCGTCCCCAGCATATAGGCAATGGCTGAATTATCGGGATCGCCGCGGCGGAGAGGTTTCAGCAATTCGATCACCTTCTTGTTTTCACCCGTTCTTAAGTAGCAATCGGCCAGAAGTTGCACGACTTGCACGTCGCCCGGCAGCGAGTTTCTGACGTTTTCGAGTTGTTCGATGGCGGAAGGAAACTGCGCCGCCTTGTAATACGCACGCGCCAGGTTCAAACTGACCTGCGGATTGGGCGCAGTCAACAAAGAGCGCTTGTATTCGAGGATCGCTTCCTGATACTGGCCCTGCGCCGCCAGCGCGGCCCCTAGGTTCGAGCGGACCTGCGCTACGTCCGGATACATATTCAGAAAGGCCCGGTATTCACGAACCGCTTCTTCCAACTTCCCGGCTTGATGTGCCGCAATGGCTTGCTTTAGCAGTTCTTGCGGCGATGGGCTCGACTGCGCAAACAGAATTCCAGCGCCGACCAAGAGTACTGCAAAGCGGAACATTGCTCTTTCCGACGATTATATCCAGCGACAAAAGAAAGCGGGTGCAGTCCTCGCACGCGAAGCGCGCTTGAACTGCACCACGTTTCCATTCCCGCTAGAAGTATAGCTTCAGAGCCAATTGCACGATGCGGTTACCCAGTTTAACCGGCGTATACCCGAACGCGGTATTGGTATTCACTGGTGTTCCGTTCGGCCCGGGACCAAAATCCAGGTATGTGCTGTTTGCGCCCACTCCCGTGCCCGTAAAGCTCCAGATTGGGTGATTCAGGAAGTTATAAGCCGAAAACCGGAATTGCAGCTTTTTCGACTCACTGATCTGCCAATTCTTGAAGAGCGACAAATCGCTGTTGAAGAACCACGGTCCAAAATACTCGGGTAACACGATCGGCCCGTTTACTCCAGGCGTGGTCGAAATCGAGAAACAGTTGCCGTTGAGATATTGGTGCGCCGCGAGATTGGCCGTGGGGTTGCAAGTAATGATTGGTGTGAGCGGCACTTGGTCCGTTCCATTGATGGAATAAGCGCTGATAGTCGAGCCATAAGCGTTGTTGACCTTCAAAGTGCTGCTGATATTGCCGCTGCCGTTGAAGGCAGCGTTCGTTGAATTACCGGTCAAGTTTACGCCGCTTTGGAGCTGAGTGATGCCAGACAGCTGCCAGCCGTTGACCACGCCGACGGCAAGCTTGTTGCCTCGAGCCGGGCTCGGCAACTCGATTGAATACGCCGCATTGATAATCTGGCGGCGATCATAAGGCACCGGGCCGTAATCTTGCGACAGATTGAGTTGGTCCCCGCCCACGATGCCCATCGCTTTGCCGTAGGTATAGTTCAGCGTAATGTCGTACTTACCTTTTTGCCTGACCCAACTCATCTGTAACGCATTGTAATTCGAGTACAAGTTGTGGTTGGCGATGTTCAAAGCCTGGTATGTAGGATAGGGACCATAATCGTACTCCCCGCCACTACCGATGGCCGACGGATCTTTGCCTACATTAAACAAACTGCCGTAAGGAATGACATTGATGTTCGTTCCTACTCCGGTGGTATTAAGCAAATACTTGCTTTGGTTGCCGACATACGATACCTCGAACATGGATGAGAATGGCAGCCGCTGCGAAATGGTAAAGCTGTAGCTGGAAGTCAGCGGGCTTTCGCTGTCCTTCGAGCTGACGCCCGCCGTGGCGAATGGCTGGGTCCCCGGATTGGTCGCCTCAAGCTGCGCAAAGCTAATCGGCCCGCTGACAGTGGCCGTCTGAATTCCCTGGCCCGGCTGCAGCCCTTGGGTGAACTGCGCGTTGTGATAGCGGAATTGGCCCCAACCACCCCTGATCACAGTCTTGCCCGTTCCAAAGACGTCATAGGCCATGCCAAAGCGCGGTGCATAGAAGAGCGCGCGGCTTGGGAAACCTCCCAGCGGCACGCTCGAGTCGATCGCATGCCACTCAAACCCGGGTTGCGTCCCGTTCGCCGCAGTCGTAGTGTAGGCGGACGGATTGAAAATGGCGAAGCCAAGGTTTTGCCGGTCATACCACGGACTGAGGTGCGAAATACGCAAACCGTAATCGACTGTCAGTCGCTTGCTCACTTTCCAGCTGTCCTGGGCAAAGAACTCAATGGCGTGATAGGCCTCATTGTTCAGCCGATCATAATTTGTCTGCTCGTATTGGCTTGTGTTACCGGTTAACAAATCAGCCCAGGGATTGCCTGTTGCCGAATTCCAATTGGCTTGGGCTAACAGACCGTTAGCGTAGTTGTCGGAGGGCTGGTCGTTGATATCGAACTCATAATAGGCGCCGAATTTGGCCGTGTGGGTGCCCCACACTTTCGACAAGCTGTCACTAACGGACGGCAAGTCCTTCTTGGCAAACAGACCCTGACTCGGTCCGCCCACCTGGAATCCGGAAGGGTTCAACAGTGTGGCCAGCTCGCCGCCCCAGCTCGTCATCGACGGGATTTGATCGACACCGTTCTTATAGAACCCGGTGAACGTGTTGCCGATCGCCTTGTCGCTCACCTTGGCCGGATTCTGGAACACATTCGGGAAGTCAATGTACGTGTAGGCGAAGACAAACTCATTCGACATGGTCGGGTTAAAGACGTGCGTCAAGCTCGTCGAAACCGACTGCGATTGGTTCTTGCCCAATACCGGCGTGGGGTAAGGCACGGAGGTCCCGTTTCTCCACCAAAGCGTGACCGGGAACTGCTGGGTTTCCCACTGCAGGTTATAGCGGACGAAAAGTTTAGTGTTGTCGCTGATGTTGTAATCTATGCGCGATAACCACTGGAACGAGTTCTGTTGGAAGATGGCATCTTCCGCATAGTTGTCGCCAAAGGTAGTGGCCGGATTCGCATTCGGCAGCGGATACTCTTTCATCAACGCTAGGCCGCTGGGGTTGATGGCGCTGGCCGGGATCATGCCGCCCGGGTAGAGACAAGCCCCTGTGCAGTCGCCCTTTGCAGTCCCCGGCGTCGTCAAGGTTGATAGCAGCTGCGAAGGTGCCGCACCGCTCGCTGTTTTGGCTCCGAGCAAAGCTAGATTGGCGGGAGAGAAGTTGCCTTGTTGCATGCCGACATTGGCTACCGTGGCGCCCAACAGACCGGTGTCTAGCGTTTGCACATAGGCTTCAAAGCCCGTGAAGAAAAAGAGCTTGTCACGGTTTTTATTGAAATTCGAGTGCGGGATCAATACTGGACCACCGATATTGCCGCCCGGGAAGAAGTACTTGCTCTCCGGTCGCGCAACGCCCACGTCGTTGTTCAGCCAAGTATTCGAATTCATGACATAGTCGCGGGCGTAGAAGTAGCCTTCGCCGTGGAAATCCTTGCCGCCCGCCTTGGCGACCGTGCTGATGACGATTGGGCCTTTCGAGTTTTCGGCGCTGTAGTTCGAAGTCAGCACCTTGAACTCTTGGATCATGTCGGTATTCGGATTCACCGGCGTGGCGCAGTTGCAGCCAGGGTCGGAGACATGCGCGCCGTCGGCGGTGATGTCGATGCTACCTGCACCCGTTCCGTTGGCGGAAAAAGCACTGTTCAACGGACTCTGGCTGCCGCCGTCGCCGTTGCCGTTGATGCCAATCACCTCGCCGTTATAGTTCGTTCCCGATTTCAAACCGTCCGAACTGTTCAGCATCGCCATTCCGGGCAGGATCTTAATGAACTCCGCCGCGTTTCGTCCCACCTGGCTGAAATCCTGCAGCTGCTTTTGCCCCAGCACGATTGATTTTTCGCCGGAATCCACCGGAATGATCTGTTCCGCTTGGCTGACAACCTCAACTTCGGTTTTCGAACTGCCAACCTCGACGCTAATCGGGAAATTCAAAGTCGCGGCACCCAGCAAATCAATGCCCGTCACTTCGTACTTCTTAAAACCAGCGGCGGTCACCAAAAGATCGTATTGGGCGGCCGGCACCGAAGAAAAGGAGAAATAGCCGTCACTATTGGTTGTTGAGCGCCGGACGTCGCCCGATGTTTTGTTGGTCAGCATAACCTCGGCGCGCGGAACAACCGCGCCGGTGGCGTCCGAAATTGTGCCTGTTATGGTACCGAAAATTGATTGCGCCTGAAGGAACGGTGCGCAACTCATTAGTACAGCTACGGCTAACGAAAATTTGCAAAATTGCCAGGTTCGAGACATAGACCCCCTTATAATCAACGCGGACTCTCTTGGAACTAGTTGAGTATAACTAGATCAAAAGGTGGAGCGGAAGAAATTTAGGGTTAATCGCCGCTAACAGCCCGCGTTAACGCAAAAAAGCCCATTTTTTGAGGGGTTAACGGATCGAACGACACTGCCGATTGTAATCTTTGATATACTTCGCGCAAGAATCCTTTCAGTTTTATGCACGTTGTGAGCCCCCAGAGCGCTGAGGAGCGAGCCGAGGTGGAGGCTGTCCTTCGCTCTGGCATATTCGACCGCGCGCCCAATCTCGCCAGCTTTCTAAAATACGTGTGTGCACGGCATTTTGACGGCGCATCCGATTCCGTAAAGGAATACAGCATTGCGGTGGAGGCGCTGAATCGGGCTGACCACTTTGACCCAAAAAAAGATTCGATTGTCAGGGTTGAGGCACACCGCTTGCGCAAGCGGCTGGCGGAATATTATGACAGTGAGGGTGCCAGCCACTGTGTCCACATTGAAATACCCAACGGTCAATATTCACCTCGATTCATTCATCACAAGGCGCTTGCGGCCGGTGAACTCGGCCCCTACTGCCGGCCGGTTCCGCACCGCCAGACGCCCAGCCATTGATAGCTGAGCCCTCCGAAACTCTGGTACCTCCGGACTCACCGGTGAACCACCGATATAGGTGGATGGCTTTGCGGTTTTGGTTCCGCTCGTGGGCGCGTTGCTTCTGGTGTTTTGCCATAGCTGGCCGTCATCACACGGCAGCCTCGTCCGCAGCAATTGAGACTTGGCGTGGTTCGGTCAACGAGCCAATCCCAAGCGAATTCCGTTTCCTGGCCGGTTATCATGGCGCCCCATTCACCGATAGACAGGGCCGTATTTGGCAGTCCGATCGGTATTTCGACGGTGGCCTCTCCGTTCCACTTCCGGACGACGCCGGGATTGCGGGTTTGCCCGATCCGAAATTTGCCAAAAGCCGCCGCGAAGGTACCTTCCGCTATGCCATTCCCGCCCGCCAGGGTACTTATGAGGTTCACCTGCATTTCATCGCGAGCTAGGCAGGGCGACCCTTCCGATCCCTCCTCTTTAGCTTCGTTTCAGGTCAGCGTGAACGATCATGCTGTGCTGGACGGCTTCGATCCCATCTCCGAGGCCGGTGGCCCTGACCGTTTGCATTCGCGCGTAATTCGCGATATCTCACCTGCCAAGGACGGAAAGATTCATCTGGGCTTTCCAGCAGGTATCGACTAAGGCTTTCGTCAATGCGATTGAGGTTCTTTCCTCCGAGCCGGGCAGGGTCCGGCCTTTGCGCATTGTGGCGGCTAAATCTTCCGTCGTTGATCCCGCCGGATCAGTGTGGTTGGCGGACGAAGGCGCCATCGGAGGTGTTTTGGTGGAGCGCCGCGATAGTATTCAGGACGCCCGCCTCAAAATGCTGTTCGCCGGCGAGCATTATGGTAACTTCTCTTACCATATTCCTATGCCGCCTGGACGCTATCGCGTGAAACTCTATTTCGCCGAAACTTTTTTTGGCAGTACCCTTCCCTATGCGGCCGATTCTGCCGGTGCTCGCCTCTTCAATGTGTTCGCCAACGGCGAGGCTTTGCTCCGCCATTTCGACGTCGCCAAAGATGCGGGCGGACCGAATCGCGCCACTGTCAAAACATTCGAAAACATCGAGCCCAATGCGCAGGGCAATATCGTTTTGGAATTCGTCCCCGAGCGCAACTACGCCGAGGTAAACGCCATCGAAGTATCGCAAATGAATTGAGAGACGGCGGCCCGATTCAACGCCTCGCTGAGAAAAAATAGCGCCCGTTGCCAAACTCCTTGTCAGCGCAAAGATCGATCGCTCCATGCGTCTCAATGCCGCGAAAGCCGGCGAATTGCAATGCTTGCAGGATATCGTGCTTCTCGTAACAGCGTTCCTCCACGATGCTTTGCCGCCTTTGCCAGCAGTCTTGTGAGTTGATCTGCTTGAACCAGATCAGTTCGGTGTGCGCGCGTATGCGTGACAGGATCGTATAGGCCGCGCGATAGGCAAACGGCGTCATGCCGGATGTTCACTGTCCACTGGTGGAGATCCAGCGCATAGGCCTCCTCCAAATTCATGTCGAACACAAACAGGCCGTCCGCCCCAAGCGCTCTATATACCCCGCAGAAAACGGCATGCAAGTCTTCCAGGCTCAACATGTGGTTTAGCGAATCGAAAGTTGAGAGCGCGCCGTCGTAAGGCCCGCTCAAATCTAAAGTCCGGACGTCCTGCACGTGCAGTTCTGCTTGCGGCAAATATTGCTTCGCGATCTCAATAAGACCCGCCGAGCTATCGACCCCGGTGATGCGGTATCCACGCTTCGATAGCTCCTTTGTCACGTGACCAGAGCCGCAACAGACGTCCAGTACGCTCGCCCCTGGCATCATGCGCGAAAAGAAAAGAGCCTCCAGCGCCGGCATAGCCGCAGGTAGGTAGGAATTAGACCACAACGCGTGGTACATTCCGGCAATTTCGTCATAAGAAGAGGCAGGCATCTCGTCAGACTATGTACCTATTTATGCACGGTCTCCCCGTCAAATCCACCACACAATTATGAAACGCAAGAGCCGTTTCTCTGTCTCACGAGTAGACCGACATGCAAACTCCACTCTATGAATTTTGAGCCGATTCAGAATTACGGTGTGATTGGCAACATGCTCTCGGCCGCACTGGTAAGCACTGCCGGCTCCATCGATTTTTTTTGCTTTCCAGAATTCGATTCCCCCAGCGTGTTCACCGCTCTGCTTGACACTGCTAAAGGCGGCGCGTTCACCATCTGTCCGGAGCGCCAGGGCTATAACACCAAGCAGATGTACCTTCCGGAAACCAACGTGCTGTTGACGCGTTTTCTGGCCGATGATGGAATCGTCGAACTGACTGACTTCATGCCCGTGAATGAGACCCCGCAATACCACTGCATCATGCGCCGGATCACAGTCATAAACGGTGAGACTCGCGTCCGGCTTCGCTGTGCTCCGAGATTTGACTATGCCCGCTCCGATCACCGCGTGGAGCGTCGCGGCGAGGCGATCGTATTCACAGCGCAAAACGCCGGGAGTCAACCAATCTTTCTTCAATCGAACCGTGAGCCTTGGAATGGAAGGCAGCGACGCATCCGCATCTTTCTTGCTCAAAGCAGGGGAGAGCGCCTATTTCGTTCTTGGCGCCGATTTTAACGAAAGGCCCGCGCCCGCCATCGCCGAATTTGTGGAGCGGCAGTTCGACTCCACTTGCGCATATTGGCGGCAGTGGGCAGCAAAGTCGCGCTACTCGGGCCGCTGGCGCGAAATGGTCAATCGCTCGGCGCTTGTTCTGAAATTGCTCACGGATAGCCGCTATGGATCGTTGGTCGCCGCGCCAACTTTCGGTTTACCCGAAGCCATTGGTGGCCCTCGCAACTGGGACTATCGCTACACTTGGCTGCGCGATTCTTCTTTCAGTCTTTACGCCTTGATGAGACTGGGTTACACCGAGGAAGGCCGGCGCTTCAATGAGTGGCTGAAGGGCAGATTGCGTTTCGATAGAGCGGAAGGCCCTTTGCAGGTGATGTATGGAATAGATGGGCGGGCGGAGTTGCCGGAATACGAACTCGCACATTTATCCGGATACCGGGAGTCCAAACCTGTGCGTATCGGCAACGCGGCGTTCAGCCAGTTGCAGCTCGACATTTATGGGGAGATCTTCGATGCTTTCTATCTTTCGAGCAAATACGGCGACGCGCCGTCCTACGAAGGTTGGCAGAGGTTGAAGGAGATTCTAAAATGGCTGGCTGGCCACTGGCGCGACGCGGACGAGGGAATCTGGGAGGTGCGCGGCGGGCGTAAGGAGTTTTTGCACTCACGGTTAATGTGTTGGGTTGCGTTTGACCGGGTCATTCGGTTAGGTCAGAAACGTTCCTTAGAGGGGCCGTACGGCTGGATGGAGGAATGCCGCGATGCCATCATCGGTGACATCCACGAACACTTTTGGGATTCTGACTTGAAGGCGTTTGTTCAATACAAGGGCGCGAAGGAGGTAGATGCTTCCGCGCTGCTGATGCCCATGATGCGATTTATCAGTCCGCTAGACCCGCGCTGGCTTTCTACTCTTCAGCGCATTGAAAATGAGTTGACTGTAGACACGCTCGTGAAGCGCTACCGTTCCGAAAGTGACGTAGATGGCTTGGCCGGTAAGGAAGGCAGCTTTACGCCTTGTTCATTTTGGTTCATTGAAGCTCTCGCCCGCTCGCATCAAGTGGATAAGGCGCGGCTTTTGTTCGAAAAAATGCTCGGTTACGCGAATCATCTAGGACTGTATTCCGAGGAGCTCAGCGAAAGCGGAGAGCACCTGGGTAACTATCCGCAAGCGCTTACTCACCTGGCCCTAATCAGCGCCGCAACTTATCTGAATCGGGTTTTGGACCATAAGGAACACCGGCCCTGGAGCTAGCTAGCTTAGAAGCGGAAATAGTCGAACGCGGCACCCCAGGTATATCGTGGATCGTTCTGCCCCAGAGCGCGATACCTATTTAGAAGGCTCACGGTTGAGCGCGGTGCTTGCTGAAAAAATCGAAGCGGCGGCCCAGAATCATTTTAATCAGCAAATGATCTGTGCTGTGAGTCATGCCCACACCCACGCCGAAGTTAAATTCCCAATCCGGGCTCAAATCCAGATCGATCGCGGGCACAATCTGCTGTTGCTGTTGGCCCAGGGGGTCGAAGCCGGTGATATCTCCGTTCACGGCATAGTATTCAAAGCCGCCCATAATCTTCTTCGTGAACTGATACCCAACCTTCACTCCTGGCTCAAACTCCAGGCCTTGCGAAACTCCGGGTCCGTGAAAGCTGCGATCAAAGGCGGGATTGAAGGCCAGGTACCAAGGCCCGAGCTGCTTGTCGATGATGGGACGGATTTCGAGGGTCCACGTATCCGCCGAAAAGATCGCGCGCTGGTAGCCGAATTCCAACGACAAGCTCACGCCCACCGGCCACTTCCATTTTTCCGGGGCCCGAACGCGCGGGCGAAAGTGGTCGCCGACCCACTGATAACCCTGGCCGTTTGGCCCGATGCTGCTGAAGATGTAAAAGCCGGTCTCAAACCAATCGTTCCAGCCTTGGGTGATTTCCACGGTCTCGTGTTCTTGATGGTTGGTGGGATAGGTGCCGTCGCTGGTTGTCTTGCTCCCGTTTGCGGTGAAGTTGCTGTGCAACTCAACCATGGTGTTGCCGGGCGCGACGGTATCGGAGCCGTAGATTTGCACTTCATAGTTCCCTTGCGCGAAAGCCGCTATGCAAATGGCAAAAAATGAGAGGGTGCGCAAGAGGAGCAATTCTGAATTTTATTCCTTAGCCCTTTGACCACTCGGGCATTGTTATCGGTGGCCCCGGCCGTATCATAGTGGAAGCGTCAGCGACCTAGCTTAGAACGCGCTCGTCGCATTGTGGGCCCGTTTTGCGTCCGCTTTCCCGGCATCCAAATCGTTCCAATTCAGAATCGCATTGAACGGCAGGAAGAATGTGCCCTGCGTTTGCCAGCGCCAGAACGGTCGCAAGGCAAACAAAACGATGTGCCCCTTGCCCAGCGGGACATCGGCTACTAAAACATGATTTGCCAACCTCTGCCCCCCGGACAACATTCCGGATAACAGCATGTCCTCCGCCTTGCCGGGAAATTGCATCACAACTCGCGGGTGAACTTCGTCCTGGTCGGGACCCATAGACCAGGAACGCTGGCGCGGCGCATCATCGGCCAGCGCCGGCTCGGACGGCTTCGACGGAGATTCTGCTCCGGGATAGGGGGAAATGTGAACCGGGTTGGCGTTCGGTGTAATCACCTGCCCAAAGCTTGCGCTGCCACTGGAAAGCGCGCCCTGCGAAACGGCGAGGACAGGATCTTGATTGAAATAAACGGGCAAGTCTTTCCCTTCGAAGCCATAAACCAGCGGGCTTTTGCGATCGGCAATGACACCCCGTAAAATCGTGCCACGCGCGGCCAAATCTTCCGGGTGCTCCACTGTCAAGCCGGCTGCCAGGCCGAAATCCACCATAAGAGAGGCAGTTGAGCCTTCGGTGATGAGCGTGCCACCCGAGCGCACAAATTTCGCGAGTTCCGCCAAGCCTTCCAGTCCCATGCCGCCGCGGATGTCGTCGCTCTGATCGTTGATCCCAAGATTCGGAGTGAGTTCCGAAGTCTTGTAGGGAATCGGATCTTTGCCCGTCAGCGGAATTCCGTTCACTTGCGACTGCGCCGTCCCACCAACATGCGGGAACAAGATCACATCGTATTTCGCGCGCAGATTCGGATCGCGTAATTTTTGATCGGCGAAATAACTGTAGGGTACTCCGTAGGTATCGAGCGCCGCCCGCACCCATCCTTCATCCTGCGTGCGCGTCCACGAATGCACATAGCCAATGCGCGGTACGTCAAGGTCGTGAGTTTTGACGGACGGCAATGAGCTGACGCCATAAGCGGCCAATCCCAATTCATGAATCGAAGGTTCCAACTTGGCGCGGTCGGCTCCGGGAATGATAAAAGCACCGGCATGGAAAGCGCGGCCGGCCGCTTCGAAATCGTCCTCGGCCGCGAGCATCTTCACAGCCGCATGGCGAAAACGAAATTCCATGAGCGTGTTGTCCGTTGTGTGATCGATGATGAGCGTTTCGCCGTTTCCTTCGATGGCGCCTTCCACTTTGACGTCCGCGGTGAGCAGAGTCATAGGCAAATCGAGAATTGCCTTAGTGTTCACGGCGCTGAGTTTCACGTTGCGCAAATACTGCATGGTCCAACCCGTGTCATCGTAAGGCCGGGGATTCGTGACGGGATAATTCTGTACGGCGAAGTACATGTCGGCCAGCGTGCGGTAGGGCTGATCGGCGCGAATGATGTAATCGCCGGCCGATACCTCAACCGCGCCTTCTTTGAACGGAGTGCGTGACTGATGAACTTCCAACCCCTGCCCGCGCAGCGCGTTCACCATGGCCGCGGCTTCCACGCGCCGCCGCTGTCCAGCCGGTATCACCCATGCATAGAGCGGCCCATTGGCGCCCTTTTCTACCGCCCGCCGATTCTTTAACCAATAATTTTCCAGGTAGAGTTCCTTCGATCTCGCCACCTGGTTCAAGGCGATCAACAGCGCAGATTCCTGAATGTTCACGTTATTACGCGGACCCCAAGCGATGGACGGCAGCGGCGGATTGGGACGATACCACTCGCGGCTCGTGCTCGTGGCCGAAAGCTGCAAGTTCTTGTTCACGTCCGGGCCATAGCTTTGCACCTCGTAAAAGCGGCCGAAGGAATTGTGCGTCACGGCAATCCAAAACAGATAGTTCGGCACCCAACCGTCATAAAAACCATAGGTCCAAACGCCTGGCACATTGCGCTTGGCCATCTCCATGGTTTCCGTCTCGGCCAGCAGCCACCACTCATTCGTTTGGATCGGATCGAGCGACGCATTGTAAGGGCCCGTGCCGGTAGAAATATACAGATATGACTGCGCCTCGTGCAAATCATGTAAAACCGTAGGATGCCACTCAAGTAGCGTTTGCGTAATGTTCTGGGTGAGCTTCAGAAACTGTCCAATGCCATCGCGATTATTGTCGTGTTGCACATACTTGCCCCAATACATGAGCGGCGGACGAGGCTTGCCGGTCTTCTTGCCGTAATAATAGGTATCGACCGCCTTCTCGCGGCCGTCCACTTCCACCACCGGCGTGATGAACACGATAGCGTTGTTGCGAATGGCTTGGATGAAGGGAGTTTCTTCCACGATGAGCCGGTAGGCTAACTCCATGAGCATCTCGGGGCCGCCCGTCTCCGGCGAATGAATGCCGCTGTCGATCCAATAAATCGGCTTGGCGGTTTTGATCAAGTGCCGCGCCTCTTTTTCGGAGGTCTTGCGCGGGTCCGCAAGGCCGGCCAGCATCGCCTTATAGTCATCCAGATGACGCAAAGTGTTTTCATCCGCGATGGCCAAGAGGACCTGCTCGCGGCCTTCTTCCGTTTTGCCGATGGTCCAATAACGGGCGCGCGGCGAATTGGCGGCCAGCGCATCGAAATAACGGTGAATATCTTTGGCGTAGGTGAGTTCGCCGGGAGTGCCCGGAATGCGCCCAAAAAATGACAACGGACTGGGAATGGTCTCCGAAGCGGGCATGTGATCCACCAGTTCAGTCGAGATGCGCGAATCCTGCAAGTACTGCTTGATCAGGTTCGTGTAGGTCGTATCTTGCTTTTGCGGAATTGCCTTGGAAGCGTTGTTTTGCGCGCCGGCACAACCTGCGAAGACGAGTAAAACTGTAATGCGCCAGCCTCGGAAAAGGCTGCGGATGCACGAAAGCTCCCCCATGCTTGCCAATAGTACACGATACGAGCACAAAACGTGGGGCCGGGCATGAACCGCCCCACGTTGCCCAAACTGCTAGACGGTTGCGCCAGCCACGCCCACCAGGACTGAGGTGCAATGCGCGCACTTGCGAGCCGCAATCGGAATCTCACTCAAACACTCAGGGCACTGCTTGGTGGTGGGGTCGGGTGGAGCTTGGCCACGCTTGACGCGCGCCATCAGCGCATTCATGGGTAGTACCACAAAAAAATAGACGGCAGCAGCGTTCAAGATAAATGTGAACAGCGCACCAATGAAGCCGCCGATCGGAAATTGCGTCCCGTTGACGTCAAAATGGATGCCCGAAAAATCCGGCTTACCCACTGCCAACGCGATGAGCGGTGTGATAAATCCATCCACCAAGCCCTTCACAACCGCGCTGAACGCAGCTCCGATCACGATGCCGACGGCCAAATCCACCACATTGCCGCGCATCAAAAATGTTCTAAAACCCTTCATTCAAAAGCCTCCTAGACTCTTTTTCTTGTTTTTGTAAGCAGGCACGGATTAGTGCGTGCTTAACAGTTGTACCGCAAACAGCCTAGGGAAGCAATTTTTAGGCGTATACCGAAAGATTGGTCTTGCGCGCGAAACCGTTAATCTCGCGCAAAAAATGCAAGCCCGAAGCGAGCGCGAGTTCCACGTCTGGCGCATTCATCCGCATGCCGGGATTTTGCGAAAATCCATCCGGCGTGCGGATAAAGATCAAAGCGGAAGGGATTTTCTCCGCCAGGATCATGGCGTCGTGGCCGTAGCCGCTCACCATGCGCGACGATTGGCAGCCCGCCAGGCGTAGCGCCCGTTCGGCAACATGCATGAGGCTCTCGTGCATGGGCACGGCTTGATGATCCAGATTGCGGTGAAAATCGAAACGCAGGCGGCGCTTCTGCGCCACGTGCCGCGCCTTTTCAAGCAAACGCGCAATCGTGCCGTTGAGCGTTTTGTCCGACGGATGGCGCATATCCACGCTCATCGTTACGTTCGAAGGAATCACCCCCGTGGCGCCGGGAAAAACTTCCACCTTTTCCACCGTCGCGAACAAACCATTTACTGAACGGGCTTCTTGTTCAACCATGCCGATCCATTCCGCCGCGCCGCTCAAAGCATCGCGCCGTAGATTCATCGGCGTGGTTCCTGAATTGCTCGGCTCGCCGATAAATTCGACCGTGAAGCGGCTTCGCCCGACGATCGCTTCTACTACGCCAAGGGGCTTATGTAGACTTTCCAGAACGGGCCCGCGTTCGATGTGATATTCGAGGAACGCAAATGTATCCGGGCTAGCCACGGCTTGCGACAGATTCGTTGGGTCGAGGCCATAGTCCGCAATAGCTTCCCCAAGCGTGACGTCGTGAATATCTCTGCTTTCAAGCAACGCCGGATCGATACGTCCCACCAGCGCCCTGCTGCCTAAGAAGGGCGTGCCGAAACGCTGGCCGCTCTCTTCGGAAAAACCAGCGACCTCGATCTCGAAGGGACAGCGCTGACCATCCAGGGCTTCGATCATGGCAATGGCCAGCACCACGCCGAGCACGCCATCGTAGGGCCCCGCATTGGGGGCAGCGTCCAGGTGCGATCCAATGAGCAGGCGCTCACTGGAAGCTGTCTCGCCCGAATAGATACCGCGCAGATTCCCGATGGCATCGACGCTCACGCGCATGCCGAGCTTTTCCATCCAACTCCGCAAAAGTTGATGGCACGAGCGCATGCTTTCCGCCAAAAACGGCCGGCTGGTGAAACCGTCCATTTCCGTAAAAGCGGCGATCTCGTGACAGATCTGAAGGACTCTTTCCGAGGGGTTCACTAAATCTAAGGTAGCGAATCGCAACCAAGGACTGTTCCGCGTGAACGAACTACTCTGTATAAACTAACCAACCAATGCATTCGGATTATTACAAATCAAATGCAATTTACGGCTTAGAGGCACCGGCATAACGCGTCCACACGGATTTATCGGTCAGCATTTCGATGAAAATGCCGCCTACCACGGAGCGCGCCTGGAAACCTTGTTGCTTGGCGGTTTTTGTGTCGTACCAATCGCTCAGCGGAACCCGGCTGGGCGATTCATCGGCAAATTTGTAGGCAGGGTCGAAGATTTCTTCAAAACCGGCGCGGGTCGGGGCCAAGGAAGCCGTCCACGCCAGCCAATCGATTTTGGTATACGTGGCACGATTGTCCAACGGTAATCCGTAAGGGTTGGCATGGGATTTGTAAAAAGCAAACTCCTTTTCCGTTACAGAATGCGGAAAAATATTTAGCTCTAATAACCGATCCCAAACTAAATTATATTTCTGGCTCCAGGTGTCGGGGCTGTCAAAAGCAAGGCGGAAATGGTCTTGATCCGCAGCCAATTGTACCCAGCGAGCAGCAAAATTCCGCGCCTGTTCCGCATATCTTTTGTGCTCCTCATCATGCCCCAGCATTCCCGCCAATTTGGCGTAAGCGGCCAGCGCCAAAATCGCTTTTATTGAAAGATTCGCGTTGTGCGCCAGGTGGCCGGCGAAATCGTCCGTGCAGAGTTGATTTTCCGGGTCGAGCCCCTTGTCGTTCAGATACTCGGCCCATTTGGTTAGAACGGGCCAATATTTGCCCGCGAATTCGGCATCTCCGCGCACTTGGGCCAAGCCTGCCACCATGAGCAGCATGTTGCCGCTTTCCTCCACCGGCATTTGATTCTCCTCTGTCTTTTCGCCGCCCCCATATTGTTGGCCGTTCGCCAGCGGATAACGGCCCAGGTCGTGCGGCGCGAACGGAAAAGGCCAGCGCGGCAAATTGGCGTAGTCGAGGATCGGCTTGAGCTGGCCCTCTAATAGAGTTGGGCTGAACAAAAGAAAGAAGGGTGAACTGGGATAGGTCACGTCGACTGTATCAATCGACCCGTTGCTGAAATTTTCCTTGGAGAAGAACAGTGGCGTTCCATCCACATCGGCCACCAGCTTGTGCGCCGCCAGAGTTTGACGAAAGGCGAGCGAACAGAGGCGCGCGTATTCCGGGCCGCCGGCCGTTTCAAGGTCGGCCATCAACGCCCGGTCATACCGCGCGCAACGTTCCTGTAGTTTGTCGTAATCACGCAGCGCCCACGTCAGCAACTCCGCCACGCCATCGCCTTTGCGCCGCCAATAAGGCCGCAAGCGCCGGTTCAGATATTCGATGGAAAATTCGTCGTCATACGCCAGCACTAAATAAAACGATTCGGGCCGCGCGTCATTTAAAGTGAACGCAAATGAGTGCGCCAGCACTACAGTCGACTGAGCGTACGGCTGGAACGAACGCAGATCGTCATTCAAAGGCACGCGGCCTGACGCCAGAAAAGACTTCAGCGCTACCGGGCGGGTGGTAGCAACTTGCCACGTGCCGCCTCCGGGCGCCACAGTGTATAGGTAACCCCAATCGATGCGTAAATCGTCGCCGGACTTTTCAAGCATGTCTTGTCGGCGGCTGCCGACGCGCAACACCTCTTGGCCGTTCAGCCGGAAGCGTGACCACACCACCGGTTCGTCGCGCGTGTTTACGCTAATCTCGGCGCCGGCGTCGAAATAGATTTCGACCTGGTGCGGCTTTCCATCCGTGGCTTTTGCCGTCCACGTCAAATAGGTCACGGGACGGGAAAGAACATCTAGGTCGTCCGGAAGGGCAGGCGTCACAAAAGCGAGAGTTAGTTTAATCCCAGTCCCAGCGAATTCATAAAGTGTTGTCGTTGGGCGAACTTCAACGGCCGTTTGTTCCAAAGGTGCGGTCCCACGTGGCTCGCTACCCAGCACCCGGTACGCTGTGCCGTCAATGCGCACCAGACTTGTCAAGGAATGGACTGCGCCCGTCCAGTGTTCGGTGGGAGCATCGGTCAGGCGATCCGCCATCGACCAAATACTGAAGTATGGATCGTGAGCGACCAGCGGGACCGCAGGTGGGCGGAAGCCAGCCGCGCCAAGAGGGATGGCTAAAACGAATAACGTAAGTGGCGCATAGCGCCTCTGTGGATTGGCCATTGGTGGGGCGGATCTCCTGATCTGCGGCTGACCTCCCGGTCAGCCTTAAGAACGTACCACACGCCCGAATGGCTGGCCTGCGAATCCGGCTACATCGTCCGGTTCAAATTCGAAGACCGATTGTGCGCCCGCTTCACTAGTTGATAAGTAAAGTAATACAGATTCTCTCGTTCCACGTGATTGCGGGCTTCTAGGATCATCCGTCGAGCTAAGCGGCTAAAGCCATTACCAGGCTTCGGCGCAGCCTCCACGGGCGTATCGCTTGCGCGGCAATCCGTCATAGAAAGCACAGTCGCGGCCCCGTCCGTGAGCGTACGGCCCTCCGCCAAGCCGGAAACCGCCGCAGGCCTGTCTACTCGCATCTCTGAATCAACACACCCGGCGAAGCGCAGGTCCGTGGTTACTTTATCGCGCTCATCATCTATATTTTGGTCGACGGCGTGGGTAAAACGAAACGAATGAACGTTGAAGGCGGCACCGGTATCGTGCGTAGCGGCGCCTAACCATAACTCGCGGCCTTCCACCACGCCGGCGTACCAGACGCGAATGTGATGCCGTTTGGTGATCGTGTTCAAAGACTTTTCAAACACCAGTTCCGGTAGCGTGCCCTTGTAGAGGAGCGCCGAAACGGGAGCGGTAGCATAGGCCCGCATGGCATTAAAGGCATAGAGTGCCTGTGTTGCGGTTTTGCGGCTGGCCGGATCGGCCTCCGCCCAACCCGCCGCCGCGAAAGCCCGAGTGAGTTGCTCGCGTGAGCCGAGGAACGCCATGTTCACAATGTCGCTCACCGGCCGGCTGTCGCGCCGATCGACCACAAACGGCTCCTTGCCAATCCATTCGGCCACTCCCTCTGGCGCCGCCTGCGCTACATCCGGTAGCTCGTTCACCCCTTGTTGCTTAACCTGATCCACCGCCAGTCGCATGTCGGTGCCGGGCGCATACTGAATCTCAGGCTCCGGGAAGCGGAACAAGCTCAGCCGCAACGCCAACATCCCTCCTGTCCCGGCCGGTCCCAGGGCCATCGCGGAAGAGATCATGTGGCTGACACCCGTCAATCCGACAACGCTACGCGACAGCATCTGCAAGGAGGGGGAACTCCATACGCCAAAAATCAACTGCTCGGGTTGGCTCGCCGCAATCACTCCGCGAACGGCCCCTTGCGCTGTCACCTGTTCCCGGGCATTGTCAACAGCGGCAAGCCGCGCGTATAACGGAAAAGTCTGGCCATCGGCTGTTACGAAATCTTCAAAAACGAGATCCAGCCTGGCACGCTCATGCCGCAGACCGAGGCCGACGGAGGTCACGTGAGCAACGTGGCCGTGCACTGTCGCTCCTTTCGGTATAACCACCCGCTCATTTGCCACCCACGAGCTGAGCACCACGCATTCGAAGCGGTCCCCTGCTTTCGTCCGGTAACTCGTAAGCCGGGTCTTAAGGCGGACCTGTAGTTCAGGCGCGTTTAAAGAAGTACCCAGCACACTCTGAGAACATAAAGCAAACGATAGGCAAGCCAACAGCACCCGAAAATAGGGCCGTTTTAATGGTGATTGGGTCTGTGTGCGCGAGTGGTCTTCGAGCAGTGGAAACAAGAGTCCGCCCCTGTTTTGGAATAGCGTCGTATAGCCGGGTTGTCTGAGCTTAACACGGCGCGCATAGTCCATGCTACAAAAGGCTGCCAAGTTGCAAATTTTTCTCAGGAAATTGTACTGGCAGATTCTATGTTTGTCCCCAGTAATTGTTCTAGTATTCCGACTAATCCATCTATCTTAATTGGTTTGGGAACAAATGCGTCCATACCTGCGGCTAAACACTTTTCGCGGTCGCCGGCCATCGCATTGGCCGTGACGGCGACGATTGGCGTGTGCCGTTCCCCCGCTTCCCGCGCACGAATTTCCCGAGTGGCTTCATACCCGTCCATTTCCGGCATCTGACAATCCATTAGGATCAAGTCGAAGAAGCCCTCCTGCCATTTCTGAAGGCCTTCGCGGCCGTTCGCCGCCACTTCCACGCTATAGCCCATCCGCTCCATCAGACTTCGCGCGACTTTTTGGTTGATGAGATTATCTTCGACGATTAGAACGCGTGCTTTGGTTGTCGGTTTTGCTTGCTCCTCAGGCTCCGGCATAGCGGCCGGCGCTGGCGAATGGTGAGGCCCGGCGCAGACCCGGGCGAGCGCTTCGAACAACTTATTCGCATCTAATGGCGTCTCAATGATCTCGGAGAAGTCGCTTTCACCCGTTTGAACGTCGCTGCTGGTGCTGTCATCGTTCTTAAGTAGAATGAGCGCGATCTGCGCGTTTTCTGGATCGCTGTGGATAGCTCGGCTGAAAGCCCAAGGAGAGCCGGGGATGTCCTGCGGTACAAGAATGATGTTGTAGATATCCCCAATGAGGCGGGCTTCCCAGATGCGTATCATCGCCTCCTCCGGAGTACACGCGATTTGATGGCGCAATCCCACTCTCTCCAGGTAGCGCGCGATCTGATGAGCCTCCGTGGCTCGATGGCCGATGACCAGAATGCGCGCTCCCCACATGTGGGATCGCTCTTCGCTGAGTTGGCCGCACGAACTACAAACCGGCAGCCTAAGCGTAACCGTAAACCGCGAGCCCTTCCCCTCTTCACTCTGGAGCGTCAGCGTCCCTCCCATCAGCTCGATCAGGTTTTTCGAAATGGCCAATCCTAACCCGCTGCCTCCATAACGGCGCGTGGTGGACGCATCCGCTTGCGAGAACTTGCTAAAGATCTTTTCCTGCGCTTCGTCCGAAATGCCAATTCCGGTATCTTCCACCGAGACCGCAAATAGACAATCGGCGTCCGTCACTTCAAGACACTTCAGATCGATGCGGACGTGGCCTCGCGGCGTGAACTTCACCGCGTTGCCCAGCAGATTGAGCAGCACCTGCCGGAAGCGTCCTAAATCGCCAACCACGAATTCCGGCGCTCGGCGGTCATAACCGCGAGTCAGCTCGAGTTTCTTGGCGCTGGCCCCCGGCGACAGCAGCGTTATGCTTTCACTAATGCATTGGCGTAGCGAGAACGGCTGCGCTTCGAGCGTCAACTGGCCGGCTTCGATTTTAGAAAAATCGAGAATATCGTTGATAAGCGTCAGCAAGCCGTCGCCGGAAAGCTGGATCGCCTGCGTGTACTCGCGCTGTTCGGCCGTGAGCTTGCTCTGGCGCAGCAGGAAGTTCATCCCCAAAATTCCATTAAGCGGTGTGCGGATTTCGTGGCTCATCACTGCCAGAAACTCGCTCTTTGCTCCGTTTGCTGCGTCTGCCGCGCAAAGGGCGAGCGACAATTCGTCGCGCGAGGCGGCAAGCGCCGCAGTCCGTTCAGCGGCGATCGCGTTGGCGCGCCGGTTCACAGACTCCAAACTGGCAATCAAACATGCCAATAAAAGGGACAACACGGCCGAGCAGGCGCTGGCCCAAACCGCCGCCGTGCTCTGTTGCGCGGCGAACGCCGCACCCCGGTTCCAGGCCAGCGTCAGTTCGCGGCCTGCCATCGTGATCCGCGTCGTGGCGGCGTAATGGGAAGCAGGTTTTGACCCGCTCCCAAAAATCCACGCGTCTGCTTTGGTGGAATCTCCTTCAAAAACATCAACCTCAATCTGATGCCTCATGCGGTCGAGTACGCCTGCAAAGAACTGCTGCGGGATAAACGAAGCGCCGATCAGGCGTACTAGCGCCAAGCGGCGCTGTTCTGCGGTTTTGAGCGGTGCTCCCAGCCGGTACACCGGAACAAACATCAGAGATGCATTCGACCGCCGGTCATCCTGCCAAAGCACAATCCGCCGGCTCATCGTTGGCTGACCGGAATTCCGCGCTTGTTCCGCGGCGGCCAGACGATTCTTCTCTGAGGTCAGATCGAGCCCCAGCACCGATTTATTCATCATTGGCTCAATCATCGTGAGCACGTAGTGATACGCGGGCGGGTGCGGGTTCGGTCCCGGCCATTTCTTCAGCGCGAAGTCCGGCGCTATGTGGGCTCGCGATTCCTCGAGGAACGTCGCAAGTGCCGGATCTGCGACCACTTCCAACACCCCCACGCCATGACTGCCCGGGTACCGTTCACTCAGATGCAGAGATCCGAGATAGGATTTCCATTGCGCCGGAGTTACCGGGCCCGCAACGTCCAGGTAGCCGGCGCAGTTGAGCAGCGCTTCTTGATAGTTGGCCATGCGTTGCCGCAGATCGTCTCCTGCGTTCGCTATCAACCGGCTAAACTGATTCTGATCGAAAACCAGCCGCTGCTGCGTTAGACTCGAAAACAACCAACCACTCAAGCCCCAGCCAACCAGTAGCAGAAGCCCCGGCAAAAGTAGGCTCCCTTCCTCACCTAGAACGGAAAGAAGCATGGCGGCCAGCGGCAACGACACGGCGAACAAATCCAAGAGCAGCAGGCTCTGGTTCAGCGATCCGGTGGCGAAGGGACCGTGTCCAAGGCAAGTGGACCAAACGCCGAAGGTCACCAATAGGAATGCCGTCGCTTTAGTACCCAGCGCTCCCAGCCAGGCGGCTGCGGCCAACAGTACCGGGAAAAGTAAGAAGAGCGAGTCAGTCTGCCAGGGACTCCAAAACACTAAGGCGGCGACTGCGGCAGCACCGGCCGCAATAGCGCCAACCCGTACCAATCGTGTTACCTGCAGCCAATCCTGCCATGGCAATCGCTGCGCGGCGAGTGCCACTGGTAGCACAACGGTTACTCCTATCGCGCTGCCCGCCCACCACGAGACCCAACTCGACCAGAATGCGTCGCCGGTTAGCCCTTGCGAGAACCGCAAGTACAGTGCCCCCGTCGTCGCGTCCGCCGTCAGTCCAGCCAGCACGGCCGCTCCCACCCCTGCGGCTTCGACCAGGTTCCTCTTCACCCTCAGCCGGCGATACACCAAGCCCAACGCTGACGCGCCCGCCAACGCTGCCGCACAGTCTGCCATCGCCAGCGGCATCTCCATCCAACCCAGCCCGGGGGTGAGTGCGTTTGCCAGCCCTGAACCAACGAATATGGCAGGCCAAAACCGTAGCCCCAAGAAATGCAGCATGGCTATGGAAACGCCCGCCGCCGGCCACACTGGCGACACGTGCGAACGCGGATCCACCATCAGCGCTCCGGCTCGATTGCTTGCAAAGCAAATGGCCGCAGCCAGTAAGAAGCGCCAAGCTTCTCGCCAATTAATTCTGCGCCGCGTTTCAACCATGCCGCGCTCTAAATATCGTGGCCCTGGCGTTTGTGGGGCGGACCTCCTGGTCTGCGGCTGACCTCCCGGTCAGCCCTTCCTCCAGCCCTCTAGCCGAGCCGCGACCACAACGGAGCGGTCTTTCAACAGAGTGGTTGCCCCTATATACGTTGGCGTGCTTATTCAACTGCGTACTAAGGTTCCTTTCCCTGTTTCGCGGCGCGTATTCGCACCCTTGCGCTCCTAACAGTAGCTATCGGCCACGCGGCAGAATGTATACAGGCCTAAGCGCCGGTTTTCGCCGTTCGTGCAGTAATTTGCACAAAAAATGGCAGGCAGGATCTTATTTGCTCGTCGATCTTCGCAACGTCAACGCATCCGGTCGAAGAGTTGAATTCTTGAGCTTTTGCCAATCATCGGTGACGTGGATCAACTTGCCCGTTATATGGTTGCTTTGCTCCGACGCCAGAAAGGAAATCATGGCCAATTGCAGGTCGGCTGAGACCCCGCCCGTGCGTCTTGTTTCCTTGGCGGCCGCCACAACCGGCGCTTCCAGGCGGCTTTCAGCCCGGATAATCTCATCCGTCAGATTGGTATAAGCCGGTCCAGGGTCCAGGCAATTGATCTGTACGTTGTGGTCAGCCACCTCGGCCGCCAGCGCCTCCACAAACCGCACAATCGCCGTCTTCGACGTTGTATAGGCCGAGAAGTTTGCCTTCGGCAGCGCGTCGCTATCGCACGCCAGTGCAATGATCTTGCCGACCCGCCGTTCAATCATCGACGGCAATACGGCGCGGCACGAATGGACCACGCCCAACAGATTCACCTGAATCGTTTCCGTCCACGCTTTTACGCTGGTTTGCAGAAACGGCTGGAGAGGTCCGGCAATGCCGGCCGCGCAAACGAGCACATCCACCGGCGAACCAAAAGTGACGCGCGCCCGGTCCACCGCCAGCGTCAGTTGTTCCGGATCGGTCACATCGGCGCGAATACGCAGCGCGTTGCCGCCGGCTTGCTCGATCTCAATGTGCGCCAAATCGATTTCCGCCTTGCTGCGGCCCACCAGCGCGATGCGCGCGCCATACCGCGCAAAGCCTAACGCGATGCGTTTTCCGATACCGCGTCCAGCGCCTACTACCAGAATGTTCTTCTTGCGAAATTCGTTGTTGGCGGCCGAACCAGTCATGTTCGAAACATACTTCCCGATCTAGGTTAGCTGATCGCGATCCATTTTTTGCGCTATACTTGCCGATAGCGGATTTTCGGCCTTTTTGCGGCCTTCTTGCAAAATCCGCATTCCTATTTCTGGAGGCGAATGAGTAAAGAAGACAGTATTGAAGTGACCGGAACGGTAGTCGAAAAGTTTCCCGCCGGGCTGTTCAGCGTACAGTTGGATCAAGACCGCACGGTTCTGGCCCACCTCGCTGGCAAGCTCCGCCGCAATCGAATCAGGGTTCTCGCAGGTGATCGAGTCACTGTGGAGATGTCGCCGTATGACCTCACCAAGGGACGCATCACCTACCGCCACAAGTAGTATTTCTTCCGCAGAGCGCTCGTTAAAACATCGCGTACTCGTCATTTTCGGCACGCGCCCCGAAGCCATCAAACTCTGTCCCCTGGTAAAAGCACTGCAGCAAGAGCCTGCCATGGAGACGCTCGTTTGCGTCACCGCCCAGCACCGCCAGATGCTCGATCGAGTGCTGACGGTTTTCAACGTAAAACCCGATTTCGATCTCGATCTCATGCAGCCGGGTCAAACGCTTTCCGCTCTCAGTGCGCGCCTGATCGGCGGACTCGAAAAAGTTTTCGCCGATGCCCGTCCATCGCTGGCGGTGGTCCAAGGCGATACCACTACCACCCTCTGCGCCACGCTCTGTGCGTTCTACGCCCGCGTTCCTGTGGCGCATGTAGAAGCAGGCTTGCGGACATTCGATATGGCAGCGCCTTTTCCCGAAGAAATGAACCGCGTGCTAACAGGCCGGCTCGCCACGTTACATTTCGCCGCTACCGAATGGGCTGCGCAAAATCTGCTCCGCGAGCGCGTGAGCGAAGCTTCTATAGAAATCACCGGCAACACCGGCATTGACGCAGTCCTATCCATTTGTGCTGCGCTAGCATCCGGTCGTCTCAGCGGCATCGACATTCCACTCGACCCCAGCCGCAAACTCATTCTAGTAACAGCGCACCGCCGCGAGAGCTTTGGCGAAGGGTTCGTGAGTATTTGCCAGGCGCTGGCGGATCTCGCGCAACGCGCCGATGTGCAGATCGTTTGGCCGGTTCACCCCAACCCGAACGTGCGCCGCACGGTTGATGAACTTCTGCGCGACCGATCCAACATTCTGTTGATTGAACCGCTCGACTATTTACCCTTTGTGGATCTAATGCGCCGCTCTTACCTGATCATCACCGACTCGGGAGGCGTGCAGGAGGAAGGTCCCTCCCTGGGCAAGCCGATTCTCGTGCTGCGCGAGAAAACGGAGCGCCCCGAAGCGGTTGAGGCCGGAACCGTCAAGCTAGTCGGCACAGACCGCGCTGCCATCGTGCACCAAGCCGCTCGCTTGCTTGAAAGCCCAATCGAGTACGAGCGCATGGCGCGCCTGCATAATCCTTATGGCGACGGGCACGCCAGCGAAAGAATCGTGCGCCGCATCGCCGCGCATTTCAAGACGCATTGAAAAGGCGAGACGCTCACGACCCCGCGGCACCCTGCAAAAGCTTCGTGAGTTCGTGAAGCTCGGAGCGGTTGCAGTCGCCCATTACGAAATACCGAAGACGCCCGTTAGTCCATGTCTCGCTGCTGAACGTCAAATCGCCAGGGGAAGACGATCCCTGACTCGGCCAGCCTGCTTGGCCTCGATTCTGGAAGATAAAGACCGATATCCGATGTTTTCGCAGTTCGAACAGCAGATGTGCGCCCGGGCTCTGATGAAAGTACGCGATGCTGCCGCCGATCAGTTTGAATGGGCTGTCCTGCAACTCTGGAAGATTGAAAGTAAATGGCAGTCTGCCCTGAAACCAGGGCTTTACCGTGTGACGGTCGGTGGACACCACGTCAACGGGATTCGTACTCGCCAACGTAGCAACGTGAAGGTCCGCAAGTTCACTTACAGCTTGATCCCCACGCGCATGGCGCAGCAAAGCAGCTGTCGTAACCGTCATCAAAACGAGCGCAGCCGCCACGGCAAAGGCTGGCACCCAGCGCCGGAACAAGCTTGGACCGGGCCGCGCAATGATACTCTTTTCGACTTTTTTCCGTAACTCGTTTGGCGGACGAAACCGCTGACCGGCGGCGTGGGTCATGCGCTTGAGTTGCAGACGGCTGAGCGCGCCGGTCGCGCACGCCGCACAACCGGCGAGATGCTCCTGGAATTCCGTTAATTCGGCGGCCGACAACTCGTCATCGACGTACCGGTCGAGTTGGACGCTCCAGTCGCAGCTCATTTCGCAGCTCTCCGTAGTTCGACCGCAATCAGTTCGCGCATCGCTCTCCTGGCCCGAGCGAGTCGTGACATCACCGTTCCAATCGGAATGCCCAGCGACTCTGCAATTTCCTGGTAACTCATTTCCTCCATATCGCACAGCAGGATAATTTCGCGAAACGGCACAGGCAACCGTTCCAACGCGTCCTGCACTAACTGCTGGTCCGCCCGCGCCAGCAGCAATGTTTCCGGCGTATCGGTTTCCGTCGGCATGCTGGACCCGTCTTCCCAATCGAGAGGCTCAGTCATTTTCGCTTCCAGGCCGCTGCGCGAGGTCAGAAATGTATTTCGCAAAATACGATAGATCCAGGAGCGAAAATTCGTGCCTGGCTGAAATGACGCAAAGCCCTTGAGCGCCTTCAGGTAGGTTTCCTGCAGGAGGTCGTCGGCCTCCTGCGGGTTTTGCGTCAGCCAATGGGCGAGGTTGTATAGCGCTGTGAACATTGGCATCGCCAGCGTCTCGAAAGCCTCGGCATTAGCTCGCCGCTCTGACACCAGACATTATGGTAATCCGATTCGCCGCTTGTTTTCGCGCTTTTTCAAAGAGCGCATCCAACGACCAGCTGCCCGCCCCGTTGACCAACAAAAAAATTGTTGTCAGCAGTTGAGCATACTCAGATCGAATCTCGTGTAAGACAGCCCAAATTCCTACCAGCGGCGGAGCTGGTGGAAGAGGTAACGGCGAAGTGCCGAAAAACAACGAGATCTTTGTCGAAAGCATCGCCACGATCATTTCTATGATGAGCGGAATCGCAATCAGCCTCGTCATCAGACCCGAAAGCAATAACAAGCCCCCGATAATTTCAACTCCCGCCACAAAGTTGGCCGTCAGATGTGGGAACGGCATACCCAACTTCGTGAAACGTCCCACTCCCTGATTAGCGTAAACGAACTTCAAAATTCCTTCCCATAAGAACACTCCGCCTGCCATGAGCCTTAGAACGACAATGGAGCTTGCGCCGCCAGTAGGCGGATTCATAAGCCAGTTGAATAGGTTCTTCATAATGTCGATAACTGTGAGGCAACGATTTTATTCCCGGAAAAATCGGCGATTTTGTGGGGCAGACCTCCTGGTCTGCGGCTGACCTCCCGGTCAGCCTCCTCCCTGGTCACTACAATAGAAAGTTGTCACCGCTGGATCTTATGCAAGAAGCGCCACGCTCAGTTGAACGGAGACGTTGGCCGCAAGTTTACTTTGGCGTGGCGGCTACTTCGCTCGCCACCCTGCTCCTTGAACTCGCCCTAACCCGCGTTTTTTCGGTCGTCTACTTCTATCACTTCGCGTTCCTGGCCATTTCCATTGCCCTTTTCGGTTTGGGCGCAGGCGGTGTCTTCTCTTACGTCGTCGCCGGTTGGCGCGGCACCCTGCACGCCAAACTCGGCGGACTTGCTATCACGAATGCAGTCGCTATCGTCCTCTGCCTGTCCTTCCTGCTGAATGCTGGCGCCAAGATGGATACGCCTTCCATGATGCTCGCCTACTTCGTGGCGGCTGTTCCGTTCGTTCTATCCGGAACCATCCTGTCTCTCGCCATTGCCGAAACCATCAAGCGCGTTGATCGTGTCTATTTTTTCGATCTACTCGGTGCTGCGGCCGGCTGTGCCGTGCTGGTGCCGCTCTTGAAATGGGTGGGTGGTCCTAACACAATCTTGGTAGCAGCGGTCGTGTTCGCAGTTTCAGCCGCCATCTGGTTTCATATTGCACGGGCCCCCCGCGGGCGCATCATCGCCGTCTTACTCGGCCTTCTGCTGGTCGGCCTCATTACCTATAACTACAAATACTTCATGATTGAAGTGAAAACCGCCAAGGGCCTGCCCATCAAAGACGAGGAATTTGTCCGCTGGAACGAGTTCTCACGCATCGCTCTCAAACCGGAACCCGGCAGCGGTATGAAGAGCATCGTCATTGACGCCGATGCCGCCACCGGTGTGGCCCGCTTCGATTTCGCTCATCTCACACCCAATCAGAAATTCGACCTGTCTTACGGCGGCCCAGGCATTGTTTACCTTTTGCGGCCGGCCGCCAAGACGCTCATCATCGGGCCCGGCGGCGGCTGGGATGTGGCGCGCGCCTTGGCCTCCGGCAGCAAGGACATCACCGGCGTCGAGATCAATCCCATCATTGCGGACGTCATCATGAAGAAGCGCTTTCCGCAATACAGCAATCGCCTTTATTTCCGGCCTGAAGTAGACATCCATATTGAAGACGGCCGCTCCTTTGTGCGTCGTTCCAGGCAACGCTATCAGGTGCTGCAAGCCACGTTAGTGGATACCTGGGCTTCCACCGCCGCCGGCGCCTTCGCGCTAAGTGAGAACAATCTCTACACCACCAACGCCTTTGTCGATTACCTCTCGCACCTCACCCCCGACGGCGTCATGTCGTTCACACGCTGGGGCTTCGATCCGCCGCGCGAATCCCTGCGCGTGGTCGCATTGGCCCAAGCCGCACTCAATCAACTCGGCTCACACGACGCCGCGCGCCATATCGCCGTCGTCCGCGAAGTGGCGCAGGATTTGAAGGGCTGGGGCGCAAAAGACACTATCCTCATCGCGCGCCAACCCTTTACCGATGCAGATCTGGACCTGCTTCGCAAATCGGCCGAAATCGCCAAAATGGAAATCGTTTATCTGCCCGGTACCGCTCGCGATACCCCGTTCCGTACGCTGCTCGAAACCAATTCGCCCGCCCAATTCTTTGATACCTACGCCTTCGATGTCCGGCCCGTAAGCGACGATAAACCGTTCTTCTTTTACACCGTGCAACCGCGCGATCTCTGGCAATTCGTGCTGCATGCCTCGCGCCAAACGGCCGATTATAAGGTGAACAACGCCTTGCCGGTGTTGTTCGGCCTAGTGGCCATCAGCATCGTCGCCACTCTCATCATTTTGTCCTTGCCGCCTTTGGTGTTGCGACAGTCGTTACCAAAAGCTCCCGGTGCCAAACGGGCACTGCTCTACTTCTTATTCATTGGCGCCGGCTATATTTTGATTCAGGTAGCGCTCATTCAGAAGTTCGTGCTGTTTCTTGGTCACCCGACCTACGCCTTGACTGTCATCATCTTCTCCATGCTGTTGTCCAGCGGCCTGGGCAGTTTCGTCAGCAAGCGGCTGGTGGGGCGTCTCATCAGCCTGCCCGCGGTACTTATATTTGTAGCAGTGGCGGTGCTGCTATTGGCAGTCGCCGTGGGGCCGGTGAGCGAAAGTGGAGTCGCACTTCCGCTGCCACTCAAAATTCTCATCGCGGTCGTGATGATTGCGCCTGTCGGTTTTGCCATGGGCATTCCTTTTCCCACCGGTTTAACGCGACTCGAACGGATCATGCCCCCGGCCGTGCGCTGGGCTTGGTCGGTGAACGCAGCCTCGAGTGTTCTCGGCTCAGCCGCCGCCATGTTTCTGGCCATTTATCTTGGATTGCAGATGACGCTGTGCATCGGCGGCCTGTTCTATTTAGCTGCACTGACCAGTTTGGCGATTTCCCCGATGAAGCGGTCCTAAGGCCGAAACGCGCGCGCCTTAGCTCCGCTTTCAATTCGCCTTCCACGCGCCCCAGCTCGGCTTTGAACAAATCCTTGAGATCGTCAAAGCGCTTGGTCTGCCAGAACGCCGCAGCTAGCACGCCGACGAAGTTTAGCGCGAAGAGTGCGGAAGGTATGCCAATCGCCAAATAGAGTTGCGTGCCTGTCAAGCAGCTTGCTCTCTCGTCGCGCCCATCTGTCAACGATAATACCAATGGTGGCCGCTGTTCAGCTTCACTGTCCCGCCGGCAAATTCGCACACGTCGCCCGATACGGCTGTTTCCCGAGCGAACGCTGCCATTCCTCGCGCGACAAATTGCTCGCCACCCGGCCGCAGGCGGCGTCTCGCAGATCACTCGTGCGCCAAAGCCAAAGCGCCGCCGAGTGTCCGTATCCGCTCAACAAATACCGTCCGTCGGGACTGAAAGCGGCAGCGTTTGTATCGCTAAGCTGCGCCAGCCGCGCCCCACTTAGCGCGTCCCGCACTGTCAGGTGTCCGTCTCCCACCGCGAAGAACCGCGACGAAGGATCAGCGACAATCAGGTGGATGTCGCCCCCTGCGCTCACGGAGAACCGCTGCTTGCCCGCGGGGATCTCCCAAGCCTGCACCTCTTCTCCTTCGGCCGTGAATAGCACCGTACCCTTGGTATTGACTGCCACTCGATTCAACTCAGCTGCCAAAGGGATGCGGCTAACGCGCACCTTGCCCGCCACATTCCAGATATCTATAAACCTCTTACCCGATTCATTCGTCTCAAACGCCAAAAGCTTGCCTTGATCCGCCGGCCGCAGCAAGCCCGCAGGCGGTCCATTGATCGCCGCCACTTCGTTCAGATCGGGTAACGTGTACACTCGACTAACCCCGCCCTCCTGAATTGCCATCACCCTCCCCGAGGAATCCATCCGCTTTTCCCCTCGAACCTCCGGTAAAGGCATCGCCGAACCCTTGTCAACGAGAATCAAAAACAGTTTGTCGCTCCACTGCGCAATCACCCGATTGACATCCAGGAAATAGAGCTTGTCGATAACCGGAGCACCATGGAACTCGATGTCGCGCAAGATATGGCCCGCCGTATCCGCGATCCTCACCAAAGGCGACCAATGCTTCGAAACCGCGCCTATGGCAAAACGCTGGCCATCCGGACTATAGGCAACCGAACGCACCTCGCCGGGCATCTCGAAAGAAACCGGCCGGTCGGCGCGGCGCATCTCTGAGACCGAAACCGAACCCTCCATGCCGCCTGCTGCAAAGCGATTGCCATCAGGGCTAAATACCACAACTTCAGCCCCACCCGAGTGTGAGGCGCGTTCCAACTCCGTTCCGGAAGGCAACTCCCAAACGCGTGCCGTGCCATCGTACGACCCCGTGCCGAGTTTTGTCCCATCCGCATTGAAGGTCACAACCGCCACCGCCGAGTCGTGCTTCAATTCCAAAATCTGCCGACCCGTCTCCACGTTCCAAACATGAGCAGAGCTGTCGCCTTTCGCTGCATACGCGAGAAGCCTGCCGTCGGGACTGATGGCCGCGTCAATAATCCACTGCGCTGTAGCAAGCGTTTCGGTCGAAGCGGCATGTGTCGCTTTTAATAGTTGCTTCCCGCTCGCAACATCCCAAACAAAAGCAAAACTGCCCATCGCCGTAACTAATCTCTGGCCGTCACGGCTGAATGCCACGCTAAGGGCAGCATCGCCGCCGCCAAAAAGCTTCTTCAAAAGCTTGCCATGCACCGTATCGAAAAGATAAACGGGGCCGTCGGAAGATAGCGCCGCGAGCAGATCGCCGCCGGTACGGAAAGACACGGAAACGATCTTGCCCGGACATGTGAAATCGTCCACAACCCTGGCCCGATCCACATCGAAGATGCGCACATGTCCGTCTTCACTCCCGCTGGCGAGTTGATTCGCACTCGGGTGGAAACCGATCTGGGAGACCGGCGACCCCAAAAAGATCCGCAACAATTCGCGCCCGCCCTCGACGGCCCAAACATGCACAAAGCCATCACGGCTGCCGGCCGCCACCATCGTCCCACTGGAGTTGAAGGCCACCGAAACGATGTTATTGTTTTCGAGCGAGCTATCTTGCGGATCGCCCGCGAGTTCGAGATGAGCCGTAGGTGTTTGGTCTGGCGCCAGATATCCCAGTCCCTTATGATTTCGAACGTCGATGAGTTGAGTGGAGCCGTTATCGCGCCCAACTGCCAACAGAGAGCCGTCGGCTGCGAATGCTATATCGCGAACGCGCTGCTCCGGCGACGCGTCCTCGGGCGCGTAAACTTGCCCACCCGCCGGTAGCAGGGAAACTGCCGCTCTGAGCGCCTGATTCGCCTCTAGGGAGGGATGAAGACGGTCTGATTCAATAGCCAGCAGCGCCGCCTCGCGCGCTCGATCGGCATGATCCGCCAGCAGAGTGGCCGACTTCACGGCCACGCTGGCGGCCAGATTTTGCACCGATTCCTCCACCCCCACGCGCGTCTGCCGCCATGCGAACAGCGTCGCCAACAGAATGGCGATTACCCCGCAGGCTGCCAGCAAAGACACTTGCCGCCGGCTGCGAACATCGGCGCCATCCAGTTCGTCCTTCGGCCGGTTGTGCAAAGTGGCCGCCAGCTGCAGAACTGCTTCGTGAAAGCGTGGCTCCCGCATACGCAGGCGAGCGCCGCCTTCACGTGCCCATAACAGATCCAGGAACAGCGGCTCCTCTGAAAACGCGCGCAGCAGACTCGCCGGCAGCGCATTCGTGCCGTCCGAAGTAAAAGCGCCGGCCGATCGATCCCAGTTCAGCGTGCCGCCGGTCAGAACAAGCAAAAGATGCGAAGTTCCGTTTTTACTAATCCAATAGTCAGCCTCCTTCGCAACCCACGGCGAGGCCGCCGCCTCCGGCGAAGCAAGCAGAATGAAGAATAAAGATTGATCAAGCGCTTCCCGAATGCTCGACCAAAGCGCCGGATTCACCGCCAGGTTCGTTTGATCCCGAAAGATGTGCAACGCGCGCAGCTTGTACCAGGGTTTGGCAAAGCGATGCAAAGCCGCTTGCAGCGCCGCCGCAAGGGCGCCGTCGGCGCTATGGCTATATGAGACGAACGCATTGTATGCCATCGTGTTGGCCAATCTCCGAATTCCCTAAATTCCCCCTGTTTTTCAACGGAGTGCCCATGGGCCTAGCGCTTGTGGGGCCGACCCCTGGTCCGCGGCTGACCCCCCGGTCAGCCTTTTTCGGTCCACCCATGAATATCAAAAACCAGTTTTCCCGCCCTCGTGGAATCAGCCAATTACCTGGTTTTTCAAGGGAGCGTCCCTTTAACTTCAGACCTTGCCGCCAATTTTTTGAAACCACCCGAAAATCTCAGTCCTACGAAAATGTTCTCTCTGCGGCGCTCTTTTCTTTCAATGAGTTGGGTCGGAGACCCCTCATGTGTTTGCAGACAATTCCACGTTCGGCGCACTTACACGGCCGGCCGCGCTGGCGTTTGGTGGCTGGCAGCGAAGCGGACGGTTGGTCGGCTGCCGACGAGGCGAGCGCTTTGGGCGGCCGTGGCGGTTTCAATGCTTTGCTCGCGGGGGCAGGCGAAACGGGAAGCACGGGCGCGGACACCGTCACCGGAACGCCCAGCCGCCGCAAGCGTTCTATGAGCCGCTCACGGGTGCGAGCGGCATTGAGTTGATGGTAGAAATCTCCGCCAGGCTCTTGGTAGGTCGTGCCAGCGCGCAGGATGCAGTAAGCGATCACCACCAGGCGGTGCGCTGTGGCAATAATGGCTTTCTGCGCGCCCTGCTTCGCTTTGTGGCGCTGAAAGAAGGCATTCAGAAAACATTACGGGCTCTAGGGCCCAGACCGAGATCGGCTTTGGTCGCCCGGCAGACACTCCTAGTGTCCCTCCTCTGCTTCCTGTTTTCATCCCGGCGGTGCGAAGCCCGTCTTGGGTCAGTCACAGATTTCGAAAAAAATCGTAAATAATCTTATCTCTCATCCTCCCAGCAGCTTACAGCCAATTTTTCCCTCCTACACCTGTAGGCGAAGTTCGTTTCACCCGGGGTCCCATGCTATAAAAAATCAGGCTCGCCCGAGATTCCCATCTCGTTTGGCGGGCCGTTCGTTTTCTAGGAGCAACCAAATGTCTAACCGAGCCGCCCGTCGTGCCGCCGCGCACCAAGCATCCGAAGCCCAACTCGCCGCCAACCGAGCCAACGCCCAATCTTCAACCGGTCCCAAATCCGAGCAAGGAAAACTCGCCTCTTCCCACAACGCCCTCAAAACCGGTCTTACCGGCCGCACCATCGTCCTGCCTACTGACGACGTCGCCGCCTACCAATCCCTCGTCGCCCTCATCAATCAGAAATTCGCCCCCGCCAACGACATCGAACAACACCTCACCCAAACCATCGCCGATACCGAATGGCGTCTCCTGCGCATCCCCACCCTCGAATCCGGTCTCTATGCTCTCGGGCGTCACGAACTCGCCGCCGATTGCGCCCATGAACCCGACCCCCAGCTCCGCGCCACCATGCTCGAAGCCCACATCTTCCGCACGTATCAAAAGGACCTGCGCAATCTCGCCCTGCAGGAACGCCGTCTCCGCAATCAACTCAAACAGGACACCGCCGAACTCCGCCGCCTGCAACAAGAACGCCTCGAAGCCGCCGCCGCAGAAGCTCAAGCCAAACCCGCAACTGTCCAAAATGGCTTCGAATTTTCAACTCCGCCAACTCAGCCTTCCCACGCACCCGTTCCCACCCCAGATCTCGACCAGCCAGACCAAATCAACCTCAAAACGGAGGTCATCGCCGCGTAATATAGACCTAATTTACTCCCTCAATCTTTGTTGACCTGCATCGCGCGTCACACGTGTGCGCGTAAATCGCTCAATGTGCCCAGTCGGGATCATCCTGTATAATTCCGTCCGATGCTCCCCGTCTTTCAAACCGCAAATTCTTGGACCGATTCCTTTCTGGCCCCCATGCGCCAAGTCGGCGATCCACTGGCCGATGCCGTTATCGAAAACCTCTTTTCCACTCACTCCATCGATTCCGTGAACGAATTGATGCGCAACCTTGTGCTCAACGAATATCCCGAGCCATCTGCTCTCCCGCCGATCGTCGCCGGTTACATCAAGCAGCTCGATCAGCTTCCGGATTGGGCCGATTCCTCCAAGATCGATGCGGCGCAACAGGTTTTCTGGAAATATGGTCCGCGCCTTATCTTGATTCTGCATTGCTACGCGCTGCCATTTTGCTACGTCGGCCGCAACGGCGTGCAGGTGCTGGCGCTGACTGGCCGTCTCAGCAGCAATTCCACGCGCCGCATTCTCGAAACCGCGCAGCTGCTGGTAGACGTCATGTCTCCCGGCGGCCTAGCCGGTGAGCAAGGCCGCGCGCGCCGCACCATTCAGAAAGTTCGTCTCATGCATGCCGCCGTACGCCACCTAGTCAAACAATATCCCGGCTGGAAAGATGAATTTGGCCTTCCAGTGAATCAAGAGGATTTGACCGGGACGCTGATGGCTTTTTCCTGGATCTCGCTGGATGGTTTGCGGCGGATTGGCATCGAACTCACCAAAGACGAATGGGACGCCTACCTGCACTGCTGGCAAATCGTCGGTCATCAACTGGGCGTGCGCGACGACATGATCCCTGCCGATAACACGTCAGCCGAGGCACTGTGCGCCGCCATCGCCCGGCGGCAATTCGGGGCTTGTCCGGAAGGAAAGCTCATGACGGCGGCTCTCATCCAATCCATTCAGTATCAGCTTCCGGGTAATCTATTCGACCAAGTCCCCGCCTTGCTCATCCGCTTCCTCCTGGGCGAAGAGCATGCCGCCATGATTGGCGTTGAGCAGACCGTGCTCGAGCAAACTGGGCTTCGCAGCTTGCTCACCGAGCCGCTTCGCTTAGGTGGTGACGTTCTGAGCGATCTGGTTCACGACTCTTCCGCCATCGCGGATCTCGCCGACAAGGTGGGCAAGCTACTGATCAACTCTATTGTTCTCGTACAGCGCCAGGGAAACCGTCCCACATTCACGATTCCCACCGAACTCCGCCAACAATGGGGTGTCAATTGGCTATCGTAGTGCCGCCAGCGTGCGCTTGCGTGACAAGCCGAGCACTGCGCCTACGCTCAATGCCAAGAGTGACCAAGCGCGCGGTTCAGGGACGCCACTGACCGCCGACGCCGCATTCACCACCACATTATCGAACTGATAAGCCGTATCCTGTGCGGCGAAAAATCCACTGTTCGTTCCCTGCGTGAACGAAACGCTAACCACGTTCGTGAAGTTAGAGAAGTCGAACGTCGTGAGCTTGCTCGGTGTCGAATCGCTCACCACAAATGTCTGCATCACCGTCGAGTTATCGGCATGCGTTCCGGTGAAAGTGACGTCGAACGTTCCTGACCCGCCCGCGATCAACGGCGCCAAATCGATGGAGTTCAGCGTGAACGCCCCATTCCCCACCGCCTTTATGGAACTCGCGCCATCGGCGTAGAATTCGAAAAGAGAAGTGTTTGCCGCCGCCAGACCCGGCAGATTAGCGCTGGCGGCCTCCCATGTGTACAATGCGCCAGATGTAAATGTGAATCCCTGTTGGCTGTAGCTGGCCCCCTCCGAAACATAAGTGCTACCCGCTTGCGACAGTCCGGCGAAGCTGATCGTTGTCGCATAGGCGCCGCCCGACGAAGCAAGGCCGACGGTCGCTACGATCCTCAGAATGGAACCTTTCATTGGCATGCGCGCAGACTATCACCATCCGAGATAGCCCGTCAATTTGGAGCCGTACTGGTACCTGAACTTGACCCGAAAGGTCAGAACGTTTCAACCAGCGGTGTTCCGTTTGAGGTGTCCCTTACGTGGCCATTGCGTGGAGAGTGGCTCGTCGAATCGCCTAAGCGAATATCGCACGTACAACAATCGCTGCATTTGGCGCAACGTTCGCAGATGTGGTTGTCGCAGGCATCCTTTGTGCAGTAAACACAAATCTTCTCGGATGTGGCAGCACAAATAGAACAAACAAAACTACTGACTTCCATGAATAGCTTTTATTTCTTAGCGCGCTTGGCCGATTCTTTACTGATGATACCGCGGCAGCGCTGGGCTTCTTCGTCGGCCACCTTGAAGTTGGCTTCGGAACTGGCCGCCAAATCCCGAATGTAATCGCGGAAGCGTTCACGCCGTGAGAAATTGCGGGCAATCAGGCCGTTGAGCTGATCGGCCGTGAAGCGGTCGCCATAGCGGCCCACCCCTTCTTCGAGCGACCGCGACGTCACCTCCAACGCTTCCAGCCGGAAGTAATCGTCCAGCGCAAGCGGCAGGCTTTCCGTTTTTTGCGCCAGCAGCCTGGAGGCTGCCATGACTTCTTTCAACTGCGTGTGAGCTACCTGCCACTGCTGAATATAAACGTCTGAAGCCCCCTTCTTAGTAACCCACTCTTGCGGATTCATCTGCGCCAGCAGCGGCTCCAGCTTCTCGTTGTCCTTCAGCAAATCGTCAAGAATCGTCCGTACCGTCCAAGCGCTCTCTAAGCCGGCCGGTTTGGGGATGAGTTGCCCGCTCGGCGCTGCCGGTTGCTGAGATTCGAGCGGAAAAGCGAAGATGCCAAGGAAGCAAACTACGTTGCCTAAGCCGGCGAATATCCTCATTCGCCCTTATTGTAGCGGCCTTTCACCGGGCAGAGCCTTCGCCAGAAACTTATTGCCTTCGATAGGATCAGCCGACTTGTTCGCATGCCCGGGAGTCACGGCGCTCCACAAATTGTGCAGCTTCACGGCGTAGCGGTAAAGCGAGCCGCGATCCAGCCGGCGCGAAATCTGCTGGTCGCTGCGCACGAGAATGGCATCAACCGCGCGCACGATGGTGGGCTCGCTGCGCGGCAGCAGAGTGTGTTGCACACGCACTTCGCCTTCCAGTACGTCGATACGCATGGCGCCGTCTTCGTCAATGGCAATGGAAACGCTAGACTCCTGCACCGCCGCAATCCATGCCAGAGGCGTCAAAACCCGCTGCTGCGGCTGACCTGGTTGTGGTTTTAGGTGTATGCGCGCGCGGCCTTCAATGACGTCCAGCAGATCTCCGGCGCTGGCCGCATTCTGCCGGAAAACCACGCGCGAGTTGGCGAACACATCGAAGTTCCCGCCGCCCGCCACGTCGAAATGCGCATACCCATCGGGCCCGGTCGTAATCACTTGCTGTATCGGAACGCGCTCACCGCTGCTCAAAGCCCACGGCTGATCGTCGCGCGTGCGCGTGACCTTACCTGTTACGACGGTAGCGCGTGCTTCGTATTTTTGCACCACCGCTTGATCGAGCGGTGTGTTCTGCAGTGGATCGGCAATGGCCGCGGCGCTCAGCAGCAGCGCTAACGCGCACAGTGTTTGGAAGTTCCCATGGGCATCGCGCGTATGGGGCTGACCTCCCGCTCTGCGGCTGACCTCCCGGTCAGCCTCCGCGCGACGGTGCACATGTTCCTCAGCACTGTATGTGTGCATGGCCGCTTCTTGATACTACGCGTTGCGCTTGGGAAAAGTTTCGGATTTGATATCCCCGCCCTCGCGAATAGTGAATAAGTGATTGGCCGCCAAATTGGCGATTTTCTGTACCGCACCATTGGGCCAGCGAACATCGATATCCACTTTGGCCGCGTCACCCAGGCCGAAGTGCAAACGCAGGTCGTTCGCGGAGTAGAAACTCGCTTGGCTCAGAACTTCCTGCACCTGTATCTTGCCGCCGTAATGCGCCGTGATACGCGCTCCAATCGCGCTGCGATTTGATTTCGTGCCAATCAGCTTCACTTTAATCCAGTGGTTATCGCCCTTTACGTCATTTCGCAAAAGCGAGGGTGGCTCGTTGAGATTCATGATCAGCATGTCAATGTCGCCATCGTTATCGAAATCGCCGAAAGCGCAACCGCGGCTGGCGTGGGCGGCGATTACCCCTGGCCCCGCCTGCTCCAGCAGTTCCTCGAACTTCCCGTTCTTAAGATTGCGAAATAGAATGCGGCAACTCTTGAACGGATAATTCGGCAGCACTTTTTCGACTTCCGGATAAACGCTGCCGGTAACCCAGAAAAGATCAGGGTAGCCGTCATTGTCGAAGTCGAACATACCCGCGCCCCAACTGATGTAGCGCGTTTCCACGCCCAGCCCAGAGGAATTTGTGACGTCCTCAAACCCGCCCTTGCCATCGTTGCGGTAAAGAACGGCCGTATCGTCCGCAAAGTGTGTTTTCAGAATGTCGAGGTTGCCATCCAAGTTATAGTCGCCGATGCCCAAGCCCATGCCCGCTTGTTCCATGCCGTCTTCGTTCAGCGCGACACCGCTCTCTAAACCGATGTCCGTAAAGGTGCCATCGTGGTTGTTTTTCAAAAGAAAGCTAGGTGTGGAATCACAAGCAATGTAGATATCGGGCCAGCCGTCGTTGTCGAAATCGGCGCAGGCCACGGTCATGCAATACGCCCCTTTCACTTTCGAGAAGCCGGATTTTTCAGTGACATCCCGGAAGGTGCCGTCGCCATTATTGTGATAGAGGGTTGCGTTACCGGGCGGTAAACCGCGCGGGCCGCAATTCACCGGAATCCCCTTCCAATTGCAGAAGCCGCTTTCGCCAGGCTTTGGAATATGCACGAGATCCAGTTCGAGGTAGTTGGCCACCACTAAATCGAGATGGCCATCGCGATCGTAATCGACAAAGGAACAGCCGGAACCCCAGCGCTTGCCGGCGTGCAGCAGCCCGGCTTTTTCGGTCACGTCCGTAAAAGTGCCATCGCCATTGTTGCGATAAAGAATGTTCTGGCCCCAATAGGTAAGGAAGAGATCGTCGAAGCCGTCATTGTTGTAATCGCCCACGCACACAGCCGAAGCCCAACCAACCTTTGTCAGGCCTGCTTTTTCAGTAACGTCGCTAAAGGTGCCGTCACGATTGTTCTTGTAGAGCCGGTTCGTCGCCCCCGGAGGATCGCCCTCCAGGCGCGTGCCCGACAGGGTGAAGATATCCAGCCACCCGTCATTGTCGTAATCGATGAAAGCGCAACCACAGCCAACCGTTTCAAGAATGTAGGTGCGGTGATCTTCCGGACCGTAGATGAGAGGAGCGTGCAGACCGGCTTTGTCGGCCACGTCGGTGAAGCATGCATTGAAAGGAATGCCAGTGGGCTTCCCCCGCGGCTGCGGCTTCACAGCACGCGTAGACACGCCTTGGCCGAACGAATGGACAAGCGGAGTACCGAGCAGGCCCATCATGAGCCTTCTGGAAATGACGTTGCGCTTCACAATTTGAAGTCTAACGTAGATCCATTTTCCGCCTCAGCAGACCCCAAGGAGCGCCCTTGTGGGGCAGACCTCCCGGTCAGCCACCCGGAATGGTAAGCCCCCCCGTATCGCTCAGTGGCTTATGCAGCAAGCCGATAATGAACTGGTACAACCGATTGCGCACATCAAACCGGTCGGACGCGCGCGTAACATAATGCACCACCATATCGATGCCGGCAGCGCTGGGGCGAATGTCTACCGATAATCCACCGGCGAAATGACTCGTTCCCTGCTGCTGGCTCACGCGATTCCATTCCTCTTCTGCCTGCTTCGCTTCCGCTTCGGTTTCTTTCAGAACCGCCCTGCAGATTTGTTCGATAGTGGCGTAGGTGTCGTCCGCCGCCGGAATACTGACCGTAATCTGATCCCACATCCACTGCCCCGCTGTCGTGAAGTTGAAATACTGTCCTTTAATCGCGAAGCTGTTCATGAAGGTGACGCGGCGGCCTGTTGGGTGGCCTTTGTCGGTCCAATTGCCCGTCTCGAGCATCGCTGTGCGAAAGAGGCCGATCTCCACAACTTCTCCGCCGATTCCATCAATCTCCACCCAGTCGCCAATGCGAATACCATTCTTCCCCATCAGCACGAACCAGCCGAAGAAGGCAATGATGAAGTCTTGCAGCACAACCGTGAGTCCCGCAGTGGCCAGGCCTAAAATTGCCGGCATTTGATTCGGCACCCCAAAAACGATGAGCAGCAGCACCGCCAAACCTAAAAACTGCAGGCCTACTCGGAAGATGACGCGCAGCGTGTGCGCTCGCCGTTGGTCGAGGGTGGGTCGCTCCAGCAAGTAGCGCGCCAGGGCGTTCAGCAAAATGACGCCCATGATCACGCCGGTGATGAGCGCGAACGATTGCATCAACAAATGAAGTACGATGCGGTGTTGCAGTTGCACCTGCGCCGACCATTTCCGGTAAGTCTCGGCCAGTTGCGTCTGGGTTTGGATGCGGTCGTCGAAAATGCTAAGCAGTTGGCTTTGCTCAGACCGGTGCTTCAATGCCGCCAATTTGCTTTCCTTGTCCGGCGTGGCGCCTGAAGCGCCGGTTGCGCTTAGCCGCGCTTGTTCCTCCAATCGGTTGTGCTGGGCTGTCAGCGCCGCTACTGCCGCCAAAGCCTGCTGTCTGGCTTCCTGAATCAGGGCATAGCGTGAATTCTGGTTCATCCAAGCCCTCAGCCGCCTGGCCACGCTGCCCCATTGCCCCGCGGTATTCACCGCGCTCAAACTTTCTTTGCCTGCTTCGCTGTTGTATTTCTTCACGGCCGCTTCGTGAGCCGTCAATTCCTGCTGAATTCGGTTGCGTTCATCGCCGGTGGCGCGCGCCAGGTCCTGCTGCGCGTCGGTCAATTCATCGGTATCCAGGCCCAACTGCGCCTTCGCGACATCCAGGTCGTCCGTCGCGTTCGCACCTTCAGCGGTCAACTTTTGGATGGCTGCCTGATCGTCCTTTACCGTTTTTTGCAGGTCAGCCACCTTCTTTGAAAGTGCCAGCGCATCACCGGTCAGCACACGTTCATGGCTGGCGGATTGCCGCAGCGCGGCGGCGAACGCCTGATCCGCTTCGTGGTCGGCCAGTCGCTCAGCTTCGCGCGCGTATTCCGTTTCTTCGGCTGTAACCGCCAGACCCGCCAGCACGTGCGCCGTCTGCCAGGCCGTTAAATCCACCAACGGTTTGCCCGTTTGCTGCTTTAGGAACGGTAGATGCGCCATCGAATCGCTGGTCAGCCCGGCGAAAGTCAAACAAGCCACCAACAGCGCCAATAAAACAAGCAGGGAAATAATACTGGTCTTGTTGAGGATCTTTCGCATCAAAGCTCATTGTCACTTAACGGCGCGAATAAGCCCCGAAACTGGTCGGGCTCTTCAGGCCCTACGCCGATCGCGAGGTCGATAACTTCGCTGTTAACAGCTCGTCTTCGAAACTGAAATCCGGCTTTGGATAGATGCGCTTCTTCAAATAGGCCCGGTATGCCACTTTCAGCCCGACGTCAAACTCCGTCGGCTTGAATGCCAGCATGCGCTGCGCCTTCGTAATAATTTGCGTAATCGCGGGCACGTCGTAGTATGAGCCGAAGTAAAGCTTTTCGCCCACCACTTGGCCGCCCCCCGGTAAATCGTCTCTCGCGGTACCGAGACAAACCGCGGATCTCTACAACCCGCCGCCACGGCCAGGTGTTCCACTAACTCACGCTGGGTAATCGCCTTTGGATTCGCGGTGTTGAAGGCGTGGCCAGTCGCATTGCGCAATTCCATCACCCGGATCATCAAGTCCACTAGATCCTTGATATAGACAAACTGCATCAAGCGATGCCCTTCGCTCGGCAAAATCACCGGGCGCGCCACCTTGAAGCGATCCCAAAAAAAGGCCTCGCGGTAAAACGGATTTCCCGGGCCATACACAAAAGGCGGCCGCAATGTCACAATCGGAAAGCCTGTCCGCTGGTGCAGACGAAACAGCGCCCGCTCGCTCATGGCCTTGTGACGAGCGTACGGATTCGGATGATCGTCCGGCGCCAGCGCGTCGCCTTCGTGATGATTTAAGCCATCGCCATACGCCGCCACGCTCGACATGAAGATGTAGCGGCTAATTTTGCCATCAAAAATTTGCGCCGTTGCTTCTACCTGCGAACCGCTCGTCCCGTGTTCCCAGTCGTAAGCGTTGTCAAACACCGCGTCATACCGCGTATCCGACACAGCCCTGCGTACGCTCGCCACTTCGTTACGGTCGGCAATTAGATTTCTAACCCGCTTGCCAAACGGTTGGCGCGACTTACGATGGAGGATGTGAACCTCATGACCAGCCTTTAGCAGTTCAGTGACTAGTAACTTGCCTATGAACTGCGTCCCGCCTATTACCAGGATGCGCTTCGGCTCCGGTTCATCAGGTTTGGGAGACGCCTTAGCTTTGGCAGAACGAGCGGCGGACACGGTCGATGGCATAGGCCCTACAAACCGTTAGACGGCTCACATCCGTCAGCGTAACTAATCGTAATATTCGAGCCCCAAGTGCGTAATAAGATCTTCACCTTGCATCCATCGCAGCGTATTTTTGAGTTTCATCAATTGGATGAAGATATCGTGCTCTGGATACAATCCCGGAGCGGTCATCGGTCCCTTGAAGTAAAAAGACAACCATTCTTGGATGCCTTTCATACCAGAACGTTGCGCTAAATCCATAAAAAGCACTAGGTCAAGTACCAGGGGAGCTGCCAAAATCGAGTCCCGGCACAGAAAATCGATCTTGATCTGCATCGGGTAACCGAGCCAGCCAAAAATGTCGATGTTGTCCCACCCCTCCTTCGAGTCACCTCGGGGCGGATAGTAGTTGATGCGAACCGCGTGATACAGATCCTTATAAAGTTCGGGATATAGGTCAGGCTGTAAAATCTGCTCCAAAACTGACAGCTTCGTCTCTTCCTTTGATTTGAACGAGCCGGGATCTTCCAGAACTTCGCCGTCGCGATTTCCCAGGATATTCGTCGAAAACCAGCCGCGCACCCCCAGCATTCGCGCCTTGAAGCCGGGCGCCAGCAAGGTCTTCATGTACGTCTGCCCGGTTTTGAAATCTTTCCCGCAAATTGCCACCGCGTTAGTACGCGCCAGTTCCTGCAAGGCTGGAATGTCCGTGGTCAAGTTGGGAGCGCCATTGGCAAATGGCACCCGCAGCCGCAGCGCCGCATAAGCATAAATTTGGCTCGGGGCGATATCCGGATCGTTCTTCCGCAACCCTTCTTCGAATGCCGCGAAAGTCTGATGGACCGCCGCTGGCTTATGAAAGACTTCTGTCGATCCGCACCAGATCATCACCAGCCGGTTACAGTTGTTCCGCGCCTTGAAATTCAGTATGTCGTCCATCAACTCTTCGGCCATCGCCATTTTCGATGTGCCCGATTTCACATTCGGCCCGATGATACGCTTCACGTACTCGTGATCGAACACCGCTTTCATCGGCTTGATCGCAGATAACGGCTCTTTCAATTGATCGAGAATCGTCCGCTCCAGCACGTTTGCCCGAACTGCCGCCTCGAACCCGTTGTCCTCGAATATGTCCCAGCAGCCAAATGCCAGACACTCCAGCGGAGCCAACGGCACAAAATCCTTGATCTTGGGAGTTCGCCCTTCCGTTCGTTTACCCAGCCGAATCGTGCCCATTTGCGTCAGGGATCCGATCGGCGAACCCAATCCGCGCTTAATCGCCTCTACGCCGGCAATGAACGTTGATGTCACCGCGCCCATGCCGGGGATCAAGATCCCTAATTTGCCATCCGCCGGCGCAATGGTTATGTTGGGTTGGTTGACCAAAGGTGTAATAACTCCTGCTTACTCAGCCGCGCCGGTTGGCCAAAGCGGCTAAGCGCGATCATTCTACGTTATACTAACATTCGAATGTCGCAGAGTGTGACGGCAACCATCTCGGCTCTTGTGGTGGACGACGAGCAGCTGGCACGCGAGGAATTGGCCTTTCTTTTGAAAGACTTCCCGGAAGTCGAGATCCTCCAATCCGCCGCCAACGGCCTCGAAGCTGTCAAACTCATTGAACGGCTGGAACCTGACCTGGTATTTCTGGACGTGCAAATGCCCGGTCTGGACGGTTTAGGGGTTATCGCCAAAGTGCGCGAGAGCGGCGCCTCTCTCCCTTACTTTATTTTGACCACGGCGTTCGACCAGTACGCCGTGGAGGCGTTCCGCCTCGAAGCTCTTGATTATCTTCTGAAGCCTGTTGAAAAAGAGCGGCTTGCCGAAACCGTCGCGCGCGCTAAGCGGATTGTCGAAGATAAGCAACAGGCTCAGGACAAGGCTCTAGACCCCACCCCGCCTCTTTCCAAAGCGCCCGCCCAACGCACCAAACTGCTGGTACGCGCCAACAATAGAAACCTCATTGTCGACGCTCAGGATTTGATCTACGCCACCATCGACGACGGCCTTATTACCGTTGTCACCTCTCACTTTGAAGGTCAATCGAATTATCGGACCATTGAAGAGCTGCAATCCAACCTCGATCCCAACCTCTTTTGGCGTGTGCATCGTTCGTTCCTGGTGAACATCAACAAAATCCGCGAAGTCATTCCGTGGTTCAAATCCAGTTTTCAATTGAAAATGGACGACAAAAAGCAGACCGAAATTCCGGTGAGCCGCATCCAAACCCGCCGCTTGCGCACGCTGCTGAAGATCTGAATCCCCACCGCGTCGCGCTCCAGAACTAAAGCCTTTTCCGTTCACTCCCGATAGCAAGGACAGGTGAAACGCGTTGCCCAGACCCGGCGGCCGCCTTATGCCTGAAGTGGAGACGGTTGACCGTTCTTCAACCGCTTTGGCCCGCCGCGCGCTTTTAATAACTTCGATTCTCGCCATGGCCGGCTCGTGCTTAGGCGTGGTCGCAATTCTGCAAGGGACCGTCGCGCGCGCAGAAGGCGCGCTCATTCTCTCCTGTCTGCTCTTTTCCTCGGGAACTCTGATCTCGCTGCTCTTTTTTCGCCAGGTTGCGCTCCAAAAACTCGCCACCGCCTCAACAATTTATTTTGCCGGCTATCTTTGCGTCTGCTCCCTCATCGCGATCTGTGGCGCAGGCCACCACCTCAACCTCTTCATCTATCTGCTTTGGTTTTTCCCCCTTCTCGTCTTCAACAAGCTTGTGAACGAGCCCAGGGTGGGAAAATTACTCGCCAAAATCCTCATCCTTGCGCCACTCCTAATCCTGGTTTCGTTCTCTCCACGCTTGGCCGCCATCTTCAACCTGGATCTGCGGCTTCTCTTAATTGCCTTCTTTCTTAGCTACCTTTCCTTCGGATTTGCTTTTGCCATTGTGACGCGATACCGCGAAGAATACCTTGTCGAAAGAGAGCGCGCCGAATCGCTGGTGGAATTGCAAAAAACCAACCTCGAGCTGCGGCTTGCGCGCGACAAAGCGGAAGCAGCCAATCGGGCCAAAAGTGAATTCCTGGCCAACGTGAGCCACGAGTTCAGGACTCCGATGAACGGCATCATCGGTATGACGGAGCTGGCGCTCGATACCGAGTTATCGCCTGAGCAGCGCGACTGTTTGACAACTGTTAAATCGTCCGCCGATTCGCTGCTCACCATCATCAACGACATTTTGGATTTCTCAAAGATCGAAGCCGGCAAGATGGAGATGACTCTCAGCTGTTTCAATCTCCGCGAAGGCGTGGAAGAGACCATCAAGGCCATGGCTGTGCGAGCGCATCAGAAAACGATTGGGCTGGTGTTCGAAATGAAGCCAGCGGTCCCCGATTGGGTGGTTGGGGATGCGCCGCGCCTTTGCCAGATCGTGGCAAATCTCTTGGATAACGCCCTGAAATTTACCTCCCGCGGTGAAGTGGCGTTGGAGGTTTCGCTCGAGGCGACCAGCGGGAATCGAGTGACGTTGCATTTCGCAGTGCGCGACACAGGCATTGGCATCGCCCCCGAAAAACAGGCGCTCATCTTCGAGGCCTTTTCTCAAGCCGACGCCTCCAGCACTCGCACTTTTGGCGGAACCGGTCTTGGCTTGACGATCTGCGCGCGCCTGGTAGCGGCCATGCAGGGGAGAATCTGGGTGGATAGCTCCTTGGGTAAGGGAAGCTGCTTCCATTTCACAGTTCTCCTGGATTTGCCATCCCAGGTGCCGCCAGTCCCGGCCAAGGTTCTGCAACGCCTAGCCTAACGAATATTATCGAACGAGTTATGATGATGTTCGACGATGCCCGAACAACCGGACGCCGCCCTTGCATCCAAGGTGATGGCCGTTATTGCCAAATCCCAACGTATCCCTGTCGAAACCGTAACACTCGACAGCACGTTTGAGGAATTGAAAATCGATTCGCTCGACGGCATCAATATAGTATTCGCTCTGGAAAATGAGTTCGGGATCGGCATTCCCGACGAAGGCGTCCAAAATTTGCGGTCGGTGCGCGAGACGGTGGAAGGCATTGCCAAGCTTTTAGAGGAAAAGGCTCAGGCGCCAGACTCTGCCGGTCACGCTCCGCCGGTTCCCAAGGACGACACGGCTTGAACCGGGTCGCCGTGACCGGCATGGGACTGGTCTGCGCGTTGGGCAACAACGTCCTCGAATGCTGGCCTTTGCTGGCAAAAGGCGAGTCGCGCATCCGTCCACTGGCCGATCCGGGCACACCCGCCTACAAATTTCGCTATGGAGCTGAGGCGCTGGATTTTCGGCCGCTCGATTTCTTCAGCGAGAAAGACCTCCTTTTCCTGGAACGCTTCGCGCAAATGGCCGCTGTGGCGGCGCGCGAAGCGGTGGCGCAAAGCGGAATTTCGTTTGCCGGCGAATTAGGCAACCGGTCGGGCGTCATCACTGGCACCAGCGTCGGAGGTCAGTTCAGCGAAGAAGAAGGTTACGTGCGCTTGTACCGCGAGAATAATCCGCGGGTGGCGCCCCTGACCATTCCGCGAACCATGTCAAACGCCGGGGCCAGCCGAATATCGCTTGAATTCGGCATCCACGGACCTTGTTACACGGTTTCCACCGCCTGCTCGTCGTCAAACCACTCGATTGGGCAGGCATTTTGGATGGTGCGCAGCGGCCAGCTTACGGCGGCCATTGCAGGCGGCAGCGAGGCGGTTTTTGCCGAAGGGTTGCTGCGCGCCTGGGAAGCGATGCGCGTGGTATCGCCCGAACCGTGTAAACCGTTTTCTGCCGAACGGCGCGGCTTGTCGCTTGGTGAAGGTGCCGCCATGCTGGTGCTGGAAAACTGGGAACACGCGGTGGCGCGGGGCGCAACGGTACTGGGTGAAGTTATCGGTTTTGGCATGAGCTCGGATGCTCACCACATCACCCAGCCTTGTGTGGACGGGCCGGCAAATGCCATGGCGTGGGCGCTGCGCGATGCTGCCATCGAGCCGGCTGCCATCGATTACATCAACGCGCACGGCACGGGAACGCAAACGAATGATATTACCGAAAGCCAGGCTATTCGGGCCGTTTTCGGCGCGCACACCGACTGCGTCATGGTGAGCTCTACCAAATCCATGCATGGACATACCCTGGGTGCGGCCGGCGCGGTGGAGGCAGTGGCGACTTTGCTGGCGCTCGAACATGGTATTGTGCCGCCCACGGCGAATGTGTCGACAATCGATCCCGCCTGCGAAATACGCGTGGTTCACTCGGAACCACGAGCGGCGACGCTCGACATTGCGCTATCCAACACCTTTGCCTTCGGAGGGTTGAACGCCTCGCTGGTCTTGCGGCGCGCTGAGCGGGGGGGAAGCAGGGTTCGCGCGTGATCGTAAACTGGGGCTGGGGGAGATACGTCGGTCGAGGGATACGTTGAGCGTCGAAACGGCGGGTACTACGTGGCCGGCAGCCGCGTTTCGCTGGCGTCCATAATTTGTGAGTTTCGCGCGGGAGCCTCGCCGGAATCGATTCGCCAAAATTTTGCAACCCTTTCTTTAGAACAAGTCTACGGAGCGATCACGTTTTACTTGGGCCACCAGACCGAAACCGCTGCCTATTTAGCTGAGCAGCAGACGATGTGGGAAGAGAGGGAACGCGCAGTGAAGCCGGTAAGCCCGGAACTTCAAAAGCGCATTGATGAGGCCCGCAAGCGCGCTTTGACGCCGCAGATGTGTAGCTTCGTTTGCAGGCTGACGCGGACCTAAGACGCGCGATTGTGTTTGGTCTGCTCCGCTGTTCCCCGGACGTTGATTTCCAGACGGCAGAATCGTTCCGTTGGGAAGGCTTGAAAGATCCTCTCGTTCTTGCGCTGACCGCTGAACAGAACCGCGTTTTGGTCAGTCACGATCAAAACACCATGCAGCTTCATTTTCGGCGCTTTCTTCGCGAAAAGCAGTAGCCCCGGCCTAATTCTGATTCCTCAACGCCTTCCCACTGGCACTGCGATCGCGGGGCTCCAGTTGATCTGGGATGTGTTGCAGTCGACTGAACTCGAGAACCGCATCTGTTTGCTGCCCAGTCTCGTCGTCTACGCGCCTTGACCAGCGGCTGAGGCAAACGTCTTCGAAATCACCGCCCGCGCTTCGTCCTGAATCCTGCGCAGATGCTCTTTTCCGTTAAAGCTCTCCGCGTAGATCTTATAAACATCTTCCGTTCCGGAGGGTCGCGCGGCGAACCAGCCATTCTTGGTCACCACCTTCAATCCGCCGATGGCCGCGCCGTTGCCGGGAGCAGTCGTAAGCATCGCTTCAATCTTTTCGCCCGCCAATTCGGTAGCTGAGATCTTGTCGGGTGAAAGCTTTTGCAGAATTGCTTTCTCGGCGGGTGAAGCAGGCGCGTCGATCCGCTCATAAACGGGATCGCCGAATTGCGCGGTCAGTTCACGGTAGCGTTCGCCCGGATCCTTGCCTAACTTCGCGGTGATCTCAGCGGAGAGCAGGCCCATGATAAGGCCGTCTTTATCGGTGCTCCAGGCGGAGCCGTCTTTGGCGAGAAACGACGCGCCAGCGCTTTCTTCGCCGCCGAAGCCCAGCGAACCATCCAGCAAGCCGTCCACAAACCACTTGAACCCCACCGGCACTTCAAGCAAGCGGCGCGGCAAACTAGCGGCAACCCGGTCGATAATGGCGCTGCTCACCAGCGTCTTGCCAACGCCCGCGTCCGCCTTCCAGCCGGGTCGATGACGGAACAGGTAATCGATGGCCACCGCCAGATAGTGATTGGGATTCAGCAAGCCCACGCTCGGCGCGACAATGCCGTGCCGGTCGTGGTCCGTATCGCACGCGAACGCTACATCGAAGCGGTCCTTCAACGCTATGAGGCTTTCCATGGCGTACGGCGAAGAACAATCCATGCGAATCTTGCCGTCCCAATCGAGCGTCATAAAGCGGAACGTGGGATCAACCGCGGTGTTCACCACGGTCAGCTTGAGTTCATACTTCTCGGCAATGCGCGGCCAGTAAGCAACGCCGGCCCCGCCCAGCGGGTCAACGCCCAAATTCAACCCGCGCAGCGATTCCATGTCAACCACCGTGCCGAGGGCATTCACATAGGTTGAGACAAAGTCGAAGCGCTTAGTGGTGGAAGCGCGCAGCGCCTTCTCATAAAGAACGCGCGATACGCCCTGCAGTTTCTTGCCTAGCAAATCGTTCGCGAAATCCTCGATCCACTTCGTCGCGGTCGTATCGGCCGGCCCACCATTCGTGGGGTTGTATTTAAAGCCGCCGTCGAAGGGAGGGTTGTGCGAAGGAGTGATGACAATGCCATCGGCCAAGCTGTCTTTGCGGCCGTGATTGTGCGCCAGAATGGCGCGCGACACGGAGGGCGTGGGCGTGTAACCGTTGTCTTGATCGATCATCACCGTTACGCCATTGGCGGCGAGCACTTCGAGAGCGGTAATCTGCGCGGATTCAGAAAGCGCGTGCGTATCCATGCCAAGAAACAGCGGACCGCTGGTTCCCTGCTGGCGGCGGTATTCGCAAATGGCCTGCGTGATGGCGAGAATATGGTCTTCGTTGAAACTGGTTTCGAACGCCGACCCGCGATGGCCTGACGTGCCAAAAGCGACGCGCTGCGCCTTTACGCTTACGTCGGGCTTGAGTGCGTAATAGCTCGAAATCAGTCGCGGAATGTTGGTGAGATCCGCTGGACCCGCCGGTTTACCGGCGCGTGCGTCAATAGGCATTGCTTTTTGTAACCTCGTCTATTCTATGCGAAAACCGGCGCTCGCTCCCACCCAGTCCAGATTCTTGTTGAAATCGACACCCATCATCTTGCCGCGCCCTGATCGAATCACGGTTGTGACAGGCTTGAGACCGCCGGCGTCCCACACATACATGATGCGGATTTCGATTTTCGTGATTCCACTGGGTGTTTCGATGGTGGGCACGAACTCCATCTTCCGCTGCAGGATGAACTCGCTGCGCTTGTCCGGAGGAATCGCGTCGATGTCCTGTTTCGTGGGGCTAATCTTCACACCCAGTCCGGCAAACGAATACAGCGGCTTTAAAACGTAATCGCCCAGGTCGTCCGGCAGCGGGTTCAAGTCGCGCAAGAAGCGCGTTTCCGGCACAGATTCATGTTGAAACCAAGGCAGCGAAAATTTGCTGAGGAGGAAAAACCAGTTGGGATGGCCGGCCCATTCGACATCCAGGTCGTCTCTGAAATCGAATCCGCCGTGGACGTCCTTTCTCACCAGTTCGTCTACGATGACTCGATTGTAGATGCGCTTCACCGGCTTGCCTTCGAAGAACAGTTTCGAACCTTGACGCTGGACGTCACGGATGCAGGCGATCTTGATACCAAGGCGCTGCCGGGTGATAAGGAAATCGGCCGCGGTCTTCTGGCGATACGGATCGATTTCGAGCAGAATCACTTCTTCAGGCGAGTGCTCGCCGAGGATCGCTCTGGCGAGTACATCGAAGTAACTTCTCTCGTCGAGGTCCCCAAGAAAAGGAGTCAAATTCCCGGGAAGACGAAACACTTCGCGGTATTGCTTTGCCAGCATTGCCTGAAAGGCGTAGACGGAAGGAAAGCCTTGAATTTCCACCAGCCGCGGTGCCAATGTGCCGTCGGGCTTACGGATCAAACCAAAATCGGCTTGCACGAATAGCGGATGTTGTGTCGGGCCCGGAACGCGAAACTCGGCGGGAATGGTTTCATCGGCGGCTTTAAGGTACGCCGAATTCGCAGCCAGTTGGCCGTACAACTCCTGGCCGTGCCGGATCATTTGGGCAAGCAGATCGTTCGGGAGGAAGACCGGCGTTTCACTGCAGCGGAATCCCACATGCGTACCGGCGGCTCCGTCCAGGCGATGCAGGAATTCGGCGTACAACTCGGGCGTCCAGGAACGGTTGAATTGCGCGCGCAGTTCGGGAATCACGGTATAGCCCGAAGCGGATTATACAAGGAATTTGCCGCCGCGCATAAGCTGCAAATCGTCGGCCCAAATATCGAAGTGCTGCCCCACGACATCAATGTGCGTGGTGGATGTCCACTGTGCGCCGGTATGCGCGCCGTAAGGATCGCCGAACGCCATGTGGACGCCGGGAATTTTCTCGTCCTGCAAAATATTGCCCACCACGCGCGAAAGCGCCAGATTGGTGCCGATGGCGAACTCGCCCACGCGATCGCTATTGCCGTCGCGATGCGTGTATTGCCAGAACTCCTGCTCCAGGTCTTTGTTCGCAGAACTGGCTTCGGTGAGGCGGTTTTCCTTCACTGTTAGCGTGAGCGGAGCGGCTTCCAGGTCGCCATATTTGGCGCAGAGATAATCGCCCACGACTCCATCCACTACGAAGCGCCCGTTCACGGCCAGCGGCGCAGTGAAGGTTTCGCCACCCGGCAGATTGCCCCATTTGTCGCGGCTGATGATGCCGCTCGTCTTGATCCATTTGTAACTGGGCGTCAAATCCGCCGTAATGTCCGTGCCGGCCGGGGTGGTGGCGCGAATTTGCCGGGCGCTATTCACGATGTTCATGACTCGCAACGTCAATTCATCCACTTTTTGGAAGTCGGCGCGCATGCCTTCCAACATGATCTTCTTTTCAATGTTGACCATATGCGCGTGCCGGATCTTTTTCTGGTTCACCACATTGCACATTTGCATGCGCGTTTTGAGCTCGTTCATCTGCGCCTGTACGGCGAAGATGCTCACTTGGCTGGTGGCTAAATCGTCCAGCACAAGCTGCGGCATATCCACCAGCGGGCGCGGCGCCAGATCTTCCAGAATGAAATTGCGGTGGCGGCAACCGCGGGCATTGAGTTCGGCCACCAGGCTGGCGGCGATTTCCTTGCAGGCCTCGTCGGTAATGAGAGTCACTTTCTCTTCGGGCTGCACCCGCAGGCATACAAAAACAGCGTTGTGCGCGCCTTGGGAAAGTTCGGGATCAAAGGGCAAAGTATCGATGCTTGAACCGTTGTTCACTGCACGGCTCCGGCAGCTACAGGCTCTTCTTTGAGTCCGGCTTCGGTTTCGTACACGATATAGTCCACCACCTTAGTCAAATCCCCAGTCTCCTGATAGATGCGCAACTGGCGGTCGGCGCCCGTGCCTTGTTCCAGAATGCGGTGAATGTAATTGATTTGTTTACGCGAGCCAAGCTCATCCACCACGTCTTCAATTAAGTGCAAATATTCGTAAATCAAATCGCGCACCGGCACTTCAGTTTGCTTGCCGAAATCAATCATCTTGCCGTCCAACCCGTAGCGGGCGGCGCGCCATTTGTTTTCCATGAGCAAAGCGCGCCGATACAGGCGGAAACCCTGGTTGGCGGCATGCAATTTATAGAGTTTAGCGACCGTGGCCTGAATCAGCGCGGCGATGGCGATGGTTTCATCGGCGCGCATGGGCACGTCGCAGATGCGGAATTCGAGTGTCGGGAAGTTCGGATGCGGCCGAATGTCCCACCAGATCTTCTTGGCATTATCGATGCAGTTTGTCTTCACCAGTAATTTGATGAAGTTTTCGTACTCGCCATAACTGGGAAAATAGTCAGGAATGTTGGTGCGTGGAAACTTGTCGAACACTTTGCAGCGGTAGGACTTCAGACCGGTATCCATACCAAGCCAGAAAGGCGAGTTGGTTGAAAGCGCCAGGATGTGCGGCAGGAAGTAGCGGCAGGCGTTCATCAAGTGAATGCGCGTTTCCGGGTCTTCCACGCCCACGTGAACGTGCAAGCCGAAGATGAGATTGGCGCGCGCCACCATCTTCAGGTCTTGCACAATGGTGACGTAGCGCGCGTCGGGTGTGATGTCCTGCTTGCGCCAATCCGCGAAAGGGTGAGTGCCCGCCGAAGCCAGCCGAAGATTGTTTTTCTTCGCCAGATCGCACATCTGCAGGCGCAGCGATTTCAATTCGAGGGCAGCTTCCGGAATGGTTTGGCAAATACCGGTGCCGATCTCGACCACCGATTGATGCATCTCCGACTTGACCGCCTCCTTCATCTGCTTCTTACCTTCGGAGATGATTTCGGTGTCGATGTGCGAACGCAAATCCCTAGTAACGGGGTCGATCGTCTGGTACTCTTCCTCAATGCCAAGGTTGAAGCTGGGTGTCGACATTCTTTGGTCCTTTAGGGTGAGTTTAGCTGCCCGCCGCGCTCGTCGTCTTCTCGGCGGCCGCTAAAAAACGGCCCCAATGCAGTTCGCGAGCCGGCTCTTCTTTGCTGAGCGCTTTTTCGATGGCGAACTGGGCCATGTTTTCGACGATCCATTCAAAGTTGTCATCGCCGACGGAATGCACGTCGGCATCCGGTGCCGGGTTGAGAAAGTCGATGGCGTAAGGAATGCCCTTTTCGACGGCGAACTCAACGGTATTTAGGTCGTAACCGAGAGCTTGGCAAAGCGTGATGGCGTCTTTCACCACGCGGTCGTGCAAAGCTTGCGAACTGGATACTCCATCTCTCACATAGCGCAGATGATGCGGCAGCTTCGGATCATACTTCATAACGCGTACCTTTTCCTGGCCCACCACGTAGCAGCGGAAATACTCTTCGAAATCCACCGCCGTCTGCAAAGTCATGCACAATGAGCCGGTTTGATCGTAAGCGGCAAAAAACTCTTCGCGCGAATGCACTTTGAAAACGTTCTTCCAGCCGCCGCCGCTGAATGGCTTCAGGAAAGCTGGAAAGCCAATGTAATCGAAGACGTCATCCCAATTCAGCGGGAACATCAAATTGCGCATGGATTGCACCGTGGTGCCGGGCGGGTGAGTTTTGTGGGGAAGGATGACGGTATGCGGAATGGCGATACCCAGTTTGCTGGCCAACGCGTAGTTGAAGAACTTGTCATCGGCGCTCCACCAAAACGGATTGTTGATAACGATGGTGCCACCCAAAACGGCGTTCTTGAGATACGCGCGATAGAACTCAATATCGTGCGAGATACGGTCGATGATCACGCGATAGCCGCTCGGTTCGGCCATTTTGACGCCGCCGATGCGGATATGTTCTGCCGTCACGCCCGCGACGTTCTTGTGGTTGATGCGATCCACCAGTGCGGAAGGAAAGCTATTTTCCATCCCGTAAATGATTCCAATTTTCGGCAAGCCGCTACCTCAGAAGAATTTTACCGCCATGCGCTGCCAAAGGGGCCAATCATGCTTCTCGCCCCCAGTCCAGACGTCAAGCCAGTGCGGGATTCCCTTCTTGCCGAGTATCTCGGCCATCCGGAAGTTGTCACCCAAACAGATGTCGTGATCGCCCGCCGCCAGGATGATCTTCATTTGTTTGTAGTGGTCCAGAAACCATGGGTCGGATGTGTTCGGCAGGTAATCCACTGGATTGTTGAAATAGAAATCGTTGTCGTAGTAGCCGTCCATGAACTGGCGCATATCAAAGGCGCCGCTCATCGCCACGCAGGTGTTGGTGAGATCGGGATGCTTCATGGCGAAGTTGAAAGCGTGATATGCGCCAAAGCTGCAACCGGTTGTGGCTATCTGTTGAGCGCCGCTCAGATTCTTCATGAGAGGCGCCACTTCAAAGATGATGTAGCTTTCGTAGGCGTTGTGGCGTGCCACGCGATCATGCGGGTGAATCCAGCGGTTGTACCAGCTTTCTGAATCTACGCTGTCGACGCAGAAAACCTGCAATTGGCCCCACTCAATTTTCTCGGCCAGCGCATGGATCATCCCATTGTTTTCGAATTCGAAGAAACGGCCTCGCGAGGTGGGAAACACCAAAACGGGTTGGCCGCCATGCCCATATGCCAGCAGTTCCATGTTGCGGCCCAACCGGGGGCTATGCCAATTGTGATAGTCGCGTCGCATAGTGTTTATTCATAGTTGCAGATGAGGCGACCGGCTGAGCGTTTCCTGTGAGCGCAGCCCACCGCGGCACGAGTACCGCCACCAAAAGTACTAATGCGGCGAGAAAGATCTTTCAAAGCGACCTTAGCTCGGCTAGAATAGCGTGGTTAGGTGCCTAATGTATAGGCATAGTGGGTGTCTTACGAGCTTTATTGCATTGGGACTAAAAAAGGAGAGTACATGCTATTGAAATCAGTTGCCCGCGGTCGCTCTATAATGCCGCTGGCTTTCGTTGTGGGGTTGACCCTAGCGCTCCAGCCGCTTTCTGCGCTGGGAAGTGTGCACACTGTTTCCCCGGCCGTTGAAAAGGCAACCGACCTTGGCCCTGCCAATCCAGCCGAAGAACTAAAACTGACGGTTTACCTAAATCTTGACAATCAAGCGGCATTCGATAAAGCCGTCGATGAATTGTACAATCCGGAATCCCCAACGTATCACCAGTGGATGACAGATGAAGACATTGCAAAATTCGCCCCGTCCGCAGCCGAATTGAAAACTGTTCAACAGGAACTGGAGAAGCACGGTCTGACCGTAATCTCGTCCGATCAATATTCAGTCCGCGTTCGCGGAACTGTGGCAAACATAGAAGCGGCATTTCAGACGCAACTCCACAACCTCTCACTGAACGGCAAAACGATGCGCGCTCACGTACAAGACGCCAAACTGACGGGCGCCGCTGGCGGGCTGGTCGCTTCTGTGGTGGGTCTCGACAAGCACACTGCGAGGCCGCTCTTCAAGCGCGTAGCCGATCCGCGCACAGGTTCAGCGCCGCCTCCGGTTAAGCTGAGCAAGGTGTTAGCCAGCGGCGGCGGTCTTGGTGCGTATGTCTACGACACCTGCCTGCAGGCTCCCGCTGAGGCGACTTACCTTACGCCAGGTGCTTCGCTGCCGGTGGGAGTTTACTTCGGCAACGTCTACAACCTCTTCGATCCGCAAAATTCAAATAAAATCTGTGACTTTACACCGGCCCAACTTCAGGCGCACTATGGCCTTCCTGCAGCCTACAAGGCCGGACTAGACGGCACGGGCCAGACGATCGTTTTATTGGAGGCCTACGGCTATCCGACCTTGGAGGCCGACGCGAATGCTTTTTTCAAACTGACGGGTTTGCCTGCTTTAACTTCTTCTAACTTCGAGATCGTCTATCCCGATGGCAAGCCTAATCCTAATCTCGGTATTATTGCTGGCTGGGATGTGGAAATCGCGTTGGATGTTCAGTGGTCTCACGCCATGGCGCCCGGGGCGAAAATCGTGGTCGTCGCCTCCTATGGCCAAGATAATGAGGATTTTCAATATGCGATGAACTACATTATCAAGAACAAGCTGGGCACCGTGGTTTCCGATAGTTGGGGAGAAGATCTGGATTTGCTTTCGGGTCCCCAGGAGGAGAATTCGTTCAACTCGATCCTCAAGACCGCCGCCGCCAAGGGCATATCATTTCAATTCTCTAGTGGAGACGGTGGGGACGAAGGCTTAGGTACGCCCATCGGTGCGCCCTCAGTCCCGTCAAATTCACCCTACGCGACGGCAGTGGGCGGAACATCCATTCTCAACAGCAACACTGGATCGGGCTTCTGGGAACTCGGCTGGGGCGACGACTTCGCGCTCATAGCTTCGGGCGGCGTCCTTGACCCACCGCTCCCACTTGGCTTTTTCGGAGGAGCGGGCGGTGGCGAAAGCGTTTATTTCGCGAAGCCAGCTTGGCAGAGCAAACTCCCAGGGACGGGCAGGCAGGTGCCGGACATTTCTGCATTAGCTGATCCGTATACCGGCGTGACCCTAATTATTACTGAGCCAGTCAATGGAACGGCCGAACAGGTTTTGTTCCAGGGTGTCGGCGGCACCAGTCTCGCCAGCCCTATCGTTACGGGCATTTTGGCGATTGCCACACAAAAAGCGGGAAAACCACTTGGTCAAGCTGCGCCGCTGATTGCCTCCTTGCCGGCAGGCGCTGTCACGGACATTTTGCCGTTAAGCAGCCCCACCAATTTGGCTGGGACAGTATTTGACCAAAATGGGGCAACATTCTATCCGTCTACATCGCCCGACCTCTTCGGCTCTTTTATTTACCCCGCGCAGGAAGGTTTCATTAGCGCGAATTGGCCGTTTGATGCTCTGGACGCCGAACCGATTGCTTTCGGCATTGATAGCTCTCTTGCCGTAACACCAGGCTGGGATAATGTCACTGGGTTTGGAGTCCCGAACGGATTGACGTTCATTGATGCGATAGCGAAAAAGTAGTCTCAGTTGATTAGAAGAGAGGACAGCCCTGCGGCTGTTCTCTTCTTCAGGTGCAATCCGATTCCTGCAACCCTGCAACGATCGACCCATCTAAGTCACTAGAGCTTTAAGAAAGGGTCTAAATTCTCTCGACTTTCGCCGATCTGTTACACTGGCGGAACTGTTACTCGTTGCCCAAGCGCTGCGTAAGGCGAGCGGAATTTGTTGAACTTTGAAATTTAAAAGCATTGTTGTTAGCTCAATTTTCCTCGTGCCTTTATTGTTGGCCGGGGCGGACATTGCGGACCTCTCCGAAGACTCTAGCGGCCCCTCGGATGCCATCATTAGCAGATACTTAGAAGCAACCAACCTGCAACCCATGGCGCGCTCGATGGAGGTTGATATTAACGCCTCCGTGCCCCAGCTCAAGCAACATGGGCGCTTGCGCGCGCTCCGAAAGATTTCAAACGTTGGGAAAATTACCTACCGTATTCTGGGCTTCCAAGGCGATAGCAACGTTAAGAAAGAAGTGATTGGCCGTTACCTGCAAGCGGAGCAGCAATCGCAGGGCGACACGTCTTTGTTGCTTACCCCTGCCAACTATAAGTTTAAGTTGAAGGGGCACCAGGTTCAGAACGGCCTCAACGCCTATGTCTTTCAGGTGGCGCCCCGGAAAAAACGCGCTGGACTTTTCAAGGGTGAGGTCTGGCTTGATGCCACTTCCTACCTGCCGGTGTTGGAGAAAGGCCGACTAGTAAAAAATCCTAGTATATTCTTCAAGAAAGTCGAGTTTGAGCGTGCGTTTGCGATCCAAAACGGCATTTCGACGCCAGCTCACATGACAAGCACGATCGACACACGGATTGTCGGGAAGGTGGAACTCGACATCAACTACACTGCTGTGGCCGAAGAAAGTGACGAGGATGCGGCCCAAATCGATACCGCCAGCATCGCATCGCCCATAACGCCCCTATTTTGACGACCACCCCTGGCGCTACTTGAGGCGTTGCCACTCGATGCGCTTAATTCCCGCTACACCCCCAGTGATACCCGGTCGCGTTAAGCCGGTTGAGAATCTGGAGAAAAACAAAGTATCCTGGAAGTTGACGTCTCAAACGGAGCCACCATGCGAACCCTTTTTCTGAATCCCCCTTCTTTTGAAGGTTTTGACGGTGGAGCAGGCTCCCGTTGGCCGGCTGCGCGAGAGATCGAGTCTTATTGGTACCCGGTGTGGCTGTGTTATCCGGCGGGGTTGATTCCCGATAGTAAAGTGCTGGACGCGCCGCCGCATAAGGTTTCCATCGACCAAACGGTCGCTATGGCATCCGATTACGAACTGCTGGTGCTCTTCACGTCCACTCCGGGTTTCAACGTGGACGTCAAGATCGCCGAAATGATGAAGGACAACAATCCGAAGTTGAAGGTTGCCTTTGTCGGACCACCTGTCACGATTGAACCGGAAAAATCTTTGCGTGCCACCTCGGCCATCGATTTTGTAGTTAAGCGCGAATTCGATTACGCTATTCGCGATTACGCCATGGGCAAGCCGCTCGAAGAGATTCCCAGCGTGGCGTTCCGCAAGGATGGTGGCATTCAAAACAACGCGGAAGCGCCAGTCATTGAAAATCTGGATGAACTTCCGTGGGTCACTAAAGTGTATAAGCGTGATCTCGATTTCACGCGCTACAACGTCCCATTTCTACTAAATCCGTACGTCTCGTTTTATACAACGCGCGGTTGTCCGGCGCAATGCACCTTCTGCCTGTGGCCGCAGACGCACTCTGGCCATCGTTGGCGCTTGCGTTCTTCCACCGATATTGCAAACGAGTGCCGTTATACTTTGGAAAACTTTCCCGGTTTGAAGGAAATTTTTTTCGACGACGACACGTTCAACTACCAAAAGGCGCGCACCATTGAGCTTTGTTCAAAGTTGAAGCCGCTCAATTTTACCTGGAGCTGCACTTCGCGCGTCACCACCGACTATGACACGCTAAAGGCGATGAAGGACGCGGGTTGCCGCTTGTTGATTGTCGGTTATGAATCCGGCGATCAGCAAATTCTAAAGAACATCAAGAAGGGCGCAACTATAGACATGGCGCGCCGCTTCACCGCAAATTGCAAGAAGCTCGGCCTGACCATCCACGGCGATTTCATCGTTGGCTTGCCTGGTGAAACGCGCGATACCCTCCGCACCAGCATTAACTTTGCCAAGGAACTGGATGTGGAAACGATTCAGGTTTCGCTGGCGCATCCGTTTCCAGGCACCGAATTCTACGATCACGTAAAGAAGAACGGTTTAATCACCATCGACTCAATGACGGACGACACCGGGCATCAGCTTCCTAACTATACTTACCCGGGATTGGACAAAGGGGAGTTGGTGGAGTGGGTGGAACGATTCTACGGCGAGTATTACTTCCGGCCCAAGGTCGCGTTTAGGCTGGTGAGAAAAGCGATTTTCGACAACAAGGAACGTCGGCGACTGTACAAAGAAGCGCGAGAGTACATGGCGCTGCGCTCCAAGCGCAGGCAGTACGTAAAGGATCAGAGCAGGCAGAAGGAGGAGCAGCAGCCTCCGGTTTTGAGCACAGGTGACTGACTTTGGCCGTCGCGCCGTCTAAAGCCAGAACGCTTTGGCTGACATTGTTCGTGGTTTTTCTAAATGCCAGCGGGGATCTTAGCCTGACTCTGGGGATGAAGGGTATTCCCGGCACCATGTCGGCCAATCCAGCAGATTATATTCGCGCCATGTTCCATGTGCGTGTAGCGTTGGGCATAATCTTGCTGATTCTGTGGCTGCTGACGCGTATGGCGCTGTTTAGTTGGGCCGATCTGAGTTTCGTTGTGCCTGTGACGGCCACGGGCTATGTCTTGGCGGCGCTGTTGGGCCATTTCTATTTGGGTGAAACTGTGACGCCGGCAAACTGGGTTGGAACTCTGCTGATCTTCTTTGGAACGGCTTTCGTAGGCACCACGAGGCCTAAAACCACTGCCTGCGCCCGGGTCTTGCCATGAAGTGGGTGCTGCTTTCAATTATTGTGGTAGCTACCGTTCTTGGCGATTTGCTGCAAAGTTATGAGATGAAACGCAGCGGCGAGCAGGCAGTGGATGCGCGCGGCTTGGCCAGACTATTGCGGCTTATCGTGAGCCGCCGCTTCCTCTTTCTGAGTATCGTCGCCATGGCGATTTCGTTCTTCGCATTTATGGCTCTCGTCCAGATTGCGCCCTTGAGTTTTGCAGTGCCCGCGTCGGCGGCTACTTTTGTGCTTGAAACGCTGCTAGCCAAGCTGGTGTTGAAGGAACAGGTGGGGCCGCGCCGGGCAGCCGGCGCTTTGCTGGTGTTGGGCGGCGTCGTTCTGCTCGCGCGATAGCATAAACGCTTGCGTCTCTGGTGGCTTGTTTTTCTTCCGGCGATTTTCTATCAGTGTCTGGCTATCTTTGCCTCTCTTCGCCAATTTGGAAGGCTGACCGGGAGGTCAGCCGCAGACCAGGAGGTCTGCCCCACGTCGGTATTGAAGCCTTTGCGGGGGCTTGATCCGAACAGTAGCGAGGCGTTTCTTTCGCAGATCGAACAGGCGCACCCGCGCTACGAGGTTCTGTTTGGCGCTCGCGATGCGAATGATCCAGCAGCTCTCGAAGTCAAGCGCCTGCAGAGCGCGCGGCCCGCTGCTCCCATCGGGCTTTTCACCGGCGCCGGCGATGCGCTCAATCGCAAAGTAGGGCTGTTGATGGAACTGAGCCGTCATGCGCGCTATCCCTTGCGCGTCGTCAATGATAGCGATATCAAAGTGGATTCAAATTATCTGAACTCGGTGACCGCGCCGCTGGCAGATCCGGGCGTGGGCGTCGTTACCTGCTTGTATCGGGTGAAAGCACACAACATTGCGGCGGCCTGGGAAGCGCTCGGGATTATGACCGACTTCATGCCCAGCACCATGGTGGCCCAAATCGTGGGCGTGCGCGAGTTCGGTCTCGGTTCCACTTTGGCCTTTCGCGCCGAGGATTTGGAGCAGGCCGGAGGCTTTGCGTCTTTCGCCGATTACATTGCGGACGATTACCAACTTGCTAAACGAATCACCTCACTGGGCAAACGGGTGGTGCTCTCTACATGCGTGGTGGAAACCGCGCTGGGCGATGCCACCTGGCGCGGCGTTTGGCAGCACCAGCTTCGATGGGCGCGCACCATTCGGCTATCCAAAGGCAGCGCCTATCTTGGTTTACCCATTACGCAGGCCGGCTTGTGGGCTGCTGTTGCGCTCTTGTTTGGCTTCCAACCGTTGGCTGGCCTGCTGATTGCGCTCCGGATCGTGTCTGCCCTGCTGGCGGGAGGTTTAGTACTCAAGAGCACACTGGCGGCAGGACTTTGCTGGCTCACGCCCCTCTGGGATTTGTACTCATTTGCCATTTGGCTCACGTCTTACTGCGGTAGAACCGTTCGCTGGCGGGATCGCGAGCTCACCATTGGTCCAGACGGGCGTATCCTGAAAACGTGAGCATGCTAGCCTGTTATGGGCGAATTCCCCCCGTCATTTCCGGCTTAGTCCGGTTTTCCTATCGCTTTCACACAGGAGTCTAGAAGGTAATGTTCTCGCATTTTCGGAGCGTGTCGCTCCTCCTTGCTTCGGCGGCCATGGCTGGCTGTCTGGCAGCACAAGAAATCGGTCCCGCTAAAGTTGCCATTATCAATCTCCAACAAGCCGTTCTAGGCACGCAGGAGATTAAGAAAGACAGCGCGGCCTTAGAGGCAAAGTACAGCCCGCGCCAGCGATCGATCGAAGCGCTCCAGAAGGAACTGCAAGATCTACAGAAGCAGGCCGCCACCCCAAATCTGCAGCCGGGAAAGGAAGCTGAACTGCAATCGCAATTCACCACAAAACAAAAGCAACTACAAAGGCTCAGCGAGGATCTACAGGCTGACGTCAATGCCGAGCGGCAAGACATTCTGGGCCGTGTCGGCCGTCAAATGGCGGAAGTGGTGAAGAAACTCGCGGAAGAACGAGGTCTGGACGTGGTCATCGATGTCACCAATGCGCTGTATTTCAAGCCGTCGCTCGACCTCACCGCCGCAGCCACCGCCGCTTATGACAAGGCGAATCCAGTCACAAAGTGAGTTGGTATGGCGAGTTATCTGGCAGATTATGGAGTAGAAGACGCACGCCGCGGGAAAGTGATCAAGTATGTTGCCGGCAGTTTAGTGGCAGCTCTGCTTGTTGGCTTGCTAGCGTACGTAGTGTTGCACAACTACCCAGAAAAACATGTGGCGAAAGAGTTCATAACATTGGTGAACGAGCACAATTATCGGGCGGCGTATGCAATCTGGTGCCCTAAGGCCTGCGAACATTACGACTACTCGCAATTTATGGCAGATTGGGCCCCCGCTAAAATTGCGGCACCCTGGAAAATCGATTCCACCGATAGTTGCAAAGCGTTCCTCACCGTCAATGTGACTGCGGATGGGTCGGAAGTTCAATCTCTGAGTGTAGAGCGCGGTACGAACGTGCTGAGCTTCGCCCCCGCACCCGAATGCCAGGAGTATAAATGGCATTGGAAGCAGTTCTTTAGCCGTATCTTTGGTCGCTCATAGACTTGATTCGAGCGGCCACTGAAGGCGACGAAGAACAGATTTGGCGGTTACTTGAGCCGGTGTTTCGCGCCGGTGAGACTTATACAGTACGCCGCGATATTTCCCGGGCAGACGCCTGGGCGTATTGGCATGCTCATGGCCACGAGGTGTTTGTCTTCGAGCAAAACGGCGAGGTCCTGGGGACTTACTTCTTACAAGTCAACCAGCATGGCGGCGGTTCGCACGTAGCCAACTGCGGGTATATTACGGCGAGCCACGCAACCGGGCGCGGTATCGCGCGAGCCCTGTGTGAGCATTCGCTCGAATATGCACGAACCCGCGGCTTCCGAGCCATGCAATTCAATTTTGTGGTCTCCACCAATGAACGCGCCGTGAAGTTATGGCAAGGCTTGGGCTTCGAAATTGTGGGACGGCTGCCGGGAGCATTCTTGCATCCCAGGCTTGGCTATGTCGATGCGTTGGTGATGTTCCGCAAGCTGTAACAACGGCTCGACACACTAATGACTTGCCGGAGTCTGCATCAGCCGTAACAGTTCCTGCTCAAATGCCAGGCTATCCACTGGCTCCTCCCGACGCCCCGGTGCGACCCCTGCGCCAGCCATCATCCAAACGGAGTGAGTGGAGATGCGCAGGAAGCTGCCGTGGTTCCCGCCCGGGTTGGGAAATCTTACATTGAAGTTCCAGTGATCTGCGGCAAACAAATGAATGTCGGCTTGCACTAACTCTCTACGCCGCCGCTCATAGCGCAACGAAATCGCATCCATTCCGGGTCGGCCCGGCACGTTCTCGCCCACCGGCGAAAGTTCCTCGGTAACTCCGATCACTCCGTTCGAATAGCGGGTCTTATGAATCGCCGCAAACCACTCTTGCTCGCTGTGCCATTGGCTGAGCCATTCCAGTCTTTGGACGCCGGCGGGAATGCGGAGATCGGGATCTTCGACCAAAGCGAGCGGCAAACCATTTCGCCACCCGCCGTTCAAGGGCCGCACGGCAATGCGGCCGGCGGAATCGGTTAGAATCTCGAGCTGGCTTTGTTCGCCGCCGTAAAGCCAGTAGACATGCTCCCTGGAACCGGTATCCGCGATGCGCATAGCCGTAAAATCCACCGGCTTCTCCGGCAGTTCCGATTGAGGGCGATTCACGCCGCGCTGTTCACAGAAGAGCTTTGGATAATCGATATAGCGAAAAGAACGCTCCTCATCCAAGCTTCCGTCGGCGCTCATCTGCAAGCCGTCCGCGCCGGGCCCGGCGACATAGTGGCGCAATTGTTCCTGCGTATTCGAATCGCCCAAACTCATTTCTGGAATCAAATCGGCGATTTTCTCTTTGAAGACTTTCAGCGGGTCAGCTTCGAAAGTTAGCAATTTTTTCAGATGCTTGAGATAAGAGGAATAAGCTTGGTATTCCATTTGCCAGTCTTCCAACTCCTGACGCAACCGCCAAGCGCTGCGCTTTTCGCCGATATCGTGGTACTTACGCGGCTCCTCACCCACGATCATCTTACGTGCTTCGATGGTTCGTTTCAGCTCTTGTAATTCCTCGTCGAGTTGCTGAGCCGTGTTGGACCAAGGGCCGCGATGCTTGTTGATCGTCTCGTCTACTGCCTGCGCCGCAGCCTTTCGCAAGGCCCCTGTGAGTTCCGGTCGCGCCAGCTGCTGTAACAGGATGTGGATTTTGTTAAGATCGCTATTCCGCAAATGCAGCGCCGCCCGTTCGTTGCCATCGATATCCAGCCACGCGGTAGGATAGTGCTCGGCCTCGCCGCGCAGATAGAACGATGATTCGCTTGGATTCACTACGCGATGCAGGAGCGGATACAAGCTTCTGAATTTGAAGTCGCTGAATTGCTCGCGATTAGTGACCACATGGTGCGCGCCGCCCGCCGGGCTATTCAAAAGATCGGTCAGGTTGTAAGTTTGGCTAACGATGCGCGGCACGTTGTTCATGCCGTGGTCCGACACCATTACAAACAAGGTTTGATCCGCCAACGGGCTATGCTGTATGGCTGTCCAGAGTTGGCCGGCCAATGTATCCAACTTCCTCAATTCTTTCAGCAGCGCCGCCGGCTCGCTGGAGGCGTGTCCTATATGGTCGACATCTCCCGTAAAGAAATCGAGATACAGAACCTGGGGCTGCTGGAGGTTCTCCACCAATTCGGCCTTCGTCTGCGCTTGGAGCAGCGAATCATAGGAAGGAGTGGCGCCCTCCAGCATTGAGAAAATCGATTTCGAGGAAAACTTACGCTTCAAAACGTCCTGTAAGGTAGTCCAGCGCACGCCCCGCTGGAAAAGCTGAAAACTCTGGAAGATTTGCGCAAATTCAAAGCGGTCGATCAGTAGCGGAATGCCGGCGCGGTCGAGTACTTCCACGCCCGGTGAGTCCACTTGTTTTTGGCGCGCGTAGCCGATGTAGAGCGGAAAGAAGTTGAGATAGTCGTATACCTCGCCCGTGAAGCGATCGTATTCGACATTGCCCCGAATGACGGTATGGCGCCCGGTATCGAGCATCGACCATGAGGGGGCGGATAGGCTGATGCCGCGCGTGTAGAAGTTTTCGTAAATAGCGCCTTGCTCCACGAAGATGTGGCTCAACCACGGCAGTTCTGATTTTCCGCTGGCCGGATCGCGCTCTTCGAGAGCACTGGCGAGCAGGTCCTGACCCATGCCATCCACTTTGAGAATCACCAAGCGGCGCGCGGTGGCGCTCCAGGCGTGTGAAACAAGAAAAATAAATGCCAGCAGGCAGGCTGAATTCCGGCCCCACCTGCTTTGCCGACTCACCGCAGCGTTTCCGTCTTGCCAGTTCCTTCGACTGCCTCTGCACGCGCGCTACGGAGCGAGTCAAGAGCCAATGTACACTCCGCTCTCAATTCACTGTTGGCAGAAAGACCCCGTAGCTTTTCGATGGTGTGCGAAGCACGTTGGCGCAACTCGCTGGTCTTAAGATCGGGTAACAAGACGCTCAGTTGAACGACCGCGAAGCGGATGCGCGCACTATCGTAGGCCACTTCCGGTTGGGTGCCCGCAGCCTCGAGGCCTTCCAGGAACCTAAGGTAATAATCCACTTCGCGGTACTCCTCCAAGTGATCCGCAACGCCCTGGGCTGCCGCGCGCGGTGTATAGAGTCCGAATGTGGCCGCGTGTAAAACGTCGTGGCGGACTTGTTCGCCTTGGCGCGCCTCGAAGCGGGCCAATTCGGCACGCCTGTCCTTGTTCAATCGCTGGGCCAGCTTGCTGTTTTCGTTCGCCGCCGCCGCTTCCAGCAAGTCATAGCGCTGCAAGGCCGCCTGCATCTCATGTTGCGTCGCCGCTTCCAGCGGGTTCACCGCCAGCGAGCGAACGCGCTGTCGCATGGCTGCCAGCAGGGCTGGATCCTCACTCTTATCTAATGCCAGCGCCACCCGGAATTTCGAATAGCAATTCAGCCGCTCTTGTAGGTTTGTGGCTGCGCCACGGCGGGACGCATAGAAATCGTAGATGTCGGCGCCCACGAAGTAATACCAATTTGTGAAGTGCGAAATGCCGATCAGTCCACTGGTAATTTCATTGATCGCCCGCTGTGTCAATTCGTGCCAGCGGAGATGGGCGCCGTCGCGGAAATCGATGACCAACAGCGGCATCTTCGGATAGGTAAGGCTATAAACGCCCAGCGGAACCACCTGTACCGATTGCGCGTCGAAACGTCGCTCGTAAACGGTCGCTCGCTCGAAACCGGCACGTTCCTCAGATGGATCTTTCAAATTCAGAAGCTTCCAGATAGGGCGCAACGCGATCCCTTCCGGCGGAGCGCTCCGCGCGACTGGATACCAGAGCACAGCATATTGGCTTTTCGCTCCTGCCAAATCAATCGGCTCGAACAAAAGGCCGGTTTTGTCGGCGCACTGGCGCAATAATTCCCAGTTGCGGGCACGGATACGTTCTTGCTCGAGGTTCGCCTCTTCGCCAAACTTCTCCGCTCGGTTGGAGCTGACAAATCCTCCCAGCATACTCTTGCGCAGTTCCAATCGCGCAATCACGGTATTCAGTTCAGCGTCGCTCAAGCCCGAGTCGTCGTCGGCCGCCTGGGCCGATTGCAGATAACTCTCGGCTTCCTCCAAGTGGAGGCGCTCATGATCCGTCCAATTATTCTGGTATGAGCGGCTGCTGGCGCGCACTGACATCGAGACAGGATCTAAGACGCTCCATTGCAACACGTTTCTGACCGCCGATGAAACTACGGGTCGCTGCGGCTGTGCCAAATTCGTGAGCGGCTTCGGCTCCTTGTCTCCAACCCTCCCAGCACCATCGCCGACTTTCCAATAAAAGAAAGGAACTGCGGAGAGAGCGCGCTTTTGCCAAGTGGGTGCCGAATAAGTGAGGAGCCAAACGTAACTGATGCGGTCGCCTTCGGAACTCACGCCGCCGAGTGTGTCGCGGAGAACGGCGACGAGGGGAATATCGCGGGCAGAGTCGCCAGCGTCTGCGCATGATCGGCAAAACAAAGTCACGAGTTGCGCGGAATTGCCGGCGGGAGTAGATTTCCAGTAATAATGCGCGGGTACGGAGTCCTGAGCCGCTCGCAGGAAACCAGTGGCAACAAAGGCAAACAAGATTGAAAGTACACCTATCCTTTTGCCTTTCATGCTTGGAACCCTCCTGAGACGAACCTCTCCCTAATGACGCGCGGGAGGTCTGAATTGATTCCTAATAAAAAGTGACTACGTGCCTGTTGCTATGGCGTCGAAAACGCCTGTCTCCACGGTCCCGCCGTGTTTCATCTGGACGAAAATGCGATAACGTCCGGGCGAAGGGAACCCATAAGGAAAAGTTACAGTAATGGGCCGAGCCACGGGCCGCGAGGATTTTTCTTCCATGGGCATGTTTGGATCCATCGGAGCCTCGCCGGATGCCAGCATCAATGCGGCCATGGACACCGAGCCGTTCGGATGAATATGTGCAAAAACCGTGCCATCGGTCTTCACGAACGCGGCGTGTCCCAACATTCCCATGTACAGAGCCATGTCAGTCGGTGCCGTACCATCAGGTTTCGTCAGTCGAAAGTTGAAAGACATGGCTCGCTTGGCAACCAACGGCGTATCGCCGCGCAGCCATTCCATTTTGTAGCCGTCGGGCAAAGTGAAAACCGTATCGGTAACGGACGCATTCTGCCAAGGCTTAGTCACCGCTTCCGCGTCGTCTCCCGCCAGGGGACGGGAGGTCAGAGCTGGGATGTCTAGCTCCGTCACCAGGGTTTCCGGAAAGCCGTTGGCGTGTACAACATCAGCGTAGAGCTTATAGTGACCGGCCTCCATTGATGGCAAAGTGAGGGCGAAGGTACCGTCGTCACGTTGTTCGGGATGAAGGTGATACACGGCATCCAGGCCCGGTTGGCGGATCGCATACAGATGCATGATATGGCCGTGATCGGGCACCAAGTCGTCCATTTTGCGTATAAAGACGCGGAACGCGGCCAATTGGACGGTATTCGCCTGCATCCAACCGGGTTCGCTCATTCTAAGAGAGAGATCCGCGCCGTTCAAGCTAGCGGCCATACCGAGAGGCTTGTAGATGCGCAGACTGTAATCGTTCGCTTCGGAGTTCCACCAATAATTTCCTCCGAAAACAACAGCCAGAACAATAATGGCCCCGATGAGCGTCGCCTTGCGCCCGCTACGGAGGTTCGCTGGCGAGGGATCTTGGCCCGCCTCGAGTTTCGCTTCCCGGGTGGCTGCGCCGATCATGGCAACCATTCCCACCACTAAAAAGAGACCCAGGACCGCAAGAATTGCGCCGAGTCCCCATTCCATCCGCTTGCTCGCGCGGGCAAACGAAGGAACAGGCACCGAAAGGATGCCGGGCCCCTGCGCGCCATCCACTGTCAGCCGCACCTGCCAAGAGCCGGAGGTCATCATCCAGAGCGAGCCTGTAAAAAACTGCGCGTCTTGGGAGGAAGCCTTGAGCGGATCGGGAATCGGTGCAAATTTGGAGCCAGCTCCCGTGATCGCCAGCGGAACGGCGCGGATGCGCTGAATACCGGGGGACTCGGCACGCACTTCAATTTCAGCCACACCCGGAATGGTGAGGGGTGGGCGGACCGTTACGAACAGTTGATAAGGGCCCGCTTTGCCTTCCAAATAAACGTCCGGGCTGCCCACGTGTGCGCCGGCCAACGCGCTGAAAAGAAGGAAAGCCGCGCTGAAGCCAGACGCCTTCACCGCTTCAGCTTTCCCAGCCATTCTCCGCGCGCCATGCCCCAGCGAACCGCTAGCATGCCGAGCAGCGCCGCGCACACCAAGCCGAGTGCAAATTGCCAAGTTGCGAACGTTGAAGGATAGAAGACGTTGCGCGCCATGAACGAAGTGGGCGGCAGGGCGTAAAAGAGATAACCGGTGCCGAAAAACCAGTTTCGCGAAGCTGGCGTCATCAGGAAGGACGCGAAAGGCCATTCAACCGCAAGGAAAAGCGCCACCCAAATGAACCCGCTGGCAGCGGCGATCTTCCAAGCACTCCAGTTCTTCGTCCGCTGCCATAGCAGATCAAGCCCAAAAGCAGGCACGATGAAGAGTAAAGGGAAATCGGGCGGAATGAAGTGAGTCACTTGCTGATAAACGGGCCCCAACTTCGGTTCGGCAGGGAACAGGGGCAGAACCAGAATCAAGCCGAGGCGAAACAGGGTGTAGAAGGCAGCAACGTAAGTGGCGGCAAACCGGTAGCCCGTGAGCCGCCACGCGAGCGCCAGCATGATGGGCGGTAAAGCGGCAGTCACCAAGTACGCGCGCAGAGAGTGCAGATAGGGCCGTTCGGTCGATTCCATGAGCACGATCATGATTTGCACCAACATGATTCCGCTGATGTAGAGAATCAGTCGCCGCTCAGCCACACAAGAGGAAGACTGCGAACGGTTCATATGTCCGGCAAGAAGCACCAGGGTGCCGATAACCACCCCGTAAACGCCTAGGATGAGCAGGATATGTGGCGGACTGACGATTTTTACGTCAAGGCCATAGGCATCGTGCCACCAGTTATCGAATGGTGCGGAGGTGAGCATGGCAATGCCGCCCCAGGAAGCGATGAACGCGCCCAGTGGGGCACGGAACCCGAAAATGTGCACCGACGAAGCTGCCAGCGGAGAGTTTTTGGCGAAAGTGGTGTGCAGTATCAGATAGCCAAACGCAATACCCGCCAGAACGCCGCACAAGTAAATGGCCATATGGGCGGGAGTCCAAAACGTATCCCGGCCAATGGATTCATGCCACGAAATGTCCCAATAACCTCCCACTGTGGCAGACGTCGCGGCAACTGTAGCGCACCAAATGTACCAAGGGATCGCCGCTGTTTTCTCGGACGCTTCGACACGAGATTCGGAAAAGGAAGAGATAGAGCTGGCTTGCGCTGGTATGGATGCCATTCGGTAACTCCGCTCCCCATTATCGCGCGATGAAGTCGGATTTATAGGCCCCGTTTAGGCGAGGCCTTTGGGCGGAGACAACCTAATGGCTGTAAGCGTTGCAATACGACTAACGGCTATGTCGAACCGTTATGCCAGCTCTGGGAATCACAACCGCCGAACTTCTGTGCCCTTCTTCCCGAGATTCGTCGAACTCTACGCCCAGAAAATGCTGGGCACCGGCACGAAAGCAGCGCCGCACCGTGACGGAAAGCAGTTGATCGCCGCTCTTAATCTGCAATGCCGATCCAATCGCGAAAGGGATGGGAGAGTGCAAACCCATACCGGAGGCCGACACATCTTGGACGGTTGCCAGGGTAGAGCGCACATAGCCAGCGCCAATCTGCCAATGAAGTTCGGCAGAGCCACTGGCATCCTTACGCGGCTGCGCCCGGTACTTTCTCATCTGTATTTCTAATCGCCTTTTTGGACAAAATAATTAGCCAAACCGAAGCGGATTTGCTGCGCGTCACGTTTCCGGCGCAAAATTCGGAATGGATAGCAGGCGGAAGGTTCGTTGAAAAACCGGTTTTTCATCTTCATTGGTGGCCGAGGGTGGCCCCGGGAGGGCTGACCAGGAGGTCAGCCGCGGACCGGGAGGTCCGCCCCACCAGCGCGATTATCATTGATGGGCCGCACCCTACATCATGGCGACGGGTGGTGCGGGCTCGTCGGGACTGCCTGCCGCGCCCAGCGGCCAGCGAATCATCAAGTATCCCAACAACAGCATCACCACTAATCCGAAGAGATAGGACGGTTCTTTAAAAATTTGAAAGCGATCAAGCATGGCCTTTGGCAAGAATTGCATGCCCGCCCAGACCAAACCCAGAATCGCTTCGCCGGCGATCAACCCGGACGCGGTGAGCACGCCGGCGTTTTCCACTCGGGCGCGTTGCGCTTGGTTATAGCCGCGGCGTTTCGCCAAGGTGTCTCCCAGCCAGCGGAACAGGCCGCCGATAAAGATGGCCGAGGTCGTTTCAAAAGGCAGATACATGCCGACCGCGACGAGCATGGGGCTTTTCACATTCATCGCGATGAAGGCGAAGCCCATTAGGATGCCCACAACTACGAGGGGCCAAGGCATATCGCCGCCCACGATTCCCTGGGCCAGCAGAGCCATCAGGCCGGCCTGCGGCGCGGGTAGTTGCCGGTCGCCAAAGCCCGTACCGCCCGTTTTGATGTCGCCGGCGTATAGAAGCAGCAAAGGGAAATACATGACAAGGCTGGCCACTACAACCGCGAGCAACTCGGCAATCTGAATGTTGCGCGGTGTGCCGCCCAGAATGTAGCCGACTTTGAAATCCTGCAAGAGTTCGCCCGCTACGGCGGATGAAACGCACACGACCGCCGCTACGCCCAGGACCGCCGCTACACCGCCGATGCCGGAAACGCCGAGCGACACCATTAAGAGCGCCGCGATGAGCAAAGTGGAGAGGGTCAAGCCTGAAACCGGATTGTTCGATGACCCGATCAATCCACAGAGGCTACCCGAAACAGTCGCAAAGAAGAAGCCTAAAATCAGCATCACCACGGCCGCGACGATTCCGCCGACGACTTGCCCGGAAAAGTAGATGTACAGCGCAATCATCAAGCCGAACACCACCGCGATGAGACTGAGTACAACTTTCGTGCTCATGTAGCGTTCGGTGCGGCTCACCGTCACTTTCTCATGACTCGATTGTTTCGCTTCGACGAGTGTGCGGCGGATGCCAACCGCCAGACTTGTGCGCATGCGGAACAATGTATAGCCTGCGCCCACGAGCATGCTACCCACCGCGATAGGCCGCACAATGTATTTCCAAACCGCAGTGGCCGTTGCTCCCCAATCGTCGAGCTTGGCGTCGGCTGGCAGGAAAGTTCGAAGCTGGGGGCCCATGAAATAAATCAACAATGGCACTAGAAAGCCCCAAGCGAGCAAGCCGCCTGAAAATTGCAAGGCCGCCAGTCGGGGGCCAATGACGTAGCCAACGCCAAAATAAGCGGGACTGATGCTAGGGGCCGAAAAACTGGTGACACCCCCGGTTGGCAGAATGTTTGTCGATCCCGCGCCACCCAGCCGCACTCTGGTCGAGCCCAACTGTCCAATGCGAACCGGAAATCCGGCATCTGCCGCAAACAACTGAATTCGGCCCAGCAGAAAGACGATTCCGCCGATGGCAATGTTCCAGAACAGGAAGCGTGCGGCCTCTGCGCCACGCTGGCCGGCTTTGTGAATCTCCGAGGCGGCTACGGATTCGGGGAAGGGCAGCTCCGGATCTTCCACCATTACGCGCCGGACGAGCGAGATGAACAGTACGCCTAATACGCTGCCCACCAGAATGAGTACGGTGGTTTTCCAATACGCGTCGACAAAGCCGAAGGAATTCCAGGTGTGGGCAATCAGGAATGCTGGAATGGTGAAGATGGCACCGGACGCAACGCCTTCGCCGATGGAGCCGCTGGTGCGCGCGATGTTCTCTTCGAGCAGCGAGCCTTTCCAGGCGCGCAGCACAACCATGCTGATGACAGCGGCCGGATAAGTGGCCGCCACGGTAACTCCGGCGCGCAACCCGAGATAGGCGTTGGTGGCGCCCAAAACGACTGTCATGCACAATCCGAGGGTGATGGCGCGAACGGTCAGCTCGCGCATCTCCATATGCTCTGGAACGAACGGTTTAAAGGGCGTGGCCGTGCTGCTCATATAGTGCTGTTATTGTACGAACAAGCCGGAAACGGGCCGCTATTTTCGCAAATATTGATCGGTGCCGTTGATCCAATCCTCGCGAGGCGGAGTGAAAGTGTCAATGGCCAGGGTGTCTTCGAGGGCGAGCGCCGAGTGCGGGACATGCGGCGGAATAAAGAGGAATTCTCCGGCACGTAGGAGGATCTCTTTCCCCGCAATAGAGAATTGCAGCGCGCCGGAGAGAATCTGGCTGATCTGCTCGTTGTGATGGCTGTGATTAGGCACCAAGCAGCCCTTCTTCATCTGAATGCGTGCCACCATGACCTGATCGCCTACGACAAATTGGCGGTCAAAGAGAGGATTAACGTTCTCGACGGGGACGGTGTCCCATTGGACATATTGGACTGCGAGGGGCTTGGTCATCAGTGAACGATCATATCTCGACGACTCCATCAATATCGCTTGCTTGTGGCTGAGCGTGGTGCCGCTGCCAAGATTTCTTCGGCGTCTTTTTTCAGCGCGGCGGCGCGCAGATCGGACTGACGACAGCTCAAGTCAGGTGTGCGGACGCCTTTATATTCGACAAAAATAGACTTGCCGAACGATACGCTCTTCATACAGTGACGCGCGGGCAACTCATTTAAAGGGCCAGCCGCTTCCACGTCTTGTAGGATTCGGTCGCAGATCTCCTTGGGCAGCTTTACCTGTTCCTTCAAGCCGTCTTTTCGCTCGACGAGGGCGCGCCGGCTTGATTGCTCAATCGTCATTCGCATGCCGGGAACATTCGTCGAGCCGGAATCGATCACCGTAATTTGCGCGCCGGCTGACAACGCGCACCCGCCCAGGATTGTAAAAATGCTACAAAGTATTCTCACAAATCCATTGTGGCCTATTTTTTCGCGCTGGACGCCAGCCCGCATATGAGTAAGTCGGAACAGGCTTTCACGAAATCTTCGGGGGCCATTCCTTCGGCAAACGGCATTTGGTCCAATTTCAGCGCGCTAATGCCATGTACTAACGACCACGCCGCGCAGGCCATCAATCGCCCGTTTCCCTTTCGCAGATCACCCTTTGTTTGGCCCTCTGTAATGGCGGCTTCTAGAATCTGGAAGGCGCGCGTTTCCGCTTCGCACGGCGCAATGACGGTCTCTTGCGACGACCCGAACATCACTTCAAAATAAGCCGGATGTTCCCGCGCAAAAAGAACGTAGGCCGTACCCATCCCGCGGATACGCGCGATGGAATCAGGACCAGCCGCATCGCGCCCGGTTTCGAGCGCGATGGCGAACTTCTCAAATCCTGCTTCGCGAATGGCGGCTAGCAGTTTCGCCTTGTCCGCAAAATGGCGGTACGCAGCCATGCGCGAAACACCAACGTGAACTCCAATTTCGCGCAGTGTGAGAGCCCGCACGCCTTTCTGTGCGATTAAGTCCAAGCCGGCCTGGATCAAAGCGGCGCGAAGATTCCCGTGATGATAGTTCTTCTTGACCGGCATAGCGAGCCTCTTTTCCATGCTAGATCGCGCTGCTTGCGCACGTGAGCGAGCAAAGTATCTAGCTGGCGGCTTCTGCCGCTTCCGCGCTGCCGTATTCCTTCAGCTTGTTAAACAGCGTTTTGAGACTGATGCCGAGAATTTCGGCGGCGCGCGTCTTGTTGTTCTTGGTGTGCTGCAAAGTGACGAGGATGAGGGCTTTTTCGGCTTCGGCAACGGTAGTGCCGACCGACAAGCGGACGCTTTCGGGTTCAAAGATCTGGCCAGCATGCCGCGACCCGACGGAGACGCCGAAATCGAACGGCAAATGGGTCATCTGAATGGTGTTTTCGCCGGCCATGATGACGGCGCGTTCCAGCACATTGCGAAGCTCGCGGACATTGCCGGGCCAGGAGTATTTCTTGAAAGCTTCCATTACTTCGTCATTCACGCTGGTGACGCTGCACAAGTGTTTGCGGTTGAGCGATTCGATGAGGGCTTCCGCGAGAACGGGTAGGTCTGACATGCGCTGGCGCAACGGCGGCAGGGAAATCTGGAAAACGTTGAGGCGGTAGAAGAGATCTTCGCGAAGGTCGCCTTTTTTGAGAGCTTCATCAAGGTTGCGATTGGTGGCAGCGATGACGCGGACGTCAACGGAGATTTCATTCTTTCCACCTAGGCGGCGCACGCGCGAATCTTCCAGAACGCGCAGCAGTTTGGCTTGCGTGCCGGAAGGCATCTCGGCCAATTCGTCGAGCAGCAGAGTGCCGTTTTGGGCGAGTTCGAAACAACCGGCGCGGCGTTCGAGCGCACCCGTGAAAGCGCCTTTCTCGTGGCCGAAGAGCTCACTCTCCATGAGTGTTTCGGGCATGGCGGCACAGTTGATGGCAACAAAAGGGCCGTTGCGGCGAGGACTCAATTGATGTACGGCGCGCGCGACCAGCTCCTTGCCGGTACCGCTTTCGCCCACAATGAGGACGGCTGCTTTGCTGGGCGCTACTTGGCGAATGACTGAAAATACCGCTTGCATCTGGGGCGAAGTGCCCACCATATCGGCCAGCACACCTTGATATTGCAATTGACGCTGCAGGCGTTCGGTTTCTTCGGTGAGCTGGCTTTGCGACGCCGCCCGCTCGATCAGAAAACGCAGAGCGGCGGGTTGGATGGGCTTTTCGAGAAACCAAAATGCGCCGAGATCGTGGGTCGTTTCGATAGCGGTTTCGATGTTGCCGAAAGCGGTGAGAACAATGGCCGGTGGCATATTGCCATCCGCGGAGAGCCGCTTCATGAGTTCGAAGCCGTCCATGCGTGGCATCATGAGATCGGTGACGATGACGTGTGCTGAGAAGCCGGAGAGCTTGTCGAGCGCTTCCTGCCCGTCGGCGGCTGTTTCGGCGTGATAGCCCCAACCGTCCAGCATGGCGGCCAGGCCCTCGCGCTGGGATTCTTCATCGTCAACGATCAGAACGTTAATGGGTTGACGAGCCACGGTCTTTGTAGTTTAGCGGATGGAAGTCCGTAACGTAGCTAGGTTATCCTTAGTTTCGGCGAAAGACCCAAATGCCCGACCTTCCAAGCCGTCCCGTTGCTGATGAAGCGCCACCTTTCTTGGGAAGCTGGCGGAATGTTTACATAGCAGTGCTCAGTTACTTGATCGTTTTGATCTTTGCCCTTTACTTATTCACACGAGTCTTCGGGCATGCCTAAACTCGAGGTCATTGTGACCTCCGCCGAGGAAGCAAGGATTGCAGCCGCGGGCGGAGCCGACCGATTGGAACTGGTGCGGGCGCTCGAAGTGGGCGGTATGACGCCGGATAGCGAGACGGTGCAGGCCGTCAGCAACAGTGTTTCGATACCGGTGCGGGTTATGTTGCGCGGGAACTCGTCTATGGTGATGGCGAGCCCGGAGGAATTGGAGAGACTCCTAGCGGCCGCCGCTCAATTCCAAGAGTTTCCCATAGACGGCTTGGTTATGGGTTGGATCGCCGACTCGGGCGACGTTGACATGACCTCGCTCGAGGCTGTGCTCGCAAAAGCCGGGAACTGCAAAGTTACATTTCACCGCGCGTTTGAACACCTTGCCGATCCAATGGGAGGGGTAAAAGTGCTGAAGCGATTCAAGCAGATTGACAGGATTCTGACTTGCGGCGGCACTGGTTCATGGGCAGAACGTAAGAGCCGTTTACGCGCATGGCAGGAAGCGGCCGCACCGGAGATTGGCATTCTGGTGGGCGGAGGACTTTCGGAGATGCAAGTGGCGGAACTGATGGCCGAGGCGGAGTTTGCCGAAGTGCATGTGGGACGGGTGGCGAGGGTTCCGCAAGAAAACGACGGCGCGTTGAATGCGGCAAAGATAGCCGCGCTGAAAAGCCGGCGAGACGGATGAGACCGTTAGACTGGCTGGTTTTTCTGGTGTGGTTGGTTTCCCTCGTCACCTACGGGCTTTACCGCGGGCGCGGCAGTAACACGGTGAGCCAGTATTTGCTGGCTGGCAAATCGATGCCATGGTACGCGATGGGCTTATCGATTTTGGCCACGCAAGCGAGTGCCATTACGTTCATCTCCACGACCGGGCAAGGGCATGTCGATGGCATGCGCTTTGCGCAATTCTACTTTGGGCTGCCGGTGGCGATGGTGATTTTGTCAGCCACGGCAGTGCCGATTTTCCATCGCGCTAAAGTCTACACGGCATATGAATATCTGGAGCACCGCTTTGATTCCAAAACGCGCGCATTGACCAGCGGAATTTTCTTGATTCAGCGGGGATTGGCGGCGGGCATTGGCATCTATGCCCCGGCAGTGGCGCTATCGGCGGTGCTGGGCTGGAGTGACCGTTGGATCACTGTGGCGATCGGAGCGCTGGTGGTGTTATATGTGACAACCGGAGGCATTAAGGCGTTGACCTGGGCGGACGTACAGCAGATGACCATGATCTTCGTGGCGCTGGTGGTGAGCTTGGTGGTTGCTCTCAGGGCCCTCCCCGGGCAGATTTCGTTCTTGGACGCACTCCATTTGGCTGGCGCGGCCGGCCGCTTAAATATTGTAGACACGCGCTTGGATTGGAGCAGCCGTTACAACCTATGGAGCGGGCTGATTGGCGGGGCCTTTCTCGCGCTAGCGTATTTTGGCTGCGATCAAAGCCAGGTGCAACGCTATTTGACGGGAAAGTCGATTGCGCAAAGCCGCTTAAGTCTGATTTTCAACGCCAGCGTGAAGATCCCCATGCAGCTGTTCATTCTGTTCATCGGGGCGATGGTGTTTGTGCTGTCGCTGTTTGCGCGGGAACCCATGATTTTTCATCCGGTGGAAGCGGCGCGCGCGGCGCAGACGCAAGATTGGCCGAGCGCGCAAGCCGGGTACGAACAAGCGTTTGCCGAGCGGCGCGCGGCAGCCTATGACCTGGTCAACAAAGCCACTCCTGACACGATAACGCGTTTCCGCGACGCCCAGAGGACATTCGATACACGCCGGCAAGGAGGGCTGGCCATCGTCCAGCGTTTGCATGGCGGAGGGAAGTTTGACGATACAAACTACATTTTCTTGTCGTTTGTGAAAAATTATCTGCCGGTGGGATTGGTGGGCCTACTGATTGGAGTGATTTTTTCGGCGTCGATGGGTTCGACGTCGGGCGAGATCAATTCACTCGCCACCGTGTCAGTGGTGGATATTTACGGACGTTATATCGCGCGTAATCGCGACGACCGCCACTATCTGATTGCCTCGCGCTTTCTCACGGTGTTCTGGGGTGGTTTTGCGGTTGCGTTTGCGGCGTTTGGGGCGCGCGGATTTGGCGCGCTGATTGAACGGGTGAATATTGTGGGTTCGCTGTTCTATGGCGGGATGCTGGGTGTATTCGTGCTGGCATTTTTCTTCAAGCGCGTCGGCGGAACGGCAGCGTTTTGGGGCGTGCTGGCTGGAGAAGCTGCCATTTTTGGCGCGGCGCGGTTCACGGCGGTCTCGTTTCTCTGGTACAACGTAATTGGTTGCGTGGTGGTGGTGGCCACCGCGCTCGTTTTGACGGGCTTTCGGGGGAGCGCGGAAGTTTCGGCCAGCAGAACTGCGACGGCCTTGGGCGAATAGCTTGGATCTCTACTCGATGGGGCCGAGTTTAAGGAATCCGCGCGCCACGCACATAAACAGCGCGGCTACATGCAGCGCGCAGTCAAACTCCTGGTTGCCAATCATATCCATAAGGGGCTTTGCGCCGCAGGCGAAAGACTCGACGCCTTCCTCCGGCGGCGGGGCCGGATCCATCTTGCGCGCCTTCGCGTAGAAGCACCACATCCGGTTAGCAAGCCTACCGGGGTCGGGCGCCAAAATGCCAGCTAACAGTAAGTTGTCGGCGGTGAAGCCGGTTTCCTCCTCCAGTTCGCGCAACGCGGCCGATTCGGGGCTTTCGCCGGGATCTACGCGACCGGACGGCAACTCGGTGGTGATTCTATCGACAGCGGGGCGATATTGTTTAACCAAAATTATGTTGTTGTCGGCAGTTTCGGCAGCGACGCTGACGTAATCGGGGAGCTGCAGACAATAGAACGGGTTCGAGTTCCCGGGCAGAGTGCGCGAGAGCAGGTCGAACCACGGGGTGGAGAAGGCAATCTCCTCCGTGAAATTAGTCGTTGGGGGATGGATCAATCTCCTCATTGCGCAATTACATGAAGTCCGGGAATCTTCTGAAAGTGGCGGACGTTGCCGGTGAGCACCGAGTAGCCAAGTTCCAGCGCGTTGCTCCAATCAGCAGATCTCCAAGGGCAACGCGTATACCTTGCGCTTGCAGACTGCCATCGCTTCTGCCGGCGCGAAAGGCAATAGCAGTCGTGATGCGTTCCACCGTAATTTCACTCACAAGCTCATCGAGAAAACGCTGGCGGATTCAAGTGGCTCCCGGTGGCTGTCGATGAACGCTTGCACATCGGCCGCAAAGTCGCCGTCCAATATCGCCAGCGAGTTTTCAGGCAACGATGCCATAATCTCCGACAATTTGCGCCGAGGCGGTTCGGCAGCCCGAAGCACTGCCAGCGGCTTTGCGTTCCGTTCGATGATGATCTCTTCGCCGGATTGCACACGATCCATCACCGAGGCGATGTTCCGAATCAGTTCCGCTTCGGTCATGTGCAGGACTGCCATACCTCGATCATAGCGGCTCCGGGCCCGCAAGCGCTTCATACCTGAATCGTCGCGATATCCACCGTGGTGTGATGCCCTTCCACCACCACGATGCCACTATCTGTCACGTGATACTTCTGACGGTCTTCGTCAAGGTTGTAGCCGATCTCGGCACCGGGAGGTACTTTCACGTTCTTATCAAGAATGGCACGCTTGACCTTCGCGCGGCGGCCGATATCGCAGTTATCGAAGATGACCGAATTTTCAATCGACGCGCCGGTGTGAATTCTGACGCCGCGGCCCAGGATGGAACCGCGCACAATGCCGCCTGAAACGATGGAACTACCGGCGATGATGCTATCGATGGCCATGCCGCGGCGGCCATCTTCATCGAAGACGAATTTGGCAGGCGCATCAAAGTAGCCGGCCGTCCGCAATGGCCATTGCCTGTTATAAAGGTTCAGCTCCGGCGAAACGGCGCGCAGATCCATGCTGGCTTCGTAATAGGCGTCGAGCGTTCCGACATCACGCCAATACTGGGGCGAGCCGATGGGGTCGCCGGGAATGATGTTGGTTTGAAAATCGTAGGCGTACATATCGGCCCGGCCAATGAGCGAGGGCAGAATGTCCTTGCCGAAATCGTGAGAACTCTCTTCGCGCTGGCCGTCGGCGATCAGTTCGCGCAAAAGCAAATCGGTGGAAAAAATGTAATTCCCCATAGAGGCATGGACGCGCTGCGGGTCGCCGGGCATGGTAGGCGCATCGACCTTTTTTTCGTGGAAGCCGACAATGCTGCCGTCGTCGATGGTTTCGATGACGCCGAACTCGGAGGCCAATTCCTTTTCTACCGGAATGGCGGCAATGGTGACGCCGGCGCGTTTTTCCACGTGATATTCGATCATCTGGCGGATATTCATTCGGTAAATATGATCGGCGCCGAAAATGATCACCACATGGGGGTCCGCTTGCTGAATGAGGTTGATGTTTTGGTGAATGGCGTCGGCCGTGCCGCGATACCAATCCTCTTGCGCGGACCGCATCTGCGCAGGCACCGGAATGATGAAGTTGTTCTTCAGAAGCCCGCTTACTTCCCAACCCTCGCGTAGGTGCTGTAAAAGAGACTGGCTCTTGAATTGAGTTAGGACGTAGATGGAGAAAATTCCTGAATTGATGAGGTTGCTCAGGACGAAATCAATAATGCGGTAACGTCCGCCGAATGGAACAGCCGGTTTCGCGCGTTCCTTGGTCAGTGGATAAAGGCGTGTCCCTTTACCACCGGCCAGAACAAATGCCAGCACTCGAAGTTGCATCTTGTCCTCCGTGGACCAAAAGAATTGTATACCGCAGAAGATTCGAGAGTGTGAAAAAGAGCGCTCTAGGCTGAATTCGTCCAATCGAGCGCCAGTTCGACAAAGGAGCGCACGGCCACCCCGGTCGGGCCCTTCGAGAGCCAGGCTTTACCTTCGTCAAGCCCGGCAGTCGCCGCGATGTCCAGATGCACCCAGGGCATGGGATCGGCAAACTCCCGCAGAAACCAAGCGGCGGTGATGGAACCGCCGTGCCGTCCGCCGATGTTGGGTAAGTCGGCGAACGCGGATTTGAGGTAATCCTTGTACTCCTCGTCCATGGGCAATTGCCAAGCCTTTTCGCCAGCAATGCGCGCTGCTGCCATGAAGCGTGATAGGAAGGCCTCGTTGTTCGTGAAGGCACCCATATTGTGGTGGCCGAGCGCCACGCCTATGGCTCCAGTCAGCGTGGCGGCATCCACCAAGTGGGTGGCTCCATTGCGGATGGCATAAGTTAACGCATCTGCCAGAATGAGGCGTCCTTCGGCGTCGGTATTTAAAACTTCAATGGTCTTGCCCGCCAGCGACGTGACGATATCGCCAGGACGGGTGGCATTCCCATTGAGCATGTTTTCCACCGTTGGTATGTAACCTGTTACAGGAATAGCCGGCTTCAGCTGAGCCAATGCGCGCATTGCGCCAATCACGGCCGCCGCACCTGCCATGTCGTATTTCATCTTTTCCATGCCGTCGGAGGGTTTGATCGAGATGCCGCCGGTATCGAAAGTTACGCCTTTTCCGACCAACGCCAGGTGATCGCTACCGGACGGCTGGGCCGGGCGATATTTTATGATGGCGAGAAAAGGAGGATTACTGCTGCCTTGAGCCACCCCGAGCAACGCGCCCATGCCGAGTTTTGTCATGGCGGCAGTATCCAAAACTTCGCATTCCAAGCCGCAGGAAGAGGCCATGGAGCGTGCCGCGTCAGCCAAGTCGGCTGGGGTCAGCTTATTGGCGGGTTCGTTGACCAGGTCGCGGGTGAGGTTTTGCGCCTCGCCGATCATGCGACCGCGCTCGAGGGCGTTTTGGACTTCAGACGTGGACGTGCTAACGCACAAAGCAAAGCTATCGATGCGCTTGTCGTTTTTCTTGGGATCGGATTTGTATTTGTCGGCTTCCCACGCACCCAACAGTGCGCCTTCGACGACTGCGGTGATTGTAGCTGCATCCGTGTGCTCTAGTGCCAGCGCGATGCTATGCACGCCTTTACCCTTTAGGCCGCGCACAAGCGCACCGGCAACGCGGCGCGCCTCGACTGTTGCAAAGGACGCGCGCTTGCCGCCGCCGATGACGACCAGGCGCTTCGCCGCCAACCCCTGCGGGCGGTGGAGAATAGCGATTTCGTAGAGCTTACCGCTGAACTCGCCAGCCGTGAAAATCTCCTGCAGCCAGCCAGCCTGATCAGCCACGGCCGGTGGGTTTGGGTCGGCTTCAAAACAGATGACGGCCAGCGCGTCAACGGCTAGTTGGCTGACAGACGTGGTCTCAATGGTGAGTTGCATTTCGTAATTCAATTTTCCTTTTCGAGTGTCTATTGGCGGGCGCGGCGAGCCATGGCGGCTTTCGCTTCAGCCTGCATTTCTTTGGCTTTAACGGCCTCGCGCTTGTCGTGAAACTTCTTGCCTTTTCCCACGGCAATCTCGACTTTGATCTTGCCGGCCTTCAAATAAAGCTTAGTGGGCACAATCGTGAGGCCTCTTTCGCGCGTCTCCATGCGCAGTTTTTCGATCTCCGAGCGGTGTAGCAGCAGTTTCCGTTTACGAACGGGCGCATGATTCATCAGATTGCCATGCGAGTATTCGCTGATATGAGCATTCATGAGCCAAGCTTCGTTTTCGCTGACCTCGGCATAGCTTTCCTTGAGCTGAATTTTGCCGGTTTTGGCCGCCTTTACTTCGGTGCCTGTCAGAACTAAGCCCGCTTCGTATCGATCGGAAAGGTGATAATCGTGGCCTGCGGAGCGATTGTCGCTTAAGATCTTGATTGCTGGTTGGTCGGCCAAGGGTTTTTCGCCTTAATTTCCAGTTTCGCCTAATCCTTTAGCGAAAGGTACACGAGAAGTGAGGTAGATGCGTCAAAGATGTGAAACTGTCTAGCTTTGGGCGGGCGTGAGGGGTATTCTTAAAAATCAGTCATACCGCAGCATAAAAGGTATAGTACTGTATCCGGCCATGGCTATCTCGGTTCGATTGCCTGGGGATACGGACTGTTTTAGCCTGGAAACGAAACTGTGAAAATTCTCAATTCATGGCGGCACATCGCCGCGATCCTGTGCGCGTTTGCGCTAGCCATGCCGCCCATGGAGGCGCGAACCAAACAGGGTGACAAACTGCTAAAGCTGGGCGCCAAAGCGGAGGCGGATCAAGATTACGATAAGGCCGTAACCTACTATGAGCAGGCACTGCAGGAAGACGCGCGCGAGCCGGCTTACCAGCTTGCTGCAGAGCGTGCCAAACGCAAAGCATCAGGCCAGCACATAGTGGCCGGCCGCAAGCTTCTGGAGCAGCAAAAGTTGAATGAGGCGCTCATCCAATTTCAGAAGGCTTTGCTGATAGACCCATCGTCGCCAGTTTCTTTGCAGCTTGTGATGCAGGCCAACGCGATGATCAAAGAGAAGAACAAAGCGCCGGCGGGCACGCTGATTTTGACTCCGGCTGAGCAAGCGCGGCATGATTTAGAGCAGCGCATCAATGCCCTTGAGGGGCCGCCGGTTTTGCGGCCGATCAATAACCTGATCACCAGCCTGAAGATTAACAATCAGCCCGCTCGGGTGATTTATGAGAGCATCGGCAAACTGGCGGGCATCAATGTTTTGTTCGATCCTTCGGGCATCGACACACTGGGCGCGACAAACCGCAATTTCAATCTTGATTTGAACAGTGCAACGCTTCAAGAAGCCCTGGAAGATGTGGCACTCGTAACCCATACGTTCTGGAAGCCTGTCAGCCGCAACGCCATCTTTGTAACGCAAGAAAGCGAACCGAAGCGGCAGGAATATCAGGACGAGGTGGTGCGGGTTTTTTACATTCAGAACGCCAGCACCCCGAACGAGTTCACCGAAATTTTTAACGCCGTGCGCATTGGCTCGAAGCTGACCCAGGGGCTCTTCCAGGTGGCTACGCAGAATGCCATTGTTGCACGTGGAACGCCGGACACCATGTCGGTGATTGAGAAACTAATACACGACCTGGATCGGCCTAAGGCTGAGGTTTTGGTGGATGTCATGGTTTGGGAAGTCTCGAAATCCAAGATCACCAATCTAGGGCTGGCGCTGCAAGGGAATGGCAATAACCTCCTCACAGCAACTCCCGGGAGCGTAGCCTCGACTACCACCGGAACGACCGGAACCACCGGTACAACAGGCACGACCGGGACAACTTCGACCACCAGTAACGGGACGATTTCGTTGTCCCGCATCGGGAAACTTTCCACCAACGATTTCACGCTTACCTTACCGGGTGCGGTCGCACAGGCTTTGTTGACCGATTCGGATTCGAAGCTTCTGCAAAATCCGCAGCTGCGCGTCACTGATGGCGGCAAAGGCTCTCTGAAAATTGGCCAGAAGATTCCTTATGTGTCTGGCTCGCTGAATTCGGCCGTGGCAACGCCGGGATCAATCCCTTACGCTACCACTCAGTTCCAGCAGATCGATGTAGGCGTCAACATCGACGTCGAGCCGCATGTGAACGGTCCGGACGATGTCAGCATGCACATCAAAGTTGAAATCTCGAGCGTAGTCCAAACCGATACGATTGCCGGCGTGGCTCAGCCGGTGATTGGTCAGAAGGTGAACGATTCGTTTGTTCGTATGCGCGACGGCGAGTATAGCTTGCTGGGAGGCTTGTCCATGAATAGCGATTCGTTGTCGGTTTCGGGCTTACCGGGCGTGTCGAATATACCGCTTTTGGGCTATCTTTTCGGCACTAAGCAAAGAGACCGCGAGAAGGACGACATTTTGATTGCGCTGGTGCCTCACATCATTCGTGCGCAAAGCGTGGCAGATCAGAATAACGAGGGCGTTTTGGCCGGCACGGAGAGACTGGTGAAAGTGGAACGGAGGAGCGAGCCGCAACCGGCAGCTCTGCCGGCTCCGGCAACGCCCGCGCAAACCAATCCGCCGGTGGCAAATCCCGCTATAGGGCGGCCCATTCCAAGCGGTCCGGTTCCGAGTCAGCCCGTTCCTACGCAGCCCAATCCAAATCCACCGAACCCGAATTCATCGAACCCAAATCCACCTGGCGCGCCGCAGGTCCCACCGCCAGGAGGTCAGGCAGACTTGTTGCCGCCGACGAACAATCCGAAGATGGCGATTGGCGCTGCGGATTCGGGTGGTGAGTTCGCGTCCCAGATTCAGCCCGCATTATTCTCGTCCGCCTCTGCGCTGACGGCAGGCCAAGATCCGACGGCCGCAGGAAAAGCGGTAGCTCCGTCACCGATCATGCAACAGATGGGGCTCGCCCCCGATCCTCCTTTGACGTCCTCAACATCGGCCCCCTCGCCGACCAGCTCTTTAGCTAACGGATCTTACGCCGCGGCTGGACCGGTCGGACCGTCAACGGCGGATCTCCTCGCGAATCGCGCCAAAGTTCGGGTTGCGGACACCACAAAAACCGCCCGTAACAACGCGGCAAGCGCCGCTATCAAAACCAGCACGTCTGAGCAAGGCCAAGCCCCGAATGCGGCTTCCCCTGCCTCGGCTAATTCTATTCCAAAATAGTCTTATGAGGCATTCGGTCGAGGAGCGTTCAACGACGGCGCGCAGTCTTCGCCGCCGGTCACAGGCCGGACTGACGCTCGTTGAATTGATCGTGGCATTCAGCATCCTGCTCATCCTTACCACCATGGCCGTGCCTTTGGCCCGTTACCAGGTCCGCCGCCAGCGCGAAAAGGATCTGCTGTACGATTTGCGAGAAATGCGCGAGGCCATTAACAAGTACAAAGACCTTTGCGATCAAGGAAAGATTCAGGCGGGAGACCCGGACACCTTCTGTTATCCCCCGAAACTCGAACTGCTGGTGGAAGGCGTGAAAATGACCAGTACGTTGAGCGGGAACGGTCAAAGTAACAAAGTGAAATTCCTGAGAAAGGTGCCTAAAGACCCGATGACGGGGGACACGGATTGGGGCAAGCGCAGCATGCAGGACGATCCCACCTCGAACTCTTGGGGCGGGCAGAATGTTTTCAACGTATATTCAAAAACGATGGATAGAGCTAGCGATGGGACCGCTTATTCGGAGTGGTGAGGCGGGTGTTGTGAAAAAGACAGCTGTAAGACTCGCAAGAAAAATGCAGGGCGGATTCACCCTCATCGAGCTGATGGTGGTGATGGCAATCATCTCCGTTCTATTGGCGATCGCCGTGCCGGTGTATCAAAAATCCATCATTCGGGCGAAAGAAAGCGTTCTACGTAACAACCTGTTCACCATCAGAAACATGATCGACGAATATACGATCGACAAGCAGAAGGCGCCCGAGTCTCTGCAGGATCTGGTTTCGGAAGGGTATTTACGGCAAGTGCCGCAAGACCCAATGACAAATTCCGATCAAACGTGGAAGACCATCATGGAAGAGACGCCGGTGAGTGGTTCTTCCGGGACGCCGGGCCTCTACGACGTCCGCAGCGGATCGGATAAAAAGGCACTGGACGGGACAAACTATGCGGATTGGTGAGAATAGCAAGCGTGCTTGCTAAACTGAAAAAGTCCAGTCCCTTCCTTCTGATCCCCGATCGTCTAATGGTAGGACAGCGGCCTTTGGAGCCGTGAATCGTGGTTCGAATCCATGTCGGGGAGCCATTTCTTAGATCGGCAGTCTTTTGCGCCGAACAAACATTGCAAAAACCCTAATAAAAGCCGCGCTCTGCATAATGACCCACCGTTTGCCTAGATCGTCTCGGGCGAGGTCTACAGGTCGGTCACAAGTTCTGAAAAAAAGTCATACATCCAGTTTTAATGATTGTTTTCAGTAACTTATCGGTGCTTTCAGTTTTTAATAACTGCCACTCCGCACGGGCTCACTTCCAATCCGGGCGTATATTCAAGCCGTGAACAGGAAACAACTCGCCCAGCTTTTTGCACGCGTCTCCCGGCGTTCTCCGGGCCGCGCCGCCGATGTCATCGACGGACTTGTCTACCGCATGCTCAAGGATTTCAAACGACCCCTTATCGCATCGATCAGTAATCGTTCTTCCGCTGCAGGTTCCGCGGAGGCGAAACCGGAGCGCCCGTGAACTCGCGATCGCCGGACAAAGCTTTGCTGCAACTCATTGACCGACGTCTGCGCGAGGGGGCTTCTATCGAAATCGGTGGCATGGGATCGTTCAAACACGACAGCCGGAACCAGATCGTTTTCAACCCAGCCGGCGACCTGCTGGTTTTTCTGGGTTACGCTCAAGAAGATCGCACCAAAGTGAAGAGATTGTTTCGCGCTTTGCAAAGAGCCGGCCTCAACCCATGGATGGACTGCCAAAAGTTGCTGCCCGGCCAGAACTGGCGGCGCGCCATAGAACAAACGATTGAGCTGTCCGACTTTTTCTTGGCCTGTTTTTCGAGTCACTCAGTCCTGAAGCGCGGTCAGTTTCAAAGTGAACTGGCCTTTGCGCTTGAGATCGCGACGCATTTCCCGCAAGATGAGGTGTTTCTCGTTCCTGTGCGCCTGAACGATTGCGAACTTCCGCGCCGCATCTCGAGCACCACTCATTATGTCGATTTGTTTCCCGATTGGAACCGCGGCGTGCGCCAACTTATAGCCGCCTTGCGCCGGAAGTCGCGCGCGTGAGTTGCTTGGCGCGGTACAAACCCAAAACCAATCTAGGTCGATTTCGCTTTCGGCTCGGATTCGGCGATTTGTACGTGACCGAGCTGCTGAACTCGCGTCGTTATCTGAGTGCCCGCTCCAAAGTGCCTTCGTCGATCTGAATCAACGTTGGGTACCGTCCCGTGTAGCATGCATAGCAGTATTTGCCATTTGTGTCATGCACCGCATCGCTCAAGGAATCCAGCGCCAAGAACGCGAGCGAATCGGCTTCGACAAAAGCCTCGATTTCTTTGATTGAATTGTTGGCCGCAATCAACTCGCGCAACGAGGGCGTATCTACCCCGTAGTAACAAGGCGAAATCGTGGGCGGGCATGAAATGCGCACATGTACTTCGCGAGCGCCCGCGCTCCGAACCATGCGCACGATCTTCCGGCTTGTCGTGCCACGCACAATCGAATCGTCTACCAGAATCACGCGCTTGCCTTCGAGCAAATGCCGCACCGGATTCAATTTCAGTTTCACGCCGAAATCGCGAATGGCCTGCGAAGGTTCGATGAACGTACGACCCACATAGTGGTTGCGGATTAAGGCCTGCTTATACGGTATTCCCGATTCTGCCGCATAGCCAATGGCGGCCGCTACACCCGAATCGGGTACCGGCACCACGACATCAGCATCCACCGGGTGCTCGAGCGCCAGCAGCCGGCCCATCCTCTCGCGCGATTCAGCCACTGGCTTGCCGAAAACGATAGAATCCGGCCGCGAGAAATAAACGTGCTCGAACACGCAGTGCGCCGTCTTCTGGGGCGTTGTATAGCGTTCGCGAGTCATGCCCTGCGGCCCTACAATCACCATCTCGCCGGGTTCTACATCGCCCGTGTATTCCGCGTTGATCAAATCAAAAGCGCACGTCTCCGATGCAAACACTGTCGCCACTTGCCCATCGGGCAGTTCCAGCCGGCCCATGGCCAACGGCCGGAATCCGTGCGGATCGCGCGCCACAATAATGCGGTCTTCCGCCAGAAACACTAGCGAAAACGCCCCTTCAATTTGCAGCAGTGCATCGCGCAACGCGCCCGCCAGCGTCCGTTCACGCGACCGCGCCACCAGATGAAGCACTACTTCGGTATCGCTCGTCGATTGGAAAATAGATCCGTCTTCTTCCAGTTCCCGGCGCAGTTCTACAGCGTTTGTCAAATTGCCGTTATGCGCAACCGCCACTTGCCCCTTGCTGCAAGCCACCGAGAGCGGTTGGGCGTTGCGCAAAGCCGTATCGCCCGCTGTCGAATAGCGTGTATGCCCAATCGAAAGCTGGCCCGGCAATTGATTCAAAACATCGGGCGTAAAGATATCGGCCACATGCCCCATCTTCTTGTGGCAATAGATAGTTCGCCCGTCACTCGAAGCGATGCCGGCACTTTCCTGGCCGCGATGCTGCAAGGCATAGAGCCCTAAGTAAACCAGATTCGCGGCCTCTGGATGGCCATACAACGCAAACACTCCGCACTCTTCATGCAGCTTGTCGAAAGGGACTTCCTCGGACGAGTCAACAATTTTAGGCATTATTGTTTACACCAGGACTGGATTGTGGAGGAGGTGCTCTAAGGAATGAGCCCAAAGGCCCTTAAAATCTTCGATGACGCTATCGATCAAGATGTCGTTTCCGTTACGAATTGTCACCCTTGCCTCCAGTGTAACGCCAATTGCGGCCGCGTGGACAGAATTTCTTCGCGCCGCAGATAAAACATTTTCGGGGTTTTCTGTCGCCACCAAGACCCGTGACGGCCCTTCGTGGAAAAGCAGTATCTCGTGCGGCAACTCCGAATCGAGGCGAATATCGGCTCCGATCTCTTCTTTGCCGAATGAGCACTCGGCCAGCGCGACGGCCAATCCGCCTTCGCCCAAATCGTGTGCCGATGCCACCGCTTTCGCGCGCACCAGTTCGCGAATGGTGGCCTGAACCCTCTTCTCGTAAGCCATATCCAGCTTCGGCGGCGTTCCCCACAGGGAATCCTGAATTACCTTCGCGTATTGCGTGCCACCCATTTCAGCCGATTCCGGCATTCCTAATCCACCAATCAGCACAACCGTCAACCCAGCCTTCGGGAAGCGCAGCGGTAGCGGCAGATCAGTAGGCAGCGTGCCGACAATGCCTACCACCGGCGTCGGTAAAATCGGCGTGCCCAGGGTCTCGTTATACAAGCTGACATTGCCGCCCGTCACCGGCACTTCGAAGAACTTACAGGCCTCCGCCAGGCCTTCAATCGATTCCACAATCTGCGCCATGATCTCAGGGCGCTCCGGATTGCCGAAATTCAGATTGTTCGTGGTAGCGATAGGCAACGCGCCTACCGTTGACAAATTGCGGCAGCATTCCGCCACAATGAGCTTTGTGCCTGCGCGCGGATCAAGCGCGCAATAGCGACCATTGCCATCCAGCGCCATGGCCACCGAGGTATTGGTGCCCTTAATGCGCACAATGGCGGCTTCTGCGCCTGGTCCCGCCAGCGTATTGGTCCGGACTTGATAGTCATACTGCTCCCAGATCCAACGCTTGGAACACAGGTCACCCGAACTCAGCAGCGCTTTCAAATCGGCTGTCAAATCCTTGCTGGCAAGGGGCGGTCCTATGATGGGCGCCGTTCGCAGCGGTTTGCTGAACGGCCGGTTATAGCGCGGCGCTTCGTCGGCCAACGCGCGGTTCGGAATCTCGGCAAAAACCACGCCATTCTGCTTCACGCGCAGCATGCCGTCGTCCGTTACGACGCCAATCTGGGTGGCGTCGAGCCCCCACTTTTTGAAAACGCTCAGCACTTCCTGTTCGCGGCCTTTCTCCGCTACCAGCAGCATGCGCTCCTGCGATTCGGAGAGCATCATCTCGTAGGGAGTCATGCCTGGTTCACGCTGCGGAACCTGGGCTAAATCGATCTCAACACCGGTTCCCGCACGGCTACCCATTTCGCAAGTCGAAGAGGTCAGGCCGGCCGCGCCCATGTCCTGTATCCCGACAATCGCGCCCATCTTCATTGCTTCGAGACAAGCTTCGAGCAGCAACTTCTCCATGAACGGATCGCCTACTTGCACATTGGGGCGCTTCTGCTTCGATTCTTCGGTGAACTCGGCCGAAGCCATCGACGCGCCGTGAATGCCATCGCGGCCGGTTTTCGCGCCAACGTAAATGACCGGATTGCCTATGCCGGTGGCTTTACCGTAAAAAACCTCGTTGTGCTTGAAGACGCCTAGCGCAAAGACATTCACCAACGGATTGCCTTCATAGCTCTTCTCGAACACGCATTCGCCGCCTACAGTGGGCACGCCGAAACAGTTTCCATAATGGGCGATGCCGCTGACCACGCCTTCCAGAATGCGCCGGTTGCGCGCGCCCGTGTGCGGATCATCCAAGCGCCCAAAACGGATGGAATCCATCACTGCGATTGGCCGCGCACCCATTGTGAAGATGTCGCGGAGAATGCCGCCCACACCGGTGGCCGCGCCTTGAAAGGGTTCGATGAAGCTGGGGTGATTGTGTGATTCAATCTTGAAGGCGATCGCCACGCCGTCGCCAATATCGATGATGCCGGCGTTCTCGCCGGGTCCCTGCAACACCAATGGGCTCTCGGTCGGCAGTTTCCTCAAGTGGACGCGCGTGCTCTTGTAGGAACAGTGTTCGCTCCACATCACGCTGAAAATTCCCAGTTCCGTCAAGCTAGGCTCGCGCCTCAGCAGGCTCAAAATCTTCTGGTATTCGGCAGGCGACAACTGGTGCGCGGAGACCACATCCGGGGTGATCGGGCTGGTGCTCATGCGCGCGATAGCGGGATCTCTGAAAAACTCGCGCAAGACGGGCCCGGTGTCGAGCGCCCCGCCACAAGCACCGGCGAGTCACTATCCAGTTCGGCGCGCGTCCGACCCCTTTGCGCTCCAGCATGAACCAGTGATTGGAGAATCGTCAATCCATCCGTGCCGCCCATCAGCGGGTCGGCCACCCGCTCCGGGTGGGGCATCATACCCATCACATTCCGCTGCTCGTTCAAAATACCGGCAATATTGCGCAGCGAGCCGTTCGGATTATCGAGGTACTTCAGCGTTACGCGATCTTCTACCTGCAATTGGTCAAGCGTTTTTTCGTCGGCGATGTAGCAGCCTTCGCCATGCGCCACCGGAATTGTGAGCCGCTGTCCCTTCGTAGCTTCGTGCGTGAACGGGGAGTTGCGCGTGGCCACTTCCAATTCCACCGGCCGGCAAACAAACTTCAGGTTCGCATTGCGCACCAAAGCGCCCGGCAGGAGTCCGCATTCAGTCAGCACTTGGAAGCCGTTGCAAACACCCAGCACCAAGCCGCCGTCGGCCGCAAAACGTTTAACAGCGGTCATAACGGGTGAAAACTTGGCAATGGCCCCGCAGCGTAGGTAATCACCGTAGGCGAATCCGCCCGGCAAAATAATCGCGTCCACGTTGCTGAGGGATGACGTTTCGTGCCAGATGAATTCGGCCTGCTGGCGCAGGTTGTGACTCACTGCGTACCAGGCATCATGGTCGCAGTTGCTGCCGGGGAAAACAACAATTCCGATTTTCACGATGGCGAATTCCCCAGTTGCCCGCTAAGCGGTAGTGGCCACAGCAGGCGCGGCCTTTTTGCGGGCGGCTCGGCGCTTCTCAACGGGCGGCTGCCGATCGCTCTTTTTGAGGGCGGGGAGTACCATCGTGGTTACGAATTTCTTTTCACCGTGGTCGTCGAATTTGATTACAATGTAATCGTCGTTACAGGAGATAACAGAGCCGAGACCGAATTTTCCGTGCTCAACTTGGGCTCCTGTGGCAAATGGCGGTTTGTTGGCCATGGGGCGGGCAGATCCTCTATAGGTCATTGTAACAGCTTGACTTACCTCTGTCGAGCGGGGCTTTAATGCGCCTGGCGCGGAGCGGCGGGAACGCCCGCAAGTGGCTCTAGTTACAGCAGTTCCCTATAATAGTTACAGTCTGATGGAAGACCTAAAGAAAAGACTTCAGGATGAAATGATGGCGCTCGAATACGAGCTCCGCAACGAACTGCCGAAGGAAATCCTGAAGGCCCGGGCGCATGGCGATCTGAGCGAGAACGCCGAATATCATGCCGCCAAAGAACGCCAGGCTTTTGTGAACGCTCGCCTGGGCCAAATACAATCGCGCTTGCGCGAGTTTTCCATGGTGGACGTCAGCAAAATTCCGCGCGATCGCGTGGGACTTGGCTCACAAGTAGTCGTACTGGACATAGACAAAGACGAAGAACACACCTACAATCTGGTTACGAGCGAAGAAGCGGATGTTGCCAAGGGTAAAATCTCTACCAGTTCCCCCATCGGTAAGGGTTTGTTAGGCAAAAAGGTTGGCGACACGGTGAAAATTCAAATTCCAGGCGGTTTGCGGGAGATGGAAATTCTTAGATTGACAACCATTCACGACGCGCCCGCATCTTCTTAACGAGGGACAAGGTTAGCCATGACATACACTCGAGCGATTGGTTTGGGGGCCAATAAGATCATCCGGATGATCGTCCGGGGACTGGCGCTCTCTAAGATTAACCCCAATGTTCTGACATTTTTAGGACTGGTCATCAATATCGTGGCCGCAACTTTCCTGGCCATTGGCAATTTCCGTTTGGCGGGCGCGATCATTATCTTCGCGGGTTTGTTCGACATGGTGGATGGCCGCGTTGCACGCGCCACGAATCAAGTAACGCGGTTTGGTGGGTTCTTCGATTCAGTACTAGACCGTTATTCGGATTTGGCGCTACTTATGGGACTTTTGGTATATTACGGCACAGTCAACAGGCCTTTTTACGTAGTTTTGACGGCCATCGTGATGACTGCTTCCGTGATGATTAGTTATACCCGGACTCGAGCCGAGAACATCGTCCCGACGTGCAAAGTAGGGTTTCTCGAGAGACCGGAACGTGTGGTGCTGCTGATCATTGGGGCGTTGTTTGATCGAATGGCGCCGGTGCTCTGGGTGATCGCGGTGTTAGGAAACCTTACGGTGATCCACAGAATGATATTTACTTATCAAGAAGCCAAGCGGCTTGAGGAAGCGCAATTACGTCCCCGAAGTGTGGCGGCGTCTTCATCCTCGCGCAATTAGTCCTCGAGTATCACCACCGCGAAAGCTAGGTCTTTAGTGTGGGTTAACGAGATTGAAACGCGCTTCACGCCGAGCGCGTTCGCACGTTTTAGGGCTGCCGCATGCAAGTGCAGCATCGGACGTCCTGATGGCTCGTTGATGACTTCGAGATGCTGCCAGCTGACACCGCGGCTCAGCCCAGTGCCGATGGCCTTCATGCCCGCTTCCTTTGCGGCAAAACGCGCAGCCAAGCGTTGCGCCCAGTTCGCCTTCGCCATGGCGTAGACACGCTCGCGAGGCGTATATACACGTGTTAGGAATCGGTCGCCAAAACGTTCGACACTCCGGGCGATTCGTTCGACCTCAGCCAGATCTGTGCCAACGCCGACAACCATGGCCACCGAGTGCTAAATCAGCCGCGATTTTTTCGATAGGCTGCCCAGCGCTTTTTTTGCGCTGCTGCGATTCGCTGACGAGCCTCAGGGCTTAGAATGCGTTTCCGCGGGGCACCGTTTGTCGCACCTCCCACGGCCCAGGCCGCAGCTTTAGCTGGCTTAGCGGCACGCCCTCCCAACATAGAGCGCACTTGGGCTATCTGTTCGTCTAATCGATGCTTCTGAGCCTCGAGACCATGCAGTGCAGCTTCCAGAATCTCCCGATGTGGAGCCGCTGATTGTTTTGCCATATATCCTTCTTAGTAACACATCGGCCTTTCCTTTTCACGGCTTTAGAGCTAATTAGTTTTCCGAGTCGCAAATCAGAGTAACAGGACCATCGTTTATAAGCCGTACCTTCATATCCGCTTGAAAAACCCCCGTAAATACGCTCACTCCCTTTTTGCGGCAAACTTCAACGAAGTAATCGTAAAGTCGTACTGCGACCTCTGGTCTGGCAGCCTGGGAATAGGACGGACGATTACCCTTCCTTGTCTCGCCGTAGAGGGTAAATTGGGAAACGACCAGCATTTCCCCAACAATATCCTGCAAACTGAGGTTCATTTTGCGTTCTTTATCGGGGAATATACGGAGCTGGGTTACTTTGCTCGCTAAGTAATCCGCGTTGACCTCACGATCGTTCTGGTGAATGCCGAGGAACACCAGAATGCCGCGCCCAATTTGACCGGCAATAACATGCTCGACCTCAACACTTGCTTCTGATACTCGCTGCACCAATGCGCGCATGTGTCTGAATGCTATTCGGTGAAAATGGTATCCTGACCCAAAAGCCAGTTCGGGTCGAGGCGGCGCTTCACAGCCTGCATGGCGCCAATCTCGTCAGCCGAATACATCAGCCGCAGCAAATTCGTCTTGGTTTTTCCGATGCCGTGTTCAGCGGCGACGGTGCCTTGCAGCGAAACCACGAATTGAGCAAATTCATAGATGAGAGCTTCGCCCTGTTCGGCCTGCTGGCGAGTGGCCGGTAGTAAGTTCACGTGATTATTGGCGTCGCCCACATGCCCAAAGATTGTATATTGGCCGGCGAAAGCCTCGTTGCACTTGGCTTGATAGAAGCTATGTAACACACTCTCATGTTCAAAGGGAACCGCGAAATCCGTACCAAACTTAGGGAATCCGTGCCGGCGCATAGTATCGACGACGGTTACGGGGAGCGCATGCCGGAAATCGCGAAAACGGTCCTGATCGGCAGCGCTCAAACCAAACCACGATTCGTCTTCAAGTGCCTCCTGTTCAGCCAGCCGGCGCGTCCACGCTTCCACTGCGCCGTCGTCTTCGGATTGTAAGTTCTGCTCAATGAGTAGTGCGGCCTGAGCGTGAGGGGGTATATCGGGATAGCGCGAACGCAACAGGTCTAACCCCGTGCTGTCCATAAATTCAAGCAGCCGCAATTCGCAGACAGGCCGCCAGGCTTTAACAGCGGCCATGGCGGAGGCATCCGAAGTAAAGAACACGACTCCACTCAACACAGCGGCGGGTTCGGGAAGTAACTGCAACTCGGCCTCGGTCACAATTCCCAGCGTGCCTTCGCTGCCGGAAATCAGATCCACCCATTCGAGGCCTTCGGTCAGACGGTAGCCTGCGGAATTCTTGGTCGTCGCGGGCAAGCGAATCGGTCGGAAGGGAAAATCGACTTTATCCCCGCGCCGAAACCATTCGGTACGCCCGTCCATGAACGTGACCTGGAGGCCGAGCACGTGACGGCGGACCGAGCCGTAATGGAAGCTGCGCGCGCCGCCTGCGTTGGTGCTGAGAATGCCGCCGACAGCAGCAGAACTTTCAGTGGGATTTGGGCCGAAAAACTGACGCGTGCGAGCGGCAGCTCGCTGAAGATCTTTGAGAATCACGCCGGCTCCGCAGTGCGCGTAACCGGCCTCCACCTTTATTTGGCGAAAGCGCTCGAGCGAAACCACCCAACCGCCATGTGGCACACGGGCGCCCGTGAGCCCCGTCCCGGCGCCGGCCACGGTTAAAGGAACGTGCTGCCTAGAGCTCGCTTCGACGATTTCGCGGAGTTCTTCAACATCCGAAGGAAGGAACACGCGTTCTGCCGAGCCATGATAACCGGAGGAATCTTCCAGGTACGAATCAACCGCTACGGTTGGTGCATTCACACATTCAAGATATCGCTCCCAATTGAAGTATGCCGCTTCCCGAATGCGGCGCATCTGTTCATTGCGCTTCAAGCTGCTTGTCGGGTGCCATCCACCTAGGCCGGAGAAAGCGTTTGCCACACGAGCTGCAGCGACATGGCACGATCACTATCCTTAAAGCCCGTTCCACAGCGCTTCGGGCGTGGGATCGTCTGACGCGTTCGTTGTGACAACGCGGACAGCGGGCGGCTGGAAGGAATGGCATAAACTTCTGCCGTTCAACCGCGACAGTTATCGTAAGCTTAACATACAAGAACGTTTACCCATTTTCGCGAAAGAGGTAGGTGAAATTTTACTGATAAACAGAGATTTCCGACCTGTATTTCTCATCGTGATCCTTCGCAAAATCAGTAATTTACACTTCTCCTAAAATTCCTCTTCCCAGGCTATCGTAAATGCGTTAACATACCTTCACCTGGCAGTCACTTGTTTAAGTGCTGTTTAAGAAGGGCCTATTGATCCTCTCCGTTCGAGCCTTAGACCCAAAGTTGTTTGATCTTCGTTTTGACAGAACCCCAATGGAGGGTTGAAACTTATGAGCGCAGCGAGCACAGCCTTGGCATACCGGCCACCCCTGCCGCTTTCCCGGGAAGGGTTAGCCTTCTGGGAAGAGTTAATGCGTGAGACGCAAGAGCACGCACAAGCCATCAACCGCGCCGCCACGGAACACGGCCTCGACGCCGCGTACTGGGTCGAGTGGGAATCGGGACGCAACATGTTCGGCATTGTTCGCAAGATGTATCCGTCCAGCGAGATCACCGCCAGCATCACATTCGAGCGCTGGGGGCCAGTGATTAAAGTCTTAATCACCGGCTATCAGCATGAAGATCTGCGTTACTATCCCGAAGAGCAGGAAGTCCCTATCGCGCGGGACCTTGACGGCCGTACCGTTGCTGTTTTAGGTGAGGGACGCAGCTATTCGCCCAGCGAATTCGCCAGCTACCTGGTTCAGCATCTCCGCCGCTGTTTCCCGGACATGGTGCTGCCTTGCGCGGCTGTTGAGTACGCTTAGATTGCAATCACTCCCTCGCGGTCGTGGCTCCGTTCTGAGCCGCGCGCGCCAGCAAGCGGATTTCGCGTGACGCACCTTCTGAAGTCGCTCATTAAGTCGCCGTGCCCGGCTCTCTTGCCCGAACCGTTAAGACAGCCTCGTCCGGTTTGTAAACTACGTAAGCGTCCTGGTAACCAATGGTGTCGGTTTCGCTCCCGCCAAGCATCCACAATAGGGAACCCGCCGTTCCGGTTTCCTGCACGGTCGTCAACCATTTTGAAAACCAGTTATTCCGGGCGGCGGCGTCCGGCACCACCACATCGCCAATCTTCAGGCCGTATTCTTCCAGCAATACCGGTTTCGTAGCTCGCTGCCCAGCGGCCGCATGATCCTTCACCCATTGAGTACCGAATTCCAAATCTTGATCGTGGCCCCAGTCTTGCGGATAAAAATGATATCCGCCGAAATCGATTTCCGGAATAGCCAGAACTGCCGCGAAATCCGTGCCATGGCGCCCGTCGTATAACTCACCTTTTTTATCAGAGAACAGGCCCTCTCTGAAGAAGCCTTCGTCTCCCAGCGCTACTAAATGATTGCCATCCAACTGCTTCACAAACTTCGCCATCTCGCCCACCCAGTCGAGAAGCAAATCTCGATCGCCCTTACAGCGCGCTTCGTTGGTCAACTCCCATGCCATAACGCTAGGCTCTTCAGCATAGACACGACCGGTCAGAGTATTGCGGCGCGTTAACAGATGCTGAACCCAATTTCGATAGGCCAACCGTGCATCGAGGAATTCGTAGAATTTTTTCACATCGCCTTCCATCCCGAGCCACTTCAGATACATGGGCATGCCACCAAAATCCTTCCAATGATTCACCAGCGGCAGAATCAACTTCAATCCCAATTCCTCCGCCGTCTGAATCACTCCATCCAAACGTTGCAGGCCGTTGGGCCCATCGTCGATTTTGATGACACCGTTCTCCAAATATTGGAATGCTACGCCTCCGGATGCTTCCGCGTCCAGGAAAGCCCAACTGCGGATCGTGTTGGCGCCCATTTCTCTCGCCTTTAGCATGGCGGCTCGCCGGCTTTCTGCCGCGCAGTAAGCCAGAAAATAGCAATTCACGCCAGTCACCGGGAAAGCGCTGCCGGCCAGAGTAAACTTTGTCCCGTCTCTATCGACAAACTGCCTTTGCATCGCCCCTCATGTCATTCTATTTAACGCATGCATCCCGCCATCTTTCTTGACCGTGACGGTACTCTCAACTTTGACTATGGCTGGATTACGTCTCCTGAAAAAATCGACCTGCTGCCAGGCGCCGCGGAAGCCGTTCGCGCCATAAGTCAAGCGGGCTTTCTGGCCGTCCTGATCACCAATCAACCAGTGATCGCGCGCGGTGAATGCACCGAAGCCGAACTATCTGCCATTCACCATCGACTCGAGTTTTTGCTTTTGCAATCCGGCGCTCACCTCGACGCCATCTATTACTGTCCCCATCATCCCGACGCAGGTTCCCCCGGCGAACGCCCTGAGCTCAAGATCCGCTGCCATTGCCGCAAACCCGCGCCCGGCTTACTGGAAAATGCCGCGCGCGATCTCAACATTGATGTTGCCCGGTCGTGGATGATTGGCGATTCGGAGCGCGATCTGGGCGCCGCGGCCGCTTTTGGCATTCCCGCCATTCTTGTGCCCAGTAACCAGCATTCGTTTAAGGCAGACATCAAGTCGGCAGAGGCGTTTCGCTCACCTTCGGTTTTAGAAGCAGTTCAGCGACTGATCAAAATCGCTGTCTGAGCTTGCTAAGATTGCCTTGCGGGGCCCTTAGCTCAGCGGTTAGAGCAGTGGACTCATAATCCATTGGTCGTAGGTTCAAATCCTACAGGGCCCACCAATTCTTTCCGCCATGTTAAAAGTTATCTTCTCAATCCTCGCGGCTTCTTCGATTTTCGCAGCCGGTGACACGGTGGATCGCTATTCAACGCACGATCTTTCAGCCATCCAGGAAAAGTTGTCTGCCGGGTATCCCACGTTCAAGTCTCAGCAGCTTAAGCAGTACAAAGGGCATTACACAATGGTGGCTCACCGCGCAGCCACCGGCTCGTCTGAAGTTCACGAACATGAAGCGGATCTTTTTGTTATCACCGCTGGCGAAGGCACTCTGGTCACTGGAGGCAAACTCGTTAATCCGCGCGTTGAAAAGCCGGGCGAACTGCGCGGCACGTCCATCGCTGGAGGTGAGCACATGCACTACGCGCCGGGCGATATTATTCACATTCCGGCAGGAGTGCCGCATCAAATGTTAGTGGAAAAAGGTCAGCCTGTGACGTATTTCGTGATGAAGGTAACAGGCCAATAACTTTATTCGCTGCATTCAATAACACGTGTGTCTTCAGCGTCGTGTGAAAGGCGAATTTCTATGCAGCCAGCCGGCAGGCTCTCTGGGAATCGTTCTCCCCATTCAATTAAGGTCAAGGCTTGTTTATCAAACAACTCGTCCAACCCTAAACGCCTCACCTGTTCGGGGGTTTCTAATCGGTATAGATCGACGTGATAGATCTTTACGGGGTCGCCGTACTCGTGGATAAGGGTGAAAGTTGGACTGGAGACTTCGTCTCCCGATGCGGCTTGGCGTCCTTCGACAATACCTTTCGCCAGCGTGGTTTTGCCTGCGCCCAAATCGCCGATCAATAGCACTACACCTTGTTGAGGTAAGAAATCCGCAGCCAAGCGGCGTCCCAGCGCGCGAGTCTCTTCAGCGGAATGAGTCTCAAACCGCCGGCCGGACTTCATTGATAGCCTCCGGCAGACAGGGAAGCAAATCGGTGGCGAGTGTGGATTCTTCACCCCAGTGCGCACCCGCCAATTCCCCGGCTCGGCCATGCAGCCAAACCGCTGCCACCACCGCCCGCTTCCAATCTCGCGGATGCTGCGCTACCATTCCCGCTACAATGCCGGTCAAGATGTCGCCGGTGCCGCCCTTCGCCAGTGCCGGGGAGCCCGTCGGGTTGACCCAGGTCTCGCCGTCGGGAAACGCGATGATCGTGCGATCGCCCTTGAGTACTACAGCCGCACCGCTCTTAGCGGCGAACTGCTGGGCAATCACAAGCCGGTCAGCCTGTACCTCCTTGGCTGATTTTCCGATCAATCGCCCCATCTCGCCTGGATGCGGAGTAAGAATCCGCACTCGTGTAGTGCGCGGCAGCGACCCAGCAAGAGCATTTAGGGCATCGGCATCTACCACAGCCGGAACTTCAGCGCGCTCGTAGAGCATCTTCACCAAGCGAACGATTTCATCGCCGCTCCCTAATCCGGGCCCGATTGCCAAGACCGTCATCTTAGCCAGTAATTGCAGGATTTGCTGAGCGTCGCGTAGCGGCTCGGTCATCAGTTCGGGCGGGGTTGCAGCGCCACCCGGCGAAGCCACCGTCACCAAACCCGCGCCGCTGCGGTAGGCGGCTAAACCAGACATCACGGGTGCGCCGATCTTACCGATCGACCCCCCAGCGACAAGCACGTGCCCATACATACCTTTATTGGAGTTTCGAACCCGCTTTGCGAACAAGTGGCGAATATCGTCGCCAGTGGTCTGGTTCAGCTTGCACGATTCAAGCAACTCCGCCGGCGTTCCGATGGGTACGACGACCAACTTTCCCATCCATTCATAGCTAGGCGATAAGGATTGGCTTCGTTTCGCAGAAGTGAAAGTGACGGTAACTTCAGTTTTGACAAACTCACCTGTCGGACTTGCGCTATCGGAAGGGAGTCCCGACGGAATGTCGACCGCTAGCGTCCTGGCGAGCGGGAATCCCTTGTTCATAATATTGATGGCATCGAGAGCGGGACCGGTCGCTGGACCAGCGAGTCCCGTTCCTAGAACCGCATCTATCAGCACAGTCGCCAGCTTTGCCTCAATGGGCAATTCGCGCACAATGGGGCATCCGCAGGCACTGAGCATTTCGCGGTTTGCCTTGGCGTCGCCTGAGAGCTGTTCCTGATCAAACAACTCCCAAACCGTTAGCTGCCCACATAAATTCCTACTGAAGAGCTGCCGGGCGACGGCAAATCCATCGCCTCCGTTGTTCCCTTTGCCGCAAACCACCACCACTCTCTGAACATTTAGCGGTGAGAATGTTTCACGTAGAACATCCACCACGCGGCTGGCGGCATTCTCCATGAGGATCAAGCCCGGGATGCCGCGCTCGATGGTGAGCCGGTCGACTTCGCGCATTTCCGCCGCCGTTACAATCTTCACGTCGTCTGGACCTCACGGGCTAGCAGGAGTGTCATATCGTCTTGCAACTCAGGAGATCCAGTCCAGCTTCGAACGGCTTCTAGAATAATTTGCAAAAGTTCGCGGTCATCACGTTGTACGTGTTTCTTCACCAAATCGATGAGCCGTTCCTCGCCGAACATTTCGCCGTATGGGTTTTCGGGCTCGGTGATGCCATCCGTATAACACAAGAGCAGGTCCCCGGGCTTCAAGGTGAGCGTGCTCTCGTCGTAGATAGCGCCGGGGAACGCTCCGACCACTGTGCCGTTCGAATCGAGAGAACTGACATCCCCATTGCGGAAAAGCAGCGGCGAGAGATGACCGGCGTTCGTGTAAATAAGATTGCGGGTCAATTCATCGAAAGTGGCGAAAAAGAAAGTGGCGTATTTTTCGGGCGCGGTATTTGCCCAGATCTGCTGATTCAGACGCGAAACCACTAATGAGGATTGCAGGATGGTGTTGGGCTGGTTCAGGTTGATTTGAGCACGCAAAGCCGCTTGAATCGTTGCCATCAGCAGCGCTGCCGAGATTCCCTTGCCGGCGACGTCGCCAATTGCAAATGCCATTTTGCCGCCGGCGATCTCCTGGTAATCGTAGTAATCGCCCGAAACCATGCGCGCCGGATCGCAGCACACGGTAAGCTTTAAGCCACGCATCGGCGGCGCCTCCTTCGGGTAGAGTTGGCTTTGCACTTCGCGCGCAATTTCGAGTTCTGTCTGTAAACGCTCCTTCTCTTTTTCTACCGAGAAGAGGCGCTCCAGGTTGCCGGTCATTTGGTTGAAAGATTCGCTGAGATCGCCGAGTTGATCGTGGTCACGCACGGGAATGCGGTGTTGAAAATCGCCCAACAAAACGCGCCGCGTTCCCTCATAGAGCTGGTTGACAGCCGTAGTGAGGCGATGAGAGAGGGAGACGCCGATGGATACTGCCACAGCTTCGACAATCAAAAAGAGAATCACCACGACGACAAAAAAAACGGCGAGCGTGCCGCGTAACGATTCCGACTTGGAAAAGAACGACGACAAGACCGCCGAAGGACGCGAGTAGACCCACAGCACTCCCTCATGCGTCTTGTTGGGAGCATCCAAGTGATAGTGCTGAACGGTGGAAGGCAGGAAAACCGGAATGTCAAGGGTGCTCACCGCCGGCGGCAAATGAAACTGTAAACGAGGCTCTTGGGACTGGGCGGCTGGATCTTCCAGGCTGAGCGAAAGTTGCGGATTGCCGTGCGAGCGTTTGACTTCAATGAGAGCGATGACGCCCAAATTCGGCACGAGGTTCTCAACGAGTTCGTTCGAGAGCGGGGCGAGAGCGAAGACTTGTTTTGGACCGTTGACACGGAGCGCCCAGCCGTAAAAGCGCTCGCGCCAAAACAGCAGGCCGTTGGCGTCTCTCCAGGCGGGATCGAGGGTCAGCTCCGGGCTGTCCAGTGGAAAACGGTGCTCGCCATTCTCATCGCGCACGTAGAACGCTATGCCTCGAAACGTCTTGCTGAAGGCATCTTGCATTTCGGCCGCGACCGCGTCGCGCTGACCGGCTGGCATTCGCGAGAGGCTATCAACCGCGCCGACGATTGGATCGAGCTTGCGCTCCAAAGCCGTATTGGCGAGATAGATCGCGAGGTCGTTCGTCAGGCCCCAAAAGCTCAGCCCGACCAGCACGAGCAACAGCAGCAGAGGCAACACTCCCAGTAAGCCATAGACGAACAGCAGGCGGTTGCGCACGCTCCATAAGGAATGCCGCTGGATGAAACGTAAAGCGCGGAAAGTGACAACAGCGCCAAGAGGGACAAGTAAGAACAGCGTGACGAAAGCCAGGAGCACCCGACCCGCGAAGTAAAACGCCAAATAGAGCGCCAAAACAAGCAGGAAAGCGAGACCGGACTTGCCAGGACGCCGCAACAACTGGCGAAGGGCAGACATCACCTAGGTACTATCGCGGTTAAGCGGTTCGAAGGGGCTGAAGCTACTACGCAGCTTTTTGAACTTTGCCATTGCGAATGCATGACGTGCAAACGCGAATGCGTTTGTTCGCGCCTTTCACCACGGCGTGAACACTCTGCAGGTTCAGATTCCAGCGCCGTTTGGTAACGTTGTGCGCGTGACTGATTTTATTGCCAAATTGCGGCCCGCGGCCGCACACATCACAAACTTTAGACATGAAACAATACTCCCGCGCGCGCAAGGGACGCGCAAACTAAAAGTTTACCACGGAGAATGGTTGTTCCCTGCGGCCAAGTATAATGATGGAAGCGCGGGCGGTTAGCTCAGCCGGTTAGAGCGCCTGCCTTACAAGCAGGAGGTCGCAGGTTCGATCCCTGCACCGCCCACCATGCAAACCATTGAAGAGAAATGCTTTATAAGGCCGGTCAGGAACTGTCAGCCCCGCGCCATGTATGGCCCTGGCGATCACCTTCGGGAGTTCGGAAAGTGGATGTCCTGGGCCAGCGCATTTCATGTTAATCAAGCCGCGGAGGAGGAAGGGTGCTCGAACTCTCTCGCAATGCCGAAATTTCATCGTGAATACCGATCCCGTCTGACCAACTCAGTAGTTGATGTGGGTTCAAACCCAACATCGACGAACCGGTATGTGCTGCAACCGGATGTTGAATCCTGACGTATGTAAACCTAGGCGGGAAGAACTCCCTCCAAGAAAATGAGTCTACGATCGAACGCCCCATCGCGAAATTTTAAGGCTTCTGCATAAGAGTTTGAGGCGTACCACTGTCTCGCTCGCTGCATAGAGGGGAATTCGATTCTGACAATTTTCCGAGTGGTTGCCGGCCCCTCCATCACACTTACCTCAGCTCCCCGCGCGAGATAGCGGCCACCGTACTCAGCAACGGAAGCCGCTGCCGCACGCCGGTAGTGATTCATGAGATCCTCATTCAGAACTTCGACTTCAGAAATTACGAATGCAGCCAACGGTTGATCCTTTCTGATGAGCGAGGATTCGAATTGTCTCTCAGACAGTTTACGCTAATGCGTGATCGAGCAGAAATCCCTTCTAAACCTGCCAATTCGCCTTTGCGATCGCACGAGGCGAAGGATAGGAGCGCGCGTTCCGCCGGGACCGTGGCAGGTTTCGCAACCGATGGCGCTTGACACCGCGCCGGTTTTGCGCGAGCTCCTCCAAGGTGTATCTCTTGTCATAGCGGCCGAACGCAGGCGTGGCCGCGGGCAGGAGGTCGAACCGAAGTAGCCCAACGGGGTTTGAAATGCCAAAGCGTTGTCAGCGAAGGCGAGGAGGCCCAGCCCATTTCATTGTTGAATGATGGCTACCGCCCGCACTGGGGCTGCCGATGCGCCTCGCCACTTCACCGGCAGTACACTGACGACAAACGAGTGATAGGGCGCCGGAATTTCGTGCAGGTTACACATGTTTTCCAAATGATAATACTCGCGCTCGCGCATCACTCGATGCGCTTCCCAGAACTTTTTCCTCTCGAACATTTTTGCTACGGGTGGGTCAAACCCAATGGCATCTATGCCCATCACTTTGACCCCAAGGTCTAGGATGAAGTGGACGCTTTCTTTGGTCATTCCCGGATGATCAGTGAGGTAGCTTTTGTCAAAACGTTTCTTGGCGGCGTCTGTCCTCAGCAAAACAATGTCGAGCGGCTTAATCTTGTAGCCGCCGAGTTTGCCTTCGGCTTCTTGAAGGTCAGAAGGAGTGATCTCTTCCCCAGGGCCTTTGTGAGTGAGATCCAGAACTACGCCGTCGCCATAGCAGTATTCGATGGGAATCCCCTCGGCTCGCGGCGCGTCGGGTTTGACGTGCCCCCAAGAGTCGATATGAGTGCCGATGTGATCTCCAGTTACGATCATGCAGTGGTTGGTGATCTCAGCGATTCCGTATTTGTCGGTTCCAATGCTCACTGCCATTTCCTTATGAGTTTCCATCTCGACGATGACTGGCTTGGCAACGTTCGGATAAGTCATCATGCCCTTGTATACTTCCATGCTCAGGTCGATCAGTCTTACGCTCATTTAGCGCATCCTTTCTTACTTGCCTACCCACCCGCCGTCAACGTGAATTGATTGGCCAGTTAGATAGCTTGCTTCGTCTGAGGCGAAAAAGGCCACCACCGTGCCAATTTCGCGGGGTTCTCCCGGACGACCGAGTGAGATCTGCGATAGTATCCCGGGCAGCAGGTCGGGCCGCTTCATGACCCATGCCGTCATATCGGTGTCGATCAGGCCTGGATGAACGCAATTCACGCGAATGCCAAGCGGTGTCATCTCCGCGGACATATTGCGGGTGAGCGCTTCCAAGCCGAGTTTCGTCGGCGCATAGTGGGTTCGGCCGGGGAGAACCTTGCCTGCCTGGATTGAGCCGATGTTGACAATGACTCCCTTGCGGTTGGCAGCAACCACGCGGCGGCAGAACACCTGTGAACACAGCCACTCGCCACGCAGGTTTACGTCGGTTAGACGCGTCCACTGTTCGTCAGTCAGGTCAAGAAACGGCACAATCGTTTCAATACCGGCATTGTTCACCAGAATGTCGATAGGCCCCAACTCGTTCCATGCCAGGTCGATCATCGCTTCCACATCGGCCCGACTCGCAACATCGCCTTTGGCTGTGATCGCGCGGCGCCCTTTGTCTCGGATCCATTGCGCCACCTCCTCGGCTTGTAGAGCGCTGGCGACGTAATTGACAGCCACATCGGCGCCTTCTTCCGCCAGCACTTCAGCGATTCCCCGTCCAATTCCGCGACTCGCACCAGTGACAAGTGCAATTTTCCCTTTAAGTTTCATGGCCCTTATTCCTCAGTCTCGATTCTTGCGGCTTAAGGTTTCGAGTAGATAGGTAGCGAGTCCATCGCGAACGGAAGCGATTGATTCATCCGTCCACGGGAGAAACCCGCTTTTCGACTTCATGCCGAGTTTGCCTTCTCTTAAGCGTGCTGACAGCGTGGAGGAAGGCTCCGGCGATGCATTGAGGTACTTCAAAACATACTTGTGAATAGCGAAGGTGAGGTCCAAGCCAACAAGATCGGCGTTGGCGATGGGTCCGAGTTGCGGCAGGCGAAGGCCGAAACTATTTCGCACCGCAATGTCGACGGTTTCCGCATCGCACACGCCCTCATCAATCAACGCGAATGCCTCCCGCCAGAGCGCGTGCTGCATGCGATTTGCAATGAAGCCTGGGACATCTTTATTGACTCGCACCGGTACTTTGCCGCAGTTTTTCAGCAAATCGAAGGCAGCTTCGAAATGGGCAGGCAAAGTAGCTTCCGTTCGGACCACTTCAACCAGCGGCACCAAATAGGGCGGCTGATAAAAATGCGTGCCGAGAATGCGCTCGCGGCGAAGCGCTTTCAAACCAATCTGTGTAATGCTCAGCACCGAGGTGTTGCTACATAGAACCGTCTCCAGCGGGCACAGTTGGTCGAGATGCGCGAACAATTCCTGCTTCATTGCAAGATCTTCTGTAATCGTTTCGATCACAAACGCGGCATCGCGACAGGCTTCCGCCAAGTCCGTTGTCGTTTGAATTCGAGCGAGAATGCCCGGAATCTCTGCCCTTTCAATCAGCCCATAGTCAGCCATCCGGCCCAGATTTTTCTGAACGGCGTCCCGAACGGTGGTGAGCCGGCCCGCGCCGCGATTGTACAGCCAGACCGAATGACCATGGGTTGCGAAAACCTGGGCGATGCCCGGGCCCATCATGCCAGCACCAATAACAGCAATCCTATTATCCAAACCGAATCATTATATGACAAATGGACAAGTATGTGATACTTTCAGCGACCGGCAGTCGCCGGAACTCGATGCTGCTTTGCAGACCCATCGCCGCCCATGTCATGAAAGATATCGTCACCATTCGATAAGCATTTCGTCAGACGGATCTTTCGGCATACGCTTTCACCTCTGCCAGATGACAGGTGGCGCATGGGCTAAACGCAGGCGCAAAAGAGAACATGCAATCAACCAAACACACGATTGCCAGAATATGTAACCCACAGATTGGTTGTTGATCTCGCGACGACAAGCGATTTCTCTCTACGTATTGACAGCATCGGCTTAGCGGTTATAAAATCGGCGTGCACCGAATCATTTGAGGATTTCTGTCATATAGGCAGATTAGTATCAATATCTGATAATACGGAGCCTGAGCGATTGAGGTGATTCTGTCCGGAATGACTGCCTCGGGAGAAGACCATGAGCGTCTTGACAAAGTGGAAGGGCCTAAGATATGGGATTGCCTTCTCTGCTGGACTGGTCGGGTTAGCAGTAAGCATATCCGCAGAACGACCGGAGCCTGGGACTAAGCGCCAACCCTACAGTACGTGGAGCGATTACGGCGGAGCCGCCGACTCGATGCAGTACTCCTCGTTGAGCCAAATCAATAAAAGCACCGTCAAGCAGCTAGAGTTGGTCTGGTCGTATCGGGCTCCGGGGCCGACGGGCAGGTTTTCATTCAATCCGCTGATAGTCGACGGAACAATGTATCTGGTTGGCAAGGACGGCGCCGTCGTTGCACTCGATGCTACGTCCGGGCGCCAAATTTGGAATCACCCAACAAAGGCAACACCCACCAATCGCGGCTTCAACTATTGGGAGAGCCAGGACCGGGCCGACCGCCGGATCATCTTCTCGGTCAATGGTTTCCTGCAGGAGGTGGACGCCAAGACGGGTGTCACGATTAATACCTTTGGCGATGACGGTCTCGTCAATTTGCGAGAAGGTCTGGGCCGCGATCCAAAGACCATTGATGAGATTCAATCCGGCACACCCGGCCGCGTTTTTGAAAACCTGATAATTCTAGGTTCCGCGCCTGGCGAGATGTATGAATCCCCGCCCGGCGATCTGCGTGCTTATGATGTTCGCACCGGAAAGCTAGCCTGGACGTTTCATACCGTGCCCCGCCCAGGCGAATTCGGATACGAAACTTGGCCGAAAGAAGCATGGAAATATGCGGGTGGGAACAACGCCTGGGGTGAAATTTCGCTGGATGAGAAGCGCGGAATGGTTTATTTCCCGCTAGGGTCTCCCACTTACGATTTGTATGGCGCTGACCGAATCGGGGCGGATTTGTTTGGCGATTGCCTGTTGGCGTTGGACGCGCGCAGCGGGAAGCGGCTGTGGCATTTTCAATTTGTCCACCATGATCTTTGGGATTACGATCCAACCGCGGCGCCAAAACTCTTAACTGTCCGCCACAACGGCAAGATGGTGGATGTGGTAGCCCAACCCACTAAGTTTGGTTTTCTCTACGTGTTGAATCGAGTGACAGGTGAACCGCTCTGGCCGGTGGAGGAACGTCCCGTGCCTAAGAGCGATATTCCTGGTGAGCAATCGTGGCCCACGCAACCGTTCCCAAGTAAACCTGCGCCATTCGCGCGCCAGAAGTTTTCAGTTGACGAAATCAATCCTTATCTCGAGCCCGCGGAGCAGGCCCGCCTGCGAGACGTTTTGCTAAACGCACGCAACGAAGGAATCTTTACTCCACCGGCGTCAACGCGAGACCAAATTGCCATACCCGGCGAAAACGGCGGTGCGAATTGGGGCAGCACCGCGGCTGATCCGACAACCGGAATGGTCTATATTCGCACCTACGACGCTCCCACAATTCATAGAATGACGATCGCGCCCCCCGAGCAGCAGAAGTTTGAAGTGGGAACTTTGGAACAGCGTGGTCATGCCATATACACTCAACTCTGCTTTCCGTGCCACGGGGCAAACCGCGAACGAATCACGTTCCCGGAAAAGATCGATGAAATGCGCTTCAAGAGCACTGTTCGAAACGGCAAGGGTGAGATGCCGCCGTTCTCTGAAAACAAACTGTCAGACCGACATTTGGGCCCGTTGATGGCATATCTCAGGAATCCAGCGGCTGGCGACGCGCCGAGCCAGGCGGACGCGCAGTCGTTGCAAGCCGGTCCAACCCGCTATTACGGCCCATTCGGCTACACTTTGCGCGCTAAGAACGGTCTGCTCGCCATCGGTCCGCCGTGGACACAGATCGTTGCTTACGATCTCAACGAAGGTGTCATCAAATGGCGTGCGCCCTTGGGAACCACTCCTGGGCTGGCGGCAAAAGGCATCAAGAACACAGGCAGCTCCCATTTGCTTCGAAACGGGCCCGTGGTGACCGCGGGTGGCCTGATCTTCGTCGGTTCCAACTCAGATCGATTTGTACATGCCTACGACAAAGACACTGGAGAAATTATCTGGGAAGCGGAGTTGGACGCGAACCCCGATGGGATTCCGGCCGTCTATGAAGTCGGCGGCCGTGAGTATGTAGCTTTCTTCGGCACGTCCGACCAGGGCGAGGAATCAATTTCTTTCAAGCCTGGCACACCCGGATCTCAGGGTTACTACGTGTTCGCTCTACCTAACAAATCGTCCGTCGCCAGAAGGACTGACCCATGAAAAAAACACCTTTCGCACTTGCTTTCATCGCTAGCGTTTCCATCATGTTAGGCGCGCCCGAACGGCTGCCAGACTACGTGAAGCTGCGCACCGCTGTGACGGGGCTTCTGAACTGGAAGGTTGCCGTGCCTTCTGATGCATTTGAGAAGCTTACGTTTTTTGAAGCGGCAGAGAAGGCAACCACACTTGGTCTGGGCTTCGTCGAAGGTTTTGACACGCAAAGAGTTGGCCCCGACCTGGCGAAGAACCTCGACTGCGATCTCGGAGCGGGGGAACGCGCTTCGGTTAAGAACCGCCTCCTCGAGTTGAAAGTGAAGATGGCCGCTTATCACGTGACGGGTAAGAACAGAAACGAAGAAGAATGGCGCAAGCTGTTTGACTTTGCCAAAGCCGTGGGCGTCGAAACAATCATAAGTCCCCGCGAGGGAGCAGACCTTCCCCTGATTGGCAGACTTGCCGATGAATTCGGCATCAATGTAGCCCTGAGATACGCCGGCACCGATTTCGTGAAAGAGCTCGAGAATGTCAGCGATCGAATCGGCGTCCAGGCCGATATTGGCCAGTGGATGCGCCAAGGCGTCAAACCCGTGGATGGGCTTAAAACAATCAGCAGCAGGCTGATGGGAGTGAATTTGCGTGACGCAAGCGCGCTCGGCGAACGCGGCCACCCGGTGATCCTTGGCAGCGGCGCAGCGAATTTGGAAGCGTTTCTTCTGGAAATGAGCCGGCTTGAACGCCCGGAGTCGCTCGTCTCAAGATCACAGTGCGGCAATTGCTCGCGAGCATTGGTGTGGCCGAAATCCATCATGTTAATGGTTGAACCTACCGGTTTAGGAGATCCGATAACCGACCTGTCTCAATCGCTGCAGGGCTTTGAAAAGGCAGTAAGACCCGCAATGGGTGATTTTGTCGACGCCATTTCAAAAGCCACTCCCATTACCTCGCCACTCACCGTTCCCGTCGAGGACAGGCAAAAGATCGAAGCTGCTTTGCCGCGAGAAGCACCCGCCCAGCCGAAGAAGTTGAGAAAACTTCTGATTCTAGATCTGTGCCCCGCCGGCGGCTACTATCACACAACCATTGCGGACGCGAACCTGGCGCTAGAGCTAATGGCGAAGAATACAAAAGCCTACGAACCGATCTTCAGCAACGATCTCGACAATCTCAAATATCCCAAGATCAAACAGTTTGATGCAGTCTTTTTGAACAGCACAGTCGGCGAGGATTTCATCGACCCCGAGGTGTTAGACGGCTTGATCCGCTTCGTTCGCGAAGGCGGGGGCTTAGCTGGTATTCACGGAGCAACTTACGCGTCCATGGACCTGCCGGCATTTGGGGACATGATTGGCGCACAAGATGGACCGCATCGAGTGGAAACGGCCACCCTGAAAATTGACGACCCTTCCAGCCCGCTGACGGCAGCGTTCGCTGACAGTCCTCTGACGAAGGAATTTGGCGGCAGAGAATTCGTCTATACAGATGAGTTCTATCACTTTCTGCCCACCGGTCCGTTTTCGCGGGAGAAGCTGCACGTTTTACTGAGTATCGATACGCAGAAATCAGATATGAGCACTTGGCATGTGCGGCCCGACAACGACTACGGTTTGAGCTGGATCCGCAACTATGGCAAAGGCCGTGTCTTTAATTGCGCGCTAGGTCACACGCCGACGCTGTTTGAGACGCCTGCCCTGGCGACGTACATCTTATCCGGAATTCAATTTGTGCTGGGAGATTTGGCAGCCGATGCCACGCCTAGCGCCCAGGCTGACAGCAAAAGGTTAACCAGATGAAGCAAGAGCTGGATCGACGGACATTTTGCGGTGTCGCGGCAGGCGGGTTGGGGCTCCTTGGCGCTGAGCAACTTCTTGCCGCTCAGAAAAAACGGCGGCTCAAAATCGGCTACACCTGCATTACTTGGGGCGTGTTCCCACGCGCTCCAAAAGCGGATGAAGGTCTGGAAGCGGCCATGAGAGATATCTCTAACCTCGGCTTTTGGGGTTTTGAGACATTTCCGGAGAACTTGGCACCTTTTGACTCCAAAGGGACATTGTCGGAAATGATCAGCAAGTTTCAACTGCCTCTCAAGTCTGGCTATTGTGGAACCGATTTAACAGACCCCGCAAAACGCCAAGATAGTCTGGCCAGAGTAGTGGAACTGGGAAAGATGATTAAGAAATACGGCGGCACATTTGGCGTGCTGGCGCCTAACGGGGTAAAGCGGGAATCGTACGACTTTCAGGCCCACCGAGCCGACATCATTTCAAGCCTCAACGATCACGCGATGGCGTTGAATGATCTCGGGCTGGGCGCGGGTCTGCACCAACACACCGGCACCTGCATTGAAACGCGCGACGAAGTGTATGCCGTGATGGACTCCGTCGACACTAAGCACGTAAAGTTCGCCCCCGATGTCGGGCAGCTTCAAAAGGGTGGGGCGGACGCGGCGAAGGTGGTGAAAGATTTCCTTCCATTGGTGGCGCACATGCACCTGAAAGACTACCGCGGAGGGCCCGATTTCGCCGGATATTGCCCTCTCGGAATGGGCAAAGTTGACATCGCCGGTATTCTGGATATGCTGGACCGTTCGAAGAACGAGCTTGATGTGATGGTTGAACTAGATCCCTCGCCAAATGCTCCGATGACTCCTCTGGAAACAGCACAAACGAGTAAGGCGTATCTGGCAAAGCTCGGATATACGTTTCGATCTTAAGTTGCTGAACTATTTGACCGCCACTACCGAACGAAGTGCGGCGGCAATGGTTCCAGCATTGGGAATTAATTGCTGCGAGAGAACCGGCGAGGCTGGCATCCGCACATCGGGTGTCGCAACTCTTTTCACTTTCAGGGGCAAACTGCCGTCGAACATTTCGTGAATGCGAGCGACAATCTCCGCACCAAAGCCGCCCGTCAGATTCGCCTCGTGAGCCACCACCACGCGGCCATTCGCATTTACGACTGCCTGACGCAGCGCATTCTCATCAAGCGGTGAGAGCCAGCGCAAATCCAGCACGGCCACGCTCAATCCCTCCGACTCCAATGCCGCCGCAGCTTCGAGCGAGGTTCGTACCATAGTGCCCCAAGTGACAACCAGCGCATCTGCTCCCGGCTTCTTCAAGTCAGCGCGGCCGATGGGTTGAATAGGCCCCCCAACACGCACCGGGCCAGTTGTCTGATACAAACCTCTTGCTTCGAAAATGATGCAAGGGTCGGGATTGGCGACGGCGGAGCGCAAGATGTCGTAAGCGTCTTGCGGTGTGGCAGGCAAGGCAACCCGCAGGCCCGGAATATGCGCCAGCAAGGCCTCGAGGCTCTGAGAATGTTGCGCGCACGAGCCGGGCGTGGCGCCCTGTTGCGTCCGCACCACAAGGGGAACGCCGCAACGACCCGCCGTGATATAGCGAACGTTCGCCGCCTGATTGATCAACTGATCGAGCGCCACCAGCATGAAATCGGCCCACATGATCTCGACAATGGGCTTCAGTCCTGCCAGCGCAGCGCCTACCGCCGAACCGAGAATAGCGCTTTCTGCGATGGGTGTGTCGAACACCCGTTCGGCGCCGTATTTTCGCTGCAAGCCGCGTGAGGCGCCGAAAATTCCGCCCGCATTCCCTACGTCTTCTCCGTACACAACCACTTCCGGCCGGGTTTCGAGCTCGTGCGACAAGGCTTCGTTGACGGCTTGAATATAGCTCAGGCTTCGCGCTTCGGCGAAGGGCTCAACAACGGACGTTTCTGCCAGCGCTACCGCCCAGACGTGCTGCCGAGCGGTGGCGACGTTCGGCAACGGCGAAGCAAGGACGGCTCGCAAAACTTCTTCCATGTCCGCCTTGGCGTTCGTGATCAACTTGTTCGCCTGCTGCTCATTGATGGCGCCGTCCTCGACTAGTTTGCGAGAAAGTGCCGAGATAGGATCGCGTTCGGCGGCGGCGCGCTGGTCTTCCTTCGAACGATAGTGTTCAATGTCGCGGTTGTAGTGTCCCCACAAGCGCGGCACGCGGCACTCGATAATCGCGGGACCCCCACCGCTGCGCGCCCGTTCTACCGCCTGCTTAACCGTTTCTCTGATAGCCACTGGATCCGTTCCGTCGATGGTGACGCCTGGAATGCCATAGCCGGCAGCGCGCTGCGCGATGCGCGCCACTTTGAAGGTCACCGAGGTCGCCGTCAATTCCGACCAGCCATTGTTCTCACAAATCACGATCAGCGGAAGATCGAGCGCTGCGGCGAACGCTAGCCCTTCATTCGTCGAGCCTTGGTTGAAGGCGCCATCGCCAACAGACGCCACGACCACTTGGCTCTTACCCGCCAGCTTGTTTGCCAGAGCGACACCGCATCCGATTGGCACCCCCGCGCCAACTATCGAATTCTCACCTATAAAACGCCCCCAGGGTGCCATCAGGTACGCCGATCCGCCACGCCCGCCATTCACTCCGATTTGGCGGTGACAAACCTCGCCGAAAACTTCCACAACCGGCAGGCCAGAGGCGAGAGCCCAACCGTGTCCTCGATAAGTGGCAACGATCTGGTCTGTCTCAAGTAGTGCGGCGACTACACCAACCGGAACCGCCTCTTGACCGGCGCAAAGGTGAATGGATCCCAGGATGCCCGGTGGATCGCTCCGGCTGAGATCGAGCGCACATTGCTCGAAAGTCCGGATTTGAACGATCTTCTTCAGACACTCCAGTAGATAAGCGTTGCCTTGGTCGTCGCTGATTTTGTCAACTTGTGCACCAGCACGTGCGCTCGCCATTGCTATTCTCCCTTCGCCCGACTGGTCGCATAGCCTGCGAACATCCCTAAAACACAAAAAGATGTGCTCGGTCGACCGTTGCGAGCCCCCCGCGGGAAAAATGTAGTTTAGTATGCCACAGCATGATTGTCAATAAGCTATGCTGCTATCAGCATATGACAATGCCGCCTTCCGAACGCCAAAATCAAGATGGCTGGAAAGCAATCCCGCCGGCGAGGTCAGTCCCAATCCAGCCCAAAGACGCGTTCCGTCATGCCGCTGACCTGGGTTTCAGATCACAAGACAAGCCGGCATCTTGCGGTGTTTGGTAAATGCCCTCCGAGACTCGGGCCGGATGCACAAAGTGTTCGCGCATGTGGGGAATATGTTCCAGAAATATCTCCTCATGCCCTAACGCCACTTGATTGAACAGCACTAGATGTTGATGGATCTGGCCCATGTCTCCTACATGCGGCACTACGGGGAGGCCATATTTTCGGGCGAGCAAACTAACCGTAATGAATTCAGACACACCCGCAACTCTCGTGCAATCAACCTGCACAAAATCCACCGCCCTGCGCGCCATGAAGTTCCGAAACATCACTTTGTTTGGCACGTGCTCACCCAAAGCAATTCGCACCGGCGCAATTTTTTGTGTGAGGCTCACATGGCCTTCAATGTCGTCCGGGTGGGTGGGTTCTTCGAGCCAATAAATATTCGAATCTCGCACAGCCGCGCAAACTGACTCAGCCTGTCTCACGCTCCATTGCTGGTTCACATCCAACATAACCTTACACTCTGGACCCGCCAACTCCCGCAACAGTTTTACCCGCCTGATATCACGCGCCGGATCAGCTGAACCCACCTTCAGCTTCAGTGCGCGAAATCCGCTACCCAACGCCCTCCGCACATTTTCAATCAGCCGACTGTCTTCGAATTGAAACCACCCCACAGACGTGTCATAGCCCGGGTAGCCGCGTCCAATAATCTCTTGCCGCTCAGCGCGCCCACTCTGCTGACTATCAATCAACCTCACTGCGTCGTCCGCCGTTAGGTCTTCTTCCAAATAACTCAAATCCAACAATTGAACAATTTCGCTCGCCGTCAGGCTCAACAATAGCTTCCACAACGGCACGCCACGAGCCTTCGCCCACAAATCAAAACACGCATTTGCCACTGATGCCAGTGCTAGATGCACCGCCCCTTTGTGTGGCCCCAACCAGCGCAAACAAGCATCATCCGCGAGCTTCCGACTCACCGCACCGAAATCCATCATCAACTCCTCAACAGGCAACCGCGGCAGTCGTTTCGCGTATTCGACAATCAACCGGCAGACGATATCGTTGCCTTCTGCCAGTGTCAATACCAATCCTGAACCAGTCAAACCGCTGTCAGTGAATAAATTCGTCACGGCGAAAGCGTATTCAGAGACATGGTGGACTGCGTCCGTTCCCGCACCTCCCACGAGAGGAAACCGCCTGTCTTCAGCCTCTACGTTCACAATTACATGTGATTTCATCGTCTGTATCCCAACTCCGCCCCTCCACTCACCGGTAAAATACAGCCGGTAATGAAGCGCGCCTTCTGAGACAAAAGAAATACCGCGGCATCAGCAATCACATCTCCGCGTGGACAATAACCCAGAGCATGAATTCCATCAAGGTAAGTGCGGATTGTCATCGGGTTGGGCTGCTCGCTGCACCATTTCTCAAGCGTCGGAGTCCAAACGCCCGCCGGACACACGGCGTTCACACGAACTCCAAACGGTGCATAATCCAGCGCCATGGATTTTGTCAGAGCTATCATCGCGCCTTTCGTCGCCGTGTACGCCGCATGGATCGATTGCCCCATCATTCCCACCATGCTGGCCGTGTTCAAAATACTCCCGCGCGCCGCTTTCAGCGCAGGAAGCGCGAATCTCGTCGTCCAATAAACACTCTTAAGATTCACCCGCATCAGCGCATCCCACTCGGTCTCAGTCGTCTCATCCAACGTCTTCGAGGGACTCGCAATACCCGCGTTGTTATGAACCGCATCCAGGCGTCCAAAGTTTTGGCTCGCCAACTTCATCGCCGCTTCCACGGAAGAACCATCTCCCACATCGCAGCGTACGGCGAGAGCGCCACCTCCCGCTAAATGCGCGGTCTCCTCTGCGCTGCGCCCATCAATATCCGCAATGGCTAAGCGCGCCCCCTCCCGTGCGTACGCCACTGCACACTCCCGTCCAATTCCACTTCCACCGCCTGTTAGAAAAATCACCACACCGTCAAGAAGCATTGCGTTTTTCTGCCCGCGCGCTTCGAACGTGACACTCGATAATCCGCTTTTCCATTTGTCGCAGTGCTTTCTCTATTTCCATCTCACCGGTCATCGCGGAACGCACGGTTCTCCAAAGAATCTCTTCAATCTCGGGATAGTACGCCAGCTTTGGCGGTATCAGCATATCGCTGTCAATCACCTGCTCCAACAATACCCAGCGTTGGCTATCCTGACTGCGAATCTCATTCATTACCGAATACCGCACTGGAACCGATCCATGCCGCGCCTCCTGCAACTGTTGGCTGGGGGCCGTCAAGAATTCCAATAATGCGTGCGCGCCCGCATCGCCAGTCCCCCGCTTGGTGAGCGCGAACGTGTGCGCACCCGAGTATGCTTTATGAACTCCGAGCGGCCCCGCAGGCATGCGCGCCAATCCGAATTTCCCGCGCACTTTCGAACCATCTGCGCAATAGGCGCCGTAATAGCCGGGCCAGTCGCAAATCATCGCGGCTTCGCCATCGCGAAAGCAGCGGTGTGCCTCGTCATACTGCCAATCTACAATCGCTGGCGGGACAGCGCCCGATTGGTATAAGCCCTGCAAAATCCCCAACGCCCACCGTCCGCCGTCATTGTTCAACTGCGGAACGTTATCCGCGGGAAACAGCCGCGCTCCCGCCATCTCGGCAAGTTCAAAAAACATCCCAAACAGCCCCGAATCCTTGCCTGTGAAGACAAAACCATACCTCCCGGCGCGCGTCAATCGACGCGCCGTCTCAGTCAGCTCCTCCCATGTCGCCGGAACTTTTGCCACCAAATCGCGCCGGTAGTGCAGCAACTTTGCGTCAATGTTTCGTGGCAAACCGCACAATGCCCCATCAATCTTCGCCATCTCCAAAAGCGTGCGGAAGAAATCGTTCAGTTCAGCATCCGGCAAAATCCCGATAATTTGCCGTTGTGACGGCGCATACTTCGTGTGCGTGCTAATCAAGTGATAGGGCACTTCCGCAAGCGACGCCAAATGCGCATTCAATTCCGGATGCACTCCGTGAAACCCAATCTTCACTCCGATCCCTGTTTGCCGGCTGAACTCCGGCAGTGCTTCATACAGCGAGTCATACATGGAACCGGCAATGAATGCGACGAGAAGTTCGCGATCCGCCATCTAACTTCGTGACCTCACCCCATGAACATACGCTTGTATTGGAGCGCAATCGCATCAATGGAAGGGTTTTCAATCTCGCCGCTACAAAATTCGACCGCGCCACTGCGCTGTCGTCTTCCGATCAGCTTGTCAGTCTTTATGAGGCGCTACGCGAGCGGCGTTCTGCAAGTCTGCCAAGTACTTATCGAAATTGGCCTGAAACCGATCGCTGGGCACTGAAATACCCAATGCAAACCGTCCGCCGAGTCCCTCAACCGGTACGGCGAGACAGCGGAGGCCTTCGTGGAACTCCTCATTGTCAATCGCATAACCACAAGCACGGATTCGCTCAAACTCACGCTTCAATTGCTCTTTATCGCTAATTGTCCTGCTAGTTCGTGCATCGAGCGAATGTTTGGCCAAATATGCTTCCGTGGTTGCCGGGTCCGCTAGTGCTAGCAGAAGCTTTCCAGACGCTCGAGCATGGGCATGGCCCCAATATCCTTGTGGAACCTGGGCCGCTCCTACCGGAGATTCACCGCGCGCGGTTGCCAGCACGACAATCTCTCCATCAACCCAGCCGACAGCATAAGCGGTTTCGCGCGTCGCAACCACGATGGCGCGTACCCGCGGCGCAAGGTGCTCGGGAGGAGCGAGTTGGCGGTGAAAACCATCGGCGATTGAACCGGCCGCCAATCCAAGGACGTAGCGGTTACTATGACTCTTCCGAATAATTCCGGTCGCGTGCAAAGTATGAATCAAGTGATACGTGACTTGCCGCGACAGCACCACTTTATCCATAATCTCTTTGATCTTCAACCCATCATTGCTCTCGGCAATGGCAAGCAAAATGGATACAGTTCGCAGCGCGGACTGCACGCGAGGCTTAGCATCGCTCTCACCCTCGAGCGTGGACGTAGGCGAATTTTCAGTCTCGATCTTTGGCATATTCTCATTTCAAGCGTCCGGCGAGATTACCGCAATCCGTCGTGCCCGCCGTTCAATTTCCTCCCAATTCAGGAACATGCCCGCGCCGGGCTCTTCATTCGCCGCAATCTTACCTTCGTTCAACTCTCGCCGGTCGTGTAGCAACGCGTCTATCGGATCCGCGCCCGACTCTTCCGGAATGACTTCAACCGCCTCAACGTTCGGGAAAGCGCAGGCCAGATGAATGTGCAAGGGGGCGAATACGTGCGGGAACACCGTTCTTCCAGCCGCGGCCGCGACGTTGATGGCCTCTATGGCGCCGGTAACTCCGCCGCAGGTGGTCGCGTCTACCCTAAGAATATCAATGCCCGAAACCAGCTCAGACATGGCACGGACGCCGAAGACGTCTTCGCCGGCTGCAATGTGTGTTGTCATGCTTCGCCTCAGTTCCTGCGTCAGCCGCCAGTCGGAAGCCGCAAAGGGATCTTCCAAAAAATTCAGGCCGAGCGCGTCGAGATCGCGACACAATCGCATCGCTTCAGTCAACGTATTCCAACTCCAATGAGCGTCCGCCGCAATCCGTCCCGGCAATTTTCGAGTCACTGCCGCCGCGTATTCTCGATCAAAGCTCGGATCATTTCCCTTTAGCATGATCTTGACGCGCTGATACCCACTGTCCCCCAACCTGCTAACCTCATCCACCACATCGGAAATAGAACGTCGATCCAGATAATAGCCGGCCACCACGGTGGCTTCAGCCTCCTTACGAAAGCCACCCAGTATGCGGAAAAGCGGCTGGCCGGCGGCCTTTGCCCCGATGTCCCAGAGCGCAATATCGAGCAAACTAAGCCCACGAGTCAAGCCAGCGCGAGCCGGCACGTTGGAAAGCTCGAGACCCAGGATCATTTCGCGCCGCATCAATGCATCACCACCTAAAATCCGACGCGCCATCTGACTCACTATTTCAAACAACGGCGTGCCGCGCGGATAGCCGATCGCCTCACCGAACAGACCCGTTTCCGTCTCCACACGAATTGCGATGTAGTCACGCGTAGCAATCTCGACTGGACCAAGACGGATAATGTGCGGCAGCGGGATGGGGCAATCGGCGACCTTGACACGGGAGACTCGCACTATGCCACTGCTTCCAAATTGCCCCAACTGCTTCTATGTGATATATCTGTCACTTAATGATAATAACGCCCAGCCCCAAGGGATTGCCGGGACTTCGCGGAACAGAGCACATCGGTTTCACCGTGCCCGATCTGGAAGAGGCGACCAGCTTTTTCGTTGACGTGATCGGCTGCGAATATTTCTTCGAGCTGGGGCCCTTCAGCGCCGACGACGATTGGATGGCCGAGCATTTAAACGTGCATCCGCGAGCTGTCATGCGGAAACTGCGCTTCTTTCGCTGCAAGAACGGCCCGAATTTTGAAGTCTTTCAGTACGAAGCACCCGATCGGTTAATGGCTATGCCGAAGAACAGCGATATCGGTGGACACCACTTGGCCTTTTATGTCGATAATTTTGACGCTGCGGTGGCCTATCTGAAGGCAAAACGCGTCCGCCTGCTAGGCGAGCCGACCGTTAGGACATCCGGGCCCAACGCTGGGCAAACTTGGATTTATTTCTTGGCGCCTTGGGGCATGCAATTCGAGCTGGTGAGTTATCCGGCCGGAAAAGGGTATGAAAAAACTACCAGCTCGCGCCTGTGGCATCCGGCTCATCCAGAGTGTTGAAGGGTTCCATCCAAGGGAAGCCGCGGGTCGTTGGGGTGGGACGAAAGCGGATGCACCGTAATCTTCAGATACGGATAGAGCGGTAAAGACGCCAGGGCGGCGTGGAGTTCGTCCACCGCGTCCGCACACCAGATGCCCCAGTTTGCCCGTTGTCCCGGAATTCGCCATAAACGTCGCAAAACTCCACTTGCGGCCAACTCACGCGCCCGCTCGGCCTCCCGCTCGTACAGCTTATTCGTTTCATCGAGTTCACCTTTCGGTCGATGAATGACTTCCATGTGTACAAGAAAATCCAAGGGCAGCTCCTCTTCGGTGGGGTGATGTGCTTGCTGGTACTTTGCTCACGGTAACAGACGGGTTGCACCATACCGGAGTGGACGCCCACAAGAAAATTGCAGCGCGCTACTGATAACTAGCATTTTTCTATTGACAGAAGTCCGCTTGGATGAATACAATCGTCCCAATCAGGAAAGCATTGTCAGATAAAGCTTAACTGTTCATTAGCTGATACACAGAAAAGAGGCTTGTCCATGTTGCAAACGTTTTTCTCTGTCAGACATATCCACGGCCTAAGCGGTAAAGCGACTCGGGCGTTCACTCTAACCGTAGTTTTCTGCCTACTCCTGGCCGGACCCGCATACGCCCAGCTCTCATCGGCCACCGTTGTCGGTGTCGTACGCGATTCCAGCGGCGGCATCGTCGCCAACGCGTCAGTCGCTTTGCGTAACGTTGACACATCCATCGAGCGGCGTACCAAATCCAATTCCTCTGGCGACTACTCTTTTATCGATGTTCCGCCGGGCCAATACGAGATGGAGACGAGCCTCGCCGGCTTCAAGACTGATCGTGTCGCCAAGTTCCGATTGGAAGTCAGCCAAACCGCAACCATCAACGTCTCGCTGCAAGTCGGCGATGTTCAACAGTCGGTCAGCGTAGAGGCCGAAGCTGCCGCCGTGGAATCAGCAACGGCGGAGCTCGGAGCAGTGGTTAGTAACAAAGAGGTGAACGATCTTCCCCTCAACGGCCGCAACTTCACCCAACTTCTCTCACTGACTCCGGGCGCGACCCCGGTTAGCGTTTCTCAGAACGCCGGCGGCTTTGGCGCGGCCGAGACTGCCGGATCCGCCTTCACATTCCCGGCTATTAATGGGCAGACAAATCGCAGCAATTTCTTCCTACTGGACGGCATCAACGACCAAGGCGCGCTTACCAGCACTTACGCCGTCGCGCCCATCATTGATTCCATCCAGGAGTTCAAGGTCGTTTCGCATAACGACGAGGCACAATATGGCAGCGTCCTGGGAGGCATTGTCAACGTTGTAACCAAGTCTGGAACCAACAGCCCGCATGGCACTTTGTTCGAATATGTTCGCAACGACTTCTTCGATGCGCGCAACACCTTCTTGCCAAATGTGACCCCATTCAAGCAAAACCAATTTGGTGGAACGTTTGGCGGCCCATTGTGGATTCCCAAAGTCTATAACGGCAAGAACCACACTTTCATTTACCTCGGCGCCGAAGGCTTCACTTACACGCAGGCGGCCGAGTCACTGTTCCGCGTCCCTACTGCCGCCGAGCTGATGGGCAATCTGAGCGATGTTCCGACGCAGATCTTTAACCCGTTCTCAACCCGCCCAGACCCCAACAATCCTGGCAGCTTCATCCGCGACCCTTTCGTAAACAACCAGATTCCTGCATCGCTAATCAGTCCGGCAGCCGTTGCTTACGCCGAAGCGGTCCTCCCGCCAGCTAGGGCCATTGCGGGCCAAAGCTACTACAACGCTATCGATCCCACCCCATACCAACAGACGCAAGAGAATTATGTGGCTCGAATCGACGAGAGTCTGGGAGCAAAAGATAATATTTGGTTCCGCTATAACGGGCTGGGTTTCACGACCACCTCCTCCGGCGGCTATCCCGGCCTATCGAACACCACCACACAACCGGCGAACGACTACGGCCTGAGCTGGGTGCATACCTTCAGCCCCACTCTCGTTCTGCAAGCGCAGTACGGCAAGGCTTTGAACGCCAACAATAGTGACACTGCTTACTCCAAGGGCTCGGCGAGTCTGTTTTCACTGTATGGTTTTGCCTCTAGCTTCGGCGGCGAGTTTTTAAATGGAAAGTCTTATGTGCCCAGCATCGGCGTAGCTAACTATTGGGGTGGCGGAGAGTCGGCAAGCAACAATTCGCCCTCAACCGACACCCATCAATGGAAAGCCGATGTCACCAAAATCATCGGAGCGCATTCCATCCGCTTCGGCGGTGAGTGGGATCAGTCATATCTGGAATCCATAAACACGAGCGCCAACGTGTCGTTTGCCACCCAGCAAACTGGCAACCCGGAGAATTCTTCGCAGCCAGGTAGCGCCTTGGCGTCGTTCCTACTAAATGTGCCGGATAGCGCGGGACGCCGCAACGTAGACGAGACACTGCGTCCCGGTGGCGTTATGGATTTCTATGTCCAGGACCAGTGGAAAATCACCAGCAAACTAACCATGAATTACGGCCTGCGCTACGATCTCACGCTGCAACCGCCGTACGGCTTGCCCAGGACTGTTGGAAAACAAGGCGGAATTGAAACCGGCGAAGTGGACTTCAATAATGGCACCTACATCGTGCAAAAACTTCCGCCTTCTTGTGACTCGCGCGGCTATGCGCCTTGCATACCGGGTGATGGCACTTTGCCGCCTCACGTAGTAGTTTCTCCCAACGGTAAGATCTATCACAACACATACACGAATTGGGGCCCCCGGCTTGGCTTGGCCTACCGCTTGGACAATAAAACCGCCATCAGAGGCGGCTTCGGCATCTTTTACGATAACTGGGCTTCCGTCACCCAGACGGCTCAGAACTACGAAGGCGCGTGGCCGGATATCGGCCAGGAACTGGCCAACAATCTAAATGCGCCTACCACAGCGAATCCAACGCCCACTGTTACCGGACAAAATCCCTTTGGCACCACCAACGGATTCTTCCCGGCGCCCACGCCCTTCAATCAAGTGCAGTGGTTTAACGACCCGCTCAAAAAGAATCCATATTCAGAACAATGGAATTTCGGCGTGGAGCGCCAATTTGGCAACTCCACGGTTATTTCGCTCAACTATGTCGGGTCGGAGTCACATCGGCTGGATGTAGGCGGTTACTACAACACCGCTCTCGTGGCGGGGAATGGTGGACTCCCGCCTGGGGAACCTGGTTGTCCAACATGCGAGGCAACTGCCCCTTACCCCTATATCGCTCCTACTTATTACGACCGTGGCATCGGGAATGGAAACTACAACTCGCTTCAATTCCATATCGATAAGCGCTTCTCAGGCGGCCTGGCATACCAAGTCTCCTACACGTTTAGTAAAGCGATAGACGAAGCTGCGTCCGGTTGGTATGGGGTCGAGGGTGGAGTTCCGCAAAATCCATACAATGTGGCCGCCGATCGCAGTGTCTCGGCTTTTAACATCCCTCAATTGTTCACCATCAATGTCGTGTACGCGTTACCTATTGGTACGGGGCAGCGATTCTCAACTCACCACAATGTTCTCGACTACATCATTGGTGATTGGCAAGTCAACAGTATTTTCACCGCCAGATCCGGCCAGCCGTACTCTGTAACCGTGGACGGTGACGTGGCGAATACCGGGAATACCGGCTACGAACATGCCAACCTCATCGGCAACCCAGGCATTTCGAACCCCACAACAGCCGAATGGTTCAACACCGCGGCTTTCGCCATACCAGCAACCAACACATTCGGCAACGCAGGCCGCGACATCTTATATTCAGATCGATTGATCAATGTTGACTTCTCCTTGTTCCGACAATTCCGGGTTCGCGAAGGCATGCATTTCGAGATTCGCGGCGAAGCGTTCAACGTTTTCAATCACCCTGTTTACAATGTGCCCAATGCCGATCTCTCAAACCCATCCACATTTGGCACGGTTACCAGCATTGTGAACACTCCGCGACAATTGCAGATAGCCGCGAAATTCGTTTTCTAAGCTCCCGGGGCAGGCTCACACAGCTGCCCCTATTTCGTCTTCTTGAAGGCGCCGCGTCTTGGATAATAAGGTTGGTGCTGATACTCCGCAAATTCGCGATTTTCGCGCTAGCCTGTTCCAGCGGTTTTGCGCAAGCGCCCAAAGGCTGCCCGGCTCCGGCGGATCTTGACAAGCGTATACAGCAGGATCATTCGGCGGCGGCTTATAATACTTTGGGCGCTTGGTTCGTCCGAAAGCAGCAAATGGGCTGTGCGATACCCGCGTTTGAGTCAGCGTTGGCGAAAGACCCGAATTCGTGGGACGCCCGCTACAATCTGGCCATCGCGTTGGCTCAGACAGGTAACCTGCAGCGCGCGATCCATGAGTTAAGCATCGCCGTAAAACAGCGGCCGAATCTTTCGCAAGGTCACATGGCACTCGCCGCCCTGCTTCAGCAGACGGGCGATTTAACTGGCGCCGAAGCAGAGCTACGATCGGCGCTGTCCTTAACGCCTGAGTCCGCAACTCTGTTACAACACCTAGGCGAAGTGCTGCTTTCCCAGCAACGCTATACCGCCGCTGAAACGTATCTTCGGCACGCGGCGACACTTGAGCCATCCGATGTGGGCCATGCCTTGGCGTTGGCCGAAGCACTCTATGCGGGCGGCCGTGCGGACGACGCCATCAAATTGTTGCAGAAAACCGCAACTGCGCACCCCACCTCCGCGATAGCTCAGTTTAATTTGGCTGCTACCTACGCCAGAGAGAAAAAGTTCAGCGACGCTCTTCCCGGATTTCAGAGAGCGTTTGAATTAGAACCCAAAAACGATTTGACACGCCTTTCACTTAGTAAGACTCTCATTCGCCTGGATAGACAAACGGAAGCCTTGCCGCTATTGGATGAGCTGTTGCGCCGCGAGCCAGGCAATACGGAAGCTCGCTACCTGCGTGGGTTTGCCTACCGGGAGCTTGCTGAATACGACAAGGCGGAAGCGGATCTGAGGATTGCGGTAAAAGAGAATCCCAATGATTTTGATGCCGTTTATAATCACGGTTTCGTCTTGGCGCGATTGGGAAAGCTGCGCGAAGCGAAAGAGCTTTTCGAACTTGCGCGGAAACTCCGGCCCGATTCAGAAGAGACGCTGTTTCAATTAGCGAACTTGTCGCAAAGACTTGACGAACGCGATCAAGCTGAGCAAGACTTTGCCGAACTAAAGAAGCGCAAACAAGAAAAGGAAGTGAACGACGTCGCGGCCGCCACGGCCACCGGCGCCAATAGCGCGCTGCAAAAGGGCGATCCGCGCGCTGCCATCAAGGGTTACCAGGAAGCCTTAAAGCTCGACCCCAATAATGCCAAAACCTATTACAATTTGGCGTTGGCGCAACTGGACGCAGGTCAGCAGAAGGACGCCGAAGCATCCCTCAAAAGGGCCGTTGCCTTAGACCCGCACATGTTCACGGCGCACAATCAGCTTGGTTTGATTTATCTCTCGCAAGGAGCGCACCATGACGCCGAGCAGCAGTTCCTCCTCGCGCTGGAAGATAATCCCGCTTGTGCCGAATGCCAAAACAACCTTGGCGTCCTGTGCGGTCAAATTAATCAGCAGGATCGCGCGGAAAAGCTCTTCCGTGAAGCGATTGAGAACAGTCCAGACTACGTCCAGGCGCGCATTAATCTGGCGTTGATGCTGGCAGCGCGTGCGAGATTTGCCGAAGCAAGTAAGGAACTCCAAGCAGCGCTTTCGACCGAACCCAAAAACATCAAGGCGCTGACGGCTCTTGGTATGGTTCAGGCACGCGAGGGCGAGCCGCTGGCCGCTCAAACTCTCCGCAAAGTGGTCGATCTGGACCCGAATTCCGCCGAAGCCCATCTCAATCTTGGTATCGCGCTAGCCGACCAAGGGCAGAAAGACGCCGCTTTAGCCGAGTTCTCGCGAGCCGTGGATCTGCGGCCGAACAGCGCCGCTACGCACTACAACAAGGGCCGCCTTTTGGCTGACCTTCATCGTTACGCGGAAGCGCGCGCCGAGTTGGTGGAAGCCTGTCGCTTGGGACCCGATCTCGCGGATGCGTTCTATCAGTTAGGGATGACGGAGCGGGGCCTTTCCGACGATCAACAAGCAGAGGCTGCTTTCAAACGAACCGTCGAGCTGCAGCCGCGGAATGCTGAAGCCTTTTTCCTGCTCGGCCAATCGGATGCCAAGCTTGGCAAGACATCCGATGCCGTCGAGGCTTGGAAGAAGGCGGTAGATCTCGATCCGAAACAGTCGGAGGCTTTGTATACTTTGTTCCGCAACTTGGCGAAAACCAATCCGCAGGAAGCCAAGAGTTATCAAGCCAGGTTTGAAGCTTTGCGTCAGCAGAACGGCGCGCTAGAGCGCGCGCAAGCTTTGAGCAATTTCGCTTTGTCGGCCGCTAATACCGGCAACCTTCCTCAGGCCATTACTCAGATCGAGGAGGCTCTTCAAGTTTGCGGGACATGTGAAGCGAATGCCGTCCTCCACAAAAACCTGGGGCTGATTGAGTGCCGGGCCGGCAAATTCGATGATGGAGAGAAAGAGTTGCGCCTGGCTGCGCAAAGTTTACCCAACGATCCGGATATCCTCCGCGCGCTCGAAATGCTGCAAGACGCGCGGCGCAAGCCCGCTGCAAACCAATGACTCGCCGTGGATTCGTTAAGACCGGGGCCGGCGTAGCTCTACCTTTGTACCGGGCGCCCGAACATTTCTCGCAGCTTCCGATCACCATTAAAGACGATCGGCCTACACTACTGATGGGCGACGCCGCAACCCTGCGCGGCGGATTGCAGGCCCGTGCGCCAGACCACGGAGCAAAACACTTTCATGTTTCTCACTGGACCAAGGCAGATGATTCGTTCACTTGGACTGTGCAGGTGCCAAGCGCCGAAGAATTGATGGTAGAGGCCCTGATTCGCGGCTCTGCCAGCACCGTGGAGCTGGTGGTCGGCCAACAAAGATTGGAGCGGCGCATCCATACGGCTTGGAATCGCGTGGAAATCGGGCGTATCCGGCTCGCTCGCGGACTGCACAAAATTTCATTAGTCGCCCCGCTCCCTGGCAATGATCTCGAACTCTATTCGCTCGAACTGACCACCCCCGAACTGAACGCGCGATTGCTCCGCGATGCTGCGGCCATGCGTTCCGACACCGCCTGGATGCGTCAGGCGAAATACGGCTTGCAGTTTCATTGGACCTCCCAATCGCAGCCACGAAGCGGCCCGCGTAAACCCTACGCGCAAGCGGTACACGAGTTTCCCGCAAAGGAGTTTGCAAGCAACGTGGCCCAAGCCGGCGCCGGATATGTGATATTCACCACCTCTCACGCGGAATATTTCTTCCCGGCGCCGATTAAGGCAATTGATCGCATCATGCCAGGCCGCACCGCCGAACGCGATCTTCCGCGAGACTTGATAGAGGCTCTTGGAGAATACGGGATCCGTCTGCTGCTCTACTACCACACTGGTCACGATCATTTCAGGGAACCCGATGGCTGGTGGGCACGAAGCGGTTATGATCCGAACAATCCGGAACGGTTTCTTTCGAACTGGTGCGCCATCACCAGCGAAGTGGGAAGTCGTTACGGCAAAGGTTTGGCGGGCTGGTTCTTCGATGACAGCTGTGTCTACTACCCCCTGAATCCCGACTTCCGGAGGCTGACGGCGGCAGCCAAGACAGCCAACCCCGAAAGGTTGGTCTGTTACAACCCTTGGATCTGGCCGCGTTGTACCGATTTTCAAGATTACTTCTGCGGTGAGGGCTACGAATTTCTAAAGGTGCGCGACAACCTCCCGCCGGATGGTTCCGGTATCTTTTTCGCAGGACCACAGAAAGGGTTACAAGCGCACACCAACTTTATTCTTGAATCCGATTGGTGTCATACCAAAGCAAACACCGAGATCCCCGCTCCTTCGCGGCGTAAGGAGGATTTCGTGCGTGACTGCGTGAATGGCATCCAACACGGCATCATACCTTCGGTGAATTTAGAAATTTACCAGGACGGCGGCGTCAGCGCTACATCGCTAGCTTATTTGAGCGCTCTGAAATCTGCCGGCACCACTGCGGCTGAGAGATGTCCCCGCCGCGAAGCAGTCGGAAGGGCGGGTTGACACGCGTGGATCGATCTTCTCAGTGACGAAAATCGTAGGGCCAAGGATCGCTCTCATGCGGAGAAGTTGAAGCCGCCCTGAAACTCTCGATCACCGGCGCCCGCCGCCACCGCCGCCACGAGATTCCCCACCGCCCCGAGATTGGCCGCCGCCGGATTGTCTCTGCGACATCTGCTGAGTCTGCTGGGAGTGTCTTTGCTGCATTTGTTGTGTCTGTTGCTGGTGTCGCTGCTCCTGTTGCTGGCTTCTCGCCGCATTCGATTGCTGCTTCGCGAACTGCTGGTGCTCCTTGTCCTGCTGCTGCTGCAGTTTCTGACGATCTTGATTTTGCCTGCCGGCTAACTTGTCCTGCTGTTTCTGGTATTTTTGATCGAGCTTCGCGTTCCCGGTGTTAGGACTGGCCGGGTGTTCGATGGCCGGGAGATCCTTCGGGTGGACGGCATTGTTAGAGCGCGCAGCCGCGGAGCCGGCGGGCGCGCCGTGATTTGCGGAGAACCTTTGCTGCGGATCATTGCGGGCAGATTGCGCGTGTTCGGTCTGCGCGGAGACCGGCGCAATATGTCGATCATGAGCGGCAGCCTCTTCCTGAGAATTGGCATGGGCGTTGATCCCGCCGTTACCGCCGTTATAACTCACGCGATCCGATCGATTATCGTTTACCCTTGTGTCGTAAACGTTGTGCATGGAGTTGCGATTCACGTTATTGAGGGTTGAGTTGTAGAAGAAACGCCCGTTGTCCCAACGTCCGCCTTCATAACCCCGGCCAAAGTAGCCGAAGCCATAGTCGATTCCACCGTAGAAACCTACTGAGAGGCCCCAGTAACCTTCATTGAACATGAACCCGTCGCCGCCCCAACCCCAGTAACCGGGCGTCCAGAGGTATCCGGCCTCGGGAGCCATCACCCAGTCACCCGACACCCAGTAATAGGCACCATCCCACGCCCAATATCCTGGCGTCCATATATAACCGTCGCCAGGGCACATAGGCTGCTCGTAGACGGGCAGCGCAGGAGGCGCGATGCTGACCGACACGCCAATCTGCGAGAAAGACGGGGTGGATAGAAAGACTATTCCCACTGCTAACAAAAACGAACACAGCACACGATTACGCATTCAGGTTTCCTTGGCAAACGTTGAGTCCGCCGCGCTCTTCTGTGCACGAAGCTGGCCAACCTCTTAAAGCTTGGAGATCTCATTGCGGAATGGCAGGGACGTGTGCGAAGCTCGACCAAATTAGGTCATGTGACCGTCTGTCGTTAGATTATTCTGGCGGCGCGCACAATGAATCGGCTCGGGGCGGAGCCGACAAAATAAAACGGATAGCAGGTGACCAGAGTCAGAATTTGCTCGCTGCTCGAGTTTAAGACGCCAACATCGTAGGGACTCACTACCTTGGTAGATAAGACGCGATAACGGTACTCGCCGTCCAGCGTTGTGAGCAGAATCGTGTCGTTTTGCCGGATGTTACGCAATGGGCGAAAGAATGTGTCGCGGTGAGCTGATATACCAATATTTCCTGGCTGTCCCGGCAATGCCGTTCCAACGATGTGGCCGGCTGCCCTTCCGAGAATGGCCTTGCTGGCCCCTTCCATAACGATGACCGAAACTCCGAGGCGGGGAATCTCAATGCGGCCTATTAGACCATCGACCTTCGCAGGTTGATTGTGACGGACCCGAGCCGTGAGCGACTGCTGAAACCTCTGAATCTCCATCCTTTGGAAATTCCAGGAGTCGATCAGAACGTAGCCGCAATAAGCCAGCAGGGAAGCGCCGCCTGCGAAGAGGAGGCGACGGGTCCAGCGCAGCAAGAGTTTCATTTTGCCGATTCCCCAGCGATGTAGCCGGACCGGGTGCGCACCGCAAGCTTACCTTTGCCGACAGCTCGAGCCACCAGTCGAATGGAGCGGTAGGCGCCTGGCTGCTCGACATTGCTCGAGACGTATCCAATAGTATATTGATTGCGAATGTCACGCGCAATGCGTTCACAAATCGCAACAACGTCGTCCAGTTCTTTCGGAAAGAAAGCCTCACCGCCGGTAATGTGAGCGAGACGGCGCAGCACCGCGGGGTTTTTGTCGGGATCGTCTTCGTCAAAAACTCCAACGGTATATACCAGAGCGGTCGACTGCTCAACCAAGGTCAATGCCTCGGCTAATGTGTGCTTGCTCGCATTGTCTCCACCATCACTGATGACGATGAGAGCTTTCTTTTCCCGGCTGCCCGTTTGTAATCGTTGCAAGGCCACAAGAATCGCGTCATAGAGAGCTGTCTGGCCCAGAGTCGGTCTACTGGAAATCGCCTCGGCGAGTTCCTCAGGGTTGGAACGGCCTTTTGCCCCGGATAGCTCCAGGCTGGCTCTCTCGTTAAAATTGACGACAAACATATCGTCGTCAGGCCGGCTCGATTCGGCGAACGTGCGCGCCGCCGCGATCACATTGGGAAGCTTCCGGCTCATGCTGCCGCTGTGATCCACAACGAGGCCGACGGTGACGGGGATGTCTTCGTGGCGGAATAGCTTGATGGTTTGCGGGACAGAGTCTTCATAGAGCTGGAAATCGGACTGAGTCAAATCGGCCACAAACCAGCGTTTGCTGTCGCGTACAGCGGCGTTTAAGACCACTAGTTCGACGTTCGTTGAAAAGAGGTAAGGCGTTGATGCGTCCGTTCCAACCGACGGTGCGGTTTGAGATGGGGCGTTGCCCGCGAAGAGGCCCACCCCGAGCAACGCGAGACTGCAACGGCTATGCATGCTAGCGTCAAGAAGCCTGAATCAGGCGATACTCCGGCAGCCACATCGCGTCATGCACCTGTTGGACGATATCGTCGCATTTGACTCGCGCCAAACCTTCATCGTTTGCAGTTTCAGCGACAGCCACGGCTACGGTCATCGAGACGCTGCGCAAGTCGTCGATATGCGGGAGCAGGGATGAACCCTGTTGACGGACCGTGACTAGGCTAGACACCGCGTTAGCGGCCGAGGAAAACATACCGTCGCTTATCTTGCTGGCGCGAGAGACGATAGCGCCCAGGCAGAGACCCGGATAAAGTAACGCGTTGTTGATTTGGGCCACTACGTATGTCACTCCTCTGTAGGTGACCGGGGCACACGGGCTGCCGGCGGCGATAAGCGCACGCCCGTCCGTCCAGGCAATCAAATCGGCCGGGTTAGCTTCGGCTCGAGCCTGCGGATAGGAAACCATGAAGATAATCGGCCTTTCCGTGTGCGCGGCCATATCCTTCACGATCGATTCCGTGAAACTTCCTGGGGCCGTGGAGGCACCGATAAGCATGGTGGGCGAAACACGGCGCACTACTTCGGCTAAACTTACGCCGTTTGCCCTCCCATCGCGCTTCCAGTCTTTGCTTTCGGCGGCGGGTCGCGCATAAGCGGCCTGATGGTCGCCCAGTTGGCCTTTCATACTATCGGTCAGCAATCCTTGTTGGTCCACGCACCAGAAGTGCTTAGTTGCTTCCGCTTCGGGAATCCCGTCGCTCACCATGGCGTCGCGGAGCTGGTCGGCGATTCCTACGCCCGCAGTGCCGGCTCCAAAGATAACCACACGCTGGTTGCGGAGCGGCGTTCCGCAGACGCGCACCGCGGAGATTGCGGCTGCTAAGGTGATGGCGCCGGTGCCCTGCATATCGTCGTTAAAAGTACATATCTCATCACGGTATTTTTTGAGGATACGGCGGCCGTTGCCCGGCGCAAAATCCTCCCACTGCAGCAGCGCGTGGGGAAATAATCGAGTCGCAGTTTTGACGTAAGCGTCAATGAACGCATCGTAGCGCGCGCCGCGGACTCGGGGATGGCCGTTACCGATGTACATGGGGTCGTTTAGCAGACTCTCCCGATTGGTCCCGACATCGAGCATAACCGGGATCACCCGGGTAGGATCGATTCCTCCGGCTGCCGTGTAGATGGCGAGCTTACCGATAGAAACCTCAATGCCTCCGATACCCCAATCTCCGATTCCGAGAATTTGCTCCGCATCTGTCGCGAGAATCAGATCTATATCGCCCGGACCAGCGTTGAAGTTGGCAAAGGCAGCTTCGATTGCGTCAGGATGGTCGATCGAAAGATAGACACCTCGTGGACGGCGGCACTCGTGGGTGTAATTCTCCATGGCCTTACCAACGGTGAGGTCATTGACGATGGGAATCATTTCCCGCAGGTGCTCCGAAAACAAGCGGTAAAAGAGGACCTCGTTGCGGTCGTGCAGCGCCGTCAAATAGACGTTCTTGCCAAGCGCATCGGTCAACCGCTCATACTGGATATAGGCACGTTTGACCTGAGTTGCCAGGGTACTGATCTCCGACGGGAGGAGGCCGGTAAGGTTTAACGCCAGGCGTTCTTCCGCCGTGAAAGCCGTGCCCTTGTTTAAGAAAGGGGAATTGAGCACTGCCAGCCCGCGAGCTTCAGTAGTTTGGAACTTTTGTCCGTTCTGCCGCTTCTTGGGGTGAGACGCCAGTGTGGGAATAATTCTCTGCCGCATGCCGATACTACCTTTTTCTTTGTTACTCTCTTTCGCACTCTTTTTGCACGCGGCGCTTGACGCGCCGCGCAAGGTTAAGCCGGAATGGCTTTTTAGCTTTCGCTTCTTTCAAAAGCACGTAAGGCGAAGGCTCCGCCCAAGGCTAGAAGTCCAAACAGGGCCAACATGGGGACAGGACTTGCCGTGGCTGGTAGCTTGGCTACTAACTCGGTCTGAGGAACCGCTGTGACCACTTCTGTTAGCTGGAGTTCTTCGCCAGCCGGATTCACTGCCTTTACCGGAGCTTGCTTCATGGCAACGACGGCGGGTTCATCCGCGGTCTTGATTGGCTCGGCGCTTTCAGCCGGGATATCGGCGGCCAGAACCGGCGTATTTGTTTCTTTCGCCAGTTGGAGTGCCTTTTCCTTCGGATAAACGAATTCCTGGCCGGAATTCATCCCGGGAGCGAACCAGGCGCGCAGCGCTTCGGGTTGGCCAGCCGGTCTTTCGCGGAACGTCATGACAGTTTTGTCAGTCGGCTTTAGGCGATAGTTAGGGATGGCTAGGATGGTGGCATAGATCTTCGATTCGTCTTTGTTGAAGATCTGAACAATATGGCGATCGGACTGCGAGTCCAGGAGCTTAAATACATAGGTGCCAGCCGGCAAAACGCCCCAGCCGGTGAGGTGAACACCTGGAATTTCAATTGGGCCACTGAAGGTGACTACGGTTTTCTGGTTCCAGTCGTCAGCCTGGCTAGTGGGTGCGAGTAGCGCGCCCATTAAGGCCAGACCACACACCGTGGTCACTGCTTTAAATAACTTCATTTCTTTTCTGTCCTTGAGCTAATTTGAGTCTGATACACCTCTCGGTTCAGTGCGAAGCAGATCTCGGCGGGCAGGTTCCCACAGGGGTGTGAGCACTCGACTGGCCGTTGCACCTTCCGCAAAGCGTGAATGGTTAAGTAACCCTTAGAGACGCCTTTCGGGGAGGAGGGTCTGGTGTTGGTGCGGCCCGCCCCGGTAACGTCATGTGGTCAACTGACCGAATACGGCCAGTTTCGGAAGGCTTCGGAGGGCAATCTATGAAATATTGAGCCGCTGATAAACGGGCACTTTAACGAAGTCAACGGCCAATGCAAACAGCGCGGCGGCGAGTAATATTTCGCCCAGGAACGGTATAGAAAGTGGCGCCATGGCAATTCCCGATATCGCCAGCGTCGATGCGATGGCCAGATCGATCACAGAAGAGGCTGCGAGCCAATTGCTTGGACGAGAGGACCAAATATGTTGGCGTGCGCGATTCGTATAGGTGGTCGCTTGATTACCAAACACGACAGTGACGAAGGCAATAGTTCTGAGCGTATCGATTCCGAGATCCAGGCGGAATTTGGCAAAAACCAAAATTGCCATGCAGAACACCAATTCAGAAATGCCCATAAAGACCCCGGCAATGGTCAATTTCCCGATTCGCCAGCGATTCGGCAGCGGGGACGGTTGAACATTGTCCGTCGTCAACGACATACCAAGGAGGTCGCCGGTGAGCATAATGATCACCATCAACATCGGTGTGAAGATTGCGTGTCCCGTCATGAGCAGGCCGGCCGCCAAGAAGAGCACCTGCACAATTTTCTTGGTGACCGAGTTGAGTGTGTAAGTCAAAACCCGCTGGAATGTTATGCGGCCTTCTTTGACCGAAGCCACAATGCCGCTGAGACCGGGGGTGGTGAGCACAATGCCGGCGGCTGACTTGGCGACATCCGTTGCCGTTGACACGGCGATGCCCATTTGCGCCTGGCGCAGCGCAGGGCCGTCGTTGGCGCCGTCGCCGCACATGCCGACGATGTGGCCCGCCTTCTGGAACGCCTTTACGAGGTTATACTTTCCATCCGGCAGAATACCGGCGAAAACTGCAAAGTCCTCAGGGCTCACAGCAGTAGGAATCGGCCCGGGTGGACATATCTTGCCGGTAAGGCCAACGGCACGAGCCACAATCTCGGCCGTGGCCGGGGCGTCTCCGGTGACCATGATGGCGCGCACTCCCAAAGTGTGCAGTTCGCTAATCAATGCGGCGGAATCTGCGCGCGGCGGGTCACTGAGAGCAATAATTCCGGCGAGTTTCAAGCTACCAGACGGACCAGCGGCGACGGCCAGCACGCGGAAGCCTTTTGCTTCAAGCTCATGCGCCGCTTGGGAGGCCTCGGGTGCTGCTTGCGCGAGACTCGATACCACAGCAAACGCGCCTTTCACGATCCGCGTGTGGGCGCCGTCTTTCTCGCCAGCGGTCGCCTGCGACATTTTGGTGGCTGGATCGAAGGGGACGAATTGAATCAACTTAGGTAAATCGGAAACGGCCTTGACCACTGAGGCAGCGCGGATGGCGGCATCTACCGTATCTTGACCGCCCTCCGAACTGGCCAAGGCGGCTAGACCCAGGACATGCGCTGCATCGAAGCCGGACAGGGCGTGAACAGCAGTCACACTTAGTTCGTTGCGAGTGAGGGTGCCGGTCTTATCGACACATAAGACATCGATGCTCGCCGCTTCGTCCACTGCGGAGAGCCTGGTGGGAAGAACGTTCAGCTTGGCCAGAGCCTTAGCTCCGATCGCGGCCGCCAGCGTGAAAGTGGCGGGCAGCGCTACCGGGATTGATGCAAGAACGGCCGTCAATACCAGTGGGACGATCTCGCCCGTTGGCATCTTGAGAAGAGCGTGGGCGTAGACGACCAGCAGGATAATAATGCAGCCATTCGAAAGGGCGAGATTCCGGACGACGCGCAGAACGGCCTTCTGCTGGGAACTGACGACGTGTGCCGTGCGCACCAGCTCGGCAGTGCGTCCAAACTTTGTATTCGCTCCCGTCGCGGTCACTTCCGCAACGGCCTCGCCGCGCCGCACCAGCGCGCTGGCATAAGTGTCGAATCCCGCGCCAGCCTCGATCGGAACAGACTCGCCGGTGAGCATAGACTGGTCGATGAGTACCGATCCCCCGGTCAAGTGCACGTCGGCGGGTACGACTGCGCCGAGCGACAGTTTCACAACATCGCCCACCACCAATTCGGTGGCGGGGATGGTTTTCCATGCGTTGTCCCGCTGCACGGCCGTGTTCAGAGCAAGCCGGGCTTTTAACGCGGCCAGCGTCGCCTGGGCATGTCCTTCTTGAAAAAAACCCAGTGCGGCATTGAACACCAGAAGGCAGGCGATGATGGCGGCTTCCAGATACTTGCCGAGCACCACCTCCAGCACAATCGCCGCCTCAAGCATCCAGGGCACAGCCGTCCAGAATTGCGACAGCGCCCGGCGTAATGGATGGAGTGCCGTGTCGGGCATGGCGTTCGGACCGGACCTCTTTAGCCGGCTGCGTGCCTCTGCGCTCGTGAGGCCGGTAGAAGCAGTTTTAGCTACGATGCTTTGGCCAGGTGTGGGTGAGATAGCCAAGCCGATACCACTACCGATACTTTACTCGGAAAGTGAGCAGCCCGGGTGCGCACAATCGCAGGAAATCTCCTGTTCTCCTTTGGCGTCTTCGCAGCGCTGGCTGCAGTACTTCTTGTCGTCTGTTACAGTGCAGCGGCATGCGGGATGCGCACATTTTTTGGTCTGAGTGTTAGTCATAGTTGTTTGGTCCTTTGTGGGTTGCTTCAATCTTCTTTTGCAAGGAGCTGGCGAATGCCCGCGAGCTCCAGGCGGCGTTTCTTGGTCGTCTTCGGATAGGCCATCTTGAGATGCGAAAGAGCGTCCAAGACAATTTGGGAGACGATCAAGCCGGGCATTCTCCTTATCGTCGGCGGGAACGACGTACCAAGGCGCGTGCGCCGTGCTGGTGGCGCTCAGGCAATCTTCAAAAGCCGCCACATACTGCTTCCAGTATTTCCTCTCGTGAACGTCCGCCGCACTGAATTTCCAATTCTTAGCGGGTTCGTCAATCCGCTCGAGAAATCGCTTGCGCTGCTCATCCTTAGATAGGTGAAGGAACAGTTTGACCGTTACCGTGCCATTGCGATGAAGGTGCCGTTCGAAGTTGGTAATGGATTGATAGCGTTCATCCCAGATGTTTTTCTCATCGCGCAGCTCCTCCGAGAGCCCTTCCTGGCGAAGGATCTCGGGATGCACCTTCACAACCAATACTTCCTCGTAATAGGAACGATTGAAGATCCCAATTTTCCCTCGGGCAGGCAACTGACGAGTGGTGCGCCAGAGAAAGTCATGTTCCAGTTCGTCGGCGCTCGGCTGCTTGAAGCTGGAGACCTGGCATCCCTCTGGATTGACCCCGGACATGACGTGCCGAATGGCTCCGTCTTTGCCGGCTGCATCCATGCCCTGAAAGATCAGCAGCAAAGCATAACGGTTCGAAGCGTAATGCAAGTCTTGCAGTGAGCTGAGTTCCGCAACGTGTTTATCGAGGAGTAGTTTGTAGTCTTCTTTCGACTTGCAAAAAGGCTTGACCACGGTGGGCCAATCCTGCAACTTCACCTTTTTGCCAGGCTTTACCCGAAAGTCCTCCGAGTTAATGTTCATTTTGCGCCGGCTCCGGCATGTTCCGCTTCCGCTTTATTTGTCTCAATCTCCGCTTCGCGCCAATCTTGATCCGCTTGGCCATCCTGGTGGCCACGCTCTTCATAGATTTCATAGGCGCGAGTAGCGATTTGCGGTTTGAGGTCGACTTGCTTTTTTGCCAACAGTGGAGCCTTCTTGGGATCGAAGATGCGATACGCCAGCAGTTTGATGCGATCATTCAGCAGCGCCCAACAAATGGCATAGGCCCAAACGAAACCAGCCCATTTCCAGCCGAGAGGTGTCATGAAGACCCCGTAAACAGCGATGAGTGTGGCCACCATTTGTGTGCCAAGCACCGCCATCCACAGGATGCGCGCCGGGCGAATCGACCAGAAAGGACCGCGCGTGCGGGTGAGAAAGATTGTCAAGTGTCCGGCAATCGAAAGCTTCAAATACATCAGGGTTTGAATGTGGTCGCGGTCGAGATGAAAGACGCGCTCTCCCATATAGAACAGACCAAAGGCGGCCACCACTCCAATGACTCCAAGCACGGTGGAAATGCCGAGCACGAGGCGCATGTTCCAAGCTTCCGGCTTGTCCCGGTAGTGAACGTTATCGTAGGCGATGGAAAGAATAGCGCCATCGTTGAGCAAAGCAATCATCACGATCATCACCGCAGTGACCGGGTAAAAGTTGAAGACCAGGATGGCCAGCGTCATGAAGAACAGCACGCGCAGCGTTTCGGCGATGCGGTACATGGCGTAGCTATTCATTCGCTGGAAGATGCGGCGGCTTTCCTTGATGGCGTCGATGGTGACGGAAAGACCCGACGCGAGGAGGACGATGGATGCGGCAGCGCGGGCTGTGTCGGTGGCGCCGGAAACGGCGATTCCACAATCGGCTTTCTTCAGAGCAGGGGCGTCATTCACCCCATCTCCCATCATTCCGACGATGTGGCCGCGCTGCTGCAAAACATCCACAATATGGAACTTATGTTCGGGAAACACCTGGGCGAAGCCGTCAGCCTTTTCGATGGCCTCCGCGGACTGTGTTGATTCGTGGTGCTTGGTATCGCCTAATTTGCTGGCATCGAATATATCCGTGCCCATACCGAGTTGTTTGGCCGTTTCCTTGGCGATAGCCATTTGATCGCCGGTCACCATCTTAACGCTCACGCCCATCTTGCGGGCACTGGCGATGGTGGCTTTGGCTTGTTCACGAGGTGGGTCGAATAGCGGCAGCATGCCGATGAATTGCCAATTGTCCGCTTGGTCGGCGCGCGCCACGCCCAAGGAACGGAAACCGCGACCCGCAAAATCGTTGATGGCCTTCTCGACAGCCGATTTTATTTCAACAGCGTTGGTGGCCATCGCCAGAATCACCTGGGGAGCGCCCTTGGCGACCAAGAACTGTTTTCCGTCGGAACCCTTGACGGTGGCTTCGGTGCGCTTATGGACTGGGTCAAAGGGTTGAAAATGGAGGATCTGATAGCTCTTGAGGGCCTTGTCGTCCTTAACGCCGCCGATGACAGCCAAGTCAATGGTGTCTTTGTCCTCCGCGCGGGAGGCGAGCGCGGCGCAAAGGATGACCTGGTCGGCCGGGATATTATTCAAGGTGAAGGGATCGCCGAGTGTGAGCTTGTTCTGAGTGAGTGTGCCGGTTTTGTCGGAGCACAAGACGTCTACCCCAGCCAACTCTTCGATGGCCGACAAGCGAGTGACAATAGCCTCTTTTTTAGCGAGAAGACGAGCGCCCACTGCCATGGTGACAGACAGGACCGTCGGCATTGCCACAGGAATGGAGGCTACCAGAAGTACGAGAGCGAACTCCAAGGTACTGAGAATGGGATCGTGGCGGAAGAGTGCGACGATCACGATCAGTAATACCAGAGCCACAGCCAGAACAATAAGGTAATCGCCAATTTTCAGGACGGCCTTCTGAAAATGACTGACGGTGTGAGCCTCTTCCACCAGCTGAGCGGTTTTGCCGAAATAGGTATTCGTTCCGGTGGCGTACACCATAGCTTCAATTTCACCGCGGCGCACAATGGATCCCGAGAACACCGGATCGCCCGGTTTACGATCGACGGGCAACGATTCGCCGGTGAGCGCGGACTGATCGACCTGTATGGGGTCGCCTGCGAGTAGACGGGCATCGGCGGGCACAATGTCGCCTAGGCGGAGACGGATGACGTCGCCTTTTACCACTTCGCGGGCCGGCGGGTCGGTCCATTTCCCGTCGCGCTTCACCTTCGCCGTGCTGGCCAACCGTTTCTTAAGGGCGGCGATGGCGTCGCCGGCTTGATGTTCTTCCCAGAAGCCTACGACGGCGTTTGAACACAACAAAAGCAGGATAATGAAAAAATCCGGCCAGTGACGGACCAAGGCGGAAAGAATCACCGCGGCTTCGATCATCCATGGAATGGGACCCCAAAAGTAGCTGAGAAACTTCAGGAAGAGATTGTCTTTCTTCTCCTTAAGCTCGTTGGGCCCATCTTGCGCGAGGCGCTTGGAGGCCTCCGCTTGAGAGAGCCCGTCCGGCGTCGATCCCAGCTTCTTCTCGAGCTCCGGCATCGGGACGGATTTGAGTCCGTTTTCCGAAGCGGCGTTCGGATCGGCTTTCGATTTAGGGTCAATTTTTTTGGCGATCATGGCGAATCACTTCTGTAGGTTGGGGGGTGCGGCCGCCGGTTGGCTCTCGGCCGGACTGTTGATAAGGCTTCTGAGCGAATCCAGCGCCTTCTGCGCTTGCAACAGTTGCAGCCTTTCTTTCCCCAATTCGCTATTTTGGGTTGCGACAGCGGCGCCAGTTGGCGGGGCGGCTGGGCCGGCGGAAGTTTGCGTCCCACCCTGTTGGATGTCTTCCCCGCCAGACCCGCCGAAGAGCGCGCTGAGCGCTCCATCGAGCGACGGCTCCATGACAACCTTGTCTCCGGTTGCTGCGATGACGCGTTTGAGTTGGGGGAAGTTCGTTCCTTCGGCTCGGAGGTAAAGAGGAATGACGTAGAGGAATGAATTCTCAATGGGAATGACAATCAGTTTCCCGCGGATCACGCCCGAACCTTTTTGATCCCAGAGCGTGAGCTGTTGCGAAATGAGCGTACTCTGATCGATCATCGCTCCGACCTGGTTAGGACCGTAGGTCAGCTTGTCTTTGGGAAGTTCGTAGAACAGCATTTTGCCGTAATCCGGGAAATCGGATCTGGCGGCGAGCCAGGCAATCATGTTGTCGCGATTTTGCGGAGTGAAGGGACTCATTAGCAGGTACTCTAGCTGCGTGCTGCCCGGAAGCTTCATCAGAATGTAGTACGGCTCCATGGGACTTAGGTTACCGTCGTATTTCTCCATGGGCGGGACCCAGAGATCCTCGCGATTGTAGAAGACCTGCGGGTCAGTCATGTGAAAGCTCTGGTATTGCGTGGCTTGGATGGCGAAGAGGTCTTGCGGGTAGCGCAGATGCAATTTTAGATCGGCTGGCAGTTGATCCAAATTCTGGAAAACACCCGGAAAAGCATGCTGATAGACGGCTAGCACCGGATCGTGAGGATCCATCACATAGAAGGAAACCGTGCCGTCGTACATATTCACAGTGATTTTCACGGAGTTGCGGATGTAGTTCAGCCCTTTGCCGAAATCGGTGCTATGAGGATTCGAATAAGGAAAGCCGCTGGAGGTGGTGTATGCGTCCTGAATCCAATACAACTTTCCTTCGCTCAAAACAGGGTAGGGAGTGGCATCGAGTTTCAAGAACGGCGCGACCTCTGCCACACGTTCTTTTACATTTCGCCAAATCTGAATTCTGCTTTCCGGCTTGAGATAGGACGTCAGCAATATATTGATGTCGCCCTGCGTCAAGGTAAACAAGATCCGTTTGCCCAAGCTGTCGAGCAGGATGCCACCTTTGCCGGTATAGCTGGTGTAGACGTTATCGTTGCCCGACGGGTAATCGAATTCTTTGACGCCTGTGCTGACGATTCTGGATCCTGGCATACCGCCACCGAAGTAAATTGCCGGTTGCGTGATATTCAGGCCGAACGAAGATTGCGGCGGCACGTTCTTAATCAGATATTCGGGGAATCCTCCGCCGATGCTCTTGGAGACAAAGTTCATGACCAAACCGTATCCATGAGTGAATTGGAGATTCTCATTGACCCAGGTTTGCGCTTTGGCGGGCAGCTCCGCCGAGAGCTCGCGGGTGGAAAGCATCACCTGGTGATAGCCATCGGCGAGATGGTAGCGGTCTACAGCAACATCATAGAAGTTGTAGTACAGGCGAATGGCTTGAGTCTGCTGGTAGGTCTGTTGGAGTGGCCGTTTATCCCACAGACGAATATTATCGATGGTGTCCTGGTTTCTGGCAAGAATCGCAGGTGTTAGATCGGAAACCGCCGGATAGGGAGTTTCTTGAATTTTATCGAGATTGTAGGCTTTGCGGGTAAACTCGATGTAATTTGTCAAATAGGGATGCTCCAGACTGAGTTCATTGGGTTGCACGATGAACTTCTGGACGAGCGCGGGAATCAGCATGACTCCCATTACGTAGAGAGCGACGTAGGCAACGGCTCCCCTTACCAGGAGTTTCCAGCTTGGGCGAAAGACATTGAAAGCGAGCAGCGCGCAAGCCAATACGGAAATTCCCATCATGGCCCAAAGAGCGGGCAGCGTGGCATGAGCTGCCGTGTAGCCCACGCCGTAGACGACGCCGGTGGTGGAGAAAAGGAGATCGAATCGATCTAAATAATAACCAATTCCGAAGGTGGCGGCGAGGAGCAATAGGAGCAATGACACATGCGGAATGACGTTACCGCGGGCTTCAACCGATCGGCGGCCGGTGAGTCGGAAGAGGCCGAAGTAGGCGTACTGGCATGCCACGGCGACAATGGCCAGCTCAATCAAGAATACGGTGCTGGTCTGCAAGAGCTCGTAAAACGGCAGACGAAAGATGTAGAATCCAAGATCGATGCCAAAGATAGGATCGGAGAGCCCGAATGAAGCGCCATAACGAAAGCGCAGATAGGTATCCCATTGGGTGTAAAAGCCAATCGCAAAAAGGGCGGCAACAGCCACGGTGATCAGTGATAGAGTTCCCGAAAGAAGATGGTGATGGAGGAGGAGGCCGCGCAGTTGAATGGGTTTCCTCCTTGGGGATTCAGGGTGAGTCAGCCCGGAGCTGTGTTTCGCCGCCTCGCGGATATTAAACCCAAGGAAGAGAAGCGCGACGAGAAACGCAACGCAAGTCATTCCCACCTTAATTGAGAACACGGTCCAGAAGATGCCTGCGAAGTTCAGTTCGCGCATCCATAACCACTTCTGTAGGAAGTTTGGGATCACGACAAAGGCGCCAATCAGCAAGAAGGCAATGGGCAGAATCCATTTCAAGACACTCCCCAACCATATGGGTGGCTGGCCCCCTTGGAATTCCTGATCTCCGGTTGGGAGGTTATTAGGCGAACTGGGTAAGATCGGGTTCTTTGCCGGGTTCTCTAGCGGCTTCTCTACTGTCTTGGTAATGCCATTTTCATTCATGAATTGGACCTCGGCGCATTGGTGAAAATGCGCGGTTGCTGAGAGAGATTACTGAGCTTGCCTTATTGCTGCGGCTCACCAAGCAGTGCTTGGTCGACCCAGGCAAGAAGTCGCTGAGGATCGGTACAAGTGCCGCCGATTATGCGGCGCCGGGCCACTTCCAGTTACGAATTTCCGGCATGTCCTGACCGTGTTTGTCGATATAATGCTTGTGCTCGATCAGCTTGTCCTTCACCAGTTGTTTCAAATAAGCCCCTTTGCTGCCCAAATCCGGCAAGCGATCGACCACGTCTTGCACTAAGTGGAAGCGATCCAGTTCGTTCTGTACTCGCATGTCGAAGGGCGTGGTAATCGTGCCCTCCTCTTTGTAGCCCCGGACATGGATGTTGCGATTGGTCCTGTTATAGGTCAAGCGGTGGATTAGCCAAGGGTAACCATGGAAGCCGAAGACGATGTGTTTATCTTTGGTGAATAGCGAATCGAAATCTGTCTCGCTTAGTCCGTGCGGGTGCTCGCTGCATGGTTGCAGTTTCATCAAATCGACCACGTTAATGACACGGATTTTCAGCCCCGGCAGATGCTCATGAAGAATCGAAACGGCGGCCAGGATCTCCAGCGTGGGCGTGTCCCCGCAGCAGGCCATCACCACATCGGGCTCGCTGTGTTGGTCGTTGCTGGCCCATTGCCAGATGCCAATGCCTTCCGTGCAATGGACTACGGCAGCGTCCATGGTGAGCCATTGCGGCAGCGCGTGTTTGCCCGCCACTACTACATTCACGTAGTGACGGCTGCGCAAACAGTGGTCGAAAACCGACAGTAAGCAGTTGGCGTCGGGCGGCAAATAGCAGCGAACGATATCCGCTTTCTTGTTTATCACGTGATCGAGAAAGCCAGGATCCTGATGGGTAAAGCCGTTGTGGTCTTGCTGCCAGACATGGGAGGCGAGGAGATAGTTCAGCGACGCAATCTTGCGGCGCCACGGCAGCTCTAAGGTTACCTTCAGCCATTTGGCGTGCTGGCTGAACATGGAATCGACGATCCGAATGAAGGCTTCATAGCTATTGAAGAGTCCGTGCCGGCCGGTGAGCAGATATCCTTCCAGCCATCCCTCACACTGATGCTCACTCAGCATAGAATCGTGCACGCGCCCGGAAGGTGCGAGGAATTCGTCATTGCCGACTTCGCGCGCATCCCACTGACGGTTAGTGACTTCGAAAACGGCGCTCAGAAGATTGGAGACGGTTTCATCGGGGCCGAACACACGGAAATTGCGCTGGTCTTCATTGAGCTTGGCCACATCGCGCAAGAAGTTGCCGAGAACTTGGGTATCCTGCGCTTCGACAGCGCCGGGGAAGGCACGTTGACCGCGTGCAGGTGAAAATCAGGCATCCGCAAGTCGCGCAGCAAAATTCCGCCGTTGGCGTGTGGATTCGCGCCCATGCGGCGATCGCCTTTGGGCGCCAGATCCGCTAGTTCAGGGATCAGACGGCCACTCTTATCGAAGAGTTCTTCGGCCTTGTAGCTCTTCATCCACTCTTCCAGGAGTTGGACGTGATCGGGATGATCGGCATCCACCAAGAGCGGCACCTGGTGCGCGCGAAAGGTGCCTTCAATTTGCAGGCCATCGACAACTTTCGGTCCGGTCCAGCCTTTGGGCGACCTAAGCACGATCATTGGCCAGCGCGGCCGGCTGTTATCGTTTTTGTTGCGGGCATTCTGCTGGATCTGCTTGATGTGCTCGATGGCCTTTTCCAGGGTGGCGGCCATGAGCGGGTGCATCTTTTCCGGATCGTCGCCTTCGACAAAGTAAGGCGTCCAGCCGCAGCCGCGAAAGAATTGTTCCAGCTCATCATGCTCGATCCGAGATAACACCGTCGGATTACTGATCTTGTAGCCATTAAGGTGCAAGATGGGCAACACCGCTCCGTCGGTAATTGGATTGAGCAGCTTGTTCGATTGCCAGGCGGTAGCCAAAGGACCGGTTTCCGCTTCACCGTCGCCCACAACGCAGGCCACGATGAGGCCAGGATTGTCAAACGCGGCGCCAAATGCGTGACTGAGCGAATAGCCCAACTCGCCGCCTTCGTGAATGGAGCCAGGCGTAGTGGGCGCGACGTGGCTGGAAATGCCGCCGGGAAACGAAAACTGCGTGAAGAGCTTTTTGAGTCCGGCTTCGTCTTGACTGACATTCGGATAGACTTCGCTCCAGGTGCCTTCCAGGTAAACGTTGCCGACAATGGCCGGGCCGCCGTGGCCGGGTCCGGCGATATAGAACATATCGAGGTCGTACTTCTTAATAAGCCGGTTGAGGTGAACGTAGATGAAGTTCTGACCCGGCGTTGTGCCCCAGTGACCCACCACCAGCGGCTTGACGTGCGACAGCTTTAGGGGCTCGCGCAGCAGAGGGTTGTCATATAGATAGATCTGTCCGACCGAAAGATAATTCGCGGCGCGCCAATAGGCGTTCATCTTGGCAAGTAAGTCGGGCGATAAGGGATGGTATGTAGGGTTGGTCTGACTGACGTTCACCTGGGTGCCGCTCTCGTCGGCGAAAGGCGATGTGTTGATGGGCTGTTCAGCCGTAAGTTCGATCATTGTTTTCCCCTTTTTGTTGGCATAAAACGCACGTAGGAAAAGGTGCAACTCAAAGGCCATGAGCGGCAAGGGGTGGGAAAAGCGCCAAACAAAGGCCGCAGCCAGGCTGGGGCGCTCCCCGGCCGACGAAAGGAATGACCTCCTGTGGTCATGCGACACTCAGCGAACCATTCGACAGGGCGAGGCACGGGCACACCTCGGGAGTTGGTTATGGAGAGCATGCGAGGTTCGACAGTGTTCAGCGAGGCTTAGGCCGCCATTTCCCAGTCTCCAGGGCTGGTAGCGGGGGTGGGAGCCGCGCTGCTTGGCGAACCGGCGCATGAGAATGGATCGTCTTTGACTTTTTCGGGCTGATCAGACGGAGCGAAGCGTTGTTTCTTAAGTTCGAAAGCCTGTTCCCTCAGCCTAAAGGCTTGTTTTTTTAGGCTATGAGCTTCGGCGGCGCGCTCATCGGCGGCTTCGCGGCGTTTTTGCGATTCGAAGCCAATTTGCTCTTTACTCCTTTGGGCTCTTATAGTTTGGAACTCCTTGAGAGCTTTGTAGAAAGCTCGTTCGTGAGTAGTTTGGTAGCGCAGGAAGAGGGCGAACTGCCGATTGTCGATGATTTGTAGCTTTGCGTCGAAGCACGATTGCTGGAGGCGCAGCGCGCGGGTGCGGAGCCATTCGTGTTGGGCGAGATGGCGAACTAGAATGCGTTCTGTTTCCGTTTGCGGTTGGTGTTCTTCTTTGAGGCTGGTGTAGAGTTCGGCGTATTTCTCCGGATCTTCGCCGGCGAGGAGATAGAAACAGGTGTGATTGTGACAGAGACCGTGCGTGGTGCGGTTCTGGGATGAAGCTTGCTTGCCTTCTTCTGAAGTAGGTCCGGTGGAACTTTGAGCGTTCAACTGGTTGGCGTTGATTTGTGCGGCGGTGGCCATGGTTTGATCCTTGTTTGTTAAGTAGGTTGATTGCGAGCGCGCGACGGCGACATACAAACGACTTCAGTTTTGCTGGAAGGGGCGAACGGGGGACAAAATTTCGGGCTGTATGTGATTGAAAAGAGGGGAAATCGAGTTGTGCGATTTTCGTGACTGAAGAAATCAGTCGAAGAGAGTTACCACCTACGGGTGCGATAGCCGAGTTGGAATGGATTGGCGGCCAGGAGTGCAAGTACGTACCACCCGGTTGCGCCGATGTGCAGATCGGGGAAGTAGTCGTAGCCGAATCCGGTGTCGAGTTGGCCCGTTGCCGCGACGATCCCTTGTCCGGCGGTGATGGGTTTCGAGTTAACGGTTTGGCTGGCGCCGAGCTTTGATTGAGCGAGCTTGATGTTTCGCAGCAATATATGGGCAGTGCGAAGATCGCCGTCCGAGTCTCGATCATCGCGGTCTTGATCGGCCCAGGCTGGGTGTGCCTGGCGGGAGAATAGCGCGGCTGCCGTATGGGCAGTGCCTTCCAACCAAACAGCTTCGGGATCGTTCGCCGCGCCGTTGGTGGCGAGGCTCGCCGTGTCGAACGTTTCGCCTTCGACACGCAGGTTCGAAAGGCCTTGTAGGGAGCTAAAAGGCGAAGAGGGTGTGTCGATGGTTACCAAGTTGGTTTTCACCCAGTCGAGACTGACAGCGTACGCGTTGTTCTGCATGGCAAGATACGACCAGGTTTGAACATCTTCAGGGATGGGGTACTTGTTGATGGTGATTTGATCGCCGAGGGTTCCCGTGTAGAAGAAACCGCCCGTGGAATTGAACATAGCTTGAACAAAGGTGAGCGCATGCTGCGCCAGGCTGGACCACGTCATGCCATTGGCAGCAGACTTGCCGCCTTTCGTTAATGTGGTAAGCATGGTGAAGAACGCGTAGGTGTCGATGTTGTGTTCGGTCGATTTGCCGTTTGTGGAGGGTACTGACTGGTTCTGAGGGTTGATGGTTGTCCCGAAGCGGTAACCGCCGGCTCCGAGTGTGTCGTAGGCATTGGTGACGATCCAATTGGCGACTTGGAGCGCGGCGGTCAAGAATGCAGTTTTGCCAGTGGCGTGGTAGAGTTGCGCCAGAGCCATACCGGCCCACGCTTGATCCCCTACCGAACTGCTGTAGAAGTAGAAGGGAAACGCGGCGGGCGTGACGTATGCCCCGCTGCTATCAGCGGTATTGACGTAGTATCCCTGGGCGAAACGGCCGTCGCTTACCGGGAAATTTGTGGCCTGCGCGTGCACCAAACCGTTGCCTAAGACGGTGGCGCGCTCGACATCGGCCGCCAACCCACGAGCCAAATAGGCATGAATCACCACGGCATTGTCATAGGTGAATCCGACGTAGGGGAAAGCGGGGCCAAAGAGTTGGTCTGAATAACTCTGCGAGAGCCTAGCTGTGCTGCCGGCGGCGTACGCATCTTGCAGCGTGTTCAAGAAAGCCAGGGCACCCTCAAGCGAAGACTGAAAGGCTTCGACTGAATCGCCGAACAAGGCAGACATGCCAGGCGAATCGTAAATGCTTTGCGCCGATGATGGTTTGCGCATGGCAAATGAAAGTAGACCAGCGGTAGCGAGCGCGGCGAAGCCCCGCCGTGTCGTTTTATTCGCTATGTTCGTCATGGAAAATGTGCTCCTTCAGTGAGCTCTTGGATTCTATCAAGCCCGATGACGGTTTCGACACTTAGGTTTGCGGAAATCAGTCGACTAACGGAGGACGCGAGATGGCGAAACCGCTTGGGCCGCCGACTTGACCAATCATATGCCGATTTGGATAGCGGACGGAAAAGGCTTTTCAGTGACGAAGCAGAGACATTTACCGCAGGAAGATCGCTGCTGAACATGATGCATCATTTCGTGCAGCTATCCAGGCGGCGTTGGATGACCCTCGTCCCCTAGTCCCGCATGCAGAGGTAACGGCTCAATTTGCGAAGCTGCGATCCATTGCACTCCGCAAGTTGGAATAGTTTGATTGAACTGAAATGGTCCCACTTTGCACTGGCCGACCGCAATGAAATCTTTCAGCACATTGTCATAGACAGTCCCCAAAATGCCGCTTTGGTTATGAGCGAATTGAGAGTCAAGTCAGTAGGTAGAGATGCTACCGCCCGAGTAAATTGTTAGAGCCGCGTCAAACCCGGCCCCCTGTCGCGATCGGCAAGGATGCTCTTTTTTGTCAAATAAATTACTACCCTTAGTGAGGGCTGACGTTCGCCGCGCTCAACCCGTGCCGCATTCCTCAGCGAGAGGGCGCGCACGGCGAAACACTCACGCCATACCAGCTAGAACGTCGGCAAGCGGGACCGTGGCAAAACCCGTGGCATGATCTGCCAAGCCATACGGAATGATGAGTTCTCCCTTGTGAACCAGAGCGCCGCAGGTGTAAACAACATTGGGCACGTAGCCTTCGCGCTCGTTCTGGTTGGGCTTGAGTAAAGGCTCGCTTAGCCGCCCAATTACCTTCGATGGGTCGTTGAGATCGAGCAGAAAGGCGCCGATGCAGTATTTACGCAGGGGACCGACTCCGTGGCTGAGCACCAACCAGCCAGCCTCCGTTTCAATGGGAGATCCGCAGTTTCCGATCTGCACGAGTTCCCAGGGGAAGGCAGGCTTGAGAAGAGGCGAATGATCGTTCCAGAAATGAATATTGTCTGAAAGCATCAGAGAAATAGTCTCGTTGTCCTGGCGGCCAAGCATGGCGTAGCGGCCGCCGATCTTGCGAGGGAACATAGCCATCCCTTTGTTCTTCGCGGCCGGACCATTCAAGGAAATGAATTTAAAGAGGAGGAAATCGGAAGTCTCCAACAACTCCGGAACCACCGTCGTCCCGTCGAAAGCCGTGAAGGTGGCGAAGTAACGGTGGGCGCCGTCTTCCTTCTGAAAACAGACGAATCTGGCGTCTTCGATGCCATTGCGTTGCGAAGGCGTGGATGGGAAAATGATGCGTTCGGAGAGTTCTTGGCCGGCTTGGAACTGAACCTCATAGTTGGAGCGGGCCAACATCCAGATTCCGCGGGCGACCATTTGATCTTTTGGTAAGATCCCCTCACCTAATACGAGTCTTGCCGCTTTGAGGGCGTTACGAAGCTCATCCAAGGTAAACGAATCGGCGAGTTTGCTCATGAGCTGGCTGGTAAACTCGCCCGTCAATCCAAGTTCCCCCAGCTTGCGCTCAAACAGCGGCTTCTCGTAAGCCGCATTGGGCAGCTGTTGCGGCTCATTCAGGAAACCGGCCGGTTTGAAAACCTCAATCCGGTGATCGGGATGAATGACGCCCATGCGAAAAGTGATAGAAGAGATGTGCCCTTCTCCCGTGGCTCGCAGACTTAGAATGAAGCGCAGCGCACCGGGTGCGAGATTGGATTGATCGGGGTGCGGAACAATAGAAGGGTTGAAAAGGGCGGCGGATTCCAAAGAGTATTCGGCTAGGAAATAGGAGCCGATCAGGAGTTTTCGTTCGAGTGAGATGTCGTCGGGCACCAGCAGCGGCTGGCGAACTTGTTCAAACCGTTGCAAGAATTTTTGGCAGATATCCTTGTGGCGCTGCGAAAACTCGGCCGAAACTTCCGCCAGCAGTGGGCCGATTCTTTCTTCGGGCAGCGCCATGATCCGGCTGAGTATCCCGCCAACGCGATCTGAATCGCCAGGATCGAAACGGCGCAAAAGAACGCGCGATTGATCTGGCTTGAGGATTGTTTGGGCTCGTTTCACGGAAATTGACGATTCGAAGCAAGTTGACATACGGTTGCTCATTCAAGGAGAGGCGGATAAAGTGGAGAACTCTCCTAGACGTATCGGCTTTTTAAAGCTTGTCAATACATTTTGTGCGCTGCGCATTTCAGCCAGGGAAAGGAGAAAGGCCAAGGTGGATTCGGCCCCTTGATTGCTATTGACGCGATCGACATGTAGGCCGTCGCGGCAGCCGCCCGTCTCGGGTGAGTAGACTTCCAGACCGAGATCGTTCGCGCCAATGAACCAATCAAACGCGCTTTGCGCCTGTTCATACCACCAAATGTCCGCGGTGGCGCGAAAAGCTTCGAGACAAGCCGAGACGGTGGCTTGCGCTTCAATCGGCTGCTGATCGAAGGTGGCGCGGACGCCGCCGCGGCGATAGAAACCATTGCTGCCGATAGGCCGGAAATGACCCTGCTCGGACATCTGCAGTTCAGTGAGCCAGCGTAGAGTGGTGAGCCCTCGATCGAGTACCGCCTGTTGGCCAGTAGCCTGACCGCTCAAGATCAAAGCGTGCGCGAGCTTGGCGTTGTCGTAGGAAAGTTCCTCTTCGAACCATTGCCAATCCGGGTGGGCCGCGTCATCGAAGCGCTTCATCAGCCGGCAGGTGAGTGTCTCGCGTATTTGGGCAACCAGGCTATCGCCGCTCAAGCGTCGCAGATATTCGTGAATGCCGAGCAGGCCGAACGCCCAGGCGCGCGGCGAAGTGAAGCCGACCAGCGCGGGCAGAGCGAGCGCGAAGAGTTGGCCAGCCATCATTTGAAAGCTTCTAATGGGAGACCGCCCTACACCGATGCCCAGCGCCCAGAGGGCTCTTCCTTGACAATCCTCCGACCCCTGTTCGTCAACCCAACGCCTGTCAAAGCTGAGATGGTTGTGAAAGCGTTTTGTTTTGTAATCGAAGGCATGATTCAGGAAAGCCGCCGAGGTGGTGGCCAGCGTTCGCATACTCTCCGGATCTTCGCCCAACTCATCCAGCAAGACGGCCAGAATAAAAGCGCGCGCGTTATCGTCGGTGCAATGCCCTTCGGAAAAATTCGGAATGCTGAAATTGGCGTGTTGGTAGAGTCCCGTAGAATCGGTCATGCGCCAGAGATGATCCAGGTTCATGACAGGCAGTTCGCGTGGCTTTTGGTCTAGTGTCTTGGTAGCCAGAGATTTTCGCGACGGCGCTGCCACTTCGAGCCGCGAACCTTCGAAGGAATTCATGTAGAGCTGCGCGACGTTGCTCCAAATCATGTCACGGCCCAGCCGGTAGGCGTTCTTGCGCATGGCATTGCGGCGCGTGTCATCGCGCAACAAAGCGGTCACTTCGCGCGTTATGGCAGGCGCATCGGCGAAAGGCACCAACACCCCGCGTTCCTCTGCCAGCAGATCGGCTGCGTGCCAGTAGGGAGTTGAGACCACGGCTTTGCCGGCGCCAAAGGCGTAAGAAAGTGTGCCCGAAGTGATTTGCTTTTCGTTCAAATAGGGCGTGATATAAAGGTCGGCCGCGCCGATGAATTCCTTAAGATTTTCCAGGTCCACAAACTGGTTGTAGAAGATGACGTTCCTATCGATTTTATTTTTCTTGGCGAGAATTTCCAGACTCAGCCGGTAGGCTTCCCCGTGCTCGCGAAGCTCATTAGGATGGGTAGCGCCGAGGACAATGTAGACAACGTCGGGAAACTCCCGCAGAATGCCGGGGAGAGCGTTGAGCACATACTCGATGCCCTTATTGGGTGAAAGCAGGCCAAAGGTGAGCAACACCACCTTACCTTCCACGGCGAACTGATCTTTGAAATAAGTTGGATCGACGAAACCCACATCCGGAATGCCGTGCGGGATCAGATCGATTTTGGCCGCCGGCGCGTGGTAGATGTCTTCGAGCATCCGGCGTCCTCGCTCGGCCATGACTACGAGACGAGTAGATAGGGAGATCAGCCCCTCCATCACTCTGCGCTGATCGGCTTCCGGTTCCGGCAGCAACGTATGCAGCGTGGTCACAACCGGCATTCTCAATTCGCGCAGGAGCGCCAGGATGTGTCCACCGGCAGGACCACCGTAGATACCGAACTCGTGCTGCAGGCAAACGATATCCACGTTACTGATGTTCAGGAAGTCGGCGGCTCTGAGATAAGAAGACAGATCCTGTTCGTCAATCTCGAAGCGCACGACGTCCGGGTATTCATAGCCGCCCGGAATGTCGTTCACCGAGACCGCGAAGCATTGGCATTGAGGACAGGCGGCGGCCACCGAGGAAAGCAGGTCGGAGGTGAAGGTAGCTATGCCGCACTTGCGCGGCAGATGATCGCCCACAAAGGCGATTTTGAGAATTTTGGATGTTTCGTTCAGGTAAACCCTTTCGGCAGTCTCTGTAGGAAACAGAGTTAGAAGCAAGCAGATGGCCGACTCGGAGGGCGAGGGCGATCAACGAAAAGACGCGCAACCGAGTGATCGAGTGGCGTCATGTGACCGCATTTGGTCACCGCATTCCGCGGCGCCTTCGCTAAATCTCTCTTGCTCATTATAAAACAGTGATGGATTGTCGTGGCCCTCAATCTGCTCCCTCTGGGTTGTGGCTGCGCCCCAATGAAGACATCGGCTGAGAAACCGTCTCCTATTACTTGCTTATTTGTGGATATTGGGGGCGTGCTGCTCACGAACGGCTGGGATCACCTGGCGCGCAAGCGCGCGGCTAAACACTTCCAGCTAGGCTGGGCTGAAATGGATGAACGGCACCGCTTGAACTTCGAGGTTCACGAGGAGGGGAAGCTTGCTTTTGAGGATTACCTAACTCGGGTTGTCTTCTATCAAAAGCGCCCCTTCACCCGCGCGCAGTTTCGCAGTTTCATGTGCGCGCAATCGAAACCCTACCCGGAGATGATCGCCCTCATCGGCGAACTCAAAGCGCGGCATGGCCTAAAGATAGCCGTGGTGAGCAACGAATCGCGCGAGCTCAATGCTCATCGGATTCGTGAATTCAAGTTAGGTACGTTTGTAGATTTCTTTATCTCCTCCTGCTATGTCCATCTCCGCAAGCCGGACATCGAAATCTTCCGGCTAGCGCTAGACATCGCGCAAGCGCCGGCGGCACAGATCGTTTACATCGAAAACACGCCGCTCTTCGTAGATATAGCCGAGGGTTTAGGAATTCGCAGCATTTTGCACACAGACTATAAGTCCACTTATACGAAACTCGCTGCTTTGGGGATGAATGGGGCGCGCTGAAGGAACAAAGGTAACTCGAAATGAATGCACAAAAACTGATTGATATTGCCCGGAGCCTGGTGGCGCACGACAAAGGCCTCCTGGCCATGGATGAAAGCAATGGAACCTGCAATAAGCGCTTCGCAAAGCTGGGAATCCGGCAAGACGTGGAGACAAGGCGAGCTTATCGGGAGTTGATTGTGACCACGCCTGGTCTTGGTGATTGCGTTAGCGGAGTGATCCTCTATGACGAGACGATTCGCCAAAGCACGAAAGACGGCACCCCATTTCTCAAAGTCATTCGCGACGCCGGCATCGTTCCGGGTATCAAGGTTGACACCGGCGCAAAAGATATGGCGGCTCATCCCGGAGAGAAAATCACCGAAGGTCTGGACGGCTTGCGCGAGCGTCTCGCTGAATATTTTCAGATGGGCGCGCGCTTTGCGAAATGGCGCGCGGTGATCACCATTGGACCTGGTATTCCGAGCGTGAGTTGTATTGAGTCCAATGCGCAGGCGTTGGCTCGTTACGCCGCCTTGTGCCAGGAAGGCGGGTTGGTCCCCGTCGTGGAACCGGAGGTTTTGATGGCTGGTGATCATTCGCTCGAGCGCTGCCGCGAGCTAACGGAGCAAGTCTTGCGAGCGGTTTTCAACCAGCTTTACGCGCAGCGGGTGATGTTGGAGGGTATGATCTTGAAGGCCAACATGGTGCTGCCGGGATTGGCCTGCCCGATGCAAGAATCGGTGAAGGAAGTAGCCGCCGCCACAGTGAAGTGTTTGTTGCAGGTGGTTCCCGCAGCGGTTCCCGGGGTGGCGTTTTTGTCAGGCGGACAATCGTGCGAATTGGCTTCGGCGCGTCTGAATGCCATGAATGCCAGATCGAATGCGCCTGTCCCTTGGGGTTTGGCGTTTTCCTTTGCGCGCGCCATCCAACAGCCGGCTTTGGAGATATGGAAGGGCGACCCGGCGAATGTAGTGGCGGCGCAAAAGGCTTTGTATCACCGTGCCCACTGTAATCAGGCTGCCCGGCGTGGTGAATACAGTGCGGCTGTGGAAGAGACCTCAGCCTTGGCCCATGCTTAAGCGAAGAAAGAGAATGAGGAGAAACAACAATTGTGAGTGAGAGTAAGCATCGTCATCACCCGCCGGCAGAGTCAGTGAGCGCTCTTCCCTATTGGAAGCGCGCGCATCACGATTGGCGTTTCTGGGCAGCCTTGGTGCTGATGTTTCTGGCTATTACCGTTTATGTTCTGAGCGACAACCTGGCGTTTATACCTCGCAACTGAGACGTGGTTAATTTCGAACGGGCAGCGGGCTAGGGTTGTGCGTTGTGGCATTGGTGGGCCGCAGGAGGCTGACCGGGAGGTCCGCCCCACAAACCAAGAAGACCCGCGAGCTTTAGACTTCCACCAGCGAATCGTCCATCTCGCGCGCTGGCGATGCGCCCTCCAGATCGGCGGCCTCTTGACAAACGATACAAAATGGCGCCCAGGGGACGGCCGCCAGGCGCTTCAGACTGATTTCTTCTTCGCACTTTCCGCAAACCCCAAACGTGCCCGCATCCATTCGGCGCAGGGCGGCCGTCACCTCGCGCAACCGGCTAAAGTTACGTTCCAGGCTGCCGATTGCGTATTCCCGTTCTGAGGCATGCTGTATTCGATCGAGCTCGTCCGGACTCGAATCTGTTTCGATCGCCTCGCGGCTTTTATTTTCGTTTCTCAATTCCGTCTGCCGGCTCTCCAAGGTTTTGCGGAACAGGTTCGTTTCCGACTTGGTCATATTGTTTCTACAACTTCCCTTGCCAAATGACTGCGCCGCTCTTGGTGCGAATCCCCGGGCAACCAATAGGGTGGCCTGCCGTAGTGAAAGTAGAGGCGATTTTCATACTCGCGAGTGATCGCTACCGACTCAACGTATTCCGGGGCGGTTTGGATTCTTTCGCGAGAAAGCGTGGCGTACACCTTGGAATTGGTCCAGCTTACCCGTTCAATCCATGCTGGTGAAACGAGAACTTTCTTACCCGGCCACCAATTTCGCGTGGCGACCTCAATGTAGCGGATGGCCCAAGCCTCATCGTCCACAATAAACTCCTCTACGTGGCCGATTTCTCCATCCACCGCTTCCACGTGAGACCCAATGACAACATCGGCACTGCGCAGATGCGAATCCGGCGACTCTGCGCGAATGCGCTCCGCCAACGCTTCTTCCGAAACGCTGGGCGTTTCAACCAAGCCAGCCGGATAGAACGCCGGACCCCAAAGATTGGGACCGCTCCAGTATAAGGGATACCCATAGTAGCCGAGATAAGCGGCTTCATGCTGGCGCGACACGGGAAGATGTCTGTCGATGGGAGGACTGATCTCCACCTGCTTCTTCGTCAGCGCTACATCCAAGCGCCTTTCCACCCAATCGATGCCAACAATCGATATGGGCGAAATCAAGACTGGCCGGCCGCCGAGCCAGCCGCCCGTTTCGACGATCAGATAACGGATAACCCATGTCTCATCGTCGAAATAGAACTCATCAACCGTTCCAATCTCACCATCCGAAGCGCGGATAACGAGACCCTTCAATTCCTTAGTTTTTCTCAACATTGTAGTGCCTTTCAGGGCAAGGTTGCTAGCGACCGTGTGCGTGCTGCGCCTGCTATTGCGCAACCGCCTCTGAAGCTGCAATCGAATGCAGCGTCACGTTAATGGGCCAAGTGCTGGCGATAATGTCTCGCGCTTTTTCTACTTCTGCCGCCGTGCCGTGAACCATCAGCAGGAACTTGTCGGCCTTAACGGCCATCTCGTATTTAACGACACTATTTTTCGGAATACCCATACCGTAGAGACCCGCGCCGACGACGCTCAATCCACCGAGAACCGCCGCGCCTTCCAGCGCCCCCGCGATCCAGGCTGTCAAAGGTCCGGCAACCAGCACCGCGCCGATACCTGGAATTGCAAAGAATCCCGAGCCGAAGAGCAGGCCCCAGCAGCCTCCCCAAAACGCGCCCGTCTTGCCCCAATATTTCATGCGGTCGCCGTAGTTGTAGTAGCCCACTACCTGCTGGTTTGTGTGTGAGTCTTTGGCGACGATAGATAAAGTCCGCATGTCAATGCCGGCACGCTGCAGCTCCTTGACCGCTGCCTCCGCTCCGTTATGCGTGCCATAAATGGCTAAGACTCCATTTAGTTCGTTCACTCGATCTCCTTCGATGTGCTTAGTGGCCCAGCAAACCTGGCGGCAACTGTCTGGCCAACCAGTGCACGTACAGTGCCATCGACTTCTGCTAAGGGCAAAGGGCGCGGCAACGCATCTTTAGAGGTTCCGCGAGTTTCTACCTCCGACAATCAGGTTTAACCGCATATGGTCAGGTGACCACGGGTCGTCGATAAATTGGGGCTGCAAGCTGACGCAAGGCTCCGTTTGGATACAAATACGATGGTCCACCCCGTGCAGGGACCACAACATGCCGGCGCAATTATTAGCCATACCAACCAAAAAAGAACCGAGCGCGCGTAAAACGCTGATGTACCCCTTGCGGCTCGAGCCTATCTATCAGTACCGGCTTTGGGGCGGGCGGCGATTAGCCGGCTTGCTGAGTACGCCGCTGCCGGCTGGCCCGGTAGGCGAAGCATGGGTCTTGAGCGATCGCGACGATCATGCGAGCCACGTGGCTAACGGCGCGTGCAAGGGCCAGACCATCACTCAGTTGCTGGAACAGTTTCCAGACCAGTTGATGGGAAAGCTTGCCCAACGCTTCCCGCGATTTCCACTGCTTTTGAAGTTTCTGGATGCGCGTGAAACGCTTTCGGTCCAGGTTCATCCCTGCGACTCGCAGACGCAATTGCTGCCGATGGGTGAGGCTGGGAAGACGGAAGCGTGGGTAGTTCTTCAGACAGGGAAGGAGAGCCGCATCTATGCCGGACTGAAGCCGGGCGTTACATCGGAAGATTTGCGGCAGTCGCTCAAGAACGGGACGGTGGCGGACCATCTCCGCTGCCTGGAGCCTAAACCAGGCGATGCCGTCTTCATTCCCGCCGGAACGGTGCATACCTTGGGCGACGTTGTCGTATTTGAGGTTCAGGAAAATAGCGACGTCACCTTTCGCCTGTACGACTGGGATCGCGTTGACCCTGAAACCGGCCAGCGGCGGCCTCTGGAAGTGGATCGGGCGTTTGCCTGCATCGATTTCGACGAGACTTCGGCCGGTCTGACAACTCCTATTTTGGAATCGGCGGCCCATGTGCGGCGGGAAAAACTTTTGCAATGCGAGCATTTCTGTCTGTGGCGCCTGCGTGGACAATCGCCCTTCACGGTGGGCGCCGAGGGTGTACCGCGCGTTCTGGTGTGTATCGACGGCCAAGGCCAGATTGTGCATGGAGGGGTGACGCATGCGGTTGGCAAAGGCGATGTATTTATTTTGCCGGCGGAGATCGGCGTGTGCGCTCTTCAGCCCCGCGGCGGAGTGACATTGTTAGAGATTGCGATACCGGAGCTCGAACCCTAAGAATTATGAAGAAACTGATTGTTTATGATCTGGACGGCACACTGGCCGAAAGTAAATCGTCTGTGGACTCGCGTATGGCGGGGCTCCTCCATGATCTTCTGGGCGTCGTTAAAGTCGCGGTGATCTCCGGCGGCGATTGGCCGCAATTCGAAAAGCAGGTGCTGTCCCACCTGCCGCATGACGAGCGTCTGGCGAACCTTTCTCTTCTTCCGACGTGCGGGACAAAGTTTTTCCGCTACTCAGGCGAATGGAAGAAACTGTATTCAGAGGATTTCACCACCGCTCAGAAGACAAAGATCACCGAATCTTTGAAACAGGCCGTCGCGGCGGCGGGCTGCCAGGCTGAAAAGGTCTGGGGCGAGACAATTGAAGACCGCGGAAGCCAAATCACCTTTTCGGCGCTAGGGCAGCAAGCGCCTTTGGCAGAAAAGGATAAGTGGGATCCAGATTACGCCAAACGCAAAAAAATCAAAGCGATCCTCGATCCTTTGATTCCGGAATTCTCTGTTCACATGGGCGGCGCCACGTCAATCGATGTCACCAAGCCCGGCATCGATAAAGCTTACGGGATTGGGAAGCTGCGGGATGTGCTCGGCATTTCTATCAAACAGATGGTTTATATCGGTGACGCTTTGTTCGTGGGAGGAAACGATTACCCTGCCGAACAAGCAGGTGTCGTTTCCATCGAAGTGCGCGGCCCTAATGAGACTAAACCGGTGACGGAAGCCATCATTGCTTGCTTAGCAGCGGATGGCCGGGCGTGATCCTCGAATCTCCGACAACTACCCTCGAGCTACGGCGTCTCGGAATGCTGATGGAGCCGGAGCCAGGCAATCCTCAGGAAGTGGAAGGTGTTCTCAATCCGGCTGCGGTTCGCGGGCCTGATGGCCAGCTATATCTATTTCCGCGCTTGACTGCTCGTGGAAACTACTCGCGCATTGGCATTGCGCGTGTGCGCTTCAGTCGGGAAGGCGATCCGGTGGGTGTCGAGCGCTTGGGCATCGCACTCGAACCGGAGGCTGATTATGAGAAGAGGCCCGGCGGCGGAGGCGGCTGCGAGGATCCTCGGATCACCTTCGTAGAACCGCTCAAGAGCTACATCATGAGCTATACGGCATTTTCGCCGCGCGGTCCGCGAATCGCGCTGGCCATGTCAAAAGACCTCTTCCACTGGGAACGGATGGGACTTGCCACCTTTGGGCCCTATCAGAACATCGAATTCGACGATGTCGACGATAAAGACGCCAGCATATTCCCCGTCGCCATTCCGAATCCGTCCGGCAAGCCGGAGCTGGCGATTCTTCACCGCCCATTGTTTCCTGGCACCCGGCCGGAAGAAACCGCCTGCCAGCCAGCGTCCCGTGAACTGGATATCGATCGCGAAAGCATCTGGATTTCCTATTGCCCAACGGACTTGAAGGGCGGGGAGCCGCGTTTCGGCAGCTTTACATCTCATCATCGGCTGGCGGTTCCGGTATCGCCCTGGGAGAGACTCAAAATCGGCGGCGGCACTCCGCCGATCTTAAGCAGGCATGGTTGGTTGATCGTTTATCACGGAGTAAGCGATTTGTCGGAGCCAGCGGCAAACGAGCACAAACTCTGCTACTCAGCCGGCGTGATGATCCTGTCCGAGAGACATCCGCAGATCATCCGTTATCGTTCGAAACAGCCGGTTTTAACGCCGACACTTCCACAAGAATGCCAGGGCACTGTTGCGAACGTGGTTTTCCCGAGTGGCATTGACCGGCGCGACGATCTTGGAATGCCGGACCGTTTTGACATCTATTACGGCATGGCCGACAACCGGATCGGCGTGGCCTGCCTCGATGTGCCTGAGTTTTTGCCGTCGGGAGGAGTCTCCAGCGTGCCCGTGGCTGGCGTCTAACAATTCGCCGGGAACGCTGGGGTTCCCACCAATGTGACGGCATATGATCGCTTGACCATATGCCGTTGCGGCGTGTTAAACCCTCATTGATTCGAGGCTGTTTCAGATCTGTTGGCACAGAGCGATAGCAGCAGTCCGACAGCAGCCCCAGCGGCAAAAGCAAACCCCAAGGAACTGATGGGGTTGCGCTTAATGGTGTGCGTCAGTTCGCTCAGTCTATCTTCCACGGCGTACCGTCCCTGCCTGAGAAAGCGCTCAGCTGCGGCCTTGCCGTCCTCCAATTTTTCGGAAACGGCGGCTTTCGCGTCATTTATGCCTTTTTCAATTCTTCTCTCCAGCTCTTCTTCGTCCTGGCAGCGCCTGTTCTGCGCTCTTATGTCCGCGTTTGTTTGAGTCCCTGGTTCGTCTAATACCGTCTTCATGGTAATGTGCTCCTCATTAATGTAGGAGCACATGAAGAGCCAAACGCTTGAGCTGCCGGGAAGGCCATCTCCGTGCATAAAGTGTCTACTGTGAATACCCAACGAATGGACCGCCAGCCGCCACCGTTCTCTCCAGAAACGCTGAAAGAACACCGGCTGCACAAAACTTCGATCGGCCGGCATCTGCGGACCACCCCATTCATGGTCATCGTGTCTTCGCCTTTGATTTACGTTTGCGTTTTACCATTTCTCATGCTCGATTTGGCCGTCGCCCTTTACCAATCCGTCTGTTTCCCGATCTACGGAATCCCCAAGGTGCAACGGGACGATTATTTGGTTTTTGATCGAGGGCGCTTGGCCTATCTAAATTTCATCGAGAAGGTGGCCTGTGTCTATTGTTCCTACGCCAACGGGTTGCTGGCATACATCACTGAAATTGCCGCGCGGACAGAGCAGCACTTTTGCCCAATCAAGCACGCGCGCCGCGATCTGCAATCGCATTCCCGTTACGCGCACATGCTGCCTTATGGCGATGCCCGCGCCTACCGGGCGCAAGCCGAAAAAGTGGCGCAAGATTACAGCGATCTCATCACGATCAAGACGAAGTGAGCTCTGTTGACGTCGATTTGCGATGCCCAATGCGCGAGCCGAACGTCTCAGCGTATACTTTCGTAAACTCTGCCCCGAGAAAGAAGACCTGGGCAGAGTAATACACCCAAACCAGAACGACGATCAGCGATCCCGCCGCACCGTAAGCCGAGCCCAAATCGGTTTTATCGACATAGAGTCCGATAAGCTGCCTGCCCGCCTCAAACAGCGCCGCCGTGGTAATTCCTCCCACTGTCACATCGCTCCAGTTCAATACCACGTCCGGAATGATCTTGTATATCGCGGTAAAGACAAAAGCGATCCCGAGAAAAGACATGACGGACACAAAGGGATGGAACCAATGGTTGGAGGCCATGAATCCCCAGCCGAAAATCGTCTCCACAGCTCCTAGCCCGCTACTGACCGCCAAAGAAGCCAGCAGAAGAATGCCGCACGCAATAATCACCGCAAAGGAATACAGGCGTTCCTTGACTAAACGGAGCAGCGTGGCCACGCCGCTAGCATTCTTATCAACCGGCACATGCCAAATCGCATTCAAAGCGTCGTGCACTTCCCCGAGCATCGACGAGGCTCCAAAAAATAAGACCACGCCGCCGAAAATGCCCGCGATCATCCCAGTTGAGGGTTTGTGCGGCCGGTTCAACAGAATCTGCACGGCCGGACTGATGTCGGGACTCACCAGGTCTCGCAAGCCGGAAATCAATTCGCTTTGCGCCGCATGCTTTCCATAAACGAAGCCGGCAATGGCAACCGTTAAGACGAGAAGGGGCGCCAGGGAAAGTAAAGTGTAAAAGGCCACCGAAGCGCTCCAACTCATGGCATTATCGCTATTCCACTCTTCAACCACCCGCTTCAAAAGCGCCCAGGGCACGTTCGATTTCCGAATCCAGTCAAGCCAGTTTGCCATCAGAGCGCCGAGCGGGAGCCGGGGGTGTAACCCATCCACCCAGCTTGTGAGCAATTGAAAAGCCGAAGCAGCTCATGGTTGGCTGGAAGACCTGCCCCATAAGCGCCAAGATAGGGCCGGACAAGTTTCCGGCCGCGTGATGCAATTGCGCTTTGTTCCAGAGTTAGACCTCGATTGGTAAATCCTTGCCGACTGAGGCCGCTGAATCTCGAAAAGCCCCAGGAGACGGATCAGAGCTAGCTTCTAGGTTCGTCCTCTTGCTCCTGGACGCCTTGAATTTTTGGGTTTTCCCTTCTCGACCGCGATGTTGGACGAGGAGAGATCGCGCGCCTCCTGGAAGGCTCTGGCAATATGCTCACCGAAATCAATCGAACCCTGGTTGAACCACGCCGCCACTCCATGGCTGAGTATAGCCATTCCCATCTGCGCTGCCAAACTTGCCTGCGGAGGTGTGAGGCCGCGTTCGCACAACGCCAATGCCACTGCGGCGATCAACGATCTGGTTTTTGCGGTCGCGCGTTCCTCCAGTGCTGGACTGCTGGCAATCACGCGTTGACGGGGCTCCGTGAACGGCCGGTTCTCAACGAACATCTGCTTCACCGAGTTGAAGGCGACGAACAACGTATCCCATGGGCTAAGTGCTTGAGGGGCGTCACGTACAGCGGTCGTAAGCGCTTCGCAAAAAGCCGCTTCGCCATCGAAAAGCACCTCTCGCTTGTCCGGAAAATGGCGAAAAAACGTCCGCTCCGTGACCCCGGCCTTGGCGGCAATTTCAGCCGCCGTCGTCTCCTCATACCCGCGCTCGCGGAACAACTCCAGCGCCGCCCCCTGAAGACGCTTCCGTATTTCTTCTTTGTTTCTTGGCACGAATCCCCAGAGCATTGTCAGTCACTGACGATATGTGGTACTTTCGTGGCTGAAGCTTAAAGTGTCGGTCACTGACAATTCTAGCGCAGCGCCGGGATTGTAGGACCGCTCATCCTCTTAGCCGAAACGGAGAAGTCGTTGACCAATTCCAAACCAACCACAATGAAAGCACTTCGTCTCGAGACCTATGGCAAGCCACTCGAGGTGCTGCGTCTGGAGAAAGTTGCTATTCCTAACCCTGGCGCCAGTCAGATCCGTGCGCGGGTCCATGCTTGCGCGCTCAACCCGGCTGATTGGGCCGTGTGTGAGGGCTTCTTGCCCATGCCTCCTCCCAGGGGGATCGGATTTGATGTCGCCGGAACCGTGGATGCTCTCGGCGAGGAAGTTGCGAGCGTCAACCTCGGCGACCACGTTTTCGGTGTCCCCGACTACATCGGGTGCCAAACTGCTGGAGCGGCTGAGTATGCCATCCTGAAAGTCTTTCTGCCTGTTCCGCAGGGATTGGACCTTATTGACGCCGCTGCTCTACCGATGGCGGTCGAGACGGCAGCCCGCAGCATTGCTCTGCTCGGCGTGGCTGCCGGCCAAACCCTGATGGTCAATGGTGGCGGGACGATGACTGGGTTCGCTGCCGTTCAAATGGCATTGCTCCGCGGCGCGCATGTGGTCGCCTCTGTGGGTGAGACGTTTGCCGGTCGCTTGCGGGAACTTGGAGCGAAGGTCACGCCCTACGGTGAAGGAATGGTTGAGCGCGTTCGCGAACTCGCAGGCGGAGCGATTGACTTCGCACTGCACACCGCTCAGGTCAAGGGAACACTACCTGAACTCGTCAAAATTGTGGGCGGTGATCCCAAGCGTGTGTTGAGCTTTGCCGATTTTGACGAAGAAGGCATCGGCGTCCGCACCACCGGGCGGGAGAAAGGAGGAGTTCATCGGTATGACGTGCTCGGCCATTATGCCCAACTGGCAGCCGAAGGACGCTTCTCCATTCCGATAGCGCGCACTTTTGCTCTGGACGATTGGCGTGAAGCGGCAGAAATAAGCATGAGCAAGCAGGCTCACGGCAAGCTATTGCTCCTTCCAGGCCAATAGCTCATAGAAGTGTCACAGGTGAATGGTGGCCTTCGCATGCGCGAACGCCCCCTGCCTCATACAAGTTTTCGTAATGAGCAACATAAATAACCCGGCCAAAGTTTTCGACCTAAATTCTTAGCGTAAGCAACTTAGAATCAAACACTTTGGCCGGTTTACTTGCGTTTATCCGGTCCAATCTGTGCGCGCTAGATTCTGTCGACCTTAGATGACAGGGGCATCACGATTGGCCGGATGAAGGGCGCAGGGTTCACTGATTCGCCCGATTGGCGACAGTTTTCACACTCGGGCGGTCGTCCGCTCAGCTGCGGGTTATCTTGGCGCTTATGAAGACCTGCCCCCTATAAACCCCTCGGGGACTATGACCGTATATCGTCACGCAAACCGTGCGAAAAGCTGAATTCGGTGCTAATCTAGGCAGGTAACCCGCCATTCTTGGCATCCTCCGTTTGCAGAACGCCGCAATGCGCAATCCAGGCCCACGGCTCCCTGGATCGTCGGGCAGAAGGAGAACTTTAATCTGAATTCCTCAGCCTCGCAGCCGCATGTTGCTCGCTGGCTCACGCAAAACGGTCCCAAGGAGCTTTCATTGCTGTTCCAGGCAATCATCTACCACCTGTGCGTCCCGATCCTGATCGCTGACGACGCCGGTCATTGCCAGGACGCCAGCGCTGGTGCGGTTAAGCTATTTGGGCTGCTAAAGGAAAACATTATTAACCGTCCCATCAGCGAATTTACCCAGCCGAACGCTACGTCAGGCTTGGCGCCGCTTCTAAATTCTCTTGCGGTGAACGGCGAGCGGCAAGGAAAGTTCACACTGACGGGTCCGGACGCTGGCATACGCGAGGTGAGCTATGCAGCCAGGCTGAACGTGCTGCCGGGACGCCATATGCTAGTGCTGCGCGACGAAGCTGCGCCTGCGGGCGCCACCCAAGTAGCGCCCGACTATGCCTTCTATTTGCTCGACATCAGCGGACGCATTGCAGCATGGTATTCAGGAGCGGAGCGGATGTATGGCTACCAGAGCAGTGAGGCAGTTGGCCGAGAAGTCTCGTTCCTCCATCCCGCCAAAGATCCCTCGTCCGCCAACCTGCCGGACCCATTGCACCGGGCTTTCGTGGAAGGCCATAGTGGAATGGAAGAGTGGCAAGTAAGGAAAGACGGGTCGCGATTCTGGGCTGACGTCATCACGGTAGCCTTAAAAGACGATCAAGGAGAGGTCCAGGGCTACGCGGGAGTCGCTCGCGACTTTAGCGGCCGTCACGAAACAGAGGAAAGATTACGGCGCGGGCGCACTCCCGCCCGCCCGCTGCCCGCCGAATCCTCCGTCGCCGGCATCGTTTCAGGGGAGTTTGACCACATCCCGCAAGCCAACGATGTCTTTCTCAATCTCGTCGGCTACAGCCGTGAGGATCTGGAAACCGGCCGCCTGCACTGGCCGGACCTCACTCCCGCGGAATACCTCCAGCAGGACGAACTGGCGCACGAAGAGGAATTGCGCTTCGGCGCTTGTACGCCTTTTGAAAAAGAGCTGATTCGAAAAGATGGAAGCCGCGTGCCAGTGCTGGTTGCCACGGCCGTCTTGAATTTAGCCCCGTTCCGTTGGATTACTTTTGTGCAGGACCTCAGGGAGCGCGATCGGCGTGAGACGATCGAGCAACAAACTACTGATTCCGTTAGCGACTACGCGGAAATTATCGGCAGCAGCACACTCATGAAGCGCGTCATGGGGCAAGTGGAACTGGTTGCGCCCACCGATGCCACTGTTTTGATTTTAGGTGAAACCGGTACCGGCAAGGAATTGATTGCCCGCGCTATCCACAAAATCAGTCCTCGCCGGAATCTGCCTTTCATCACCTTGAATTGTGCCGCCATTCCGACCGGCCTTTTGGAGAGTGAATTATTTGGGTATGAGAGAGGCGCCTTTACCGGTGCGTTGTCGCAAAAAATCGGCCGCTTTGAGATGGCTCACCGAGGGACTCTCTTTCTGGATGAAGTGGGCGATATTCCCATTGATCTGCAGCCCAAATTGCTGCGCGCCTTGCAGGAGAAATCGTTCGAGAGGCTCGGCGGAACCAGAACCATTCCTATTGACGTGCGGCTGCTCGCGGCTACCAATCGAAATTTACACCAGATGATGGGAGATAAGCTTTTTCGCAGCGATCTCTACTACCGTTTGAAAGTCTTCCCCATAACGACTCCGCCGTTACGCGATCGTCCTGAGGACATACCGGTCCTGGTGCGGCATTTTACGAAAAAGTATGCGGCCAAAATGAGCCGTCAGATCGATAAAATCCCCACCGACACCATGGACGCGCTAGTGAGCTGGCGCTGGCCGGGTAACGTTAGGGAGCTTGAAAATTTCATTGAGCGCGCCGTTATCTTGTCCAAAGGACCTAGCCTCCGTGCACCTTTGGCCGAAATACGGGAGGATGCACCGGAGACGAGTGGTGGCGCAACGCTCGAGCAAGTGGAGCGGGAACACATCATCCGGGTGCTTCGCGAGAACGGGGGTGTGATCACCGCCGCCGCCACCAAGTTAGGCCTGCACCGCACCACGCTGAATGCAATGATGCGGAAACTTGGCATCTCCCGCAAAGATCTTTAAGCACCCGATGCCGGCATCCAGGTGATTTTCCAGGAAGCTTAAATCACGCTGCGGCGGCCACTGATCAGGTTGATGACGATGACCACCAACGCCACAACCAGCAGTAAATGGATCAAACTCCCTCCAATACTCAGGCTGAAGCCCAGCAACCAAAGAACCAGCAATATAGCCACGATTGTCCAAAGCATACTCTTCTCCTCATTTATCTAAAATTTACAAAACAGCAATCTTCATAGGGCACCCAGCCTTAACTGGGTGCCCAACCCAGCCCTCAAACCGCGGTCAGGGAAAACAGACTCCGGTGATCTTCCTGGTGCAGCCAATAAGGTGGCCGGCCGTAATGCAGGTGGATCTCGTTTTCGTAATCGCGCGTAATCGGCCTTGACTCGATGTACTCAGGGCAGCTCTTGATGGCCTCGCGTGTGAGACCCACATGAACCTTTGACTCCGCCCAACTCACCCTTTTAATCCACGCCGGCGAAAAGAGTACATCCTTGCCGGGCCACCAGTTTCTGGTGACCGCTTCAATGTAGCGGATAGCCCAAGCTTCATCGTCCACAATAAAGCCATTCACCGCGCCAATTTCACCGTCAATGGCTTCAATGTGATAACCTTGCACCGCTTCGCTACTGCGGAGATGCGAATCCATCGATTGTTCTTGCACTCGGGCGTTCTGCGCCGCCAGCGTCGGAACAACAAAGCCGGAAGGGTAATATCCTGGGCCCCATAGATTCTCTCCACCCCAATAGTACGGATAACCGTAATAGTTGAGATAACTGGCTTCGTGTTGCCGTGAGACCGGCTTTCGCGTATCTATACTGGGGCTGCCTTCGACCTGTTTTTTCGTCAGCGCCACATCCACGCGTCTCGCCTCCATATCCATCCGCAGGATGGAGTACGGCGAGATCAGCACCTCCCGATCGCTCAGCCAACCGCCGGTGTCCACTGTCAGGTAGCGGATCGCCCAAGACTCATCGTCAAAATAAAATTCGCCGGCCGTTCCAAGCTGTCCGTCAGTGGCATGGATTGTCAAACCTTTTAACTCGTTGGTATTTCTTAGCATGCTGGTTCCTCTTCCGTTGCGCTTATGCGACCAGGACTCCAGCCATATGAGAAGTTACGCTTTCCGGCTGGGTATTTTGAAGAATCTCTTTGGCTTTCTCGACTTCTTTGACTGAACCATGCACCATCAAAAGAAATTTGTCGGTCTTCAGCGCCGTCTCGTACTTGAGAACACTGTCTTTGGGAATGCCTATGCTGAAGAGTCCCGCGCCGGCTGCGCTCAAGCCGCCAACCACTACGGCGCCTTCCAAAGCTCCCACAATCCACGCCACAAGAGGTCCCGCCACGAGCACCGCGCCTAAGCCCGGAATGGCGAAAAATGCCGACCCGAAGAGCAGCCCCCAAAACCCTCCCCAAAACGCGCCGATTTTACCCCAGTACTTCATCCGGTCGCCCGTGTTGTAATAACCCACGACGTTTTCGTCAGTGTGGTAATCCTTACCGATGATCGACAAACTGTGCATGTCAATTCCACCACGCTGCAGTTCCTTCACCGCTTCTTCCGCTCCCGTATGCGAAGCGAAAATAGCCACTACCGAGTTTTGTTCAGACATCTTCTTTCTCCTTTTTTTGACCAGTAACAGGCAGCTTAAGTGCACCTGTAGCACCATTCACGGAGGACGCACGCCAGACGCGCGCTTTGTCAGGCCCGCCCGAGTCTCCTTAGCAGTGCCTACTTATACGGCGGGGCGCAGCTCGAGCCCGTTTCACGGGGGTTCATCATACGAATAAATGGCTGGGGATTGCGTCCAATGGGTAACCACATGAGGTCATGTGACCGGATACCGTCAGCCAGCGCAAGTTGCCGCAAATCGCACTCATCGTTCGCGTCGAAGCGAGATTGGCTTACTTCGTGCAGGCCAAAAAGCGGAGGTATTATGCACGAAGAACATCGCCAAGCTGCTGAACTACACGAACACGCAGCACGCGCGCACCGCACGGCGGCTGAACATAACGAAAAAGGCGAAAACGAAGCGGGCGATTGGCACGCGGAACGGGCACTGGAATACTCAGATCATGCCTACCAACTAGCTAAGGAAGCGCGCAACAAGTCTGGTCAAATAGAAGCACTTTAATTTAATATGTCTACTCGCTACAACAACGGATCGCACTACGAAAATCACCACCGCGCCGCCGAACTGCACGATTTAGCCGCCCACGCGCACCGTGCGGCCGAGCAGCACGGCCAACAGGAACACGAAACCGGGCATGAGCATTCGCGGCAGGCCTCGAGCATTCGCAAGCCGCCCATCGCCAAACGCAGCGGTCGGTCAATCGGCACGGCATCCAGACATTTGGACATGCCGAAATTGCCAAACTCGCCTATCAGCTGTGGCAGGCCAGAGGCTGCCCGGACGGATCGCCCGAAGAAGACTGGTATCGCGCCGTGGAAGAGTTGGTCAACTCGCGCTGAGAGCCGCCGACGCTCAACTCTGACCGCACCTCGTCATCTGACCGTCTGCGGTCATTTACCGGTGGATTTCTCCTGTCCAAATTCCAGGCTTAATGCGTCGCAGGTGAATAGGCTCAACAAATGAAGGGGTTGGCGCAACCCGTGCACTGTAAATCCTGTCGCCCACAGGCCGCAATCAGGTCATCGGGTTGACTGAAGAGGTTAACAAATGCGAATCATTTTAGCGGCTGCCCTGGCAATTACACCATTGATGGCACAGGAAAATCATCAGGCAAAACGCCTGGACCAAGCCACTGCGGTGTTGTCCGAGATCATGGCGACGCCCGATAAAGCTATTCCGAGAGATCTGTTCGATAAAGCGCACTGTATTGTAATTGTTCCCAGCGAAAAGAGCGCGGCCTTCCTGGTCGGCGGCAAGTTTGGAACCGGCTATTTGTCTTGCCGCAAAGCGAGTGGAACGGGTTGGTCGGCGCCTGCCACCATCCGCGTCGAAGGCGGTAGCTTTGGTTTTCAAATCGGTGGCAAAGAAACCGATGTAGTCATGTTCGTCATGAATGAAGGTGGAGAGAACAAACTCCTGGAAAGTAAGTTTACCCTTGGCGCCGATGCTTCGGTAGCCGCTGGGCCTGTTGGCCGCACAACGTCGGCGCAAACGGACGCCCAAATGCACGCTGAGATTCTTACCTGGTCTCGCTCGCAAGGCGTGTTTGCCGGTATCTCTTTAGAGGGAGCCACGCTGCGGCCGGATCTCTCGGACAACGCCAAGCTCTACGGCCGGAAACTCGATAGCCGCGAAATTGTAACCACACACGTGAAGCTGCCCAAAGCCGCGGCGCGCTTGATTGACGAACTCAACAGAGATACGGATCACGAGCACACGAACGTTACTGGCTCCAGCCAATAAAAACGTCCCATGAGCAAGCAACTTGAGGCTGGGGAAGGTGGAGGCGTAGCAGCACTGACCCCGCTCCTTCCCCGCTCGGTTCAGTTGACCGGTACCGCCAGCCAAGTGGAGTGGGCCGAGCGAATCCGGCGTCAGGTGAACATTGAATTTGACCGCGTGGCGGCATCGTTCCGTGCCGTCGCGCAAAACCAGTCAGCCGGCAAACGGGCTAATACAGAAGCGATCATCGCCATCCTCGAAGACAAACGCGCCGCAGTGCTGAGCAAAGAACAGGCCGGCTATTTCATTCGCAACTGGCAGGAGATCGACGATCAAGTACGCCAGATGATCGCTAACGACCCTGGGTACCGCGCAATGAAGGCCAACAGCAAGATTGAATTGAGGTAAAAAAAATATGAACATTAGACCCTTATACGACCGCATCGTTGTGAAGCGGATCGAAGAACAAGAAACCAGCCGCAACGGCATTATCATTCCAGATTCCGCGAAAGAGAAGCCGCAGGAAGGCGAGGTCATGGCCGTTGGGCATGGCAAACGGCAAGAGGATGGCAAGTTGGTGCCCCTCGATGTCAAAGTCGGCGACCGCATCCTGTTTGGGAAATATTCCGGCACTGAGACAAAGCTTGTCGGCACCGAGTATCTGATTATGCGCGAAGACGATGTCCTCGGCATTCTCAGCGCAACGAATGGAGCGGCAAAGTAAACCGAAAGTTCAAACACAAAATGGCAAAACAAATTATTTATAGCGATGATTCCCGCCAGGCGATCCTGCGCGGTGTCAACCAACTGGCCGACGCTGTTAAGGTCACGCTTGGACCCAAGGGACGCAATGTCGTTCTTGAGAAAAAATTCGGCGGGCCCACCATCACCAAAGACGGTGTAACTGTGGCGAAAGAAATCGAATTGAAAGACCCGCTCGAAAACATGGGCGCGCAGATGGTGCGTGAGGTTGCGTCGAAAACCTCCGATGTTGCCGGCGATGGCACCACCACGGCCACGATTCTCGCGCAAGCGATCTTTCGCGAGGGTGTAAAGGCTGTTACGGCGGGCGCGAGTCCCATGGCCGTCAAGCGTGGGATCGACAAAGCCGTAGAAATCGTCGTTGACGAGATCAAGAAGGTGTCCAAACCTGTATCCGGCGATATGATCGCCCAGGTTGGGCGTATTTCGGCCAACAGTGATTCCACCATTGGCGACGTGATTGCCGAAGCCATGAAGAAGGTCGGCAAAGACGGCGTCATCACGGTTGAAGAATCCAAGACCATGACTACCGAACTCAACACGGTAGACGGCATGCAATTCGATCGTGGCTATCTGTCACCTTATTTCGTGACCGATCCCGAGCGTATGGAATGCGTTCTCGAAGATCCATACATCCTGATCCACGAAAAGAAAATCTCTAACATGAAGGACCTGCTTCCCCTGCTGGAGCAAATCGCCCGTACCGCTAAGCCCCTATTGATCGTTTCGGAAGATATCGAGGGCGAAGCACTGGCCACACTGGTGGTCAACAAACTTCGCGGCACAATCAATGTTTGCGCGGTAAAAGCTCCGGGCTTTGGCGATCGCCGCAAAGCCATGCTCGACGATATTTCCATTCTCACGGGCGGCAACGCCCATCATGGAAGAGACCGGCAAGAAGCTGGAAGGCGTGCAGTTGTCCGACCTGGGCCGCGCCAAGCGCGTCACCGTCGACAAAGACCTCACCACTATCATTGATGGCGCCGGCGCCCAGAAGAACATTCAGGGCCGGATCAAGCAGCTGCGTACCCAAATTGATGAGACCACCTCCGACTATGATCGCGAGAAGTTGCAGGAGCGCCTCGCGAAGTTAGCGGGCGGTGTGGCCATCATTAAAGTGGGTGCGGCCAGCGAGCTCGAGATGAAAGAGAAAAAGGCCCGCGTAGAGGATGCATTGAATGCCACCCGCGCGGCGGTGGAAGAAGGCATCGTGCCAGGCGGCGGCGTAGCGTTACTGCGCGCTTCACTCGCCTTGCAGAACCTCAAATTAGACGCTGACGAGCAGTTTGGCGTCAACATCGTGAGGCGCGCTTGCGAAGAGCCCGTCCGCCAAATTGTCCTGAACTGCGGAACGGAAGGAGCGGTGGTGGTTGAGCACATCAAAAGTCAAAGCGATCCAAACTACGGCTTCAATGCGTCCACTGAAAAATACGAAGATTTAGTCAAGGCAGGCGTCATTGATCCGACGAAGGTCACCCGCACGGCTCTGCAGAACGCGGCCTCCATCGCATCTCTGATGCTGACGACGGAAGCCATGATCTGTAGCGTTGCCGAGGAACCAGAGAGTTAAGCCGCTAGCAGGAGCCAGCATCATGCCCGATTCCAAAGCAAGTTTCTTCTCAGCGCGCTGCCCGCATTGCAGATCCATCGAGCTTAGAAGTGTGGGTATGCGGAATACCCTTGAACGTGCATTCCACTGGCTCCTGCAACCTTACCGCTGTTGTCTTTGTGGCCGTCACTTTTTTCTCTTCCGCTGGCAAAACGCTTACGCGTCGTAAGAATGGTTTCTGCTAACGCTGAACCTTCCGCGTTAGCCCGCGCTTTGGCAAGTCTCCCAACATTTTTCCACGCGGCCTCAACTGTGCGGCAAATAAATTAGTCCTTATGGCATCATTGAATCCAAACGCTTATGTACAGGATTCTTATCTGCCTTTTTGTTGTTACCGCGCTGGGGAACGCGGCCGATCTCGCCAATATCCGGCAACTGACCAGCGGCGGTGAAAACGCCGAAGCCTACTGGTCGCCCGACGGAAAACGCCTCATCTTCCAGTCCACCCGCGGCGATTTAAAGTGCGACCAGATTTTTATCATGAACGCCGATGGATCCGACCAGCACATGGTCTCTACCGGCAAAGGACGCACTACCTGCGGCTATTTCCTGCCTGATGGCAAACACATTCTCTATGCTTCCACGCACCTCGCCGGCGATGCTTGCCCGCCCGCAGCCGATCGCAGCAAAGGCTATGTTTGGGCCGTCTATTCCAGTTACGACATCTTCACCGCCAAAGACGACGGCACAGACCTGAAACGCCTCACCGATGCCGAAGGTTATGACGCCGAAGCTACCGTAAACTGGAAGACTAAGAAGATTGTTTATACTTCGCTGGCCTCCGGCGACTTGGATTTATGGACGATGAACCTCGATGGCTCCGGTAAAAAACGCCTCACGGAAACCTACGGCTACGACGGTGGACCGGTCTTTTCCCGCGACGGCAAAAAGGTAGTTTGGCGCGGCGGCCATCCCGCCGACGAAGCCGCGAAACAAAAATATGCCGACCTGCTCAAAGACAATCTCACCAGCCCCATGAAAATGGAACTCTTCGTCAGCGACGCTAACGGAAAACACGTCCGACAACTGACAAACTTCAATTGCGCCTCCTTCGCCCCGACGTTCACTCCGGACGGCCAGCAGATTCTTTTTTCATCGAACAAAAATAATTGCGATGGCCGCAAATTTGAACTCTTCCTGATCAACGCAGACGGTACTGGCTTACGCCAGATCACCGATTTTGGCGGTTTTACCTCCTTTCCGGAAATTTCGCCCGATGGCCGCACGCTGGTCTTTGTGTCCGATTGGAAAGCACCGGCGCGCTACGAGTTCAATGTCTTCACGGCGGATTGGAGTCGTTAATGCGCCGCGCTTTTGTTATCGCGTTGCTCGCCGCCGCTTTGCAGGCGTCGCAACAAATCAAGCCGGACAAATATCTTGCGCATATCAAATATCTGGCGTCACCTCAATTAAAAGGCAGGCTCACCGGTTCGCCTGAGTTGGAAAAGGCTGCGGCCTATATCGCGCACAAATTTCGCGCAGCCGGTTTGAAACCAGTAGGCGGCAGCTATCTGCAGGAATTCAATATCACCGCGCACACGGCGCTCGGCGAAGGGAACAAGCTCACGCTCGTCATTTCTCAACGCGTGAAAGAGCTATGGGAAGGACGCGATTTTGCTCCTCTGAACCTCAGTACCAACGGCCAGACGATGGGCCCTATCGTGTTTGCGGGCTACGGTATTACCGCGCCGGAATACCAGTACAACGATTACCAGAAGGTGGATGCGCGCGGCAAGGTTGTGCTGCTACTCCGCCATGAACCGCAGGAAAACGACGAGAAGAGTATTTTCGCCGGCAAAAACTACACCCTGCATTCCGAACTCGCCAGCAAGGTGGCCAATGCCAAGCTTCATGGAGCAGCGGCGGTTCTGCTGGTAAACGATTTGCCCAATCATCCCGGCGACGATGATCGATTAGACAAGTTCGTCCCCGCCATCAGCACTGAAGATTATGGATTACCGGTGGCGCAGATTTCGGTGAAATACGGCAACGAGTTGTTAGCTACCGCTCACCATGACGTCGCAAGTTTGATCAAAGATATCGACGCCGAGTTAAAGCCGCGTTCCTTCGACCTACCTGCCGACGATGCAGCCAGATTGACTGTTAATGTGACCATAGAGCAGCGCCCGGTGCACAATGTTGTGGGATTTTGGCCAGGACAGACCAATGAGTACATCATTCTGGGCGCCCATTACGACCACTTGGGGCTGGGCGATGAACATTCGCTGGCGCCTTCGCTGATCGGCACGATTCACCCGGGAGCCGACGACAATGCCTCCGGAACGGCGGGCGTCATTGAGTTGGCGCATGCGATCGCTCACTCGGGAAAACATAAGCGCGGGTTTCTGTTTCTTTGCTTTGCGGGCGAAGAAGAAGGTTTGCTCGGCTCAGCTTATTTTGCCAATCATCCGCTGGAGCCGTTGGGCGAAGCCGCCGCGATGATTAATCTGGATATGATCGGCCGTGTTCGTGGCGACAAAGTCTATGTAGGTGGGATCGGGAGTGGTTCTACGTTCAAGCCGATTGTCGAAAAGGCGGCGCAGGATGCCGGTTTGCACGATGACATAACGGGCACAGGTGTGGACGGCTCAAGCGACCACACATCTTTTAGCGTCAAAGGAGTTCCAACCTTATTCTTCTTCTCGGGCTTGCACAGTGATTATCACAAGCCGAGCGATACCTGGGACAAGATCAACGCCGAAGGCGCCGTTAAACTCTTGGATGAAGTGGACGAGATAGCCGTGACGCTGGCCGATTCCAATCAGCGTCCGGCGTTCGTGCGCGTTCAGCCGGCGGCACACGGTGGAGAGATGGCTAGCGGGTCCGCGTCCGGAGGGTATGGACCTTATTTCGGCAGCGTTCCCGATTTCGGCGCGCAAGTAAAGGGCGTGACCTTTTCCGATGTGCGCGATGGCTCTCCTGCCGCTAAAGCCGGCTTCAAAGCGGGCGACGTGTTGATTGAATTCGATGGCAACAAGATCGATAACCTGTACGATTTCACCTATGCGTTAAGGGCCCACAAGCCCGGGGATACGGTGAAGGTGAAGGTGCTGCGCAAAGGCGAACCGGTTGAAGCGCAGGTGCTTTTGACGACGAGGCCTTAAGCCGTAATGGGTTTTGCCGTTTGGATAGATGCGGAGGCCCGCGTTGCCTGGGCACAAGGTACGCATGAGTACCGCCCTATGGGAACCGCTGTGATCGCGCTATCGGATCTCTTTCGGCATCGCGATTTTCGCGCGGCACGGGAGTCTCCCGCGCATTTGCGGCACTCCTTCGCAGGCTTTTTTGGCTCTCTTGAAACCGTGAACGAGTTCTTGCATTCATCGCAAACGCGCAAGCTTCAGCGCACGCCGCCTCATTTGCTTTGAACGAATCGCAGCGCCGCGGAGTTTAAGCAATAACGCTTGCCCGTGGGCGGCGGTCCGTCCTCGAAGACGTGACCAAGATGGGCATCGCACTTCTTGCAACGAACCTCAGTCCGTTCAATACCAAGGCTGAGATCCCGGCCGGTGACGATGTTCTCGGCCGCCAGCGGAGCCCAGAAGCTAGGCCAGCCAGTGTCTGAATCGAACTTTTCCTGCGATCGAAATACGGCATTCCCGCAGCAAACGCAGCGATAAATGCCCGTTGCGTGTTGGTTCCAATAAAGATTGTGGAACGGATACTCAGTGGCTTGTTTCCGTGTCACCGCGAACTGCTCGCTCGAAAGCCGGCGCCGCCATTCGGCGTCAGTGAGCACGATCTTGCGGATGCTTTGCGTTCCCCGCGGTTCACCTTTATCGGAAAAAAGCGCCAGCGTAATCTCCGGACCTGATCCCGCCACGTTGGCCGCCGGAATCGCTGGCGAGTATCCCAGCCAGAAAAATGTGGACCCGCCCAAGATGGCAGCGGCCGCAACGAATAGCGTCCAGCGCATGCTTCAGATTCGCAAAAACCAGCGGCGCCGGTATAGGAACCAAGCCAACAGGTACATCAGCAGGGTAAAGCTCAGCGCCCACAAAAGCGAGGCATTCATGGGCGAAGCATTCGGCGCAAAAAAACGGCCGTAAATTTCGCGATGCAGCGGGGTCGCATCCAGAAACTCCGACAGGAACTCGGAAGCCAGATAAACCGTAATGGCATTCATCCCGGTGATGGTCAACGGCTTGATCCATTTGCGAATGCCGCGCTCATCCACCAGCCAGACAAAGGCGGCCAGCACCACAAAATCAAGCCCTGCCATGAACGTTGCGAACGAGTCGGTCCAAAGCTTTTTGTTAATGGGCAGTTTGAGATTCCAGATCAAACCGAGCGCAATCAAAAACCCTCCGGCAATCAGCAGGCGATTGCGGCGCAGGGCGAGCGGAATGGGCAGGCGCAGGATATGGCCGGCCATGACTCCCAGAAGAGCCGTCCCGATCGCGGGCAGCGTGCTGACAATGCCCTCAGGATCCCAGGTTTTGGTCTGCGCGTAGTTGTGCGTCCCTAGAACAATGCGGTCGATGTAGTGCGCAAAGTTACCCTCCACGGTCAGATTGCCGGGGCCGTAGCCAGGGACATTGATAAAAGCCATCATGCCCCAATAAACCGCAAACAGCGAGATGATCCAGATAATTTGTGTGCGCACGCCGCAGTAGAGATAAATGACAGAAGCCGCAAGATAACAAATGGCGATGCGCTGTAGAACTCCCAGCAGGCGTTGATGCGACAGACTGAAGTGCGGGAAGGCGTAGACGAGCAGGCCGAGCACGTAAATGATGACGGCCCGGCGAAAGACGATTTTGAGCAGCTTGCCTGGCGCTTCGCCCGCTTCGAGCCGCCGGCCCAGAGCCAACGTGATGGCCACGCCCGCGATCCAAAGAAATGATGGAAATACCGTGTCAGTCATCGTCCAGCCATTCCAGTCGGAGTGTTGCAGGGGCGGGTACGATATTGGGCCGCCGCCGTTATTCACCAAAACCATGAAGAGCATGGTGAGGCCGCGAAAAGCGTCGAGCGAAAGCAAGCGCGCTGGCGCGCCCGTTTCGGGTTGTTTCATAATGTGGGCAACGCTAGCGGTGGTTTCTGAGCTGGCCATAGACATATCTTGTCAGATGTCGAAAAAGTTGGATGAGTTGTTAGCCGAACCGGTGGAAGCGGCGAAAGAGCGCGAAGCCATCACGTTCGAAAAAGTAGTGGCAGGGCGGCCGTTGGTGCTGTTTGGCGCAGGCCGATTGGGACGGCGGACCTTGGCAGGCGCACGCGCGGTTGGCCTGGAGCCGGTGGCCTTTTGTGATAACAATACGGCCCTATGGGGATGTGAAATAGCGGGATTGCCGGTGCTCTCGCTGCCGCAAGCGGTCGCCAAGCTAGGCAAAAGCGCCGCGTTTGTGATTACGATTTGGGGTGGGAATCCCAACGATCGGATGGTAGACCGCGAACGGCAGCTACGCGAGGCGGGTTGCCGGACAGTCTTGCATTTTGGGTTGCTCTACTGGCGCTATCCCGCGCTGTTCCCACACTACGCGGCAAACTCAGCACACTTGGTGTTGCAGCAAATAGATGAAGTCCAGGCCTGTGCGCAACTGTGGGCAGATGATGCTTCGCGGCGCGAATACCTGGCACAAGTCCGTTGGCGTCTGCATTTCGATTTCGCCGGTTTGCCGGACCCGGTGGCTGGCCCCATGTATTTTCGCGACGAATTGCGGCAACCACTGACTGACGAAGTGTTCGTCGATTGCGGCGCTTATGATGGCGATTCGATGCGCTCGTTTGTAGCACACACTGCCGGCCAGTTCAAAAAGATATTCGCGTTTGAGCCCGATCCGGCGAACTTCGCCAAGCTTCAAGCAACGTCGGGTGCTGACTCACAGGTCAGCGTTAGGCAAGCGGCAGTGGGCCGCGCGAATGGCATGATACCGTTTTCCGCCGAAGGGAGCGCGTCGTCTTTAGCGGGGAAAGGTACTACGCAAGTGGAATGTCTGGCATTGGACAGTTACCTGGAAGGCGAGCGGCCCACCTTAATCAAGATGGACATCGAAGGCTTTGAGCCGGAGGCGCTGGCCGGAGCGCGCGAGATCATCCAACGGGATGCGCCCGCGCTCGCCATCTGCGTTTATCATGCGCAGGATCATCTCTGGAAGATCCCGCTGCAGATTCATTCCTACCATCCCAATTACAAATTCTATTTGAAGCCGCACGTCTATGACGTTTGGGATTTGGTTTGCTACGCAATACCTCACCAGCAAGTCCGGCCGCCATCGACTACCAAAGTAGCGCCAGTCATATAAGACGAGGCGTCGGAGCACAGAAAGAGAATCGCGCCCTGATATTCGTCCGGCCGCGCCATGCGACTCATGGGAATGAGGTTCGTCAACTTAGTGACGAACTCCTCCGGTTGCCCGCTTTCAACACCGCCGGGGCAAATGGCGTTCACGCGGATTCCGCGCCCGGCCCAGTAAGCTGCTAAGTAGCGAGTGAGGCCAATCAGCGCCGATTTAACGATCGAGTAACTGACGGGTTTTGCGGGCTGCAGATTCTCCGGCATGTTAGGCAAACGATAGATACGCTGGTCGGGAGCGATGAGTCCAAGATCGGAAGATACATTGACGATTACGCCCGCGCCGCGCCGCACCATCTCCATTCCGAAGACCTGGCAGCAGATAAAGGCCCCGCTCAATCCGACGGCCAGATCCGCGTTCCATTGATCGAGGGAGAAGCTCTCGAAGCGCGAGAAACTTGCGGGCTCGGCGCCTTCCACCTTCGGATTGCTGGCGGCGTTGTTGATGAGAATATCGACACGGCCATAACGCTGCAGAACTTCCGCGAGAACGCGTTTCACTTCATTCGGCTTGGTGATATCGGCGGCAAAGCTCGGAACGGTCCAGTGCAGTTCGTCGCTCAGGCGGTTTCCCTTTTCCGCCACGCGGACGGCTGCAATATCGACGAGAACAGGAATTCCGCGGGCGGCGGCGATGGCGCGAGCGTGCTGCTCACCCAACAAACCGGCGCCACCGGTAATGATAGCGATCTTGCCGGAGAGATCGAATGCAGGGTGGCTCATACTTCGAATCCTGCTGTCAGCTTCACGGGTTGGCCAGTGGCGATGGATTCCTTCGCTGCGAGCGCCATGCGCAAGCTCTGTATGCCGGCGCGCAGATCAACGACCGGCGACTCTTGTCCTTTCACGCAAGCTAAGAAATGCTTGGTCTGATCGAGGAAAAGCTGGTTGCGATCAAAGCCACTGAAATCGAGTGCGACGCTGGGACCGGTGACGCGGAGAGCGGCGAAATCGGCAATGATCTTGCCTTGCTCGCCGACGATCTCGCAGTGGCGGCAGGGCGGCCGTTGCACGTAATCCTGTTGTAAGTGAACCGCAACCGGTTTGTCGTCGACCGAGAAATGCATAAGAGTGCTGGCACAATCTTCGACATCGAGATCGAGACTGCTCCAGTGACCACCCAACGAATAGACGGAGCAAGGCAGCCCGAACAAAGAATATAAATAGTCGAACTCGTGTATCTGCGAAAGGATAACACCTCCGCCGAGTTCGGCGCTAGCGGTGTAAGTTTTTCGATAGTCTTCATAAGCGTGCCAGCCGGGCAAATATTCGCCTACCGTGGCACGGACCATTAGAATCCGGCCGATCACCTGAGTGGCGAGGAGGTCGGAGACAGCCTTGAGGCAGGGATGAAAGCGCAGCTGATAGCCAATCAGGGTGATGAGTTTGCGGGTCTGGACCGTCGCGAGCAATTTGCGCAATCCGGCAAGACCATGGGAAACGGGCTTCTCAATGAAGAGATGGCAATTTTGTTCGGCGCACGCTTGGGCGGCGGAGAGGTGGTGACTGGTGGGATTTGTAATAAAAGCGGCGTCTGGTTTTTCGGCGAGGGCATGATGGAGATCTTCAAACGCTTTTATGTGGTACTCCGTTTCAACATTGCGGCTGTAATCAGCTTGCAGGGCAGGAGTAATGACGTGGGTGAGACCGCGGACGCGCCAAGCGAGAAGCTCAACGCGATCTCCCAAGAGGGCGCGCAAGTTGCGCGCATGACGCTGGCCGGCGCTGCCCAAACCTACGATGAGGATTTTCACAGCCGGCTCCGAAGCCACGCCAAGTTTCGTTGGGCGAGCGAGACTTCCTGGCCGGGAGTCTCGCGCGCGGCCTGCAAGACAAAGTCACCGACATAGCCAATTTGCTTGAGCTCTTTGAACAAGGCGGGGAATTCAGCCGCACCCGATCCAAGCGGAACGGTGCCACTGTTTCGCAAGCGGTCTTTGATGTGGATGCTGCCAATACGGTTGCCGTAGGCGGCGAACTCTTCGTTGACGGAGTAGCCGAGTGAGGCACTGTTCCCCGAATCGTAGTTCACTTTGAGTGAGGGATGCGGGAGCGCATTGAGCATAGCCAGAAAAGCCTCAGGCGGGAGGGATGTTTCAAGATGGATCTCGACCTCGTAGCGTGCGGCTTCAGGCAGCACTCCGCGCAGCTTCGTAGTTACGCTTTCGGCTTGGGTGGGAGTCTCGATGCGAGAGGCGTCGACGAATGGGAGCACGAGACGCGAGATTCCAGCCAGGTGGCAGCGTTGCAGGAGCCAGACCAGTTTCTCTTGAATAAGCATCGGCCGGTCAATAAAGTAGTCCGCGCAGAGGGAGACAACGGAGACGTGATGCTCCGCCGAAAGCCGTTGCATGGATCGGATGCCCTCGGACGTGGCAATCGGATTGACGTCTTCGCCATGGAGGTCGTAAATCCACTCGATGGAGTCCAGGCCGGCGGCGGCCGCTAAAGCGAATTCCTGCTGCCAACGTGTGCGCGGGAAAGCTTGAAAGTGTTCTGGCTCAGGTGGAACGAGCCGTCCTTGCATGATTCCGATACGCATGGGAGTTACTCAGGGAGAGGCGGAACGATCATGTTCTCGAGAAACTCCGCGCGATCGAGAAAGGGGACGAGATCTTCGAGAGGTTTTGAGACAAACGATCCATCCGGGCGTTGGACGGAAGCCAAACGGGGAGCTCGGGCTTCTTCGAGGATGACGTGGACGTCGCAGACCACGGGACCAGGCAGATCGAGGACACGGCGCACTTCAGCGCGCAGATTGGATTGATCGCGAATGATGGCTGTAGGTATGCCGTAGGCCTCGGCGACTTTGCGAATGTCGGGAAGGGTTTGGCCGGTCTTCGCGTCGCAGCCGATGCGAGGTTCACCAAAAAAGGCGGTTTGTGAAATGCGGATGGACGCGTAGCCCTCGTTGTTGAGGATGAAAAACTTGATGGGCAAGTTGAGACGGCGGACTGTCTCCAACTCCTGGATGTTGAATTGAAAACCGCCGTCGCCATCCACACAAACCAAGCTGTGCCGTCGGTTGGCAAGGCAAGCGCCAATAGACGCGGGGATGCCGAAGCCCATGGCGCCGAGGGCCGTGGTGTGAAAGACTCGCTGGCCGGGTTTGACGTCGAAGGCGAAGAGGAAAAGCTCAATGCCGCTGCCGGAGCTGCCGGAAACAATGTAATCATTCTCTTGCAGTTCGGAGGATAGGACCTCCGAAAGATAGTACACACTGACGCGGCCGGAGGGTTTGCGGTGCTCAGCGGTGACGATGGGATAACGAGTTTTCCATTGTGAACAGCGAGTGAGCCAGGGAGAGCGATCGCGTCCCTTGATTTCGGAACGTCGGGCGAGCAGAGCGCGGATGAATGCGCCCGCGTCGCAACAGATCTTTTGCTGGATGGAATCGCCCATTTTTCGGAGCTCGGCGGGATCGATATCGACCATGACCTTCTCCGCAGCGCGGGCAAAGCGCTCGGGCGCGTAACCGGTGATGACACGATCGAGGCGAGAGCCGATGGATAGAAGAAAATCGGAGTTCTGGATGGCGAAGTTAGAGCCTCTGGAGGCGAGAGAGCCAGGACGGCCCACGAACAATGGATGAGTGGACGGGACAATATCGATGGCGAGCCAAGTGGTTTCGACGGGGACCTGCAAGACGTCAAGGAGTTCCAGGAATTCGGCTTCCGCGTGAGCCAGGCGAATGCCGTTGCCCACGAGAATAATGGGGCGCTCGGACCGATTCAGTGCTGCTATCACCGCTGAGACGTCTGGAGGGATGATCGAGGACGGCGGCGTAGGGGTGAACCCCGGAAGCGATTCTTGGTCAACGTGAATTGCTTGTACGTCCAGAGGAATGTCAATCCAAACCGGGCCGGGGCGGCCGGATTGTGCGAGATAGATAGCTTTTTCCAGGTGATAACGAATGGACTCAGGCTGATCCACCGTCACGGCATACTTAGTGAGTGGCGTCACGATAGAGACGATGTCGATTTCCTGCACGCCCATCTGGCGGACACCGGAAGGAACACCTTCAGGAGAGACCATGCGATCGGCGCGTTTGACTTGACCGGAGATGAAGAGACAGGGAATGGAATCGAGCCATGCGCCTGCCAGGCCGGTGATGGCATTGGTGGCTCCGGGACCGGTGGTGACCATGCAAACGCCGAGGTGCTTGGTCGCTTTTGAATAGGCCTCGGCCGCGATGGCGCTGGCTTGCTCGTGGAGGTTACAAATAGGCTCGATCTGCGGGCAGCGGCTGAGCGCATCGTTGAGATGCATAGCTCCGCCGCCTGTAACAAGGAATATATGCTTGACGCCTAGGTTTGCAACGAAACTGAGGACGTAGTCAGCGAGGCGAACAGAAGGAATGGCCACAGATGAACACAGATGGACACAGATAAGGAGGAACGGATTAGTTTAGAAGATGTATCCCCATGAGATTAGCCGGCGGTGAGGCACCTCCGCCATTGTCAGAGTTGGTTTTCTCCCAGGCTTCACGAGTGAGGGGATTAATAGGCTGCAGTTTTTTAGCTGTTAGGGACTGATTGGCGGAGACTACAAAAGAATTGAACTCGTCGACCACATCCTGCCTTTCATGCGAGAGGGAGTCAATGCGAGTGATGTAGTAATCGGCGGGACGGCCTTCATAGAAGACCACGGCACCGTATAGTTGAGAGGCTTTTTCGCGGATGCGTTCTTCGCCAGTGATGGCGCCGCCTTCTTTAGTGGCGACTATTTTCTTGCGGATATCGTCCGCTTGGTCGGAAAGCGTCGTTAGCTGCTTGGCGAGCGGGTCGCCCTTAGGGAGGGCGGCGGCACGGGTAGATAGATCGCGGCGGACGGCGTTGATGCGGTCGACATCGAAGGTTAAGTCGCCGAGGAGTTTTGAGACGCGCGTGGCTGCTGCGAATTCCTGCATGCGGTCGTCGGTAGTGAACTTGGCACGGGCATCGAGAGTGGCCACCACTTGCGTCGTGTAGACCTCAGATCCGCGGGTCAGCTTGATGGTGTAGGTGCCCGGAACCACGCGTGGGCCGACGGTTGCTTCGCCCGCGATGACGGCGGCCGGTGGCACTTTGGGAGGCTTGAGCCGCATGGACCACACCACCCGAGTGATGCCACGGCGGCTACTAGCCGGCAGCGTGTCGACGAGTTGACCCTTAGAATCGAAAACCTCCAGCTTCATGCGTCCGAAGATATGGCGGCGCTTTTGATAGTAAGTAATGAGTGCGCCATCGGGCGGATTGTCACCAACAAAATTGCCATCGCCTTCGGGCCAACCACCCTGAGCTGCCAAGCGCTGCTCGACGGGCTTGCCATTCAGGAAGACGGCGTCTTTGGCGAGAACCTCGGGCGTGAGCTGACGCAGAGGCGAGATATCGTCGACGATCCAGATGCCCCGGCCGTGAGTGGCCAGGACGAGATCGGAGGTGCGAGGATGGATGGCGAGGTCGCGCACCGGCACTGATGGAAAATCATGGCCTTTATACTGGGCCCACTGAGCTCCACCGTCAGTAGAGATCCACAACCCAAACTCAGTACCGAGGAACAGCAAGTTGGACGAGACGGTATCCTCTTTGATAACATGCGCGAAACCTCGAACTGCGGAACCGGAGGCAGTGAGAGGCGACCAAGTTTGGCCGAAATCGGAGGTCTTGAAGACGTAAGGCTGCATGTCGCCGAATGTGTGACGATCAAAGGCGGCGTAGGCTACGCCTTCGGCGAAACGGCTGGCCTCCACCCATGAGACCCAGGAGTATTTTGGCAGGGCGGGAACGTTGGAGACGACATTGGTCCAAGTCTTGCCGCCATCTCGAGTGACTTGCAAATTGCCGTCGTCAGTGCCGGCCCAGATGACTTGCGGATTGCGAGGCGATTCGCTGATGGAATAGATGGTGGTGTGGGTTTCGGCGGCTGAGTTATCCACCGTCACCCCGCCGGATTCCTCTTGCTTCTGTTTTTCGGGATCGTTGGTGGTGAGATCGGGCGAGATGCGATCCCAGGATTGGCCCTGATTGCGGGAACGAAAGAGGAACTGCGCGCCAATATAAATGGTGCCGTCTCCCGAGGGACTGAGGGCCATGGGCGTATTCCAATTGAAGCGTAATTTGCCTTCGCCGTAATTGGGCTGGGGCTGAATGCTACGCGCTTCAAGCGTGCGACGGTTGACGCGGGAAATGGTTCCACCTTGGGCCTCCACATACACGTAATCGGGATCGGTAGGATCGGGCAGGGCAAAGAAACCATCGCCGCCATAGAGGTTTTCCCAGCGATGATTCGAAACGCCACCTGGATAAGAGGAATCTCCGATCCAAACGCTGTTGTCCTGGAGGCCGGCGAACACGTGGTAGGGATCGGCCATATCGAGGTTTACGTGATAGAACTGGCCGAGCGGCAGATCGTAGGCTTTGAGCCATTTTTCGCCGGAATCACGTGAGAACCAGACGCCGCCGTCATCGCAGGTGATGATGTCATCGGTGTTTTGAGGGTCGATCCAAACATCGTGAAAATCGCCGTGAGCACCGCCTTGAATGAAGCTGAAGCTTTTGCCGCCATCGTTGCTCAGAATGAGAGAGCCGCCCGCCTTATAAACCTTGTTTTCATCTTTTGGATCGACGATCAGGTTGGCGAAATAGAAGGGGCGCCAAACCATCATCTGGCTCTGGTCTCCTTCCTGCCAAGTCTTGCCGCCATCGGCGGAACGGTAAAGGGCGCTGTGAGTGGATTCGACGACCGCGTAGACCACATCGGGATTGGAGGGAGCGGAAGCTATGGCGATACGACCCCAGGGCTTGGGAGGAAGGCCTTTGGAGGATTTCTCATCGAGTTCCTGCCAGGTTGAGCCACCGTCCGTCGTTTTGTAGAAGGCACTGGCGCTGGGAGCCGTGCTGTTTTCACCACCGGAGCGGAACGTCCAACCTTTACGGCGGAAGTCCCAATTGGCGGCGAAGAGAGTGTTGGGATCGCGCGAACTCATGGAAATAGACGAGCAGCCGGTAGAGAGGTTGCCGCCGGCAAGAATTTTGTTCCAGGATTTGCCGCCGTCCGTGGTTTTGTATAAACCGCGGTCGTCACTATCGCTCCAAAGCTTGCCGGGCACGCAGGCGTAGACGGTGTTCGAGTCTTTGGGGTGAACGATGATTTTGGCGATACGCTCGGAATCTTTGAGGCCCATGTTGGTCCAGTTTTCGCCACCGTCAGTGGACTTGTAAATGCCATCGCCGACCGAGACACTGTTGCGCGTCCATGCTTCGCCGGTGCCGGCCCAGACGATCTTGGAATTTGATGGATCAATGGCGAGAGCGCCGATGGACTGAACCGGTTGTTTGTCGAACAGCGGCTTGAAGGTTGCCCCGTCGTTTACCGATTTCCAAACGCCTCCAGCGGCCGAGCCTACGAGGACGGTGAGGCGGCCGTTCTCACGAACGGCAGTGATGGTGGCGACACGACCGCTAATGACACCCGGGCCGAGGTTGCGAGCTCCTAGGCCAGAGATGGTGTCGGCATCCACTTTAGGAGTTTGGGCGGAGACAGTGAACAAAGGCCACAGATGAACGCAGAGGAGCACAGATAAAAGTGAACGCATTATTTGTGTCCTCCGACGGAGGGCATAGTGAACTGAGAGTCAGGCAGGGAGGGATTGACGGCGACTTTGTCGATGGTGTATTTGACGCGCTCGGAGTCGCCTTTGGCGCCGGCCTCCAGGGCAAAGGGAAAATAGATTCCGTCCACTTTCTCATAGTCGCCAAAATAGGTTTCGGAGTAGCGGACAGTGCCGCGGATGGTGCGTTCGTTCTCTATCTTGAGTTCGAGGAAGGTATCAGTGTCGATGTAGTAGTAGCGAACGTCGCCATCGGCCAGCGTCAATTTGAGTTTGTAGCAGTCGGTACCTTCCACCGAATCATGACCGACGTACTCGACGCGATGATCTTTGTTGCGGTAATCGATCAATTGGCCTTCGATGTCAGCGTCTTCGATGAGGCCCTTGCGGTCGTCGGCGGAGATGAGGTCGGGGTCTTTGCGGCCCTCCCAGGGAACGACGTGCCAGGCGATCTTGCCGTCGTAGGCATCAATGCCAACCATGCCCTGGATGATCTGCTCTTCGCGAACTTTGAAGGGGCGTTTATTTTCCTGAACAAAGGCGGCGCGAAAACCGCCGATGGCAAGGTTGCCGGAGACGCGGAGGGATTGTAAACTTTTCAGTTTTGCGAGGCCGCCGCGGGCCTGGATGTTCTTGGCGATGATTTCATCGGCGGTTTGGGCCTGCGCGACAAAGGGAAGCAGCCCGAGCAAAAGCAGGGCGGTTTGAGAAAGCATAGGAGACTCCAGAATATCGAACCTAGAATCCGGAATACGCCGGGAAAAAAGCGCCCGTGTCGGGCTCATACTTTCCCGCCTATAAATAATAGGGGCGGCGCGCGGGAAACAAAGGGTTTTTTCCGGATGGGCGGCGGGAGTTTTTCCCGCGCCGGCAGACGCAGAGCGGGTGAGATATGCGAATGCCAGCGATGGTTGGACGATTTGCATAAACGAGCCGCGCCGCCGCGAGCGAACACAGGAGCGCTTTCCAGCCTAAACATAGAATGCGGGCGAACGGGCGAATCAAAAAATTTGCGGCAAGTGATTGGAAAGAAGGCGAATAAAATTTTGGGTGGGGGCGTGAACGGAAAATCGGCACAGATAAACAGGGATGGAAAAAAGAGAAAGAGGCGAATTTGCGAAGCGAGCTTAGCGATTGATGTGGAAGCGTGCCGCTAAAGCGCCTGATTATTACTTCGGAGGATGATTATTCTGCCAGACCTTCACCCAATCGACATACAAATTCAGAGAGGTTGCCGTCACGCCGGTGGTGTTTCCGCCCGCCCAGTTGACACCCTCCTGCTCACTTAACAAGAGATAGTACTCTTGTTCGTCAAAAATCGGATAGGTGACCGAGGTAAGAATCGGCTTTTGGTCGAAATACCAAGTGACACGTCCGGGAATCCAAAGAACTCCGTACGTGTGCCATTGGGAGAAATCGACGCCCGATAATACATAGCTATTCTGGCCATTGTTGCTGGCGACATCGACGGTGGTTCCGTTGGTGGTGAGCCAATCGTGAATGGTGCCGAAAAAGGTATGGGCATCGGCAGGATCGCCTTGGCCATCAAAGACGTCGAGCTCGCCGGTTTCCGAAGCACCCCAAATGCCCTCTACGGGAATCATCCAGAAGGCCGGCCAGGCGCCCGTGGTTACATCCCATTTCATGCGGGCTTCGAAATAGCCATAGCGGAAGGCACGGCAGCGAAGTCCGTCAGCTGAACAAGAGGTGACGGTGGTTTCCGGCAAAGTTTGGCCTTTGTCCCAGGTCAAATTGAGAACCGACGACGCAGCCGAGGCGTTAAACTCCAGGGGCGCAGTTTCCCACCAAAGATCCTTGAACCAGGTGTACTGGCCGGAACCGTCCCACGACAGGTTTAGATTGGTGAAGTCGTCAAAGAAAACCAGCGAATAGTTGGCGGCTTGAGCAGGAGGCTGCGGCGCAACTGCCGAGATTTTGCCAACCAGCGCGAAGAACACAGACGCCAGTGCGAGTCTTTTGAGGTACCGCATAACAACCCTCCCGAAAATGCATGAATTCCCGATTGTGCCGGCTCCCGTGGAGTGACGGGCTTATGTGAGACGCTTGTTGTACCAATTTTTATCAGTATTTTTTCGATCATTATCTTGATTTGGCTACAGAAGCGGCGGATGAAGGGCAGTTCTGGCGTGCGGGGGTTTCAGCTGTTACGCTCAATGATCGAGATCGACTTTAAGTGCGAGAGCGAGCTTTTGGAGGGTTGCGCTGCCACCTGTTTTGTGTCCTGCCTCTATCGCCGCAACCATGGATCTCGATACATCTCGTCGCAACCGGGTTCGTCATGGGTTTTGCCTCCGGCGAAAGCGTCGAAGCAGACCAGCCAACAGCGCACATCCAATCAGGGGAGCGCTGCTGGGTTCCGGGATCACTTCCGCGCTCACCGGTGTGCCGTTTGCGTCGTAGAACTGAAAGCCGAGCGCCGCACTGGCGGTGCCGGAGTCGTCCGGGATTTGGGCTACCGCGCTGGCATCCGAGTCAACATGGGCCGATAATCCGAAGTCGTAAATTGTTCCGAGGGTAACGGCAAAAGCGCACGAATCTGCCGGAGGCTTACTTCAAGGCCCTCGTTGTCCTGCTTGAAAGCAAGGGGAGTTAGTTCCCAAGGAGAAACTCGCCATGGTTGCGGGAACCTCCGAAGATACTTTGCCGCGAAGAAATCGCCGGGATGGCAACTGCTTTGTTTGAACCGGCGCGGACGGATAAGGCGCGTTCTCGGCAGAACTCATCGGCGTTTCAGGCGTCTTCAGAAACGTCCAGACAGTACTTCAGAGAATATCAGAAAACTTACCTTGCCTGAAAGGCTGCGCGGTGGCAAAATCCAGCTGACCAAATGGAGTTTTCAGGTGGGCCGAAAAGCGGCGAATACTGGCACCCGGGAGTTATAGAGCACCTGCTGATCTTGCGCGACCCCAAAGGATCCCCCCGACTCGTCGCCGCGGGCGTTAACAACGGCGAGCATCAGGCCACGCTGGTGGAGCTTGATCCTTTCGCGATGAACGGCACTTCGACGCCGTCTCGCATGAAAGATCAAACGTTCAGGCTCCTCGATATGCCCGAGGCTCATGAGGAGCTTGTTGTGTTGTTCCCGCGTACGTGCCTGAGCGAGAGGGCGCCCTATACCCGAATCCACAGCATCGAGGCTCACGACGGCGGGGTTCTTGTCGTTGAGCAGGAAGACTACAGAGGGAGCTCTGATCGCCTTATCTACTATGATTTCGATTCGTCGCTTCGCCTGAGTAGAGCCTTCGTCTCCAGTCAATTCCGCGAAGAGCATATGAAGTTGGAGCAAGCGGGCCTAATCAACCACTCATGGCAGCAGGACCAAAGTCTCATTTCTAGCGCCTTAGTCTACAGGCCGAAAGCTCCCTAGGGAGGGCAAAAGCCAAGAGGCTGACCAGGAGGTCAGCCGCCGACCTGGAGGTCCGCCCCACAAAAACATAGGCTAGCGGATAAAACTCATCGGTGTTACCGATATCTGTATGTCGCTGCTCACCGGCTGCGCCAGCGCCATCACGCCGGGAATCTCGGGCACCGCGATGTCATGATGCTGCAACGTCGAGGTATCGCCTTGCACTTCGCGAGAACTGTTGCGGAAGGCATAATCCATGATCCGGCCGTTCGCGTCCAAACTCAACGTCAGCACAATGGACGACCGCAGTTCCATAGGTACCAGATTTGCGTCAATCTGACTGGCATACATCACCGGCACTTCATAGGCCGCACCGCGGGTGGTGTTGCCAATCGTAAAGGCGAGCGCACCGAACAGCACCAAGCTTGAACACAATCCGCCGGTCGCCGGAATGGTGAACGGCCGCATCATTTGCTGGAAGCGAAATTTCCAATCGTTCCACAAAAGCCGCAAGCGCGAACCGTCGGCTTCGAGTATCAGTTTGCGCTCCTGGGAGGCGATCACCCGCAGGCGTGTGCGCAGGCTCAACGGAGACTTGACCTTCGGCAATTCCTGCAAGCTGGAACGCACTGAGCCATGATCTTGCAGTCGCATTTCGCAGCGAGTACAACCGCGCAGATGCGCTTCCACGCGTGCCTTCTCGGCTCCGCGCAGACGCCCGTCCACGTAGTCGGTACTCCGGCGATTTACACTCCAACACGTCATGCAGTTTCCATTCTTCGTGCCTGTCTACGCGATTGCTTCGGCCAAGCCTTGGTCGGGCCGCTGCGTAAGTTCGCGGCGCAAAGCTTCCCGGCCACGCAAAATTCGAGATTTCACGGTACCTAAAGAGACCTGCAGAATCTCTGCGATCTCCTCATAACTCAAGTTTTGGACATCCCTCAAAACCACGGCGGTGCGGAATACCGGATTGATTTGAGTGAGCGCGCGCTCAATCAGCGTGCGCGTTTCGCTGTCCATGGCTTGTTCGAACGGGGAACGGCCGGGGTCGGGTGTGTATTCGAGGGAGTTCGGATGCTCCGGGCGGGTTTCTTCCAGCGGCACTTCCAACTTGCAGTGGCGCACAAACCAACGCCGGTGATTATTCGCTTCATTCACCGCAATGCGGTAGATCCACGTCCGTAGGCTGCTTTGCTCACGGAATGTCGCGACCCCCCTAAAAACCTTTAAAAATACCTCCTGCACGACGTCGCTGGCATCCGACTGGTTGCCTAACAGCCGATACACCATGCCGAAAATCTGTTGCTCATACCGCTCAATGAGCTCTTCGTATGCGCCTTCAATGCCCGATCTAAGGCCTCGCAGGATCCGCGCGTCTTCTTCCGATACGCCGCTTTGAGCGCCGGCCAGAATGGAAAGCTTTCCCGAGTTTGCAAAAAACGGATGCGCCATTTGAATGCATTCTACCGCTATTTGGCATCCAGCGGTTAGCTACTTAGTTGGACACCGGTACTGCCGGGGAAGTTCCCGCTTCCGCTGCCCGACAAACGCGCTGGTAGTGCGCCTCATACTGCGGAATAATTAGATCCGTGCAGAAGCGCCTCAGAGCAGTGTTTCGGGCGGCTTTGGCTAGCTGGTCGTGCAGCGCCGTATCGGTCAGGAGATTAATTAAACGGGCGGCTTGCGCGTCCGTGTCGCCCACTGGCTCCATATAGCCGTCCAGGCCTTGGGTAATCAGGTCCGGGACACCACCGGTGAGCGTTGCCACCGGCGGCACACCGCAGGCCATGGCTTCCAGCGCGGCTAAGCCGAAGGCCTCCGTTTCGCTGGGCAAGTGCAGCGCGTGCATGCGGGGAATCAGCCGCTCCATGTGGTCCTGCTTCCCCAAGAAGCGCACATGCTCGGCCACGCCCAAGTCGCGCGCCAGTTCCTCGGCCGGTCCACGATCTGGGCCATCGCCGGCCATGATCAGTTCCGCATCCACCGCAGAGCGCACCTTGGCGAAGGCGCGAATGCAATCCAACACGCGCTTGACCGGACGAAAATTCGAAATGTGCAGGATGCGCTTGCGGCCTTTGGCGCGCGCCTCTTCGTCGGGCTTATATAGCGTGCAGTTGACAAAATTGTGAATCACTTCGATGGGCTGGCGGATGCCGAAAAACTCCTCAGTCCGCTTGCGCATGAACTCGCTGATGGTGGTGACGCCGTTCGAACGTTCGATGGAAAACTTGGTGATCGGGAAGTAGGAACGGTCGGTGCCGACGAGCGTAATGTCGGTACCGTGCAGAGTGGTGATGAACGGCAGGAAGCGGCTGGTGGTCATCTGCTGGGCAAGTAGGGCTGAGATGGAATGCGGAATGGCATAATGCACGTGCAGCAGATCGAGCTTATGCCGCTCGGCCACTTCATACATGCGCGAGGCGAGCGCCAGGCAATAGGGCGGGTAAACGAACAGCGGATAATTCGAAACTTCCACTTCGTGATAGAAGACGTTGGGCGTATCGGGATCGAGGCGGATGGGATTGGCGTAGCTGATGAAATGCACTTCATGCCCGCGCCATGCCAGTTCCATGCCTAGCTCCGTGGCCACAATGCCGCTGCCCCCGTATGTGGGATAGCAGGTAATGCCAATGCGCATAGATTTAGTATGAACGGGCGTGGTGTTGGCTGGCGGGATTAGCCGGGAACGTGAATGACCTGGCCGGGAGCGATGCGCTTTACGGCCGCGAGAATATCGGGCTGAACGGCCCGGTAGTAGCGAATCTGATTCTTCGGAGAACGTTAAAAGACTTGCTTGCGAGCGGGAGAAGTTCGCTGTCAGTGAGCTTGCCCCAACCCATCTCATGGACGGTATAAACCTCATGGTCGTGGAAAAGCGTCTTCACGCGGGGGTCTACACATTCGTCAATGAGGAGGCGCATTCAATAATTTGATCTTTGGCGAAGTCGAGAACGGCCACGACTTGCTGACGGGCGATGGAGGGGTAAAGGGAAAGAAAAGTGTCGATGGTTTCGCCGCCCTCGCCTTCAGCCGAGCGGCACATGTTTTGAGCAAACGCGGACCCGCATCTGCTATCTTTCGGTTTCACCCCTAAAATGCACTTTTCCAAGCTCGAAATCCCCTGCCAGCAGTTCGTCCTTGATAACGGTTTAACTGTGGTGGTTCACGAAGACCACAAAGCGCCCATTGTGGCGCTGAACATCTGGTATCACGTCGGCTCGAAAAACGAGAAGCCGGGCAAAACCGGCTTTGCCCACCTCTTCGAACACCTGATGTTCGGCGGCAGCGAACATCTTCCCGGCAGCTACATTGAGGCCATGGAGCGCATCGGCGCCACGGATCTGAACGGCACTACCAACGAAGACCGCACCAATTATTTCGAAAATGTGCCCGTCTCCGCGCTGGATTATGCCCTATTCGCCGAATCCGACCGCATGGGCCATTTCTACAACACTATCAGCCAGGAAGTGCTCGACCTGCAGCGCGGCGTTGTGCAGAATGAAAAGCGCCAGGGCGATAACCAGCCCTACTCCATCGTCGAAGATTTGATGGTCAAGTCCACTTATCCGGCCGAACACCCTTATGCGCACACCGTCATCGGCTCAATGGAGGACCTGGATTCAGCCACGCTGGAAGACGTGCGCGAGTGGTTTAAGACATACTACACGCCTTCGAACGCCGTGCTGGCGCTGGCTGGCGATATCACGCTCGAGCAGGCGCGCGAACGCGTGAGCCATTACTTTGCGGAGATCGATCCGGGGCCGCCGGTGGCGCATCAGCGCGCGTGGATCGCCAAAATGCGCGGCGAACATCGGGAAACGGTGCAAGACCGCGTACCGCAAGCGCGCGTTTACAAAACCTGGAATGTGCCTGGCTATGGCACGGCGGCGGCCGACTATTTGCGCTTCGCCTGCTCGGTTCTTTCCAGCGGGAAGACGTCGCGCCTTTACAAGCGTCTTGTCTATGACGATCAGATTGCGACGCAAGTGGCCGCGCACATGGACGAGCGCGAAATCGGCGGGCAATTTGTTTTGGTCGCCACCGCCAAACAAGGGGAAGATGTGCGGAAAGTGGAAACGGCACTTGAAGAGGAGATGCAGCGCTTCCTCGATAAGGGGCCGACGGAGCGCGAACTGCAAAGAGTGAAGGCGCAATCGTACGCGAGTTTCGTGCGCGGCGTGGAACGCATCGGCGGCTTTGGCGGCAAGTCCGACATTTTGGCCACAAGTCTCACCTATGCCGGCCGCGCCGATGCTTACAAGGAACGGCTGGCGCGTCTCGAAAAATTGACGAGCCTCGATCTGCGCGATGCGGCCCGCGAATGGCTGACAGATGGCGTCTATACGCTGGAAGTTGTCCCATTCGGCAACGCGAAAGCAGCCCCGGCGCTGGATCGCGCCACGCCGCCACCGCTGGGCGCGCCGCACGAACTCAAGTTGCCAAAACTGCAGGAAGAGCGCTTGTCCGACGGCTTGCGTATTCTGCTGGCCGAACGGCATGAGATCCCCGTGGTGAATTTCTGGCTCGAAGTCGGCTCCGGCTTCGCGTCCGATGAAACTGCGCTGCCCGGCACCGCGCGGCTAGCTTCGTCGCTGCTCACGGGCGGTAGCAAGCGCCGGACCGCGCTCGAAATCAGTGAAGAGTTGCAGATGCTCGGTGCGCAGCTTTCGAGCGGCTGCAATCTCGACATGGCGACGGTCTATCTCACCACCTTGAAAGCAACGCTGGACGACGCTTTAGATATTTACGCTGACGTGATTCTGAATCCCGATTTCCCGGAAGCGGATTTTGAGCGGCAACGGCATCTGCAACTGGCGGCCATTGCCAACGAAAAGGTAACGCCCGTGCAAATGGCCCTGCGCGCCCTACCGCCGATTCTCTACGGCAAGGGTCACGCTTATGGTTCGCCGCTCACCGGTTCCGGCACCGAAGAGAGCGTCCAGCGCATTACGCGCGCCGATATGCAGCATCATCACGAAACCTGGTTTAAACCGAACAATGCGGCGTTAATTGTGGTGGGCGATATTTGCATGGCGGAGATTAAGCCAAAGCTCGAAGCGCTGTTCGCGGGCTGGAAAGCCGGTGATTTCCCGATCAAGCACCTGGCCCACGTGGAGCCGCCGACAACGCCCGCCATCTATGTGGTTGACAAACCCGGCGCTGTGCATTCCGTCGTGCTGTCCGGCACCATTGCGCCGCCGCCGGCCACCGGAGAGGAAGTTGCGCTTGAAACCATGAACAACGTTTTCGGCGGAACGTTCAGCGCGCGCCTCAATATGAATTTGCGGGAAGAGAAGCATTGGTCTTATGGCGCTGGTTCGCTTTTGTATGGCGCCAAAGCGCAACGGCCTTTCTTCGCCTACGCTTCCGTGCAAGGCGATAAGACCGCTGATTCGATTGCCGAAATGTTGAAAGAGCTAAAGGGCATGTTGGGCGATGAACCTGTCACGGATGAAGAACTCGAAGCCACCAAGCTGCAACAGATTTTCGAACTGCCGGGCGAGCACGAAACCATGAACGCCGTGGGAGGGTTGTTGGTTGATCTTATGCAGCAGGGGTTGCCGCTCGATTTCTACGATAGTTATGTGAGCCGCGTGACGGCGCTCACGACCGAAGACATTACCGCGGCGGCTAGAAAGGTTCTGGATCCTGCGCACACCATCTGGATGGTGGTGGGTGACCGGAAGGCGCTTGAGCCGGCGCTCAAAGCGCTGAACCTCGGCGAGATCATTACGGTGGAAGCTTAGACGCGCCGCCATCACCTCAACCGCCGCTTGGGGGACTACTGGGAAAGCCGCCGGGCGGCTTCCAACTCTCCGTCGCATATCCTTTCAAAGTGTTGTCGCCCGACGCTAATTGAAAAAAATGCCGCTGACTACCGCGTTCGCGCCGGCTTTTTTTGTTACCCGAATGAGCACACTTCCGCTTACATCCCAGATGGCATATTCGCCATTGTGGAAGCCGGAGAAGACCTCGGTGCTGAGAGTGGCCAGGGTGTTTGCGTCCTGGATGGAGATGGTTTCGCTGCGAGCGGTGCTATCCCAATCGAGGAGATACAACGCGATGCGGTGCGTATTGCCGTCCGTGAGGTTTACGTTGATCGTGAAGTTACCGGCGGCGTAGTAAGTGGAGGCGATCCGGGTGCTGGCGCCACTAGCGGTTTGTAAGGCGCGGACATCGGAGGAAGAGGCAGCCCACGTATAGGGGTTCTCGCCGGCTAGGGAAACACTTGCATAGGATGGGGGAAGGGTGGCATCGTTAGCGATAATGAGCCCGTCCGCTCCGAAAGCGCCCGTCCAATTGCCCTCCGTGGTTGTATTTACACCTTCATATGTCGCAGTTGCTGGGACACCTGCATTGTAATTCACTTTTATAGAGTTCGCCGCTGTGTCTACACCGTAGGCACACTGTGGTTGGACGGTTGCATTGACGCTAGTCGTCCAAGTCGGGGCAGAGATGGGATGTAAGTTCTGATCGAAGACCGTCAGATTGCCGAATGTTGTACCCAGATTCGGCGGATAATCTTGACAAGACACAATGTAATAAACTTCGAGCACGCCGCCGAAGGCCCAATTGAAAACCTGGCCATCGCTGGGCGTGGCACCAAGGATTGTGTTGTCGCCCGTAGTCAGATCTACGCTAAGCACGTTCCAGGTGGCACAGGAAACGGTTCCCGCTGGGCACGTGCTGGTGATGGAGCCGTAAATGGTATCGCCGGAATTGACGTTCACTCCGGGGCTCGATGTCGTAATGCCACTCAGGCAACAATTCCAGCTTGTAATAGCCCATTGGCCCCCAGACCAACTCATTACCGGTTGCAGAATGCTTGTGGAGGTGGAATCTATGTCTTCAAGCCCAGGAAAGAAAAACAATACCTGACCGTCGTTGGCGGTGGGGGCTGGCGGCACCGTCCAGGTTGCCACTAACGCGCCATAGGCTGTGCTAACTGTGCCCGTGGTGACATTGGCGTTTTCGAGCCAACCGCTGATCTCTGGAGATTTCGCGGTGCTCGCGGACGCAAGCTGTCCGCTGGGCGTGTAATGCGGGTAGCTACAAACTGCGGCGGCCCTTGTCGAAGTGCCGTCGGCGTGTTGGAGACGTCCGTCAGGCAGCAGCTTCTCTCCTTTGGCAAGTCTCTGCACACAAGACGGGTCAAAGTAACCGAACGGCGTAATGACGAACCCGGCAGGTACGCTGGCAGGGCGCAGGGAATCAGATGCTTTTACAGAAGGGAGCTCTGTGTTGGAAGGTACCCTGTTTTGGGCACACAAGACGAAAGACGAGAAGACACATATTGCAACGCCCCGCTTTAACATTTAAAAGTTTCCTCCGAAGGATTAAACGGCTGGAAAAACTCTACCAGAGGTGCAGGAATTTTACAAGTGCTATGCTGTGCGAAAGTTTTGCTTTTTTCCGCTTCGCTCCGTCCTTTGGAACGACGGCGACCGGACAAAGTGCCAAGAGCATGGGTCTCGATTGCGCAGATTGGGGCTTGTTTTGGCTCGGATGAGACACAAGAACGAGAGAAGCAATAGGAAAGACAAGGCAAATAAGAAGAAGTGACACTAAGTGACTTACTGTTTGGCTCTTAGCTTCTGTCGCCTATCTGCGTTCGGCTTCTGATGGCGGCCCGGATAATGGCTTGTTTGCGGCGGTTCAAACGATGTCATTCCAACTCCGCCGCCGAAATCGCTTCTTTGAAAATCTCAGTCACAGATTTCAAAAAAAATCGCGAATATTTTTATCTCTCATCCTCCCAGCAGCTTACAGCCAATTTTTCCCTCCTACACCTGTAGGCGAAGTTCGTTTCACCCGGGGTCCCATGCTATAAAAAATCAGGCTCGCCCGAGATTCCCATCTCGTTTGGCGAGCCGTTCGTTTTCCAGGAGCAACCAAATGTCGAACCGAGCCGCCCGCCGTGCCGCCGCGCACCAAGCATCCGAAGCCCAACTCGCCGCCAACCGAGCCAACTCCCAATCGTCGACCGGCCCCAAGACCGAGCAAGGGAAACTCGTCTCCTCCCACAACGCTCTCAAAACCGGTCTCACCGGCCGCACCATCGTCCTGCCTACTGACGACGTCGCCGCCTACCAATCCCTCGTCGCCCTCATCAATCAAAAATTCGCCCCCGCCAACGACATCGAACAACACCTCACGCAGACTATCGCGGACACCGAATGGCGTCTGCTTCGCATCCCCACGCTCGAATCCGGTTTCTACGCCCTCGGCCGCCACGAACTCGCCGCCGACTGCGCCCATGAACCCGACACCCAGCTCCGCGCCGCCATGCTCGAAGCCCACATCTTCCGCACTTATCAAAAGGACCTGCGCAACCTCGCCCTGCAAGAACGCCGCCTCCGCAATCAACTCAAGCAGGACACCGCCGAACTCCGCCGACTCCAACAAGAACGCCTCGAAACCGCGGCCGCTGAAGCTGAAGCCAAACCCAAACCCGCTGCTGTTCCAAATGGCTTCGAATTTTCAACTCCGCCCACTCACTTCGCCTCCCAGCCCGCTCCCGCTCCCGAAACCGCCCAACCAGACCAAATCAATCTCAAAACGGAGGCTGCCGCCGCATAGTTCGCGCCGTCTCATACGCATCCCTTCATCCATGACACGCTCGGTCGGATAACCAAGACCTGTTTGAGTGCCGATTCTCTTAGCCGCTTCGATGTCGGAAACCGGAATGCGCAGCGAAACAGCTTGGGCTGAAGGGCGGCGCGCCTGGCGATTTCTAGAACCCGAAGGAAACCGTAATTTCCAGTTGGTTCTTGTTGGAATTAAGCAAGCCGGAAATGTTAGATGAACTGAAGGTGTCTTCCATCCAGCGCGTGTAGCGCACTTCGGGTGAAACCACAATTCCAAAATCGTCCCTGCCAATCAGCCCCGCGCCCGCCACAGCGCCAAAAATTCTGTGCTTAAAGGCTGTCCCGGACGTCGGGCCGGCGCCCAATTCGCCGTTGACGCCATCCACCACATTGGTGGTGGTTTGAATCGAAAAGCCCTGCCGCACAACGCCGCCCAATTCGTAAAAGGTGTGTTTGGAATTCCACTTCTGGCCTGAGTAGCGGACCATCAATGGCAAATCCAGCAAGCGCACGCGGGTGCGCTCCACTTCGACAGTGCCGTTTACATCATTCACCGCATCGGTGGCGTCATACCCGGTGAAGCGATAGATGGCGCCCAGGCTCAACCCAAAACCGTGCAAAATTCGCACATTCACAATCGCCCCACCGCCCGCCAACCCCTGGGCTGAAGTTGCGGTAAACGTATCGCCGTTGGCGTCAGTGAGGTTGCCGCTGTTGTTCGTTTTGATTTGTTTAAGCGGCGTATAGCTGCCGGTTAACCCAATCCAGATGCGCGGTACCGCCTTTTCCGATGGCTTTACGGAGGAAGAAACAGCCTGGCGCACCGACTTCTTCGACGTACCGTTGTCTTGCCCGCCGCTGGGACTATCTGGATCATCGGCGGCGCAGCACATACCGGCCGCCAACGATGCGGCCAATACGAAGGCGAGGCGTCTGCTCAAGCTGTTTTTCATCGGAACTCCCAAATAGGCATTGTAGAACGGCGCGACTCCATCACGGTTGCGCCCAGTAGCGGTTTCGCGCCTGCACCACTAAGCCAGGCTTATCCACTTTGAGTTGAATCTTGCGGAACTCGCCGATGGAAGGCGGCTTGTCCGAAACATAGCCAAGGCTATATTGGCTGCGCAATTCGTCCTGAATGGCATCGAAAATCTGGTCGATCGTGAGCTTCTTCGAAACCTCAAAAAATCCGCCGCCCGTCTCGTGCGATAAATGCTCCAGAATGCTTCTGCCCGGCCCGTGTCCGATCCCGCTGTCGGAAAAGAGGATGGAAAAAACCAGCGTATCCCCGCGCTGCGCTGCATCCACGGCGTTTTCGAGCGTTGCGTCGCTGCCGTTATCGTCGCCATCGGTCAGTAAGATCAGCGCCTTACGCCCTTGCTGTTTGCGCATGATTTTGTCGGACGCTTCCACTACGGCATCGAACAACAACGTGCCGCGGTTGCCGCCATTCTGTAATTCGTTGCGGGTCGGCGTGTCCACCTGGGAAAGCGCGTCATTCAGATCCTTATAAGACGAAGTCAGTGGTTGGCGCGTCATCACCGCCAAATCGAATTGCATGATGAAGATCTGATCTTTCTTCTCGCGCAGCACCTGATCTAGAAAACGAAAGCTCGCGGCGCGTTCCGCATTCAGCACCCGTTCCTGGCTCATGCTGGTATCAACCAGCAGGCCCAGCGTTAGCGGCAAATCCGTTTGCCGCGCGAAGTAACGGATTGCCTCCGGCCGGCCGTCTTCCAGAATCGTGAAATCCGGCTGCTCCAGATCCCGGATGATGGTCCCGCGCTTATCCATAACATTGGCGAGCACGTTCACTACATTTATCCCAACCCTGAAAGTAGGCGTCTCCTGCCCAGACGCGCAGGCGCAAACAATCAACAGTCCTACGATCGCCCGCATTATCTCTTGGAAGCGCCTCAATGCTCTCAGGTTACGCTAAACTGCGGACCAGCATGATCAGTGAGGTAATATCATCGTGCTGGCGGGTGTGGCCTACAAAAGCGTCCACTGCGGAAAGGATGGCGCGCAAAGCCTCATGGGCGGTCTGAGGCTGCACGGTCCTGATGCATTCCAGTAATCGCGACTCGCCAAATTCCGACTCGCTGGCGTTTTCGGCTTCCACCACGCCATCGGTAAAGACCACCAGCATGTCGCCGCTGTCCAAGACAATTTGGCCCAAATCGTAGCCGCCCTCGGCCAGAATGCCGAGCGGCAAGCCGCCTGCTTCCAAGCGCTCAATCAGGCCCGAGCAACGCTTTACAATCGGCGCGTTGTGCCCCGCGTTGATATAGGTGAGCGTCTGGGTGGCGCAGTCCCACTCACTAAGAAAGGCGGTCGTGAAACGCGATCCTGCCAAGCTGTTGGCACAGGCATAGCGGTTCAATCCGCGCACCAGTTCGCTCAACGACAAGGGTGAGACGGCCAAGGATCGCAGGCTGGCTTGAATCGTCGCCATCAGCAGCGCGGCGGGAATACTCTTGCCTGCCACATCGGCTACCACCAGAAAGAGGCGGCCGTTTCCGCCCGGCTGATCGCGAATGAAGGCGTCATAGTAATCGCCCGATACGGTATTAGCCGGCCGTGTGGCAAAAGCTATATCGACGCCCTCAACGATCGGCGCCGCTTGCGGTACGAGCGAACGCTGAATGTCGCGCGCGATTTCAAGATCGCGCTTCATGGTGACGCGGTCGGCTAATTCCAGCGCCAGCAGCAGCAGCAGCGCCAGCGCGACGATGACCATGTCGCCGATGTTGGAATTGAGCAGGCTGAAAATGGCAAACGCCATGGTGAGGAGTAAAAAGACACGGCGCGCGGGCGGAAGCTTGCGCAGCAGCGCCCAGGAAAGCGCACGGCCGGCGTAGAAGCGGCGTTTCAACCGTTTGTGTTGTTCGAAAGACTCCCAATCGACGTCTTTGGAATAAAACTTGTAACCCGCCTGCGTATCGGCCTTAAAGTCGTTCCAAAGTTGATTGAGAGCCATGCCCTCCGCGATGTGATCCCAAAACTTGCTGGCTTGATCGGCCATTTCGACGAAGCCGCGACCGAAGTCTTGCACGAATTTGGAAAGCGATCTCACAGCACGGCCTCTACCAGACGCGGGGCGCGCGCTTGCAATGCATCACTCAAACAGGCTGCGAATTCGCGCGCGGTGCTGGCTCGTGTGGCCTCCACGCCGGCGCCTTGCGCGAGCTTCACCCAATCCAGATTCGGCCGGCCGATATCGATCATGTTGTCGGCTAGCGGCCCCAGGCCCGCGGCGCCGGTACGTTGCAATTCCACATCCAGAATCCGGTAGCGCCGGTTTGAAAAAATAACCACCGTGATGTTCAGGTTCTCGCGCGCCATGGTCCACAGCGCTTGTAGGGTATACATGCCGCTGCCGTCCGCCTCGAGCGCCAGCACTTTGCGATCTGGACAGGCTATGGCCGCGCCTACCGCGAGAGGCAGACCTTGGCCAATCGACCCGCCCGTGACCGGTAGGAAATCATGCTGCGCGGCACAACCGAGTTGCGCGAACACAACCTCAGAAGAGGAAACCATCTCATCGCAAACAATGGCTTCATCGGGCAGCTGCGCGGCAAGCACTTGTGCCGTCGCTTCCACGCTTAGGGCTTCGCTGCTCGCCTCAGATGGGAGTGGGCGCGAGGAAGATCGCGCCGCGATCGGCTCGTTGAAATGATCGGCCAACGCGGCCAACGTGGCGAGGCCGTCATCGCCCGGACGGGCCAATGCCATGATGCGGCAATCGTCCGGCAGCAGCGTGCTCTTTCTGCCCGGATAAGCGAAAAACGAAACCGGCGCTTTCGCCTCAATCAGAACAACGTGTTTCAAATCGGCGAGTTGCGCTTCCGCCTTTTCCGGAAAGTACGCCACGCGGCGCGGCTGAAAGCGCCCTCTTCCTAAGGCGGAACGTGCTGCGTTGCGGTCGGCGAAAATGTGCGCGTTACTCCCTTTGGCGATTCGCTCCGCCGCCTTGAGGCCGGTATCCGTCAGCGTTTTTCCGCCCATCAAAACACCGGCGGCCGGCCCCAACTCGCGTAGCATGCGCGCGGCGTCCGCCACCTCGGCGCTGGTGGGCTCGGCGCGGGCGGCGATTTGCGCAAGCTGGCCGATAGCCCCCGCCGGATTCCAGGAAAAATCGGCCGGAACGATCAATGTTGCGACTTGGCCCGGCGGGCCCATGGCCGCGCCCACGGCTTCGCTGGTGAATGCGCCCATTTCGTCGGCGCTAGCTACGACTCGCACCCAATCCGAGACTGTGCGCGCAAAGGCCGCTACGTCGGCGCTCAACGGCGCGTCGAATGTTTTGTGGGCGGTGGCGTGATCGCCCACAATGTTGACCACGGGCGAGCGCGCTTTCCGCGCGTTATGAAAGTTTGCCAACGCATTGCCCAGCCCAGGGCCCAGATGAAGCAGCGTGGCGGCGGGTTTCCCCGTCATGCGCGCGTAGCCATCGGCAGCGCCCGAACAAACGCCCTCAAACAAGCCCAAAACTGGGCGCATGCCCCTCACCTTATCCAGAGCTGCGACGAACTGCATCTCGGACGTGCCGGGATTCATGAAGCACACATCCACGCCGTTGATCAAGAGCGTCCTGAGCAAACACTCGGCGCCGGTCATTTTCACCTCTGGATTATACTGGCCACGCGGCTCAAACACTTGCGATCATTTCAGCTTCTCATTGGACGCCTGTTTCTCAGTTCATCCTTTCGCATGCAATCGGTGGATGCGCCTCCAGCGCTTTACGTAGACAAAGGCGCATGCCCGTTTGAAGGCTGTGTTTACCAGGAGTGGACGGCCAAGAAGGCCATCGAGCTCTACGATAAGCCGAATGGCGTGCGCGTTGTCGGGCATCTGCGCCCCGGCGAGCGCGTCACTGGCTTGACCGGCGAGGTTCATAGCGCGCCGATACGCGTGACTGCGAAAGAGAACATCCTAGATCCGGAGCACCTTGATCGGACCATGATCCCAAAGGGGCAAGCCTTTTACGTCCTTCATTATCTTGGCGAGGGCCATTGGCTGGCGTGGTATCGTGGCAACGAAACGACAGTGAAGAACATGTCGGAGGGCGGTCCCTTTCCGCAGGCTACCTGGTGGGTTCAGGTGAAGACGTCAAAGGGCGTAATCGGCTGGGCGATCTCACTGAACAACTTTGCAAACCAGGATCGGTATGGGTAGATGCCCGCGTCAGAAACCGGCCAAAAGATCACTCATTCGAACGGAAAAACCGGGGAGCAAGGGCGACTCCAGCGCTTCGTTTCCAACCAGCATGCGGATACCGGCCTTCGTATGCACGAACAATTCGCCGTTATCGTAGTCGAGAATCCAGACTTCTGTGCTGCCGGCTCCGAGGTAGTCGCGGATTTTGCGGTTCACGTCGATGGCAATTTCGGAAGGAGACAGAACTTCGACTGCGATGTCTGGGGCGAATGGGATGGGGACCCTCTTGGGATCGATTTGTTGCAGCCGGGCGCTTAGGAAGATTGAACGATCAGGCCGGCGCACCGTGTCGTCTGCTACGCGGCAATCTACTTCGCTTAATACTTTGCCGATTCGATTCTCCCGGAAATAGACTCCGATGAAGACGGACACGTTTTCGCAGATCAAGCCATGGTTGGGCGTTGCGCTCGGCGAAGCTATCAGTTCTCCTTCAACAAGCTCGTAATCTTCCGTTTCCGGAACATTCATCTGAGCAAACTCTTCCACCGTCATCAGCGTTTTTGTGGCCATCGGGCGAGCTCCTTAGTAGACTACTTTTAGCGTAACGTACCTGCCGCTCAGCCGCCAAAACACGCTGTTTTGCATGTTATGGTGTAGCTAGTGTCTTCGCCCTTAAACTTCCATCTTGCCCAGTACGAAGGCCCGCTCGACCTGCTTTTAGATCTCATTCGCAAGCAGGAAATCAACATCCAAGACATTCCGATCGCCACCATTACTTCGCAATATCTGGAATTCATGAAGAAGGCGACGGAGCTTGATATCGAATTGAGCTCGGATTTCGTCTACATGGCGGCGACGCTTATCCACATCAAGAGCAAGATGTTGCTGCCGCGCGATCCGGAGCTGGAGAAGCTGGCGCCGGAAGAAGATCCACGCCTGGAACTGGTCAACCAGTTGCTCGAACATGAACGTTTCAAGAACGCCGCTGAAATGTTGCAGCAGAAGCGGGTGATTGAAGAGGCGGTTTGGTCAAACCCGCAAATTGAGCAGTTTATTTCCGAAGACGAGGGGCCGGGGCTGGCGGTCACGATTTTCGATTTGGTCGAGACGTTTCAAACCATCCTGGAGCGCGTGAAGAACCGTCCGCTCTATGAAATCGGCAAGGAAACGGTCAGCGTGCCGGAGATGATTCAATACTTGCGCCAGCAGATAGCGAACATGCGCAAAGACTCGCTTTCCGCCACGCAGTTGTTCGAAAAACAGCGCGGACCACGCGCCATGATTTGCCTGTTTCTGGCGATTCTGGAGCTGGTGAAGCGGCAAGCCGTGGAACTGACGCAGGGTGAGGCGTTTGGAGACATCGGCCTGCGCCGGGGCAGCGGTTTTGACGAGGCAGAGCCGGCGGTTGACGATCTGGCGGCTGTGGAAGAGGAATACCACTGATAGAAGGCATGGACGAACCGTTACAAGAAGAAGAGACGCGGGAACTTGAGGACGACGATGTGATGATCGCCGAAGCGATTCAAGAACCCGTACCGACCGAGGATGCCGCCGCCGGGTTGAAGGCGGTGATTGAAGCTGCTATTTACATAACCGACGAACCGCTGACTGCTCAGCAGATGGCCAGCGCGCTCGATCAACCGTTGGAACGGGTCAAAGAGATTCTGGCGCAGTTGGTGACCGAGTATGGCGCGCCGGATCGCGGTCTCTCGATTCGCGAACTGGCCGGCGGCTACAAGATGGCGACCAAGCCGGAGCATCATGAATCCATCCGGAAGTTTGTCAAAAAGCTGCAAGCGCCGCTGAAGCTTTCCCTCGCGGCGTTGGAAACGCTGGCGGTGGTGGCGTATAAGCAGCCGATTACCGCGCCGGAGATTATGGATATCCGCGGGGTGCAAGGGGCGGGCGTGCTGAAAACGCTGCTGGATCGCAAGCTGGTGGCCGCCGCCGGGCGTAAGGAAGTGATTGGCAAACCGATCCTGTATAAAACGACCCGCGAATTCCTGATTCAGTTTGGATTAAACTCGCTGGCCGAGTTGCCGACACTCAAAGAGTTTGAAGAATTGGGGCGCTTTGCGCTAAGCGAGAACGACGAAGCAGCGCCCACTCTACCAGCACAGGAAGCGGCGGAAATCGGACCAGAGAAGACGGAAGAAGCCGATGCCTGAAGAACGCCTGCAAAAGATTTTGGCGCATGCCGGAGTGGCCAGCCGCCGCAAAGCGGAAGAACTCATTGTGGAAGGCCGGGTTTCGGTGAACGGTGTGACGGTTACCGAGTTGGGTTCGAAGGCCGACGTCGAAGTGGATAAGGTCAAGGTGGACGGCCGGGTGCTTAGCGCCCCCAAGCATCACTTGTACCTGGCGCTGAACAAGCCAAAGAACTGCGTCACCACGGTGCGCGATCCGGAGGGGCGCGAGACGGTGATGTCGTTTTTCAAGGGCATGCGGGAACGCATCTACCCTGTGGGCCGGCTCGATTATGCCAGCGAAGGACTGCTGTTGCTGACCAATGACGGCGACTTTGCGAACAAGCTGATGTCGCCGGCAAGCCACATTAGCAAGACCTATTTGGTGAAATCGAAAGGCATGCTGACAGCCGAGCAGGAAGAAGAGTTCCGGCAAGGCATCCCCATGCATGGCAAACGGACCGCTCCGGCGGGGCTAAAGCTCATCAAGAAAGGCGATAACCCCTGGTACGAGGTCCGCCTGGTGGAGGGGCGCCAGAATCAGATCCGCATCATGTTCAAGCATTTTGGGCATTTGGTGGAAAAGCTAAAGCGCGTGAAGATTGGGTTCCTTGAATTGGGCGCGCTGAAAACCGGTGCGTATCGAACATTGACGAATAAGGAAGTGGAGCGTTTCAAAAAACTGATGACTATGGAAGAGCCCGCGCATGACGGACGCTGAACTGACGCGGCTCTTTCAAGAATCGAAGACGGTGGCGGTGGTGGGCTTGTCGAACAGCCCAGGCCGCGCCAGTTTTGGAGTGGCGCGCTTTTTGCAGGCGCAAGGATTTCGCGTGATTCCAGTGAATCCGAGCCTGACGGAAGTGTTGGGCGAGACATGCTACCCGCGGATTGAGGACATTCCCGGCGAAATCGATATCGTCGATATTTTCCGGAAGTCCGAGTTCGTGGGGGAAGTGGTAAAGGATGCGCTCACCAAGCGGCCGCGCTGTATCTGGATGCAGGAAGGGGTGGTGCATCACGATGCGGCGAAGATGGCGGAGGCTGCCGGTATACCGGTGGTGATGGATCGCTGCATTCTGAAAGAATTGGCCCGTCTGCTTCCCCGGTTCGCATGACTCTTGAACGACCAGCCTGGCCCGCGCGCTTGAGCTAAGCTCGATGATGACGGGTTGCATGTCTCGCATACCGCTTTTCCCTTTTGTTACGTTCATCGGTTTTGCAACATTGCTGGGTCTGAGCGGCTGTACGGAAGAACGCCAGACTTTAGGAACTGCTTACGTAGCGCCGCAAACGCTCACCGTCCGCAGCCAGGTTTCCCAGAAGAGCGGCGCCGTGACCACTTTGAAGCATGGCGACAAGGTGGTGATTGTGGATGTCCAGCGCAGGTTGGTTAAGGTTGCGGCCGGAGCCAACGAAGGATGGGTGGATGCAGAGGATTTGCTCAGCAGTGAGCAGATGCGGCAAATTCAGCAAGACCGCGAGCGGCAAAGGGCATTGCCCTCGCAAGGCGCGGCGTCGGCGTTTGAACTGCTGAATATTCATATTGAGCCCAGCCGCCGATCGCCGGCGTTTGCGCAAATTCCGGAAGGCGGCCTGGTAGAAATGTTGGGGAGAATGCGGGCGCCCAAGAATGCCCCGCCCACGAAAACCTCTTCACTGCTTGTTGAGCGGCCAGTGGTGCCCCGGCGCCCTAAAAAGGAACAGCAGTCCAAGGGAGGATTCCACATTACGCCGCCGCCGCCCCCAAAACCACCGGCGAACTGGCAAGAACTCTCCAGTGAACGAATCGATGGAGCAGAAACACCGCGCGAGATAGCGGCCGATAAGAAAAAGGCTGCTCAGGAATTGGCTGCCAAAAAGGCGGCTGAGGCTAAAAAGCCTGTGGTGATGGAAGATTGGACGCTCATCCGCACGAAAAAGGGCGATACCGGTTGGGTTTTGACTCGTAATTTGACGATTTCCATTCCCGACGATGTGGCCCAATATGCCGAAGGCAAGCGCATCACATCTTACTTCGAGTTGGGCTCGGTGAACGATCCCGAAAAGGGTTTGAAACACCACTGGCTTTGGACTACGCTCGCCGGCACCGATCCAGTGGATTTCGATTCGTGGCGCGTCTTTATTTGGAATCTACGGCGCCATCGTTTCGAAACCTCTTACCGGAAGCGCGATTTGGATGGCTACTTCCCGGTAAAAGTAGATCCGGCCGACGAGAACACGAAAGGCCGCACTTTCCACATCATTACGAAAGACGACGATGATAAATTCCGCAGCCGTACTTATAGTTTTGATGGAACGCTGGTGCATCTAACCGGCACGGAAGACCTGTCGTCCGGACCGGGAGCGACGGTCACGCAAAACAATCCGAACGGCCTGGACACGAACAAGATGCAAGCCAAGGCGCATCCGAGTTGGTTTCGGAAGCAGTGGAGCGCTTTGATCAGCCGTTTTAGCGGTCAGTAGGATCGCGCAAGTCACGCAGTAGCGGCGGATGGGCGTTTTAAAGTCTCGCGAATGCCGATCCACTTCATGACTATGGCAACCAATTGTTCGGCTTGAAACGGCTTAGAAAGATAATCGTCCATGCCCGCATTCAAGCAGCGTTCGCGTTCTCCAACGAGTGCGTTAGCGGTAACCGCGATGATCACAGGCTGCGGCAAGGGCAACTTGCGAATCTCGAGGCTGGCTTCAAATCCATCCATAATGGGCATCTGGCAATCCATGAGAACGATGTCATAGGGACTTTTTTTGTGCGCTTCCAGAGTCTCTACGCCGTCGGCGGCGACATCAACGGAGAATCCGGCCCGTTGCAGGATCAATTTCCCGACCCGCTGGTTAATGAGATTGTCTTCGGCCATCAAGATGCGCGGCGGCATCGCGGCCGATGGTTGAGGGGGAGCAGAAGTTCTGCTCTTGGAATTCAAACCATTGAATGGCTGGCTCATAGTGGGCTGATCGAATAACTCGAAACAGATGCTCCGAGATTGGCCACCACGAAACTTGTATTTGTAATCAAGATAACACTTCTGCCCGCGAGCAGGTAGATTTTCTATGGCTTAGACTTGACGGTGATCTCATCGCTTTCCACTTTGCCGTCGCGAATGTGAATCACCCGGTCCGCATGATTGGCAATGTCAAGCTCGTGCGTGACAAGAACGATGGTGTTCCCGGCTTCATGCAAGCGTTCAAACAAACCCATGATTTCATTGCCGGTGCTGGTGTCAAGAGCGCCGGTGGGTTCGTCCGCCAACAGAATCGAAGGCCGATTCACCAGCGCTCGGGCGATGGCAACACGCTGCCGCTGGCCGCCCGAGAGCTCGTTTGGTTTATGGTCCATGCGCTGTTCCAAATCGACCTCGCGCAGGGTGGCTTTGGCGCGCTCAATCCGCTCCGCTGAGCCAATTCCCGCGTAGATCAGGGGCAACTCGACGTTATGCAGGGCGGAGGAGCGGGCGAGCAGGTTAAAAGTCTGAAAAACGAAACCAATTTCCTTATTGCGAATCCGCGCTAGCTCGTCGTCGTCCATATCGCTCGCCAGCTTGCCGTTGAGATAATAAAGGCCTTTGGTGGGAGTATCAAGGCAGCCAATCAAATTCATCAGCGTGGATTTGCCTGAGCCGGAGGGGCCCATGATGGCTACATATTCGCCTCGCTTGATCTGAATATCGACGCCGGAAACGGCGTGAATTTCCTGGTCGCCCATGATGTAGGTCTTCCAGAGGTCGTAGGTGCGGATGACAACGCCTTCGGCCCGCAGCTTCTCGCCGCGCTCCTCGCGCTGTTTGGGATCAAGATCCTCAAGGACGGATTGGACAAGTGCCATGGTGGTCTGTCGAAGCGTCAGCTGGTTGCGGTGGAAACCACGGGCGGCTTATTATCGATTTTCACTTTCGCATCATTGCGAATGGTGCGAATGACTTGATAGCTGCCGGTGACGATTTCGTCGCCCTCATTGAGTTCGCCGGGCAGAACCTCAATATCGGTAGAGCCGCTGATACCCGTTTTCACTTCGCGGAAAACAGCCTTGCCGTTGAGTACCACAAAGACGCCTTGCAACTCTTCTTTCGCGGCTTTTAAGGCGGCGGGATCCGTGACGGGCGCCTGGCCGGGCTTTACAGGCTGCAGCTGTCCCTTCTGGCGTATCGTCAGCGCCTGAATTGGTATCGCCAGCGCATGAGGACGCACGGCCGTTGTGATCTTCGCCGTGCAAGACAGGCCGGGACGGACCAGATCTTCGGAGATATCCAGTGCGATCACGACTTTGAAATCTTTAGCTTCCTGGCTAGACGTTTGGCTTTGCGAGGCCGCCACGCCGGTGGAACGTACAATCGCCGTATCGCCGATTTCGATCACTTTCCCTTTGAACGTCTCGTTGGGTATGGCGTCGATGGTGACATCTGCCGGTTGGCCCAACTTCACGCTCACGATATCCGTTTCATCGACGTGAACTTCCGCCGTGATGATCGACATGTCGGCGATGGTCATGATTGTCGAGGCGGTGGAGTTCTGGATACCCGGCACGACGGTTTCGCCGACACGCACAGGCAAGTTCGTCACAACGCCATCCAGCGGTGCGACGGCTTCGTACTGTTTCAGCACGTCGTTGTAGCGGGTAACCATCGCCTGAAGCTGATAAACCTTGCGTTGGGCGGAGGTAAGTTGGGCCGCTGTTTGCGCCTTCTGCGATTCGGCTTGCGCCACGCGCCTCACCGAAGAGGTGAGAGTGCTCACCGCCAGATCGTATAGGACCTTTTTGGCCTCGTAATCCTGCGCAGATATTAGTTTGCCGTCAAAAAGCTCTTGAGCGCGCTTCAAATCGCTTTTCTTCTGATCAAGGTCGGCTCGGTCATGATCCACTTGAGCCTTAGCGACGGCGATGTTGTCGTCCGCAGCTTTGACTGCGGCCTCGGTCGCGGCTGAATCCGCCTCAGTGGCGTTCAGGGTTGCCTCTTGGGCGACGAGATCTGCCTTCGGCTGGACGGCTGCCAAACGCGCCAGAACCTGGCCTTTTTTCACATGGTCGCCTTCTTTGACCAGGATTTCAGTGATCGGCGCGGCGCCTTGGCTATTGGCTCCTATGTTGATGTAATTCCGGGGTTTAACTTCACCTGAAGCGGTGACGATCGCGGTCAGATCCTCGCGCGTGACTTTGCCCGTCTGAACGACGACAATCCCACGTTCACTGTACTTGATGCTCGCGAATATGCCGCCGGCGATGAGTACCACCAGCAGCAACAGAATGACAATTCTCCACTTCTTTTTCAAAACGGTAGTCTCCCCGGCTGAAACTCTCAGACGGAAACATGTGGGCGAATGTTCCCGTAATCTGGGCAGTCCCCCTTGACTTTAGCATGCGGTAGATCCAGCACCGGCGCTAAACCAGTGTGAACAACCAAAGCTAAAGTTAGGCTTCCGGGCGTTCGATAAACTAACATGGACTTAAGCGCGACCAGCGCGGCGTTCACCTACCCCGAGGGTTCGTTTGACAGAACTTTCCATCATCCTTCCGACTTTTAACGAGTGTGGGAACGTTGAACCCATTCTCGAACACCTCCAGCAGGCACTGGGGGAAATCCCTTATGAAGTGATCTTCGTGGATGACGATTCGCGCGATGGAACGGCCGATTTGGTCCGCTCTATCGCGCTGCGCGACCCGAGAGTGCGCATTATCCACCGCGTGAACCGGCGCGGGCTATCCTCCGCGTGCCTGGAGGGAATGATGAGCTCTTCCAGTCCGTACCTGGCTGTCATGGATGCGGATCTGCAGCATGACGGCCGAATTCTGCCGCAAATGCTCCAAAGGCTCAAGGACGAAAATCTGGACATCGTGGTGGGTAGCCGCAATATTGAAGGCGGCAGCATGGGCGATTTTGACAAATCGCGCGTCACCCTCAGCATGCTCGGACGTGGGTTGAGCGAAAAGATTTGCCGGTGCAAGATTCAAGACCCGATGAGCGGGTTTTTTTTGTTGCGGCGCCCGTTCCTGCTGGAAGTTGTTCACCGCACTTCCGGATTGGGCTTTAAAATCTTGGTCGATCTGCTGGCTTCGTCGCCGCGCCCGGTACGGATTGCGGAAGTGCCGTACCACTTTCGCAACCGGCAACATGGCGAAAGCAAACTGGACATCATGGTCGGGATCGAATACCTCCAGCTGCTGATCGACAAGCTGATCGGCGGTCTCATCCCTTCGTCATTCGTCTTCTTCTCGATGGTGGGCGCTGTTGGCGTGCTGATTCACCTTTCGATCTTGGGGCTTTTGCTCTCAGTGTTTGGCAGGACATTCCTCGCGGCGCAAACAATTTCTACTGTCATCGCGATGACGGCTAACTTCCTTTTGAACAACGCGATCACCTATCGCGACCGGAAGTTAAAGGGGTGGGGAATTCTGCGCGGGCTGTTTTCCTTTTATTTGGCATGCTCCGTCGGCGTGTATATCAACCTCAGGCTGGCGGACTCCGCTATCGCCGCGGGGTGGCCGTGGTATTTCGCCGGAGTCTTCGGATTGGCCATCGGGTCCATTTGGAATTATGGAGTGACGCAGCTCTTTACCTGGCGATCCATTCGCAGGGTTACGTATGAGCGAGCGGCCGCCAGGTTGGCGGCCAATACGGCGGCCCAGAAGACGAATGCGTTATAGGAGCGTCTCAATCTATGAAGATGCCGCCGACGACGGCGTTCGCTCCCCCCGACTTTGTCACCTGAATCACCACATGACCGGTTACGTTCCACGCCGCATACTCGCCGTTGTGGAAGCTGGAGTACGTCTCTGTGTCCAGAACCTTATTATTCTCGGCATTCAGAACGGCGATTGTCTCGGTGCGCGCCGTTGAATCCCAATCGAGCAAATACAGCGAAAGTTTATGCGTATTTCCATCTGTCAGATTCACGTCAATAGTGAAGCTGGCGGCCGCATAATAGGTGGAGGCAATGCGCGTGGAAGCTCCGTTCGCCGTTTGCAAAGCGCGCATATCGGAGGTAGAAGCCGCCCAAGTGTACTGCTTGTCGCCCTCCAGACTGACGACGATGGAGGCCGGTAGATTTGTGGCATCGGCCGCAATCAAATCGACTGTGGACCCATATACGCCGCTCCAAGTGCCTTGCGTCACAGTATCCGCGCCGGCGTAGGTTGCCGCAGCCATCACCGCCGAAGGTGGATCGAAGAAGATGCCGCTCACCACCGCGTTCGCTCCGCCGGTGGCTTTCACTTGAATGAGCACGTGTCCTTTCACGTTCCAAGATGCGTATTGTCCGCCATGGAAGCTCGAGAATGTTTCCGTATCAAGTACCTTGCTCGTGCCGGCATCCAAAATGGTGATGGTTTCCGAGCGAGAAGTCGAATCCCAATCCACCAGATAAAGCGCGATTCTGTGGGAATTTCCGTCCGTGAGATTTAGGTTGATGTTAAAGCTGGTAGCGGAGTAATAGGCTGACGCAAGCAGCGTGGAAGATCCGCTGGCGGTCTCTAAGGCGCGCGGGTCAGAAGTCGTCGCAGCCCAGGTCCACAGCTTGTCCCCCGTCAAGCTGACCGTTGCGTATCCGGGAGCACTCGCGGCGGCATCATTCGCAATGATCTGGCCGTCGCCGCCGTAGAAGCCTGTCCATGCGCCGATGGTTGTAGTATCCAATCCACTATAGGAAGCGGAGGCAGCAAAGGCAGGTATAGGATCGAAGAAAATGCCTGCTACCACAGCGTTCGCTCCGCCCGTTTTTGTCACTTCAATAATTACGTTGCCCTGTACGTTCCAGGAGACGTATTGGCCATTGTGGAAGCCGGAGAAGGTTTCAGTGTTGAGAACCGTGCTGGTGCCCGCATCCAAAATGGAAATCGTCTCGGCCCGTACGGTCGAATCCCAGTCGAGCAAATAGAGCGCGATGCGGTGCGCATTCCCGTCTATCAGATTCACTTTGATGCTGAAGCTGGTGGACGAATAATAGGTTGAAGCAATGGAGGTCGAAGATCCGCTGGCCGTTTGCAAAGCGCGTGGGTCGGAAGTAGGATTGGCCCAAGTGTAGGTGTTGTCCCCGCTCAAGCTGACAGCGGCGTATGACGGGGGACTGCTGGCATCGTTCGCGATCAGATAGCCGTCGGTTCCGTACTGACCGGTCCAAGTACCTTGTGTAGCGATATCGTAGCCCCGGTAGGCGGCAGCGCTGATCACCGTGAATGTCTGCGTCACGGGCGTGGCAGGCGCGTAGTTTCCATTTCCCGGCTGCGAAGCTGTAATGCTGCATGCGCCCAGCGCGATCAGCGATGCGGTGCTGCCCGAAACCGTGCAGACGCTCTTGGTCGAAGAGCTAAAACTCACCGGCAAGCCGGAACTGGCCGCGGCGCTGAGGGTAAACGTTGTCCCTACACTCTGCGTTGGGATGGCGCTGAATGTTATCGACTGAGTCGCGAGAAAATTGGGTGTCACGGTTTCCGGCGCGCTCATGGTGACCGTCGTACTCGCGCTGGTAGGATTTGCGACTGGACCCGTCCAACTCGAGAAGATATAGCCTGTGTTGGGAGTGGCGGTGACCGGAACTACGGTAGTGGCCGCATAGTAACCACCGCCGCTGACGGCACCGGCTGGAAGCGGATTGGCGGACGTTGTCAGCAAATATTGCGTTTGGAAATTGGCTGTGTAAACGCCCCCGCCGCTAGGCACGGTGATGGCATCAGCTAGGCTCGTCGTGCCGTCGCTCCACTGGGTGAACACATACTGCGTGCCGGTCGTTCCGGCTTGGGGCGAAGTAGTCGCGATGGTATGCGACGAGCCGGGAGTCCAGGTGAATGTTTGAGGCGAAGCGTACGTCGTCCCGTCCACCGTGATTAATAAACCCGCCACGCTGGTGGCGACGGTTACCTGGACGGTCGAGGCTGCCGCCGGCGTTACTAAGAATCCATAGGCCTGAATGGCGCCAGTCAGCGGCGAACCCGGCTGGGTCGATGTTGCCTCTTGGCCGTCACCTGCGTAGGCGTACAGAATGTGAAAGCCCGGCTGCAAAGAGGCTAACGTACCAGTGAATGAAGGATTGCTGCCGGTTGCGTGGCTCCAGGCATTTTGCCAGGTGTCTGCCTGGAAGTACAACCCGTCCGGCACGGTGACGGTGGTGCTAGTGGCGTTGAAAGTGAAGCTCGGGGTCGGGTTGCTGGTTTGGTTGTTCGTCAGCGGGTTGATGGCGGTTGTCAGCGGAATTGGCTGCAGCTGCTCCTCGGTGAGTATGGTGACGTTGTTTCCGGTCTTGTTGGTAATGTAGATCTGGTTCGTCACCGGGTTTACGGCCGCCGAAACTGGGTACGAGCCCGCCGTGACGGTCGTAGTGCTATTCGTTGCGCCATCTATGACTGTCACATTGCCGTTTGTGCCGCTGTTGAGATATTGATTGGCAATGTAGATCTTGTTCGTCACAGAGTTGACTGCGGCAAAGACCGGGGTAGTGCCAACCGGCAAGGTTGTCGTAACTGTGTTAGCAGCGCCGCTTATTACTGTTACGGTACCCGCGACGCCCGTCACGGGATTACCGTAGTTGACAACGTAAATCGTGTTAGTCACGGGGTTCACGGCTACTGCAACCGGATCGGTCCCCACGTCCACGCTCGTGGTGTTGTTAGTAGCGCCGTCGATCACGGTGACGTTGTTGCCGCCTTGGTTGGCTACGTAGATCTGGTTTGTTACCGGGTTCACGGCTATAGCGCCCGGAGAAAAACCCGCCGTAACAGTGGTTATGTTGTTGGTAGCGCCGTCAAGCACCGTCACGGTCCCCGGGGTTGGGTAACTGCCGGCATTCGCCACGTAGATCTGGTTCGTTGCCGGATTCACCGCGATCGAATCGGGGAATGAGCCAGTTGGCAGGGCAATGGTCGTCGTGTTGTTGCTGGCACCGTCAATTACCGTAACGCTGGCGCTTCCATTGTTAGCGACATAGATCTGGTTCGTCACCGGGTTCACTGCTACCCCGTTTGGCTCCATCCCCACTTCGATAGTGGTTGTGTTGTTGGTGACGCCGTCGATCGCGGTGACGAACCCGCTGGGCGGTGGGGGACAGGATGGCCCGAAGCAGGTCGGTTCGGGTTGTCCTGCGACGTAGATTTGGTTCGTCACCGGATTCACTGCCACGAATTCGGGATTGTTTCCCACCGCCACAGTCGTTGTGTTGTTCGTGGTGCCGTCGATTACCGTAACGCTGGCGCTGTCTTGGTTAACGACGTAAATCTGGTTCGTCACCGGATTTACCGCTGCTGCTCTGGGGTTTGATCCCGCGGTTACAGTTGTTGTATTGTTGCTGGCGCCGTCGATCACTGTGACGCTCGAACTGCCGGAGTTCGCCACGTAGATTTTATCCGTCACCGGGTTCACTGCGGCTGATCCGGGGCTCGAGCCCACCGATAAGGTCGTCGTGCTAAGGGTGGAGCCGTTAATCACGGTTACAGCGCTACCGCCGGTGTCGGCGACAAACAGGGTATTGGTCAGCGAGTCGACAGCAATCGATTCAGGGGTGGCTCCCACCGCAATTGTCGTCGTGTAATTCGTGGCACCATCGACTGCGGTCACGCTGTTATCGTTAACATTGGCGACGTAGATCTGGTTTGTCACCGGATTCACGACGACCCAATAGGGGCCATTTCCCGTAGCGACATTGGTCGTGTTGTTGGTGGCGCCGTCAATCACCGCTAAGCCCCCAAAGTCGTTCGCGACGTATATCTTATTCGTCACCGGATTCACGGCCACTGAAATGTTGTACCCACCCGCCACTACGCTGCTAGCGTTGTTGGTGGCACCGTCGATCACGGTCACGGTTCCGCCTTCATTGCCAACGTAGATCTGGTTCGTCACTGGGTTTACCGCTATCGACTGGGGAAACGAACCCGCCGCTACGCTGGTCGTATTGTTCGTGGCGCCATCAATCACCGTCACCTGGCCGCTGCTGTTGGCATCGGCGACGTAGATCTTATTCGTGACCGGGTTCAGCGCTATCGCGGTGGGGAGGTAGCCTACCGGCACGATCGTCGTATTGTTGGTTGGGCCATCGATTACCGTCACGCTGGAATTGTTTGTGTTGCAGACGTAGATCTGGTTTGTTACGGGATTCACCGCAACCGCGCGGGGATTAGAGTGATAAGGAAGAGCCACGGTTGTCGTTGCATTAGTCGCGCCATCGATCACTGTAACGTTAGTACCGACCTGGTTCACCACATATGTCTTGTTTGTTACCGGGTTGACCGCCACCGATGAAGGGGCCGCTCCCGTTGCGACGGTCGCCGTCACGGTTTGAGCCCGCAGGGGGCCCGTCCATAGCGCAACGGTCAGCACCGTAAGAACTGCCGAACGAATTAACATCCCATTTCTCCCTAAATCCGGTATGCGTAATCCGTGCGGATGTGTGACAAGATTCCCTAAAATTTCTGCAAACGAACGGGAATTTACTGCTGTGTAAGGGAGGATACACAGGGACCTAAGACGCGGACGCAAGAGGAGAGGGCATCCGTGAGCTCACGATTGGCGATCTTAACTCTTTTTCCGCCGCTCGAAAATCGTATAGCCATTTTGCGAATAAATCGGCGTGTAGTCTTCGGTTAATAAATTCTGTATGTAACGGTAGGCGGCCGGCCAGTTGCGCCGGTCAGCCTCAATAAATCCCTGGTAATTCTGACTTACTACAATAAAGTCCGGCGTCTTATGGCTCGAGTAAGTAATCCGCTCATCGTCCACCATATTTCGGTCAAAGCCCATGGCAAAACCGAACTCTGAGCCGGCCAATATCAAGTCGCTGGATTTGGCGTGACTCTTCAAGAAATCCGCGACCGGCAGATAAGTCTTGTGGTAATCGTCCCGGTAGGATGTGTAGAGCAGTCCGCCCGCATTGACCGCGAAGAAGATCGCGGCGGCGGCGACTGCAATCCAACGCTGCGTACGCCCCTGCTGCCATAGCGAAATCAACCAGACGGCCACTACTGCGTCATAAACGGGCACAAGATGAACCGCATACTTCACCTCTTTGGTGTTGTCGTAAAACGTCATGACTACGACATACACCAGCCACAGACCAAGCAGAGGACGAATGCCGGGATCGCGGCGTGCCTCGCGATTGAACAGCAGACTGATGCCGGCGATGATATAGATCACGACCGAAAGAATTTTGATCCGGTAGAGTGACGCCATGCCGGGCGCGAATCCTCCCATACCGGCGTGCCGGCGAAGTTCGCCTATGACCGCGCGTAGTGGGTGGCGAAAGCCGCCGAGCCGGTCTATATCGGTTACATTGCCCAGAAATTGGGCACGAAACAAGTCCGGTGCGGCGCTGATGTACCAATACCAACCGGCGCCAAAAATTACATAGGGAATCGCCGCCACGAGCAAGAGCTTGAGGCCGATGCGCGAGCGATCATAATACACGGCGAGAAAGGCCACCGCGCATAACACGGGAATGCCGGGTGTTGGGTGAGTCAACCCACAGGCTGCTACGCATGTTTGACTTACTAAAACAGCCGCCGCCAAATGCCGCTCGCGCAGTTCGAGATAAGACAGAATGGCCAGTGATGCCAAGCCCAAACTCATGGCATCCATGCGATCCAGCGCCATTTGCGAAACGAACTGATAATCGAATGCCAGCAGCAACATGGTCCAGAAGGCCATGACGTCATTTCCAGTGAAGCGTCTTACGATGAAACCCCAGGAGACCAGGCCAACCAGCCCCCACGATAAGGCGAAACAGCGGGCCGAGAGCAAGCTGAAGCCGAAGACTTTGAACCACGGCACCTGCACAAAAAACTGTAATGGCACCACCCAGTAGGTGCGCAGATTGATGCCGCGCCAAAATTGGCCAGCCGTCTCCAACAAAGGTGTGCCGGTGGTGCCGTTATGAATCAGGCTCCAGGACGGTGATGAATACCACGCCTCGTCATTCCATGGACTTGTGGAGACGGCTCTCGCTAAGCCCAGCAACAGATAGCAAACTACCACCAAAACAGGAAGCCAGCGATGTAAAGCCACTTTAGACATAGATTCGTTTCACCCGCGCATGAATACCGCACAGTACGCTATAGGAAATCGTTCCGGCTAGTTTGGCAATCTCTTGCGCGTCGATCGACACGTCGCCTTCGGTGCCAAGCAGAGTCACGGCATCGCCCACTTTGACCTCGGGGCTGCCGCTAACGTCAATGGACGTGAGATCCATCGAAACCGCGCCCACGATCGGGGCGAGCTTGCCGTTTACAATAACGCTGCCGCGGTTGGACAGACGATGCGGAATGCCATCGGCGTAGCCCGCCGCCAGGATGGCGAGGCGCATCGGTTGCGGCGCGCGAAACATGCCCCCATAGCCAATGAGAGAGCCGGCGGGAAGATCTTTGACCGAAAGAATGCTGGCGCGCCAAGTGAGCGCGGGTTTGACCGCCAAAGCTGGAGCCGGCGCATGGCCGCGCGCCGGGGAGACATAGCCATAGATCGCGTGGCCAGGCCGCACCATCCCACGCCAACTCCGTTTCCTGCGGTAAGCCACAGGTATGGTGCTCGACAAGTGCAATAAGCGCGGTTCGACGCCGGCAGCGGCCAGCCCAGCGACGGTCTTCTCGAATAGGGCAATCTGCTCGTCGGTCTGGCTGGTCTGATAATTGGCCGCCGAAGCGAAATGCGTCATGAGCGCTTCCACCTCCACGTTTCTGGCGTCAAGAATGGCTTGCGCGATGGTAGCCGCATCGGCTCGGACGCCTAATCGGCCCATCCCTGTATCGATCTTCAGATGGCAAAGGGCGCGCTGGTTGCGTTGCGCAGCGAGGTGATCCAATTCGGCGAGGTCGGCGAGGGAATGGATCACAGGCGTGAGATTGTAGGCGAGCAGGGCCTCCCGCGTGAACGGCAGAAAATCGGCCATAACCAGGATGCGCGTGCGGGTACCGGCATCGCGGAGTGCCACCCCTTCTTCGGTATTGCTTACCGCCAGCCAGCGTGCGCCGCGCTCTTCCAAAACGCGCGAGACCTCTACAGCGCCATGCCGGTAGGCGTCCGCTTTCACCACGGGCATTACTTCCACATCCGCCCCGACAACCTGGCGAATCGCATCGAAGTTTGCGCCGATTTGCGCGCGCGAAACTTCTACCCAAGAACGATACGGCATCATGCTTACTTCGATCCTAAGCCACCCAGCAGAGCCTCGTACTGATCGGTGATCGCGTCCCAGCTGTAAAGCTGTTCAATTCGCTCGCGAGCGCGCTCACCCCACATGGCTCGTTCGCGATCGGATGTCTTCACCGCCCAACAAAGTTTTTCAGTCAGGTCATTTAGGTCATTTGTGAAAGGCACTGCCGTACCGCCGGCGACTTCAGTGCTCTCCGGAGTATCCAGATACAGAACGAGCGCGCCGCGCCCCATCGCTTCGACAAGGGCTGGATGAGTGCCGCCGACTTCGGTGGCTTGCACATACACGGCACAATGCGATTGTAACTGGCGATAACCTTCACCATAGATGGCGCCCGCTATGACGACCCGCCCGTCGGTCGTGGCTTTGACTCGCCGGATATAGTCGGCGGCGTAAGGCGCGTCGCCCACCAGCACCAGCTTGTAATCCGTGTCGATTTTCTCGAAAGCTTCGCGCACCAGCAAAGCGTTGTTTTCCGGCTCCATGCGGCTGACATACAGCACGTAGCGGTCAGGTTCCAGGCCCAGTCGGCGCACGTGATCCGTTCCGGTAACCTTGCTGGTTTCGGCCCCATACGCGATGAAAGTAGAGTCTTTACCGTAGCGCTCCCAATAATATTCGCGGATCTTCTGCGCGTCGGTGATCACCACTGAGCAGCACCACGTGGCGAGCCACTCGGAGAGCAGATACCAGCTTTTGGCGATAGCATTCCATTTCTTGCGGTGTCTTTCTACCCCATCCACATTCAATGCTGTCGGTGTACCCAAGGCGCGCGGCCACAAGGTGAAAATGGCGTTGGCGGCGTTGCAATAAAGTAAAGCATCGAAGCGGCGAAACAACGCGTCGGACGTCGAGAGCCCGGTATGGACAATGGTGTCCAGGTATTTGTGGCGAATGGTGGGCAGATAGCGTAGCTTGACGCCGCGATATTCGGCGAGAGCATTTCGCTCGCGGCAATACACCGTGACCTGATGTCCCCTGGCGACAAGACGCACGGACAACTCCTCCGCGAAGGTCTCAAAGCCGCCGTAGTTGGCCGGTATGCCGCGCGTGCCCAACAGTGCGATGCGCATCAGTCGTGCGAGCCGGCCCGTTGAATATTGAGAATTTGCGCGATGGAAGCGGCGGGAAAGCTCACCGGCTGGGCGGCGAACCACGCGGCCATGTACTCGTCGGTTGCACGGCGCCGGCGCATGATGATGCGGCGTTTTCGCCAGGCGCTCGGCCATAAGCGCAGGACCAGCGGAAAAGCCCGCAGCGAGGAAAATTCACCCAGCAAACAGCCGCCGATGACCAGGCAATCGCGTCCGGTAATCGCCAGCCAGTGGCGCGCATACAGATCGGCAGTGATGTTTTTGATTCGCATCAGCCAGCGATTCTTGACCGAATGCATGTTGATGGCGGCCGATAAAGACGAACGGCGTTCCGGGAGGACATGGCGCACATGATAGGCCACTGCCTGTGGTGTATAGAGACACTTCCATCCATAGAGCTGCGCGCGCCAGGCAAGGTCGGCATCCTCCCGATACGCGAAGAAATCGCTATCAAAAAATTCGCCGTCAATGGAGATATCCTCGAACATCAGCCTGCGGTAAAGGCAGGCGGCTCCCGTACCACCGAATACATACTCAAACTCTTCATATTGTCCCCGGTCGCTCGTTTGGCTCCCACGATCAAAATGGCGCAGCGTGGGAGTGAAGAAGATGCCGGTAGAATCCAACAGGGGCTCGGCGGCGATTTCGAACGATGCTGGCATTGCAAGGAGTTTGCCGCAAACGCTTCCCACGGCGGAGTCCATCTGAGCGGCGGCCAGCAGCGAACTCGCAAAGGTAGGTGTCAAACGAACGTCCGGGTTCAAAGCCAGCCACCAATCGGCGGCCGATAGAGCCATCGCTTGGTTCTGGCCGGCGGCAAAGCCGACATTTTCGCTGTTATACACCACTTTGAGGCGGTGCTCGAAATCCCGCAGAATGCCAGGGGTTCCATCGCTCGAGGCGTTGTCGACCACCACCACGTCCAGGGCCTGATACTCCTGCCCGAACACGTGCTGCAGGCACTGGCGAATAAAGCGTGCACTATTAAACGTCACGATGGTGACGGCATAGGTGGGGTAGACTGCCATTAGTGGGTCGGAGGTTACCATCAGCGTAGCCTAATATACATTGGTCACAGCGCGCACAATTGCCCTGAAACTTGAGTATCACCTGTTCAAAAAAGAGCGGGCGTTGCTGCGCCATATCGTTCCCACCCGCCTGCAAGTTTACATTCGGCGCACGTTGCGCGCCCGCTATCTGGTTTGGGAAGCCGCCGCGTATCACGCCTGGATCGAGAGAGAGTGGCCCGCGCGCCGAGCCCGTTATGCCGGTGAGCTCGAGAAGGGCTTGCTTTCGGTCCTAACGCCGGTTTGGGAAGGCACGCCCCTGCACTATTTTAAACTGCTGGCGCAAAGCATCATTGAGCAGAACTCTGGCGGCGCCGCCGAATGGGTCATCGTCAACAACGGCTGCCAGAACCGGGAGTTGCTCAAGTATTTGGCTGAGTTGAAGGAACATTCCTGGGTGAAGATACCGCAATCGCCCACGAATACCGGAATTATCGGCGGCTTGCGCTTATGTCTTGAATCGGCCCACGGCCGTTACATTCTGCCGGTGGATGCCGACGATTGGCTCTACCCCGATTGTCTGCAGATTGTGACCTGGTGGATTCGCAACAAGGGGTTTCCCGCACTGTTGTATACAGACGAAGACAAGCTGATCGATGCCCACGCGGTGCAAGCTTACCTGAAGCCTGATTTTGATCCGGTGCTCTTGATGAACTCCGCCTACATTGCACATCTTGGCGTGATCAACCGGGAATTGGCGCTGAAGTACGGCGGCTATACCGATAAAAACACGGAGGGCAGCGCGGACTGGGATCTTTTCACGCGTTTCCTGCTGGCGGGCGAAGCGACGGTTCACATCCCGGAAGTGGTCTATAGCTGGCGCATGCATGCGGAGTCAACGGCAGACGACGCGAGTAGCAAACCGTACATTCATTCGTCCCAGAAAGCGGTTTTAGAGCGCTATCTCAACAACAGTGGTTTAGCGGCGAAATACGTGGTCGAGTACAGCCCGTTGCTGCCCGGCAGTGCCGATTGGTGGTTGCGCCGCCGCCCCATCGAACCTTGGCCGGCAATCCTGGTTTCAATCGAGACCGGTTCCAAGCGCGCTATCCAGCCTCTTGACTATCCCGAGATCCCCAGATTTTCTTTTTCGATTCATGACGGCTTGCTGTCTATCGCCGAGTTGGGGACCGAACACGATTTGCTGTGTCTGGTGGCGAACGATCTCCAAATTGATCGTGCGGATTGGCTATGGGAAGCGATTGGATTGTTTGAAAGGTTTCCTGACACAGTCATGATCGGCGGATGCATCCGCAATAGCGCTCACCTGACAGTAAGCGCCGGATATGTTTTGGGCTTTAGAGGCGGTTGCCATTGCCCAGACCGGGGAAGGCCGGCGGTTGATCCGGGCTACGCGACGCAATTGCGAAAACAAAGGTCGGTGGGCGCCGTTTCCTCACAATTTGCGGTGTTGCGGGCTGGGTTCCTGAGAGAGCTGCTGGATGATTTGAATGCCTGTGCATCCATCTCCATGCTGGGAGCATGGGCTGGTGCTTATGCGCTACGTAAGGGGAAGCGCGTTATCTATTCGCCATACCTAAGCGGCGTTTCTGATGTTGATTGGGACGCGCTGGCAAAACCGCAAGAAGTTGCCGAGTTCGAGCGTAAGAATGCGGACCTTATGCCCGATCATCGCTTTTACCCCGCTGCTTTTGATATGCGGGTCGGACAAGGTTACAAGCTCAAATCATGAGAAGGCGCGTCGGGATGTTCCACGTGCAACACCGCGCAAATGATTAAACCTACTCGCCGTTTTCGCGAGAACGCAACTCGCGAACGCGAATTTCCAGCATATAGAGCACGATCACAAGGTTGACGCCCAACACCACCAGGCGTTCCCAACTGGCACGCTCCGCTACTTTTAGAATTTCGATGGGTAGATAGAGCGCTCCAGAAAGCAACGCGAACCATTCCGCCCACACTCTTTGATGCCACAAGCCCCAAGCTTCCACGAAGCGCACAGCCGCGTATGAAAAAGCGACACTCAGAATCGTCCAGAGCCGCATATCGCTCAGTTTGCTGGCGCCCTGCATGAAAGCCTGCGCCCAACGGTGATCGAAATCAATGTTGAGGTGATAGAGCAGCTCCTCCGCGAAATCTTCAATGCGATGGTGAACAGCCATCAGCGTCACCGCCAGCGCCAACACGAGTATGCCTTTGGCGGATTCGAACACTGCCACCGCGCGCAATCCGGTCTTACTCGCGTGTTCATCTAACGCATGCGGCTCGCGGTGTGGCCGGTGTGGTGGCGCGCTGCTCATCCCCAAACATACTGTCCCACAAAGTTTTGGGGCAACTTTGGGTGCCTGCGATGCCTTTGCACAATTCGCTAAACTCTAACGAGATGGCGTTCGCCCAGTCAGACACCAAGCGGCGCAGGAGCGGCAGAAAAACTGTGGCGATCCGGCGCAATCTGGCCACCGGCGCCAGCGTGCCGCTCGGCCTATTGCTGTTGATTGCGGGCGCTTTCCTCGTTTATTGGGTGCTGGATATTCATGCCCGTTATACCTTCAGCTTGCAGTCGCCCGTGAAACTCCGCTTCGCTTGGCCGCTGGTGGTCGCACGCCGTACCAACTCGCAGGACGCCTATGCGGCGCAACAAGATCAGCGCCGACCGCTCACCGCCTATCAGCAATACGCCTGCCTGAAGTTTGGCCCCGCTTGCCGCGTGGCCTTAGCCATCCAACGAGCGGAAAATCCGGAAGGCAAGTGTGAAACTTATCATTACAACTCGGATGGAACTCTGGATTGGGGGTACTTCCAGATCAACACGATTCATCTCCAGCGTCCGGGCTTAAACTTGCGGGATCTCTTGGATTGCCGGGCGAACATCGACTTCGCGTATCAACTTTACGCAGAACGTCAAAACTTCTCGGCGTGGAGTTCGTTCAATAATGGAAGATATCGTAAATTTCTTAGCCGCTGATTCGGCCGATCTCTCTTTAGTTTTGAATAACCTGCCAGCGCGGACCAAAATACGGAAAACGGTAGAATTCGGCCTTTGCCGCTACAATGATTTGTATTCCCCGGAAATCTGCGGTAATATAGCTATTAACCAGGGTGATGCGTCGGAACGCGCACACCCTTTCCTCCGAACAGCAAAGGTCCGAGACTGAAGATCCCGGACCTTTGCTGGAAGCTGTTCTTCGATCTTGAACCCTGCGACGCAGCCGCACTGGTTTCGTTTACACGAAGCGCTCACTCAATCGATTTTCTTGGGGGGGGGTGGTGGACCTGATCGGGTTCGAACCGATGACCTCTTCCATGCCATGGAAGCGCGCTCCCAACTGCGCCACAGGCCCATCGCTTTTATTTTACGTCATGAGAATACCACACCAGTCGTACCAGGACGCAAAACAATCGGTTAGGCAAAAAGATGCTTCAATTTGCAACTCTTCCTATTGACTCCATCGCGAATCAAAGGCACAATCAAACGGTCGGAAAAACATTGCTTGATATCTTTCCGGTGCTCCCGTCAAAAAAAGAATCGTAAAGTTGCATGAACAAAGTGGCCTCACCGTTCAATCTCACAACGCAAGACGTTTCTCTTGCCCATAGCGAAATGTTTACTCGCAAACTAGCAGGTGCTAACCCTGTGCTCTCGGAAGAAATCATCCACGAATTACGCCAACCGCTCGGTGTCATTGACTCGCTTGCGTATTATCTTGAGCTTACCTCTGTAGACGAAAGATTTTGTGCACATCTCGAGCAGATCCGCGCGATGGTGTCGCAAGCCAATCGCATTTTGGAGCGGGCCTCAATCCCGCGCCAGGAATTGCCGATCGGCACTTCGTTCATCTCAGGCTCTTAGGCCTCAGATCCCAGATCGCATCATCCCGCTTCAAGGTCCGTCACACGCTGCCTGAGCTCACGAATCAATTCGTTGAGTTCAGGCAGCTTTTGAACGTAAGCGAGGCCCTTGAGGTGACGTCGCAACGGCCGCGCCGGGATGCCCCAAACAGGTTCGCCGGCACGCACGGTCTGTGAAGTAAGCACACCTGCTTTGCCCCCCACGATCGCCTTAGATTCAATCCTGGCCTTTTCGCCCACCCCTACCTGCCCACCAATTACCGCGTAATCGCCCACTATCACACTGCCCGAGAAACCGGTTTGCGCAACCACTACCACGTGCTGGCCAATAGAACAGTTGTGTGCAATATGCACGAGATTGTCTATTTTCGTGCCTTTGCCGACACGCGTAATTCCCAGCGCGGCTCTATCGATGCAGCAGTTTGCTCCGATCTCCACGTCGTCGCCGATCTCAACGGCGCCGACCTGTGGAAACTTTTCGTAGTGGTCGCCGTCCAACACAAAGCCAAAACCATCCGCTCCAATCACGCAGCCGGAGTGAACGACGACGCGCGCGCCGATGGTGACGCGATCGTACATTGTCACGCGCGCATGCAGCGTTGAACCGTTCCCGATCGTCACATCGTCGCCCAGCACACAGCCCGTGCCGATTTGGCAGCCATCCGCAATTCGCACATTCTCTCCGATGGAGGCAAACGCGCCGATGTGGCAGTTTGCCCCCACTTCCGCACTGGCGGCGATAACGGCTGAAGGGTGAACGCCTGGCGGCAAGCGCTTGGGCGGATAAATGATCTCCAGCGCTTTGGCGAAAGCCGCCCGCGGGTCGGCGACTCGAATGACGGCCGCTCTTATGGATTGGCCAAAAGACAGCGGCACCATCAGGCAGCCGGCGTGCGACGCGGCAGCTGAGTCCAGCGCTTTCCTGTTTGTCGCAAACACCAGGTCGGATGGGCCGGCGCTCTCGATGGTATTTGCCCCCGTAATGACTCTCGTGCCGTCACCTTCGGCAATCCCCGCTACCAATTCCGCGAGCTCGGCAACTGTGAATGGCATAATCCTCCATACTTAACATTTGATGCCCGGCAACGAAGCAGCATACACCGCGCCCACCGCGCGCGTCGACCCTGGCGCCAAGGTGGGACCAGGCACGCGCATTGGCGAATACTGCGTGATCGAGGCGGACGTAACCGTTGGGGCGAACTGCATGTTGGAGCCATACGTTTACCTAAAACGTTGGACTACGCTCGGTGACGAGAACGAAATTTCGGCAGGCACCGTGCTGGGCACCGATCCGCTCGACAAAGCCTTCAGCGGCCAGCGCAGCTATTTGCGGATCGGCCACCAAAATAAAATCCGTGAGCATTACACCATTTCTCGTGGCACGCAGCCTGAATCCGAAACGCGCATCGGCAATCGAAACTACATCATGACGTCCGGCCACATCGCGCATAACTCGCTGCTGGGTGACGACATCGTGGTGGCCAGTTGCTCGCTGGTAGCCGGTCATGTTGAGATTGAAGACCAGGCCTTCATCTCCGGCGGTGTGGTGATTCATCAGTTTTCAAAAATCGGCCGGCTGGCGATGGTGGGAGGCAACACGCGGGTGAACAGCGATCTGCCGCCGTTCTTTTTGTATTCGGATTTCAACGTCGCCGCCCAAGGCCTCAACATCGTGGGATTAAAGCGGGCGGGCTTCCCGTATGACGAAATCACGGGCCTGAAGGCCGCTTTTCGTCTGCTCTATCGTGAGGGCCTCACGCGGGAAGAGGCTTTACAGCGGATCGAAGCGGAATTGCCGTCGCAGCACACGCGCCACCTGGTGCGCTTTATTCGCGCCAGCAAGCGCGGCATCTGCGGTCCCAGCCGCGCTCGTGCGAGCGCCAAGTGATCAAGTGTATTGCGGGTCTGGCTTGGGCACAGATGGCGATTCTTTCCCCAGTCTTTGCAGGAGCGTGCTCCACAATAGAGCGCGGTGCTCGGGTTCTACGCAAAACACGAGTGACAGGAGCAGGCTAGTGGCAGTGAGCAGCACGCCAGCCACGATCAACTGCAGTATCGTTTCTCCCGGCAGCCAGGACCACCTGAACAGAATCGCCAAGCCGAGCACCGGGAGAGCGCAAAGCAATGGCCTCAAGTAGATGGAACCCATGTAGTGGAAATAGTTATACGGAAGCGCCCGGCATACCAGAAAGGGCGTGATAAAACCACGATTGATGAGGGCCAATCCGGAACATACGCAGGCCGCGCCGAAAATGCCGTAATGCGGCAGGACCAACATCATGCCGATGAGCGACAACCCCGACTCGGCCAGCAAGGATATTGCAAAGGGACCGTGTTTAGCCATGCCGTACAGAATCGAGCTGGAATTGAATTGGGCGGATATCGCGAAGGAAACCGATAACGCAAACACCGGGAGCAGAGGGGCGCATTCATTGACAAATTCGGCGCGTCCCAGCCACTTCATGAGTAAAGGATGTGCGTAAAACGAGAGGAAAATGGTGGGCGGAAGGAAAAGCGCAAAGCAATAGCGATTCAAGCGCGTCCCCAAACGACCGATTTGCTCACGCTGACCCATTGCCCACAGCTCCGCCGTCTTAGGCGCCGTCACATAGCCAATGCGGGTAATGAGGTCCACCATGTAGTTAAGCAGCCGGAAAGGCAGCCCATAGAACCCCACGAATGTGGCGGGAAGATAGTGGCCCACCACGAGCGGCGGCCCTTGATTTAAGAAAAGCCCTCCCACGTTTGCGTAAACCGAATTTAGGCCGTATTTGGCCATCTCTTTCCAGCGGGACGACCGGACAAATTCGCGGCCGATCTTGAGTTCAGGAAGCATCCGACGGAAGGCGGCGTAGATCATCACCCAGCTGGCAAACTGCGCAATGAGCGTGCAAATACCCAAAGCCCGCAAGCCATAACCCAGGTAGAGAACAATCACACAACAGATGGAGCGGACCAGCAGTGTACCGACGACGATTTTATTGGCAATCTTAAAGGCCTGGAACGCCTCGAGCGATGCTTGGAAAAGGACGGCGATAAACGAGCCCGCCCAGATAAAACCAACCACCGTCAATAAAAACGCAAAATCGCTGCGATTGGAAGGACTGATGTGAAACAGCCGGTAACCCTGTTTTGCCAGGGCAAAAGAAACCAGCAGGCAAAGGATTGCGATCCCAAGGAAGTAAGCAAGCGACGTGCTAATCACTTCGCTCATGCCCAAGTCGTCTTTTTGGACCCGGAAGCGCGAAACGAAGTTAACAATGGCCGAGCGAAAACCCAAATCGAACAGCGTGGCATATTCGGCTAATGAGAAAGTGAGAACCCAGACGCCATATTGTTCGTCCGTGAGGCTGCGGATCAGAAAACGGGTGAGGGTGAAGCCGACGAGCAGGTTAGCGGCAACGCTCAACCAATTCCAGAGAACGTGGATGAAGAAGCGTTCTGCATGTTTTTGCTCGGGCGCGTGGGGTGGCATGGAAGCTCTTTTAAGATAGTGTGTGCATCAGCGCACTCTTTGAGCGCTGTTTCGGCGCTCGCTGAGATACCGAAACCGAATCCGCTTGCGCTGTAAAGCTTTAATGCTCGGTGTGACCAATCGCTCCCTCTTCATTCTATCGGCAGCCAGGAGCCGGTTCTATACCGACAGATCGAGGGACCTGAAAGGAGGCAGCGTGGTATCTTTTCTAGGTTATACTGAGCACAGTGAACGAAGGCCCTCGTCGACCCGGGGATTTGGGCGTAGTGTTTGACATGGACGGTGTTCTGCTGGACTCCACGGCATGTCACAGCCAAGCGTTCGGCGAAGTCCTTATCCCGCTGGGAATTCTTAACTTTTCATATGCGCGCTTTGCCGGCTGGAGAACTCCCGAGGTTTTCCGTACTGTCTTTCAAGAAGCAGGTTTGCGTATGACCGAAGCGGAAATTACCGATTGTTCCCACAGAAAGAGCGCCCGTTCGCGGCAGTTGCTGGAAGAGAATAAGCAGATTTTTACTTGTAACACCCCTGTCGTGGCGCAGCTTTCGGCTCGCTACCCCTTGGCGTTGGCCAGTTCCGGTTCGCGGGGCAGCGTTGAGAATTTTTTGGAGAAGAGCGGTCTAGGCGGCGTGTTTCGTGTCGTAGTGAGCGGCGACGATGTGAGCCGCGCTAAACCAGACCCGGAAATCTTCGTGCGCGCTGTCAGCGGACTCAATCTGCCATCCTCGCGCTGCGTTGTCGTGGAAGATGCCGAATCGGGAATACAGGCCGCCCGTGCCGCCGGCGCGATTGCCTGCTGTTTCGGCAAGGATTCCGGCGGCGCTCTAAAGCGGGCGGGCGCTAGCTGCCGAATTGAATCTTTGAATGAATTGCCGGCGCTCCTTGAAAGTCTCCGCGCTTCATAAGTAATGTCGATTCCATCTTCCGGCATCACCCTCGAAAATTGGCAAAGCTTCGCTGCACCGGCCGCCGATCCGGCACTTTGGAGCGCCATTGTTCCGGCGGCGGGACGCGGCACCCGGCTGAGTTTTAACCGGCCCAAAATCCTTTACCCGGTGGCTGGGCGCATGATCCTAGAATGGCTTCTTGATTTATTGTTGCCCTGTTGCCGGACAATTGTGTTCGTGCTTTCGCCGGAAGGAAGTCTGGAAGTCGCGCCGGAACTGGAGCGCCTCGCTCCTGGCCGCTACAAAATTGCTGTACAAGAGCAGCCCATCGGAATGGGCGATGCGGTCGAGGTCGGCGCCCGTCAGGTGACAACCCTGCATGCCATTGCGGTTTGGGGAGATCAAGTGGCTTTGCGTCCGCTCACTATAGAGGCAATCCTGCGTCTCCAGCAAGGCCCACTGCAACCCGTTGCCACTGTGCCGACGCTAACTGTCCGTTCACCCTATATCCACTTTGCCAGGGATAAAGGCGGCCAAATTATGGAGGTATTGCAGGCCAGAGAGGGCGACGCTATGCCGGAAGAAGGCGAAAGCGATGCTGGCGTATTTTGCTTTCGCAGCCGCGAGCTGATCGTGCTTTTGGGGGAGTTGCGAGCATCGCCTCAGGCAATGGGCCACAAGACTCGCGAGTTCAATTTCTTACCCATCCTGCCGCTGGCAGCGCAAAGCGGGCGAACGGTGCTGACTCCGCGCGTCCTCGAAGCGGAAGAAACGATTGGCGTGAACAACGCGGCAGACGCCCAAAAGCTCGAGGAGTTTTTGACCGCAAAAGGCGCGCGCGGGAGCAGTCGTGACTGAAGCGAGCCTCGACCGCTCGCAAATTGACGTCGTTTTGTTTTCCGGCGGCAGCGGGACCGACAGCATCGCCCGTGCCTTGCTGAAGCACCCGCAGATTCGCCTGCGCGTACTCATCAACGCCTACGATGATGGCCATTCCACGGGCAGATTGCGCAAGTTCATTCCGGGGATGCTGGGCCCTTCGGACGTTCGCAAGAATGTGAACCGGCTCATGCCCAGCCGGGAGCGCTGCCATCAAGCTCTCAAAAAGCTATCCGACATTCGTTTGCCAGTGGGGATACCCATCGCAGAGGCACTAACCGTAGTAGACGCGATCGCTAGCGGCAATCACCAGCACTTATTGGCGGAACTAGCCCAGCCTTATCGTAGTTTGACCGTAACTCAGGCCGAGCGCTTGCGGGGCGCTTTGGAGGCTTTCCGTAACTATTTCGATGCGGAAGCCAAACACGGCCGTACCTTCGATTTCACCGATTGCGCGATCGGCAACCTGATCTTTGCCGGTTGTTTCCTTGAACAGCAGCGCGATTTTAATCGGACCATTGAGGCGTTCTGCGATTTCTATGAGGTTCCTACCGGTGCCTTGCTGAATGTCACGCTGGGTGAGAACCTTTTCCTGATCGCCGAGAAGGAAAATGGCGCCGTCATTCTAAACGAAGCGGACATTGTGGCCACACACAGCGCCGCCTCTAAAATTGCGCGCCTTTATCTGATAGAAGAGCAGTGTTACCGCGACAAAATGGAAGTAGCCGTTCCACCGGTGGATGGCTGGGAAGCGATTATTCGCTGCGGCCAGCGCACGCCACAGATCAATCCGGCCGCCGCCGAGGCGCTCACCCAGGCCGATGTGATCGTTTACGGACCCGGCACCCAACATTCCTCGCTCTTTCCCTCGTACATGACGGAAGGTGTGGCCGAAAGCATTGTGGCCAACCGCGCCGCCGACAAGATTTTTGTCGGCAATATTCTGCGCGATGCCGATATGCAGGAAGACGATATCAACGACCTCGCCCGTAAATTCATGCTTGCCATGAACCGCAACGGAGCCGCGCAAGCGGAGTGGGTGGATTGCGTCACGCAATTCTTCGTACAGCGGACGGAAGATGTTCCTCTAAGCGACGCCCGCTATATTCCGTTCGATCCCGCCAAGTTCATGTATCCTCTCGATACCGTGCGGCTGCTCGATTGGGAATCGCAGGAAGGGCGCCATTCAGGCGGAGTGGTTCTCGATGAGGTGCAGCGCGTGGTGCAGGGGCGCATCGACATCGAACTCGAACGCCTGCACCACATGGTCTCAATCGTAGTGCCGGTGCTCAATGAGGCCCGCACTTTGGAAGAGGTGCTGAAGTCTCTCATCGGTCTTGACTTTCTGCCGCTCGGGCTGACGAAGGAAGTCATTGTTGTCGATGGCGGTTCGAGTGACGATTCCGAGCGCATTGCCAAAGCGCTGTCGCCGGTCAGGACCTTTGCGCTTGCTAAGAACGAAGGTCGGGGAGCAGCGCTCAGACTTGGAATCGAAAAGGCGCGCGGCAACCTGATTGTTTTTTTTGCGGCGGACCGCGAATACAACATTGCCGACTTGCAAACTATCGTTCAAACGCTGGTCGGCTCACGCTATCGCGCGGTCTTCGGTACGCGTGCCGTCAAAGTGCGCGATCTATCGGAGCAACTGAGCGGCATTTATACCAACCATAAGTGGCTCTATCTTTCAAGCAAATATGGCGGCATTCTGCTGAGCGTGCTGACACTTCTGCTCTACAATCGCTATGTCACCGACGTTTTGACCAGCGTAAAGGGGTTTGACGCTCAGCTGCTGAAAGACTTGAAGCTTGAGAGCAACGGCCGCGATCTGGAAACCGAAATCATTGCCAAGCTCGGCCGGCGCCACGAATTCATTATGGAGGTGCCGGTGGATTATACGCCTCGTACTCGTTCCGAGGGAAAGAAAATTACCGTGCAAGACGGCTTGCGAGCCATACTCCAGTTGGTTCGTTTGCGCTTCCGCGGAGATTAATGGGCGTGGTGCTTCCATGCGCTATCCTCAGTGATTGGAGCCCCTCCTAGCTTCATGCTAGTCATCTCTATCGTTATTCCCGCCTACAACGAAGAAGCGTCGATCGGAAAGCTTCTCGAGATCATCGGTCGCGTTGACACCGAAGTGATTGGTTTTTCTAAGGAAATCGTCGTGGTGAACGATGGTTCGAAGGACGGTACCGAGCGCGTGGTCAGTGCTTTCCCGAATGTTCGATTGTTCAATCAAGTACCGAACCAAGGCCGAGGCGCCGCCTTGAAGCGCGGTATCAAAGAAGCGACTGGAAACTATATTCTGTTTCAAGACGCCGATCTTGAATACAGTCCGGAGGATTATCCGGCACTACTCCAGACTTTGGGATCCGGGGTCGATTGCGTTTACGGAAATCGTCTGAGTGGCGTCATTCGCGAATATGGCCGCGGCATCTTCCCAGGCAAGCATCCCCGGCAGAGCGTGGCGCCGTGGGCTGCCGCTTTGGTGATTCGCGCTTGGACTTCGTTGTTAGTGGGCAAATGGGTGCCGGATATGTTCACCGGCTACAAGCTCTATCCGGCAAAGCTCCTCAAGCATCTCTTGCTTGAGACCAACGGTTTCGAACTGGACCATGAAATCACCGTGAAGCTCTATCGCGCCGGCGCAAAATTTGGCGAAGCACCGATCCGCTACAATCCCCGGACCGTCGCCGAGGGGAAGAAAATCCGCGCGATGGACGGAATCATCGCATTGTGGACAGCCTTGAAATACCGTTTTAAGCCGTGGTCTCAGTGCATCCAAAATTAGCGGTGGATTTAAACGCATGATTGGAAAAGTTTTGGTGACAGGCGGCGCCGGGTTTATCGGCAGTCACTTGGTGGAAGCGCTGGTCGAGCGCGGAGCATCCGTTCGGGTGTTGGATAACTTGAGTCTCGGGCAGCGCGAATGGGTCCATCCGAGCGTCGAATTCATGGAAGGCGATATTCGCGATCTCGAAACTTGTCACCGCGCGATGGAGGGCCGCGAGGGCGTGTTTCACTTAGCCGCCATGAGCCGCTCGGCAGCCTCAATCGACGCGATTGAACTCTGCACATCGGCTAATGTGCTTGGCACGCAAAACGTCCTGGCTGCCGCCCGCAAGGCCGGCGTGCGCAAAGTGGTCTACAGCGGGTCCTCAACCTACTATGGAAACGCAACCGCTCCGCAACACGAAGACATGCCCGGCGATTTCCTGAATTTCTACGGCCTCTCAAAATATGTCGGCGAAGAATACTGCCTGCTGTTCGATCGACTCTACGGAGTGCCTTCCATCGTTCTTCGCTATTTCAATGTTTACGGTCCACGGCAACCCGAAGAAGGGGTTTATGCACTGGTGCTGGGAATCTTCCTACGGCGCGCCGCCGAAAACAAGCCGCTGGTGATCCATGGCAGCGGACAGCAGCGCCGAGACTTTGTGCATGTGCGCGACGTCGCCGCTGCCAATGTCGCCGCCTATGAGAGTCCCGTGCATGGTGTGCGTCTAAACGTCGGCAGCGGCGTCTGCATTTCCGTCAAGGAGCTTGCGGACATGGTGTCACCCAACCAGGAGCAGGGTCCGCGGCGGCAAGCGGACGCCGAAGTGACGTTGGCCGATCTGTCGCGCATCCGCCAGACAATTGGCTGGGAACCGAAAGTATCATTCGCGGAAGGATTGGCGGAACTGCGTGCCGCTTTGGTCAAGTGAAAAGGCACATTGGCGGGGCAATTTTAGTCCTGTTGGGCGTGGTCGCGCTCGTTCTGTCACACGATTTTATGGGAGCGCCAGGTATTGGCAACGACAGCGTGCAGTACCTCGACGCTGCATCGCATCTGGCCAACCGAGATTGTTTCTGCACCACTGTCGCGCACTTTGATGAACAAGTAGCGGTGGGTCACATGCCCATTCCGTTCACGCATTTCGCTCCCGGCTACTCATTGTTGGTAGCGGGATTGCTGCGCTTCGGCTTGGCGCCTGAGACGGCCGGTTACCTGATCTCGGCTTTCGGCTATCTGATCACCATCGCGTTGTTTTGGTATATCGGCAGCGCGCTGGGCGCGCGCCCTTGGGTGCTGGGAGCGATTGGCTTGCTTTGGGTTACAAATGCCAGCGCCATAGTGATTGCGGGTTTCGTTTCCACTGAGGCGCTGTTTACGGCCGTCTTTATGGGCGTGGCGGCCCTCATGGTAGCGGATATCAAAGCCGCAGGCAACCGTCCCTGGTTGCTGGTTTCACTGGGAATTTTGGCTGGCGCGGCTTACTGGGTTCGGTACCCCGGTCTGTTTGTGGTTCCGGTGGTAGCGTTTTACTTGGTTTGGCGCTGGTGGAGCAATCGCCGTACTCTGCCCTGGGTGCTCATCGGTCTAGCGCTCGCCGCCGCTGAATGCCTAGCCATAATGGCGAGAAATGCCATGCTGACCGGCTCCTGGCGGGGTGGATTCTCGAGCAGCCACAAGAACAGCCTGAAGTGGGTGCTGGTGGAGTCCGTGAAGGCTTTCTACCATATGATTTTTGGCGATCGGGTGGTGGCGCACCTCAGCATCTGGATCGTGCTATTTGCGTGTGCATTGCCGGCCGTTATCGTGCTCGCCTTCCTGGCGTGGCGTAACCGCCGCCAAGAAGTGTCTTCCGCGTTCAAACCCGCTATCATCTGGTTCGGTCTTCTAGTATCCGTATACTGGGCGGGCATTGTTTATGCGGTGATGCACTCGATCGCCAGCGATTTGGTGCGCTACTATTTTCCGGCCTACCCACTGGTGTTGGTGATGGCCGCGAGCGCAACACTGGCGCGCAAAACTCTTGAAAATTTGGTCATCGCCGTTCTCGTGGTGGCGGTGCTCGCCGTCCAGTCGCGCAGCCTGCTGACAAAGCTGCCGAGTTCCCCGGATATCGCGGTTCGCAGCACCCTCAATGAACAAGTGCAGCCCGGCACGTCAATGGCGAATTGGCTGACGAGTCATGTCTCCCCGCAAGACGTACTCATTGCGGCCAACGGCCAGATCGTCCATTACGTTTTACAGCGGCCGGTGGTAGCGCTGATTGACCCAGCTTCCAGCGCCCGCGAAACCAATGCCTCCGCCTTTCACGCGCTGATGTCACAATTTGGAGCGCGCTATCTGCTTCTCTTCCCAGGCTCCAAAGCTGTTCCCGAGCAGGACGACACACCTTTTCTCAATTCCCTTGCAGCCGGTGCGGCGCCGCCATGGCTCACCTTGGCGGCCAGAACAAGCGATGTCGAGGTGTACGAATGCAGCGATTGTGGCAAGAAGTGAACGCGCTCTTCAAAACTCGCTGACTTTACCGTCAGGCGCAACCCAGAAACACGCTTGATGCGCGGCTGGATGTTCACAGTCTGCGCGAAGTTCATCCGGCGAGCGCACGGTCACCGTTAGCTGCGGATTGCGCGCTTTCATTTGAACGGCCGCTTCGACGCCTCGCAAACCAAAAATGCCCAGGCCGCCATCGCCGCTGCCTAAAGTGTCAAGCCCATGATAATTGTAGATGCCGAAATGCAGCGGTGTCACCGTCCCCGGGGTCTTGGCAACCTCCATGTTCCATTGTCCATTTTGAAAGCGTGCTGCCGCTAGCGTGGACAAAATGCGTCGCGAGTCGGAACCGCAGGCGCGTACGCGCTCGTTTCGCACCCAGGTAGCGCAGAAAAACAAATAGATCAAGACAAGGACGATGCTGTTTCGCACCACGGGAGACGGAATGAGGAGCAGCAATCGTGCCAGCAAAATACAAAAAAACGCCACTGGCAGATATAGATAGGTTTCAGAAACATGATCTGAGAAAACCACCAACGGAAGAATCGATAGAATCATCGCGCTCACCAGAAGCGCGACGTTGGGCCATCCCACCTGAGTTATAACGCGAGCGATTTGCCGCCGGTATAGCCAACCGCCAATGGCCATCAACGCCAGTACCATGGCCGCGACTGGCAAAACCGCTTTGGCGATGCCACCGCCCTGCAATTCGGAAGGCAGCGGAGTATGAAACCAGGCGTTCGCTAGAACTAGATCGAATGGCAAAAGCAGCGCCACGCCGTATTCAGTGAATCCTTTGATGAGTAAGAGCGGAGGGGTGATGGCTGTCCGAGCACCGTGGATCACTTGTTGACGAAGTAGCAAATAGCATCCAAAGAGAGTAAGGTTGGCCGCCAAAAAAACTACTAAGTAACGGAAGTTCGGGAGCCGTTTATTCGCTACGCAATCGATGCCCCACCAAACCGACATTAAGACGGGCAGCATGATCGCCGCTTCGTATAAAAACACGTTGACCACGGCGCATACGGCCGATAGAATCAGCAATCCGCTGTGGCGCCGCCGGATCGCCAGCAGAAAAAAAATCAGGCTGAACAGAAAAAACGCGTTGGCCATGGTATTTGTCATGACCGCTCCATCCACGTTCTGGTTCACCAGAGGATGAATAACGAACAGCAGCGCAGCCAGACACGCGGTTGGCCAGGATTCGAACAGAAGCAACGCCAAAACATAAACACCAGCGGCCGACAACACGTGAAAAGCAAGATTGCGCAGGCGAAAAGGCAGCGCATCGCCGGGATCGGCCAAGTAGGTCAGCAGGTTGACCCCGCGATTTAAGGGCCGGTATTTGAAGGACTCAAAGTGGGGCGTGGTGAAGACCGCCGTAACGTCCAGCCGGTCGACAAAGTCGGCTCGGCGCGTCTCTAGAAAATCGTCGTAGCCGCAGAAGTAGGTTAACGAAACCCGTGAATATAGGACCGTGGCTACCAGCGCGATCAGCAGGAGGCTCACAACGTGACGCCTCGTCATTATGGTGATCCGGGTTCCCTCACTGCCAGCCACCATGTTATCGCACACAGTAGACTTACCGGCTTGTAAGTTCAGGCGCGATGCTATTTTAGGGGCGTGACGTTGAACGGAGTTTGCTTGATTGTCCCTTGCTACAACGAGGCGAACCGATTAGATGTCGCAAGCTTCCGGGCGTTTTTGGCCGACGGCACGGGCGTACACATATTGTTTGTCGACGACGGCAGCCGCGATCGGACCGTGGAGGTTCTCGAGGGAGTGCGTGCCGGCTATGAAAACGCGGCCAGCATTCTGTCTTGTCCGAAAAACGGCGGCAAGGCGGAAGCGGTTCGGCTGGGGGTGCTGCATGCTTTGGATCGATTCCAGCCCGCTTTTGTGGGCTATTGGGACGCCGATTTGGCGACCCCGCTGGATGCGCTTTCCAGGTTCTCCGAAACCTTCGCGCAGAACCCCGCCATCGAAATGGTTTTCGGTGCGCGCGTGCAGTTGCTGGGTCGCCAAATTGAACGCCGCGCGGTGCGTCATTACGCGGGGCGGGTTTTCGCCTCCACCGTATCTGTGCTGCTCAGAATGAAAATCTACGATACCCAATGCGGCGCAAAGCTTTTCCGGGCAACACCCGAAATTCGGCAAATCTTTGCCGATCCGTTTCTGTCCAAATGGGTATTCGACGTGGAAATCCTGGCGCGCTATCAAGCACTGCTGGGTCACACCCCGGAACAACTGCAACAATTGATCTACGAATACCCACTTGAGAAGTGGACTGATGTGGCAGGCTCTAAAGTGCATGTGGGCGATTTTGCGATTGCTTTAGCCGATGTGTTCCGCATCTACCGCAAATACCTTGCTGGCTAAGCGTCCGACGAACCTAAGGAGGATCTCTCTCGCGAGATGGACCCTCCTTGTCGATAGAATGTATAAGGAGATTTTGGTCATCCTCACGCCTTCCGCATGAAACCCACATTCGCTGTCCAAGCTCGCGGCTCTTCTCCCGCCTACAGTGAAACTCTGGGCGATGCCAGCGCGCCCATCCCAAGCGCTTTCTGGAGCATGGCCTTTGCGTGCTGGCTAGCTACCATTTTTATTCTCTATAGCCGGTTCTTTGATTTGCTCTTGAGGGGGTTTTATATCCCCAAGGTTGTTCTGTCCTGCACGGGCATTTTCTTCCTGGTGAGCGGCCGCCCCTTTTATTTTGTTCGTTCTACGGTCGGCAAGATCATGCTGGGCTTGTTGTTTTGGATCTCCTTCACGATGATCTTTAGCGTGTGGAAGGGCGGCAGCCTGCCGTTCTATGAGCAGTTTCTGCAAAGTCTGTTTTTCTTCGCGATTGCCGCCGGGCTGCCAGTGGCTGTTTCCCACGTAAGGCAGAGTTGTTACACACTGGCGTTTAGCGGGGTGCTAGCTGCCCTGATGAGCTTCAAGTGGAGCTTGGACGTCAGCGGCCGGCTGGCGCTCGACGGTGGAAGTTATGCCGATCCGAACTACTTTGCCATGGGATTGGCGGCCATCGTGCCATTCCTGTGGGAAATGGCGACGACGGCTGAGTCGAAGCTGATCAAAGTTTTTGCCTGGCTCAGCCTGGGCCCCGTCTTCCTGGTTTTGGAGAGGGCCGGCTCGCGCGCCGCCATGCTGGCATTCGCCGCCATGCTGCTGGTTTGGTGGCTCATCTCGCCGGTGCAAACCAAGATCGTTCTGATCATCGTCTCGGCGATCGGCTTTGGCGTGGCGGTTGCAACTGTTCCACCTTATGTGCGGGAGAGATACCTTACGATCTTTTCCTCGGATTCAGGTCCTAAAGAAGAGTCGAACGCCGCAGAGACCGAAGATGTAGACCGACTGAAGGCCGATGCCGGCTCTGCGGCAGAGAGAAAGCGCCTGCTGCAGGAAAGCATCAATCTGACGATAGAACATCCGATCGTGGGGGTGGGTCCGGGTTGTTTCCAAGTGGCCGTTTACGATGAAGCCAAGGCTAAGGGCATCAAACACAACGTTTGGATGCAGACGCATAACTCCTACACAGAGTTGTCGAGTGAGACGGGACTTCCGGGTTTGATCCTGTTGCTCTGCCTGCTGGGGGCCTCTTTCAAGAACCTGAGCGTGGTTCTGAAAGGAGCCAGGCCCACCGGTGAAAAACCCGATGTCGCCGCGTATACGGCCGCCAAATCGCTGGTGCTTTCGTTGGTCGTGATTTGCGTCTGTATCTTCTTTCTCGCGGTTGTTTATGACTTCACAATTTTCGTCTGGGCCGGATTGACGGTTGCTTTGCGGCGCACGTACGAAGAACAGCCGCAGATCGGTCTCAATAGCGAGTTGCCCGCCGAGGCGGAAGCCGGACTGAAAGCGACGCGCGCCTTCGACTCCGTTTATGCCAAAGTCCAAGATCGTTTGCCACTGCGGCATACTCCAACGGTTTCCGGCCGGCCGGTTCGCTTCAATCGATTCAGATAAATGAAGGAGCGTCCACGGCGCGCTTGCGCGAGGTGAACGCCCCAGGTCAAATTCGCCACGGCTTATGGCGTCTGGAAAGTGCCGGTGGGTTGCATAACCGCACAATTAACGCGATAGGTAATCGTAGCTCCGGCAGGCAGCGACGGTAATGCCGCCGTTTGCACGCGGGCGCCGCCTGGCCCAGTGGCGCTGCTGTTCACGCGTGTCCAGGAGCCTGAGCCGTTGAAGAAATTGCTTGTCGCATAGTCAAGAGTGCAGGCATAGCTGTCCGGTGCGAGCCAAGTAATGCTGGCGGTGTTCGCGGTGAGAGCCGAGACATGAACGTTCGACACTTTTCCTTGCGCCGCTTCCAGCGCATTGATGTCCGCGCCGATATCGCCGAAATCGCCGGGGGTCGGGTGATCCGATCCGCTGCTGAAATACGGCGACTGGTATTTGAGACGGTAATTGCCGCCAACGATTCCATAGGCTCCCGGGCTATACCAAAAAACGTCGCTCACTCGGTTGGCGAGTGCCGAGCCCGCGGGAAACCAATTTGTAGCGGAATACAACGCCGACGCTGAGGCACAAGCCGAACCGGTGATCTCAACCAGACTGGCGGGATTGTCGTTGCTCCAGGTACACAAAAAAACGTTGTTGTTGAGATTTACGTTGTTCAGGTAGCTCAGAAAAGAAGTGCCCTGTGCTCCGTTGCCAGGCGCTGGAAGAGGTGTGTTCTGACCCGAAGTGTTGAATACGAAGCCAGGAGTTGCGCTTTCCGTGTCATAGCCGAAGATGTTGTTCTGGACACTTAAGCTACCACTCTGGGTAATCTGTTCAATCACGCTGCCCGATCCATCACCCGCCTGATTCGGCGCGAAGGTGTTGTGCTCGATCGCCAGGTCTTGTACCGCAGCAAACTGAATGCCGAAACCGTGTGCATTGGCCGAAGCGGGAGCGGGGTTTTGCAAGTAGCCGTTCACATTGTCAAAAAGATTATTGTGAATCCAAACCCGCTTCATACCCCTTCCAGGTGTGAGCCCGTTGATAGAACCGCCCGACATTTGGATGCCGTCACCAGTGTTCTTACAGGTATTGTTTCTGAATTCGATATCGCTAGTGGATTCAACATTCACCTGAGTCAATGAATTACTGCCGACATAGGTGAATAAGTCCAGGCATTCTCCGGGTCCGAGGCCGCCGTAAATCGGGCCAACGACGTTGCCATCGTAAAGAACACGGCTACCCTGCTTCATCTCGGGACCGTTGCGCCCAAACCACCAACTACCGTTCCAGGTTGGCGAAGTGATTATATAGTTAGGGTCCCAGTAGATCGAATTGCGTTGCACGGTCAGATCAACCGTGTTGTAGATGTAGTTGCACGCTGTTACTCCCGAACACCCGTTGCCGGTGAACTCGTCTTTAAAAAATCCGACAATGCCATCGCCGATATAGGTATTGTTCACGAACATGAAGGGGCCTGGCCCGTCCGCCAGTTGAACTCCAGCGGCCGTCTCACTCACCCAGCGGGAGGGCATCGCCGGGCCCGCGCCTCCGCCATTGATATCACCCCAGCCAATGTAGGTTCCATACCATGTACCAGAGCCGATATTGAGTTGGGTGGAATTGCTGTTGCTGTCGGTGGGAAAGCCAGGGGAAGCGACATAGTTGATGGTGAAGCCCGATCCCGTGATGGTTAAGCCGGTGGCCGCGGTAACGGTTAGCTGGCAGGTGCCGGGTGGCATTGAAACGTAGAAAGACAGGCCCGAAGTGCCACTCACCGTTAGCGTTTGCGGAGTAGAAATTGTACAGGTAATGTTGGTATTGCTGGCACTGACCGAATAATAATTGCCTGGATTAATAGTGATTGTATTCGTGCCTACGGTGGAAGGCGGCAGGGTGTCTGTGGGCCTCCATGATTCCACGTTGTCAATATAAGAGTTCAAAATCGCAATGTTGGTGCCTCCTACTTTAGCCGCATCGAGTGTAATTCGATCCGGGGCTGGCGCTGGATGGAGCCAGCATTGATCGAAAACTACATGATCTGTTTGCGGGTCGGTTTGAAAGATTTGGCCGCTCGGGGTAGGATCTGTCTCGGTGGCGCTGGTAGGATTGGGGGCTATCATGATTTCAATGTCTTTGAGCCAGTAGTAAGCGGTGAAGCCGAAGCCTAAAACCGTCTCTCCCGGAGATGCCATTTGAATTACGCCTAGGTAGGGGCCATAGGCCACTGGATCAAGCCGCACGCCAGGGGGCGGGAGATTCGCGGAGCTTGCGGTGGAGTGAATGACGACGTAGCTCTGGGTGAGAGGCCATGGGAGCACATAGAGCGCGCCATTTCCATTGTCATTGAGAGTCACAGGGGTGGCGCCGTCCTGTGATATTTGAAATGTGTTCGCGCTGGCGTTCACGTTGATGAGCGAGTATGTCACGCCGGGATTGATGGGGCTGGGCACGTAATAGGTGGAGCCCAGATGCACTTGCTGCCCATTACTGAGCCCTGTAACGGAAGTTGTGCTGAACGTACTCGTGGTGTAATTTGGCGTGACGGCTATGGCCGCAGAAGGAACTTTCCACGAGTTGAAGGCCGGGGCGCCACCGCCGGTTGGAAGGATTACGGGTGTCCCCGGCGGAATACCTATGCCGTCGCCCGGGTTTGCCACAGCTACGCACGCCGCAAACGTAGTGCAAGGCCCGACGCCAACTGTGTAATCGGTGCCCGTGATGACAGGCTCGGTAACACTGAAGGTGTTGGGCGATGTGGGCTTCTGTACACCGTTCCAGGGCAGAGTGGTGAAGGATTCATCGACTTCGGGGCACCATGTCGCGCCGCCGTTGCTGGAAGCTTGCCCGGCAATGTAATACGTGGTGTTGGGTGCAAGGTTGGTGATGTTATTTCCCAAGAAACTGCCGGCCGCAATGTTATTCACTCCTTGCGTGCCTTGAAATAATGAGTAATTGACTCCGGCCGTTCCCGCGATGATCGTGTTCCCGTTGGCAGCCCACTGAGCGGCCGTCGCGTAGGCAATCTGGACCGCATTTGTCGTCCCGGTGGAAGTGTACTGAAAGCGCACGGAGTTGGTGCTCACCTGGTCAATCCCATTGACGATCGCCGGTTGAAATGTCTGTCCCTGCACAATGACCGCAGGTACGCTTATGGGCGCGCAGGTTTGCGCGCCCGCCGCAGAGATGATGATGAGTGAGAGGGCTGCCAATCGGAGTCCCTGCTTAAAATTACAATTAATTTTGAACTCTCCGACGCTCGATGTCCTTTGCACTCGAGCGCCCGAGCCGATGATGTCCTTTAGTTTTTTCACAAGCAAATCCTTTTTATCTCTGGAAGTTTGATCGGAGTCCAAGGTCCTGGACGGAGAACTTCTTCCAGTTCAAGTTTGAATTCGCCCCGTTCGGGATCTTCAAAAAAACAAGGGTAAGTGATTGAAATGAATGGGAAAAGTTTTTTCTGACTTTTTGTGACCGGAGAAAACGGAGGGTGGACGGGAGGTGAAAGGAGGGGCGACTTTCCGGGAGTTTTTAGGAGGTTTTGAGAGGTTTTCGGGTGGTTTTCGGTAGGTTATTGAGGGATTTTTGGAGGGTTTCCGACGAGCGAGTTAGTGCGCTGAAAAACGTCTTGGCCCCCTAAATAGATGAGCAGTGGAACGTGTCAAAAAGGGCCGGTTTTCTGCACGTGTAATCGCCGGCCGCGCCAGCATGGCTCACTCGCGTCATAGTTCCGTCGTCCTGCCTCTGTTGGCGCGAGCATAATAATCACACGGTGGACAGGCGGGCTTCAGCAGAAAAGTTGACAAAGCCACATTGCAAACGACAGTCATTCAAGGCGTGGTGAAAGTGCCGATTGGCTGGGACACGGCGCAGTTCACCCGATAGACATAAGTCGTGGTGGGACTGAGCCCGGTAAGCGGCACGGTCTGATCTCGCTGGCCGCCGACGTTGGGTACTCGCGTCCAGCTGCCCGTGCCCGAAGGGAAATTGGCGGTCCCATAATCGAGTGTGCAGCCGGCGCTATCGGGCGCGGTAAAAGCTATGTGGGCGGAGGTCGCTCCGATGGACGAGGCGTGGACGTTCTTCACTGTGCCCTGCGCCATTTCCAACTGATCCATGATTACGCCTGCGCCGCTGGCATTGGACGATGCTTCTCGGGCGGCCAGCGTTGCACCCCGCGGAAAGATCGTGTCCGGGGCGTGAGGATAGAGCGCGGCGGCCGCATCAATCTCCGATTGAGTCAATTCGGTATAGCTCGAGGGGTTGCTGTTCGACCATGCGCCGAGCATGACATTGTTTGTCCAAGTGACGTTATTCAGGTAACGAAGCAGGGCGCTGCCTTGGGTGCCACTAGACGGCGCCGGCGAGGGCGCCGGGCCGCCGCTCGAGTTGAAAACGAAGCCAGAGGCGGGGGCTTCGGTCGAATAGCTGAAGATATTGTCGCTGATGGTCATGCCGCCACTGAGAACGACCGCGAGAGACGCTGTAGCTACCGTTTCCCCCTTGCCGATAGAAAGTGTTGTGGTCAACCGTGACGCTCTCCACGTCGGAGAAGCCAAGTCCTCTCCCCTGCGCTATGGTGACGCGCGGGGGAGGGGACGCTGCATACCCATTGACGTTTTGGAAGAAGTTATTGTGAATCCAGATTCTTTGCATCGAGTTGCCGGGGGTGGCGCCGAAGCCGCCACCCCCAGCGGTGATGGCCGATCCGGCGTTGAAGCAAGTATTGTTCGACCATTCGATGTCACTGGTTTTTTGCGAATTCACATTGGCGGTGTCATTGGAGCCGTAGTAGGTAAACAGATCCTGGCACTCTCCGTTGGCCAAACCCGCATAGACTGGACCGATGCGATTGCCATCAAAGTGAGCGCGGCTACCCTGCTTCAATTCAAAGGCATTTCTGCCAAACCACCAACTGCCGTTCCAGATAGGAGAAGTGCTGATGTAGGCGGGGTCCCAAGTGACTGTGTTCCTCTGTACTGTGAGATCGATGGTGTTATAGACATAGGGGCATGGCGTTGGAGCGCCGCCGCAAGCGTTGCCGACGAATTCGTCTTTGAAGACACCGATGATCCCTTCGCCGGCAAAATAGTTATTCAGAAACATGAACGGTCCGGGGCCGTCGCCCATTTGAACGCCACTGGCGGACTCCGACACCCAACGCGAATTGCCGGTAATGCCGGCGTCCTCAAAGCCAATTTTTGTGCCGTAGAATGTTCCTCTGCCAATTTGCAGCACAGTGGAGTTGCGGGATGCATCTACGGGGTAGTCAGGCGCGGCCGAAGTAACGATATTGAAATCCGGCCCGGTTGCGGCGAGGCCGGTTTGCACATTCGCTGTAAGCCGGCAAGGGTTGATGGTCCAGTAGAGATAAAATCCCAGTCCGCTGGAACCAGAAAGGGCTAATGCAGCGGGGTTAGCCAGCGAGCAGGTTTGTTTGAGGTTCCCCGGGCCGACCCAAGTGTAAGTCATGGGCTGGACAACTACGCTATTACTTGCCACCTTGGTGCCTTGCCCCTGGCGGGCGGGTTTCCAGAAATCTACGTTGTCGATATGTGAATTCATGATGGCCTGATTCGTCCCGCCCCAGATGGCGGCGTTCACGATGCGATCGGGACCGGGCGCGGGATGGAACCAGCACTGGTCGAAGACAATATGATCGGACAACGGACTTGTCTGAAATATCTCGCCGGTGGGTGTTGGATCAATCTCAGTTGGAGGGGCATTCGGAGCAATCGTGAACTCAATGTTGTGAAACCAGTAGTAGGCCGTGAAGCCGAAGGAGAGCATATTAACGGCGGGAGATGCGAGCTGAATTACTCCCAAATACATACCGTAAGCGACCGGGTCGAGCCGCACACGCGCTGGCGGCAGATTCGCGGGGTTCGCGGTGGAGTGAATCAGAACGTAGCTCTGTTGGAGAGGCCAGGGGATTACATAGATAGAACCAATTCCGTTGTCGTGCAAGGTAAGTGGATTCAGGCCATCCTGAGAAATCTGAAATGTGTTGGCGGTAGTGTTTATCACGGAATAGGTCACGCCTGGATTAACCGGGCTGGGTACATAGTAAGTAGAACCTAAATGGATGAGAGCGCCATTTGTCAAACCGTGCGCCGGGGCGGTGAATGTGCTCGTGCTAGAGTTCGATTCGACCGGAATGCCGGCTTTCGGTAGCGGGAAAGTTAATGGACTACCGGACGTAACGACTGCCGGCTTGCCTGGAGGAATGCCGATTCCGTCCCCTGGTTGGGCGATGTTTATGCAAACTTGCAACGTCGTACAAGGGGCTTTCCCCAGCGTGTAATCGGTGCCTGTTACGGCGGGTTCCGTCAGTAAGAAGGTTTGCGGAGGAGCGGGCTTGATGACACCTGTGAAGGGCAGGGTGGTAAACGTCTCATCCACGGCCGGACACCAAGTTTTGCCGTCGTCTGTGCTGCTTTGCCCAGCGATGTGATAGGTTGTGTTGGCGAGCAGGTTGCTGACGACGTTCCCTTGAATGGTGGAATTGCTATTGATTTTGACTCTGTCGGCAATGAACCGCTGCGGATACACGCGCGGCTTGGCCACCCATTGCGCGGCGGTAGCATAAACAATCCGATTGAGATTGATGGGGTGAGTGGCCGCATCCGATGTCCACTGGAAGCGAACTGTGCTGTAAGACACATCGTCGATGCCGTTTACGATTGCCGGTTGAAAGGGCTGCCCCTGCACAATGACGGCGGGGACGTTAATAGGTCTACAGGTTTGCGCGCGAGCCGAGATGCACACGAGCGCGAATACTGCTAGCCTTAAACGTTGCATATGGTTCTTATCTTTTCTTAATTCTAATATTGCTTGCATAACCATATGTGTAGAGTGGTCGAAGAGAACGCGGAAATCCGGCCTTCTTTTTCATAAGTGATTAGCGCCGAGGCTATGATCGAGACTTTACCTAAAGAACTAAGAAGCGAGAGTCGGGTAAGAACGGTCCGCACGGCCGTCTTTGTGGGCTTGCTGGCGAGCGGTCTCTCTCTGGGGTGGCTCTATCTGAATACGCACTACCTCCGCCATGACAACTGGACCAGTGTGTTCTACACCGGCGCCCGCATGCCGATGCCAGCCGAGTTGGCGAATGAAAACATCTACCTGTACCCGGGCGTAGTGGGCTACGACGCGCAGTTTTATCATCTGATTGCGCATGATCCGCTGTTCCGCAAAGGGTTCGCGCGTTTTATCGACGATCCGCGTTTCCGCTACCGGCGCATCCTGGTGCCGGGCTTGGCGGCGCTGCTTTCTTTTGGACACAGCGGCTGGGTCGATCCAGCTTATATTGCGATTGTCCTGGGGTTCGTTTTTCTGGGGACGTTTTGGCTCACTCGTTGGAGCACCAGCCACGGTCTTTCTCCGGCTTGGGGCCTGCTGTTTCTGGTGGTACCAGCAAGCCTGGTAACGATGCTATTGATGATTGTCGATGGTGCGCTCGCGGCATTGACGATTGGGGCCATCTGGTACGCCGAACGCGACCATAAAGTACGTCTGTTCGTGGTACTCGCATGCGCGGCCTTGGTTCGCGAAAGCGGAGTTTTGCTTATCGCCGGTTACTGCGTTTGGCTTCTCGTGCAAAGAAAACCACGGCTCGCTCTGTGGTTCGCGACCGCGGCGGCTCCGCTGTTTCTATGGCTTAGGTTCGTGCAGCTCCACACTGCGGGTGATGCCAAGGCCATGATCTCCGCGGTGCCGTTTGCCGGGCTGTATGGAGCGGTGGTCGGCCATTGGACCTATCAACAGCCGATCCTGCTTGTGCTCGATTTCATAGCGATGGGCGGCATGCTGCTCGCCTTCGGCCTCGCCGCCTACTATCTGTGGCGGCGCGACACGAGGAGCCCAGCGGCTTTTATGGTGGCCGGATTCCTGCTGCTGGGGATTTTCGTGAGCGATGCCGCGGCAGTCTGGCCGGAGGTCAATTCCTTTGGACGCGTCTTCACTCCGGTGCTGTTGTTCGTGGCGATGACCGGACTGCTACGCGGGAATTGGTGGGCGCTGGCTCCCATAGCGTTAGTTGATTTGCGCATTGGCGCCATTTTTCTGTACCACGCGGGAGCTATTGCGCGCGCGATCGTAGCGGGACGTTCCTGAAGGCGGACGAAGCAGAAGACAGACGACGGTCTTGGGCGCTGACGCTTCCGGCTCCGTTGTAAGAAACCTATTCTGGGTGGTTGGGCGTTTCGCCGCGCGCTTGCCGTTTTTATAGCGACCGAAGGCGCCGTCTGCCGAGCCACCCTAGCCACACTAATCCGCCTCCCATTAGAGCTAAAGAGCCAGGTTCGGGGGCCTCCGATACAGCGACGGGAGTTACTCCATTAGCTTCGAAAAACTCGACGGTATAGGTGTCGTTGGCAACACCGTCGCCCTCGCCCGAACCTGCGGCGAGGCCGCCCGAGGTGGCACCCGCAAGGGCCGTGGCTGTGAACTGAAGCGTCTCTCCTAGCTCGATTGATTCCAGCGCTGGACTCGCGCAATTGGTGGCGCCGCAGTTCCCACCTGAGACGGATCCAATGGAGAAAGCGAACGAACCACTAGCAGCGCCTCCGTCAGTCACGGTGCATTGAAGGTAGGGACAGGTGATGCTTACATAGCCGGCCCTCAATGGGCCGGACGTCTCCAGCAATGCAGTGATTGAGGCCGTGGCATTCGCATCGCCCGATAAGAGAGTGTTTGAGATCGCCGAAGTAGCAAGACTAAACGTAAACCCATCGGCCGTCAGGGAGAAGGTGGCCGACGCGCCAGCCGAAGCGCCGTTGTTGCCGTCAAATGAATTGCAGCTCGCGCTCCCTGGGGTGTTGGCCTGGGGTGAGGGACTGGTTGGGAGAGGGTCGCAGAGGGTGCTTACGTTGATGGAAGCAGCCCAAACAGGTAATAAGAACGGTGCGAAAAAAAGCAAACTGAAACGAAGGGATTTCATACGAAGCGATTCTCTTTCCTTGATGGCTTCAGTTTCCCGCGAATGGGGTGTAAAAGTCCGCATTCAAGCAGTGCTTCCGTACCGAGTTCCTCCCAAAGGCGACATAGGACCAATTCGGGTGGGTATAACCCGTACGGGGCCCTCCGGCCGATGCCACCGCGATGCACACATAGGCTCGCCCAGCAAGCTCGCCGGGGAAGAGACTCAAGGCGAAAGGTATGCTATCATCCCGGCCATGAGGCTAGTTCGGGCGCCGCGATTCTCGCAAATTCTGTCGATTGCGGGCGCCTTGTTGCTCTTTGCGTGGGCTGCTTTTTTTGTTTGGGGCGTTCGACTTTCTGATGCGCAGTGGGCGAGAATTCTCCCCGGATTTCAGGATGCGGAGAGCGCTTTCGGAGCAACGCCGCCCGGCCACATCCGCGTGATTGTAGGCTTGACTCTACTGCTGCTGACCGTGTTGCTCGGGTTGATTGCCACGGCCGCGCGCTTTAGGGAGAAGTTGCTCGAACCGGAGGTTCGCACTCGGCTGGTTGCGGCGGCTGTGGCCCTGGCGGCGATGTGTGTTTTGTTCGATAACCTTGTGGAGCGCGGCTGGGAGGCGCCCTGGTACCACATCTCTGACATGATGACCCACCCGCAAAACGTACCCGTTTTTGGGCAGCGTCTGCTGATGATCTGGCCGGCGATGCTGATCAAGCATCTTGTGCCGCGGCTGAGCTACATTCAGTCTTTTATCATCGCTCAAGGATTGGGCATTGTGCTGGCGGTGTACGTGATCGGCGAATGGTCAGCATTGTTCGTGGGCCGCGAACTTAAGTTTATGGGCCAAATTCTACTCACGGTTTTTCTGCTCCCCACGGCGGTCTTCTATGCAGGCCACGATATCGGCGTGGTGTTCAGCTATTGTTTTTGTTTTCTATTTCTCTACAAACGGCAATACCCGCTGTTTTTGCTCGCCTTCTGCATCGGGATCTTGAATCATCAGAACATTTTGTTATTGATTCCCACCGCGATCGTCATCATGTGGCGCGTGGAAGACGTTAAGACGATTGCCTGGGTCGGCGCCGTTGCCACTATTGCTTATTTTTCGATTCAGTTTCTTCTCAACCGCATGATACCGGTTCCGGTGACGCACGAGATAAAAGTGTGGTGGAATATGCGTCAGATCGTCCAACTGTACCGCATGATGATCTTCGGCGCGATGTTGACCATTCCCTGGTATGTTGGCGCAGCGCTGGCGTTTAAGAGCGCCGATCCTTTTCTGAAGCGCGCTTCCATTCTGCTACCGATGCAATTGGCGATTTATGCGATTTACGGACAGTTGAACGAAGCCCGCCTGTTCAACGGTTTTCTGCCGATTCTGATTGGCATCTACCTGTGCTATGTGCGCGAGCGCTTTGGCGTAAAGGGCGGGAGTCCGCTGAGTGAGCTGCAAGGGGACATGAGCGTGGCGGTCTGAACCTTCACTTCGGCGAACGCGGCATATATACTTCCGCGGGGCCAAAAGCTAAAATGGGATTTTGGATAACTTCTTCATCACTCAGTGGTTTAACTGGACACCTCCGAAAGTCTCCCGCCGTGTGGAGCAAATCAACCGCGTATTAGGAAAGTTGGGTTGTTGGACCTCGCTGCAACCGCCGCGCAAGATCAACGACATGACCAATATCGAGCAGCGGATGAATTTGTACCATCTGGTAAGTCAGGTGCTCGCCTACGGGGTGCCGGGCGATTTGGTGGAGCTTGGGTGCAACGAAGGAAAGTCGAGCGCGATGATCCAGAAAATCATCGACCAATATGATCCAGCAAGGCGGCTGCACGTTTACGATTCGTTCGAGGGGCTACCCGCTCTGGAGGCGAGGGACGGCGATACGCCCTACTACCAGGGCCAGCTCAAGACCAATCGCGAGACGTTAATCGAGAACTTCCAGCAATATGGATTGCGCCTGCCTGAGATTCACAAGGGCTGGTTTGAGGAGACGCTTCCAACCGGTTTGCCCGAGCGAATTTCGTTTGCGTACTTGGATGGGGATCTGTACGAATCAATCAAAGTGAGCCTGCTGCACGTGTACCCGCGGCTTTCGAGCGGGGCGATTTGTTTGATTGACGACTATGCCGATCCTGCGATTTACCCGGAAGCTTGGAATTTGTTGCCGGGAGTGAAGCAGGCGTGCGACGAATTTTTTACCGACAAACCCGAGAAGATTTCGTTCATCTACTCGGCGGAAATGTCGCACGGGTATTTTCGGAAAATTTGATCCAAATGGCTTGGAAAGCGCTAGCGCGGGCCGCGCTGCATAATACGGGCGGCTTAGCCGCATTGAGGCTGCTAAACCGTCGCAAATTCCGGGTATTAGCCTTTCATTCTTTTTCAGAAGCCAGCCGTGCGAACGTCGATGCCATCTGCGCTCATATCACCCATCATTTCGAGCCGCTTTCTTTAGCGGAGTTGGTGGATGCCGTCAAACGCGGAGTAGCGTTGCCCGACAACGCGCTGACCATCACCGTCGATGATGGCTACAAGAATTATGCGCTGTATGGACACCCGATTTTCCGACGCCACCGGATTCCGATTACGGTCTTCGCCGTGGCCGGATTTGCGGCAGGTCGGCTTTGGCTGTGGCCGGACCAGATCGAGTTCGGAATCGAGCACACCATTAAGACGTCGATTCCGATCAAGCTTGGCGCTGCGGAAGCGATTGAACTGCCGTTGAATTCGGTGGAGCAGAAGATCGATTCACTATCGCGGCTGACGGAGATGCTCAAAGTAGTGCCTAACCAGCAGCGGCTGACGTTTATGGAGGGATATGGAAGCTTGTGCGGCGTGGCGATGCCAGCTAGCCCGCCGCCTCAGCGCGCCGCCATGAACTGGGATGAGTTGCGGGCGATGGCTGCGGAGGGCGTCGAGATCGGCTGTCATACGGAGAGTCATCCTATTCTGACGCGCCTCGAGTCGCACGCCGAACTCGAATATGAGATTAAGGGAGCGAAACAAGCGCTCGAAGAATCTCTGAGCCTTCCCGTCCGGCATTTTTGTTACCCCAATGGCAAATCGCCCGATATCAATGACACTGTGGTGGACACGGTGCGGAAGGCAGGATTTGATTCGGCTGTCACTTGCTTCTGGGGGCTGAACTCAAACGCGGTTGAACCGATGCGCATGCAGCGGCTGCCTTTTGACAGTGCGCTGGAATTTGCGTACGCCATTGAATTGCTCGCCGGTTTGCACGTTTAGCGTGAAACGCTCGTGATCTAAGACTCACTTAGTTTACGGCGGGCAGAGCCGCCGGCCTGCGCGCGGCGCGCCGCCAAAGGAGGTCTCGTGGCAGTGAGAACGTTGCGAAAAGGGTGTAAGGGCGAGGATGTGCGCGTTGTTCAGAAGGCGCTGAACCGCACTGGCGCAGCCCTCGACACCGATGGAGATTTCGGTGATAAAACACGCGACGCGGTGCGCGCGTTTCAACAGAAGCAGCGCGCGCGAAACCCCCGATTTGGCGTGGATGGGGAGGTAGGTCCGCAAACCCGGCGTGCGCTGTTCCCGCTGATCGCGGTCACCATCAATGTATACGGGGCTCGGCTGGCGCGCCCAGGGAACGGCTCATTCAAATCGCCTGTAAGGCCCGGCTTTGGATTGCCTCCATTGACACTTAGCCCGCCCGCGCCGCCCCCGCCGTCTCTGAAACTGAATTTACCGCCGCTCACGCTCGGTACACCGCGTCTGGAAAGAATTCCCGGACTGGCGGAACCCATCGCCGTTCCACCGGTGCCGGCGGCGAGCGGGTCATCCGGCGGGCCGGAATGGCAGCAGTTGGCGCAGACCCAGCGCCAGTTTACCGGCTTGTTCCGCAGTCCGATGGTGGATAGCTTCGCCATCGGCGTGCAATCGGTCTTTTTCAAAAGCGACGACGACAATCACGTTGAGCTCACGACGGGCTGTTTGCTGCAAAGCCCGATTGGCTTTAAGGATGGCCAAGGAAACAACTTTACAGTGGGCTGTTTTGCCAATGCCACATGGGTGGACCCAATCCTTCACTTGGGAATGTTCCATTTGGCAAATCCCTACGCGCAATTTCAAGGGCAGGGTAACTCGAGTGGACCGGTTCTGCCGACTGCTCAGTTAGGGCTTTTCCCCGTGAACATCAATGTGGATCTGAACGACGATGGCCTGCAACTCAACTTCACCGGTGGCGCAGTTTGGAATCTGACGTTTCAAGGCGACGGCTTCACCAGCACCTGGGGAACGCAACTGGGCGTGGGATTGGTGGGTAAGTTCAGAAGTTTCTAGCGTCAGTCCGGGCGCCTTGGCACGATGCGGCGAAACGCTTTACGCAGCGCTGGTCCGGCTAAATTGCGCAGCACGCGGTCCATGGTCGAGGCGGTCACGCGCCAGTCTCGCCAATCGAAATCGAAAAAACCAACAGGCGGCCGGTACGATTGCAGCAGCTGCTTCCAGGTCAGCATTCCCGCCTTACGATAACCAGCGATGGCAGCGGAGTCTCGTTCAAGCACAATGTGACGAAAATCGCGGCCATTCGGTTCGACGGGAATGACCTTGTGACCGGTAAGGTCCTCGATCAGATCCAGGTAATGCAGCCAGCCGAGCTCCACGCCGGCGTATTTTCCGGCATCCGCCGTGACACTATAGCGGGGATTCGCTTCAATCATTTTTACTTGCCCGTCTCGGGTATCGCGCTTAAGTTCGATTTCGCAAATGCCGGTGTAGCCCATGCCACGCAGGAAGCCGTCGCAGAGGCGGTCCGCCTCCTCGTCTACCGTGGGTTCTACAACGCTGGCCGAGCCGAAATCTTTGGGATTGGTGCGGAGCTGCCGCACCATGCAATGACCCAAACGCAGACCGCTCTTCGCGTAGCAAGAGAGATAGACCAGCTTTGCCGTATCGGGCCCTTCGATGATCTCCTGCGCGACCAGTTCGCCGGAAGCCTCTGCGGCCAGCTGGTATTTGACGAGCAAGTCTTCCCGCGAATGGGCGATTACGATTTTTTCGTCAAGCAGCGGATGGCCGGCCGGGAGTCGCATCCAGTCGCGAAAGTGCACCGGTTTCAAGAGGCAGGGAAAGCGGGCGACGTCGCCAAACTCTTCGATCTCGGCGATGGAAGTCACGAAGCGCGTTCGCGGAACAGGCAGGCCATGCGATTCGGACAGTTCATATTGGCGTTTTTTGGTCGCGAGCAACGCCTGCGACGCCACCGAATGCGCAAACAAGAAGTCCTCCTCGAGGACTTTCGCGTGATCGGCGATGGCCGTGACGTACAGGTCCGCACTTGAGATCAAAACCGGTTTGCCGCCTAAACGTCGAGCCAGCATGCGCATGAATATAACCCATTCTTCGGGCGCCTCCTCTGGATTCGGACACAAGTACCCCTTGCCGTAGATCGTGCGGAATCCAGGCTGAGCCGGATTATGATCTATGCAACAGACCCGCAGTCCGCGCTGGGCCAGATCGCGCATGAGAACCACGCCGGTCTGGAAGGCGCCGGTGACCACGACCCAGGGCCAGTCTTTATTAGCGCGGGGTGGGTTTGCGGTGGGGCGCTGCTGTTGTATTGCGGCCAACGGGCCTCCTCAAGGTTCGATTATCCCCTGGCGTGGGGAACCTCGGCCATTTTGGTCGTCATTAACAAGCGCGTTAGAGAACCCCATTCTGTTCCTAATAGGCAACCGGCGAGGTAGGTGAGTCTCCCGGCTATTCGTCCTTTTCGAAACCCGGCTCGGCGGAGGATTTTCGATCGCTCGAGACGCGCGGCACTCTTGCCACGGACTTTCTCGTATAGATCGTGATGCTTGTCGACTACCCTAATCTCCTCGGCGGTATATCTTCTCCAATTCCGAGTCAAACGTTCCATATCGCTTCGTTCTAAGCGAGCGACCGGACGCGACAGGTAAAAGGCCTTAAAACCCGCTGCCGTAAAGCGGATCCAAAACTCGCGATCGTCCAGAATGAGAAAATCGCCATCGAATCCGCCGAGTTGACGCATGGTTTCGGTTCTGATAAGCAGGGTTGAAAACAACGCTGGCGTTCCTTCCAGCGCGGCCTCCACCGTGATGATTTGGGGCGAGTGCGAAAGCAGAAGCTCTTCGGAGCCGTCCTGATAATGGATCGTCATCGCACCGGCGACGGCTTGTAAGCCAGGATCGTTCCGGATGATATTCCAGTGTAGTTCCAGCCTTTCTGGGAACCACTCGTCATCGTCATCCAGGAACGCGATGAACTCTCCCTTAGCTAACTTGATGCCGGCATTTCGGGCGCGCGCGGCCCCACCATTTTTTTCTTGCAGTACGATTTGCGCAGTGCCGCTGAATGGCTGGAGCGCAGCGGCGTGCGGCGGCTTGGAGCAATCGTCGATAATCAGAATTTCCAGTGGCTGCAATGTTTGGCGAAGGATCGACTCGATCGCCCGTCCGATCAAGTGCGAGCGGTTGTGGTGGGGAATGATGACGGAAACCGGGATGGTGGCGCTCATTTCGGATCGCGCTTCAAATGCGAGCTTCCCTGGCCAATCCGCAGGTGCGGTTGGATATACCATCGGTCTCGAACATGGCGAGATGCCATGCCGGGCTTGAAGCAGCGAAGCCGCCAACAGAATGGACTCCAAGAAATTTTTCGAGAACCCCATCGGCGCCGCGTAGGGTTTCAAGGTCTAATCCTGGCGTGTCCAGTCTAAGGTACAAACGGTGTGCATCGATACCAGCCATGCATTCTTCGAAGATGCAGTCGAGCCGGTGCACTTCAATAGTCTCTTTGACGCGAGGGATCGAAGCCGCATGATCAATCGTGATCTCCGCCCGGCCGTTTTGGGCACCCAGGAGGTAAGGGAAGGCTTTCCAGGGAGGACGCGCTACCGCGCGTTCAGAGAGCGCTTGGAAATTCACGCGGAGGGGCTCAAACGAGAGAATGATTCCTCGGTAGCCGACGTCGCGGAGTTGATTTCCAAATTCTCCATTACCTGCTCCGACATCGAAAACGCAATCAATCAACATCTTAGGCAGTAATCTTTGCCGTGACTGGCGAGAGCGCAGCCAGTTTGTTTGCGTGTAAGGCACCACTTGACATGGATTCGCGCGCAAAAAGTTTTGTACGAACCCTACCAGACCCACGATTAGAAGTGGAGGGCGCGAAAGCTTTTTCTCTACGGGTACGTCGCGTGCGTTTCGTATATCACCCCCGGGCGTAGGGAACTTCGGTCATTCTTGCAGTGGTTAGCAGGTGAGTGAGAGAACCCCATTCTCCGCCGATCAGGCAGCCGCTGGCGTAGGCGAGTCTGCCGGCGATGCTGCCTTTGCGAATGCCCGCACGACGGAGAATCTTCGAACGCTCCAGGCGTGCGGCGCCCTTTCCACGAACGTTCTCATACAGTGCGGCGTGCTTGTCCACCACTTTCAACTCCATGGCGACATAGCGCCTCCAATTCCGCGTCAGCCGCTGCATGTCGCTTCGCTCCAAGCGAGCCAAGGGCTGTTGCAGGTAGTAAGCTCGCAGACCCGCCACTGTGAACCTGATCCAAAATTCCCAGTCCTCCATAATCGTGAATGTTGGATCGAATCCTTCCAGCGCTCGGATGGCGTCCGTACGGATGAGGAGAGTCTGCAACATGGCCGGCGTGCCTTCCAGGGCGGTTTGAATCGTCATGATTCTGGGCGAATGCGAAAGCAGAAGCTCTTCAGAACCGTCTTGGTAGCGAATGGTCATTGCACCGGCCACCGCCTGTAAGCTGGGGTCGTTCCGTATGAGATTCCATTGCAATTCCAACCTCTCGGGAAACCACTCGTCGTCATCGTCCAGGAACGCGACGAACTCGCCCTTTGCTGCAGCGATGCCGGCGTTTCGAGCGCGCGCCGCTCCGCCGTTCTTCTCTAACCTTATGATCCGTGCGAGGCCACTGTATTGCTGAAGAGCTGCGAAGTGTTCCGGCGTGGAGGCATCGTCGACAATCAGAATCTCCAATAGTTGAAGAGATTGACCCCGTATAGAAGTTATAGCCCGTTCAATTAAGTGCGACCGGTTGTGATGAGGAATGATGACTGAAATCGGAGCGGTGGCGTTCATTTCCGGCACAGTCTCAGATTTGAGCTTCCCTCCTGATTGCAGGATTGCGCGCAAACATACAATCCATCTCCATCATTAGGAGACCGTCGGAAGCGCGAGTCACGGGCATAAAGTCGGCAACATCAAAGCCTCTGCCTTGAAACTCCTTTATCGTTTCGAGTGAAGTGGGCATCCCGTGGTAAATGGGGATGAAGGAAACTTCCGATTGGGCTCCGAGGAACTTGTCGAGAACCCCGTCGGCGCCGCGTAGAGCTTCGAGGTCGAATCCCTGGGTATCGAGCTTGAGATACAAACGGCTCGCGCCAACGCCAGCCATGCAATCGACGAAAATTGAGTCTAAACGCCGCACGTCGACGGTCTCTTTGGCTACCACATTATTTCTTGGAAGGGTGCTGGTGGGTCCCGTCGTGGTGGGCAGGAAAGAGGTCAAGACGTCATCTTCATTCACGTTAATCTCTGCCTCACCATTTTGCGATCCTAAGGCATATTTGAAAGCTTTCCAAGGAGGACGCGCCGCAGCCCGTTCCGAAAGCACTTTGAAGTGGGCTTCGACAGGCTCAAACGAGAGAATGGTTCCGCCATAGCCGATGTCGCGGAGTTGATCGCCAAACTGTCCGCGGTTTGCCCCCACGTCGAAAACGCAGTCAATGGAGAGTTTATTGAGTAGCCGTTGCAGTGAATCGCGCGATCGCACCCAATCACTCGGCGGATAGGGGACTACCTCATAGCCTATGGAGCGCAGGCGTTTCTGCAGGAACTTTACCAAGCTCACGATAACAAGTGTACGACGCGCCTGGCGTTTTCTCGCGAGAACACGCGCAATGCGCGCACACTGTCAAGCGCGCTACTCTGAGCCGGCTCTGGCTATTTGCGGATGGCTGAGTGAATTAGCATACGCCATGACGCCTTTAAACAGCGCCTGCGCGATCTTTTCGCGCTGGTCGTTGCGCCGCAAGAGCTTTTCGTCATGCGGGTTTGAGACAAAGCCGATCTCGGCTAAAATCGAAGGCATAGTGGCGCCAATCAGGACGACGAAAGGCGCTTTGCGAACCCCTCTATCGTGCGCATTCGTATTCATCTTGATGGAATTGACGGCGAGCGATTCCTGGACCTTTTGCGCAAACTCGCGAGACTCTTCCAGCTTCGTTTGCAGCACGGCCTTCTTCAGCAGATCGTTCAAATCGGAAATAGCGCTATCGGCGGCGGCGTTTTCACGCATCGCGACGTCCAAGGCTTTTCTATCGCCATGCAGGTTGAAATAATAAGTCTCGACGCCGGTAGCAGAAGCGTCGGCCGACGCGTTGGCGTGAATGGAAATGAAAAGGTCGGCTTTGGCGCGGTTTGCAATAGCGGTTCGCTCTCCCAGCGGAATGAAGGTATCGTCGGATCGTGTGAAAACCACGTCCGCGCCTAACTCCTGGCGTATGAGTTTGCCGAGCCTTAGCGCGACATCGAGCACCAACTCTTTTTCCAGCAGGCCGTTGCGCCCGATGGTGCCGGTATCTTTGCCGCCGTGGCCTGCATCGATCACCACGCGTCCCAGTTTTAAGCCGAACACGCGAACTAACGAAGGATCGCTGCTTCCGTCCCCGATAGGCTGGGTCAAGGTGGTAGCCGGGGCGGCGCTTGTCGCATTGGGAACGTCAGGGGGCAATTTCGGCCGCTGGATAGGGCCGAGATCCGCCGTCACCGCGGTGATGGCCGGTCGGGGAGTATCGATTGCTTTAAGCAGCGGCTTTTCGGCGCTTGTGGCGACCACGGGTCGAAACACCGGCGGCGGCAAGTCTTTATCCACGTCCAAGGCGGGAACCGTTAAATTCACTCGCTGCGCGGTGGTCACGCTGTGAGAAATGCTTTGCGCGGTCTGGGGGACCGAACTTCGGGGCCGAATCTCAATGATCAGGCGATCGGGGTTCACTAACTGCGAGGACAATATTTCCGAGGGCCCCACCAGATCCAGCACGATGCGCGTTGTTCCAGGAATCACTTCGGCTACCCGGATCTGTTTAATGCGCCGGTCACCGACAGAGATGGTCTGCATGCCGTGGTGCACCGATGAACGAGGCCGCAAACCGTTTAAATCGAAATAGATTCGGCTTGGATTCTCAACTGCTTCGGACGTGAAGCGGTACGCGCCCTGCGTCTCTACTGCGACCCGCGTGACATCGCCAAAGGACCAGACGCGAATGGCGTCAACGTGCGCCTCACCGCTTGTCTCTCCGTGACACACAGGAACGAGACACAACGAAGCACCGATGATGGAACAAACAGCCGAGCGGGGGGAGGAGCATAACCGTAACGCCTTATGACTGCGTGGCTTACAATCGCCTTTCCCACACCGCACTCATGCTCACCAGACGACCGCTGTTTCGCATTGGTTGCACCTAGACCATTATAGACGCAAATTAAACCTCGCTAATGGTGACGTTGGGATGCTTAAACCGATTGGGGTTCGGCGGAAATTCTCGTGTCGCGCCCCTAAAAACCCGCCGGAACATCCCCGAATGAACCGCTCCTTCGCGGCTCGGCTAGGGATTGTGAGTTCTCGCAGGATCTTCGTTGTCACAGCTGAGGACCGAGGCCCAACTAGGCGACCACCCCAATCTGAGAAAATGGAGGTGCCATGCGGACCACACCAGTGAACATTCCCGACCAGCTTTTCGCAAAGGTGCAGGAAACAGCTGTGCGCGAAGAAATAAGCGTTGAGGAACTAGTCCGGGATGCCCTGGAAGAGCGGATCAAGGGCAAGGTGTTCAGGAGCTTAATCGGCATCGCCAAACAACGTGGTGAGATGACGGGCATCACACCTGGAAATGTTGAGTCGATCGTCGAAGCGGAGATTGCAGCCCACCGCAGCGAACGCCGGCGCTAGTGCTTAGCGTCACCCTCGATACCAACGTAATCGTGTCCGGACTCTATGGAGCCGGTAATCCCCGTTGGATATTGGCAGCGGCGGAGACCGGAAGAATTCGCGTGAAAATTTCGGCGGCGATTCTGGAAGAAGTCGCGGACGTGTTACAGCGTCCTAGATTCGGCTGGACCGCACAGGAAGCGAGTGCCGCAACCGAATGGCTTACGGAAATAGCCCACGTTGTCGAGCCAAAGCAGACGGTTGACGTGGTTAACAGCGATCCCGACGACAACCATATTCTGGCGTGTGCCTTAGAAGGAAAATGCGATTACGTCATAACCGGCGACAAGCATCTTCTGGACATCGGAAAGTTCGCCTCTGCGAAGATCATCACGCCGGCTGAATTTACACGGCTTGGACAGGCTAGGGGCTAGGCTCTTCTTCCTAAGTTTCGCGTCACAGCAGCGGCCGCAATTTCAACATTTGTGCGAGCATATCCTTCATCGCCGCGGGCAGCACGCGCACGGGCTCTTTCACTCACCTCCATCTGCTTCGCTAAGCGTATTAGTCCCGCTGTTGTCGGCTAGCATCTCTTGATCCTTTGAGGTTGCACCTTCGCAAATTACGGCTGCTCCCATAACAGAATGGCACCGTCCTGTTTAAATCATATTTGCTGGATTCTCGTGGCGTTTTGTCCGCCACCTCCTCCTTGCGAAAATGAATATTTGATGCAAGTGGAGCCTGTCCTGTCGGTGAATAAAGCAGCGCAAAGTCTTGGTTGCAGCGCTGGGCACGTGAGAAGCTTGCTCGACCGGCGAAAGCTGCGTGGCGTGCGGCTAGGCGGTGGAGAGTGGGAGATTGAAGCGATTGACGTTCGGGCCTCTCTGGCGAAGCGAAACGTTTCGGAATTGGTGTTCGAGGATTACCTGGCGGAGCGGGGGCTAGGAGTGCCAGAGCACGAGCCCGCGATACCCGGCAAAAGCAAGAAGGTAGACTACCGGCTGCTATACCACGGCTCGGCGCTGTGGTTTGAAGTGAAGGAGTTTGCCGAAGATCCCAAATTTTTCGCTACGAAATTCGGCACATTCGATCCTTACGTGCCGATCCGCAACAAGATCAACAAGGCATCGAATAAGTTTAAGGAGTATGGCGGCGAATGCTGCTCGCTCGTGCTCTATAACGACAAGCTTAATTTCGCACAGGCTAGGGAACCATCGATAGTGCTCGCTTCGATGCTCGGTGATATTACCTACCGAGTCCCCATAAGCCTCGACGGCAGTGAAACCGCTTCGCCCCTATTTCAAAGTTTCGGCAAGGGCGGGGCAATGAACCGGAGAAAATGCACCCGGATCAGCGCCGTCATCACGGTGGAGCGGCTGGCGGTGGGCAAGCGGAAGGGCCGAATTGACCATAGGCGCAAAACGCTCGCGCTGGGCCGCAAGCGGACAAACGACGAGCGCTATGCTTTCATCCAGAAATGGGCACAGCCGTTCCGGGAAGTGGCGCTTCGTGTCGTCATTTGCGAGAACCCATTTGCACCTCGGCGGTTGCCTACGGATATCTTCACGGGGCCCTACGATGAACGCTGGGGCTTGGACGAAGAGGCGAGCGTCATCACGCGGCTAAATTGTGGGACGGGGATTGCAGAGCTAGAACGCGAAGAGGACGAACTCGAACTGAACCTCGGGCCGTTGCAGCGGAAGATGAAGCACACCTCCGAGAGTGAAAACGAAATTAAGGGCTGAGACATGGTTACACTAGTTTCAATCTAGATGGTTTTCTGATGGCGAGCCGGCAGACCCTACGGCGTCCGCTAGCTAGCGACATTGGGCCTTTGTGGGGATCTCTGCGGCTGAGCCGTGATCGAGCGAGGGGCTTACGATGAAAGCACCACTGATGTCTCCACCTGACGCGCAGGTATCTTCCAATACGTCTTAAGAAGCTGATCCTTCTGCTCCGCGGGAACGAGTTGGAAGCCGTGTTTCTGGTAGAAGTGGATGGCCCAACTCGCGTCAGCCCAGGTACCGATGAGAACCCGCCGATCGGTAAGCGCCCGAATATGTCGAAGCAGCCTAGCGCCAAGACCGTTCCGACGCCTGCCCGTGCGCACGTAGGCGTGCCGGATCAGAGTGACGTCAAGCACCTGCTGTATGCCCATCACAGCCTCTAATGAACCACTCTCGTCCAACCCCCAGAAGACGATGCCGTCCTGCATTTCGCGACGGAGCTTTTCGTGGCTCATGTATGGCTCACGCCAGCAATCAGCCGGGATGACCCCCCGGTACGCCGACGCCCCATCATTAATAACGGCCCAAATCTCTTCAGAATCCTCTTCCGTGCAAGGCCGAATCATAGATCGATTGTCTAAGGATTTGAGAGAGCTGTCTTGAACGAAATTGCTCTTTTCGGCTCTGAGATAACTTGCCGATAACGAGCGGGGGTCATCCCAAGTTGCCGAACGAAGGCACGTGTCATGTGACTTTGATCGGCGAAGCCTGAGTCGGCACTTGCTTGCCCTAGCTCTCGTCCTGCGGCCAGGAGACGGCGTGCGAGGCGAACACGCTGCTGCAAAATATAGGCGTGCGGCGTTGCACCGGTGAGTCGGCAAAATGTCCGTAAGAAGTGAAAGCGGCTGACTCCCGCCATGTCCGCCATTGCCTGCAGCGACAGCGGCCTTTCGGGTTCGCGATCAATTATCCTTAGTATCCTATGGATGCTCGGTAGACCTGATGAGCGCAAAGGACGACGGCTGGCGTGATGCCGGAAAGCATGGGCAAAGGTTGTCACGAACTCTTGATCCATTCGCAGCGCATCCGGTTGCGGGTCAGTAACAGCAGCGAATAACCGCCTGAAACGTATGGCTTGATCGCGGTCGCGCACGGTGGGGCGAAGGGTGGGGATGCTATTTGATGGCCCGTCAACCAGGATCTCGCAAGCGATTCGCGGCTCAAAGAAAAGCATCGTCCAGCTGCGAGGCTTTCCGGCAAGAGAGAGCCCGTCGTGCATTTCTCCCGGGTTGACCATGATGATGTCGCCGCAAATAGCCTCAACCCAGCCAAGGCCGCTCCAGGAGCGATGGCCGCCTGAGTCGATGACGCCAATTCCAAACTGATCATGAGAGTGACGTGGAAACTGGCGAAGCGACTTCAAGCTTACGGCTTCGACGCCAGGAAGAGCGGTACGATACTGGCGAACTTCGTGCATTGCCACTCCTGTCCGTCATTCTCTCAGTCTGCTCATGGCTGGATAGATTGGGGTGACGACAAGTTGGCTTTGCCGGCTGGAATCTGCTCCGATTCATCCCCTCCCCGTGGGACCGCTTTTTCGCCGCCATTTTTCAATCACAACACCTGTAAAAAACTGTAAAATAATCCTAAATCCCATCCACCCAACCACTTGCCCTCTTTAGTCCACGCCCAAAAGAGGGCCTCCGCGCACTGGCCACTTTCCGTCCCAAGCTATTTTGAGCCTAGAAGAGCCGCCAGAGGCTCTTCTAATTTCCGCAAGGACGACCACCAACATGAATCGCCAAGAACGCCGTGCCGCTGCGCACAAAGATCAAAAGCTCGCCCGCAAAGCTGGCTTCCCCACTCCTCAACCGGTACAACCGCCGCCCGCTGTCACCCGGGAGCCGGTCGTCACTCCGGGAACTTCCGCACCCATCGCTCCCATCTCCGACGCTCAACTCGCCGCCAACCGCGCCAACGCCAAACTCTCCTCCGGTCCAAAAACGGACGACGGCCGCGCCGTCTCCTCCCAAAACCGCACCACCCACGGCTTGGCCCGTCACAACGGAACCTTCGTCCTCCTGTCCTCCGAAGACCCCAATGGCTTCGAAGCGTTAAAAGCCGCCCTCGCCGAAGAACATTCTCCAACTACCGAAACCGAATCCATATTGATCAACGCCATGGCCGAATCCCACTGGCTCGCCAACCGCGCCCAAACCCTCCAAAACACCTGCCTCGATCTGCAAACCGGCCAAATTACCGATGCGCCGTTGTTCTCCCTCTATCTCCGCTACCAAACCACCCACACCCGCGCCTTCCACAAATCTCTGAACGACCTCCTCAAGCTCAGATTCGAAAAGCGCAAGGCCCAAAATGGCTTCGAAGCGCAGAACCGCAAGAAGGAGGAACTGCGCATCCAAAACGAGCGCCACGAAATGAAAAAAGAACACCACGAATGGGATATTCGCCTCAAAGACGCCACATTCTGTCACCGCGTAGGCCTGAACGTCTCCCATACCACTCAAGCCGCCCTCGAAAATCCTGGATTCGAAGCGCAATACATGGCCGAAGTCGACAGAATGCTCCAAAATCAGCGTCCGGAGGTCGCCCAATCAGCCGCCGCCTAGCATAACCGCGCCGCGTCTTGCCGCGAAAATACCTTTCGGTAAGCGCCGATTCTTTCTCGCCCGAATGGCGTTCGAAGCGTCGGCCCACAGTTCTTTGAAAACCTAATATGGCAGGTCTCCCGGGCACGCCCGCCGTGTCCCTGGGCCACCCTCCTTGAGGGCCGGCGCCACCTGAGAATGGTATTCGAACGTGGTAAGCCTTCGGCCCATGGGAACTCCGTTGCGGTCCCATCTCTGAAAGGCTCTGAACGCCAGCACCCATGCTACTATGCGGGCATGCGCGCGGCAGGCTTTGTACTGGTGGGCGGCCGTAGCTCGCGCATGGGTCAGGACAAAGCACGGCTTAGGGTGGGTTCGCGTCTTCTGGTGGAACTGATCGCTTCCAAACTAGCTGAGGTGTCGGATGGCGTTGCTCTGGTGGGGAATCCACAAGCTTTTAGCGATTTACCTTTGGAATGTTTAGCGGATTTGCGCACTGGCTTGGGTCCGCTGGCGGGATTGGAGACGGCGCTTTCCAAAGGTCGCGCCCAGTTCAACATTGTCACGAGTTGCGACATCCCCGGCATTCGGCCAAGCGATCTCACACGCTTGTTGACTGTTTGCCGCGAGACGCAGTCCCTTTGCGCAGTAGCTCGGGACGCGGATGGCCGCACCCATCCTTTGTGTGCGGTTTACCACAGCGACTGTCTTCCATTCGTCACTGCGGCTTTGGATGCGGGGCGTTTGCGTCTGTTGGATCTACTGCAAGACTTGCAAGCGGCGGAGGTCCCTATCGATTCGATTTTGCTTAATCTCAACACGCCTGAGGAGTGGGTTGCTTGGCAGGCTGCACAACTGGCGTAGGACACTGAATAGACGATGGCGGCGAACGGCTCACTGACTCACTACATCGAATTCAAGCACGTGCATAAGGAGTTCGACCGCCCTGTTCTGAAGGATGTTAGTTTTTATGTGGACAACGGTCAGACATTGGCCATCATCGGCCGGAGCGGCGTAGGCAAATCGGTCAGCTTGGGCCACATCATGGGCTTCCTGAAACCGGATGCCGGGCAAGTGTTTGTTGCACACAGTGACATCACAAATATGACTGAAGCCGAACTGCGCAAGATCCGTAGGAAGGTAACGATGGTGTTCCAATCGGGCGCCTTGTTCGATTCGCTTACAGTCGGCGAGAATATTTTGTTCTCTCTGGAGTTGCGCGAAGATTATGATTATCAAAACAAGGAAGATGTGGTGGATGGGTTGCTGTCCATGGTGGATTTATTGCATCTGAAGAATCTATTCCCTAGCGATCTGTCCACTGGTTACAAGCGGGCTGTGGCGATTGCGCGCGCGTTGGCCGCTCAGCCGGAATGCGTTCTTTACGATGAGCCGACAACCATGGTCGATCCCATCATGTCGGACGATCTAGGGAATCTCATGCTGCGTCTGAAGCGTCAGCTAGGGCTGACCTCCATTGTGGTGACGCACGATCTGGATCTGATGCGCAAAGTGGCCGATACAGTAATGTTCCTTTACAAGGGCGAAGCGATTTATTTCGGACCGGTTTCGGAATTGGAGAAGTGCGAACATCCGCATGTGAAGCAGTTTCTGGCGATGGATAGAGTGGAGATTTCCGGGAAAATTGAAGACGTGATGTAGTCCTCGGGAGCGGCAACACCGCCAGACGGTCGCCACTAGCGGTGCCAGGTGAGCAGCAAGCCGAATAACAACACCCACATAAAGCCCAGATAATGCCAGAAAATCGCCAGCGCGTTTGTTAAAGCGCGCGTGGTCATTTGATAGCGCGGACCGCTGGCCGGTTCAGACGCGCGGTGTAGCAAATAAGCTAGGCCCCCCACGCCGACCAAAATGTGCAGCGCATGCATGCCGCTGAACAGAAAGATAAACCAAGTGTGTTTATCGAATTGCAAAATCACGTTAGAGCGCATGACTTGCAGCCAGGCTGCGCCCTGTCCCACCAGAAAGAGAAAGCCGAGGCCCGTGGTCCATTTCAGGAAACGTAGGAAGCCGCTTCTGTCGCCTGCGTTCAGCGCCCGGCGGGCGCGTTCCAACAACGCGCTGCTCGTCAACAGTATGGGCGTCGTCAGCCACAGCAGCGATGGAATGCGCAGGTGCTCCCAAAGATAACCATTTTGCGATCGCCAGAGGAACGCAAAAATCAGCGCGCCAAACGTTGCTGTCACGATCACCAACACCACAATGACCGTGACCATATAAAGCGAATTCAGTTCGCGCTCGCGCGCCACCATTTCAGGAGCGGTATACACTTACCTCCATTTTGCCTAATCGGCGCCCATAGACGGGGGGCGAATCGCGTCGTATATTTGAATATGCGCATTTCGCTCCTTGCCTTGCTTTTCTCGCTATCTCTAGTCCCTCTGTCGCAGGCGGACGACCGGTTGAAGGGCGCTTCTCGTCAGCCGGGCGAAAACAGTGGTTGGATCATGCTGCACTTGGAAGGCGATGCGGCCACGCGCGGCTACCAGCATGGCTACTTGCTCAGCGCGGAAATCGAAGACGCTAAGAAGGCTGTCGAACTCAGCGTTACGCATGAAGTGAATAAGACCTGGCTGGAGCTTCGCCAAGTCGCGGAGAAGATGACGTGGCGCAAAATCCCTACCGAATACCAACAGGAATTGGCAGGAATCGCCGCAGGTCTCCAAGCAAAAGGTTCCAAGCTCGACGTGATCGATATGGTCGCTTTGAACGAGTGGATGGAGTTTCCTTATTATTATGACGAGTTAAAGAAACGCCAGGGCGTCACGCTGACCAGCAGTGTGGGCGAACATTGCAGCGCCTTTGTGGCCACCGGGAAGTATACGAAAGATGGCCGCATCGTGATCGGCCACAACAATTGGACCGACTACTTGACGGGCAGCCGCTGGAAAGTGATTTTCGATATCGCGCCAAGCACCGGCCATCACTTCATCATGGATGGCGTGCCCGGTTTGATTCATAGCGGCGACGATTTCGGCATAAATGACGCCGGTATCATGATCACCGAAACCACTATTTCCGACTTTCACGGTTTCGATGAGAACGGCATTCCCGAGTTCGCGCGGGCGCGCAAAGCGATGCAGTATTCCGAGTCCATCGACGATTTCGCGCGCATCATGGAGGAGGGGAACAATGGCGGTTATGCCAATACCTGGCTGGTCGGCGATCGCAAGAACAACGAAATCGGCCGTTTGGAACTAGGTCTGAAGAACGTGATTCTTGAGCGCACGAAAGACGGCTACTATGTTGGTGCAAATTTTCCCGTCAACGATAAGTTGGGCAGGGAAGAGACCAGTTTCCCAATGAACGATCCCAATGCGCCCAACCAATGCAGGCATCGCCGCTGGGATCAACTGATGGAAGAGAATAAGGGCAAGATCGATGTGGAAGCGGGCAAGCGCTTTGAGACCGACCACTACGACGTCATCACCAAAGAGTTCGACCCGAACGAGCGGACGCTTTGCGGGCACATCGATAAATCCAGTCGCGGCATGCCGGGCTGGCAGGGGCCATTCGGCGCGGCGGGAACGGCGGATGCCAAAGTGGCCGATAGCGCTATGGCGGAAAAGCTTTCGTTCGTGGCTGGCGCGGGTCACCCTTGCGGCGTAGCGTTTGACGCTAAGAAGCACCTCAAGGAGCATCCCGAACAAGCATGGCAGGCGAGTGAATTGGAAGACCTCAAAGCAAACGCCTGGACGGTGGTTTCGGCCACTCGCTAAACTGAACGAAGATGGCAGCAGTTACGAGCACGCCGTTGTTGGTATCGGTGGAAGAGTATATCGCCCGCTTTGTGGAGGGGGGTGAAAAGCCGACTTGCGAGTATGAGGATGGCGAACTCATTCAGAAATCAACGCCGACCAAGAATCATAGTCAGGTTCAGGCGAATATAACGGTGCTCATCCGCACACGGTGTGCTGAGACACTCAACGCGCTACCAGAGCTGACGACGCGTCTTCGTGAAACAAAGTTTTACGTGCCGGACCTTGTCATCTACGAAGTCGCGAAGCCCATTCGAGACCGCTATCCGGGTCCAAACGATCCGGTATTGCTGTGCGCCGAAATCATGTCCCCACCCGATCGCCCGGGCAAACTATTCGGCAAATGTGAGGAATATCACAAGTGGGGCGTTCCATACTGCTGCGTGATTGATCCCGACCGCAAAATCGCCTGGGAGTATTTTCCCGACGATGTTGAGCCCCGGAAGGTTGAGGGGGCTCTCACGGCCGGGCCAATTCGGATGGGGTTCGGGGATCTTTTTTGGGACGTTCAGCCGGAGTCTTGAATCCTGAAACCCCCATATGTTAGCGTAATTGTTTAGGGCAAGTCCGCCCTCGCTCGTATTGTGTTCGAACGCCGGACTTACTCCTTTTTTGCTCCCAGCCGAAATTTCCAAGCATGGATGCCACGTTAAAGGCCCTCGCCGCCCTCGCACTCGAAGCCATACCTACCATACTTTTTTTCATTTTTCTGACGCACTATCTCAAGCGCGTTTACTTCCTGCCAGTGGCGCACATCATGGAAGAACGCCGCAAGCAGACGGAAGGGATGCGCGAACTGGCGAAGCGGGCGCATGAGGCGGCTGACAAAAGAGGCTATGAATTCGAATCCGCCATCATGATGGTGCGCGCGCAGCTGTTGCAAGAGAACGAAGCCCAGCGCCGCCAGTGGGCCGACGAGCAAGGCAAATTGGTGGAAGAAGCGCGCAGAGAGGCCGAGCAGCGGATAGCCGCCGCGAAGCTTGCCATTGCGCGTGAGTTGGACAGCGCAAAGTCGGGCATGGGGCCTTCGGTCGATCAGCTCAGTTCTCAAATTGTGGAGTCTCTGCTGAAACGGAGAGCCGCCTAAATGTCGCGCCGGTTGCTGTACCTCTTCGTGGTGGGAGCCTTAACGCTGCCTGCAGCCCAGAAGCCCACGCCTTCGGAGGGCGTCCACGAAGAAAGCAACACAATCTGGAAGATCGCCAATTTCGCGATCTTTGCCGGCGGCATCGCTTACGTGGTCGTAAAATTCGCCCCGGCTTTCTTCAACGCGCGCTCGGCCGACATTCAAAAAGCGATCAAAGAAGCCACCGGCCTGAAAATGGAGGCGGATCTCCGCTACTCCGAGACTGATCGCAGAATGGCGAATCTGGCCGAGGAAGTCGGCCGGCTTCGGGCGGAATCGCAGGCGGAAATGGACCGCGAGTATGCCAGGCTGCGCGCCCACACTGCGGAAGAGATCGCCCATATTCAAAAAAGCGTCGGAGTGGAGATCGAGGCCCAGCGGGCGGATGGCGTAGCCAAACTTCGGGTTTACGCTAGTGAGCAGGCATTGGCTGCGGCGGAAGACCGCTTGCGTGAGCGTTTTGCTTCTTCCGATCAGAAAGAATCGGTCGGGGATTTCTTGCGGCTGGTGGAAAGCGCCAAGGGCGAGTTCCCCGGAAGGGGCAAGAACTAAATGCCCGACGCGCTTTCCGTGCATTACGCCGCAGCACTGGCGAACAGCGTTTTCGCCCCCAACTCCGGGCTTTCTCCGCAAGATGCCATTACTCAACTCTGCGCTGCAGAGTCTGTGCTTTCCGGTTCCAAACAGTTGGAACACGTGCTGCTCTCGCCTGCCGTCAGTAAGCCGCGTCGCAAGGCCGTTGTGGAAAAGCTGGCTGGCGAGATGGGGCTGAACCGGCTCATCCGCAATTTCCTGCTTGTCGTGGTGAGCCATCGCCGTATCCGCGAATTACCGTCCATGCGGCGGTCGTTTGAGGCCGCCGTCGACGAGCGCCTGGGTTTTGTCCCGGCCGAAATCGCCTCCGCAAAGGACCTGAGCGGCGAGCAGAAGCAGGAGATCGAGCGTACGCTCGCGGCCAAGCTCGGCAAATCGATTCGGGCGAATTATCAAACAGATCCTACACTGATCGCCGGTATTCGCGCGCGTGTTGCTTCGCGCGAGTACGATGCATCGGTGAAGGGCAAGCTGGAAAGCATGCGCCAGCGATTGGCCTTCCGGCATTAAGAATTTTGGGTTGAGGGATTGGGAAACGTATGGCTCAGATTAGAGCAGATGAAATCTCGCGTGTACTGCAAGCCGAGATTGAAAATTTCGACGCGGTCACAAACGTCAGCGAGACCGGCTCCGTCATCAGCGTAGGCGATGGCATCGCGCGCATTTACGGTCTGGAAAATGTCATGGCGGGCGAATTGGTGGAATTCGGGCCGCAAACGGTCGGTTTGGCGCTGAACCTGGAAGAAGACCAGGTGGGCGTGGTGCTGTTGGGCGATTATGGCAACGTAAAAGAAGGCGATCAGGTGAAGCGCACCGGACGCATCATGTCGATTCCGGTGGGAGACGCCATGATCGGGCGCGTGGTGAATGCGCTGGGCCTGCCGATTGACGATAAAGGAGCGATCGTCACCAGCGAATTCAACTCCATCGAGCGGCTGGCGCCCGGCGTGGTCGATCGCCAACCCGTCAAGCAGCCCATGCAAACGGGCGTCAAGGCTATTGACGCGATGGTGCCCATTGGGCGCGGGCAGCGCGAGCTCATCATCGGCGACCGGCAAACCGGCAAAACCACCATCGGGCTCGACACCATCATCAATCAGAAGGGGCAGGACGTTATTTGCATTTACGTGGCGATCGGACAGAAGCGCTCCACAGTGGCGCAAGTGGTCCGCACACTCGAAGAGCACGGCGCCATGGCTTATACCGTTGTGGTGGCGGCCACCGCTTCCGACCCCGCGCCTATGCAATACATCGCGCCTTATGCTGGTTGCGCGATCGGTGAATTTTTTCGCGACAGTAAACGTCACGCGCTGTGCATTTACGACGACCTTTCGAAACACGCCGCCGCTTACCGGGAAATTTCGCTGCTGTTGCGCCGCCCGCCTGGACGCGAGGCGTTCCCCGGTGACGTGTTCTATTTACACAGCCGCTTGCTCGAGCGTGCCGCTAAGCTGAACGACGAAAAAGGCGGCGGCTCTTTGACGGCGCTGCCGTACATAGAAACGCAAGCCGGCGATGTTTCGGCCTACATCCCGACCAACGTTATTTCGATCACCGACGGGCAAATTTATCTGGAGAGCGATCTGTTTAACTCAAACATTCGGCCCGCTATCAACGTCGGCCTCTCCGTCAGCCGCGTCGGCGGATCCGCTCAAATCAAAGCCATGCGTTCGGTGGCCGGCACGCTCCGCCTGGAACTGGCGCAGTATCGCAATCTTGAGGCGTTCGCGCAGTTCGGTTCCGATCTCGACAAAGCGTCGCAAGATCAGCTCAGTCGCGGCAAGCGCTGGGTGGAAGTTCTGAAACAAGGCCCGTATTCGCCTATTCCCGTGGAAAAACAGGTGGCCATCATCTTCGCTTGTGGCAACGGTTATCTGGATGATATGAAAGTGGAAGATATTCGCCGTTTCGAGGCCGAGCTGTACCACTATCTGGATAACAGCAAGTCCGATCTTCTGCAGGCGATTCGCGAAAAGCGCGAATTGAACGACGACATCAAAAGCCAACTCAAAGCCGCCATTGAAGAAGCGAAGGCGCGCTTTGTGAAACCGCCGGCAAAGGAATAAACGATGCCGAGCCTCATCGACATCCGGCGCCGCATCCGTAGCGTCAAGAATATGCAGCAGATCACCAAGGCCATGAAAATGGTTTCGGCGGCTAAGCTGCGGCGCGCCCAGGAGCGGGCCATCGCTTCGCGGCCCTACGCCCGCATGATGCAGCGTATGCTCTCAAATATCGCTGCCGCGTCGGTGGGCAGCGAGGACGTGGCAGAGTTGCCGCTCCTCGCCATCAGAGACGAAAAGCGCCTGCAACTTATCATTGTGAGCAGCGATACCGGGCTCGCCGGCGCTTTTAATTCGAATCTGCTGCGCGCCGCGCAGCGCTTCGTCGATGAACGGAGCGGCGCCGATCTCGAAGTGGAAACCATTGGACGCAAGTCGCGCGATTATTTCCGCAAACGTAAATATAACTTGAGCGGCGAATACGTGGGCATCACGGAGAAGCCGAACATCGAGAAAGCCCGCGAAATTGCCGCCAAGATGATCGAGCGCTACAGCAAAGCGGAAGTGGACGCGGTGTACCTCATCGTCAACGAATTCAAGAGTGTGATGGCGCCGAATTTGGTGGTTAAGAAGATTTTGCCGGTGGAGCTTCCCGCGGATGGCGGCGAGCAGATCGATTACATCTGGGAACAACCGGCCAAGGAGTTGTTGAGCGAACTGTTGCCGCGCTATGTGGAAATGTCCATTTACCGGGCATTGCTGGAATCGCTTTCGGCCTATCACGCGGCGCGCATGGCGGCCATGGATGCCGCCAGCAAGAACGCCAGCGACGTGATTCAAACGCTGACGCTGAACATGAACCGCGTCCGGCAGGCCAGCATCACGAATGAAATTATAGAAATTGTCAGCGGCGCTGCCAGCGCCGGATAGGTTGATTGGAATTTTATGCCGACAAATACTTTGGTAGAAGGCCGCGTAGTGCAAGTGGCCGGCCCGACCATAGAGATTGAGTTTCCCGAAGGACACATCCCCAAAATCTACAACGCCATTCGCGTAACCAGCGAAGGCTATGACGTGCCCAATAAGATCGAAATCATCGCGGAAGTGGCGCAGCATATCGGCGAAGGCCGCGTGCGCACCATTGCCATGGAAGCCACCGATGGTTTGGTGCGTGGCATGAAGGCCTACGATCTGGGCGAGCCCATCACCATTCCTGTGGGCAAACAGACTTTGGGACGGGTGCTTAATGTTCTCGGCCAGCCAGTGGACAACATGGGCCCCGTTAACACTGAGATGCATTTCCCGATTCACCGCTCCGCCCCCTCATTCGCCGAGCAGGCCACTGGGCTAGAGATGTTTGAGACCGGCATCAAAGTGGTCGATCTGCTGGAGCCTTACCTGCGCGGCGGGAAAATCGGCCTGTTTGGCGGCGCGGGCGTCGGCAAAACGGTTATCATTCAGGAGCTCATTCACAACATCGCCATGAAGCACGGCGGCGTGTCCGTTTTCGCCGGCGTGGGCGAACGCACCCGCGAAGGCAACGATCTGTGGCTCGAAATGCAGGAATCGGGCATTGTCGATCCGCACGATTGGCAAAAGTCGAAAGTGGCGCTAGTCTACGGACAGATGACGGAGCCGCCCGGCGCGCGTCTTCGGGTGGGCTTAACCGGCCTTACTGTGGCTGAATACTTCCGCGATGAAGAAGGCCAGGACGTGCTGCTGTTCATAGACAATATTTTCCGCTTCACGCAGGCTGGCTCCGAAGTATCGGCGTTGCTGGGGCGTATGCCCTCCGCCGTCGGCTATCAGCCGAACCTGGCAACCGAAATGGGCGATTTGCAGGAGCGTATTACTTCCACTAAGCGTGGTTCGATTACGTCGGTGCAAGCCATCTACGTCCCGGCCGACGATTACACCGATCCCGCACCCGCCACCACCTTCGCGCATCTCGACGCCACCACCCAGTTGTCGCGCGCTATTTCGGAACTCGGCATTTATCCCGCCGTCGATCCACTCTCTTCTACCTCGCGCATTCTCGACCCGCTGATTGTCGGCGAGGAACACTACGAAGTGGCGCAGCGCGTGAAGCAAACGCTGCAGCGCTTTAAAGATTTGCAGGACATCATCGCCATTCTCGGTATTGATGAGTTAAGCGATGAGGATAAACAGGTCGTGGGGCGCGCGCGGCGGCTGCAGCGCTTCCTTTCGCAACCGTTCCATGTGGCAGAGCAGTTTACCGGACGTCCTGGCAAGTATGTGAAATTGGAAGACACGATTCGCAGCTTTAAGGAAATTGTCGATGGCAAACACGACGCTTTACCTGAACAAGCGTTTTACATGCAAGGCACCATTGATGAAGTGGTCGACGCCGCGCAGAAGATGAAGGGCTGAGGCGAGTGTATGGCCGACACTACGTTTCAGCTGGAAGTGGCGACGCCTGAACGGCTGTTCGTCGACGCTCAGGTGAGCGAAGCCGAATTGCCGGGCAAAGACGGATATATGGGAATACTGCCCGGGCACGCGCCGCTCTTGAGCGCATTGGGACAAGGCACGCTGACGTATTCCGAAGGCGGGGCCAAGCACGTTTTGAATATCGACGGCGGGTTTGTGGAAGTGTTCGATAATCACGTGCGGGTTTTGGCGGACAGAGCGGAAGCGGCCAGCTAAAACCCGCTAGCGGTAAGAGCGCCCGTCTGCTTTAATCCTTGCAACTCCGCCAACGTCTCCCGCCATTCTTTGGGTTTTCTCTTCGTATCGATAGGCGCCTTCAAATCCTTATAGAAATCGAGCAGTTCTTGCTTGATTTCCGGAGTTAGGGTGGCAAAGCCCTTGCCGGCTAGTTTATGCAGCCAAAAAGCCTGAGTATCGTCCGTCAGCCGGTACACGCCGGCGGGCGTTATCACCCCCACGTCGTAATTCTTATCCTGCAGATCGAGATTCTTTTTCGCCGCCGCGTCCAATTGGCCGCCATATTGCGTCACCGTGCGGTTAAAGCTCGCCATAAAGATTTGCTCCACCGCCGGCGTCGGCACCTTCAGCTGCAAAATATCCAACGGCCCAATGGGTGGAATGATCTTGAGCAGGATCGCCAAGAATTTTTCAAATAGATTCGGCTCCTGCAGCCGCTTGCCCCACTCGCGTTCGTAGCTGGAGCGCTTCATGATGTAGATAAAGCGCCGCTGCGTCATACCCGGCTGCGCCCGCTGAATCTCGTCGCTTTTCGCCGCCCAGGCAATGCGCGTGGCGCGCGGTATGAGTCGGCTCACCGCACTTCGATAGCTGGAAATGGCGAGATCGAAGTTTGAAAATAAATCCGTCAACTCCAGTCCGTAGGTATCGCGAATCGCCCGCGCCAGCAGTTCCTTCGCTACGTGGAAGCCGATGAAATCGTGGTACGCTTGTGGCGCAAAGTTGCCGCGGGCTACCTCCAGCACGTCGAAGCCAAATTCCGTTTTGATGTGCCCCGTCGGATTGTCTTCATACGTAATCGGCGAGCCGAACTTCTTGCGCAGCCGCGGGTAAAGCATGGGTTCGGCAACGTTGGTCCCGAGCCGGTGCCCATCTGGATCGCCTACGTAATGGGAAAGCGCCCCAAGTGCGAAAGCCAGTTCATCCAAGTTGTGCGCTTCCCGGAACAACGCCCGCACAAAATCGCCCGTTCGCACATAGTGCGTGAGGTCGCTGAACTGGATGCCGCCATGCGGATAATACCCAAGGTCCTGGATGATCGCGCCGCCATAGGCATAGCCATGCGCACGCTTCAGATCGTCCGCTGTTGCCGTCGGATAGTGTTCTAACAGAATGCCGCGCAGCTTAACATCCCACAGCGCATCCACCACCGCTTCATGCGAAAGCACCGAATAGCCCTGCAGCGAACCAGCCGCCCACAAGCCCACAAGCAAAAACGGTAGCGCCCGCTCGAATCGCTTCATCCCATTTCATTGTCGCCAACTAAAAAAAAGCGGCGCGGAGTTTTCGTCCGCGCCGCTGCACAAGGAGGAATCGTCTGTCCGCAGCTTAGTTGTTGTTCACTTCAACGTTGATCGTGCGGGGCTTGGCCACTTCTTTCTTCTGAATGGTGACCGTTAACACGCCATTCTTGTAATCGGCCTTGATGTGCTCTGAATCGACCGTCTCCGGCAGGCTAAACGCGCGCACAAACGAACCGTAGGAACGCTCAATGCGATGGAAGCCTTTGCCGTTCTTCTCCTGTTCGAATTTGCGCTCACCTTTCAAGGTCAGCGTGCTGTTTTCGACCTGGATGCCGACGTTCTTCGGATCAACATCCGGCAGATCGGCTTTCAGAACCAGCTCGTTCTCAGTCTCGTAGATATCGACGGCGGGCGACCATGGCCGCGAGGCCGGCTCACTGAACAGCCGCGAAAGCGAATCCTGAAATACGCGTAAACCGGCGGGGAAATCTTCTAATTCGGTACCAAAAGGGTTGTATTTAATCACAGGCATCTTAGTGTTCTCCTATCCACTATCTGGATACAGCTCAATCATAAAATATGCGTGTTGCATTGTCAAGCAATTTGATCACAAAATTTTGCGGCACTTTCCACATCCCCCTCATCTCTATGATATGCCAGAACTTAAGGAAGGCGACACCGCTCCCGCCATCGCTCTAGAAACCGATTCCGCTCAACCTTTTACGCTTGCTTCGCTCAAAGGTAAGAATGTAGTGCTTTACTTCTATCCCAAGGCGGATACACCGGGCTGCACTAAGGAGGCTTGTGAATTTCGCGACACCACGAAGAAATTCACCAAGGCCAATACTGTCATCGTTGGAGTCTCCCCGGATGCCTCCAAATCTCAAGCCAAATTCAAAGAAAAGTTCGACCTGCCTTTTGTGCTGTTGGCGGACGTCGATCACAAGACCAGTGAAGACTACGGCGTCTGGAAGGAAAAAAGCATGTACGGCAAGAAGTATATGGGCGTCGAGCGCACTACCTTCGTGATTGATCCAAAGGGCAAGATCAAAAAGATCTTTCCGAAAGTGAAAGTGGAGGGGCACGCCGAAGAGGTGCTGGCCGCCATTGGATGAAAACCGCAGCCGCCGCTTTCCCGCTCACCCATTATTAGGGGTCGGCGCCATTGTGTTTGTCGGCGAAAAGATCTTGCTGGTCGAGCGTGGCAAGCCGCCGCTCGAAGGCTGTTGGTCGTTGCCCGGCGGCTTGGTTGAAACGGGTGAGCGGCTGGAAGACGCGGCCGCTCGCGAGGTTTTTGAGGAAACAGGACTGCGCATTGCGGTCGAATCGTTGGCCACCGTTTTCGAACGCATCATGCCAGATGCCGCGGGGTGCCCCGAATACCACTACGTGCTGGTAGACTTTTATTGCAAGCTGCTGGGTGGGGACCTCCGCCCAGGCGACGATTCCCGCCGCGCCGAGTGGTTTGAGCTTCCCGCCCTCGCCAGTTTGCCTATGACGGCCGGCACGCGCGAAGTGATCGAAGCCTGCTGCTCCCGGCGTCAAACCATGTCGCACATCACCCGGCCCTAACAGATGCCCTTCAGCAGTACCGAACTCCTGCAATTTACCGACCTCAAAGAATTGATCGCGCGCTTCGCCGGCAGCAGCGCGGGCCGCGAGTTGGTCGCGCAACTGGAACCCGATTCCAACCGCAGCGCCCTAGAATCCGCGCTCGCCGATAGCGGCGAAGCTATCGCCTACTTACGCGAATTGCAGGGCGCAAACGACGCCAAATCCGGCTCCTTACTCCGACTACGCTTCGATCAATTGCGCGACGTGGAAGCGGCGGTGCGCATTCTGCAGGTCGAAGGAGCGTCTCTCGCTGGCCGCGAAATTCTCGACCTCTTTCACAATTTTTCCCTGGCCGGCGAATTCCGCGGCGCTCTCGTCAAGCTGACGGCGCGCTTTCCGCGGCTGGCCCGTCGTGCACATAATCTAGCCGATCTGCGCGATCTCGCCAAACGCTACGCCCGTGCCTTTCATCCCGACGGCAGTTTAACCTCTGAAGCCAGCGTCGCGTTGGGGCGCATCCGCCGCGATATCGATAAACAACAAAAAAGCATTCAGGAATCGCTCGAGCGCTTCATGCGTACTCATCGTGGCGATGGCACGCTACAGGAAGATTTCGTTACGATCCGCGAAGATCGCTTTGTGGTGCCGATTGTGGCCGGCCACAAAGGCCGTGTGGATGGCGTCATCCACGGCTCGAGCGGTACGGGTCGAACTCTTTTCGTGGAACCGCTCGAAACCATCGGCCTCAACAATCAACTGGTTCGCTTGCGCGAGGACGAATTGCGTGAGATCGAACGGATTCTCGCCGAAATCAGCAACGCTTTACGCGAGCATGTCGAGGAAATCGCCGCTACCGCCGAGGCACTCGCCGATTTCGATTTGATCTTCGCTAAAGCCGCTTTCGCGCGCGATTACGATGCCGTGATTCCACGCTTCAGCCTCAGCGATCGCCGCCTGGTTCTGCGCGACGCGCGCCATCCGTTGCTCGAAGCCGTTTTGCGTAAACAACGCAAACCCATCGTGCCCATTTCCTTCGAGCTCGATGAAGCGCGCCGCTGCCTGCTCATCAGTGGCCCCAACACCGGTGGCAAGACGGTCACTATGAAGACTACCGGCCTACTCGCGCTCATGGCCCACGCCGCCATCCCCGTTCCTTGCTCCGAAGCAGAGTTCCCCTTGCTCGACGATGTGCTGGCCGATATTGGCGACCAGCAATCCATTGCCGAAAGTCTCAGCAGTTTTTCCGGCCACTTGCTGCACGTGAAAAGCATGTTGGAACAAGTCACTCCCAATTCGCTGGTTCTGCTAGACGAACTTGGCCGCGCCACCGATCCCGAAGAAGGCGGCGCGCTCGGTGTCGCGATGCTCGATGAGTTCCGCAAGTCCGGCGCCTTTTGCCTTGCCTCTACGCATCTGTTGCCTCTGAAGCTCTACGGCGCGCGGACCCCTGGCGTGCTCAACGCTTCCATGGGTTTCGACGAAACCAGCTTGCAGCCAACCTATCAATTGCGCTTCGGCTCGCCCGGTAAATCGGCCGGTCTCGACATCGCCACCCGCCTGCAATTACCCGCAGCGCTGCTGGCACACGCCCGTTCGGTGCTGCCCCGCATGCAGGCCGATTTTCAAGACTTGCTGCGCGAATTACAGCGCCAAGTGGATGCCAATGCTCAGCGTGAAGCGGAACTGGCCGAAGCCCTGCGCCAAGCCAACCAGCGCCAAGCCAATCTGGAACACGAGGCGTTGCGCCGCGAGCAACAGCGCCAGCGTGAGTGGGAGAAGAAATCGGAAGCCTTGGTCGCCGATTTCGAAGCACGCGCTCAATCGACAATGGATCGCCTCAGCGAAACGTCCGACCAGCGCAAAGCCGCCGATCAGGCGCAACGGCTCATCTCGAAAACCAAGCGCGAGTTCCGCGAGGAAGCTTCCACAGCCATGGCGCCGCCGCTCGAAACCGCGCAAGCCGCGCCCGTTCGTTTGCCCATTGTCGAAGGCGCGAAAGTACGGCTCAAACACGTGCGCGAAATCGCCACCGTCCGGCGCATTCTGAAGAACGGCAATCTGGAAGTGGAAGCTGGTTTTTTGAAAATGCAGATTCCGCGTGAGGATGTCGTGGAAGTGGTTCCGCCCAGCGCCGCGCAGACCAAGCTTCCGAAAAACGTAAGTCTCGACGCCGGACCTCGCTGGGATGTAACGTATCGTGAACTCAACGTCATTGGCCAACGCGCCGAAGAAGCCATCGAACAAGTGGATAAATTTATTGATTCCGCAGCGCTCGCTTCCATCAATCGCGTGCGCATCATCCATGGCCACGGCATGGGCATTTTGAAGCGCGCGGTCGCCGAATTCTTAGCGTCAAATCCCCACGTCAGCCGCCATTACGCCGCTACCCAAGCTGAAGGTGGCGCCGGAGCCACCATTGTTGAACTGCGAGAGTAGGACCTAATTCGTACCTAATTCGGGCAATAATATACTTGCCGTACCTTTTGGAGTAGACTATGTATAGTCCCATCCTAAGGAGGTTGTTTTTGGCAGAAGAAATTCCAACAGGTGACAGGGCTGTTTTCGCGTTCCTTGAAATGGTAGCGCTCGCCTTTGCTTTCGAGGGTGTTAACGCGCTCTTGAACGGTTTGAGTTGGCTGATCTGCACCGGGGCCTTCTTCGGCGCGATTGTATTTTTCTTCGCTGGAATAAAATGGCCAACCATAAAGCAGTTGCTTGGTAGAAAAGTCGCCGCCACGAGGCTACGCTTTTGGCTTTTGAGTATCGTGCTCGTTTGGGTTCCGATCGTTTGCGATTACTATGATCGGCACAGCAACGGCTCTGGTTACTACGTGCTTCCTGCAAAGGCATGGAGCAAATGGAACGCGCTGGGAAACCAAATGCAGTTTATTCACGACCGTAAGTTCAACAACGAGGATGTTCAGCTAGACGGCCACGCTTACATCAACTGCACGTTCGACCACGTCACGTTTTGGTACGACGGAACAGGACCGACTGAAATGCGCGGGGAAATGGATATCGATTCTGCATCATCCATACAAACCCGTAATCCAGCCATTGCGCAATTTGAAGACATTCTCACACATCTGGGTTTCCTAAAGGGCGGTATGTCTTTTCACCCGCCAGCAACACAGCCGCAGTAGCTTGAATAAGCCTATCCATGTTGCGGCTTGCCCCGTTTTCTTCCCGGTGCTTTCGGATCTCCTTTTCTTGGTGAAGATTCTTTCGATGCCTTCACTAGCTCATCCAATCTCTTCTTCGACACAGTTAGAACGCCGCGCATGACCTCCTTGAAGTGTCGGAACTCTGGCGTTGCGTCAAATGATCCATCCCTCATAAACTCCCGTTCGGGCCGCGAGGTTTCCTCCCGCGCCCCTGTCGCTTTAAATTCTTCAGAGGCGCATCCCTGCTATATCTTGCTCCTGCGTTTTCCCAGTGAGTTCTTTGTAAGTGACTCGACGACCTACAATCTGTTTCATAACGGTCGCAAATCTCTCCGCATCGCTGAGGCTTCGAGTGTTGTAGCGAAACGCTTGCTCATCGACGTAGCGGAACAGATGGAATGGCTCGACGCTGATGTAGGTTCCGTTCAGTCCCCGCTTCAGGAGACTCCAGAAATTCTCGGCGCAATTCGTATGCACGGTTCCTTCGACGTAGGCTACCGCGTGGTCGATTACTTGATGGGTGAACTCATCAAGGCCATCGTAGGACTTCAGGGCATCAGTGTAGATCGATGCACCAGCTTCAACGCTCTCACGTACAAGATTGTGGAGATCGGTTTTTCGACGGCTGGATACTACCTTGGCGCGAACCTTGCCGCCACGCTCCAGCACGGCTGCAACGATGGTCTTTCCTTGCCCACCCGTTCCAGTGATCTTTTCCACACGCTTGTTCTTGTGCATGTTCCGCGCCTTCCCGCCGATGAACGTTTCATCAATCTCGACCTCACCTCCGAGTTTGTTGAAGTGGCCATCCTGCATTGCGAGGCGCAGCCGATGCAGCATAAACCATGCGGTCTTCTGTGTGACATTCAAGCCACGATGGATCTCATACGAACTGATTCCGTTCTTGCAACTAATGATGAGCCAAGCGGCGCAAAGCCACTTTTCCAGCGGGATCGGAGAGTCTTCAAAAATGGTTCCGGTCTTCAGGGAGAAGGTAGGTTTAACATGTTTGGCATAGCACTTCCAAACGCGCTGTTTCGCGAGCCACGTCAACTTAGTTGCGCCGCACGTCGGGCACTTCACCACGCCGTCTGGCCACCGCAATTCCGTCATGAACTGGCGGCAATGTTCGAACTCCGCAAACCAGAGAATTGCGTCCCGAAGGGTAGTGGCCGTTTCCATGATTCAAGTATGCGTGAAAAGCGATGGAATGTCAAGTATATTATTCCCCTAATTCGGTGTCAGACGCCTCAATTCCCGAATTCCGCCAACGAGCTCTCGACACGCACAATTCCTATCTCTCAAATTTCCCCAAGCCGCCGTCTTACTGCCGAGGCGCTAAACACCGATGATGAAAGCACTGGTATGGCATGGCACACACGATGTGAGAGTGGACACTGTACCCGAACCTAAGATTCAAGACCCTGGCGACGTCATCGTCAAAATCACCTCCACCGCGATTTGCGGATCGGATCTGCATTTATACGACGGCATGATGCCCACCATGGAAGAAGGCGACATTCTCGGCCATGAGCCAATGGGCGAAGTAGTCGAAGTAGGCGCCAACGTGCGCAAACTTAAAGTGGGCGATCGCGTCGTCATTCCGTTCGACATCGCTTGCGGCGAGTGCCGCTATTGCAAGATGGGACTCTTTTCCCTGTGCGATACTTCGAATCCCAACGCCGAAATGGCGCGTAAAGTGATGGGTCAATCACCGGCCGGTCTATTCGGCTACTCTCACATGCTGGGAGGTTTTCCAGGTGGCCAGGCGCAATACCTGCGAGTTCCTTACGCCGATGTGGGACCCATCAAAATCAATAACGGCCTATCGGATGAGCAAGTGCTCTTCCTTTCAGACATTTTCCCGACCGGCTATATGGCCGCCGAAAACGCCGGCATTGAGCCTGGCGATACCGTTGCTGTCTGGGGCTGCGGCCCGGTTGGTCAATTTGCCATACAAAGCGCTTGGCTATTCGGCGCCGGCCGTGTCATCGCCATTGACGGCGTGCCTGAGCGGCTGCAGATGGCGCAGCAATATGGTAGAGCCGAAATCATTGACAATACCAAGCAAAAAGTGCAGGAAACCTTGATGGACATGACTGCCGGGCAAGGCCCCGACCGCTGCATTGATGCGGTCGGCACCGAAGCCCACGCCGGCGGCAGTTTCGATGCCGTGTTAGACCGCGCCAAGGAAGCGGTAAAACTCGGCACCGATCGTCCCCACGTCCTACGCGAAGCGATTATATGCTGCCGCAAGGGAGGCACTCTCTCCGTTCCCGGCGTTTACATCGGCTTTCTCGACAAAATACCGTTTGGCGCCTTGATGAACAAAGGCCTAACCGTCCGGACCGGCCAGACTCACGTGCAACGATACCTGCGGCCGCTTCTTGGAATGATCGAAGAGGGGAAGATCGATCCCTCCTTTGTCGTGACTCACACCGTGAGCCTGGACGAAGCTCCCGCTATGTACAAGAAATTTCGGGATAAAGAGGACGGCTGCATCAAGGTTGTTCTCAAACCGCAAGTTTCCTAAGCTCTCTCACTAATTCTCGCCGGCATGTACATGTCCATGGGTATGCCGGTGCGGCCTGATCAACCCGGCCCCTTCCAGCAACCCCACATCGTGCAGCATTGCTAACGGATCGCCCATACCCGCCACCTGTCCGTCTTTCAGCAAATAACAATCGTCCGCCACATCCTCCAACGCATCCAGGTCGTGTGTGGCAATCACTACCGTCCGGCCGCTATTCTTCCATGACGCCAGCAGTTCCACAATCTGCGTCTGGCTCGCCGGGTCAAGCGACGCGGTCGGCTCGTCCAGAAGCAAAACATCGGGCTCCAGCACCAACACCGACGCAATCGCCACGCGCTTCTTTTCTCCGCCCGACAAACGATGCGGCGCGCGATCACGCAAATCCTCAATACGCATCCGCTCCAGCATTTCTTCCACGCAGCCGCGCACTTTCTGTGCCGCCCAACCCATTTGCAGCGGCCCAAAAGCCACTTCATCAAAAACGCTCGCATTGAACAACTGCACATCGGGGTTCTGAAACACCACACCCACTCGCCTGCGAAACGCCAAGAAGAATTCTTCTTCGTTCAAGCGCTCCTTATTCAACACTCCACCCAGAAACCGAATGCTGCCGCTCAGCGGAAAGCTCAAGCCCGCCAACAGCCTTAGCAATGTCGATTTGCCTGATCCATTCGCGCCCAGCAAGGCCACGCGCTTACTTTTGGGGATCTCAAGCGTTACGCCGTTTAGCGCGGCAATATCGCCGTACGCGTAACGAACTTCGTCCACCTCAAACGCGCCAGCCATCTATCTCCCCAATCCGAACGCCAGCATCGCCATCGCCAGCATGGCTGAAAGCTGCCACCAATCGCGGCTGCGCATTTTCAGATCGGTCAACAAACGGATCTCGCCGCGAAATCCGCGCGCCTGCATCGCCGTGTAAACCTCCCCGCTCAAATGCATCGTCTTATCAAGCAACGCGCCCACACTGGCCGCCGCCAAACGCCGTTCCACGGCCGGTTCCAAATGTCCAACCAGCCGCGTCTGTCGCGCCTCCAGCGTATTCTTGGCACTTTCCAGAAAAACAAAAATGTAGCGATAGGTCATGCTCACCAGCGCGACGGCCGCTGCCGGAAGACCCAAGAATCGCAGCGATCGCAGCAGATGATTCCACAGCGTGGTCAAAATCAGCAACAACGAAAATGTCGCGCAGGTCTCGGCGCGCAAAAGTAAGAACGCCGCGCTCCGCAAGCCGGTCGCATAAATGGTCCATTCCAGCAACGGAACGCGCGCGAGTGCCGCGCCCGATCCCATGAACAAAGCCGGCAGCGCTATCACTCCTGTGAACGCCAGCACGGCCACCCAGACTCTCGTCGCCAGCAGACGCAGCGAAATGCGTGACGCCAAAGCACACACCACACTTAACCCAAACAGCGCCAGCAACACCCACAACCGCCGCACACTCACTGCCGCCAAAATCAAAGCGCCCAGCCCGCAGATTTTCACTCGCGGATCCAGCCCCTGTAGCAGCCCGCCGCTTTGTGCCGAGTTTTCGGCGAATAACGCTTCCTGCCCCGCGTTCAACAATCCCCGGATCGTCTTCTCCACAAAGCCGCCGCGTTTCCGCTTGCCGCTCGTTAACAACCAGCGTCCGCACCATACACTCAGCAAAATCAGTCCAACGCCCAACACCGCCGAAGCAAGATAGCCGCCGCCCGCGTTGTGCACAAAGCCTGGCGCATAATCCGCGAACGGCGCGCGCCACAATCGTGCCAGTGCTTCCAGTCCCACCGGCGGCTTGGCGAAATCTTCCGGCTTCCACTCCCCCCATGCCTTCCCGGCCGCCAGAATGCCCAACGGCGTTAGCCCCACCAGCGCTGCGAGTGTCGCCCACAGTCCGCGTGCCGACCGAATATCTCCCTTCTCTTCCTCAACCGCCGCGCCCGACGCGGTCAACTGCAGCATGTATACGTTGGTGCGCTGCAAATAACTCACCAAGCCTGCCGTAATCAGCAACTCCGCCAAACCCGCGATCGTCAAATGCCCGATCATCATCGCTGGAATCGCCACATGTAAAGGATAGGGCGCATACAGCGGGGCGCCTGACGAATCGTGAAACCAGGCAGGCTGAACCCCAAATTCAACAGCTGCGCAAAAGGCCGCCGCGTTGATGGCCGTGTATCCCGCCACCGCCGCCGCCACCACCCGTCGCTTCGACCGCAACGCCGCTTGCCCTGCCACTACGCGGTAAACCAAATACGCCACAACTGATCCCACAATCGCCATATTGAAGCAATTGGCTCCATAAGCGGTGATTCCGCCGTCGCCGAAAAACAAAGCTTGAATCAGCAGCGCCATCGAGACTGCCATGATCGACACTGCTGGACCCAGCACAATGGCCCCGATTGCCATCCCAACCGCATGCCCCGTCGTCCCTCCCGGCAAAGGGAGGTTGAACATCATTACCACGAAAGAAAACGCGGCAAACACGGCCAACAAAGGGACCGTCTGCCCGCTCAGCGCCGCTTTCACCCGCCGTAGTGCCACGTACCAGAACGGCGCCGACGCTGCATACAACGTCGCGCACGTCGTTGGGCTCAAATATCCGTCTGGAATGTGCATGGCTAACCCGGCGTTCTTCTCAATCATACGAGTAACACAAATCTTCGGATCGTGTTACGCCTCAAAAAGTTATCCTGGTACCTGCATGAGCGAGTTAAGCCGCATTGGCGTCGCGATTGATTCCGACCTTCTCGATCAATTTGACCGCTTCATCGCCATTCAAGGCTACGAAAATCGTTCGGAAGCCTTTCGCGACCTGATTCGCGACCGCCTTGTCACCGCCGCCGTGGAGTCACCCGATTCACCCGTCGTTGGTACTGTTACTCTCATTTACGATCACCACTCGCGCCTGCTCCCGGACAAGTTGATGGAATTGCAACACGATCATCACGACCTGATCATTGCTACAACTCATGCCCACCTCGATCACCACACCTGTCTCGAAGTAATCGTTGTGAAGGGTAAATCAAATAGAATCCGCGCCTTGGCCGATCTCATGATCAGCACCAAGGGTGTACACCACGGCCGGTTGGTGATGAGTGCGCCCAAGAGTTACCACGCTAAGGCCGAATAAGTACCAGGTACGAAAAATCCCTTTCCCTACATCCGCCCACAACTTGGCTCGCGTACTCTAGTGCAAGGCGGTAGTGCTTTCAAAGCATTCACGATCTAAGGAGGATTAATTTGATTAAGCAAGTCTCGCTGCTGGCCTTCGCAGCGCTTTCCATCGGTCGGCTGGGCATCGCCGGTCCATGTTCCAGCGGAACTCTAGCGACTTACGTCTCCCTCGGGGCCGCTGGTTGCACAATTGGCAACAACACACTCTATGACTTCACAGTTTTCTCAAGCGGGACCACTGGCGCCACTGAGCTACAGTCCCTTTCGGTAAACCTCAATCCTTCCGGTGGCAACTATTTCCCAACTTTGGCCGTTTCCGTAACTCAAACTGCCACCGACGGAAATCTCATAGAAACGTTCTTTACCTATGACATATCCGGCGCCGGCTACATTGGCACGTCCGCCACTCTTAGCGGTTCGTCAGAGACGCTGCCCGATGGGGCTGTAACGGGAATCGAAAACTATTGCGAGGGCGGTTCGTTTGGGCCTGACGGTCTCGATGGCTGTCCGGGTGCCAACGGGGCGCTTGTCACTGCCGACGGTTTCCAAAACGCCGACAGCGCCGCGTTTTCAAAAATCCCCTTCATCGCGGTAACCGACGATTTCACCATTGATGGACCCGCCAGTGGCGGAACCTTCACCAATAGCTTCAGTTCTGTTCCTGAACCAATCAGCATTTCTCTCACTGGCATCGGCCTGATAGTTGCGGGGCTGTGGGGTGGCGCCGCGCGCCGCCGCCGTTCCATCACGAAACAAAATTAAAGGAGGATATTTACATCAATCGTATGAAACCCATCATTTGCACTTTACTGGCAGCTCTTATCGTTACCCCGCCATCCAGTTTTGCGGCGAGCCACCGAGAAGCTCCCATCACCGCTCTCGATACCAAAGCCGACATTACTGACTTTTTCGCTTTCGTGAGCTATGACGACCCCTCAAAGGTCACCATTCTCTTGAACGTCGACCCGTTTCTCGAGCCTGGCAACGGACCGAACTATTTTCCGTTTGACGACAACATCCTGTATCAAATTTTTGTCGATAACAACAACGACGCCCTTCCGGAAGTCTATTTCCAAGTCCAATTCACGACCACAATCAAAGCTCCGGGCGTCTTCACCGGCTATGTGGGCGCCGGCGCCGGCATCAATGCCCCGGCCAATTCTCCTGCGCCCGTTTCCCCGGGCACTCCTATCGTTCCGCCTGCCATCACCTCCCTTTCCGGTGCCGGCGCGGCTGGATTGAGTTTGAGCCAGACCTACACTGTCACCATGGTGAAGGGCGGCGTGTCCACGGTGCTCACTAATTCTACTAGCGAACCTCTCTACGCTGTTCCCAGTAACGTTGGTCCCCGCACCATGCCTAACTATCCTGCTTTGGCGGCGCAGGGCATCTACACTTTGGATAACGGCATCAAGGTATTCGCCGGCACTGTTGACGATCCTTTCTACATCGATCTGGGCGCGGCCTTTGATTCTTTGAACTTCCGGACTGCTGCCGGCGGCGGCGTCCTTAGCGCCGCGGCTGATGCCGATGATCACACCAACACTGCACCCGATTATGTCTCCGGCTATAACGTCAACACCATCGCCATCGAAGTGCCCATCGCAATGCTCACCAGCACAGGCACCGTTTTGCCGGCAACCAGCAAGAACGCCACTCTCGGCTTTTGGGGAACCACTTCGCGTCGCAGTGTCACGGTGCGCCGCGCACCCAATCCTGCCGCCTCCTCAGGCAGCTGGTCGCAAGTTCAGCGCATGGGCAATCCGCTCATCAACGAACTCATCATCGGCACCGGCCACAAAGATTTCTGGAGCATGTCTCAGCCTGTGAATGATTCGCAATTCGCTTCCTTCGACCTCGATCCGCTCCTGGCTCGCGTCTTAAACGCCATCTACGGCATTGCCATTCCGACACCGCCCCGCACCGATCTGTTGCCGCTGGTTACCTATGCGCCGCCGATCGCCGCGCCTGGAACTACCGCCGGTCCCATCGCTGATTTGCTTCGCCTAAACACCGGTGTAGCTCCCACCCCGGAAAACAGCCGCAAACGCCTTGGTCTCTTGGCGGGCGATGCGGCGGGCTTCCCCAATGGCCGACGCGTTTCTGACGATGTCACCGATATCGCCGCCCGCGCCGTGGCCGGTATTCTGGCAGGCCCACAATACAACTACCCGATCGGTGACGGCGTGAACACCAACGACGTACCTTATCAGGAAACCTTCCCCTACGTTGCCTGGGCGCAGAGTGGCCGCCAACGCCGCCACATCGATCCAGGTGAAGCTGGCTGCACCATGGGTGCAGGCGCAGCTTGTCCCACTAACTAGCAAATTTCCGAAACCGAGCCGGAAGCGTCAGCGACCTAGTTCGGCGGCCACTCTGTTCCAAGCGAACAGAGTGGCTATTTTTACCGAGTTTTTTATGCGCCTATCTCTCCTCTTTCTTTCCGCTGTTTCGCTCGTCATCGCTGCTTCGCCTGCCGATCAGCGCATCGCTGCCGCGCGCCAACAGGTTAACGCCAACCCCAAAGCCTTCCAGGCTCACAATGAACTTGCTTTCGCGCTCTGCCGGAAGGCGCGCGACACCTCCGACATCTCTCTTTACGACCAAGCCGCCAGCGCGGTCAACCGCTCCCTTGAATTGTCCGCGGGAAACTATGACGCCATGAAACTCCGCGCCTCTGTGCTCCTCGGCAAACACGAATTCTCCCAAGCCCTAAAACTCGCCCAAGACTTAAACCACAAGGTTCCGGACGACATCGGAGGCTGGGCCTTGCTGGTCGACGCCAACTCCGCTCTAGGCAACTACCCCGAAGCCGAACGCGCTGCCCAATGGGTTCTCAATCTGCGTTCAGGCAATGCCCTCGGCTTTGAAAAAGCTGCTGGTTTGCGCGAACTCTTCGGCGACAACGAAGGCGCTGAGGAGTTTTACGAAGAAGCCCTCCGCCGCACCGCTCAAAGCGACTTGGACCAGCGCGCCTGGCTACTCACCCAAAAAGCGCGTCTCACCTTGGCCGCCGGTAATCCGAAAGGGGCCGCTGAGATTCTTACCCAAGTGAGTGGTCTATTCCCTGACTCGCAACTCGCAACCTTGGTGATGGCCGACATCGACGCAGCCAACGGCAACTACTCGGAAGCGTCAAACCTTTTTGAAAAGTGCTACAACACCGTCCCATCCTCCGCGAATCTCTATCGCTGGGCCGTCGCTTTGGAGCTAAGCGGTCAAAAAGAAAAAGCCGCCGCGCAATTCTCCACGTTTGAGGAGAAAGCCCGCGCCGAAATCGCCCGCCCTTATAACGCTAATCTTCAACTCATTGCGTTTTACAGCGACCACAAGAACGATCCCGCGGAAGCCCTGCGCATCGCCACTCTCGAAACTGCCCAGCGCCAGGATTGCGTAACTTTGGCCGCGTTCGCCTGGGCGCTCTATCAGAACGGCAAATTCGCCGATGCCAAAACGCAAATGGATAAGGCGCTTGCCGTGGGCATCCGCGAAGCCAGCTATTTCTGCCACGCCACGCTCATCTCTGCCAAAGCGAATAACGCCGCCGATGCCGCGCGCTTTCAGAAGGAACTCGCCGCTTTTCCGGCGCACTCCTGTTCCGCCGAGCAGCCCATCTCAGCCTCCCTTGGAGCGGCCAAATGAAATTTGTCTCTCTTTTCGTTCTGGCGGCTCTCTTCCTGCCTGCGCAGACCCGGCCGCTAGATAAGCATTTGGCCCACGAGAAAACTGACGATCGCATCAAAACATTCGAAAAGCTCCTCGCGGCTTCTCCGGACGATCTAAGACTTCAATCCGGCCTCGTTTCCGCCTATCTTCAGAAGGTTCGCGAAACCTCCGATTTCAGCTATCTCGACCGTGCGGCCAAAATCACCGACCGCATGCTCATCAAGGAAGGCGGCAACTTCACTGCTTTGCGCTTTGAAAACGAAATAGAATTGCAGCGTCACGATTTCAAAGCTGTGGCTGACCGCTCCGAGGACATGCTCAAATACAACCCCTCCGATGCCGGCACTTGGGGTAATCTGGGCGACGCTCTCATGGAACTCGGCGAATACCAGCGTGCTGGCGATGCCTATTTGAAAATGTTCGCGTTGCGCCCCGGGCTCGGCAGCTACAATCGCCTCGCTTGGCATCGTTTCGTCACGGGAGACGCTCAATCCGCCATCGCACTCATGCGCGAAGCCGTGGATGCAGGCGATCCCGCGCCCGAGAACACCGCTTGGTGCTATGCCGAACTCGGCGACATGTACTTTAAAACCGGCAAGCTCAGCGAAGCCAGCGAAGCCTACGGTTCGGCTCTCGATTTGTTTCCTACGCTGCATCGCGCCATCGCCGGCCTCGGTCAAGTGGAAGCCGCGCAGGGCCACACTGCCGCTGCCATCCGTTATTATGAGCGAGCGCAGTCCATCGTCCCTCTCGCTCAATACGCGGGCTCGCTCGAAGATCTCTACGCTGCCGCCGGTCTGCCCGCCAAAGCGCGCCAACAGCGTGATCTCATATCTTTGGTCGAGAAGCTAGGCAAAATCACCAACGAAAAAACCAATCGCAATCTTGCTCTTCTGCTGGCGGACCACAATCGCGATCTTCCCATCGCGCTGGAATTGATGCGTGCTGAGTTGCCCGTCCGCGGCGATGTCTACACTTGGGACGCTTATTCCTGGGTCTTGTACAAATCCGGCCGTCTTGACGAAGCCAAAGCTGCTTCCGAAAAAGCTCTGCGCTTTCACACTCCCGAACCGACTTTTTACGCTCATGCCCGCCAGATTCAGACGGGTACCGCACAACAATGAAAACTCTTTCCCTATTCCTTTTGAGTGCCGCGATGACGTTTGCTCATCCGAAGAAAAAGAGGGGACATTCCGGGCTTCCCACCACACTGCCGCCGAACGAATTCAGCAGGCGTGTCCCCGCTTTTTCGCTGCCCTCCAGGCAGTTTTTAAAGGGAGCAGTCCCTCTTATCCAGCACTGTCTCTTACTCCTTATCACCGCCGCGCTAACGTTTGCTCATCCGATGGGCAATTTCAGTGTCAGCCACTACGCCAAACTCGAACCCTCCGCCAACGGAGTGCAGCTGGAATACGTGCTCGACTTGGCTGAGATCCCCACATTCGAATTGCTTCATGAGTGGAATATCGATCGCGCTGCGCCGCAGGCGGAACTCGATCGCCACGCCGCTTCGCAAGCCCGCCTTTGGCTCAAGAATGTGGCTATTTCCGTCAACGGCGCACGAGTTTTTCCCAAGTTTGAATCCTCGAAAATTGTCATCGCCGATGGCGCGGGCAATCTGCCGATTTTGCGCATCACCACACTGGCGCACCTCGACGCGCGCCCCGGCAAGCTAACTTACCAAGATGGCAACTACGCCGAACGCGCGGGCTGGAAAGAGATTGTGATTGATCGTGGTAACGGCGTCACTCTCCATCAAGCGAGCCAATCGAATCGCGACGTCAGCCACGGCCTTACCCAATATCCTGCCGACCCAACATTGGCCCCGCCGCAAGATCTCCGTGCTGAATTGTCGTGGAGCGTCAAAGCGCCGGTTTCGCCACCAGCCATTCCCGTGATTCAGCAAATTCCCCAGCCGCACTTGGCGCCTCCAGCGGCCGCGCCCGCCACAATGACCGCGAAAGCAGCGCCTCCCGGTACAGTCACCCGCGGCGACTTTCTTTCCAAGTTCTTGCATGAGCGCGAACTTACGCCCTGGATGATTCTTGTGGCTCTGGGTGCCGCTTTTATTTTAGGATCGGCCCACGCCCTCACGCCCGGTCATGGCAAAACCATCGTTGCCGCCTATCTCGTGGGTTCGCGCGGCACTCTCAAACATGCCGCTTTTCTCGGCGCGATGGTCACGTTCACTCACACTTTCGTGGTCTTCGCCCTCGGCATCGCAACTCTCTTTCTGTTCAAGTACATTGTTCCTGAGCGGATGACCGAAATCCTTGGTGCCCTTTCGGGCTTATCGATTGCTGTTATTGGTGGCTGGATGCTTGTCAAACGCATCCGCGCCCGCGTTGCGGCCCACACTCACCAGCAGCAGCACCATCATCATCACCCTCACACTCACACCCATTCGCACGACCATGTCCACCATCATCATCACGACCATGCTCATGACCATGCGCACGATCACGATCATTCCGGCCACTCCCACTCGCATGTTCCCGATGAACTTTCGTGGAAAGGTTTAATTGCTCTTGGCGCCAGTGGCGGCCTGGTCCCTTGCGAATCGGCTCTGGTCCTGCTCCTCGGCGCTATCGCCCTCGGCCGCGTCGGACTGGGACTCCTTCTGTTAGTCTCCTTCAGCCTTGGTTTAGCCTTGGTCCTGATGATGATCGGTATTTTGGTTCTTTACGCCAAGAATCTGCTGCCGGAAAGCAAACGCTCTAGCAATCACCCCTTAGTGCGCTGGGCCTCCATCGCCTCGCCGGCGCTGGTTCTCATCGTCGGCATCGTCATGACAGGCGTCTCGCTGGGCTGGATTGCTCCTAAGTGGTCGATCGGGTAAGACCTTATCGCCGGCTCGCCGGTGGAACCACTCCATTCATCCGCGCATACACGACCGCCTGGCCGTAGTGATCGAAACTGTGCCAGGCAAAAATGGTAGCCAGCGACGCACGTGTGGCCTTGCCTTGGCCAAACGGCGATTTCACTTCGCCCATGACATTCTTCTCCGTGATGGTGTCGATCGCTTTGTGGGCATACGCAAATGAATCCTTCAGGTATTTGACAATCGCATCCTTGTCAGCCAGTGAATCCGCGCCGTTTTCGCCCGTGCCCATCTCCACGGGATTTTTCTCGCCCAAAAGGGCTGCCGCGACAGCGTAGTTAATCGTCGCAATGTGGCGCATCTGTTGCGCGAATGTACGTACCCCCGTAAACTCGCCGCCCGTCGGTGCGAAGTTGTATTTATCCGCAGGCATGGCTTCGGCCAGCGAAACGATTTCTTTTTCGGCAGAAGTTACGTCGCTGTTATAAGCTTTCGCCAACGTGGCCTCAAAGGCATTCGCCGCGACGCTGATCGCGGCCAGTAAAGACAGGAAAGTTATAGTGCGTTTCAAAGCAAGCTCCTCGCACTCCACTATACGGCAACAGCTCTCCTAAGGCTGCGCCGTCGCTCCGTGGAAACCGTCCGCCACAGATCGATTCCCGCATCGCTTGCATGTCCGTCGATCCGCTTCAACTCCTCGTCTGAAAACTCGATGTTGTGCAATGCATCCAGCGAATTATCAAGCTGTGCCACATTGCGTGCGCCAATCAGCGCCGAGGTCACTCGCTTGTCGCGCAATACCCACGCAATCGCCATTTGCGCCAGACTTTGACCGCGGTCCACGGCAATTTCATGAAGCGCCCGCACGCGCGCCAGGTTTTCTTCCGTTAAAAACTCCTTGCTGAAACTCCCGTTCAAGCTGGCGCGCGAACTCTCCGGTATGCCCTTCAAATATTTGTCTGTCAACAAACCCTGGGCCAGAGGCGAAAACGCAATGCAGCCTACTCCCAATGAAGCAAGCGTCTCCAAAAGTCCTTTCTCGACCCAGCGATTTAACATCGAATAGGACGGCTGGTGGATGAGCAGCGGCACCCCTTCCTCACTCAGAATTTTTGCCGCCTTCTTCGTACGCTCCGGACCGTAAGACGAGATACCAACGTAAAGCGCCTTTCCTTGTTTCACCAAATGGGCCAATGCTCCCATCGTCTCTTCCAGCGGCACGTCGTCACTCGGTCGATGGGAATAGAAGATATCAACGTATTCGAGCCCCATCCTTTTAAGACTCTGATCTAGTGAGGCGATCAGGTATTTGCGCGATCCCCCAATGCCATACGGCCCCGGCCACATATCCCAACCGGCTTTGGACGAAATAACCATCTCATCGCGATGATCCCGGAAATCCTTGCGCAGGATCTGGCCGAAGTTCTCCTCGGCGGAGCCATATGGGGGGCCATAATTGTTGGCCAAGTCGAAGTGGGTCACGCCCCTATCGAACGCCCGCCGTATCACGGCGCGGCCGGTTTCGAACACATCGTCGCCGCCGAAGTTTTGCCACAAACCGAGCGAGATGGGCGGAAGCACGAGCCCGGCTCGGCCGCAACGCCGAAATGTTGCGTTCTCATATCGTTGAGGATTGGGTTGATAGGTCATGGAAGATGTTCATTCTAGCCCATTCTTAACTCAAGTCTTTGGGTGAAAAGCCGCATCAGGCTAGAGTCGTCAGCGCTGCGCCGCGCTAACCCGTTGAATCCGCGAGGCTAGGCAAAAAGGCCGCAGAATTGCGTCTAGTGTGGACCGAGGAAGAACACAATGATCATTTACACAAGCGTATGGGGTGCTCTGGCACTCGGGCTGTTGATGCTCGCGGTGTATCGCAAAATGAAAACCCGCAGCGAGGACGACACTTTACATGTGAGCGGAGCAAATTGGGGCGCGATCGACCAGCAGAAGAAGGTAGAGCGTTCGATGACTCGGATCGACCACTGGGGGATCGCTCTCACCATCGTCACCATCGTGTACGGGCTGGTACTTTTAGGAATCTATCTCAATGACGTCTGGGTGCAGGGCAACAAGATCGTCAACTGAGTAAAGGGTCATTGGGTACTGTTTGATAGGATCGTCCCCATGCGATCATTCTTAGCGATTGTATTGGGGGCGGTTCTTTTTGTTTCAGCAGCGCGGGCCGAGAAGGCGCTTGAAATTTTCTTTATCGATGTGGAGGGCGGGCAGTCTACGTTATTCGTGACGCCCGCCGGGCAATCACTACTCATCGATACCGGCTGGGGCTACAATGCCTTTCGCGATGCGAACCGGATCGTGGCTGCGGCAAAGCACGCGAAGATCAAGAAGATCGATTATCTTCTGATTACGCACTATCACACCGATCACGTGGGCGGCGTGCCGCAGTTATTGAAGAAAATGACGGTGGAGCACGTGGTAGATCACGGACCGAATCGCGAAGAATCGAAGGAGACGAAAACTCTCTACCGCGAATACTTGGCCGCCATCGGATCGATTGATCACATCGTTCTGAAACCGGGCGACAAGCTGCCGATTAAGGGAATGGACGTGACGGCGGTTTCAGGAGACGGGAACGTGATCGGCCAACCTTTGCCTGGCGCGGGCGGAGCGAATCAAGCGTGCTCGGGCGTTCAGCCCAAGGAGAGCGATCCAAGCGAGAATGCGCGCTCTTTGGGAGTGGTGATTCAGTTCGACAAGTTGCGGATTGTGGACCTAGGCGACCTGACGTGGAACAAAGAACTGGAACTGATGTGCCCCGACAATAAGCTCGGCAAAGCCGATATTTATATTGCATCGCATCACGGTCTGGATCAGAGTAACAGTCCGGCGCTGGTGCATGGGCTGCGGCCGCGCGTGGCGATTATCGATAACGGCTCGAAGAAGGGCGCCACGGCAAGTGCTTGGGATGTAATCAAGTCGTCGCCAGGGTTAGAGGATATCTGGCAGCTGCATTTCGCGGATGCAGGCGGCAGTGAGCACAACGCGGCCGATCCTTTTATTGCAAACGTGACGGAGGCGGATACGGGTTTCTATTTGAAGCTGACGGCGCATGAGGATGGCAGTTTCGAAGTATTCAACGCGCGCAATAAGTACGAGAGAAAGTATGGGGCGTATTGAGTTAGCCGAAGAAGTCGCGAACTTTTTCAAATACGCTTTTCTCGCGTGGAGAATTTTCCACTGGTAGAAGGGTAGCCAGTTGCTCGAACAGCTTGCGCTGTTCGCGGGTTAGTTTTTTTGGAATTTGCACATCCAGGTGGACGAACAGATCGCCGCGCGTGCGTGAATTCAGAACAGGCACGCCCAGGCTGCGGATGCGGAATTGCGCGCCCGGCTGCGTTCCTTCAGGAACCAGAATCTGCTGAGTGCCATCGAACGTTTCAATTTCGATTTCAGCGCCGAGCACGGCCTGCGCCAAATTGATGGGGAGCGTGCAGTGCAGATCGTTTTCACGGCGCTCGAAGATGTGATGTTCGTGGACCTTCAGAACAACGTACAGATCGCCGGGCTGCGCGCCGGCCGGTCCGGGATTGCCTTCGCCGGCCAGCCGCAAGCGCGTGCCGTTATCGACGCCAGCGGGAATGTTGACCTTCAGGCGCTTCTCCACTTTAGTGAAGCCTTCGGCCTTGCACTGCGGGCACACCTGGCGGATCAATTTACCGCGGCCGCTACAACTGGGACAAGTTTTGCGGATGGAGAGAAAACCCTGTTGATAAAGTACTTCGCCGCGGCCATGACAGGTAGTGCAAGAGATTAATCCACCGTTAGGATCGGCACCCGAGCCTTGGCACTTGGTGCAGGCTTCCATGCGCGGAATCAGCAAGTCGGCCGAAAGACCCTTCATGGAATCTTCGAAGCTGACTTCAAGGTCATAGCGGATATCTTCGCCGCGCACGACGCGCGAACGGCGGCCGCCACCCCGCTGGCCGAACAGATCGCCCAAGCCAAACAGGTCGCCGAGAATGTCGTTGAAATCGGCGAAGGTGGCTTCGTCGAAACCGCCCGCGCTCGCGGCGCCGTTCACGCCCTGATGACCGAAGCGATCGTAGCTGGAGCGTTTTTGCGGATCGCTGAGAATGGCGTAAGCTTCGGCGGCTTCCTTGAACCTTTCTTCGGCTTCACGGTCGCCGGGATTACGGTCAGGATGGTATTGCAAAGCTAGTTTGCGATAGGAAGACTTTAGAGTCTGCTCATCGCAATCGCGCGTGACGCTGAGGACTTCGTAATAATCGCGTTTGGCGACACCCATCGAAATCTATAGATCCCTTCGTAAGAGACGCAGCCGCAGCCGCTAACGATTCACCGCCACCTTAACCATGGCGGGACGGAGCAGCCGACCCTTAAAATAATAGCCGCGTTGGTATTCTTCCAGGATAGTCTCATCGGGGTGGTCTTTGGTATCGACCATCTCAACAGCATGATGAATGTGCGGGTTAAAAACAGGTACGTCGGAAGCGATGGGTTCGAGGCCGAGTTTCTTGAGAGCTTCGTAGAGGCGCTGGTAGATAAGTTCCATGCCGCGCGAATATTCTTTGTCCGGGCAATCGTTCTTAAGGGCGCGTTCGAAATCGTCAAGGATGGGCAATAGAGCCTTGACGGTATCCATGGCCGCAAATTCCAGCAACTCGCCGCGTTCGCGCTCACTGCGGCGGCGGTAATTTTCAAACTCCGCCTGACGGCGCTGGAGCAGATCCTGGTATTCGGCCTTTTCTTTTGCCAAACGCTCGCGCTCGCCGAGGTCCGGCGGCGGAGGCGCTGGGCTTCCCGATGCTTCCGAAGAATCAGGTGTTGGCTCTTGTTGGGAATCTTCATCCCCCCCGGCGTTATTCTCGTTGTCAGCTTGCATTGAAACTAAACCAGTAGAAGAAAGTGTAAAGAGAGACTCCCTCCAGCGCTTCCAGCGTAGCAAAGCGGCAGGGCTTGCCTACGGCCTGCAGATCGCCTGGACCGATTGGGAATAATCCAATTCGGCCCGGAGCTTCCCCTAAGCTATTAGGTTAGCAGGAAAGAGTTTTGGGCAAAAGTCTTAATCGCGGCGATTGGACTCCTGCGAAGAAATTCCGGGCGCATCGACAAAGGCGCGTTCGGCCAGCGTCCAGGATTGCATGGTGCGGATGCTGGTGCTACGCGCGATGACGTAGCCGCCAACCAAGCCAAAACCGAGCTGGCAGAACACGAACCAAAGCCAACTGATGTGCTCATTCAAGCTGGGATTGACCATGGATAGCAGCGTGGCGATGACACCGCTCCAGATCAGCGGCATCAGGATGCCGGCCCACCAAAATGCGTGTTTCGGGAACATGGGGAGAGCGACGGCGTAGAGAACACCGACGAGCATGGAGATGACCATGTGGCCTACGAAAGCGGAAGCAAGAGCGAAGCCATCGAACGCTTGCAATTGAGCTTCGGTCTCATGGCCGATGGATGGAATGACGACGGCGGCGAGGAGATTGACGGGGTACCAAATGCTGTGATGGGCGATGAGGCCATATAAGCAGGCGAGAGCGGCCATGACAACGCCGCCGGCAAGGCCGCCGACGATGCCAGCGGAATAGGGGTGGATTTCTTCGGGAATGCGGACGCGGTGGCGCTCTTCACCGATTTGCAGACGGACGACGGAGCGGGCGCCGACTTCAATGGGAGACGGGCGCTGCAGCGGATCGATGGGGCAGGCTTCGTGCGCTTCATTGGGAATGACGATGCGCCACCAAGCGACAGCGGAGAGCAGCCCGACGGCGATGCCGGCGTAGGAAACGACTGGAGCGCGAAAGGCGATGCCGGCGAAGATCAGCATTAAGCCGAAGGCCAAGGCCAGCGGCCATAGAGTGGGCGCGGGCATTTGAATTTGCGTCAGGTCGCTTCGTTCAGCGGCTTCGCCGTATTGAATTTCTTGTTGCATGTTTGTCCTATCTGCCAATGATGTAGACGACGGTGAAGACAACCACCCAAACGGCATCGACAAAGTGCCAATACCAGGAAAGGAACTTAATGCGGCGTTCCTGCTTTTGGACATTGAATTGGAGCAGAGTGGCGATCATGACAAGCGTGAGAAAAATCAGACCGACGACAACGTGCGTGGCGTGCAAGCCGACGAGCGAATAGTAAGTGGTGCCGAATAAGTTAGTGGTGATGGTGAGGTGTTCATCAACAATGAGATGGCGCCACTCGGCGGCAGTTGCGGTGATGAATTCCGCACCCAGAGCAATGGTGGCGAGCCACCAAAGCCGGAAGTTTCCGAGATTGCCTTGCTTCAAAGCGCTTTCGGCGAGCACGATGGTGAGACTGCTGGTGAGCAGGCAAATGGTGGACAGGATGGGAATGTTGAGAACGTCTTTAGGGTAGGGACCCGAGGTGCGCTGGCCGGTATAGACGATATAGGCGACCACGAACATGGAGAAGAGGACTGTTTCAGTAAGGATGAGCATGAGGATGCCCACGCTGCCGCGATCGGGCAGATGCCAGTCTTGCGCAATGCTGATGGGGTCGGCGGCAATAGCCGCGGTTTGTGCCATAAGAGTTATTCAAACTTCCAATCTGGATCGGCGGGGTGCTTGAGATCCCATAAGGGGCGGCCGCTGCGAACGACCGGAATTTTTTCAAAGTTGTATTCGGGCGGCGGTGAAGTGGTGGCCCATTCGAGGGTCCAGGCGTCCCAAGGATCGTCACCGGCTTTCGGACCTTTCCAAAGACCCCAGATAATGTTCACGACGAAAAGAAGGATGCCGACGATTTGCACGGCGACGCCCCAGGTGGAAATCAGATTCCAGGTTTCTAAGCCGTGCCCGGGCAAATAGGTATACACGCGACGGGGCATGCCGAGGAAGCCGGCAAAGTGCATGGGGATGAATGTGATGTTGAACCCGGCGAGGAAAATCCAGAAGTGCAAGCGGCCCAGGGTTTCACTAAACATCTTGCCGGTGGCTTTGGGGTACCAATAATAGATGCCGGCAAAGAGGCCGAAAACGAGACCGCCGATGAGAGTGAAGTGGAAGTGGCCGACGACGAAATAAGTGTGATGCAACTGCCAATCAAAGGGGGCAGTGGCGAGCATGATGCCGGTTAAGCCCGCGACCAGAAATTGCAAAAGGAAGCCACAGGCGAAGAGCATGGGCGTGGCGAAACGGATTTTGCCACCGTACATCGTGGCGGCCCAATTGAAGATCTTGATGCCAGTGGGGATACCGACCAGCATGGTGGCGGTGGCGAAGAAGGTGTTTGTCATGGCCGAGAGGCCGACGGTGAACATGTGGTGCGCCCACACGCCGACGCCAATGAAGAAAATCACAACGATGGCGCCGACCATGGCGGGTTTGCCGAAGATGGGTTTGCGCGAAAAGACCGGAATGACCTCAGACAAGATGGCGAAGATGGGGAAGATGAGAACGTAAACTTCGGGATGTCCGAAGATCCAGAAGATGTGCTGCCAGAGAAGGACATTGCCGCCGACGAGGGGGTTGAAGAAATTGGCGCCGAGAAGCCGGTCGAGCATGAGCATGATTTGAGCGGCGGCTAAGGGCGGGAAGATGATGAGGATGAGCAAGGCGTCGACCAGCATGACCCAGACAAACATGGGCATGCGGCGCAAGGTCATGCCGGGGCAGCGCATGCTGACTGTGGTGGCGACCACGTTGATGGCGCTCGCGATGGTGCCGAAGCCGGCGACGAGAACGCCCAGGACCCAGAAATCTGTACTGGCACCGGGGGAAAAGGTTTTGGAGGTGAGGGGGGCGTAGCCGAACCAGCCGACGTCTGGTACCGAACCGACGAAGTAGCTGGAATAAAGCAGAATGCCGCCAAAGAGAAACGCCCAGAAACCGAAGGCATTGAGGCGCGGGAAAGCCATATCGCGCGCGCCGATCATGAGGGGAACCAAATAGTTTCCGAGGCCGGCGACCATGGGCATGCCCACCAGAAACACCATGGTTGTGCCGTGCATCGTGAAGAGCTGGTTGAAGGTTTGAGGAGTGACGAAGTGATTGTTGGGAACGGCGAGTTGAATGCGGATGGCGACGGCCATTAGGCCGGAAACGACGAAGAAGAGCAGCATGCAGATGATGTACATGAGGCCGAGCTTCTTGTGATCGGTGGTGGCGATCCAGCGATAGAGAATTTCTAAAACCGAGCGTTCCGCGCGGCTCGGCGCCAGGCTTTCGAGGGGGTAGTCAATAGATGCCATAGCAACCTACTTGAGAGTCTCCAGATATGCGACAAGGTCGTTTAGATTTGCGTCCGATAAGTTCGATTGAGGCATGAGACAGCCGGGCTTGGCGTGTTGGGGATTGAGGACCCAGGCTTGGAGATTCGCCGGAGTGTTTTCGAGAACCCCGGAAGCGATTTGGCGGCGACTCATCAAGTGAGTGAGATCGGGACCGACCTCACCATTGAAGTGAGTGCCTTTGACCGAGTGACAGGTCCAACAGCCGGCGATTTGAAAACGTTTCTGACCGGCGCTGATTTCGGTGGGCGTGGGTTGTGGCTGCTGTTGGGCGGCGACCCATTTGGCGAAATCTTCCGGCTCTTGCGCGACGACCTGGAGCAGCATGTTGGCATGCTGGACGCCACAGAACTCCGTGCAACTGCCCCAGAAGATGCCGGGTTCGGAGGGATCCATCCACATGTGATTGACGCGGTTGGGAATGAGATCTGTCTTGCCGCCGAGCTCGGGAATCCAGAGGCTGTGAATGACGTCGTCGGACTTCAATTCGAAATAGGTGGCGTGCTCGCGGTCGTGCGAGACGGGGACGTGAATCTCATTGGCGGTGACGATGTTGAAGAAGGGATAGCGCACCTCCCACCAAAAGCGATGACCGATGACGGTGACATGGACGGTGTTTTTAGGAGGGCTGGCGTCTTCGACACCCCACACGCTGCGAGCGGAGACGCCGGCGATGACGAAGACGATGAGAATGGGGATAACGGTCCAAGCGGCTTCGATTTGATTGCTGCCGTAGATTTGCGGCGGCTCCTGGCGGCCATCGTCATGGCGGCGCTGGCGGAAGCGGATCATGGTGTAGATGAGCAGGCCCGCGACGACGGCGAAGATAGCGCCGGTGATGGCGAATTCCAGCATCCCCATGTTGAATTCCGTTTTGGCGGGGGTGGTGAGCGGGTTGAAGATGCTGGTGATTTTGTGTTCCGCCAAGCTAGATGGGGCGGCTTGGAGAAACGCGAATAGAGGGGCGGACAGATGGGCGAGCAACGAAAAGGCCCTTTCGAGGACAAATTTAAGATTCGTTCCATTTTCGGAGCACTGCGTAGATTTGTCAGTGATGGCGGTCACAGGCGGTTTGAGAGGTGGGCAGGAGCGCTTGAGGGGAGGGTTTTTGACGCGCTGTGGGAGGGAAAAAGAGAGGGATTCCGTCCCGCCTATAAATAATAGTGCCGAGGCGCGGGAAAGGAGGGGGTTTTTGGGGGTGAGGGAGACGAATTCTTCCCGCGCGGTTTCCGGGAGGGAACCGTCCTGTGTCGGGCGGAGCGAATTTCCGAGATAAGCGAAAAGCGGCCGGCTGGAGGGTATTTTTTTTCGCCTATTAATATCAGGGGAGAGAGACGAAAAGAAATCGCTGATTTGGGTGGGCGAGGGCGGAGTGAGACGGGGCAGGGCGCGGGTGGGAGGCGCAATGGGATTTTGAGTGCAGGTTGGCTCAGATAGAAAATGCATTTCGGTTTGAGTTTAGGATTCGGGCGAACGGCGGGTGCGAAAAATTGGCGGTAAGTGGTTGGGAGGATTGAGGATAAAGATTTTGAAAAAGTTGTGAATGGAAATGGCTGGGTGACTACACTGGTAGTGTGGTTGAAATAGGAAGCGTCCCGGGGTTGTCAGCGAAAACGCCAGCGGACACGCGAAAAGGAGAGGCGGCAAGGCTATTAGCGAAGAAGTATTACACAAGCTGTGACGGCGTATTGATGGCGACGGCGGCAACGGCACCCGTCAGGTAGCGCTCGCTTCCTCGCTGCTCGTCTATCGCGGTTTCAATAGCATTGAGCGCCGCCTGGAAGTCATCGAGAGCGACATCAGACGGTGTTCCGCAAGGCAGCCCGGGAAGGAAGCCGAGATCGGGATACTGAAGGAACGGATCAAAGTAGGCCGCCAGAATCGGTAAGTTGAACCGTTTGGGGACAGCGGGGCCACGGGCGATCCCTCACAGGCCACATCACTCATATCTCAGTGCGAGCATTGGGTCGACCTGCAACGCGCGCCTGGCGGGCAACAAGGCCGCCAGCCCAGCTGCGATGGCGAAAGCGACTACCGCGCCGGTGTAGGCGGCAGGATCAAAATTGCTGAGGCCGTAGAGTTCCTGGCGCAAGATTTGGGACAACGCCGCCGCACCGCCTATTCCTACCAACAATCCGATAACAATGGGACTGGCGAACTGGCGCAGTACCACGGAAAGCACTTGCGAGGGGTGCGCACCCAACGCCATGCGAATGCCGATTTCCTTGGTTCGTTGCGATACCGCGTACGTTACTAGACCGACAATCCCAAGACACGCTAGGAGCAAGGCGACTGCACCGAGTACGCTGACGGTGAGCGCGGCGTAACGGGCTTGCGCTACTTTCTGATTGAAAGAGCTGCGCAGTAGGTGAATCTCTGGAAAGCGCCGCGGATCAATCGATTTGGAAACGGAGGCAATGGTAGGAAGCAGCGGTTCCGCGGGACCTGCCGTTCTGATCAGCACAACCATGGCCGGCAACAGATCTTCCTGCGCTAAGCGATACGCCTCCACCGCGTCTGAGTCTTCGGGTGAAACAAGCCGTGCATTCCCAACAACCCCGACAACAATATCTTTCGTATCCGAGAACTGCTTGCCGAGCGGATTCTGTCCAGGCCACTCCGCTCCGGCTAAAGATTCACTCACGACGATCGCGCGTTTGTCGCCGCGTTCCAGAACGCGCCCGCGCAACACAGGAATGGCCATCGTTTGAAAAAACTGAGGGTCGACATTGTTGAAGTGAATATTCACCGCCTTCCCGTCTACGCGTGTCTTATCCACCGTCCAGCGGTTCCCCAAAGGTGGGTTCGACGCCATCGATACGGACAGGACTCCCGGCAGGCTGCCGAGCCTGGCGTAGAGAGTGTCGAAATAAGCGCGCGCCTCTTTAGGCGAAGCACTTCCCCCGGGGTCGAGCGCGATTACGCGTTCGTATTCAAAACCTGGAGACGCGGACATGGCTTGATTGAGAGCTCGAATCAAAAGAGCGGAAACAATCAGCAGTACACAGCTCGTAGCGACCTGCGCGCCAATCAAAATCTGCCGCATGGTGGTGGTGCGGTAACGTTGGCGGGCGACATGCCATGCCGGTGTCAGCGCAAATAGAATGACGGCTGCGACGCCGATGCCCACGGCAAAGAGAATCACTCGCCCATCGGGCATTGGATTGAGCCATGCGGGCAAATCGGCCCAGACAATCAGGCTGCGGAGCCCAAGGTATCCGGCGATCAAGCCCGCCATCAATCCGAGGAATGCCAGCAGCAGGCTTTCGGTCAGCAATTGCCGGATGAGACGGCCGCGGCCAGCTCCTAGCGCGGATCGAATGGAGAATTCACGTTCGCGCGCCACTCCCCGCGCGAGCAGTAAACCACCGAGGGTTACGCATGCGGCGACAAGAATGAGAATGCCTAGCGCGCTCGCTAGAGCAAGAACCGGGTACATTTCCGCACGGACCGTCAGGGCGAAGGCGCCTGGCCGGCTCGGTAGAGTCTCCTTCTCCCAAATATCTTTCGGATGTTCGAGCCGCAGTTGCGCAGCTAACGAAGCGAGTTCCTGTTCCGCGATTCTGGGTGTAAAACCGGGACGAACGCGCCCCCACATCTGAACGTTTATGCTTTTTTCCGAGAATGCGGTGAGGTCTTGACCGGCTTCAAAATAGGGTTTCTGAACGATCGGCACGGAAAGAGCTGGTGGCTCCAATCCGAGGCCGCTAAAGCCGTTCGAGAGAACGCCAACAATCGTGGCGGGTTTCTTATTCAGGAGAATTGTCTTTCCCACGATGGATGGATCCGCGCCAAAGCGGCTATGCCAAGTGCCGTAACCAAGAACGACCACAGGTGCAGCATCCCGCACTTCGTCCAATGCCGGCGAAAACAGTCGACCCAGCTTGGGCACAGCGCCCAGTTCGTTGAAATAGTTGGCAGTGAGAAAGCTGGTGTTGATGGGTTCTTCGTCCCAGCCCACCGTCAGCCTGCCGAAGCCTTTCGCCAGGACAGCGCTCAGTGTCTTGGAATGCTCGGAATAGAAAGCCACTTCAGGATAGGCGAAATTATCGGCGAAGTTGCCGGGCGATTCACGTTGGAACTGCAGCAGACTCGCAGGATCACGCACCGGCAACGGGCGAAGTACCATCAGATTGAAGAATCCGAAGGCAGCCACGTTGATGCCAATGCCGAGCGCGAGCATGGCTATGGCGGTCAGCGTAAATCCTGGCGAGTGATGCAGCATGCGCGTTGCGTAGCGAACATCTTGCAGGAAGCTGTCGATCCAAACCCAGCCCCACTCATCGCGAGCTTCTTCCCGCAGACGCAACGTGTTCCCGAAGTTTCGATTCCCTTGCCGCGCCGCCATTTCGCGGTGAAATTCCATATCGTTCGCAAGCTCCTGGTCGAAACGGCGACGGTTCAGCAGATAGCGCAGACGGCGAATCAGGCTTTTCATTTGACGATCTCTCTTACTTACGCGGTGCGAAGGACGGATTGAATTGCTCCGTGAACACGCTCATAATCGGCCAACTGGGATTCGAGTTGCTTGCGCCCAGCGGGAGTGAGGCGGTAAAAACGGACTTTCCGATTGGTTTCGGAGATACCCCATTCCGAGGTGGCCCAACCTTGCAGGAGAATTCTTTGCAACGCCGGATAAAGGGCTCCTTCTTCTACTTTCAACACTTCGGACGAGAGGCAATGAATCCGCTGGGCGATTGCGTAGCCGTGGAGAGTTCCGGAGCGAAGAACTCGCAAGATCAGAAGGACGAGCGCGCCCGAAGGCATCTCAGCGTTAGGCATAGCGGTATTATGGCTAGTGTAGACGCCACCGATATGCCGTGTCAAGTACTTCCCGAAGGTGGCATAAATTGGGATAGTAGGAAGCCTCGCAGCTGCCCTCCTTCCACATCACCGGACAGGATCGGCAGCCAGCCGTGCCGAGGGAATCGAAGTAGGCGCTTGCCTCGCCGAGCTACTTTTGGTTCTTGGCTATGAGTTTCCGAACTTGTTCGACGAACTCATCTGGAAAGCTCATCACGGTGTCAGAAGGGGCGATAGCCGCTTCATCTCGGCCACGGCGTCGTCTTCTGTCTGCGTTTCGTAGCCTGGCGCAAGTCGCTTGACACGTGTCTCGTCCCAGCCTTGCGGAAATTTGTTTGAGTTCATGTGTGTTTCACGCTTCGTAGCGCGTCGTTTCAGGTCGCTTACGCCTCCGGCTCGGATTCGGAGGTGGACTTAGGTCAAGTGGATGGGTAACTTCGTCTTCGCAGTTCTATCCTGTTGCTGTGAGCAAGGAACGCGTTATGCCGGGCGGCTGGGCTCTGAAGGACGAACTCCCCAAGGGGCCGAATGGCCGTTGCCTTTGCCGTTGGTGCCAGCTTGAAGTGCCGGCCGGGCGGCAAACGTTCTGCTCCGAGTTCTGCGTGGAAGAATGGCGTCTGCGCAGCAATCCGGGCCATTTGCGCGATCGGGTGTTTGAACGCGACAAGGGAATGTGCGCGGTGTGTGGGACGAATTGCGTCGCTGAATACGCGCACATCCGGCGCCTCAAGGGTGCGGCACGCCTGAAGGCTGTTGCCGCTTGGGGCTTGAAAGGCCGTAAGTCTCTTTGGGATGCCGACCATATTGTACCGGTAGCGGAGGGCGGGGGTGAATGCGATTTGAGCAACATGCGCACTCTCTGCCTCAAGTGCCATCGCGTGCATACGGCCGCCTTGCGGGAGCGTAGGAGGAAACATGCCGACGCGAGTGGATAAACTGCATGGCAGCTTGGAACTCCTTATTTTGGAGACGCTCGATTATGCTCCGCAGCATGGCTTTGGCATCGTGGCGCATTTGCATACCGCTTCGGAAGGCTTGCTGCGGGTGGAGGAAGGGTCGCTGTATCCGGCATTGCATCGCTTAGAACGGCAGAAACTGGTAGCGGGTTCATGGCAGACCACTGAGAACGGCCGCAAGGCGAAGCTTTACACCCTTACTAGCGCGGGTAAGGCCAGACTGACGGAGGTGCGACGCCATTGGAAAACGGTTGCGAAAGGCGTAAAGCTGGTTCTGCGGTTCCAGCGAAGTTAGCGTGAGATACGCGAGCCGATGAGGCTGACCGGGAGGTCAGCCGCAGGCCAGGAGGCCCGCCCCACAAAGATTGAGCGCCGAATCGTAAAGTACAGCAACAAGCCGACAGGTCCGAGCATAAAAGTGAAGAACAAGCAGGGGAGGACGAGCCATTGCGAGATGCCGCGTTGTTGGGAGTCGCGCACCTCCCACGATCCGATGAATAGATCGAAACACAAGTAGTGAATCCAGCCAGCGAGTAACATCCAGTGATTAGAAAAGAGGGCGGCGATGCCGGTTAGCGAGCCAAAACCACCGGGGGATTCGCGAAAGTGGGTGACCAGCAGTGCGAGATAGGCCACCGCGAAGAGCAGCGGTATGAGGGCCCCGGTGATCAGGGAGGAGACCCAGCGCCGCCGCCCGGCGAATAAGAGAAGCAGCCAGCCGGCGAGAGCCACCGCGTTGCAGACGGAAAAGACCTGATCAGCGTTCATGCAGCGCCTCTAGCGGATAGACGGCGCGGTTGAGAGGGATCAGCGCCGCCACGGTTGCGATGAACCAGAGAGCCAAGGCGGCGATAGTGACAGTTCCCGGAGCGGCGATGGATTCGCCGCGCAGCGCTTGCCACAGAAAAATGAGATACAGCGCGAGATAACTGGCCGAAATCGAAAAGACAAATTTCACGGAGCGTTTGCGCCGAGTTAGCCAGACGAGCAACGGAATGATTTGCAAAGCATGCATGCCAGTGAAGTGAGGGATGCGTAAGTCTCCATGTTGTTCGCTCCAGTCAACGCCCGGCAGACCGGGACCTCCGTCGGGTGCGCCCACGGTGTGTGCTCCGGAGACGGTAACCCGCTCATGGCGAGCCATCGCAGCGCGTTGGTGAGCCGTGGGAACGGTCATCAACCCGCCGGAAGCCGAGCCGAGAACGCTGATGAGCATGCCGAGGCGCAGCGCCCAGCCCCACGCGGGATCGCGAAACGGCTGCCGCCAGAGCGCCACTAAGATCCAAATGCTTAAAACGAGCACGATGGCAATGCCGACTCCCATCACCGCAAACAGTACGGTGTTTTCAACGGTGCCGATGTTGAAATGGCTGGTGACGCCCCGCGCGGCTTGAACATCGATGATGGCTACTTCGAGGATGAGCATCGCCGATAGCCCTGGTCCGACCCAACGTTTGGTTTTCGGAAAGTCCGGGAGGTAGCGAAATAGCCACGCGATAGAGGCGCTGAAGATGAAAGTGGAAACAGCGAATTTCGCGGGCTTGAGCCAGGCGGGTGCGCCTGTAATGATGCGGGGATCGAACAGCAGGCCGAATAAGGTCAACACAAAATCGAGCGACATGATGGCGGCCGTTATTGTTAAAGCCCGGCTTTGCTGCCAGGAGGAGGAAATCCATGCCATGAATCGATTCTAAGGGAATATGTTGACACTGTCAACATAAATCTTTCTTTAGACTGTACGATTGCCCGAACTTTTGCGAATGAGATATTGTCTATACAGGTGATATGGACCTCTCAACGCTTGGCTTCGCCATGGGATCGGCTTGGCTCTCGGGCATCAACCTGTATGCCACCGTTCTGACACTTGGTTTGTTGCAGCGCTTCCATCTTGCCAACCTACCGGGCGATCTTGGATACCTGGCGCACACCTGGATTCTGTTTTTGTCGGGCGCGCTTTTCGCTGTGCAGTTTATTGCAGACAAGATTCCGGCGGTGGATTCGGCGTGGGACATGATCCACACTTTCATCCGCATTCCGGCGGGAGCGATTCTGGCAGCGGCGGCTTTCGCGCATTTGGATCCGGGCGTGCGGTTGGTGGCGTTGTTGGTGGGCGGAGGAATCGCGCTTAGTTCGCACGGAACGAAGACGGCGACTAAGTTGGCGGCGAATACTTCTCCTGAGCCGTTTTCTAATGTGGCGCTGGGTTTGGCGGGCGATGTGGTTTCGGTGGGCGGCACGGTGCTGATGGCGGCGCACCCGGTGGCGATGGTTGGTCTGGTGGTGTTGGCCGTCGTCTTTTCGGTGCTGCTGGTGCGCTGGATTTTCCGCATGATGCGGCGGATTTTCAAACCCCAACCGAAGGCATCACTGGCTTGAGATTATAGGAATAATGAGCGAGAAGAAGGATACAAAAGCACGCAATTCGATTGCTGAATGGGCGGTTACCATTCTGCTTTTATTGTTTGGGACGTCGTCGCTGGCGCAGCCGTTTGTGATTCCGACGAGTTCCATGGAAGATAGTCTGCTGATTGGCGATCACTTGATTGTGGATAAGCTGGCCTTTGCGCCTGCGGGGCCGGTGAGCCGCTATCTTCTTCCTTATGAAGAGCCCAAGCATGGCGATGTGATTGTGTTTCGTTATCCGGGCGACATCACGCAAACGTATGTGAAGCGGCTGATTGGCGCGCCTGGCGACCATATTAAGTTGGTGAACGGCGTTGTCTTTCGCAACGGCAAGCAGTTGAATGAGCCTTACGCGTTTCAAAAGTTTACCTACGATGCGGAGCGCGACAATTTCCCCTCGGGTTTGCGCACCAATGTGCGACAGGCGTTGGCGCTGCAATTACAGCGGGCCATGCTTGAGAACACTGTGGTGAACGGCGAAGTGGTGGTGCCGCCGGGTAATTATTTTGCGATGGGCGATAACCGGGATAATTCAGAGGACAGCCGCTATTGGGGTTTTGTGCCGCGCGAGAATATTATTGGGAAACCGGTGCTGGTTTACTGGTCGTATAAGGCTTCGACGGAAGATCTGATTGGCGATTCGGCCGGTTCGGTGATCAGCCATTTCATAGATGTCGGCGAACATTTTTTCACGCGCACGCGTTGGAGCCGTACGCTTATGTTGGTGCGGGGATTTCCGGACGACAAACTGCCCGATCATCCGCTGCCGCCGAATCCGGGGAATCCGGACCCTTAAATCGCGTTCGCGGGGAATAGCGACGGGAACCAGCGTTCAATCACATTGACGGGAAAGCCCAAGCGGATGGGCGCTTTGGGACCGGGTGAGGTGAGCAAACCTAACTCGAGCAATTTTGAAAGAACGTTGCGCGCCATGCGTTCTTTATAGCCGGTGATGGAGGGGGCGGAACCGCGTTCGAACTCACCCGCTAATAAGGCCTCGCGCAGCAGAGGAAAGCTTCCTTTGGGCAGGCGATTGGCGCGCACTTCATCTTCCGTATAGATTTCCATGCGGCGTGCCAATTCCGATGGCGCCAGAACCGATCCCATGAATTCGATTTGGTCCAGGCAGACGTCCAGGAAAAAGTGGCAGAAATTCACCAGGCCTTCGCTCGAGAGATTGGCCGAGCCGCGCTTCTCCAGCTCATCGGCGCCCATTAAAAGAGATTTGTAGCGGTCGACATTGCGGGCCAAGCCGCGGGAAACCGACCAAAGCGCGCTACCGATACCGAGGCGCTTCAGAATGGCGTGAGACATGAGACGGGCGACGCGGCCGTTGACGTCGTAAAACGGGTGGATCCAGACGAAACGATGATGAGCTGCGGCGATGGCGATGACTTGCCGCACGCGCGATAAGCCGTCGGACCGGTAGGCGCTTTCGAATTTTGCGAAAAAGTCGGGCAGTGTTTCGGCGGCGGGAGGCAGATGACGGCCCACGGCCACTTCGCCATCGCGGAATTCGCCGGGCCTGACGCGGATGATGCGGTTGGTAGCCTTGTCTTCAAGCCAGAGCGAATCTTCGGGCAGACGTTTACAGAACTCGCTGTGCAGCCAGAGAGTGTAGGCGCGCGAGGTGGGTTCGGCGGACTCGTCGCGGCCTTCGTCGATGGCTTGTTGCACTTCGATGTGGGCGACGGCTTCCACTTGTAGTTTGCGGCGCTCGGGTTCGGTGGCGTAGTCCTGACGCAAGGCGCGGTTGATGTCGCGCAGACGGGTGCTGTGACCCTCGATGAGATTCGAGTAGTAGCAGTTCATGGAGCGCACGAGTTCGCCGACGGCCGTGGTGACGATGGGACTCATGCGTCCAGCGAGAGAGCTGGCTTTCGAAACGAGTTCAAAGGCGAGGTCTTCGAGCTGGCGTTGGCCCTCGGGGGGCATCATGGGGTCCATTTGCGTGGGGTTCTTGATGAGGGCTTCCATTTGCCGGTTCCTCTGCCGGATGAAAGCCTATTATATTCAATGGGTTGAGCTATGGCAAGGAGCGCAAAAATGCCGGATGGAATGCCGGGTTTTAGCAGGCCACGTATTACGTGTATGTGTTACACTGGCGTATGGCCCGCAATCTGACGGTTGCGCTAGATGAAAAGCTGATTGAGCGTGCCCGAGAGTACGCCTATTCTCGTGATTTGACACTCAATAGTCTGATTCGCAAGCTCCTGACAGATGCGGTGGAACCAGCCGATGCTGGCGGCCCCGACGTGACTTTCCGTCTAATGGACGAGGCCTTAGCTAAGCCCAGTGAAAGCGGTTGGCGGCGGGAAGATGTCTACAGTGGCCGGCTAAAATGAGGGTCTTCCTCGATACCAACATTCTCTTCTACGCATTTGACTCTCGAGATAGAGCGAAACAAACCAAGGCGCGCGAGCTGCTTCAATCCCATCATGCTTTCGTAATCTCGACCCAGGTTTGCCAGGAACTTTTCGTTTCCACGGTAGCGAAATGCGGGGCGCCTCCGCTGCGGGCAAAGCAGTTCCTTCAATCGCTGACCTGGATGGAACTCGTCACGTTAACGCCAGCGCACATTGACCAAGCGATTGACCTGCACATTTTGAATCAGATATCGTTCTGGGATGGCCTGATCGTGTCGGCGGCGCAGCGGGCGAATTGTTCCATTCTATGGACGGAGGATTTGAACGCTGGCCAAAGGTTCGCCGGTGTGAAAGTCGAGAATCCATTCCGTTAGAACTACCGCCCGGAATTAGGTATACTCAATGTAGATCCCAATGCCCAATACACTCAGTATCGCGAAATGGGGCAACAGCCTCGCCATTCGTATCCCGCTGCCTATTGCGCGTGAAGCCGGCCTTGCGGAAGGGGACGAAGTGTCGCTCGGCTTGACCAAGGAAGGCCATCTGCTGTTGCGAGCTATTCGGGCGAGATACTCGCTTGATGAACTCGTTTCTCAGATTAAGCCAAGCAATCGCCATGCTGAAACAGATTGGGGCCTGCCACAAGGGAACGAGGTTTGGTAGTTGGCGCAATACGTGCCCGATCGCGGCGATTTGGTTTGGCTCACGTTCGATCCACAAGCTGGACGGGAGCAGGCCGGGCATCGACCTGGGTTGGTATTGAGCCCGAAGTCCTACAGTCAAAGAGCAGGTTTGGCCATTTTCTGCCCGATAACGTCTCAAATAAAGGGCTACCCATTTGAGGTTGTGCTGCCCGCCGGGCTGGCGGTGACCGGTGCCGTCTTGGCGGACCAGGTGAAAAACCTCGACTGGAAAGCGCGCTTGGCGAAGAAAGCAGGCAAGGTTCCCGGTTTCATTCTCAACGAAGTTCTGGCCCGTTTATCGCCGCTGCTGTTCTAATTCAGACCATGTCAAGGCTTGGCACGCGCTTCAAAGCCTTCATCGAAGGCCGCGGTTGAAGCACAGACCGTTACCGTCAAACCTTTGCTGGCGCGAAACGCTACCAGATTGCTGGTGCCATAGCGCATGACTTCCACCCACGCGCCGTTCTCTTTGGCCGTGTAGAGGTAGCAGGTGGACTTCTCGGTTCTATCCCACTTGGCCTTTTCGAAATTCAGCGAGACGAATCTCTGTTCGATAAAACCGAGTGTTTCGCCGAAGAGGCTGAAGGAAAGCAGGGCGGCGATCCAGATCCATTTATTGCTGTTGCGCATTCTCTTATCATGAACTGAGCGACGAACATGGAATACGTAAATCTTGGAAAAACGGGTTTGAAAGTTTCGCGCCTTTGCCTGGGCTGCATGACGTATGGGTCAACGAAATGGCGCGAGTGGATGCTGAACGAAGAAGAGAGCCGGCCGTTCTTTCAGCGCGCGCTCGAAGCGGGTATCAATTTCTTCGATACGGCGAATGTTTACTCCGATGGGGTCAGCGAAGAGATCACTGGCCGGGCGCTCCGCGATTTTGCCAAGCGCGATGAAGTGGTGATTGCCACTAAATTGTTCAATCCGATGCGGCCCGATGCGAATGGGCGCGGCCTTTCGCGCAAGGCGATTCTGACGGAAATCGACCACAGCTTGCGACGGTTGGGGACGGATTATGTGGATCTTTATCAGATTCACCGGTGGGATTATGAAACGCCGATCGCGGAAACTATGGAAGCGTTGCACGATGTGGTGAAGGCGGGGAAGGCGCGCTATATCGGTGCGTCGTCCATGTTCGCGTGGCAATTTGCGCAAGCGCTGCATGTGTGCGAACTGAATGGGTGGACCAAGTTTGTGAGCATGCAGAATCATTACAACCTGATTTACCGTGAAGAAGAGCGCGAGATGAATCCGCTGTGCCGGGATCAGGGGATTGGGCTGATTCCGTGGTCGCCGCTGGCGCGCGGGTTTCTGGCGGGTAATCGCGACAAGTCGGGAGGTCCCACTTCGCGCGCGAAGACCGATAAATACGCTAAAGATATGTATTATCAGGACGATGATTTCGCGGTGGCGGAGCGGCTGACTGAGGTTGCGAAGGCACGCGGCTTGCCGAATATGCAGGTGGCGCTGGCTTGGATTTTGTCTAAGCCAGGGATTGCGGCGCCGATTATCGGGGCCAGCAAGTTGCCGCATCTGGAAGATGCTTTAGCGGCGCTGACGGTGAAGCTGAGCGAAGACGAGATTAAGGTATTGGAAGAACCTTACAAACCCCACCCCATACTGGGCCATTCGTAACCGGCGGGCAGTGGGTTTGTCGGTACTGGGCGGCCGGCGATTTCTTTGTAAAGCCGGATCACATCGTCCGCTCCGTCCACCAGCGCGGGAGATGCGCCCTCATATTGCGGGCGTGCGATTTGCAGACTGCGCAAAACTCGCAGAGAAGACTCTTCTATTTGACCTGCGCGATGGCCGCTGGTTAGGGAGACGACCGGTGTCGCGGCTTTGTCTGCCTCGCAACTTGGGGATGAATCCTCGTCGACGCCGCTGGGGCGCAGCAGAACGTTGGCACGGCCCATCAGTTCCGCGGTCGCTGCGGAAGGCAAAGCGCCCGTCAACAGAATATGGTTGAAATCTTTGTGCAGGGCGCGCTCATGCAGATATTTGAAGTGGAGACTACCGTCACCTATGGCGATGAGCCCCGCACTGGGGTACCGTTCGCGAATTTTACTGAGAATGTCGAACTGGTCTGCCAGTTGAGACGCGGGTTCAAACGCGCTGAGACTCGCGATCAAAGGGGTGTGCTGGCGGCAGAAGGTTTCAATATCGGCGGAGAGGGTCAGGCTTTCCGCGATTCGCAGACGCGGAAAGGGAGTGATCAAGTGAACGCGTTTGGCCATGATGCCCAACTGCTCGAAAAAAGAGGCGATCTCCGGATTAACGGCCACCAAACTATCGAACTCGCGCAAGATCAGACCGGTTGCACCCCAGGAGCGACCGTGCAGTCCTTTCTTCGGATAGAAATGGCCGCCGAGATGCAGGGTACAGACCGTCTTCGCTTTGGGTAGCCTGCTCACAATCGCCGCCAGCGCCAGTTTGGGCAGGGTGAGCGCGCTGCCGATGTGCAAATGGACAACGTCGGCTGGAGTATGGAGCAGTAAGCGGGCCAACTCGATCGACGAGCGCGGAGAATAGAAGCCCGGCTGTTTGACGCGACGGTGACGAGTTAAATCGATAACCAGGCTCTGGTGACCGCGCACTTGCAGTCTGGCATGAATGGTCTGGAGATTGGTGCGCACGCCACGGTTGAGAGCTGGATAAGAGCCAAGCTGGATTACGCGCAGTTTTTGCACGCGAGCGAATGGCTCTGTGGCTTCGCTGTAGATTCGCCCCAATTGGAAGGGGGCTTCGCTGTTTGTTGCGGCAGTCATCTACCGATAAGTGGCAGACGGCTGGCAGAATTCTAAGGGAAACTCAACGAGCTCCGACGGTTTGCTGCTTCCAGGCGTAGAGCGGGAATTTTTCTGTTAAGCTCTTCACACCGCGGCGCGCTTCGCTCAGAGCCTGCTCGGATTTGACATTGTCCAAGACGAGGGCGATGAGGCGGCCCACTTCTTTCATTTCAGCTTCGCTGAAGCCGCGCGTTGTCACAGCCGGGCTGCCGAGACGAATGCCGCTGGGGTTGAAGGGCTTGTTCGTGTCGAACGGAATGGTGTTCTTGTTGGCCGTGATGTAGGCTTCGTCCATAGCTTTCTCCGCCTCTTTGCCTTTGACGCCTTTGGCGAAAACATCAATCAACAGCATGTGAGAATCGGTTCCACCGCTTACTACGCGGAAGCCCTGCGACTGCAGCGAGGAAGCGAGCGCCTTCGCGTTGGCGAGAACTTGCTGCTGATAGATGCGGAACTCCGGTTGCAACGCTTCGAGGAAGCAAACGGCTTTGGCGGCGATGACGTGAACCAGCGGGCCGCCTTGCGCGCCGGGGAAGACCGCTTTATCGATGGCTTCGCCGTATTTTTCTTTAGCCAGAATGATACCGGAGCGCGGGCCGCGCAAAGTCTTGTGCGTCGTTGACGTCACGATGTCGGCATGTTCACAAGGGTTGGGATAGACGCCCGCCGCAATCAAGCCAGAATAGTGGGCCATATCAACCAGAAAAACGGCGCCGACGGAATCCGCAATTTGGCGGAAACGCGGAAAATCGATCACGCGCGAATAGGCGCTGGCGCCCGCGATGATCATTTTGGGCTTGTGCTCTTCGGCGAGCTTGGCCAAGGCTTCATAATCGATGAGCTCATCGTCGCGGCGCACACCGTAGGCGACCACCTTGTAGAGTTTGCCGGAAAAGTTTAAAGGATGGCCATGCGTGAGATGGCCGCCGTGGGAGAGATCCATGCCCAGAATGGTGTCGCCGGGCTGCATCACGGCGGCATAAGCGGCTTCGTTGGCTTGTGCGCCGGAGTGCGGTTGAACGTTGATGTATTCGGCTTTGAACAGCTTCTTGCCACGCTCGCGCGCGAGGGTCTCCACAATGTCTGTGAATTCGCACCCGCCGTAATAGCGTTTGCCTGGATAGCCCTCGGCGTATTTGTTGGTGAACACGCTGGAGGTTGCTTCGAGAACGGCTTCCGAGGTGAAGTTCTCGCTGGCGATCAGTTCGAGCCTAGTATTCTGACGGTCTACTTCGTGCTGGATCTGTTCGAAAATTTCAGGGTCTGTTTCGGCCAGACTGCGCGCCATTCGTTGCTGTTCGTTCATGGATTTATTTTCGAATTCAATTTTTACTGCCAGCTACCTTGCGTTCGAGCGTGAAGATGCGTTCTTCCATAGCAGTCAGACGCTCGGTGGTGGTTGCGTCGCTGTGCTCCATGCGCCGAATTCGTTGGTCGGCCGCGCGTCCCCACTTCCAAAATTCGGTTAGGAGGTGCGTTTCGGACGCCTCGATTTCGCCACGCAATCCAGTGACTTCGCCACGCAATCCTTCTATTTCAGTGCGCACTCCCGAGAACTTTTGTTCCAGCCTGCTCTCCAGGCCCTGCAGGTATGCCTTTAGATCTTCGTCCGTTTTTTTGCTCCTCTGCCGAAGAGTTTTGTTTCTCTTTACTGATTATATCGGTTAGTGAACTCAAGGCGTCTGGGATACTTGTCTACACACGAATGCGCTGGAGCACTCTCTTTATACCCACCTTACGCGACAACCCCGCCGAAGCGGAGGTGGTCAGCCACAAACTATTGTTGCGCGCGGGTTATATACGGCAACTGTCAGCGGGCATCTATAACTATCTGCTGCTGGCACAACGCTCTCTGTTGAAGATTCAGCAGATTGTGCGCGAGGAAATGAACGCCATCGGCGGCCAGGAGATTCTGCTGCCGGCGTTGAATCCGGCTGAGGTTTGGCAGGAATCCGGCCGCTGGGACGCGATGGGCGACAACATGTTTCGGCTGAAAGACCGCTTTGGACGCGATCTTTGCCTGGGCATGACGCACGAAGAAGTTGTGACCTTCATCGCGCGCGGCGAACTGCGCAGCTATAAACAATTGCCGCAGATCTGGTATCAGATTCAAACCAAGTTTCGCGATGAGCCGCGGCCAAAATCGGGCTTGCTGCGAGTGCGGCAGTTCATCATGAAGGACTCGTACACATTCGATTTGGACGCGGCGGGACTGGATGCGGCGTATCAAAACCACTACACGGCGTATCGCAAGATTTTTGACCGCTGCGGATTGGAATATAGCGTGGTGGAAGCGGATTCGGGCGCCATGGGCGGGAGTCAATCGCACGAGTTCATGGTGCGCTCAGACGCCGGTGAGGATTTGGTGGTGCGCTGCAAAGCGTGCGACTACGCGGCGAATCTGGAGAAAGCGATTGCGAAAGCGAGCGCTCCGTTGGCGGACGATCCAGCGGGCGAGTTCACGCCGGAGGAATTCCACACACCAGCGTTAAAAACCATTGCGGATTTGACGGAGTTCACCAAGCTGCCCGAAACATCGCAGATGAAGAGTCTAGTGATGGTAGCGGATGGTAAGCCGGTGCTGGTCATGGTGCGCGGCGATCATCAACTCAGCGAAACAAAGTTTGCGGGCGTTTTGAAGGCGAAGGATTTTCGTCCGGCGACTCCGGCGGAGATTGTCGATTGGTTTGGCGCGAGCGCGGGTTCACTGGGGCCCGTGGGCGTCAAGAATATGCGCGTGCTGGCCGACTTAGCGTTGCAAGGGCGGCGCAACATGATCTCGGGCGCGAACAAAGACGATTATCATTTGAAAAACGTCACGCCTGGAAAAGACTTTCAGCCGGAGTATTTCGATTTGCGGCAAGTGGCGGAAGCAGATGCCTGCGCGAATTGCGGCGGTGCGCTGGACATCGCGAAAGCGATTGAAATTGGGCATATATTCAAGCTCGGCTACAAGTATTCGGAATCGATGAATCTGCGGGTGCAAGGCGAAGACGGGAAAGAAGTCACACCGATTATGGGCTCTTATGGCATCGGGATCGAACGAATTCTCACTTGCGCGATTGAACTGTTCAACGATAAAGACGGCATGAGTCTACCAGTTACGATTGCGCCGTTCACGGTGGTGATTACGCCCATCAACTATGCGGATGCGGCACTGCGGGAAGCGGCGGACAAACTGTATGGCGAGTGTCTGGCGGCGGGTATTGATGCTCTGCTGGACGATCGGGATGAACGGCCAGGGGTGAAGTTTAAGGACGCCGACTTAATCGGCATGCCGTACCGCATCACGATAGGCAAGAAGCTGAGCGATGGCAAGGTGGAATTTGTGGAGCGGCGGTTGCGGACATCGGCAGATGTTTCAGTAGGCGACGTGATTGCGCATTTACAGCAGAAGATGGCTGCGGCGAAATGAGTGCTGACTGGGCAGCCATTCGGGCTGAGTTTCCCTCGTTGCAAGGGCGTACGTTTCTGAATACGGCTACGTTCGGGCAATTGCCGCGAGCTTCGAAGGAAGCGGCCTGCGCGCATTTTGCGAGACGCGACAGCGGGGCTGCGTTGGATTTTCTGGAGTGGTTTGACGATTTGAGCGAGATGCGTGCGCGGATCGCTCGACTCATCCACTGTTCTTCCGACGATATCGCGTTTGTACCGAATGCCGGCTATGCCCTGTCTTTGGCAATCAGTTCCATCGATTGGACCGATGGGGATGAGATGTTGACGTTGCATCACGAATTTCCGAATCAGCTGTATGGACACGCGAGTGTTGCCGCGCGCGGCGTGGATTGTGAATGGGCCGAGATCGAAGCGCATGTAAGTGAGCGCACGCGTATGGTGGCGCTGAGCACAGTGAACTACACGACCGGATTGCGGCCCGACTTGAGTCGTCTAGTAAAAGATCTGCGTAAACGCGGCATCGTGGTTTATTTGGACGGCACGCAAAGTGCGGGCGCGTTAGAGTTCGATTGCTCGGCGATGGCGCCGGATTTCTTTGCAGTGGATGCCTATAAATGGATGATTTCGCCAAATGGGGCCACGTTTATCTACGTAAATCCGGCGGTGCGCCGGCGTCTGCAGCCCAAGGTATTAGGTTGGCGCAGTGATAAGGAGTGGCGCAATGTGACAAGCCTTCACCATGGAGCGCCGCGTTTCGGCGAGACGGCGGAGAAATACGAACCGGGCATGTTGCCTTTCGCCTGCTTGTATGCAATGGATGCCTCACTGCGACTGATTGAGGAGATCGGCATCCCGCGTATCGAAAAGCGCGTGTTGGAATTGGCCGATTTGTTGCGCGGCGAGCTTGCCGGAATGGGAGCGGAGTTTTATCACTCGCAGGGTGAGTGTTTAGCTTCGCAGATTGTGACGGCGAGTCTACCGGGGGTGGATTCAGCGGCGTTAGCGAAGAAACTGTCGGAGGAGAATATCAATATTTCGGCACGGCGGGCCTATTTGCGGATTTCGCCGCATTTTTACAACAACGAAGAAGATATAGCGATATTGATCGGGGCGATCCGCAAGCTACACTGCTGAACATGTGGTTGCGTGCGGCGTTGACGCTGGGAGTTTTAAGGTTGGCGGTTTCGGCGAATACTCCAGTCGGCATTCCGCGTGAATTAGCGGTGGCGCGCGCGGCCGCCATTTCGGATCTTCGATACAAACTCTCATTCGATCTGGTGCGACATCCCGACAGCGCGGCCGGGACAGAGGAGCTTCGGTTCACGCTGTCGAAAGCCGGCCCGCTGCTGCTTGACTTCAGAGGCGATCATGCGCGCGATCTCGTCATCAACGGACAGGCTACTGCGGTATTTTCCGAGAACGGCCATATCGTGCTACCGGCGGCAGTGCTGCAAACCGGCGAGAACGTGCTGAGTCTGCAATTCGATGCACCCATTGGAACAGCCGGCAAGGCGATCACCCGCTACGAAGACAAAGAAGATGGCAGCGTTTATTTTTACAGCCTATTTGTTCCCATGGATGCGAGTGCCGCCTTCCCCTGTTTCGATCAGCCGGATTTGAAGGGGCGGTTTACGCTGCGTGTCACTCATCCGACCGGGAACGCGGTAATCGCTAATGCCAAAGCAACCGGCAGCGAAAGCATGGGCGCCATAAGCAAAGTCGATTTCGCCGAGACGCGCCCGATCAGCACTTATCTCTTCGCCTTCGCGGTAGGGCCATTCGAGGCGGTACACCATATGGAAGGCCAGCCGGATGTTTACGTCCGGCGTTCGCAGGTGGCGCGGGCGCAAGCTGAAATTCCGGCCGCGCAGCAGATCACGGCAGACGGAATCAAATTCTTGAGCGGCTATTTCGCCCAGCCCTTTCCGTTCCCCAAATACGATATGGTGCTGCTTCCGGGGTTTCCATTCGGCGGCATGGAACACGCCGGCGCGACCTACCTGAATGAAGACAGCGTGCTATTTCGCAGTGCGCCCACGGCAGACGACCGCTTCGCCCGCGACACTCTGTTGCTGCATGAATTGGCGCATCAATGGTTCGGCGATCTGACCACTATGCGCTGGTTCGACGATCTCTGGCTCAAAGAAGGCTTTGCGCAGTATATGGCTTATCGGGCGCTCGCCACTCTGAAGCCCGAACAGAATGTATGGGCGCACTTTTATCAACAGATCAAGCCGGCTGCCTACGGGATCGATGTTACAAAAGGAACCACTCCGATTTATCAGAACATTGCGAATCTGAAAGACGCCAAGTCGGCCTACGGCGCCATCGTGTATTCGAAAGCTCCTGCGCTGCTGAAACAGCTTGCTTACTTGATTGGAGACGACGCGTTTAGAAACGGATTGCGGCTCTATTTGCGGGAGCATCTTTACGCGAATGCGCAGTGGAGCGATCTGGTGGGTGCGTTTGAGCGTGCCCGCATGAGGATTTAAAGCCATGGGCGGCGGCGTGGATCACGCGCCGAGGTATGCCGGAGGTGCGCACGAACTGGGAGTGCGATGGACAAGCAAAGTTGGCGAGTCTCACACTCACTCAGAAGAATGCTTTGCCTGAGGATGGAGTGTGGCCTATTGCCACTCAGGTTCTGCTGGGTTATCAGGACACTGCACCGGTCCGATTGCGGGTGAAGCTGACCGGCGAGAAGACAGTGGTGCGGGAGGCTGTGGGGAGGGCTTGCCCGGCGTTTGTTTTCGGTAACGATGAGGATTATGCTTATGGACTGTTTCTGCCCGATGTCAAGAGCCGCGAGTACATACAGCGGCATATAGGTGGAGTCACGGATGTATTCGAGCGGACTCTTTTATGGGGCGCGTTATGGGATTCGGTGCGTGCGGCGGAGATGGCGCCTGCCGATTACCTGGCAAGCGCTTTGCGGGAATTGCCGAACGAAAGCAACGAAACACTAGTGCGATCGATCGGCGGCCGTTCGGCAGTAACCCTGCACACCTATCTGAGTGGCGAAGCGCTGAGAAAGTGGGCACCCTCTTTTGAAGCGTTAGCGGCGGCCCGGATGATGCAGGCTCGCGACAAGGGTCTGCGCATTCTCTGGTTTAGGACGCTCCTCTCGCTGGCGACAACGGAGGCGGCTCTCGCACCAGTCGGGCAGCTCTTGCGAGGCGAGATTGCGATACCCGAGGTTGAACTGCGGCCGTTGGATCTCTGGCGCATGGTGAGTACGCTGTTGGCTTTGAAGGCTCCGGGGGCGGTAGAAATTTATCAAGCAGAAACGCAGCGGGATGCTTCGGGGATAGGACGGAAATATGCCTACGTGGCACGCGCGGCAACCCCTGACGCTCAAACCAAAGCCTGGTATTTCGACGACTATCTGCACAACGCCGAGCGCCAGGAAGATTGGGTGCAGGATAGCCTGAGCAATTTCAATGAATGGAATGCGGACGCTCTTACGTTGCAATATTTGAAGCCCGCGCTGGATGCGTTGCCAAAGATAAAACAGCAGCGCAAGATATTCTTCACCCTAGCCTGGCTCAACGCTTTTATCGGCGGCCAGCATTCGATGGAAGCTGACCGGGCTGTGCACGCATGGCTGGCTAGCGCGAATATCGATGAGGATTTGAAGCTCAAGGTTCTACAGGTGGTGGACGAATTGGATCGAACGGCCAGGATTCGGGAGCGGTTCCGGGGTTTTTAGGGTGTTGCCCTTCGTGCAAGGCGGGAAATGGGATATGAACTGCGACGGTTGTTGGGTCCGATTGCTGGCGAGCGCGCATCGCCCCAGCATGGTATACCATTCTTTCCTGAATGACGCACATCACCTTTGAAAATCGGCGCGCGGTCCTCATTGAGAACGACGCCCTACGAGTCGCGGCCACCATCGAAGGCGGCCATATCTGCGAGATTCAGCACAAGACCTCTGGAGTCAATCCGCTTTGGATTCCGCCGTGGCCTTCGATTGAGCCGTCCTCGTACCATGCCGCTCGCCATCCGGAATACGGGCAGGGGAGCGAGGCGCCACTGCTCGCCGGCATTCTGGGACATAACATTTGTCTGGACACGTTTGGCGGCCCGAGTGCGGAAGAAGCGGCGGCGGGCATGCCGGTGCATGGTGAAGGACCTGTCATCGCTTACGAAGCTTCAGCCGCTGACGATAGCGAAATGCTGCTGGCCGGGACGCTTCGCCTTGCTGAATTGCGTTTCAGCCGGCGCATCGCGATGGCGGCCGGAATCGAGCGTCGTGCGGATCTCCGAAACAATTGATAGTCTTGCGGCGAGCGATCGCCCGATTGCCTGGACTCAGCATGTGACGCTAGGGCCGCCGTTTCTCGAATCGGGGCGCACGCAATTCCGCATGCCGGCGACGCTCTCAAGAGTAGGCGATGCCAGCTTTAATGACAACTTGGGGCCGTATCAACCGGATGCCGAGTTCAACTGGCCGTTTTGTCCTTTGAAAACCGGCGGCACGGAGGATTTTCGCGTCTACACGAAGGGTCCGGTTTCGGGCGGCTTCAGCACGCACTTGATGGATCCCGCGCGGGAACAGGCTTTTTTCTGGCTTGGTCGCCCACCACCCGCGTTTTGTTCGGCTATGTATGGCGGCGGAAAGATTTTCCGTGGCTGGCTCGCTGGGAGGAGCACCGCTTGCGGAAAGAGCCGCCTTGGAATGGAAACGCCATCACGTGTGGTATGGAGTTTGGCGTTTCGCCGATTGTGGAATCGCGCAGGAAGATGGTGCAGCGCGGATCGTTATTTGGCGTCCCAGGGTATCGGTGGCTGCCCGCACGCAGCACTGTTAAGGTGGAATATTGCGCTTTCATCACAATGGCCAGCGCCATACCGGAAACCGTCCATTGGGACGGCGGCTACCAGATTGAGCTAGGCCGATGAGCCGCAGGAGCGCCGCACGATCAACTGGCAATCCAGCAGAATATCGCGCGCGGGCATGTTCGGGTGCTCGATCCGCTCGATCATAGTGCGCACCGCCGCAGCGCCGATATCGTGGCAGGGCTGGCGAATGGTGGTGAGAGGAACGTGCAGAAAACTGGCGTATTTGGCGTCGTCAATGCCGGTGATCTTCATTTTTCCCGGAATTTCAACGCCCAGTTCGTTGAGGCGAATCATGATTTGTCCGGCTGTGCGGTCATTGGCGCAGACAAAGCCATCGGGGCGGTGTTTGGCGAGCAAGCGGGAAATAGATTCGCCGCATTCCGCGTCGCCAATTTCCACAAGCTCGGGCTTGCCCGCTTGACGAGCGGCTTCGCGGTAACCGGCGATGCGATGCTCGACCGTGGAGGCGGAGTTCGGCCAGCCGAAAAAGACGACCCTCTCGCAACCCTGGCGAAACAAATGCTCGGTGACAAGATAGCCGACACGGCGGTTATCGATGCCGACCAAGTCGCAATGGCTGCGATGCGGGTAAGGGCAAATGTCGCGGTCCAATAAAACAACGGGGATGCGGGTCTTTTGAAAATCGTCGATGATCCGGCGGTTTACTTCAAAGCGGTGGGAGGTATATTCCAGGGGCGCGAAGAAAACACCGGAGACATCCTTGGAAATATAGTATTCGCAAAGCTGTAAAGCCTGGTGCTCGTGCGATTCGACATCGTGAGTGGCCGCGCCCCACAGAAGTTCGTCGTGCGTCGCCCGGCTGGCGCGCGCCATCCCCTGGCAGATGGGTTCGAAAATCTCGGTTTGGCCGAGTTCCGGGATCAGCAGGCCGAAGGTTCTGCCCTGCTGACGAACCTGCTGTTTCACATAGCTGCCAGAGCCCGGCCGACGTTCGATTAAACCAATGGATTCAAGTTCTTTGAGTGCGCGTGCGACGGTTAGGCGGGACGCGCCGCAGGTGCGGCTGAGCTGTGTCTCGCTCGGGAATACGCTGACCTTCTTTGTACTTACCGCTTGGCAATGGCCTGCTGTAGTTGCTCGAAGATCTTCTTATACTTGTTCGGCCGGGTGGGCGAACCGTGGTCGATTGAGGCTTCTTCCATGACAAGGCGTACAGGGCCACTGAACAACTTTTCGCAAAGTTGTATTCATGCGGGTTAGACCATTGTTTAGCTGAGGGGCAGGTGAATGCAACAGCAAAACGGCACGTAATAGCAGAATCCCGAGCCAAACATAGTTGCCTTAACCGCTTTTGCGCGTATTTTGGGGCTAAGCCCAACATACTAAGGAGCTGCAGCGCAGGTTTTTCGAAGCTGTATGCCTACCACCATAGGCTCCCGTTGAATTGCTAGATTGACTGGTACCTCTAGCGGAGGGATATGATTCGGTTAGTTTTTTCGGTCAATTAGCCTTTTTCTGGTATTCAATTTAAGCGAAAAGGTTTACACTGGACAGTGGTTAGTCGGTCTGGCTCAGGGGCTAGACCTACTTTGAAGGTTTCAAAGAATTGCTTCCAAGGAGAAGATATGTTTAAGTCTCGCAGGGGAATCTACGTCCCCTTGTTGGCCGTGGCCCTCACTCTGGCCGGGTGGGACAGTGCCAACGCGCAGCAAATTTTCGGCAATATTTTGGGCACTGTCACAGACGCTTCTGGTGGAGCTGTCTCCAATGCCAAAGTCACAATCACTGATACAAGCAAGGGCAGTCAATACGTCGTTACAACGGACGCCTCGGGCAACTATAACAAAGGCCAGTTGATTCCAGATCCGTATACGGTGAGCATTGAAGCTGTCGGCTTCCAAAAGGTCGTTTCGAACGCTCTCGACGTGCACGTGGATGAATCGGTCCGTTTCGACACACAGCTGAAGGTCGGACAAGAAAGCACCACGGTGGAGGTTACCGCTGCCGCTCCATTGCTGCAAACGGACCGCGCCGACGTCGCGCAAACGTTTAGCGCGGAACAGATCAACGATCTTCCGAACATTGGGCGCAATGCGCAGTCCATGGAACTGTTGAACCCTGGCACCGCGAAGATCGGGTGGCAGCATGCTTCGGACGAAAACCCGCAAGGTTCCGTTCAGATGATCGTCAACGGCCAACTATTCGATTCCATGGGTTACGAGTTGGACGGCACGACCAACCAGGATCCCATTCTGGGCATTATCGTTATCAATCCCACTTTCGATTCACTGGCCGAGTTGAAACAAGCGAACCAGGACTTCGACGCTGAATTCGAATACGTGGGGGGCGGTATGGCCAGCTACTCGACAAAGTCCGGGTCGAACCAGATTCACGGGGACGCGTTCGAGTATCTGCAATTGAACACGCCGGGATTCACGACCTTTGCTGCGAATCCTTTTAACGGTGGACTCGCTTCACCGCTTTACCGCCAGAACCAATTTGGCGGCTCGATTGGCGGCGCGATCATCAAGGATAAACTGTTCTTCTTTGGCGATGCGCAGTTAAACCGCGAAGCGCAAGGCGGCTCGGTGGTCACTAGCGTGCCAACAGCACTGAACCGCACGGGCAATTTCAGCGACTGGTCAAACTATAGCTCTAACTACTTGATCTATGACCCGACTACCGGCAATCAGACGACCGGCGTTGGGCGTACGCCATTTCCGAACAACACGATTCCCGGTTCTCAATTGAGTTCACAGGCGCAGGCGATTCTGAACTACTTCCCGTTGCCGAACATTGCTCCTCAATTCGGCAGCACCCAGCCGATTTTACAACAACTACGCTGTCAACGGAGACATTGCCGTAACCGCCAATCAATGGGATACTCGCGAAGATTACTACATCAACGAGAAGAACACAGTTTTCGGGCGTTACAGTTATGCATCCTTTACTGAGGTGGCACCCGGCGCATTTGGATCAGAGGCAGGCGGCCCTTCTTTCGGCACTTATGCTGGCAATTCGCAGGCACTTAACCAGAGCCTAGCCCTCGGCTGGACTGACACAATTAGCCCGACGGTGGTGAACGAAGTCCGCTTCGGCTATATGAAATATCACGTGTTCGACGTGCCAAACGGCTTTGGAACGACGCCTGCGGCGAATGCCGGCATTCCTGGTCTGAACCTGAACGCCACCTACGATTCGGGCCTTCCCTACTTCAACATCACCTCGCCGCAGGATGCCTACAAACTGGGCTATGCACTTGGTGTGAACTCGTGTAATTGCCCTCTCACGCAGACGGAGAGCCAGTACCAGTTGGTGGATAACTTCACTAAGGTGTCCGGCAAGCACACGTTCAAGCTTGGCGCCGACGTTCGCTACGCGCTGAACCTTCGGGTGCCGAGCGATAGCCACCGCGCCGGTGAACTCACCTTTAACGGTACGGAGACCGGCGATGTTGCCACCGTGGGAGCGGGCGCTTCGGCAGGAATCGGGCTTGCCACTTTCCTCTTAGGCGACGTCAGTAGCTTCAACCGCTATGTGAGTTCCAGCACAAACGCCCAGGAGAGCCAGCCACGTCTGTTCTTCTACGGTCAGGACGAATACCATCCGACGAGCAAACTCACTGTCAACCTCGGCGTCCGCTATGAGGTGGTACGGCCCGAATCTGTCAACGGCGCGAGCAATGGCGCCACCTTTGATTTGCAAAACGGTTTGATGTACGTGTTCGGCTACGGTTCGGCCGTCACGCCGCACGGTATTCAGACTACCAACTGGCATGACTTTGCACCGCGTGTTGGCGTTGCGTACCAGATCAACGAGAAAACCGTCGTGCGTGCCGGTTACGGCTGGTCGTACGACTTGGGTGTGTTCGGCTCCAACTTTGGCCACAACGTGACGCAGAACCCGCCAGTGCTGGAAAATCAGAACTTCCAACCGGCCAATGGCTTCACTGGCGTATTCAATCTAGCGCAAGGCCCGGCTGGATTTACGGGTGGCGGCATCCAGGCCAACGGCCTCCCGGCGCCGGTTGTCATCAGCGCTAACGGAACGTTCCCGCTGCCCGCCGGCATTAACCCCAAGTTCCGTCCGGCGACTGTTACCATGCCGCAGGTTTACCAATATAACTTGTCGATCCAGCGCCAAATGACCAACAGGGTTGCGTTGACTGGCTCGTACGTTGGCAACGTGGACCGCCATAACTTCACGGGTACGGGTAACACGGTCAATCCCAATGAGGCCATCTTCGTACCGGGGGCCTCCAATAACAACCTGAATCGGCCCTATTACTCATTGATAGGGAGCGACGATCTCAGCTACTACTGCGATTGCGCAAATGAAATGTACAATTCGTTCCAGGGCACCGTTAAAGTGAATGCTTGGGCCGGTTGGACGCTCCAAGGAAACTATACCTATCAGCGCCAATACGGTCCGGGTTGGGATCCTTATGATTCCAACTATTACTTCGAGTACGACCGCGCGGCGGGCTACGGATATGCAAATACGCTCGCCAACCAGCAATGGACGTTCGCGCAAACTTACGATGTGCCTGTCGGTAGGGGCAAAAAGTACATGAGTAGCATGAACAGAGCGGCAAACGCCATCGTCGGTGGCTGGACGGTCAGCGGCATCACAACATACTACAGCGGCTTCCCGTTCTCGCCCACGTTTGCCAATTCTTATCCAGGCAAGCCTGGGGCCGGACCGGCGAATCGTCCTGACATGGGTACCGGCAGCGTCTATGCGGGCGCGCAGGGTAACCGGAATCAATGGTTCCAGGGATGTCCCATTCAAAACGGAGCCCCGAACTGCACGACCGGGGAGTTCTTATACCCGGCCGCCAACACTTTCGGCAACTATCCAATCAACACCCTCTACGGACCGCACTTCATCCAGCAGGATTTGACGATTGCTAAGACGTTCAAGTTGACCGAGCGACTGGGATTTACCCTCAGAGCTGACTCAACCAACGTGTTCAATCACACTAACCTCGGCCTACCTAATACCAACGTCGATCAGAGTACGGCGGGGCAGATCACCGGTCTCGCGGCGGGCACGGGCGGCTATATGCGCAAGATGCAGTTTTCGGGAACTCTGAAGTTCTAGAGTTTCCTATATCTGCGGATAAACGGGAAGAGCCGGCGGAGCAATCTGCCGGCTCTTCGCTTTTCGACACGGTCGCTCGCGAGGATTGTGGGTAGAATCGTGAGGAGGCAGATGGCAGACTACCTGGGCCGATGGTCTAGTTCACCCGTGCGGCTGATCTGTCTTCTGTTGACGGCGTGCTCGCTTGGAAGAGCTGGCGAAAGCGGCTATCTGGGGAGCGATGTGTGCGCCAGCTGCCATAAGGAGATTGCCGCGACGCAGTTCCAAACGAACATGGCGCGCACTTGGCAGGGCGTGGCTACCCCGCAACTGCCGGAGAATTATTTCGAAACGCACGCCGAAGGACCGGCCCCCGCTATCGAATATGCGGTTCGTAGAACCGGCGATAAGGCGCAATATAAAGTGCAGATGCCGGGGCAGCCAGCGGTCGAATTTCCGGTGGAGACCACCATCGGCGGCAAACGGCACGGGGTGACTTTCTTATACCGCGTTCAGACGTTTGAAGGCTCTGCACTACCGCGTGAGCCTCTGGTGGAAGGGCGCTATATCCATTCTGTGCTGGAGCACGGGTTGGCGCTCGAGCTCGGTTTTCCCGAAGACAAACCTTCCACCTATGAGACGGGTTTGGGCCGGGTGCTTACGCCGAGTTTGGAACAGAGATGTTTCGCCTGCCACGTGGCGCCGCGAACTTGGGGAACACGCGTCGAATCGGGCGTGGCCTGCGAGAATTGCCATGGCCCGGGACAAGCGCACTTAGCCGCGCTCGCCGCTCACTCGCGAGATACCGGCATACTGAACCCAGCTAAGCTGCCAGTGGCCGAACAAATGCGGCCTTGCTCCCAATGCCACGCGGGTTCCGGTTTCGTAGAAGATCCGATGGCCGACAACTTGCTTATTTCCGATCAGGTTACCGGCTTGAAAAATAGCGAGTGCTTCCGGCAAAGTGGCGGCGAAATCACCTGCACAAACTGTCACAACCCGCATCAGGATGCGTCCCGTCCGGTGCTGTGGGCCAGGAGCGAAAAGACATGCTTGCGATGCCATAGCGCGGCTGTCGCGAAGCATGCGTCGTTGTGCCCGGTGAACCGGATCGATGGCTGCGCTGGGTGTCACATGCCCAACTCGATACACGGCGCGTTTCATTTGGCCGATCATTGGATTCGGGTTCATCCGGAGCAAAAGGTCAAAGTGACGGCGCACAATGCAGCCTGGCGGGGCACGTTGACGCCTAAACATCTGTATCTGCGCATGATTGTTCTGGACGATGCGGCAAAAGCGGCAGCCATGCGGCAGCAGCTTGTCGCGGGCGGATCGTTTTTTGAACTGGCTCGGGCTAATTCGCTTGACCAAGGCACGGGTATGAATGGCGGATTCATGGGCGATCTTGACGCCGGCCAGCTCGATCCCGCATGGTCGGCGGCGGCGTTGAAGCTCCAGTATGGCGAGATCGGCGATGTCATCCGGGCGAACGGCAAGTACGTCATCCTTCAGCGCCTGCCGCGCGGCTTTCGCGAGGAGGCCGAAGAGATCGTAAATGAATCCGTAAACCTGCGAAAAGAAGGAAAGCAGCAGGAATCGGTGGCTGAATTAATTGCAGCCCTCAAAATCTATCCGTACTTTCTGCGCGCGCTGACCTATTTGGGCATCAGCTACGCGCAGACAGGCAATCCGCAAATTGCCGCCGGGATCATGGAGATCGCTACGCGCCGCTATCCAAAGGACCAGGGTGCGCATTTCAATCTCGGTGTGGCTTACGGCGCGATGGGGAAGGAAGAAGAGATAGCTGAGTACCAGCGGACGCTGGAGATCGACGCCGATTACGTGCCTGCTTACCTGAATTGGGGTGGCGCGCTGTACGCCAAAGGTAAATATGAAGAGGCCATCGAGCTATACCGGAAGGCGCTCATCATCAATCCGCTCAGCGCTTCGCTGCATTACAGCCTGAGTGTGGCGCTTGAGCGGATCGACCGCAAGGAAGAAGCCGAAGCGGAGATGACGCTGGCCGCGAAAATCGATCCGAAATACGCGTCGCGTTGAAAGGTCCCTATTTGGCGGAGTCTAGAGGCTTGGGAAAGACCCCGCCGCGCATACCTTGTTCCAGGTTGTTCGCCAGCTCAGCATCTTTTTCGCGCTTCAGCCGCGCGCCAGTGGCAAAGGCTTCGTCGCTGGCCGCCTTGTCGCCCTTGATGCGCAGAATCTGCCCTAGCGTGTTGTAAGGGCCGGGCGTGGTGGGGTCCAGCCGAATTGCTTCTCTTAGTTCGGGTATCGCTGCGTCGAGGTCGCCACTCTGCTTGAGGGTGATGGCCAGCATGTAGTGAGCTTCCGCGTAATCGGGCCGGATAGCAATGGCGGCTTTCATTTGCGCCACAGCGGCTGGGAAATCGCCTAACTGCCAGTTCGCGATGCCCAACGAATAATGCCCTTCGGCCAGTGTGGGGTCGAGATCAAGCGCTTTTTGAAACTCCAGCTGAGACGCTTCGATCTGATCCTTCATTTTGAGCGCGATCGCCAGATTGTAATGCGCCGCTACCGATTTTGGGTCGAGCGTAACGGCGGCGCGGTAAGCTTGCTCGGACTTTTCGAATTCGCCCGTCTTTAAGTAGGCATAGCCGATGTTCATCTGAGCGCCGATGCGGGCGGAATCGCTGGAGTCCGGCCGGGCCAGCACTTTTTGCGATTCTTCGATGGCGCGGGCGGGTTGCCGGGTTTGAACCAGCGCGGCGGCGTAGCTATTGCGCACGGAATCGTCCTGCGGCGCGAGTTGCACGGCGTGCGCATAGGCATCCACGGAGGCGGCCAGGTCGCCTTGGTGGTGAAGCGCAAGCGCGAGTTGACTCCATGCCGCTGGCTTTGAAGCGTCCAGAACGACGGCTTGCTTCAATTCGGAGACGGCTTGATCGAAGTTGCTCATCTCGAGATAGCCGCAGCCCAGGCGATAGCGGTAGTCGAAGGTGGCGGGGGATAGCTTCGCCGCAGCTTGCAGCTCGGGCAATCCGCGGCTGTAGTCTTTGGCAAGGAACAAGGCGGCGCCCAGATGATAATGGGCGGGTGCAAAATCGGCGTTGAGGGAAAGAGACTTCTCGAAGTGTTGCAGAGCATCGGCGTTTCGACCAAGGACGGCGAACAAGAAGCCGAGCCGGTCTTCCGATTCCGCACTTGCGCCCGGTGCCTGCGCCGCTTTGTCGAGGACGGCGAGGGCGGCTTGGGCTTGCCCGGAGCGGATCAGAGCTTCCGCTTTACCTGCGAGTTCGGCGGGTGTTTGGGCGGCTAGGCAGAAGGCCAGGAATGCTACGGCGCAGAATGGGAGAAAGGCTTTCAATCACTTGTTACGACTAATAAATTTGCCGATAGCTATGACAAGTTTGTCGATTCGTTCGTCGGTCTGGCGCATTCGTTCGTCGGTCTGGCGCATGCGTTCATCGGTTTCGCGCATCCGCCGATCGGTTTCTTGCATGTGCATTTCGGTTTTCTTAAATTGCTCGCTGACCTGATCGAATACACGCCGCGTCTCTGTTGCTAATTCGGCAATTGCCTTCTCAGCTAATAATTGGCCCTCGGCGAGGATCTGGACTACTTGCTCCAGAATGTCGATTCGCTCACCGTGTGTTCTGGAGGTCACGATTCCATCTTGGCACAACTAGCGGCTTGGGTGCCCACCTTCCACCACGGTCAGCGCTTGATTCGCCGCAACGCCGACAATTTTGTCCACTATCCCACTTGGCCAATGCACTTCCACATCGGCTTTTGTCGCTTTATTCAAACCGAAGTGCAAACGCAGATCGCTTTGCGAGAAATAACTGCCGCCACTGCGTACTTCATCCATCTGCTGGTGCTCGCCCTCCGGTTTACAGAACACCCGGGCGCCGATGCCGGAACGATTCGATTTTGTCCCAACCGTTTTCACTTTGAGCCAATGATTCTTCAGCGTCGACTTCGCAATGCAAGAGTTGCGGAAAATCGTTGACGCAACTCACCGCAATATCCAGATTGCCATCATTATCAAAATCGCCCACCGCGCAGCCGCGGCCGGCAACGGCTTCGAGAATACCCGGACCCGCTTCGAGCGAGACATCCTGAAATTTCCCGTTTCCCAGGTTGTGATACAAAACCTTGCGCTCGCGGTAGCCGGATTCACTGGCTTTTTCGCTCATTTCTGGGTAGACATGGCCATTGCAGGCTAGAACATCAGGCCAGCCATCGTTATCGAAGTCAAGGAAACAGGCGCCCCAACCCAGAAAGCGCGTATTGCGCCCCATGCCGCATTGGAAAGTCATGTCTTCAAAATTATCGTTGCCCAGATTGCGATAAAGGGTTGAGGTGTCGCCGGCAAAGTTGGTCTTAAATATGTCAAGCTTGCCGTTACCTAAAACATCCGCCGCCGTGACGCCCATGCCGGCTTGGGTTTTGCCATCGGCGCCGAAGGCAACCCCGGCTTCCAGCGCGATATCGGTGAACGTTCCGTCGTGATTGTTCTTGAAGAGAGCGGAAGGGGCGGAATCGTCGGCCACATAAATGTCGGGCCAGCCATCGTTATCGAAGTCGCCGATCAGCACGCCCAAGCCGTAGGTGCCCTGCTTCTTTAAGATGCCCGCCTTTTCGGAGACATCGGTAAACGTGCCATCGCCATTGTTGTGAAAAAGGATGTCTTTGCCTCCTTGCAGGCCCGGTGGTCCGCAAGCGACCATCAGTCCTTCGTAAAGGCACGGTCCGCTTGCGGGCAGGGGAGCGGTTTTCGGGTCGAAATCGATGTAGTTCGCAACGTAGAGGTCCAGATGCCCATCGCGGTCATAATCAAGAAAGGCGCAGCCGGTGTTCCAGCGCTCAAGACCGCTCGTGGTGCGGGTGGTTACGCCGGCTTTTTCAGCTACGTCGGTGAAGGTGCCGTCACCGTTGTTACGATAGAGCGCGCAATCGCCCCAATACGTCACGAAGAGATCGACGTGCCCGTCGTTATTGTAGTCGCCCGCGCAAACGCCTTGCCCCCAGCCGGTGCGCGCTAAACCCGCCTTAACAGTGACATCGGTAAAGGTGCCATCGCGATTGTTCTTGTAGAGACGGCTAATGGGTTCAGAGCCTTTGGGAAAAGTCGTTTCAAAGCGCGTGCCGTTGACGAAGAAGAGGTCGAGCCAGCCATCGTCGTCGTAATCGATGAACGCCACGCCGCAGCCGGTGGTTTCGAGCAAAAATTTGTTGCTCCGTTCAGCGCCGTAAATGATTTTCGAATGCAGGCCAGCCTTTTGAGCAACGTTAACGAACTGCACGCCTAGCGAAGTGCTGGCGAGAAGTCGATCGAGCGAGAAGACCGGAACAGTAGCGCAAAGGGAGCGGATGAATGAGCGGCGCGACGGCAACCACCAGTTTAAAACGCGCGCAACATGTGGTCTGGGCAGCTCAATTGAATTTGGGTGAGCAACTGCTGCGGCAGATCGAGGCCATGCTTGGCGAGAAACGGCAGAATGGAGTAGAAGCGCTCCTGCAAATGGCGTTGAGGATAGACGAGGTTGAGCAGGTAAGCGGCGTCTTTGGTGGCGCGTTCGTCGCGGCGCATCGTTTCGCGCGCAATTTTGCGTTCGAGCTTGGCGAACTGATAGTCGATTTTGGCAGTGCTCTTGCGCGCGGCCGCTTCCAATGTCGGATCAAAATTCAGCAAAGTGCTCTTCAGCTGAGCCACGGATAGCGATACGGCTGATTGCGTCGCCTTAATCTGATCGCTCAAGGCTGGCGGCACCAAGCGCGAGGCGAGGGTACCTTTCACGTTTTCGTGATGATCGAACAGATCGGGCACACGCAGTCCGTAGCGCGTTAGCAGCTTGCTCGAGCGCGCATCAAGCAGTGTAAAGCTGTTGCGCGGATAGATGACGGGCATGCGGCCGAGCAGTTTCTGGTAGAGCACAGCGCTTTGCGCGAAATAAGCAGTTTCGGACGGGCCGGCGATATAGCTGGCAGTAGGCAATAGATAATCCTGCATGACGGGGCGCAGCAAAGCGTTGGGTGAAAGCTGGGCGCCCAAGGCGGCCAACTCCGCCACGCTATACGAACCCTCGCGGCTGCTGAACCTGCCGTCTTTCCAGCGGATGGGCCAGCGGCGGCCGTTCTTGAGCAGAAAGAAGAGCGACGAATCGGCATCAATATGAACCTGCGTGTGATAACCGGCTGCGGCAATCTCGCTATTGCGGGCGCGCAGGGCGCTGAGCAGTTCGGGAATGCGTTGCACAGCTTCACTTAAGAAGGGTGCCGCCACTTCGCGAATGGGAGCGGCTAATGGGTCCAGGTAGAGCAGGCCCATCCCTTTTAGAGTTTGCTCCAACAATTTGCGAAAAGCCGAGCCCAAAGTGGCGCCGGGTTGATAACTGGCGGCGACCAACTTCATCACATCCTCAGCGAACGGAAGATCACCGAGCACGGCCCGCAATTCCGCAAGCGGCACTTCGTTCAGCACAACGTCACCCACCGGGCCGCCATTGACGACACTACCGGCTAAGCTGACTTTCGAAGCGATAGCTTCCTGGTTAAACATCCAAGCGTGATCTACTTCGGCGAGATCGTGATCTTCTGTGGCGAGCCAGAAGATAGGGACGGCCGAGATGCCTTGCTCATTCAGGTGCTCAGCGAGTCTAACGACGGTGAGAGCCTTGAAAATGGTATAGGCCGGCCCTAACAAGAAGCCGACTTGCTGACCGGTGATGATGGCTACGGTATTCGGCTGGGCTAGTCTGTTTAAGGCGACTGAATTATCGTTCTGCGCAGCCAGCGCGGCTACGATCTGTGCCCGCCGCGCGGCTGGAAACGCAACCGAATGAGCGGTTGAAACGACGCTATCCGCGTGCCATGAACTATAAGGAAAAAAAGCGCTTAGCTTGTCGAATTGGTATAGATAATCGGCAAAAAAAGTGCTTGTTCCCGGGATTTGGTCTTGGCGCACACACGAAGGCTGCATAGCTCAGAAGGCCGCCTCTACCAGATGATGCCAACCGAGGGAAAGTTACGACAAATATTCGCTGCCGCGTTGGAGACAATGAGAACGTGAGCATGGACGAACAGGAATTCAAGAAAGAATGCGACTTGGCATTGGAATCCTTGTACAAAAAATTGTCGGCGGCCACCGACCAATACGATTTTGAGCCGGATTTCAATGCGGGCGCGCTGACTATTGAGTTTGAAGAACCCAAAGCGCGCTTTGTGGTCAGCCCGAATTCACCGGTTCGTCAGATTTGGGTTTCGGCGCATTCCAAAAGCTTCAAGCTGGAATGGGTACCAGCGAAAGGCGCTTTTGTGCTGCCTGAAACCGGGCAGACTTTGGAGCAGATGGTGGCGGGCGCTATTTCGCAGCAGCTCGGAGAGGAGATTCAACTCTAAGATCTGTGCCCGGCGTCTACATTTCGTATCCGTTTTGCAGCCAAAAGTGCAGTTTTTGCAATTTCGCGTCGGGCGTAAGCGGGCCTGAGACGATTGCAAGATACCAGCGTGCCTTGCTTGAGGAGATCCGTGGCCATAGATGGCTGTGGAAGCCGGAAACCCTCTATTTCGGCGGCGGGACGCCCAGTCTGATGCCGGGGGATTTTCTGCGCGACGTCATTGCGGCGATTCCGCCTGAGTGCTTATCGGAAGTGACGTTGGAATGCGCGCCGGGGACTTTGACGGCGGAAGCATACACGTTTGGCGCGAGTGCGGTATCAATCGTGTGAGTTTGGGCGTTCAGTCCTTCGTCACAAAGGAACTGCGCCAAACCGGCCGGCGGCACAATCGGGACATCGTAGAGCGCGACGTTGCATTGCTGCGAAATGGCGGCATTGCCAACATCAACATTGACTTGATTGCCGGACTGCCGGAGCAAACAATGGCTTCGATGAGCGAATCGTTGGCGTGGGTGGAACGACTGGCCGCGCCGCACGTCTCGCTGTACATTTTTGAGATTGATGAAGATAGTAGGCTGGGCAATGAAGTACTGCTGGGCGGCCAGCGCTATGGCGCGCCAGCGGTGCCTGGAGATGAATTGACAGCGCAGTTGTATGAAACGGCATCCGGCGAATTACGCCGCTTGGGTTACCACCACTACGAAATCTCGAATTATGCCCAGCCTGGTTTTGAATCGCGGCACAATTTGAAATACTGGCGCTTGGAACCATACATTGGCTTCGGATTGGACGCGCATTCCTTCGACGGGCAACATCGTTGGAGTAATGCCGATGCCTTTGATCGCTACTTCAGCGGTGAGAAACCAGACACCACAACGAGCAATGCGTCAGAGGAACACTTTTTTGTGGGTCTAAGATTGCTCGACGGCATCGAACCAACGGCTGAGGAATGGCGTCTTTTCGCGGCGCCGATTGAGAAGTGGGAGCGCGCTGGAATGCTGGAACGCGCCGGTCCACGTTTGCGCCTTACGTCCCAAGCAGTGCTGGTTTCGAACGAAATTTTTCAGGAGTTCCTGTGATTGATTTGCGTAGCGACACGGTGACCAAGCCAAGCGCGAAGATGCGCGCGGCCATGGCACAAGCCGAAGTAGGTGATGACGTTTATCAGGAAGATCCCACTGTGAATCGCCTGGAAGCGCGCGCGGCGGAATTGTTTGGCAAGGAATCCGCGCTGTTTGTGCCCACTGGCACGATGGGCAACACGATTGCCATCAAGTTGCACACCAGGCACGGCGAAGAGGTGATTTGCGATGCACGCTCGCACGTGCTGGATTGGGAGCTTTCCATGATGGCGTGGTTTGCCGGCTGCCTGGCGCGGCCCATTGCCGACGTGGACGGGATTTTGAGTTGGCCGCAGATTGCCGGGACGCTCCGACCGCATGGTCCGCACAATGCGCCCACCACGCTGATTGCGTTGGAGAATACCCACAACATGTCGGGCGGCATGGTCTATCCGCAGGAAACGATTGATGAGATTTGCGCCGAGGCGCATGCCCGCAGCCTGAAAGTGCATATGGATGGCGCGCGGATTTTCAATGCGGCGGTGGCATCGTCGACAAATGTCGCGCGTATTACACGCGATGTGGATTCAGTGATGTTCTGCCTTTCAAAAGGTCTGGGCGCGCCGGTTGGCAGTTTGCTGGTTGGGACGCGCGAGGCGATGGAGCAGGGGCGTTTGTATCGCAAACGCTTGGGCGGTGGCATGCGGCAGGCGGGCGTACTAGCAGCCGCAGGCGTGATTGCATTGGAAGAATCACCGGCGGAACTAGCAACGGACCACGCGAATGCGCGCTATCTGGCTGACCGGTTAAGCGCCATGGCGCCCATTCAAATCGATGCTGCCCGTGTGCGCACCAACATTGTGATCTTCGATATTTCAGGATTAGGGGTAAATACGGCCGAGTTCAGCCGGAGTTTGAAAGCACACGGCGTTCTGGCGAACGGGATCGACGCGACGCGCATGCGCATGGTCACACACCGGGACGTATCGCGCGAAGATTGTGAGCGGGCTGCCGATATCGTGGCCGCGGTCAATACTTCCACAGCGCCACGCCACCCAACAACCCATCTTCGTTCGGCACCCGCGTGGCATGCGACGGTAGCGAAAAATTGACTTTATCGGCATTGCCTCCTCCAATGAAAAGGTGGTCGTAGTTAAACAGCGCATCTAACTGGGTAATGGCTTTTTCCAGCAGCTTGTTCCAACGCTTCTTGCCATATTTTTCCAGCGCCTTTTTGCCAAGATAGTCTTCATAAGTCTTGTCCTTGCGCCAGGGGTGATGCGCCAGCTCCAACCCGGGCACCAGCGTTCCATTGATAAACAGGGATGATCCGAACCCTGTTCCGAGGGTAATTACTAACTCCAGTCCCTTGCCGCTGATGGCGCCATAGCCTTGCACCGCCGCATCGTTGCACACCCGTACCGGCTTCCGCCAGCGCCGCGCTAAGACTTTTTCCAATTCAAATCCCACCCACTCCGGGCTCAAATTGTGCGCCGTTAGGGTGGCTCCGCGCTTCACCACGCCCGGAAAACCCACCGATACGCGGTCGAATCCCCGCAGTTTTTCGGCGATATCGTTCAACACTTCCAGGATTTTCTCCGGCGTTGCCGGCTGCGGCGTCTCCACCCGAATCCGTTCGCTAATCGGCTTACCCCGCTCATCCAGCAGCAGCCCTTTCACGCCCGTCCCGCCTACATCAATCGCAAACGTAATGAGTGCTTTCTCTACCTTCGTGGCCATAAGCACTTAATGTATCGAACGCCGCTTCCAAATCGGTGTCAAAGACCTTAACTCCCGAACTGAGGAATCCATCTCGGCACCTGGCGGAGATACACTTGGTACTCCGCGCCAAAGCTCTTTGTGAGTTTCGGTTCTTCGTAAAACACGACAAAAAGGTGCATCAGCAGCCATACCAAGCCGCCGTATGCCAGGAGTCTACCGTCGCCGAAAATAAACCCCTGCCCGAAAATCGCGCTCACCACGGCGACGTACATCGGGTTTCGAACGTAACGATATAGTCCGCTGACCACTAAGTGTTGCGTTGGAAAGATCGGTGCCGGCGTGCCCAAACCCTGCACAGCAAATCTCGCAAAAGAATCGAGCAGCCCGATGGCTCCTACGCTCAGCAGTGCGCCGCCGGCAAGGCGCGAAAGCACCATCCCAAAGAATGGCGCCCCCATCCGCCAATGTGAGATCCACCAGGGCGCCACACCGGCTACAAAGCCAGGCGCGACGACCAGGAAAATCGCCGAGCCGACGATCGCCGGGCCTTTCCCCGTCATCTTCTCTAAAATGAAGCCGTCTTGTGAACCGGAGCATAGCCGCACTGGGCGGCTTTCTTCATCGCCTCAATACCTTCTGCAATGGACAGCAGCGGTGTGGTTTTCACATTCTTACAAGCTCCACCGGCGCTGAAGGCCATCGAAATCGCCGCAGCGGCCACGTTATCGGGCATGTCCATGATCCCCACCACATCCTCTTCGCCGAATGCGAGCCAAATCTGCTCGATTCGGCCACCGAGATTCTCAATAGCCCCGCGAACGGCTTCCCCGCGATCCTGCGGATTCTGAACCAGCGCCGCCCACGTTTCAGGGGCATAGGAAATTTGCACGAGATAATGCGCCATACTTCCTCCCGTTCGGAATCGTATAGCAAAGCTGACCCGATTGCAAATCGATCCAAGGCGCGTGCGAGCCTCATCATCCAATACGATGACTGCATGCTCTCTAAACCGATTAAGCCCATCGCCTGCCCCGTCGAACGAGCCATTCAAGTGATCGGCGGCAAATGGAAGCTGCTCCTTCTCCGCTCGCTGTTGCTCAATGGCCCACAACGCTACAACGAACTACTTGGCGCCATCATAGGCATCAGCGCGAAGGAACTCACGCGCAACCTGCGAGAACTTTCTTCTTCTGGCCTCGTCACGCGCAATTCCAACTCCGCGCAATACGTTCTCACCCAGGTCGGTAAGGGGCTGATGCCCACTTTCAAGACTCTGCTGACTTGGGGCCAAAAACTCTTGCCGGCCGATACCACGAACATTCAGGTGCGTTGACTCGGCAGTCCCGCAAAACGAAAATAGAACAAACGATGAAATCCTTCAGCGTCACAACATCCATTCGCGCAACACCGGAACGCATCTGGGCGCTTCTCACAGACGCCCCGCAATACCCGGCGTGGAACAATACGGTCTCGAAAATCGAAGGGAGAATCGCCCTGGGTGAGCGCATCACTGTCCACGCCAAGATCAATCCGGCCCGCGCGTTCCCCGTCAAGGTAGTGGAATTTACACCAGCCAAACGGATGCTCTGGTCGGGTGGCATGCCACTCGGCCTTTTCAAAGGGGAGCGGACCTTCACACTCTCGCCCCAACCCGATGGCCAAGTGGAGTTTTTCATGCGGGAAGAATACAGCGGTTTGCTCTCCCCGCTCATCGCCCGCTCCATTCCCGATCTGCAACCTGCCTTCGATGAATTCGCGAACGATTTGAAGCAAGCGGCGCAGAAGGTCTGATTTCAGGCCGCCGAACAGAGGGCGCGGCACTCGCCGAAGTCGAAGAAAACCGCGCGAAAACAGCAGGCGCACTCAATGAGTCAACTAAATCGAAACCCGGCTGCCTTGTTATAATTCCCAATGAGCCTCTTGGGAGGTCGTCTAATGGTAAGACTGCAGACTCTGGATCTGCGTATCGGGGTTCGAGTCCCTGCCTCCCAGCCAGCCCCGCCCTCGCCTCTACTGCTTCGGCGTTTCCGTCTTGCCCGCTACTTTGTCGGCGCCCTTAGCCGTCTCCTTCGCTACTTTGTGAGTGCCTTTCTTCACACCCTTGGCGGTGTCTTTACCGGCCGTCTTCGCTCCTTTTTCCGTATCTTTGCCGACGACCTTCGCGCCTTTAGCTGTTTCTTTGGCGCCTTTTTTTACCCCTTTGGCCGTATCTTTCGCGCCCGTTTTGACGGCGTCTCCGGTCTTATCCCCGGCAGTCTTTAAGTCGTCTTTAATTTGTGCCGAAAGCGGTGCCAAGCCGGCCACTCCAATCAGCAATCCAACCGACAGTGCAATTGTCTTCATACATTCTTTGTACTAAACGAGCGCCTCGGCTTCTTGTTAGAAAGTACTTTGTGATATAGTTTGACGCCATGAGCGTATTTGACCTTCTCTTTCTTGCCTTGGCTCTTACTACGCTCATTGCCCTTGCTGTCGCCGCCGCGCTGGCGCTGGCCCGGCGGACCGCACAATCTCTGCGCATCCTGCGCCGGCTGGCATTCGGCGCACTTGTCTATTTCGCGGTGGTCATCGCCGTCTCATATGTCGCGCCCCGCCGCGTCTTCCATCTTGGCGAAGACCAATGCTTTGATGACTGGTGTATCGCCGCCACATCCTTCAGCTCTCGCGCCTCCAGTTACCTGGTCGACCTGCGTATCTCCAGCCGCGCCCGTCGCATCTCGCAACGCGAACTCAACCTTGCCGTCTACCTCATCGACCGCGCTAATCACCGCTACGATCCCACTCCTCAACCTTCCGATATCCCTTTTAGCACTCTCCTCGCACCCGGCCAGTCGGTCCATCTGATCCGCCATTTTCCCGTTCCGGCGTACGCGCGAGATCTCAATCTCGTCATCAAGCACCAAGGCGGCTTTCCCATCGGTTGGTTCATTATTGGCTACGATACTTGGTTCCGCCAGCCGCCTCTTGTCCTGCTAACCCCGTCCCTGAGTCCGTGATATCATCCGTCAAACAGAATCACTCAGTTCGGGTCGGTATTTTACAGATCGTTAGTTAGGGTCCCATGTCGAAACCATTTACACGCCGTAGCCAGGCCAGAATCTTTTCCTTCGCTCTTCTCTTGCTGAGTGCGCTTGCTCTGCCGGCGCTCGCTCAGGTTCCCGCAGGCGACGTTCGCATTCACTATCATCGCCCCGACGGCAACTACAACGGCTGGGCTCTCTACACCTGGAACGCCTCTACGGAAAACAACTCCTGGTGCCAAAGCGAGGTCGCTATCACCGGAACCGATAGCTTTGGTGTGTACTTCGACGTGTCAGTGAATCCTACGCAGGGCACACCCGCCGGTCAACTCGGATTCATCATTAATAACTGCAACGACAACCAGCTCAAAGATCCCGGTGTGAATCAGTATCTGCAGGTTACCGAGTACAGCCAAGGCTGGGTCGTTTCGAGCAACGCTACCGTCTTCTACAGCCAGCCTGCGACAGCTACCAAGCCAATCCCCGCCGGCGACGTGCGCATTCATTATTATCGGCCGGACGCCACTTACACCGGCTGGGGACTCTACGCCTGGAACGCCGCCACTGTGAACTACAGTTGGTGTTCGAGCGAGGTTGCCATTACCGGAATCGATTCTTTCGGCGTCTATTTCGATGTCCCCGTTACTGCCACCAACGGCAGTCCGGCCGGCCAGCTCGGCTTTATCATTAACAATTGCGATAACAACCAAGCCAAAGACCCTGGCCCCAATCAATACCTGCAAGTCACCGAATATAGTCAGGGATGGGTCGTCTCTGGCAATGTAACCGTCTTCTATAGCCAACCTGCTATCGGGACGAACCCAATTCCATCGGGCGACGTGCGCATTCACTATTACCGCCCGGATGGTACCTACACCGGTTGGGCTCTTTACACTTGGAACGCTTCAACCGAAAACAATTCCTGGTGCAGCAGCGAAGTCGCCATCACCGGCATTGACGGCTTCGGCGTCTATTTCGATGTCGCGGTGAATCCCACGCAAGGCACGCCTCCCGGTCAACTCGGTTTCATCATCAACAATTGCGATGCCGGTGGGACCAAAGATCCCGGCGCCAATCAATATCTGCAAGTCACGCAATACACGCAGGGCTGGGTGATTTCGGGTGACGCTACCGTCTATACAACCCAACCCAGCACCACTGGAATCCCACCTGGTGACGTCCGAATTCACTATTACCGCCCCGATGGCAACTATTCCGGCTGGGCTCTCTACACCTGGAACGCCTCTACCGAAAATAATTCCTGGTGCAGCAGTGAGGTCTCCGTTAGCGGCTCCGATAGCTACGGAGTCTACTTCGATGTCTCAGTGAATCCCACGCAAGGTACGCCGCCAGGCCAACTCGGATTCATCATTAACAACTGCGGCGAGGGACAGATCAAAGATCCCGGTCCGAATCAGTATCTTCAAGTCACCCAATACACTCAGGCGTGGGTCATTTCAGGCGATGCCACGGTATTCACAACTTTGCCCACCGCCGGTCAAATTGCCGGCGCTGGTCTTTACCAGCATCAGGCATTCTGGATCGATCGCACAACGGTGGCAATTCCTGCGAGCGGTTACAGTTCTGCCTCCAGCTACTCACTTGTTTACTCAGTGAGCGCCAGCTTAAGCGTCACCAGCACCGGCACCCTCACTGGTGGCACAGCCATTCCATTAACTCCCGTCTCAAGCGGGTTCACTGCGGCCGAAGCCGCTCAATATCCGCAACTTGCCGGTTACTCCGTGTTCCACCTCCCGGCCACGATTCAACTGAGCACCCTTCAACAGGCGTTAACGGGGCAAATAGTGGTAGCCGGAACCGCCGGCGGCGTTCTCAAATACCTGAATGGCGTGCAGGATGCCGGTGTCCTCGACGACCTCTTCTATTACTCGGGACAACTTGGACCTGTTTTCTCGAACGGCCAAGTCACCATCAACCTTTGGGCACCCACCGCTCAGTCAGTCAAGCTACTGCTGTATGCTCATGAGAACGACGCCACTCCTGCGCAAACCCTTCCCATGACGGAAACCAATGGCGTTTGGACCGTCAAAGGACAAAGCTCCTGGAAAGGTCAATACTACCTCTATGACCTTTTTGTCTACGTGCCGGATCAGCAGCAGATCGTTGAAAACATTGTGACCGACCCATATTCCGCCGATATCGCTCTGAACGGAATAAAAACTCGCATTACTGATCTAAGCGATGAGTCGACCAAGCCCTCAGGTTGGGATGCAAGTGCTTCGCCAGCGCTCGATTCCTTGAACGATTTCTCAGTGTACGAGCTACATGTTCGCGAGTTCAGCGTCGCCGATACAAGCGTTCCCGCTGAATATCAAGGGACCTACCTCGCGTTCACCAATCCCAACTACTATGGCATGACTCATCTGCACCGTCTCGCTGAAGCCGGCTTAAAGGCGGTTCACATCATGCCGAGCATGCATACCGGCAGCGTCAATGAAGATAAATCAACCTGGCAATCGCCCGGCGATTTGAGCGGCTATCCGCCCGACGGCACGCAGCAGCAGGCTGCCATCACTGCGGTTCAAAACTCCGATGGTTACGATTTCGGCTACGATCCCGTCCACTACCTTGCGCCCAACGGCGGTTATGCCTTCAATCCCGATAACAGAGTGATGGAGTACCGGCAAATGGTTATGGGGCTGCACAACGCAGGGCTGCGCGTGGTTCAGGATGTCGTCTTCAACCATACCTATGCCGATGGTGAAAACACTTTCTCCATACTCGATGAAATCGTGCCGAATTACTACTATCGGCTCGACGCCAATGGCGATGTCGATACCGCCAGTTGCTGTTACGATACCGCCAGCGAGCATCGTATGTTTGAAAAGCTGATGATCGATACGGTCGTTCAAAATGCCGTTCAGTACAAGATCGATGGCTACCGTTTCGATGACATGAGTTTGCATTTTGTTTACAACATGCAGCACATCCAGCAAGCCTTGCAGAGTCTGACTCTAGCGAAAGACGGTGTCGACGGCTCCAAGATCTACCTTTACGGCGAAGGCTTTCTGAACTCCGAGACGGCCGCGCTGGGTGTGAATGCGACCCAGGTAAACCTATACGGTTACGGGATTGGCACGTTTAACGACCGCATCCGCGACGGCATCCGCGGGGGCAGCTCCTTCGGCACTGGGACGGAACAGGTGCAGGGTTTTGCCACCGGGCTCTTCACTGATCCCAGCCAATATACGACCAACACCGTCGGGCAGAGCCTCGCTGACCAGCAAACTAATCTCAACCTGGAAGCAGATTGGATCCGCGTCGGGCTAGCGGGCAATCTGCGTGACTTCACTTTTGTAGACAGCACCGGAGCAACGGTCAAGGGTAGCCAGGTTAGTTATAGCGGCCAGCCTGCAGGCTACACAGCCACGCCTCTCGAAGCTATAAACTACTGCTCTGTTCACGATGATCAAACCTTGTTCGATGCCATTCAATTGAAGTCTGCCATCCCTGGGACAACTGCAACCGGCGGAGATTCCATCGCTCAGCGAACGCGCCGTCAAGTTCTTGCCATGAGCCTCATCGCGTTGGGCCAGGGCACTCCGTTCTTCTTTGGAGGGGACGATTTGCTCGCTTCCAAGGATATGGATGACAACAGCTACAATTCCGGCGATTGGTTCAGCAAAGATAACTGGATCTATCAAGGCGATCGGCCCAGTCAGAATCTACTCTCGCTTGAGTGGAACAATTGGGGCATTGGCCTGCCGCTTCAGAACGTCAACGGTGGGCAGTGGTCGTTCATGCAACCCCTGTTAGCCAACCCGGCTTTGAAACCTACTCCTGAAAACATCTCCTCCGCGGCAGCCGCTTTCCAAATGTTTCTACGCATCCGCAGCAGCTCTCAGCTTTTCCATATGGCCACACTGGCGGAAGTGCAGAACAATCTGCATTTCCTGAATACCGGGTCTTCTCAGATACCCGGCGTGATCGTCATGAAGCTGGATTCCAACGGAGGAAATTACGGGATGTACCAACACATCGTTGTCGTTTTCAACGGCACGCTCGGGACCATCAACTTTCAAAACAATCAGTTGAAGAGCCTTAACCTTGCCTTGCACCCATTGCAGACTCTGTCCCCCGATGCGCAAACACAAGCTTCCTCCGTGAACAACGCGACCGGGACCGTGACGGTAGAGGGTTTAACCACTGCTGTTTTTGTTGCACACTAACGCTTCGGAGAAAAATACATGCCCACTAAGCTTTCCACGTTTTTATCTACAGCAGCCCTTTTGTCGGTCCTCTCTGTGCCTGGTAACGCGACGCTCGTCGGCACTGCGGTGACTGGATCACTCACGTTTTCCGGCGATCCGTCTAACTACTTCGACCCCGGCTACGGCTTCGTACCCGCTGGCTATCTTAATGTTTCCGGCGCCACGGTTACGGTATCCGATAGCGCTGTTGAGTTTGGCTATGATGACGGTGCGAGCCGGATCTCAGCCAACTTCTCCGACAGCGGCGTAACGATCAGTGACCTCAGTGAACTTTCAGGCCAAGCGAACGCCTTTCGTCTGACGTTTACGGATGCTGCCTTTGCTGGACAACACCTGGTCGCTGGCGCCGACAGCCTTGCTCTGAGTGACTACTCGCTGGCCGGTGACGTGATAACGCTCGACTATCCGGGCGGGAATCCAAGCCAGGGACAAACGCTCACGGCCGTCTTTACGATCTCTTCCGCTCCCGAACCTTCCACTCTCGGCTTGATTGCCATTTCGGCATTGCTGTCTTTGGCGCTTTTCAGAACCAGCAAGCTCCGATTGCGGCGAGGAATGGCTCTCTTGCCTAAGACGACCAAGCCGTGCGGAACTCTGGATAAAGGGTCAACCCTCCGCAGGCGAAGAGTGTCTGTCCGGTAATGTAGGATGCTTCGTCCGAGGCCATAAACGCGAATACACCCGCAATCTCCTCCGAAGTGCCGGCGCGCCCCATCGGAATGTGGCTTTCCACCTCGCCCTTTGCTTTCGGATCGTTGATCCATGCCATGTTAATGGGCGTGACTATCGCTCCCGGCCCGATCGCATTCACTCGAATGCCGCGGTCCGCGTACTCGAGCGCCAGCGTTTTGGTCATGTTTTCCATACCGCCTTTGCTGATCGAATAAGAAACATAGAGCGGTTTCGGAATGATCTCATGCACGCTCGAATTAAACACAATGGAACCCTTCGCCTTACGCGACAAGAAGTGCGCGATGGCTTCGCGCGCGCACATATAGGCCCCGCGCAAATTCACGCCAATCACCTTGTCAAAATCCGCCATATCCACCGCCTCACTGGGCGATTGCTTCTGAATGCCGGAGTTATTGATGAGAATGTCGAGTGACCCAAGTTGCTTCACCGCAGTGGCAAACATGCCTTTCACCTGCTGCTCGTCCGCCACGTCGGCCTGCACCGTAAAGCAATTCACCTTCACGCCGGCGCCTTTGGCGGCCTCCAGCGCTTTTGTCTTCACTGCTTCCGCGCGGTCCTGGCCGCTGTGATAATTCATCGCGACATTCGCGCCTTCCTGAGCAAAACGAATCGCAATAGCTTCGCCAATCCCGGAGGATGCCCCCGTCACCAGTACATTTTTTCCTAATAGTCTAGACATGTGCTCCTTAAGAATACTGAACTCGCTTTAGCACTTGAGCCATCTCAATCGGCGCCGCATCTTCCGTTCCCGGCTGCAGCGCAGGCCCGATCGCAACGGCTTCGCTGTGCCCCTCAAACCACGCTAAGAATCTCGCGTTATCCGCGCCCGCCAACCGCTGCATGTTTATCCATGTGTAGAAGGCGCCCATATCGCCGTCGATCATAGAGCCTTCCGGATCGACTTTCGTTTTCTTCTGCCTGCCACTCAGCAGCTCGTCCATCGTGCGATCTTTCTGCCGCGGCGCATAGCGCGTGAAGATCGTCAACGGGTGCGCGCGGCGCAGCGCTTCTCGCGCTGCCCACTGCACAAACGTCGTGCTGTAAATTTGCGTCCCCGAACCCTCCGTCAGCAGACTCAGTTGAAAACGGTCAAGCGCTCCATCTCCCGAATCTTTCATCCCGGCCGTTTCCGGCGTCACCGTAGCAAGCGTCGTTCGTAGCTTTTCCGGGTCGAACTTGGTCGATTCATAAGCATTCAACATGATGGCCGAGAGCTTACCCCGCACGTCCGCGAGTCCGTCGTAATCCACGCACGTAAAGCCGGGCAGGGAAGCTGTGACGTCTCCCCCTTCAATGCACCAGTGCGCGTAAGGGGCACTATGCGCCGCCGCGCGGATTTTCAGCGACTCGGCAATTGCTTCCATGCCGTTTCCCGGATTCAGCCGGCTGAAGTAGACACCGCTGCGCCGCAGTTTCCGAAACAACTTATACTCCGTGCCACTCACTCCCTCGCCAAAAACCGCAATTCCCAGCCGTGGTACCGGCAACTCCTCGGCAGGCAGCGTCGCATTGAATGTGCGCACATAGTTCTCCGAGGCCGCGCGAAAACCATCCATCTGTTGGGTCGCCCACAGGTGCGCCGAAAGCTGTTCCAGAAACTGCGCGGGTTGATTCACCCAGTCGTTGCTGTCCAGCTTTTCACTCAACTTAAGCGTGGCAAAGGGCGCCATCGCCTTTTGACGCTGTTCTTCCGTAAGCTTGCTCAAATAAGCAAGCTGGTGAGTCAGTTCGCTCTGTTCGTACGGAAACTTCCAATCGAAAACGATAATCTCGCGCAGTAGGAATGGCGCAAATCCCAGCGGGAGCTTTTGCAACAATGCTAAATTGGCCCCTGCCAAAGCTCGCGCCTCAGGCGGATAACTTCTAAAGCTCTCAACGGTGAGTTGCGCCGGTCCCATCTCAGAGCACCTCCGGCAACGGCTGCCCATGGCACAAGTTCGGCGTAAAACCGAGCAGCGATCCTAGCGTGGGAACCAAGTCTGTGGAATCCACCGCCCGTTCCACAATATGGTTTTCGCGCACTCCCGGACCCAGCACCATCATCCACGTGGTACGCGACGTAGGGTCTCCCGTGCGGTGATGTTGAAAGCCGTTCCCTCCCGGACTGATATCGGAATCGCGTCCGAAATCCGGCAAGATGAATAGCGTTGTTTTGCCCGCATATTCCGGCTCGCTTTGAATGGTGTTCCAGATTTCCGCACACAACCGGTCCGACCGCCGTATGCCTTCCAGATAAAGCGAAAACGCGCCCGAATGCGCCACATCAATGTCGTGCAGCGTAATCCACAGCAGGCTCGGCGCTAGCCGCCGCATCAATTGCCGCGCAATGTAAACGGAAAGCTCGTCCGGGCTGGCCAGGCTCTTGGCATGCGTGATGAAATCGTCTACCGAAACTTTGAAGATATCCGCCAATTGCTGTAGCTCAACATCGTTGCCGCCAATCACCGGGCTGAACGCCTGCGATTCGTAGTTATCGCGCAGCAAGTGATTGAAATCGGCTGACCCGCCGTTCGCCAGCGCCGCCGCCAGCAGCCGTTTGGGCAGAATGACGCCCGCGCCGAAGCCTTTGCCATACCCGCGATGCCCGCTTTCTCCAATGCGGTTAAAGCCGTTGCTCGGCGCAATCACCCACGCATCGCTCGCCGGCCGGTTCAGGTCTTTGCGGAAATATTCAAATACCGTCGGATTGTCCGGCGACACTGCGGCAAAATTGTTGAAGGTTTCGTAAACGCCCGTGGCCAAACTCGCCGTCGCCACATAATGCCCCAGAATGCCGCGGTTCACCACCTGTGTAAAGAACGTCGAGCGGGGCGCCAGTTCCGTCAGCATCTTCGGAATGTTGTCTTGCCCGTCGGGATGGAAGGTTTCGTCGTCTCGCGCGCCGCCCCCGAACGTGACGACAACGGCTTTCTTCGCGTTTGGCCCCGCCATCGCGCGTAGCGCCGAAGGTGCCAGCAGCGCCGCCCCCGTGACTTGTCGCAGAAAATCGCGACGGCTGCGCGAAATCGCCGCGGCGACTTCGCGCGGGCTGGCATGCAAAAGGTTAACGCTACGCGGCATTGAAAAGCTTCGTTGCTATTATCTCGAATCCAGTATTCGAAGAGTGCGACAGTATCGTACAAGGTATCCTACGCCTATGGCGCACCTGACCATTTACCTTTCCGCAGACGTGAAGAAGCGAGTTCGCAAAGCCCCCAAAGGCCTACAAGGTTAGTGTGAGCAAGTGGGTTGCGGAGCGAGTCACTCAGTCACATCTCGCGGCTCGGCTCTGGTCACGAACAACGCTGCCGAGTTTTCTCATGTTCCAGGGTTGCGGATCATCGATTGGCGATCTTGATCCTTCCTTTAACGCGCCCTGATCGTCCCCAACCCTCCGTCAATTCCCAGGATTTGACCCGTCACCCACGAATTCTCGGGATCGAGCAGCCATGCAATTCCGGAAGCCACATCCTCTGGCTTCCCAATCCGTCCTAGCGCATGCATCCCCGTCGACAGTTTTAGCGCCGCTTCATTCGAAGTAATGCGCGCCGCCAGCGGCGTATCCACTAAACCCGGAGCAACGCAGTTGACCCGAATATTCCGCGGCGCATACGTCGCAGCCGCCGAGAGCGTCAGCCCAATCACGCCGCCCTTCGCGGCCGCGATCGCCTCATGATTCGCCATGCCCGTCCGCGCCGCTGCCGTCGCACAAAGAACGATTGAACCGCCTTTAGGCAGCGCCTTCGCCCCGGCCCGCACAGTGGAAAACGCGGTTGTCAGATTCGTGTCAATCGTCTGCCGCCACTCTGCTTCGCTCACCAAATGCGCCGGCTTCAGCAAAATGCTCCCAGCGCAATTTACGATTCCTTGAATCGCACCAACCGACAAAACTGCCTTCTCCAATTCTTCCATCTTGCTGGCATCTACTGTTAAAGAAGTCGCCCCCAGCTCTTCCGCCAGCGTTGCCAATCGCTCGGCCGACCGCCCCATCAGAATTGGCTCAGCTCCCCGCTGTCGCAGCATACGAGCCAGCGCGGAGCCAATTCCACCCGCCGCTCCAATAATCACGTACCGGCAATCTTGATAGCTCAAACAATCTCTTCTTTCGGAGTCTCTTTTGCAATTTGCGATGCCTCGCGGCGGATTCCCTGCAACATGCCTTTAAAAACAACAGCGTGAAAGGGAACCACCGCATACCAATAAAGCAAGCCAAGCAGCCCGCGTGGGATGAAGCGCGCGTCTTGTTCTAAAACACAGTGCTCGCCATCGATCGCTTTGATGCGAAATTCCAGCAGCGCTTCGCCGGGCAGCTTCATTTCCGCGCGCAATGACAATCGCCGGTCATGCTCTATGCCCACCACCCGCCAAAAATCCAGCGCCTCGCCATATTCCACCGTGTCCGGATTGCGCCGGCCTCTGCGCAATCCCGGACCGCCTACCAGCAAATCCATCCAGCCGCGAATTTTCCAAAGCCAGTCCGCCGCATACCAGCCATGCCCGCCGCCCACCCGGCAAACCGCCTGAAACGTGGCCCGCGCGGGTGCGTCGATCTTGACCGCACGTTCATCGCGGTACACCGTGCCACCCGCCCAATCCGGATCGCCCGGAATCGGGCCGGCCATTGACCAGCTCGTCTCAATCTCGTGCTCAGCTACCTTTAAGAGCGCGGCTCGGATCGCCTCTCGCACGCTCAGCAAGCGTTGCGGAATCAGCGCTTGAATGCGGCTATCCCGGCAAACCACTGGATTCCTCAACCCCTCCGCCAAAGGCCTGCCGATCTTGTGGCTGAGCGGTGTGACGAACTGAATCCAGTACGAACTAAGGCGCGGCGTCAAAACGGGAACGGCCACAATCCAGCGGCGTGGCAATTTCAATTCTTCGGCCATCACGCGCATAATGTCGCGGTAGCACATCGTCTCCGGTCCGCCGATATCGAATACGCCTCCGGTAGTTTCCTCCACCGCCAGCGCTTCGACAAGATAGGTAATCACGTTCCGCACCCCAATCGGCTGGCACAATGTGCTCACCCATTTGGGAGTGACCATCACCGGCAGCCGCTCAACCAGATAGCGTAAAATCTCGAACGATGCGGAGCCTGAACCGATGATCATTGCCGCGCGCAGCACTGTGACCGGGATACCGCTAGATCCGAGCATTTCTTCCACTTCGCGCCTAGAGGACAAGTGTTTGCTGAGATGCGCGCCCGTTTCTCCCAGTCCACCCAGGTAAATGATGCGTCGTACCCCAGCTGCGGACGCCGCTTGCGCGAAATTGCGAGCGAGTTGGCGATCAGCTTCCGAGTAATCGCGGCCTGCCGCAATCATCGAGTGCACCAGGTAGTAGGCCGCATCACACCCGGCCAGGTGGTCTGCCAAAGTTGCCGCATTGCTCAAATCCGCCGCGCGGATTTCCACTCCCTCGCAGTGCACCCACTCGCGATCTTGCAGCTTCTGCGGAGAACGCACCAGACACCGCACCGCATACCCGGCATCGAGCAGGCGCGGCGCCAGCCTGCCGCCGATGTAGCCCGTTACGCCGGCAACGGCGATCCTTTGGTGTGACAATACTACCTTTAGATGCGCTGGTCCGGCGCCGGATAGAAATGAATCGAATCACTCCGCAAAACCTTTCCCGCGAGATGGTTAAGCGCATTCAAAAGGATTCGACCCGGGGCGATGAGGTACGCGACGCCGCCTTCCGTCGGGTGGTTCTGTCGATTCCTAAGGGCAAAGTTGCCACTTATGGCGCTGTAGCCGCCGCTGCCGGGTATCCGCTGTATCACCGTGCCGTCGCGCGTCTATTGCGAACCGATCCACCTAATCGTCTCCCCTGGCAACGCGTAGTGGGCGCAGGAGGTGCCATCAAACTCCCAGGCCAAGCCGGTGCCGAGCAACGTTTGCGGCTCAAGATGGAAGGCGTAACATTCTCGGGCAAGCGCGTGAATCTAGCGCTTCATGAGCACCAGTTTCGAATGTGGGAAGAGGACTAGTGTCCAGCACTAGTATCCGAGTATGAGGTGGCACCGAGGGCGTTGGTCAGCGCCCGACGCGATCCCCGATGATCGACAGGCGTTTGTCGATGTCATGCAGGGAGCCGGTCAGAACTTCTAGAGTGGTATTGACCTTATCGATGGCTGCCTCCACGCGATCGATACGCTTATTCGAGAGAACGAGCGCGGTGATGGCCACTCCCGCCGTCGAGCTGGCAGTGCAGACGCTGGTTGCAATCGCCACAATGGTACTGTTATCCATTCTCTTGCGCCGTTATGGTGGGCCTTCCGTCTAAATCCTCACACGACGATGAGGGGGGGGCACGCAATCCCGCGAAACGATCGCTAGATTGCGAAACCATCCCCCTTGCTAATCCGCTCCGCTCCCACATAGGTCTGCAGCACCTTCGGCACCAGCACAGATCCGTCAGCCTGCTGATAGTTCTCCACAATCGCCACCCACGTTCTCCCCACCGCCAGACCGCTCCCATTCAGCGTATGCAAAAAATCGGCCTTGCCCTTGCCGCTCTTGGCGCGGATTTGCGCGCGGCGCGCCTGAAACGCTTCGAAATTTGAGCACGAAGAAATCTCTTTAAATGCATTCAAGCCCGGCAGCCAGACTTCGATGTCATAGGTCTTAGCCGAACTAAAACCGGTGTCTCCCGTGCAAAGCACCACGGTTCGATAAGGCAATTCCAAACGTTGTAAAATGTCCTCGGCGTGGCGTGTCAGCTTCTCATGCTCTTCATAGCTCTGCTCAGGCCGAGTGAACTTCACCAGTTCCACTTTTTGAAATTGATGCTGCCGAATGATGCCACGCACGTCACGCCCGTAGGAGCCAGCCTCGCTGCGGAAGCACGGGGTGTAGGCGCAGAGTGAGATCGGCAAAGCGTCGCTGTTCAGTGTTTCATCGCGAAATAGATTGGTCACCGGCACCTCGGCAGTGGGCGCCAGCCACAGGTCTTCGCCTTCGCAACGGAACAGATCTTCTGCAAATTTGGGCAACTGGCCCGTGCCATATAAGCTTGCGGAATTGACCATGAACGGCGGTAAAACTTCCTTATAACCGTGTTCCTTCGTATGCAGGTCTAGCATGAAGTTGATCAGCGCCCGCTCTAGCCGCGCGCCCAAACCCCAATAGACTGCAAAGCGCGCGCGCGTCACTTTCGCTGCCCGCTCCATATCGAGAATGCCTAACGCCGGCCCTAAATCCCAGTGCGGTTTCGGCTCAAAGGAAAACTCCCGCGGCGTGCCCCAGCGCCGCACTTCCACATTGTCCTGCTCGCTCTTCCCAACCGGCACCGATTCATGCGGAATATTTGGCACACGCGCCAACACGTCACGAAATTCCTCGTCCAGTTTGGTGGCTTGCTGATCTAACTCTGCCATCCGCTCGCCCATGGCGCGCACGGCTTGCTGCTTCTCCGACGTGTCAACCCCTTCTTTACGCAGCTTGCCGATTTCGGCGGTCGCCTGATTGCGCTCAGCTTTGAGCTGTTCGCTTTCCGTAACGCACTGGCGCCGGCGCTTGTCCAGATCCTGAAAGGCTTCCACATCCAGCACAAAGCCGCGCGTCGCCAGCCGCTGGCGCATTTCGTCCAGGTGGCTGCGAAAGAAATTTAGATCGTGCATCCTTGTCTTTATTAAACTAGCCGCGCTTTTCGATCGGCACCCAGGGCTGGCCGTCTTCCGCGCCTGTGTAATCGGCGCGTGGCCGGATGAGGCGGTTGTTGCGGTATTGCTCGAGAATGTGCGCGGTCCAGCCGGACATGCGGCTTACCGCAAAAATGGGTGTAAACAAATCGATGGGGATGCCGAGCGAGTAGTAGCAGGACGCCGAATAGAAATCTACGTTCGCATTGAGCCCTTTTAGCTCGTGGACCACCTGTTCCACCCGGCTCGATTTCTCGTACAAATCGGCATATCCCGTGCTCTTGCCCAGTTCCTCGCTCAACTTCTTCAAATGAATGGCGCGCGGGTCGAGGACTTGGTAAACACGGTGTCCGAAACCCGGAATCTTCACTTTGTTCGCCAAGTCAGCCCTCACCTTGGCAACCGCTTCTTCGGGCGACGCGGTTTTGAGCAGCATCTGAATCACCGCTTCATTGGCGCCCCCATGCAGCGGTCCTTTCAGAGCGCCGATGGCGGAGGTGACGGCAGAGTAGATATCGGAGAGCGTCGCCGCGGTCACGCGCGCTGCAAAAGTGGAAGCATTCAATTCGTGATCGGCATGCAAGATCAAAGCGACGTCGAAAACGCGCTCCATCACTTGGTCGGGCTTCTTACCCGTCAACGTATATATAAAGTTGGCAGCGTACCCCAGCGAGGGATCTCCCGGAATGACGGCTTTGCCGTTACGCACTTGATCAAAGGTAGTAACGAGCGTGGAAATGCGCGCCATTAGCTTGATCGCTTTAGCCACGTTGGCTTGCGTTGAACTATCGCCAGCAATCGGGTCATAGAGGCTAAGCAGCGAAACGGCTGTGCGCAAAACGTCCATGGGGGATGCGCCCTTGGGTACGCCTTTTAGAAATGCCGTTACTTCCGCAGGCAAATCGCGCTCGGCCACCAGCTTGTTTTTGAGTGCAGCCAACTCCGCCTTGTTAGGCAGCCGTTCGTTCCACAGCAGGAAAATCACCTCTTCAAACGAGGCGTAGGTGGCAAGTTCATTAATATTGTAACCGCAATAACTGAGGACGCCCCTTTCGCCGTCGATGTAGCAGATCGCGGATGACGTAGCAACCACGCCTTCGAGGCCAGCTCCAGAACTAACCATGAATGTCCTTTGGTTCTCCCGTTTTTGATTCTATATAATCTCGATTCTGCCGTTTGCGCCGGATTCAGCCCGTCGCGCGTTAAAGTTAGGTTACCGAAGAGCGATAATGCAAAATGGTGCCTACGCCACTAACCTCAATCGCGCCAGCCCCACCAGGCACGCTCGACCGCGAAACCCTCATCCGCGCGTACCGTTTAATGTACCTCTCGCGCTGCCTTGACGACCGCGAGGTCATGCTCAAGCGGCAGAATAAGATTTTCTTCCAGGTCAGTTGCGCCGGGCATGAAGCCATCCAAGTCGCGGCCGGTATGGCCCTGCACCCAGGCAGCGATTGGGCCGTTCCCTATTATCGCGATCGGGCACTGGCACTTACTTTAGGAATGACGGCCGAGGATATGCTCCTGCAGGCCGTGGGGGCTGCTCGCGATCCCAGTTCCGGCGGAAGGCAGATGCCTTCGCATTGGTCTTCCGCCCGCCTGCGAATTCTGACCGGATCGTCTCCCACAGGCACGCAATATCTTCACGCGCTCGGCTGTGCCCTGGCGAAGAGCTACCTGGCGTCCGATTCGCCTGAAATTGCCCTGGCCACCTCTGGCGAAGGCGCCACCAGCGAAGGGGAGTTCTGGGAATGCATGAATATTGCTTGCCTGGAGCGCGCGCCTTTGGTCGTACTGATTGAAGACAACGGTTACGCCATCTCCGTGCCGGTGGAGAAGCAGACGGCCGGTGGCAACATCGCTAACTTACTGGCCGGTTTCCCTGGTCTTCTGCGGCTTGAGGCGGATGGCACCGATTTTGTCGAATCCTATCAAGTGATGAGGCATGCCGTGGAACATTGCCGCTCAGGTAGGGGGCCCGCGTTGGTTCGGGCATCGGTGATTCGACCCTACTCCCATTCGCTTTCCGACGATGAGCGGCTCTACAAACCACGTGTGGAGAGAGCGCGCGAAGCAGCCATCGATCCTTTAAAAACGTTTCCGGAATATCTGATCCAGGAAGGTGTTCTTACCCAACGGGCCATCGATGAAATCAATCGCAGTACCGATGAGGAAGTTCAGGAGCTAGCGCAGAGGGTGCTTCGTGAGGCCCCTCCGGCGCCGGGCTCAGCCTATAAGTTTCTCTATTCCGATACTGTTGACCCGTGCTCGGAGAGTTTCGACACCCAACCGAAGCTCGAGGGCGACCCGCGCACCATGATCGATTCCATCAATCGCACTCTCGCTGAGGAGATGCGCCGCGATGAGCGCGTGATTGTCTTCGGCGAGGACGTGGCCGATTGCAGTCGGGAAGAATATCTAAGTGAAGTGAAAGGCAAGGGGGGCGTCTTCAAGGCTACTGCGGGTTTGCAGCGGGAATTCGGCTCGAAGCGCTGCTTCAATACGCCGATCGCCGAAGCCGGCATTGTCGGGCGCGCCATCGGCATGGCCGTTTGCGGCTTAAAGCCCGTGCCGGAAATCCAGTTCTTCGATTACATCTGGCCGGCCATGATGCAGATTCGCAGCGAACTGGCGAGCATCCGCTGGCGTTCGAATAATGGCTTCTCTTGTCCCATGGTCATTCGTGTGCCAATTGGCGGCTATCTCACGGGTGGCGCCATCTACCACAGCCAGTGCGGTGAAGTAGCGTTTACCCACATCCCCGGGCTCAGAGTGGTGTTCCCGTCGAACGCGCTGGACGCTTGCGGCTTGTTGCGGACGGCCATTCGCTGCGACGATCCAGTGCTTTTTTTGGAGCACAAGAAGCTGTACCGCGAACCTTATAACCGTTCGCCGCATCCGGGTCCCGATTATCTGATTCCGTTTGGCAAGGCGAAAATCGTCAAGTTGGGGCAGCATCTGACCATCGTCACGTACGGCGCGCTGGTGCAGCGGGCGCTGCTCGCGACACTGCAGCTTGAGAAGCAATTCGGAGTATCGGTAGAGGTGATCGATCTCCGCTCCCTCGCGCCCTATGATTGGGAGACGATTCGCGAATCAGTGAAAAAAACCAGCCGTGTGCTGATTGCGCATGAGGATACGCTGTCGTGGGGCTATGGCGCGGAGATTGCCGCGCGAATTGCCAGTGAGCTGTTTAGCGATCTAGACGCGCCGGTGGGCCGGGTAGGCGCCCTGGATACCTGGGTGGCTTACAACCCGAATCTGGAAGATGAGATTCTGCCGCAAGTAGCTACAATCGTAAAAGAGAGCGAGCGGTTACTGGGGTTCTGACGAGAATCAGCCCCGATTTTTGGAGTTGTTCCGGCGAGCTCTGCAAGCCGATCACAACTCGCCGCTGCGCGCCATGCCGTCAAACTGGCTGGTAAAGCCGGTCAATCCATCCACCCTGTCGCCGATCCTCAACCCCCGGCGTCCGAACTCTTTGCCAACGCCTTCCCTTTCGCCGATGAACAAGACGACGCTCTCTCCATCGACAACGGGAAAACCTTCGCCGCCGCCGCTGCCGCGTCCATTGAGCCCGAACCCCAGCCCGAAGCCGCTACATTTGCGCAGCAAGCGCAAACCGCCAGTCCGGACACCCTCTCGGCTGCGCGCCTCGCTGCCAATCGCGCCAATTCGCAACATTCTACTGGCCCCAAGACCGCCACGGGCAAAGCCAAATCTTCTCTAAACGCCGTCAAAACCGGCCTCACCGGTCGAACGGTACTTCTGCCAACCGATGATGCCCTAGCCTATCGCCAACACATCGATCGTCACTTCGCACAATACGCACCCGTTACCGGCGATGAACACACTCTCGTACAGACAATCGCCGATGCTGGATGGCGTCTCCTCCGCATCGCTCCTCTGGAAGCCGCCATCCTGTGTCTCGGCCTGCGCGAATTGGCCGCTGAATTCAGCGAAGAGGAAAACCCGGTCACTCGCTCCGCTCTGATCAGTGCCCGCATCGCCATTCATTACCGGCGCGATCTCAGTAACCTCGCCTTGCAGGAGCGCCGCCTGCGCAATCATCGCGAAAAAGATATCGCCCAACTCCAATCGCTGCAAAAAGTCCGTCTCGATAAGCGCAAGAGCGAAATCGCGATCTGTATCAAACAAGGTCGCGACTTCAACCCGGCCGACTGTGGCTTTGATTTTTCAATCGGCGAACTTCACCACTATCTGGACCGCACCGCCACCCAATTCCGCCTCACTCAGACCCGTCCCGACTTCGATCAGTTCGTCGCCGCCTATCGGTTGGCGCATAAGGAGGTAAAAGCCGCTTAGAAACACCCACCATCTCGAACTCGTTCGAAACAGCTACAGGCTTACTGCGCCCGTAGACAATTTTCCGGTGCCGCAGACCCAATTGGGGAAGCTACTTTGCTAGCGTAACGACCGCAACTCCCAAGCCGCCCAGTGTGTATTTGGTGTCCTTCAAGTCTTGCACGCCCGGCGCGTTGTTCTTCGTCGTCTGATCGACAAACACCACCCTCTTTCCTGCTTGCGGCAGAGTCAGTTCCACGTCTTTGTTACGCTTATTCACCAGTAGCAGCTTGCGCTCGCCCTCTCGGCCGATAAAACCAAGCACGTAAACCGCGGCTGCCCCGGCATTGGCGCTCACCAACTGATCGCCCGGCGCGCAGTTGTTCTTCAGCAACTCCAAAACGCGAAAGCGCGCATTGGCTCCGCCGGTACTCCAATCCACCATAGTGACGCTCGGAAATTGGGTCGGATATCCCACCAGTTGCGATTCACCCGCTACATCAATACCCAGCGTGGCCAGCTGGCCAAACAGGTAAGCATACATGGCGCCTGATAAGTTCCAGTAAGAATCTGGTATCGGCGCGGTTACGTGCCCCGCTTTGTCTTGCTCTCCATCGTCGCCGGAAATGGAACCAATCTCATCAATTGTGGTGCGTGTCGTGGGTGAAAGCCGCTTGCGGATTTCTTCCACATATCTCACCGTAGTCAAGAAATGGTCGGCTTGATCGAAAAACGTAAACTGTTGAACCTCCGGCGTCTGGTCCGCGCTGGGTGTCGCGTAGAAATGATAAGAAATCATATCCAGTGGAATGCCCGCCTTGTGGTTCGCTGGATTCAGGAAATATTCGAACATCCGCGGGTTATCCGAGGGCCCAGCGAGCGCCAGCCCCACAAACTTCATCTGCGGCGCGACCGCCCTGATACCCGCTACAATCGCGTCGTAGCACAGCGTGTATTGCTCCGGCGTCATCTTATGTTCAAAGTCCGGTTCATTTAGAACCTCCCAGTAAGGGATCGTAAAGTGATGCCCCGATTCGTGCCGCTTTCCAAACTCATCCGTGAACCCGCCGTTCACGTACCAGCTCACCAGCCTCCCGTAGTAATCTCCTAGCTCCTTGCCTGTCGGATCGCGCAGTTGCGTCCCCTGCGTGTAGCTCCAGGTCACCTCGTTAGGGTCGCTCGGGTAAGTCACTGGCTGCGGAGTCACCCACATCCATTGCGGAGTGGTGCTGAAATTTACAATCACTGAATGGCCTTTGGTCGAGTGCAAAAAATCCTCTGTCATTGGATCAATCAGCGTGAAGTCCCAAGATGTTTTGCCTCCGGCCGGCGGCTCCAACTCAGCCACTGCGAGCTTGGGATAGGGTAGCCAGGGCACATAGCGCACATACTCAGCACCCAGACGCTTGACTTCCGAATAAGCTTTGTCGTGAATGGCCGATCCCGGCCGCAAAGGAGGGTTTACCACCACCTGCAGGGTTGGCGTGGTTTTAGAAACTCCCTCAATCTTGTCCCACGACACTTGAATCGTTTGGCTGAAGGCGGAAACGCCAGCTAGTGTTACAATCCAGGTTCCCGCCGTGAATTTCTTATTAACAGACACGAGTTGTCTCCATTCCTAACAAAGCCGCAAGCTTTTCCAGCTTTGCCGCAATATGGCCCACGCCAATCGCGCAATGATGGGCAGGTCCCTGGGCGCACCAATCCGTGACAAACCGTCTCGCCCCGATCGCGAACCTATAACGGCTATTGGTATTGCCGATCTCCAAAATAGGGCCGGGCACAGATTCGCCTTCCGCCACCAGAAACTTCAATCGCCCTTCCCCTGTTTCCACAACCGAAAGCAGCGTCACCGGTCCGTGCTTGACTGACATTTCCACTGATAAGCCTCTGCCCACCTTGCCGTGATAAACGCTCAGCGGTTTCACCTTGACTTTCCCTTCGGCAATCGCTGAATGCCCAGGCCCATCATGTCCGAAAAGCACCACATCGTCCTTGAAATCCATGGCGTAGAACTCAGAGAACGAGCCGCCGGCGTGGAAGGCGTCCATAATTTTCATGGCTTGTACATTCTTGATCTCGTACTCGCCCGCGACCGGCACACCCTGGGCAGTTAGGTATGTGGTTCCGAGAATGATGGAACTGATCGCGTTTTCGTTAGCCGGATTGCCGGTGCCACGATAGTAGTAAGCAAGAGAGCCCAAGCCATGCTTGGCCACCAGCTTATCTAAGGCCACAGAGGTTCGCGCCGACCTCCGCAGTTCCTCCGCCGCACAATCCGCTTGCACATCAAACACTTCGCGAAAGAGATCGATACGGTCAGTTATCTCCGCCGGCGATACAGTTTCGATGAAGTTCGCGAGTTCCTCCACCTCCAGGACATCTAGGTGGCCTCCGAAAGTCCCACACTGCTGTGTGAGATCGGAGTAGATGTCGAGCATGCCACCATAGTAATGTCCCATAACTCCCAGGCGGTTATGCTCCATCGTGTACGCCACATTCGCCGCTTCCACCCATTCAGCAATCTCTCGCCACGCCGTTGCGTCTCCGGTCAGCATGCCGGTAACCTGAAAAAAAGGGATGCGGCAGCGTTTAAAAACGTTAGCGATTTCCGGTACCGGACAAGCTCCGCACCAAGCCAGCCACTCTCCCGTCATCTCTCCACGATCACCCAAAGCCTTAAGCGATTGGTAATCAATCGTCTCCCCCGGCGACAGATTCAAGAGAATCACCGGTGTCTTCACTCGGCGCACAACCGGCAGCACCGTGGAGGAAAGCGCGTAGGTGGCGGCATGCAGAAACAGCAGATCCACGTCGGCTTGGCGGAACTCGTGTCCCGCGGCCGCCGCTTTTTCCGCTGTGTCGATCAGACCAAGGTTAACGATGTGCGCGCCACCTTCAGCCAGTCGCGCGCCGATCGTCTTGTTGTATCCCTCCAACCGTTCCCGCAGCCCTGCAAATTGCGGCCAATAGACATCCAGGCCGATGCTGAAAAGTCCAATTTTGAGCTGCGGCTTGCTGGTCATAGTATTCCTCAATCCGAGGCCAAAGCATGCGCGCTCCCGGGCCTCTGATCAGAATGTAACCCGTAGTCCCAACTGCAGACGCCGCGCATCTACTTGGGTGGAAGAGATCTGCCCGAAGGTGGGTGTTCCCCATGTCATGTTCGGAACTCCGAACTGCGTATGATTGAACACATTGAACGCTTCGAAACGCAATTGCGCTGCCAGCCGTTCCGTAATGTGCGTATTCTTGAACAGGCTCATGTCAAAATTCAACAGGCCCGGAGTCTGAAACTGATTTCTCCCTGCATCGCCTTCCACGTGTAAAGTCGGATAGGCGAAGGCTGCTGCATTGAACCACTGCCCCCGCGGGTTCTGTCCTGCGGTCGGATTTCCCACGACATCCGGCACGGAGGTGTTGAAGGTCGGGGCGATATCCGGCCAAAATACCGCCGTACTAACGGTGTGATACTGGCCCTTGGAAAATGTCGCGATGCCATTCCACTGCCATCCACCCACTACCGCGTTCAAGGCTCGCGAACTGCCGCCGAGCAGAGTTTTGCCCTTACCAAACGGCAATTCGTAGTTGTAGCTCAGAACCAGCCTCTGTGGAACATCATAGTCGGAGTGGCCCTTATCGAACAGTTTGAAATCAGCGCTAATCATCGAGAAATCGTCGGTATTCCCTAAATCAATGGCTTGCTGCCAGGTGTAGGCGCCCAGGAAATAAAGGCCGCCGCGAAATCGATGTTCGTAGCGCAACGTGAGGGCTTCATAACTCGACCAGCCTCGATTGTCCGACATCAGAATGAAGCCGTTGTATTGCGGGTACGGTTCACGCTGCGAGAGCGGGATGGTGTCTGTTGGATCGATCGTCCCGGCATCCAGGTTGTATCTCTGCGGCAGTTTCTGCCCCGTGTTACCCGAATAACCAATCTCCACAAAGTTATCGTTTCCAAACGTGTGCTGAATGTCGGCGTTCCACTGGGACACATACGGCGTCCGGTTGTGCAGGTTCAAGGTGAATGGGTTGAATGATGCACCGACGCCGGCGGAGGGGAACAAGCCGGAAAGCGAGAGCGTTGGCGCGGTGGCGCTGCTTGTCAGTGTCTGCGATGAATAGAAAGGTGCGCCCACAATCTCAAATTGCAGTTCATTCGCGTTGTCGGTCGCATAGTAGCTGCCGCCGGCCCGAAACACCGTGTTCTTCGTCACTTGATAAGCCAGGCCGACACGCGGCGCAAAGTTGTTGTAGTCGGGGTCCACGATTTGCCGTCGCACGCCGTGTCCGGCCACCACCTCTTGCGCGGTGGCGGTGTCGAAGAACTCAGCTCTGCCATTCACTTCGCGGGGCGACGCGCTAAATTCGTAGCGCAAACCCAAGTTCAAAGTCAGCTTTGATGTTACCTTCCAGTTATCCGCCAGATATCCGCCATAGTAGTTCGTCACCATATTCTGCGCCGAATTGCCGACCGACGTCGTGGCGGAATACGGATCGCCTAGCAGAAAGTCGGCTAAGCCGTTAGGAGCGGCAGTGAACTGCCCGGTGAAATTAAAGGAGGGGACCCCGCCAAAATCGGTGATTTCAAAATACCGCTCCCGCATAATCTGAAAGCCGATCTTAAAGTTGTGCTTGCCGCGGATGATGCTGAGATTATCGACATATTGATAATTGGTTTCGTCCGCGCCGATCGCCTCCGAAAACGATCCGATGCCGCTAAATCCGCTGATGCCGAAACCAGGCACGCCGAAGTCGAAGGGATTGGTGGAGGTGTTCTGCAATCCGAAAGTCGTCGCGGCGTAGTTTGGTCCGTCGGCACCTTGTTCGAGCTTATAAGTGGAGCTATCGTTATAACCAAAGCAAAACTCGTTGACAATGCTAGGAGTGATGGTGCGGACGTAAGTGGCTGTCCAAAGTTGATCTTTCAGTGGATTATTGGTCCCGCCCAACGCTTGAATCGAAGGCACGAACAACGGTTCGTCGGAGTTTGAATAGCTCCCGTAAACCAGATCTTTGCTGCTGATCTGATAGTCGATGCGCGCGTTGTATTGATCGAAGTCGCTGATCTGCTTGGGAGAGGCGAAGGTGTTGAAGGTGGGAAACGAGAGTGAGTTAGGGTTCACTCCCACATTCGGTACCGGAATGAAGGGAATCGCTTTTTGTGAGATCGGATTCAGCAGGTTGGCGGGGATGACGTTTCCCGGGAAGGCCAAGCCTGTGGCCGGATTAATGACATTTGCGCAATGCTGAGAACTTGGGTTCGACTGGCAGAACGGAGAACTGGTGGGGAACAAGCCGGTGCCCGTACTGTTGTCGGCCAGATTGCCGGAAAGCTGCGCGGTAGAGGGATACAAACCCGTCAAATCTAATCCCTCGCGCTGCCGGAAGCCCTCATAATTGAACATGAAGAACAGTTTGTTCTTGCCGTTAAAAAGCTTCGGGATGATCACAGGACCGGTCGCGGTTGCGCCAAACTGATTCTGGCTAAACGGTGGACGACCTTGTCCCGCGGAGTTTGTAAAGTAATTGTTGGCGTCAAAATTTCTGTTCCGGACCAGCTCGAAGGCCGTCAAATGCAGGTCGTTGGAACCGGAACGGAGGGCAGTGTTGACAATGGCTGCGCTGCCGCCGTAATCGGGCGTAAAGAAACTGCGCTGCACATTGAATTCCTGAATGGCATCCGGATCGGGCCTGATCCCGGCGTTCCCGAAACGCGCATTGCGCGTCTCAATCCCGTTCACCAGGTAACTCACGTCACTCTCGCGCAGGCCGACAATCGAGAGTGTTTGATCGGTTCTTCCGGTCCATGTGGAGGCTGGTGAGTTGCCGGTTCCTATGGGTGCTGCCCCCGCACTCAATTGCGCCAGCTGAATGAAGTTCCGTCCGTTCAAAGGCAGGTCTTCAATGGTGTGCTCTGTCAGCACTTGGCCGGCCGTTGCCGTCTCGGTATTTAACAGCGTTTCGGCGCTAGCCGAGACTTCAACTGTTTGACTCAGTTGTCCAATGGTCAATCTGACGTCAACGGAGGTACGTTGCGCCAACTGAATCGAAACGTCACTGACGATTTGATCCTGGAAGCCGGGAGCCGTCACTTTCAGGCTGTAAGAACCGGGCCGCAATTGGTTGAATGTGAAAGAGCCGGAGGTGTTGCTCTGTCCTGCAATCGCCGTCCCCTCCTGAACGCTTGTGAGAAACAGTTGAGCGCCCGAAACGACGGCGCCGTTTGGGTCGGTTACGTTGACGGTCAGGTCGCCCGTGATGGCTTGGGCGTTCAATAACGCGTTGAACGATAGGCCAGCTAACAGCAAGAAAAAACGTGACGTGGTTTTCATAGCCCCTTTTGGATCTCCAACCGAATCGTAGATCGAGTCGATCCTATCCGGGCGCGCCAAGCACTGCAAGGGGAAAAGAGTACTACTTGAATGTTTCGCCTGATGAAACGAGAAGTGGGAACGGGTCTGCCTCATTAAGCGACTCTAGGATTTGATGTTATAGTTCCTTGACAGGGGCTATAGCGGCCCTTCAGCCGTTCAGCGAACCCATTAGGAGTTTCACTGTTTGAAACCCACGTCTAAACCGGGCCGGTACGTTGTGGAAGCGGTCGCCCGCGCTTGCGATATCATCGAGGCCTTTGCCACGGATGGCGAAACCCTGCGCCTTTGCGACATCACTGCCCGCACCGGACTGAGCAAAGCGACAGCATTCCGCATCTTATTTACGTTGGAAAAACGCGGCTTCGTGGAACAGGGCGAGGGTCATACCTATCGTTCACGCCTCAGGCCCTTCAATCGGCGCAAGTACCGGTTCGGTTATGGCGCGCAGAGTTCCGAGTTCGCCTTTTCCCGCACCGTTTCGGAGTCGATCGAGGCGGCTGCCCTTGCTGAGGGTATCGATCTGATGGTCTTGAATAACCGCTATAGCGCGAAGGAGGCGATTCGTAACGCGGAACTCTTCGTGCGGGCACAGGTGGACCTGGTAATCGATTTTCAGACCGATGAGCATTGTGCTCCCATCGTCTCATCCAAATTCAGCGAAGCGCAGATTCCATTTATCGCGCTGGAAATCCCCCACCCCGGCGCTACCTACTACGGCGCGAATAATTATCGGGCCGGAACCCTGGGCGGACAATATCTCGCCAGGTGGGCAACCCAGCATTGGCGCGGAAATGTGGATGAAGTTCTGGTGCTCGAATTGCCAGTGGCCGGAGCGCTGCCCAAATCAAGGCTCACTGGCACGGTGGCGGCACTGCGCGCGAATCTGCCTTCGCTGACCGACCGTCAAATCATCCCGTTAGATGGTAACGGCCAATTTGAACGCAGCTTGGAAGTCGTGCGCAAACATCTGCGCAAAAGCCGCTCACGCCGTGTGTTAGTGGGCGCCATCAACGATCCAAGCGCGCTGGGCGCCTTGCGGGCTTTTCAGGAAGCAGGACGGGTGGACGAATGCGCAGTCATGGGGCAGAACGCGTCACTTGAAGCGCGTAGCGAAATCCGCACGCCGGGTTCCCGTTTGATCGGCTCGGTCGCTTATTTCCCCGAAAGGTATGGAGACGGAGCCATTTCACTCGCCCTAAATATTCTGAAAGGCAAACCAACACCGCCCGCTGTTTTTGTCAAGCACCAATTGGTCACACGCGAAACGGTGGATAAGATCTACCCGGATGATGATGCGATCGGCGCTAAAGCCAAGGGCGTTGAGGCGCCTCAATGACTCGCTCGTTCAGCATCAGGCGGGTGAGCGGTCGAAACGTTGAACGAGTGATTGACCACGTGGCCGAGGAGGAGCCACTGGCGATTCTTGTGAAGCACTGGCAGAAGGACGCGCATGTGACCGAGAGCCTGGCCGTAACGATGCGGACACCGGGACACGACAAAGAGCTTGCGGCCGGACTCCTGCTATCGGAAGGAGTCATTCGCCAAAACGAGGATATGTCGGACGTGCGGCTGCTGGGCAGCGAGCCCTCAAACGAAGTTCTGGTGGAACTGGCCCCCGGCATTGATTTTGCAGCTTGGCGGTTGGCGCGCAACGGCTTCGTCGCCTCGAGTTGTGGAGTCTGCGGCAAACGCACTCGCGAGAGTATCCGGCAAGATATGCCGCCCGTAGAGGCGGACCAATTTCACGTAACTGCTTCTGCTATTCACCGTTTGCCGGCGACCTTGCGCGAACACCAAAAGGGATTTCGAGAAACGGGCGGACTGCATGCGGCGGCGCTCGTAACCGGGGATGGCGTGATCGAAGCCGTGTTTGAAGACATCGGGCGCCACAATGCGTTGGATAAATTAATTGGCTGGGCAGCACTGCATGCTCGAACGCCCTTGCGGGAGCGGATTCTGTTCTTAACCAGCCGCGGCAGTTTCGAACTGGTGCAAAAAGCCGCCATGGCGGGAGCGCCAGTGCTGGCGACCGTCGGCGGCCCGTCGAGCCTGGCGATCGAAACAGCCCGCGAGTTGCAGATGACGCTGGTGGGCTTTGTGCGCGATGAACGCTTTAACGTTTATGCCGGCGAGTGGCGAATCAGCGAGTAGGGCCGCATAGACGAAAGCTGGATTCCGGGCGATGGTCCCCGCGCCTTGGCATAGCACGATCAGCTAAACCTCAGCCGCGCTTCGGACCGGTTAACTTTGCTCTTGAGCAGGGACATATCGATATGTATCCGGTAATCCGACACTAAACCATTTTCAGTCATTAGCAGACTGTTCATATAGGGCGCCAAGCTCGTCGTGCCATCCTTCAGGGTTATGGTCACTTCGCCACGAAGAGCAACTCTATCCCCGCTTACCCAAAGTTCAATCATCTGATGTTTGAGAGATCGTACAGAGTCAAAAAGCGCTTGAACGACCGGCCTTATCGCATCTCTGCCTGTTAACTCAGGTTGACTGCCCATTCGAAACTGAGCGTCGGGAGTCAGAACGTTGAGAAACGCCTCCACATCAAGCGCGGCATCGGCGGCAAAAACAGCATGCACAACTTGTTCCGCTGGAGAGAGCGCTCCCTCATCGCTTTGGCTGAATACTTCCTGCGACCACTTTAACGCGTTCAACGCGTTGGGAAAGCTGCTAAACGGCGCGGCTTGGAGCATTAGTTCAGCAAGCTCCTCTTTTTTCCAACCGAGGCGAAGCGCTCCCGCCAGATGCATGCGGAACTCATCGGGCGCGTCGCCCTTTGCGATAAGCATGGCTACCGTTGCTAATTGGCGCGACTTAAGATCGAGGCCAGGCCGCGACAAGACTTCACCAGCGACAAATTCGACGATGAAGCGCCGCATGTCCGGAGCGATGTTGCTCCAATCGCTGAGCGGCTGGTTTGTGTGATCGCCGGCGATTCGCTTGAGAGTGGCTAAGCCGCGTGCTTCGCGCCCGGCATCAGGCATGAGCGGACCCCTCTTGAGTTAGAGCAGTCCAGCCGATTCCGCGTGCGACGATTTTCAGCAAGTCCGGCCCCTGGCCGATCAGGTAGTTCTCTTGCAACTCTGCAAGACAACCAGACCAGGATTGCAGACCGATACCGGCGAGAGTCAACCGCTGGATTGCGCACTGCTCAGCGCGCCGGCTGACGGTTCCGCACGCATCCAGGATTACGGTGCACTGGTAGCCCGCCCGTGCGGCTGACATAGCCGTCAGCGCGACGCCCACTTCGCTGGCAATTCCAGCGATCAGTAGCTGCTTGCGTCCACTAGCTTGAACAGCCTGCGCGACCTCCGGAGCGCGCCATGCGTCGCTGGTGGCGTGGCGCACCACCGAGCCTGCATTAACAACTGCGGCCGCGGCTGCATCGGGAAGCGGCGCGCGCAATTGCAGCACGGGAAGTTGCAACAGGGTTGCCCCTTCCACCAGGCATTCGACCGCCGCCCTAAGTTCATGCGGCGCAACGGAGCGAACGGCCGCCAGTGGTCCTTCCGTCAAATCGACGAGAAGCAGCAGCGACTTATCCAGTTGCAGACTCTCAGGAAGCATGCGCCGCCCCCCGCCCAACAGGGACCAGATAGCGCTCAAGATTTGCTTCCAACTGACTTGCCTCCGCAGGTGCGCCCCTGAAGGCTATGTACCAGTCAGGCCGAATCAGATAAAGACAGGGGTGCGTGACACCATACCGCTCATGCACTTGCAGCATCGGGTCCAGCAGCATGCCAGACTCCCCCGTAGGAACAGGCAAGCCGCCCGCAATCAAGAATGCTTTGACCAAGCCATCGTAACGTCCACTGATTGTTGAGAGGAGTGCAGAGAGATTATCAATGTCGGCATCGCTTGCACTTCGCCCAGAGAAACCGAGCAATGTCCAATGTACTCCGCGAAAGAAATCCCGCAGCGGTTTCGACTCCTGCGATGGAAGATGAACTACCACGGCATCAAGCGCGCGATCGCCCGCCTCCGGACCGCTGCTGCCGCCAAAGTCTCCGGTGATTGGTCCTTTTCGATAATTGATGCCGATCTCCTCCAGAACTTCGCGCATCTTGTTGCGTATCGTGTCACTGGCAAGCAAGGTTGGACCTAATGCGCGCACGGCGTACTTGGCCAGATCACCGGCCTTCAAGAGCCGGGTGTAGGCCTGATCGGTGCCCGAAAGAAGGCTTTGTGCCACCGGATGCCGCTCGATATCGTAGGTGTCCAACAAGTCGGGGCGGGCGTGACCTTTCATCACATAAGCCAGCTTCCAAGCTAAGTTGAAAGCGTCCTGTATGCTCGTGTTCATGCCTTGGCCGCCGATGGGGACGTGCTCATGCGCTGCGTCGCCCGCGATGAAGACGCGCCCCGATCGGAATGCGGGTGCCGCACGGTGATTGACGCGGTACAAAGCGACCCAGACTGGGTCATATAGTTCGGCATCAACGCCACCCAGTAGGTTGAGGGTGTCGTTAACTTCTTCCAGCGTGGTCGTCCGTTTAGCTGAATCCGTATCGGGGACAGAGATGAAAGTGCGAACGATATCGTTCGGCATCTCAATCACCATCATGTAACCCTGCTCGGTGAACCACAGGTAACTCGAGCCGCGCGGAAGCGACCAGCGGATTTTCGAGTCTGACTGGATGAACGCTTGCCCTTCGTAGGGTTGTCCAATAAACTTCAGACCCGCGCTCTCACGAACAAAACTGTGTGTACCATCGGCCCCAAGGACATATTGAGCCCGCACTGTCTCCTCCTGGCCGCCGGCATTGCGGATGGTCACACTAACTCCGTCCGCATCTTGCGCGAGACCCACTGCTTCGCTTTGCCATTCGACATGCACTCCCAAGCCGTTCAAATGCTCTTGCAGAATGTGTTCGGTCACGTTCTGCCCAAGGATAATCGGATGCGGATATGGGCTGTTCACACCATCCAACCAGCCGTGCCCGAGGTGCTTGCCGTAGCCGATGATCTCCACGCGACGTAAGGGGCTCGATTGCGCCTGCGGCTCATGGCTAATACCCATCGCATCCAATACTTCCTGAGTGCGGACATGCAGGATCAGCGCTTTCGAGATCTCCTTCGTTCCTTGCGCCTTATCAACGATTCGGACCTGAATTCCATAGCGGGCCATCTCAGAAGCGAAGACAAGGCCGACAGGTCCTGCACCAACCACCAGGACTGGTATCTGTTGCGGGTTCATAGGTGTTCCTCTAGGCGTACTAGATGCGCTGACCACTAAGGCGGCTGCAAAAACATTTCAAGCTTGAACTAATATAGCTATTTGACCCGCTCGGGCCAATGCGTTACATTCATTTGAAATGAAAGCACGCGAACGAGCGATTCTCGCTCCTGAAAACCTGCCCTATCGGATGCGGCTCCTGGTTCAAGTTATGGGACGTAAGTTTCAGGACGTGTTGGACCCTTTCGGCATAACTCCCCTGCACTGGGGTATTCTGTGTTGTCTCTGGCAGGAGGATGGTTTACCGACTCAAGCGATCGCGAACCGTCTGGAGCAGTTGGGCGGAACAATCACGGTCGGGCTCGATTCCATGGAGAAACGTGGCCTTGTTTCCCGGAAAGCGGATTTGCGAGATCGCCGAATATCACGAGTGTGGTTGAGAAAACGGGGGCGCGACCTGGAGCAGGTACTATTGCCCGACGTCAAGGCGCTAGTAAACAGGCTGTTCGAGTGCTTGTCGCCGCAGGAGCTTTCACAATTGTCCGCTTGCGTTGACAAACTGCTGGCCCATTTAGCTGCCGCAGCAGTAGCGGAAACGGACACGTAAAAAAGAAACGAGGGTGTTGGGGATGAATGGAACAGAAAACTCGCTTAAGGATTCAAGCCGCCTCTTCTATCGATTCCCGAAGGGCTCCGCAGCGGTCGTAGCTCCCCACGCTGGACAGCCTCTGGGACCGAAAAGGCATACCGCCCCAGCAGGTTGATGTGCTCGAACACCAACGGTGACAATCTGGCGACGTCCGCCGCCTGTACGGGAAACCCCTCGGCCCGGAGCTGTTCCAGAGCTGCATGAATGTAGAGCGTGTTCCCACAGGACGATAACATTCACCACGAGACCGAGCGCGCCAAGCTGATCTTCCTGTCCCTCCCGATAACGCTGGCGCAATTCGCCCCGCTTGCCATGAAAGACCGCGCGTGCCAATTTGTGGCGGTCCTCGCCCCGATTCAATTGTGTGAGCGTCCGTCGCCGTTTAGCCTCGTCATCGATGTACGTGAGGCTATGAATGGTTTTGTCGATGCGCCCAATTTCGGCAACTGCCTGAGCCAGCTTCGTCGAGCGTTCATCAATCCGAAGCGTTTTCATGATCGATGTTGCTTGGACTACGCCAAGCTTCAGGGAACCGGCAAGGCGAAGTACGTCATCCCAGTTGTCCTTGATCAGATTTGCATTAATACGATGGCGCGCAACACCATTGAGGCAACCGTAGTCCGCTGCCGGATCGACGCGCCAATACCGGGCGCCACTCGGCAGAGACCTGAATTTCAACGAATGCTCAACCAGACTATGGCGGCCGACACGACCATTGTCTGGAAGCTGGATCGCTTGGCGCGTTCAACGCGCGATTTGCTCAACACAATGGAGACATTGGGCGAAGCTGGAGCCAAGTTCCAATCCATCTCCGAACCTTGGGCCAGTACGACGACGCACGCCGGCAAGATGATTATGACTGTCTTTGCCGGTATCGCCGAGTTTGAACGCGATCTAATCCGTGAGCGCACCGGTGCCGGCCGTGAAGCCGCTAAGAAAAGAGGTGTCCAGCTCGGACGGCCGCGCAAGCTTAACCCTGACCAAGTTCGACTGGCTTCGGAACTTCTTGACCAGGGCAAAGCGGTTCGAGAAATAGCGAGGACCTTCAACGTGCATGAGGCCACTATTTATCGGCTGGCTGCGGCAGAGTAAAAGAGCCATTCCCCGTCGCGGAATTGTGATGCCGTTCACATCCTCATCCCGGTTTTCTGCTCCGTTACTCACCCGAAAACATTCGAAAACACATATACGGGCTATTGCCGGACGGGTCGCCGACTGTAGATCAAAATGAGCGCAGCTTTCTGCCCGGTTGCTCCGCCCGGTTGCTCGCCAGCACCCGTCTGTTTCAAGCCACCGTAGGCGCAGCAGCCGCCTTCACGGTGGCGCTCTAACCGGTCGCCCTGCCCGCACTAGGAGCGTCAATCTGCGTGAAGTTACCCTCTGGAGAGCGCTAGAAGCGCTCGAAGCTTAGAACGGCTTCGACGGTCGCAAACCGCGAACGCCAGCGGCGGGCGTCTGAAGCAACAAGTTGGAATTGCTTGACTGCGGATCGCGCGCGAACCACCCGGTCGGGTCTTTCTGCGCTACGTCACATTCGGTCGATGTCTGCTGCGGCCGGTAAGTAAAATAGGTGTCGTTGGGTAAACTCGCGTGGCAAACTTCCTTGTCGAAAAACTGTACGGTTGGAGTGTGATTCAGAGCGTATTCCGGAGTCAGAATCCACCGGTCTAACCAATGGTTATCGGCTGGATTGCGGAAGTAAGAGTCCAGGAAGGCGATCATATACCTGTCAACCGCCTCGTGCCCGTCTGCTGAAGAGATCGTTACGGCAGCGAGCCCCGTATTGGCGCAGGGCCATGAAGTCAGCCACGCCGTCAAGTCATCGGATGAAATCAGTCCGAGGTTGAAAAACACCTGGGCACCGTCACAGTAATTGGTAAATGAATAGTGATTGGCACCATCGACATCCACTCGATAGGAATCGGATCGGTCGATTGCTGCGTGAGGGCGGGCAAGATACGTCCTGAGCTGCTCTGGGTTTGGCATGCCAGATAAAGTCCCCATTTGCACCAGCTGCTCCACCGTCTCCCCCATAATCAGACTCGGTTTGGAGATTCTGCTGAATTCCTCATAGCGCATCATCTGCGACGAGCCGTCCAGCGAAACCATCGCTCTGATCCGCCGATCGGGAATAACAGGTACACACGTGCTTGGTGGGTAGGGTAGCGTCTCGTCACCAACAATAGCGGGCCACAGCGCATCGCAAACCAAATCGTCTCCACCGGTGAGAGCATATGTTGCGTATCCGCCCCAAGAATGTCCGCCCATCGCGATCCTTCGGGAGTCAATACTGCCAAACAGCAACACTCCCGGCGTTTCGCCTTTGAGGAGCAGTTGCGTGATCGCAAACGAGGCATCGTGGGGACGATTAACTGCGATTGTCATCAAGTCATCGCATGGGCTCCATGACCACTGGCAGTCAGCGTAGTGATCGAGAACGGCTACAACATAGCCGTGACTCGCCAACCGCGTTCCAATAAACAGTTGTTGCCAACTGTCGTCATCAAACCCGGGTGAAAATACCAAGAGCGGGAACGGCCCACCATGAGAAGGCGCTGGTCCCTCATAGGCCGGATCATAACCGAGGATCTCCCAGTCCTTTGAAGTCGAGATGGGAAGATTCGCGGAAAACGGGTCCAAAGCATACTGTGCGGGAATCGCAGAGCTGGTTATCTTCTTGGCATCCACCGGGTACCAAACGTCCGAGTACACCGGACGATTCGCGCGAGTTGTATCGATAAACATGTAACTGGTGTGCCCAATCGCATAGAGCCCAAGCGCGTCGGGGTCTCCGCTCGACCCACGTTCTTCCACCGCTTGCGGCCATGCAACGGAACCAAAACACGTGCAGAAAAGCAACAGCGCCATGCTGATGCGCGTCATATTCACCTCCAGTAAATGGAAAGTTAGAGTTAGACTGCTAGCAGCTTTGTTAAGAGAGTGCTTCCGACCTTCGCCTCAGGGGGTGTGCATCTCTGCTGGCCGGGATCGCGCTTCCGAGAGGCGGGACTTTCCGGTAATCATTATGCGCCTCGGTCCAGCCGATAGCGGTGACGCCAATCACAGCTCTTCGAAACAACTCGAAATCGAGGCGCGACGCGCTAAGATCGACACACCGCATTCATGCCGCGCCGTCCTGCGATCTCTGCCGCAGCTCCCATAATCTTCGGGTAAGTGTGTCCGCTTCTCGTGCCCGCTGCGGAATTATTCTTCGAAACTTAATTGCAATGCTTCCAAATCTTCATAGCTGCTAAATGAATGCTTCACGCGCCATGGCTACTGAGCCTCCCGGCTTTCTGACCTTACCAGCTTTTTGCCTTCAGTCATACACGCTTGCCGAAAGGACATATTGTTGCTCATGACACTGGCGCTTGCACTCGCTCGCCACCCCTTAAGCGAGTTTTCTGTTCCGTTGCTCCCCAATACCCTCCCTTACACCGGTTTTCTACCCCATTACGCGCAAACGGGTCGGAACAGAAAACTCGCTTAAAGGGCGCGGTTAGCATTTTCGCGCGAAATCGTCACACTTGTTTTAATCTAGTTCCAATGCTGGCAAGAGTCATTGCTCTGCGGTTGCGGTGCTGAAGCGCTGCGCGGCGGCTTGTGCGGCCGTTGCGATCGCCGGGAGCGGCTGTCCCGCGAGAACTTCAGCGGTTTGCGCACGGCTGTCTTGTACCGCGATGGCTGTACCGCCGGATCTGCGGCGAAGCCAATCTCGAAGACGTTGCTGGTACATCACAGAAAGCCAGGCGTCGATGAGATGTGCACGGCATCACTAAGAAAGTCTTACGCCAGTGTCCTCGGCGTCGATCATGAGGCCAAATATTTTTTGTTTCGTTGTAAAGCTCTGCTGCGTCCAAACCAGAACGCCGCCAGATGGCCAAGACTTTGCTCAATCTCATCGACGAGGCAGGCCAGCCGGTGCCGGCGAACGTGCGCGCAGCTGTTACTCGGGCGTATCGATACATCGCGCCGCGATTCCGCCGGATCGATGATGCTGTCTTAGCGGGATTCGCAGAGGCGGTCGCCGCGGCCATGTGCCGCCGAGCAGAGGAGATCAAGTCGGTGGACAAATACGCTCGCGCCGCGATGATCGGGAAAGTTTACGAGTGGGTGCAATCGCACCCGTCGGAGAAAGCCGTTGGTACATTAGCCGATTTAGAAGCCGCTAACGGCACCGCCCGCACGGATGACTCTTTCGGTGCGATCGAGAATGCGGTCCTCTTCGAGCGCATGAAAACACAACTCAGCACGCGCGATCAACAAATCTTAGTACTGGTGGAGCAGGAATTAGATACACCGGCCGCTATCGCATCGGCGTTGGGATTGTCCTACGATGCGGCGAAGAAAGCCCTACAGCGCGCCAGGGATAAGATGAGCGCGCTAGTTACACCCAATGGGGATGAGCTTCCAAGCACAGAAGCATTACCAAAGTCCTATAGGTTAACGGACCCCGCCGACCGTAAAATAACAAACGTAAAAAGTTGAGAGCCTGTGCCACGCGACCCAATCAAGGAGTTCTTTTCGACAGCCCACCCCAACCCTGGGAGAGAAGGGTGTCCAGATCCCGCTGTTCTTCGTGCGATCGCGTCGAACCAACTTTCCGCCACACATCCCGCCCGGTTGCATTTGGCGTATTGTTCTCCCTGCTTCTCAGACTTTCGCGCCCTTAAAGAATCCGGCAGTGCAAAAGACAAGCCCTCGCAAGGCGTTTGCCTGGTTGGCAGCGGTAGCAGCGTGTCTCTTGCTCGCCATCGGATTAGGATTGACGGTCACAGCTTGAAGAGAGCGCGCCCAACGACCGATCCGGGCCCCTTGATGGCTAGAATCGTTGATCTCTCTAATTACGGCGCGCTGCGAGGCAGCAACGCGCTCAATCAGTTGGAGGCCGTTTCTCTGCCGAGCGCCCGCGTGCAGCTCACCGTTATACTGCCGAAGCTCAGTGACGCTGGAACGTATAAAGTGTCGGTCAGCCGGGATCGCAGTTCAGACCACGTGTTAGCAAGCGGCGCAGCCGCCGCCCAAGGTAGCGATCAGCGCAGGACAGTGACAGTGCTCCTCGACCTGCGTGGCACACATCCCGGCTCCTACTTTCTGGCGACCACGCACGATAAGGATGAGGCGTCGTATTTTTATCCCTTACGGATCGAAACGAACAAGCCCATCACAAAGTCTTAGCGACTTCGGTTGCCTTCGCGAGTTGGTTGTCAGCCCCCCGGCAAGCTTCTTCGTATGACCACGGCACGGTAATGTCCGGCTCGATTCCCCGGCCTTCAATTCTTGTTCCCTTCCAACTGATGTAAGCGCCGATTGGTATGGTGAGCCGGTAGTTAGATCCCACCTTAAAGGCGGAGCGCGCCGCCAACCGTCCCGGCGTTTTTGTACCGACAATCGTGGCAAGGGCGTTCTCCTTGGCGAACTGTGCAACCATTTCCGCGGCGCCGGTCGAGTGCTCGTTCACCAGCACCACGACTCGGCCGTGAAACCGTCGCGGCCCTAGACCCTCGGTTTCCAAAACAACGGACTGCTTTTTCAAGAATTTTAAGGCGAGCAGCGGAATGGCTAGCTTGGACTGAGGAATCTTGTTGAAGCGGGGCAGGTCATTTTGATTGACGCCTCGCTCTGCCGTGGCCCGGTCCAGGCTATATCCAACAGGCCGCGCATCCGCCGTTAGAAAGCTCATCAGGCGCAAAGCGCCCACGCCACCGCCCGGATTACCGCGCAGGTCAACCACGAGCCGATCGGCCTCGGCGAGCTGGCCTGCGAACGTAGCTTTCAACTGATTGGAGAAGTCAATGCCAATCTTGCCTGGGAAGAGGCTCACCCTCAACCGGCCAACGCCAACACTTGTCAACGCCGCGCTGATACTTTCCGGCTCGGCATAAGGGTTGTCTTTGTACTTCGGCCGCGGCGTTTGTAAATTTAGATTCACCTGGCTGTGCTGGCCGTTTTTCGACACCACCACATTGACAATCTGTCCCATCGGAAATGCCGGCATCTCGGGAGGACGGATTTGCTTTTGAGAAATCGAGATCAGAATCTCGCCGGGATGAATGCCGCCCCTTTCGGCCACACCGCCTGGAAGAACATCCTGAAAAGCCCAGCGTAACCCATCCTCAGATGTTTCAATGGCGGAAAAACTCGCGTTGATGGCGTTGCGCGACGTAATCTTGGTCTGCGCCCCCAATAGTCCCAAACCGCTGGAGTCCAGCTTACTGAGCATGAAGGCGACCTCCGCCTCAAATTCTTCCACAGTGCCAGCGTCGAGCACCGAGGACCGGCTTTGCTCTACGATGGCTGGCCAATCCCGGCCATTAAAGCTTGGGTCATAAAACTTCTTCTGCACAAGGGCTTCGATCCTTGCGAGAATCGCAGCGCGATCAGATCTGGATAGTGTCATTGATGGTAGGTCCTTGCCGAAAGTTCAGGAGTAGCAACTATTGTCCCCGAAGGATTTCCAACTAACTCGAAACTGGCCCAGTAATAGGGTGGATACCCGGCGCCCTGCAACGTCAGTTGCGCCTGCCGGAGCGCTTCGGCTTTCTCTTCATGCCGTGCCAGATGTTCATAGAACGACTTCATCAAACGGGAAGTCGAATGATCTTCCAGCTCCCATAATGTGGAAACCACACTCTCCGCGCCGGCCTCGACAAAAGCGCCGACCAGGTTAGCGACACCCGACTCGCCTACCGGTCCCACTCCGGTGTTACAAGCGGAAAGCGTAACGAGGCTCGCATTGAGGTGCAAACCGCGAATCTCCCGCAGTTGCAAAAGGCCGTCGTCCCGACCGCCTTGCTGCGGGGCGAACACCAATGCGGATCTTTCCGGGTATTCGAGATCTGCATAGCCATGCAACGCGAGATGAAGCACTTTGTATTCGCTTAACGGCAGCCCTTTAAAGTGCGTCTCGGTCGCCTCTGCGCCCAATAACAAAGTACTCGGCTTGGGAAGATCGTTTGCGATGGACTCCACTTCATGTTTGCTCTCCGGTAGCGCGATGAGCTCACTTCGTTCCGGGCCGCTGATCGCACGCAAAATGACATTGCGGTTGTCTGGGGCTTTGGTCCATGCGGCCACGCCCACATAGGGAAGCGCCGTCATTGTCTTGGTTTGCCCGTGCCTGGTCCTGAGGATGTCCAGAACGGTGCCAGACTCGACGGCGCAAATGGCGTGCGAAGCGATCACGTATCGGCCTTGATCCGCCAGCGCTGCGAAGGGCAGTAGATGCAATGCCCCGTCTGGTACGACGATCACAGTGGAGGCGGCCCGGTACTCACGGATCGAGCCGAGGATCTCGTCGAAGAGGAGTTGCGCTAACGCGGTATCTTCCTTCTGTTTTCGAATCACGTCCCGGTATTCCGAGGTTTGACTTTCCAGCCGGTCCTTGCCAGCGAGCGCATAGCGGCTCACGGACCGCGCGGTGATGGCGAGCGCGTAGGAACGGGGTTCATCGAGCACATATTCGACCACCAGCTCTGACGGCTTCAATTGCTGCTGGAGCTCTCGAAGCGAGACCGGATGAGAGGCGGTCTTTTGGGCAAAAGAGGTCGGGTCCAATTGCTGTTCGGTGTCGCCGATGGCCTTCAAGACTTGGTCTCTCGCCTCGGGTTCTTCGGTGTCAATCAACCGCAGGTTCAGCTCTGTCAGGTGTTTTTCAGCCGCCGTGGGTGCGTGGGGCACCACGGTTTCGTGATGTTGAAGAGACTGAACTTCTAACCGCCCGCGCGCCTTCTCAATGGTCTGAAACGCGCTCGGATATCGATTTTGATCACATAAGGATGCGAAGTAGCCGGAATAGACACTGCTCAGCTGCGCCAACAACAACCGCTCTGTTTGCGGCGTCGGAACCGTCGTCAACAATGAGTCTATGAGATCGGCACTCTTCTGGTACAGCGAGTTCGAGGCGGCCGTCTGTCCAAGCTTGGCCAGAATGGCCGCCTTCACGGCCAGGTTCCTTGGGACGAAGTACAGTTCGTCCGGTACGCGTTGATTGGCGCTAATCGCTTCATTGATCGCGGCGAGCCCTTCTCGCAGTTGTCCTTGATGCTGATACGCCAGAGCAAGAAAGCCGGCGCCTTCCGCCAAGCCGCGCCAATACGAAATCTGGCGCGCATAGTCCAGCGACGCCTTATATTCGTTGATGGCACCAGTCCAATCGCCCATGCGCTCATAGATCTCGCCCCGCGTTTCCAAAATCGTGTAAAGCATGCCCAGCAAATGATATTGCTGCGGGTATCGGAGCGCTTCGGAGCTGAGGGCGAGCGCTTCAGGATAGCGCCCCAAGCCGCTCAGGGCGGAAATCTTATAGTTCACGGCTATGCTTGGGTAACCCATGCCCGGAGTCGCTTTCGCCCGGCTGATCGCATCATTCAGCGGGCCCATCGCTTCATCGAACTTGTGGAATTGCACCATGCCTGCCCCGTACACGCTGGAGTACCGGACAATTGCGGCGGCATCGCCGAGCGTCTTGGCAATCCCCCATGCGCTGAGCACCTGCTGTTTTGCGTGGGTTACATCGCCCAACAAAAAGGCGGCAATTCCCTGCTCTCCCACGGCGCGAGACGCCAGCTGATAATGGTGCTGGCGCTTAGCAAGGTCTTCAACCATAGCCCATGTGGTCCGAGCAATGGCTGCATCGTAATTCGTCTCCACCATGCCCCGGATCGTCAGGATGCGCAGGCGCGTCTCTGGATCTTGCGCTTCCGGTTTCGTCAGATATTGCGTGAGACTCCAAATTAAAGTCGGTATGTCACTGGTCCCCGATGTGGCGGGAATCTGACTGACACGCGCGTAGAGAGCTTTGGCCGCTTTGTGCTGTTGCACAAACGTAAGGTCCGCTTGCCGATAGAGAGGCTCCGCCGCGATCCAATTGTTGAGCCAGGCCATCTCGTCCGCTTTTTTCAGCAACGCCTCTGGCGAGTGTGGATCGGGGGCGGTCGCTAAGCGATATAAACCCAGGCCCAGCACCGCCACGCAGATCACCGCAAGGCAGCCGAGGACCACGACCAGACAGAATCGCACAGTCTTGCGAACAAATGTCTTCATTGGGCAATTCGCTCGCTAATTCTTGAACAGAAAAACCCCAAGGTTTCAGTACCTCCGTTTACAACCAAAACGTTAGTACCAGAAGACGCCGCCCGTTGAAAACGGCTTCACTTTTTTTGGCATAAATATACTTGACTAATCCGATGCGCCGAGCTACCGTAGATTTACGTGACAGGCTGGCGTTTATTTTTGGGCATGGGCAGAAAAGCACCATTTTGCTTGCGATTGGGCGCAGGATCGGTGACAATTGAAGTGGATTCAAGGGTTTGCTGGCGTGGAGCGGACCAGGATCGAACTGGCACTGTTGGCTTTGCAGGCGCACGTGCTACCGTTACACTACCGCCCCACCATCTAAACCTAAGAACCTTTTGATTTAAGTGTGCGCCCACCACGGAGCCAGTACGCCAAGTTTCTCAGGCGAAAACGTACTGGCTCCTTCCATGTCTTTTTCTAGCCCGCTCGCTCGGTGAGCAAGAGTCGAGGGGCTGTCACCCTCCTAAACAAAACCATAGGCCCTCCTGGAAACGGGTCAGGCATGGAACGCCGCGCCTCCTTGCTCTTTGAGGAGGGTGCCGGGAGCGTACCAAACTTGCCGCTCGGTTCCGACAAAGCGCGTGTCCTTCGTGTAAATATCCTCTAACGGAATCTTGGCCTTGGTAGCGGCCTTCGACACCGCGCCGAACAGTCCGCCGTATTTGGTGTACGGAATGCCAGATACCTTGTCGAGTTCTTCGGCCTCTATTTCCTTGCCCACTTCATATAAGCTTTTCAGCAAGGATTGAACGTTCTCTGTCTGTGCCTGGATGAGCGAGACCAAATCTATCTGTGCGGAGCTTCGTGGGCGCGGCTTGGCGTAGCGCTTGTTGCCGTTCCCGTTCGCTGCGTGCTTGACCGCGAGTGAATGCGCCGTTCCGTTGCCGTTTTGCGATGAGGCGGCACGCATGAAGTCAGCCGCTTCAGCTGCGGTATCAAATTCGGCGATAGGCTTTCCGTTTTCAAAATGTACTCGGATAGACATACATATACCTTACCACACAATCGGCGACCGCGAAATCTGTGATGCGATGAGTAAATCACAAAACCTATTGACTGACATGAGTGCCGCGAAATGTTTGATATGACAAAGGCAAAGGACTTTGCGCGGGAGTGACACTTTATGAGAGCACAGGATAAGCAGATCGTAGACCGGATGCTGGCGGCGATAGATGGACGTACATTGTTCAGAACGTCTGTTGGCGCGGGATGATTTCAAAAGAAAGCGAACATCCGGTTCGTCGTCAAGCAGTGGCGGGGCAAAGTCGAGCGGCGGCAAAGGGCCAATGCTCAGTGAGGTTGCGGCAAGGGTGCGTGACTGAAGACATCGAAGCTTGCTAGCGTCAACAGAAGGCGGGAGGCCGGAGCAATGACGCGAGTAACCGATGACGGCAGGTTCGACGATGTGGAAGAGCTGAGAAAGCGCTTTGAAGAGTTTCGGAGCCAGCACCAGAAGCGGACGCGATTCCCAGAAGAGTTATGGCGGGCTGCCGCAGAGGTCGCGGGCCGTCGCGGCAAGAATCTCGTTTGTCGGTGGTTGCGGTTGGACGCAAATAGCTTGAAGAGGTGGATGGGCAAAGGAGTCAGCGAACCTAAGGGGAAGTACACGAGAAGAAAAGGTTCGGCGGTTGGGCCGCCTGCCGCTTTCCTGGAACTGCTAACGCCTGCGTCTCGTGTTGCCGCTAGTTGCATCATTGAAGTCGAATCGCAACGCGGCGGTAAGCTACGTTTGGAGTTGAAGGGCATTGGCACTAGCGAGATTGCCCAACTGATTCATAGCTTCGCAGGCCGGTAGGCCATGTTGCAGATCACGCCGCAGATGCGCATCCTGGTCGCGCTGGAGGCCGTGGATGGAAGAAAAGGGGTGGACGGATTAGCGCAACTGTGCCGGGAGAAACTGGCCAGCGATCCGTTTTCGGGCTGCGTCTTCATCTTTCGCAGCCGCAGCGCTAAGTCGATCCGTTTGTTAGTCTACGACGGCCAAGGCTTTTTCTTGGTCCAAAAGCGTCTCTCCAAGGGACGGTTTCGGTGGTGGCCGAGCGGCGATGGACCAGCGCGATCGGTGGAAGCCTATCAGGCACAGTTGTTGCTGGCTGCCGGCGATCCGGACACCAAAGCCGCTCCGATGTGGCGGCGAGTGAGCTGATCTTGTTGTCGAAAAAAGTGCATTAAGGGGCTTGCGTTCGCACAGATTTTCTGTCACACTGCTGCTGTGCCGGCAGAATGGCGCTATCGAGGACGTGAGATTCGTGAGGCGGAGATTGGTTTCCTTCAGGAGTTGATCCGCGAACACCCTGAACTCAGCCGCTATGCCTTGTCCAAGAGAGTCTGCGAGGCATGGCAGTGGAAACAAGAGAACGGTGAGTTGCGCGACATGGTGTGCCGCGGCCTGCTGCTCATGCTGGAGCGTGCGGGTGCGATTCAGTTGCCTGCGGCACGCCGCGGTTCACCCAACAGGCCGGAGGGACTAAAACGCCCGGAACCTCTGGTGCCCGACAATCGACCCGTGCACGGTCCCTTGGCTGAGTTAGGCGTGCTGGAGTTTCGGCAAGTGCGGCGCACACCGCAAGAGCCACTGTTCAACAGTCTGCTGGAGCAGTACCACTACTTGAGGTATCAGCAGCCAGTTGGCGAACACCTAAAATACTTGGTCTCGGCCAAAGGGCAAGTGATTGCATGCCTGGCGTGGTGTTCGGCGCCGCGGCACTTAGCAAGTCGCGATCGCTTTATTGGTTGGAGCGCGGAGGCTCGTAAATGCAATCTGCGTTTGTTGGCATATAACACTCGATTTCTGATTTTGCCGTGGGTCGCGGTGCCACATCTTGCCTCGCACATTCTAGGCCGCATGGCGAAGATCGTGCCGCGCGATTGGCAACAGATGTATGCGCATCCGGTGTATTGGCTGGAGACCTTCATCGACCCAGCACGTTTCAAAGGCACGTGCTATCGCGCGGCCAACTGGCAGTGGCTCGGAACCACCACGGGCCGTGGTCATAATGCGCCCACGAAGAAATGCACCCAGCCGGTGAAAGAGTTGTTCGGTCTGCCGTTGACGCCGCGCTTCCGCGAACTACTGAGTCAGTTATGAAGAGGAAGACAGCACGGCGGCGGATCGAAGTGAATCTGGAGGAACTGGACCGGATTATCGATCGCGGCACGCGTGCGCCGCTGAGTGAGTCAGATGGGCAGAAGATCAAAGCGGCACTGCATGCCATGGCTGATCGGTTAACACCGAAAAGGAACACCGAGAAGACCAGCGCTGTCCTACCGACGCCCGCTCCAAAGCCTGCTGCGCCAGCAGACGGCGAGAACTCAGCCGGACATGGACGAAACGGAGCCGCTACCTTTGCGGGCGCAACCAGAGTCACGATCCCGCATGCCACACTTCAGTCCGGTAACGCTTGTCCGGAATGCGGCGAGGGAAAAGTCTACCGGCAAAAGGAACCAGCCACGTTGATACGTATTGTGGGGCAAGCGCCGCTGAAGGCGACGATCTTTGAAATGGAGCGCCTCCGCTGCAACGCCTGCGGACAGATCTTCACCGCCGCAGAACCCGAGATGGCGGGCCCTGATAAGTACGATGCGACGGCGGTGGCGATGATCGCGCTGTTGAAGTACGGAACGGGTGTGCCCTTTAAGCGGCTGGAACGGTTGGAGGGCCAGCTGCAGATACCGTTGCCGACAACAACGCAGTGGGACTTGATGGCGGCAGCGGCGAAACTGCTTCGGCCGGTGCTGCAGGAATTAATCCGCCAGGCAGCGCAAGGCCGGGTGCTGCACAATGACGACACGAGCATGCGGATTCTGTATTTGGCACGTGAGCCGGGCGACAAGCGCACGGGCATATTCACGAGCGGCATCGTATCGCTGGTGGGCTCCTGGAGAATCGCGCTGTTCTTTACCGGGCCTAAACATGCGGGCGAGAACATCGCCGATGTGCTCAAACAGCGTGCGGCCGAATTGCCTGCGCCGATTCAGATGTGCGACGCGCTTTCGCGCAATGCGCCGAAACTGCCCGGCGTCAAGGTGCTGCTGGCCAACTGTCTCGCTCATGCCAGACGGCAGCTGGTCGAAGTCGCAGACAACTTTCCTGAAGAATGTAGACATGTGCTCGAAGCGCTCGGCTGTGTTTATCACAACGACGCGCTGGCGCGCGAGCAGGAGTTATCGCCGGAAGAACGTCTGCGCTTCCATCAGGAACACAGTGGGCCGGTGATGAAGGAACTGCAGCAATGGATGAAAGCGCAGTTCGAAGAGCATAGGACGGAGCCGAATTCCGGGTTGGGCAAAGCCATGTCCTACTTGCTGAATCACTGGGCGAAACTGACACTCTTCCTTTCGCAATCAGGGGCACCCATCGATAACAACATCGTCGAGCGCGCGTTGAAGAAGGCGATCCTGAATCGGCGGAATGCGCTTTTCTACAAGACACTGAACGGAGCGTATACCGGCGATCTATTCATGAGCCTCATCCACACGTGTGAGCTGAATGGCGTCAATCCCTTCGACTACCTCACGGAACTGCAGAGGCGTAGCGCGGAACTTTCCGCGCACCCGCAGGAGTGGATGCCGTGGAACTTTCGCGACACACTGGCAAGGCTCACAACACCCACGGCGGCGTAATATAAAAGTTCGGCTTGATGGCCGGAAACTATAGGTTCCGGCCATCCAAAAACACCACGCGAAAATGCCCGTACAACGCACCTCCAAACAAGCAAAATCCAGCACGGTTTTTGGCCAGCCACGCAAACCAGCGAAAATGTTGCGCGCCGGGCTGTATGCGCGTGTCTCCACGCTCGATCAGCAGACGCTTCCGATGCAGATGCGTGCCATGCGTGACTACGCTGCGAACCGCGGCTGGACTGTCACCATGCAAGTCAAAGAAGTTGGCTCCGGTGCCAAGGCGCGCGAGCAGCGCCAACAACTAATCGACGCTGCGCGGAGACGTGAGATCGATGTCGTGCTTGTATGGCGGCTTGATCGATGGGGTCGCTCTTTACTAGATCTGGTGGCCACGCTGCAAGAACTCACTGATCTCAACGTTGGCTTTGTGTCAATCAGCGAGGCACTCGATCTGACCACATCTACTGGCCGAGCGATGGCCGGCATGCTGTCGGTGTTCGCTGCCTTCGAACACGACATACTACGCGACCGCGTTCGTGTCGGACTGGACCATGCCCGGCAAAGCGGCACGCGTCTCGGTCGTCCCGCGACTGCGGCAATTAAAGCTGCCGAAGTCCGCAAACTGTTCCGCCAGGGAATCAGCAAATCTGAAATCTCGCGGCGCCTGGATATCGGCCGAACCTCCGTCCGCCGAATATTAGCTGAGAAAAAAGCCTGATTCCGCCTTTACGCACGCTCACCGGAAACTCACAATGCTCATCAAGACAGCGGCGCATCCGCTCAGAGGTCGGCGGCGTCGGCGACACGTGAGGCGGATGATGGCCACACGCGCGTTTATGAGACGTTTGGCGGTCGATCTAACGTTGTAGAATTGATAACTTTACTACGGCGATAATCTCGGTAGCCTGCGGAATGATCTCTGCTATTGCGCGCCGCTGAGATAATTGCGAAATGTGTCTTTCAGATCATCGAAACTACCGTCCAGATCGGGACGAGTTGCTGCCATGCCTGTCGAAACGCTGGTCGGTTAAGATTTTGGGATATTCCTTCACGCCAAGTCGCCCATGTTTTGTTGCTTACTCGTCGTTGCTTATGCAAGAGGGCTTGCTCGTTTGACAAATCGAAATACAAGTAGAATACCCTAAGCGCTTCAGTCATCTGTGTCGCTTCCAGTTCCCTGCCAAGCAATGCTGCAAGTGGAAGTTGTTCCATAAGTTGTCGATATTGCGCTGTTAACGAATCTTCGAATTGCACTTGAGCCTGCCGTTTTGTGGCGGCCAACTGTCTGACGGCAATCCCAACTCCTATCGCCGTTGCCCATGAAGATATCAGCGGTGATAACGCTTGAATCCAATCAATAGGCGACATAGCAGTTGGTGATTGCAAGAGCGTGTTCCATAAGATTCAACCTTATCTCACACCGTTCGACGCAGGTCGCGAGAAGCCCCTTCTTGATGTCCTCCACATTCTTTGGCTGCTTGAGCATCAACCGTCAAATCTGACGATAAACAGGATCGGGCCGAAATGGTGTATCCTTCGTTCATGAAGCAAAGGCCACCGCGGCCGATCACAATTTCACCTGAGTTAGCCGCAAGGTACGCGAACGCGGATCAGTTTGAGCGCTTCGATGCGGCGGTGCGAACGGTGCTCACCGTTTCACATACGGAAATACTCAGGCGTGAAGCCGCCGTAAAAGCAAAGTCCGCGTTGAATCCTAATCGGCGTGGGCCAAAACGGAAACGCGGCTAGCGGTCTGCATCGGAATCGCCCTCGGACATTTTAGCGCTGATTAAGGCATCTGCATGTGCGTATGATTCTTGTCCTGAAACAAGGTGGGTCCACTCTTCCGAGTAAACGTGACCGAGGCGAGATGACGAGGTGATACTCTCCCAAATAAGCACTTTCCCACTCTGACCGTCGAGTAGGGTTTTATCTTGCATCGCGTACAACTCGCTAGTTTCAAAAAGTAGAACATAGCAGCGATTCGAAATGGGGCTGTAGTGCGCCTGGACCGTTACTTTGCCATCGTCGGCAAAGTATCCAGAAGGTGGATTATTCTGTGAGAGCTTGTCGGCAAGATCCTTGCATTGTGACCGCAACTGAAACAGTTCTGATCTGGACGGGCTATGGCTACACGATGACAGGACGGCAATCAACAGCAGTGCGCGTCTTATGCCCACAAGCGCCTTCTAACGCGACTGGGCGGGATATGAACCTTATACCGTCCCTTTGGTGTGAGTGCAAGGTTGCCACGTTTTACTAGATCATCAAGCACGGCCTTCAATGCACCCGACGAATCGTTTCCGAGGTACTCCTGAATTTCCTTATAGGTGAGCGCGCGCTTCAGGCGGTCCAGTTGAACGAGAACGATGCCCGCCCCGTTAGGCGGAGGTGTTGGTTTCAGTATGGGGGACCTCACGTCTGACTGATTAGCGAATTGAGGATGCAGTAGGACTTCAGAGCCTCAGCTATCGTCTCGCCAGTGCCATCTTTGCCGTTGGAATTGCTGCCCACAATTTTGTACTTCTGGTTCTTTGACCTAGTGACAGTGAAGAAGTTTATAGAGCCATTGCGTTCCATTTCGCTTTGCAAGGCAGACAAGATCTGATCCGTTGTCATAAATACCGTGATTGTATCGAGATTTTTTGAGTTAGCGTTGGCTGATAGGGCGCTTGCCGCGCTCTTGCCGGTTCAACTCTTTGTCAGAACGTTTCCGGCCTTTCGTCTTCCTTGCCGATGAGTTGAGCGTAGGTCAACCGCTTGCCCACGATTTTGCGAACCAAGCAACCGAAACGATCCGCATCCTTCATCGGCAAGCGATTGTTGAAGCGAAACGCCTGTTCATCAACATAGCGAAACAAGTGGAACGGCTCAACCGAAACATAGGTGCCGTTGATGCCGCGCTTCAACAGCGACCAGAAATTCTCAACACCATTCGTGTGAATGTTTCCATTCACGTAAGTCTCAAGATGATTCACAATGTTGTGCGTATACTCATCGTCCATACGCCAGTAATGCGCCGCTTCGTCGGAGTGAATCTCCGAACCTTTTTCCACGTTGCCGCGAACCGCTTCCTGCATCACGCGCTTCGTGCGATCTGGCGCAACCGTGGCGCGAATCTTCCCTGTCTCGCGTTCTAGAATTCCAACTACTACCGTTTTGCCGCCAGTGTTGCGGCCCTCCTTTTGAACCTTGATGCGCCGCGCTTTATGTTGATTGCGGGCCTTGCCGCCAATCCATGTTTCATCAACTTCAACCTCGCCACCCAACATGCCGCCGTTCAGTTCATCCTGCATCGCGAGGCGAATCCGTTGCAACATGAACCATGCGGTTTTCTGCGTGACGCCTAACGCGCGGTGGAGTTCCCAGGAAGAGATACCGTTACGATTGCTAGAGATCAGCCAGATCGCCGGCAGCCACTTGTCCAAACCGATGGGGCTGTCCTCCATGATCGTGCCAGTCTTCAAAGTGAACTGACGGCAAGGATGGTGAACGCTACATTGCCAGCGGTTGTGTTGCGGCTGGAACTTCACTTTATCCGTTCCGCAGTGTGGGCAGGTGACGATGCTTTTCGGCCAGCGTCTCGGAACGAGGTAGGCTCGGCAGTTCTCTGGGCTTTTGAAAAACTCGACCGCTTCCAGTAGTGTCTTTGGTTCCTTACCGTTGTCTTCCATGACTTAAATTCTAGGTCAAAACCGTGGAATAGTCAAGTATATTTATACCCTTTTTTTTGCTTTTCCCCGTGCTTTGAAGCGGTCAATACTCGTCACGCGACAAAAAAACGCGCCACCCTGAAACCTCCGGGCCCGAGGTTGCTTTTGTTTCCCAACCAAACGGCAGCCTTCGATTCGAGAGTTATTTGCAACTGAAAGGTATTGGCTACGATTGTAAAGGGGTTGAGATCAACCATCCTCGCTCGGGGAGAAACCCACAGCCCTGGGCAGACACCCCTTACGGTAATGGATAGAGCCACAAACACACGAGCCCTGCCTCCATCTTTTGCGCGAGGAGCGCTCGGATCGAGATATGAGTCGGTTTTGCAAGAAACAAGATCAACCAAACCGCCATCAGAGAGCCGTCGTTTTAAAGCTGCCAACCCAGGGAAATTCTAAGCGATGATTCCATCGGAAATCGATGCTGCGGCCAAACAACTACGTGGTCTGCTGAAGAAGTACGGCGAAGCAATTCCCGGGCTGTGGACCGCAATAGACGATCTGCGCTCGCGGTCCCGAGTGACATGGCCCGCCTGGTGTTTTACCCCTATAGAGGTGATTCGTGGTTTGCTGGTTGGCGCAGCAATGGCGAGTGGTTATCGGAATCCCAAGCCATTGCTGGTCGACCTAGTCGGGGTAACCACGCTCGCTGCCTGGCGGACTACTCAGGGAATCTACGTCTTTGATTCCGATGTCCAGCGCGACATCTGGAACACACCGATCAGTGGCGATATTCCGAGCGAGGTCCTGTTTCATTTACCCGAGTGGTGCTGTTTCGTTAGCGCGCCTGGACGCGTGTTCGGGGAGGAGATCCTTGGATTCCTGGTGTCATTGAACTCCGACTCCGAGCAGCCTCCCGAGCTTTGGCTGCTCGTGGTCTACAGAGACGAATCCGCACATGTCGAACCATTGTGCTTGACCCTGGCCGGTAGTATCACAGATGCTATTTCCGGTGGGCTTGCCAAGCTGGAACGTACAACCCTTGCCGCAAATCCCAGGGAAAAAGATGATGCACTCGCGCGCTTGCAGGTCAGGTACGTGAGCCATCTGGCGGATTTACAGGGTATGATTTCGCTCGCTTTGTATCTTGCATCGGAAAATCGGGAGATTTCAAACCCTCACAACCAACTGCCAAAGAATCCGGCGCCCACTAAAACGAAGCGTGGGCCGCGGATATTTCCACCGGACAAGCCGACACTATGGGACGTCGGATTACGGCTTGGAAACGCTTTGCGTGACGCGCGCGAGCTTCAAGAACGAAACGAATCTGAGATCATATCCGGTCGAGCCAGTCCTCGCGGCCACATCCGACGCGCGCATTGGCACAGTTACTGGTCAGGCTCCCGAGTTTCGGAGAACCGTGTTTTGCGCGTCAAATGGTTACCACCGATTGCAGTAAATCTTTCCGATTTGGAAGATATGCCGGCAACGATTCACAGAGTAGAACGACGGGACTCTTGACCATGGGCCTTCCCTGCCCCCGGTTTTCTGTATGGTGGCCACCCGCCCCCGCTCAATTCAGGGCCCAAGGCTCGCCTCTGACGAGTGCGGATCGGGTGGCCATCGCACGATAAACAATTGCTGGAATGCGCTTCCCTTCCCTGTGTTTTTTTGGAGAGCGCCGGATGGCGGTTTTCGCCATTCCGGCTTGTAAGGCCAATGCCCGCAGCGAAGAGGGCGTCAAACCCTTGCGGTAGCAACCGCACTGCGGCGCGGAGCCACGCGCAGGCTTGCCGAGCATGGCGAGCGGGGTTGATGCGCTCGTGAGCGTAGGGCATTTTCAAAGATGGGCGTTAGCCCATCCTTAATTCTTTATCAATGTTGGTTTTCAAAGTAAGGTTTTAGCCACCACACCTTCCCGCGGTTGTGCATGGCTTTCCTTGATTCTCTTAGCAAATTGCTTTCGGATCTGCGGGAAGCGTTCGCCATCATTGACGGGGTCGCTCTTAGTTGCAGACGCCTTACGTTAAATCCATCTCGGTTAGAAATTTTAATGCCAGTTCTCGGTCTTCTGAGGATGTGGCAGAATCATCCGCAACCTGCCTCCAATACTTTCGGTGCTCCTCTTGCATCTGGCGCCGTTGCTTCTCTTCCCTGTCCTTCTGTTCCCGTAGTTCATGAACTGCGCTTCCGGTGAAGAATTCGGGGATACTCATGAGCAGCAAACCAATTGGGTTTCGTATGTTGCGATCCCTATAGATTTTCTGCGCCTTCAGGCCGACAAAATGTACAATTTCATCAATCGTGCAATCCGGGACAAAACTGCGGCATTCTCTCCATAAACGGCCTGCGGCGCTGTCATCAAACGCGGGGTCGAGATCCTTTCGCAATCGAGAAGCGAGGTCCGACGTGGACATCGCTAAGAACGGCTGTGGCTGACCGCTATGGCCGTTTGCGACATCTAGTGGCAAGGGCGACTGGAGTTCGGCAGCTGATTGGGCTAACTGCCCTGAAGTCTGTCGAGATGAAACGGAACCAACTGAAACAGGCCCACTTGTTTTAGGTCCTAGTGATTCAGATGGCCGACGTGGCAAAGTTTTAGCAGCTGTTAGCTGGTGACCGGTTCTAGGATCGACAAATACGACGCCTCGACTCTTAATGACGTGTGTCAGTCCAGCCGACCGCCGCCGAGCAAGAACTGCCGTCCAACTGTAGATTCTGTAGGTCCGGCCCTGGCTGACATTCTTGTCCGGAAGTCGTTCTATCGCAAGTTTCTCGAGGAGCCCAGCAACAGCTGCTTTGCAATTGCTTTCCGCGAGCCCAGCTATACCGGCCATCCTCAAGAAACCAACGGTGATGATACGTATACTCTCGCTGACAACGGTTCCGTGTTTCCAAAGCGCTTCATATACTGTTTGCTCACCATATGTGTGCCCCTCTTGGACGAGTTTGGCCTCGCGGATTTGGAGTTTTCGCGGGAGTAGTGGCGAAACAGGTGGGTCTGTTTCAAGTGGGCGTGAAACGCTTGGGTCTATTACAGCAGGAGTTGTTTCTATTCCGGGGTCCAGATTGATCTGAACATCCGTCGTTTGAATTGTAGTAACGTCAATGGCCTTGGCTGAAACAGGTGGGCCTGTTTCACGTCCATCTATTACAGGCTGTACATGTTGCGCTGAGTCTTCTCGGGAAAGTGCTCCGAGTGGAACCCTAAGATGGTAACGTCCATGGCCTGGGCCATTGTAACGTCAAGAGCCCGACCTGAAACAGGTGGGTTTGTTTCAGATCCATCTACTACAGGCTGTGCCCGCCAAATCGAGTCTTCTCGGGACAACAGTTCGCTGTCCGCGTCACTTGAAACAGACCCACCTGTTTCGATCCAGCGCCGCCCGGAGTTCTGCCGTTCAATATAGACAGTAACGGACTTCCTTTGACAATATCGAGCAGAGGTTTCCAACCCTCTGTTACGGGGGCAGGGAACTGTGGTTCACCGGTGGGGATCTTGAAAAGGTCAGAGAAACCCGTCATCGTCGAGTCTCCAGCTAACTCGTCAATGCTGATTGGTTCGAGTTTGTGTCTATCTCGTTTCAGCGAGCGCGAGTTGTTTGGCATCTAACTGTCCCTTGAGATGGTCCAAGAGTTGCTCGGTAGCGGTTCGGTAGTCCTCGACAGCCTTGCATTTCGGGTCGAAGTCCTGAAGAAACTGCTTGGACCGAGTCGCCTTCTGGACAGTCGAGTCAACCCGAATGCTATGAAGGATAGGCAAGGAATGTTCTTTTGAGATCGTGTCGATGCTCTGATAAATTAGATCGGTCATCGCCAAGCGTTTATCAACCATCACCGGAAGGATGGCAACAGGCTTGATCGAAGCCTTGAAGAGGGAATTCAGTGACCAAGCCGTTTGCAGGACGGCGTAAGCTCCCTGGAGGCTCAACGGATCCATTGTTAGGGGGATTAGCGCCTGTTGCGCGTACATCAGCGCACAGCTTTGGAGAAGGGTAATGCTTGGAGCAACATCAATAATTACGGCATCGTATTGACTTTCTACCGGTTCAAGCATTGTTTTAAAGATAAGTTCTCGCCCGGGTCGCGGAGTCAGGATGCCTTCAACCTCGATGGTCTGCCGCGTACTGCATAGAACGTCAATTTTTTCATGAACTTGATTGACGCAGTCCTGTAATCGATAGTTGTTGACCAAAAAATGATAAATGGAATTGGTGAACTTAATGCCAAGGCTTGTTGCCAACGAGCCTTGAGAGTCGGTGTCGATCAGCAAGACTTTAAGCCCCATGTCAGCAAAGCACCGCGCCATACACAGGGTAGTGGTCGTCTTCGAGACGCCGCCCTTCTGATTGCAGACTACGAGCCTAATCATTGATCCTCATTTCCAAGAATCCGTCGAAGTGCATCTACATCCGTCAAAGTCCAAATTCGGTAGTTGTTCTTTGGGTTTCGCGCGGGTTCCGGCACTTTTCCGTTTTGTAACCATGTCTTAAGGGTTCTCTTAGACACCCCCAATATCTTTGCCACCTGTTCGGTCGTGATCCTCTGCGAATCAGCTCTATTTTCAGCCATATTGCTGCGGGGTGGTTCTCTCACCAAATCATAAGCGGGTCCGGGGGCATACGTCAAGGCCAAATTATACCAAACTGGGGAAGCGCCCTCATTTTTTGCGAAACTGATACGTAAGCCGGGAACCACAGTAGATTGCGCACGAATGCAATTAAATCCACTTCCGACATTAGTGTGGTGGAGAACTGTTTCTGAGAGCTTCGTGAAAACGCCGTCGCCGCCGCTGATTTAAGAGATTTCTTATTAGAGCGATTATTAATTAAGGAAGGTGACCCGAAACAGGTGGGGTCGAGCAGCTTGTTTCAGGCTGGCTGAGGGGACTCAAAACAACCCCTATTGTTTCAGTTACTTGGGTTTGAAACAGGCCCACCTGCTTCATGCCATGAGAACCGTGGGGATCGAAGCCGCGCCACATCCGCCTACGCTTTAGAATCGACAAACGCCTCAATAGCTTCCAAATCGTTCTGCAGCGCGTAAACAACTGACCCGACTTTCATCAGGAAATCCTGCAAGCCTTGGAACTGAATGTGAAGAGTGCTTGGAGTGAGGTCGATTTCCGCGGGGAAATCGCCGAATCGGCTGGCTTGTTGGCGGGCCGCCGCTTCGCCCCGCGCATAGGTGGCGTTGTTGCGGAGGCGATGCGCGGCCTCGCCCAGGAGCTCGCCTAAAGAATCTCGGCTTACGAGCGCGAGAGCGGTCGCCTGCCGCTCACGCTCGAACGAAACCGTCGGGTCGGCCGTAAGCGCCTGCAGCCGGGCGACGAGTTCGCTACGCCGTAGAACCAGGGCGTTGGCTGCTAGGTTCGCGCCGAAGCGGTCCAGGATCTTGATGGCGGTCGCCCGGCTCACGCAAAAGATCCGCTCGACTTCCCGCCGGCCGACGAGTTCGCCAGGCATCGCCTTGAGAGCTTTGAGAATATCGGTCAGCCGGTGCTCCCAGCCCGCCCGGATGCGCAGCGGGGGCAGGGAAGCACTTCGCTCCCCGGACAAGCGGCTGGCCGTTTCCTCCAACCTGGGTGCAAGTTGGGCGAGGGTGTGCCGCTGCAATGCTCGCAGCAGTTTACCGGGCGAAAAGGGGCTTTGCTCCGCTAGGCGTTGGGCGAGCGCTTTTGTGTACTGGAGCCGCTCAGTCTCTCCTTGCCGCCGTTCGATTTGCCGCTGGTAGGAACGATGCTTGCGCGAAACGCGCAGTTTCTCGCGGCGGCAATCCAGAACATCGCCCACTTGCTGCACCAGCGTGTCTTCGTCGGCGTCTACGATCCAGCGGTGCAAATACACGGTCCGGTGCTTACCGCTGTGCGCATCGCGGAGCTTACCCTGCACGTAGAGACGACCCTTCGGTCCCGGATGGGCGGCCCAGGTCCCGGCGAATGCCTGAACTTTAGGAAGATCCGCGGTATCGATTTTTGCCAGGCCCAGACCAGACTTATGTTTCACATAAAGCACAGTTTCAGCACCACTGACGTCAAACGTGTTATTCACTCATTGAGTATACGATCATATAAAAGTAGAATGTTAGGAAATAATTTCTTATTCATATTGGAATCAGATAAAATCAGTTATCTGATTCCATGTTACTATGATCCCCATGGAACAAACCGCGAACTCCCCGGGAAGGGAACAGGGCCTTCCAGCCCTTCTGACCCCAGGAACCGAACTGGAAGCCAGCGGGTCGCACGCCGTCTGTCAATTTTCTTATATCGTAAGACTTTGCGAGAATCTGACCAACGAGTCCGGTGTTTTCCCTATTTCGTAAGACAAGCAGATCGAAAAATGCTGGAAACATTGGGTTTTTGATGGACGCGGTCGGCAATTGGGTCCCCCCGAGTCTTACGATACCGGAAAACTTCTTACGATATAGGATCAGGACCGCTGAGCCCGGATTTGGGTAACTGCCGAGAAATGAGCGCGTTACCTAAAGCCGAAAGTCTTACGATATAGGAAAATTGACATGAGCTTACGCTGATGAGATGAGAACACGATTGTTTTACGGTGTCAACGAAAAAACGCATTGTGTCGATATCATTTTGCGCCCGACGAAACTTTATTTTCACTTTGATGTCCCCGTTTGCCGAAAAACACCAGCCCCTATTAATAGAGGGCCGAAAAAAAAGTCTGCTGATCCAGCCCTGGAAACGCGCGTAGAATCCGGCCTGCAACATTTTCGTTTGTTTGCGTGCGTGGCGGAAAACGTGCTTCGCTCTCGCCTTCTTAGAAGTGCGTTTTACGTGCCATGAGAATCCCTAGCTTAGCTAAGCTAGCCAACAGGCGCCAGCAGCCTGCGATCGTTCTCCTTCCGGGATTGGTAGAGTTGCATCAACCATTCGTGGGCGCGATCTAGATGATAACGGCCAGGCACTCCTATCTGAGACTTCCGTGCGATTAACCCCTTATAACCTTCGAGCAGCAATGGCTCTGCATCGGCGTATTTTTTTTGTCCGGCCAGGCCGGCGCCCAAGAGGCTTTCGGCGCGGAAACGCTGCCAGTCGGTGGGCTGTGCCTGGCGATCGAAGGCGAGCGCCTCGCGGGCAAGAGGCTCGCTTTCTGCGAACTTCCCTTGTGAGAGATATGCCAATGCGAGGTCGGCTGCCGAAGCCATGGTGTCGGGGTTGTTTGATCCTAAGGCGCGCCGCCGTCCGGCGAGGGCCTGCGCGGCGGCGGTTTCGGCCAAGGCGTACTTGCCCTGCCGTTGATAGATCGAGGCGGAATCAGCAAGCAAAACGAGCGTGTTGGGATGCTCGGCACCCAATACGCGGCGGCTGATCTCCAGGGTCCGGCTCAACAGCGCTTCAGCCTGCGCATAGTTGCCCAACCCGCTGTAGGCATCGGCCAGATTGTTCATCGACATCAGCGTGTCAATATGCTCGGGCCCCAACACGCGCCGCTGGATCTCTAGCGTCTGCCGGCAGAGCGCCTCGGCCAGGGCGTACTTGCCCTGGGCGGTGAAAGAGGCGGCGAGGTCGTCCATGGACTGTAGCGTTTCGGAGTGCTCGGGACCCAATACGCGCCGCTGGATCTGCAGGATCTGACGGTATAGAGCCTCGGCCTGGGCGTACTCGCCTTGGTAAGCGTAGTCTGTTGCCAAATTGTGCATGGACATCAGCGTGTCGTGGTGGTCGGGACCTAATACGCGTCGCTGGATCGTCAGGGACCGGTTGAAGAGATCTGCGGCCTGCGCGTATTTACCCTGGACGATGTAATCGTCAGCGAGATTGTTCATGGACAGAAGCGTATCGGGATGCTCGGGACCAAGCACGCGGCGGCGGATCTCCAGCGTCTGGTTGTCGAGCGCCGCCGCCTCCGCATTCCTGCCTTCGTTTCCGACTGTGTTGGCCAGACTGTTCATGGAAGACAGCGTGTCGGGATGTTCGGGACCCAGCACACGCCGCTGGATCTCGAGAGTCTGGCTCAGGAGCGCCGCGGCCTGCGCGTACTTGCCTTCCGCTGAATAGGAATTGGCCAGGCCATTCATGGAAGAGAGCGTGTCGGTATGCTCCAATCCCAAGACACGGCGTTGGGTGGCCAGTATTTGGCTGTAAAGCGCCTCAGCCTCGGGATACTTGCCTTGATCGTAGGCGGTGCGTCCCAACCGGTTGATCATTTTGAGGGTCTTGGGATTCTCCGCTCCGAATGCCCGGCGGGCTACAGTGAGCGCACGCTCCAATTGTGCGCGGGCCTGCGGGTACAGTCCGAGGCCCAGATAGGTCTGGCCGATAGTGTCGCGAATAGCGGCTTCGACTTCCGGTTGCCGACTGAACTTTCCAGCGATGCCGGCTGCGGCACGGTCTAAGGCCGTGCGTACCTTCAGATCGGGATCGGGTCTGGCGTTCGGCCCTGACTGGGTGGCGGCGTTGGCTTGCGCCAGCACGTCGTTCTGCAAGAAATCGTTGATCGCCCGTGCCGCGGCCGCTTCGTTCGCCGCCGCGCTCTCGGCCGCACCTGCTCGCACGGCTTGCCACGTGCTCACTACCACACCGAGGGCCAGCACCAGAAACACGGCGGCGGTTCCGGCTACCAGCGCTTTGTGACGCCGTGCAAATTTCTGAAGCTGGTAGCTAGCGCTGGCCGGGCGCGCGGTAATCGGTTCGTCTGCCAGAAAGCGACGGATGTCGCCCGCCAAGTCCGCAGCCGACACATATCGGCGCAGTTTATTCTTCTCCAGTGCTTTAGCGACGATGGTTTCGACGTCGCCGTGGTAAGTGTGCTGGGTCGAACCGAGCGGTGCCGGCTCTTCTTCGCGAATGATCTCAAGGGCCTCATGTAAGGGCTTGCTATGGAGGTTGTAAGGCAACCTTCCCGCCAACAGCTCGTAAAGGATGACGCCAAGGGCATATACATCGCTGCGGACATCCAGGGCCATAGGATCGCCCAGCACCTGTTCGGGGCTCATGTAGGCTAGCGTGCCGACGATTTGTCCCAAGCCAGTCTGCCGCGTGTGCTGCACATCGCTTTCGGTGAGCCGCGCAACGCCGAAGTCAAGGATCTTAGGCTGGCCGGTGTCATCGACCAGAATGTTGCCTGGTTTCAGATCGCGGTGAATCACGCCGCGTTGATGCGCGTGATGGACGGCGTCGCAAACCTTGGTGATTAATGCCAGCCGCTCGCGAGCCTGGAGATTATGCGCTTCCGAATATTCCTGTAAAGCGCTGCCGCGAATCAGCTCCATGGCGAAGTAAGGCTGTGGCCCGAAGCCGGTATCGGCGGTGCTGGCTTCGTAGATATGGGCGATGCCGGGGTGTTGCAAACGGCCGAGAGCTTGCGATTCGTGATGAAACCGCCGGAGATTCTCCGCAGTCGCAAAACCGGTTTTGACGACTTTCAGAGCCACAATGCGACGCGGCCGATCCTGCTCGGCTTCATAAACGGCACCCATGCCGCCTTCGCCCAGCAGGCGTAATATGCGATAGTGCCCGATAGCGGTAGGGACGGAGCGCGCGGTGGCGCCTTCGACTGAACCGGCAGCCATGGCCTTGGCCGCCACTTGTATGGCGGACACATCCAGAAAACTGTCCCGCCGCTCAGCCTGGGCCAGCAGCGAGAGCACTTCCTGCCTGAGATCCTTGTCGGTGCCGCAGACGTTCTCGAGGAATGCCATTCGTTGGTTCGCCGCCACGGCCAGGGCGGAGTGATAGAGTTGCTCGATTTTATCCAAATCGGGTTTCAGGCGACCACCCCCCTGGAAAACCGGGTCGGGAGCAAGCTGATCAACCGCTCCCTTGAAAAACCGCCTAACTGATTGATTCCACGAAGGTGGGGAAACCGGTTTTTCATCATTTGGTGGGCCGAAGGGCTATGAGCGCGGCCAGGAGGCCGCGCGGCCGCGCATGGCACCCCCCACAAACGCGAGGCCCAAGGGCACTCCGTTGAAAAACCGGTCCCGAGGGCAGCGAAAAAGAGGGGACACGCCTGCTAAATCCGTTCGGCGGCGGTGCGGTAGGAAGCCCGGAGTGTCCCCTTTTTCTTTTCGTCATCATGGGTGGCCCGAACGCCCATGGGCACTTCTTTGGTACAAGTAGAGGCGGCTGAGCCACCTTCGCAGTCGCGGCTCGGCTAGGGGTTGTGCGTTGGAGCAGGATTTCGTTGTCATTGGTGGACCGAAGGTGCATGCGAACTCCCTACTCACTCCTCTTTATTCAATTCATTTCCCACCGCCGCGCCCATTTCCCTCCGCAGCCAACTTTTGGCGAATTGCCAATCTCGCAGCGCCGTCAGCTCGGTGACCTTGAGGACCACAGCGATCTCTTTGAAGGTCAAACCGCCAAAAAAGTGCATCTCCACCACTTGACTCTTGCGTGGCGCCACTAAAGCTAAGGCGGTCAGGGCATCATCCACGGCTACCAGATCCCTGCCGGGTTGTCCGATGGCATCCAACACCTGCTGGGGAGACAGCAGTGGTTCATCAGTGCGCAGCTTGGACAGCTTGTGAGAACGCGCCCAATCGACCAGGATGCGCCGCATGATACGCGCGCACACAGCAAGAAAGTGAACTTTGTCCTGCCAGCTTGGGTGCTGGGAGGCCAGCAGCCGCAAATACGCCTCATGCACCAGAGCGGTCGTTTGCAAGGTGTGGCCGGGCCGTTCCCTTGCCATATAGACCTTGGCCAGATGATGCAGGTCCTTGTAGACCAGCGGCAGGAGCTGATCGAGGGCGGCTTGGTCTCCCTCGCTCCACGAGTGGAGCAAGTGCGTGATGTGAGGGGTTTGGGGACGATCCATGAGCCGATTCTCGAGGGATCTCGTCTTCCGAGTAGATTATGTATATCATACTTCGACCGCGGCATGTTTGTGTGGGGTGATTGCAAAAAAATAGCCGGCTGGTGATAGTTTTTGTGGACCTTCTCGCGCTTTGAAAGGTGAGGACGAAGAAAGGCGTTGAGTTTAGCGCAGGGACGCTGAAAATACTCAACGAATTTCCCGGCCTACGACGGATTCCTCTCCGCGGGGAGTGCGTTGTTTCTCTGCTTCGCCGGTCCAGGACCCTCTCGTCGCGACCGGCGGCAGTCGATAAATCCTGCCGATCACCGGCACCAACACTAATCAAAGGAGGCTTTATTCAATGAACAGCTATAAACACGGTATTTCTTTCGGATGGACGCATCGAGCTTTGCCAGCGGCTTCAATTTTGTTGGGCTTGCTAACACTGACTGCGCGGCCATCCTGGTCCGCCTCGTTCGCCTTCAATATCGGTTCAAACGGTACTTTAGGTACCCTGGATCTGGCGAGCGGGGCTCTTACTCAGACCGGGAATAGCGGCATCTCGCCGGCTGGTATGGGAGAGATCGGATCAACGCTCTTCACGGCGGCTGATGAAGGGACCGGCTTGTATAGGGTAAATACCCTCACGGGCGACCTCACGCAGATTAGCAGCCTGGGCCTGAACGGTGCCGGCTTCAACACGCTGGGATCAACCACTAGCGGACTCTACGCGCTGGACAATTCGTTTAACTTATACCGCATCAACCCAACTACGGGCGTCGCTACCCTCCTCGGCCCGACGGGCGCTCCTACCGGCATCGTGTCAGGGAGCTACGGTTTCAGTCTTTCGACCGGTTCGTCTGCACTGTACTTCGAGGACGATTTCGATTTGTACTCCATAAACACGACTACCGGCAAAGGAACGCTCATCGGTCAATCTGGCGCACCAGGGATTGGGTTCAACAGTCTGGTCTCCGAGAACGGAACGCTTTACGGTGTCGAGTCATCAAACACGCTCCCCTATAACACTCTTTACACGATCAACACGTCGACGGGCGTAGGCACGCTAGACACTGCTCTAAACCCGGACATCGCGGTTGCCTCGTTTGGCCTCGCACCGGTATTTGCCGTGCCCGAGCCAGACTCGGTGACGCTCTCGCTTCTTGGCCTTGGGTTCATAGCAATTGGGTCATCACGCCGCCTTGCCGCACATCTAGTTTGGCGATCCGGGGTCAGGCGTCAGGGCGTCAAATCGGCCAGCGTTTCGACCTTACTTGCGAGGCGACCGGTGACAAATCAAGGCAAAAATTCTCTCTTGACGCTTTGTGCTCTAGTGATGCTGAGTCTGCCCTGCGCCGGTCAAGGGCCGGTGCTTATATTCGCGGCAAGCGGAGCTCTCGGATCCGGCGAGGGTTATCGCGCGTTGGCACACACGGAAAGTTGCTCCGCTTTAGTTCCGAACCCGACGCCACCTTCCTTGTTCCCCGGAACATTCCCGGCGGTATGCTCGATTGGCAACACATTCAACCAGTCTCCTATAGCGGTTCAATCCACTAATCCCGCTTACAATTTCGGCACGGCCTCAGGAAGCGGTTCAGCATTCAGCCTGATGGCTTCTGCAACACCCAGCGGCACGGGTAATCTCAGTGTTACCTCCTCTGTCTACCAGGACGGTATCGTCTCTCCAGTCCCACCGGGCCAGACACTCAACCTCACGTTTTCTGGAACAATCTCAGGTGCGGGCGCCGTTCAGGTATCCGCAAAGAGTGATAATGAAGGGTTTGACCCGGTAAACAGGAATATCATCGCCTCCGGGCCTGTAACCATTTCCTTGGTCATCGGCGACTCCGGAAAATACTCAATCGGAGTCACGGCATTGGCGGAGACTAACAACGGGGCTTCGCTTCAGTCAACCGCTTCGGTCACGTGGTCTACGTTTGTGGCAGTAGGCGATTCATATGCGTCGGGCGCAGGGGATAAACCATATGGCACTTCTGCCGCGGACGGAAGCACGGGGTGCCGTCGCGCAGCAAACAATTTCCCCTCGCGTATGATGAATATGTTACCCAACTCTAGTCTGTCGTCGCTGAATCTCGACTTCGAGGCTTGCAGTGGCGCTAACGTATACAACCTGACCAGCACGGAGCTTCCCGATGAGCCCGTCGGCACCTCTCAACTCAGTTTCCTTAATGGTGGTACCGAACTTGTCACCGTCATGGTCGGCGTAAACGACACGGCGACGCTCGGCCTTGGCACGACGTGCGTGTTAGGGCCTCTCATTCCCTACCTCAAGGCCTCCAACCTCTTGCCCAATGTCAACTTCCTACAGTATTACGCTCAAGGCACACCCTGCATGAATCAGTTGACTGCACCCGGCGGACCGACGTATAGCGGGTACCTTGATCTTCAATTCTCCAATTTACTTGGGCAACTAGTGTCCTTGTACGGCAAGATACGGGATCGGGCGCCACGCGCGCGCATCCTTGCCCCAAGCTACCCAAGTCTGTTTCCGCCTAATCCGCCGGCTTCCTGCAGCTTACAGTACACCGGCATCTCGCTGCCAATAAGCCAGCAGGACGCCAAATTCATGTGGCAAGCCGAGTCGAATCTGAATATTGTCATCGCGAGGGCAGCGAAATATAGCGGGATCGAATACGTAGACCTTAATGGATCAAGTTCCGGATTTCCTCTGCATAGCCTCTGCTCCACGTCGCCCTGGTTCCTTACGCCTTACGCTGCCGCGCAGATGAGCAACAACGATCCATCGCCGATAACTGCCAGCCTGCACCCCAATGGGGACGGTGAAGCGGAGATGGCCCAATTGATTCTTGCCAAGCTAGGCATGGGCCAGCCAAACACGAATCAGTTCCAATTGACGCCACTCCAAACGGTCAGCACCTCCCTTGTCGTGCCAGCCGGGCAAGGCACGGCAGTATTTTCCTCTTCGTGGGCAAGCGGCGATATCGTTATGACCCTCACTTCACCCTCCGGGAAAACGTTTGATCGAACGACTACGAACCCGCTTGTGAACCATTCGCTCGGCACCACCTACGAGGTCTATGACATTCTGGTGCCTGAGGCCGGCAGCTGGACGGTAAGCCTATCCGCAACGGATGGAGTCTCGGACGAGGAACAGGTGAGCCTCACTTTCATGACTATTCCTCCAGCACCAGGAGACGCAGATGGCGATGGCATCGCGACCTGTGCGGACATGAGTATTGTCAAAGCCGCTTTCGGCACCAGGAAAGGGCAACCGGCGTACGATCCCCGAGCCGACCTGAACGGCGACGGTGTGGTTAATATTCTCGACCTCAGCCTCGTCGCGCAAAACCTGCTCCCAGGAGTTACTTGCCAGTAGGTGACATATGAAAAGCTACTTCATACCCGTCCTGATTATCTCTCTGTGTTTCGGGGTTGCTCCTCAGGCCAACTCAACAACAATCGTAAGCGTAGAGGCTCCCTCTACTGCCAGCGTCGGGGATCTCGTAACAGCGGATGTTGACGTCCAAGGGATTACGGACCTTTATGCGTTCCAGTTCGACCTGAACTTCAACCCATCAGTTCTGTCGGCCGCGTCCGAAACAGAGGGTTCCTTTCTGCCCGGTGGTGGTGCAACCTTTTTCATCTCCGGCACGGTTGACAATGTCGGCGGAACAGTGGCCTCCACAGCGGATACTCTTTTGACCGACATTCCTGGTGTTTCCGGAAGTGGCCCGCTCGCGGCTTTCACCTTCGTGGCGGCTGGTGACGGCACCAGCCTCTTCACAATCTCGAACGCTCTATTTCTTGACTCCAGTCTCAATCAGATTGACGTTCATCTGGTGCCGGGTTCGATTAGCGTCGGCGGTCCGACCGCGGTGCCGGAGCCGCCGCCCGCTCTGGTCTTTGCAGTGGCCTTTGCGGTTGCGGCCTTCACTGTCAGGCGTCGGGGTCGCCGCGAAGCATCCTAAGCTCGCGAATGCCAACACTTTGGGCTTGGCCTATCGGGCGAGTGCCTCGTGCACAACTCATGTCACTCGCCCCTTGCGTTCTTTGATAAACCGTGCGGTAGTCATGACGAATGATATCTTCACGATCGCCTATAAATTCGGCAGATCGGCAAATGCCCTGGATACCGCTCACGCCCGACGGTAGGAGCTTTCTAGTTGCCTTATAAACGCCCGACTGGGGGTAGTAGCCACATCCAACCGAAAACCTCCGTTAAGGGCTCGCGGCTGATCTTGCCAGCGATTTTTGAATGCGAAGGGCAGAGTTGAAGCGCCTTTGCAGTGGCACTGGCCAGAGTTGAGATACTTTTTCCAAGCCGAGCCCTGCAAAATCTGGAATCAGAGCCAGCAGCGTCGTCCACAACTTCAAACTTCGAGACTCGCGAAGGTGTTTCCCTCGAAGATGTGCAGCATCCGCTTCGAACACAGTGTTCGGTGTGCGCCGTAGAAGACCCGTTGCTTATTGCTGCGGACCCAGAAACAGACCGGCTTCACTGCCGCGCCTGCGGCGCGGCGATCACAATTGGAACGCCTCCCACCCCCGCACCTCGTGGCCATCTAGTCATCGAAATCGAAAAGATGTACATCCGAATCGCTTGGCGGGATCGATCCTGACCCCGAGGTGTGCGGCGAGATATCCAGCAGCCTGTTCAAGGCCCTCATCGAATCGCTGGCTCTTCTCTTTTCGAGTCGGCTTCGAAACGAGACCCACATCCTCGCTGCTTTGCTGCTCGATAGGGAAACTGCCAATTGCTACTTCTTGGGGCGGGGGAAGGCGGAAGTTTCGCTGACTTACTTTTCTTGGAAATGGCGCTTCTTGGTGATGCTTGGCATTGTCAAAGTCATTTTCGGCACTGCGAATAGCTCGCCGAAACCCGCGTCAACCGCTGAGAGAACCAAGCTTTTTTTCGATCTACTTAAAACCATTCCGCCTAAAGATCGCTCGTTCGTTCTGAGAGCATCTGAACCGTGGCCGGAACTGCTGCAGGAACCCTTGTGGGCGGCGGTGAAGCTACTGGAAGGCTCGGCGTGGAATTCAGCAAAAAGTCTCCGATTTAGATGCCATGGAGATTCTCTTAATTAAAGGCTCTGGCTCAATTTTGGTGCAACTCCTTCTGTTGCCGGTAATCCTTGATAAGTAATGGCTAAAGAATTGTCGTATAAGGAGTTGTTTCCCGATCTGAAGGATTTGACGCTGCGGAACGTAATGCAAACAGAGCGGGGTTGGGTCGTGGAGGCAGAAGGGGTCAGCAGCGCGGCGTGCCCCGATTGTGGAATGGCTTCCCATTCGCGCCACAGTCGCTACTGGCGTCAGCTAAGAGACCTGTCGATGCAAGGAAAATCTGTGACGATTAACCTACAGCTTGGTCGCTGGCGTTGCCGCAACAGCGATTGCGCACGCCAGATCTTTACCGAGCGCGTCTCGAACGTCTTAATCCCGCATGCTCGACAGACGAATCGCTTGGCCGAGATCCGAATGCTAGTGGGCCGGGCGCTGGGCGGGCGGCCCGGCCAGCGTTTGTTGAGTCGTCTCGGTATGCCGGCGAGTCGGCATACCTTGTTGCGCCAGGTGACCAAAGCGGCACGTGGTTCTGGTTTACACCCGAAGGTCCGTGTCCTGGGCGTAGACGACTGGGCATGGAGTAAGGGCCAGTCGTTCGGCACGATACTCGTCGATCTCGAGCGCAGCGAAGTAGCGGATCTATTGCCCACACGCTCGGCCAAGGCTCTCAGTGACTGGCTGGCACAACATCCAGAAGTGGTCGTGGTAACCCGCGACCGCCAAGGCGTCTACGCGCAGGGAGCCCGCCGCGGCGCACCCGAAGCACGGCAAGTGGCCGATCGCTTTCATTTGATGCTCAATCTGACGCAAGCGGTAGAACGCGAACTAGCACTCCAGCGGCGACACTTGCGTATTACACCACCCAGCAAACCGGCATCGATGGGCGCGGCGATAACGGAGAGCGCAAAAAGCCAAGGCAGACTGATCCAAGTCCGCTCCATCGTCGGGAAGCAAGAAGCGCAAGTCGCTCGAGAGCGGCGACAGGAAAAGCTCGACCTATTTCAGACGATCCAGCAGTTGAGAGCCGCTGGCCTGAAGGTGAGCCAAATCGCGGAACGCCTGGGGATCAATCGACGGCGCATTGATAAATGGGTGCGCCTCGATACGCTACCGGAACGCAGCCGCATGCAACCGCGCGCCGGGATGGTGGCATCGTTTCATGACTACTTACGGCAACGCTGGGAAGCGGGCTGTCGGCATGGCCGCACGCTGTTCGCTGAGATCCGGAGCTCGGTTATCTCGGCAGCTTCTCTCGACTCGCGGAATTCATCTCACCTTGGCGTCAGCCGCCTGTTGAGGCAACCGCAGAGTTACCCGAGGTCAAGCAACTATTAGAAGAAACGACACACGGCACGGCAAGACAAATTTCGCCGCAAGTGGCGGCGGCGCTGTTGACCAAAATCCGGGCAGAGTTGACTCCCCCACAGGCAGAAATCGTTGACACGCTAAAGCAGCAGTGCCCGGGTTTCGCGCAGATGCGTGAATTGGTTTTGGGCTTTCGCGCAATTCTGCGTGTGGGCAAATTGCCTACGCTACAGCGCTGGATGGAACGGGCGCTAAAGACGGGCATTCACGCGCTGGAGCGCTTTGTGCGGACCTTGAAACAAGATCTCAGTGCAGTGGAAGCGGCGGTAACCGAACCGTGGAGCAATGGGCCGGTAGAGGGACATATTAACCGGCTCAAGACGCTGAAACGCCAAATGTATGGGCGTGCTGGTGTCGAGTTGCTCCGTGCTCGCCTACTGCCCGAGTCGGTCTTCAGCAGCCAATGGCTGCACCAACATTGAGCCAGTGCCGCACATAGCTGCTGTGCCGGGCTGTTGATGGCCGGCCACAATCCGGACAGGCGGCAGCATTTCGAGTGACAGCCTCAACCACCCAGCCTTGTTCCACTTTCTCAACATTGCAGAGCGCCAGACAGACTGGATCTGGCAGCAACTCTTTTCCGCTCAGAGTGTTACCCATAATTCGACGCTAGCAGACGTGTCAAGTCGTGCTGCACCAATCCTGAGTCAGAACCCTATATCGTAAGAATTTTTCCGGTATCGTAAGACTCGGGAGGGCCGAATTGCCGACCGCATCCATCAAAAAAGATCGCCCAGTTCGGATGTGACTCCGGTCCGACCTTTTCCACAACACCGATGATTGGCGGGGTTATCCCCCTTCGCCGCTTGCGCTAGCGGCTCCTCGAAATTGATCGGCGCCCACGCCCGCAGTGCGCCGCTAACAACCGTCGTGGCAAACCTTACTGATTGGGTCCGAATTCGGAATAGAGGACCGTAAGGGCCAGCGCCGCGCCTCCCGAAAATCCACCGACACTCCCAGGTGCGCCATAAACAGTCGGACCGGCAATGTTCAATTTTTCGGATATTGTCAGGGTCAAAGAGAAAATAGGGATTACAAAGGCCCCTTCTTGCTTGCTAACGGGAGCGCCAGGAATATAGTCCGCCAGCCCGAAACCACTGCCAAAAGCGCCGTAGAATCCCGCAGAGGTGCCGGGGACCACCGACTGAACGCCGGCGATACCCTGAATCTTGCTGGTAATCTGGTCCCCAGTACCGAGTGTCGACTCGAGGCTGTTGATGCCGTTCAAGGTTTGCCCCAGCGCCAAAGCGTTTAGTTGCGCTCCGGTCTTGCCCGCGCCTACCAAAGCCAGGTAGTTGCCCACAAATTCTAATTCAGTAGCTGCAAATCCAACGAAGTATCCGATAAAAGCAGCCGCGGCTTTATTGAGGCTGCTGTTATAAGGTATTCCTTCCTCAACCAAGGCCTCTCCCCCAGAAGGATCAGTCGAGTTGACGGGATTGTTGCTCACGTAGGCATAAAGATCAAGAGTCTGTGGATCAAGATGCTTGCCTTGCGTGGCGTCCTTCTGCAGGAACCGCCCAATCGCCGGATCGTATGCCCGCAATCTGTAGTGATACAGTCCCGACTCGCTATCGTATTCGCGGCCAGTGTAAGTGAAATTATTCACTAGGCCCGTGCCGCTGAAAGCGAATGATCCCGAGTTTTGCTTCAGGTTCCCCCAGGCGTCATAGGCGTAGCGCTGGACCACGTTGCCGTCCGAATCAGTTATGGCAATCACGCTACCCAGACCGTCTAGATGATAAAAGTAATTGGCGCCCCCGCGATTCACTATCAACACTTCATCTAGATTCGGCCCGTAGGCATAATGAGCCACGGGCACCCCGCCATCGTATTCCGCAATCGCGTTGACTTGGTCGTAGATGAACTCACGCGTGGTTCCGTTGACTGCCTTGGACAGCCGCCGGCCCACCCAGTCATATTGATAAGCGGCGGTCGTACCCGTTGACGGATTTGCATAAGATGTCAAATGATTGTAGGTATCGTAGCCGTAAGTCTGCGTACCGCGCGCCGTACGGTTGCCAGTCTTGTCGTACGTGTAGGCTCCGCCCGCATCCTGTAGCAGCCGATTATCTGGCCCAAAGGAGGTTCCGCTATCCAGCCGGTTCCCAGCCCCGTCGTAGGAGCTAGCATGCGTAAACACTCCGACAGTGGGCGAGGTAGATTGCTCGCTCAGAAGGCGCTTGTCGGCGTCATACTGGTAAGTAACCTTCCCGTCCGGCAGGGTCAGCAACGTTCGGCTACCATTCGCGTCCAGTTGGTATGTGTAGGAAGCGATGACCGCGTTCGAGGCGTTTTTCGTCACTACGCTGGTCAAGCGGCTTTGCGTATCGTACGTAAAGGCGGTTGTCACCCCGTTGCTGAAAGTTTCGAGCGACTTGCGGCCAGCGCCGTCGTAAGTGTATTGCACCGATGCGGTACCCATCTGGACTTTGACCAGGCGCTCAGCATTGTCGTAGCTGTTTGTCGTCACCACCCCGTCCGGCGCGGTCACTGTGACGAGCAAATTCCGCGCGTCATACGTGCGGGAAACGGTGCGGCCCTCCCAGTCGGTATAGCTGGCTAACCTGTCCACGCCGTCATAGGTCGCCGTGCTCGTCCGAGTGGTAGATCCGGTCGTCTCCTGCACCTGAGTGATATTGTTGTCAACATCGTAAGTATAGGTAATCGTTTTTTCAGGCGTAGTTTCGGTCAGTGTTCGCCCATACCCGTCGTAGGTGGAGGTCTTGTTGGCGCCGCTCGGCAAGGTGATCTGCGAAACCCCGCTGTCAGCAGTGTAGGAATACGCCGATGACGCTCCATCCGGTGTGGTACGGCTGGTAGGCCGGTTCAGGCTGTCATATCCGAAAGCTGTTACGTGCCCGTTGGGGTCGATCAGCGAAGTCGAGGACTGCAGTCCATTGTAGGCATAGCTTGTCGAAAAGTTCAGCGGGTCAGTCACCGCAGTTGCGTTTTCAGAACAGTCCAGGCCGTACGACGCTGTCTTTCCCAACGCGTCAGTGAAAGAAAGGAGATGGTTTTGACTGTCCCATGTGCTAGAAGATATCGTCTGGCCGCCAAAGATCGTTGCCGTCAGGTTATTTGCGCCGTCGTATTGGAAGGTTGTGGTGTTTCCGAGTCCGTCGGTCTTTGCGGTCACGTTTCCATTTGCATCATAAGTGTAGGACGTACTTACTCCGTCGGGATCGACTTCCTTCGACAGATTGCCGACTGCATCGTAAGTATAGTTCGTCGTATTACCCAAGGCATCCGTCTTCGTGAGTTGGTTTGCATTGGCGTCGTAGGTAAACGATTCTGAGAAGAGGGTCGTGTTACTGGAGCTCACCAAGGCCCTGCTCGTGAGGTCTCCGAAAGCGTCATACTGCACCACTTGCTGAGAGCCGGAGGGGAACTTTATGTTGGCGGGCTTATTCAGATTTGTATAGGTATAGGTCGTGGTCAAAGACGGACCGGATACCGGTACTAGAGTCGTCGTCAGTATGTTTCCATTTCCGTCGAATGTCTGCAGAACCTGCCGTCCGGTCGGGAAAGTCAGTCCGGTAATATTATTATTCGCATCGTATGTGTAGCTCGTCTTGCCGCCAAATGGATCGTCTACTTCCAGGAGATTGCCGCTGGGATCGTATTTATACGTAACGGCCCCGCCCAGCGCATTGGTGATCGTCTTCGTGCCGTTCACGGAGTCATACACATAGCTTGTAACGTTTCCGGAGGCGTCGGTGCCGCGGATAACTCGTCCCTGATCGTCGTAATCGTTGCGCACCGCTTGGCAGTTGCCCGGCGCCAAGATATTCGAGATGAGATTACTGGACCCGGCATATTGATAGGTGGTAACCCGCCCCAGTTCGTCGGTAACCTGCGACAGGCGGCCGAGCGTATCGTACGAGTATTGAATCTGATTTTTGTTTGGATCAGTGATGTTGGTAATCCGGCCCGTACCATCCCTGGTAAAAGTTACCGATTTCCCAAAGTTCGTAATTACGCCCCCCGATCCTATGGTCAGAGTCTGGCCATTCGGTTTTTGGACGCCAGTGATACCGCCATTGACGTTGATGTCATAGCTAGTGCCGTCGGGCGCTGTGAGAATAAGATTCTGTGGATTGTATAGAGTTGAACTGAAGCCGCAGTAATACTGTCCGCCGCTGACCACAATACTTGAGCAGCCGTCGTTGTCCTGCAGGGTGTAATAGTTGCCTGGCGCGGCCACATAGGCAGGAGCATAGCCGAGGCAGACTCCGAAGAATGATTCCGTGCATTGAAGGTAAAAACCGAAGGCGGCCCGATTGCCGGTGGGAAGCGTCAAGAAGATATCGAAACTGGAATCCACGCTGACACTGATTGCACTATAGCCCAATGACCAGCCAGGGCCGAAATCCCCAACGTTGGCATTGGTGCTGTCATAAGTCCGGCTGACGCTGATGGGGAAACCTAGGCCTGGCAGTTTGATATCCGTGTAAGTGAGCGTAAAGTCACCATACTTCGTCGGGCCCGTGTTCGCTACCACTGCAACCGTCGTTGAAGCGGATTGGCCGTTCGACGCGGTAAGCCGCAGCGTATAAGGATTATTGGGGAGCAAGTCTGCATTAAAAGTGCCGAGCGTTCCGTTCATCTCGCCGCTTCCCGTGGCGATTGTCGTAAAGTTTGACGAGGTTCCAATCGCGTAATCAAGAGTCCAGACAATTGTGCCGGTGCCCGTGATGCTGCCGGTCACCGCGGCAGAGGCAGTTAAGGTCTGCCCAGCTGTTGGTGAGGTTATAGACACGGAGGGGGCAGTCGGATTTGCGGCGCTCACGGCCAAGGCGTTAGCCAGATTCAGCGTTTGTGCCCCGGTTGCGACGGTGAGTGAATAGTTTTGCACGGCCGCATTGGCAGGCACGTTAATTGTGGCAGTGAGGGTGGTTGCGTTCACTACATAGGTGGAGACCACAGTGATGCCGGCTGGACTGAAACTGGCCACCGTCGTACCTGCCACAAAGTTCGTATTCATTCCAACGACGGAAATCGCTATATTCTGACCACCCCGGGGAATTGAATTCGGGTTTGCGCTAACGAGGGTGGCCGCCGGCGCCGGACCGCTGGACACCACGATATTAACTGCGGAGCCAACATTCACCGATGTGCCTGCCGCCGGACTCTCGCTGATCACGTTACCCGCGGCCACCGTGCTGCTCGCCTGAGTGGTCACTGTACCCAACACAAGACTCGCGCCGGTAATGGCGGTTGTCGCGGTGGCTTGCGAGTCGCCCACCACATTGGGTACTGACGCTTGGGCTGGTCCGGTCGATATCACCAGATTCACCGCCGAGCCAATATTCACGACGGTCCCGGCTATCGGCGATTCACTGATGACGTCGCCGGAGGCTACCGTGCTGCTCGCTGCCGTCGTCGCCGTCCCCAACAGCAGGCCCACGCCGGTGATGGCGGTGGTGGCCACAGCTTGCGCATCGCCCACCACATTGGGTACTGACACTTGCGCCGGTCCAGTCGAGATAACCAGATTCACCGCCGAGCCAACATTCACGCTCGTGCCTGCCGTGGGACTCTCGCTGATCACGCTGCCCTTGGCCACTGTGCCGCTTGCGGCGCTCGTCACGGTTCCCACGGCTAAGCCCGCACCCGTAATGGCCGTTGAAGCCGCCGCTTGCGTATTGCCCACTACGTTTGGCACTGCCGCTGTCGCGGGCCCGCTAGAGACCACGAGATTTACCGCCGAGCCGATATTCACGCTCGTGCCTGCCGTGGGACTCTCGCTAATCACGCTGCCCTTGGCCACCGTGCCGCTTGCGGCGCTCGTCACGGTTCCCACGGCTAAACCCGCACCCGTAATGGCCGTTGAAGCCGCCGCTTGCGTATCGCCCACTACGTTTGGCACCGCCGCTGTCGCGGGCCCGCTAGAGACCACGAGACTTACCGCCGAGCCGATATTCACGCCGGTCCCGGCTATCGGCGATTCGCTGATGACGTCGCCGGACGCCACCGTGCCGCTCGATGCAGTCGTGACGGTTCCCAACAGCAGGCCCACGCCGGTGATGGCGGTGGTGGCCACAGCTTGCGCATCGCCCACCACATTGGGTACTGACACTTGCGCCGGTCCAGTCGAGATGACCAGATTCACCGCCGAGCCAACGTTCACGCTCGTTCCCGCCGTGGGACTCTCGCTAATCACGCTGCCCTTCGCCACTGTGCCGCTTGCGGCGCTCGTCACGGTTCCCACGGCTAAACCCGCACCCGTAATGGCCGTTGAAGCCGCCGCTTGCGTATCGCCCACTACGTTTGGCACCGCCGCTGTCGCGGGCCCGCTAGAGACCACGAGACTTACCGCCGAGCCTATATTCACGCTCGTTCCCGCCGTGGGACTCTCGCTAATCACGCTGCCCTTCGCCACTGTGCTGCTTGCCTGACTCGTCACTGTACCCAACACAAGACCCGCGTTGGTGATGGCGGCTGTGGCCGCAGATTGCGTCTCGCCCACCACATTCGGCACTGACACTTGCGCCGGTCCAGTCGAGATGACCAGATTCACCGCCGAGCCAACGTTCACGCTCGTTCCCGCCGTGGGACTCTCGCTAATCACGCTGCCCTTCGCCACTGTGCTGCTTGCCTGACTCGTCACTGTACCCAACACAAGACCCGCGTTGGTGATGGCGGCTGTGGCCGCAGATTGCGTCTCGCCCACCACATTCGGCACTGACACTTGCGCCGGTCCAGTCGAGATGACCAGATTCACCGCCGAGCCAACGTTCACGCTCGTTCCCGCCGTGGGACTCTCGCTAATCACGCTGCCCTTCGCCACTGTGCTGCTTGCCTGACTCGTCACTGTACCTAACACAAGACTCGCGCCGGTGATGGCGGCTGTGGCCGCAGATTGCGTCTCGCCCACCACATTGGGTACTGACACTTGCGCCGGTCCAGTCGAGATGACCAGATTCACCGCCGAGCCAATATTCACGCTCGTGCCTGCCGTGGGACTCTCGTTAATCACGCTGCCCTTGGCCACTGTGCTGCTTGCCTGACTCGTCACTGTACCCAACACAAGACCCGCGTTGGTGATGGCGGCTGTGGCCGCAGATTGCGTCTCGCCCACCACATTCGGCACCGACACTTGGGCCGGGCCGCTCGACACCACGATATTGACTGCGGATCCGACATTCACCGATGTGCCTGCCGTGGGACTCTCGCTGATCACATTACCCGCGGCTACCGTGCTGCTCGCTTGAGTGGTCACTGTACCTAACACCAGACCCGCGTTGCTAAGGGCGGTTGTCGCGGTCGCTTGCGCATCGCCCACCACAGTCGGCACCGCAACCTGGGCGGGACCGCTGGACACGACGATATTGACAGCGGAGCCGACATTCACCGATGTTCCCGCCGTGGGACTCTGGCCAATCACGTTGCCCTTCGCCACCGTGCTGCTTGCCTGGCTCGTCACTGTGCCTAACACAAGACCCACGTTGCTAAGGGCGGTCGTCGCGGTCGCTTGCGCGTCGCCAACGACATTGGTTACCGACACCTGGGCGGGACCGCTGGACACGACGATATTGACAGCGGAGCCGGCATTCACCGATGTGCCTGCTGTGGGACTCTCGCTGATCACATTGCCCGCGGCGACTGTGCTGCTCGCTTGAGTGGTCACAGTACCCAATACCAGACCCGCGCCGGTAAGGGCGGTTGTCGCAGCAGCTCGGGAGTCGCCCACCACATTCGGCACGGCGACGGCGACCGCGATGACATTGCTCAACGACTCACTCTGCACACCTGTCTCCACAGTCAGCGCACGGACGCCGAGCGCGGCATTCGGGTCCACGGTAATCTGTGCCGTGGCACTCGTCGGACCGATCACGGTGACAGGACCAAACCCACCCGAATTGCCACCTCCCACTGCAATACCGGCACCAAAACTGGCCACGGTACTTCCCTGAAGAAAGCTTGTATACTGCCCCGAAATCGCGACTGTCAGGCTCTGCCCGCGCTGAACGGATACGACCGCTGCGGGAATTAAGGACGCTGAGGGTTCAATCGTTAAAGTTGACGAATTGGTGCTGGCGAACGAGTCGCCACCAGTCACGAAGCCTTGGACTGCCGCAAGATAAGCCGCGGGCGCGGTCACGGATAGAGATGACGGCACCTGAAATGTGATCCGCCGCGTGGCGCCAAACAAAGTTGTTACCCCTGTCACGATGCCCGCCGCCGTTGGACCACCGGCCGATGCCGGTGTTAGCGTAACCGAGACATTCGCAGGCGCTATGGTTCCGCTGGGAAACCCACTTCCAGTCAAAGAAACCACCGTGACGGCTGGTTGCGAGATTGCCGGTGTGGCACTCGCGCTCAGTGTCACGGACACAGTCGCCGCCGCAGCAAACGCCGGGGCGAAACCGGACCCCCCCAGCAAGACAGCCGGCGGTGTGATCAATAGCCACGAGAGTATGACACAAATGAGTCCCTTCCCGAAGGATCCGAACGCTTGAAAGTGGCTGGGAGAATTTTTCATATTTTTTGGCTTCTATCAAGAGTGCATGCATGTCCGGAGCGAATTTATAAGAGTGATGAGCGAGCCTTCGTCGGAGGGAGTCAGGCACCACGGCGGCGGAGGAGCAACACGAGGGATGCCAATGGCAAAAAGGCAAGCCAGAAAGAGGTTGGCTCGGGAACTGCGGCCAATCCCGCCAGTGAAGCGTTGATCTCAAGGACCGCAAAATCGGTTCCAGCCAGCAGATAAGGCGGCGTGGAGGGCGCTAAATCCGCAGTCAATTGATCGCTCGCGGCGACGTAATCCTGGCCGTCGATTGTAAGCGCCGTCGTGTCGAGAGTTGCACTAAATTGGGCATCGGCGAACAGAGTGGTGGACGGAAACTGCGAAGTCGCGGCCTGTACCGAACCGGGCGACACCGTTCCGACATCCACTGACTGCGTGCCGTTAATTAGTATGGAAGTGTCCAAGAACACGAGCGCCGAGTCGGGCGTGCCCGGCAACGAATTTGTGCCCGTGAAATTGTAGATAGTGAACGCGTTTATACCCGGTGAGTTCGGCGCGGCCGGGACAATTGAATCGAAGGACACGACCCCAACGGTGATGACATCAGCCCTCGCTCCAAGGGCCAAAGCGCATAGGCCAACAAAGACCGGCCCCGAGGCTCGGGCAAAGAGAGGAGAGACGCGCAAAGGATTCGATCCTCGCCGGATGCGGCCGCAATTCAGCAAACGACTACGCAGCAGGTTTCGAATCACCTCCGCTAGTCTAGCTGAGGTCTTCAGTGCTGTCACCCCGCATTCGTACCAAGCTAGAACCAAGGATCGAATAGCTGCTCGGTTCTACTAAGCCAGATAACCGTTTTGGGTATCGTGGATTTTAGTGTCGCGAATATTTTGGATTGACAATTGAAGTCTCCGCAGTTTCGTGACCCAGTTGTCATTCTTCTGTAGTGGCGTACTATCCTTTTTGCTTCCGAGTAACGACTCGATCGTACTGTTACCGCTCGGGTCCTGGCGGAGGTGGTCTATAGTCCAACGTATCTTCGGACTCTGAATGTCCCGCTAGGCCCAGCCGGAGGGAATCTGAAATTCTTGTCCTACTTACATTCATTAAATAGCTCGGCGGCCCGCAGCTTCTAGTCCTTAATTTGACACGGCTATTTTTGACGCGGCCTCCGTCGGCGCCGCTATCGCCGATTTCGGCATTTTCATCGCGTAGCCGCTACCGGAGAGGCTGTCACTTTTCCTATATCAGTAGACTTCGCACGACGCACGCTTGGTCTTGCCTAAATTTTCCTATATCAGTAGGCTGGATGCGAGTTCCCCATTCCGTGAAAAACGCGTTTATCACATGAAACAGGAGCTTCCCAGCAAATAGCCGCGGGTGTGTCCAGTGCCACGAACGCACTTTCGCGGTCTACCGATACAGGCAAAAGTCTACAGATAGAGGATTAATTCTTATTGACGGCGTTTGTCGAAGCCCCAGCTCTGCTATGACTTACGGGCTCGGAAATCTATCGATATAAGAAAAGTGACAGCGCGACTAGAAGCTGAAGAATTACGCACTTAGAAACCGTCTTTCACGCTGGACCCCTTTAAAGTGTAAAAAATCATTCATTGATGATCACACGTCAGTGCTACAAAATCGTGAAAGAATCGCTGCTTAGACAGCCGGCCCGTTGAAAAAACACTGTACCGCGGATCGGGGGGGCAGCCGCGGACCGGGGGGGCCACCCGGGGTCCGCCCCACTCCGCGCAAAAAAAGCGAGATGAAACCGAGTTGCGCGGTTTCGTCTCGCTCAGTAAACGCGGAAGATTTTCTTAGAAGTCGAACAATCCGTACAGATCGCTAATCGCTGGAGTGTTCAGCGGTGCGTAGTCGTTGCCCCAGCCCGTAATCGGGTTCGGGAAATTGTCCCGGCTGCGCTTGGTCACAGGACTGAGTTTCCAATTCCTCTCGATGAATTTGAGAATGGAGACATGGTCCGCATAGTCGTGGGAGATGTGGCCGGCCTTGGTATACGGAGACACGACGATTAAAGGAATGCGCGTACCGTCGCCGAAGAAATCGAGGGGTTGCACATAGCCCGAGTCGTAATAACCGCCACCTTCGTCAAAGGTAATAAAGATGGCCGTATCTTTCCACAAAGAGGGGTTGGCCTTGACGGCGTCCACTATTTTTTTGCTGAATCCTTCGAACAAATCGAGTTTGGAGGAAGCCGGGTGGCCATCTACCAGCCCGCTTGGCTTAACAAAGGAAATGGCCGGCAAGGTTCCCTTCTCGATGTCTGAATAGAGATCGGCAGTGTCCTGAATGTGTGCCTCGCGGACGGTCGCGTCGGCCATGATGGAAGTGTCGTACTGGAACGGATTGCAAATGTTGCAGTACTCGTCCGTCTTCGCGCCAATCGCCCCGTAGTTGAGCTGGTAGGGATCGGGCACATAGTTATTCCACTGATCGCCGTAGTATTTCCATGAAATTTTCGCTTCGATCAGCTTGTCGCCAATGCTGGGGACGGAGGAGGGCGGAATGGTGAAGACGGTATTGTCCGCGCTGGTGTCGGTGTAGGCGTTTTTGCCGTTGCCGAAGTAGCCAGGATTGTAGTTGTTAAGTAGGTAGTAGTGCCCCTTTTCGCAGCGGGGATCGATGGGGACCGGTAGGGATTGAAGATAGCTCACGATCGCGCCAACTCCAGGTTGATAGATATCGGCGCAGTTAGAGTATGATCCTCCACCGTAAGATGGCGAGCCGTAGGAACCGCCGCCGTAACCATCCTGCACGTACCAGTTGTTGGTGCCAACGGCCGGATCGGGATTCTCGATCTCATCCACCACTCCGGCGTTTGGCGTCCCCGGTACGACTTCGATGTTGCTAGGCGGAACCTTGGGGTGACCCTTGCCATCACTGAACCAGATTGCATCGCCGTGGCCGAGCATGATGTGGTTTGCGCCCGTGCCGCCGTTGACGGATTGATGGAAATTATCGCTGAGCGCATAGTTGTCGGCCAGGTACTTGAAGTAAGGAGCGTCACCGTTTTGAACGTTGTAGAAACCCAGGGCGGTGGACCCTTCGCCCGTGGTTTTTGCAGTGGGCGAATATTCGATGCTGAAGTTTGACGGCTGCGTGTCGCCATTTGCACCGGCGCCTACCGTAACTTCCACCCATGAGAACAAGCTGGCATCACAGCCGGAAGGATTCCTGAACGTGGCGTAATCCAGGTTGCAATCCAACTGTTGCCACATCTGGTAAAAACGATGAACTGGACTTGCGGCATAATCGTCGTATTTGAACGTCTTGCCGTTCGTCAATTGGAACGGACCCGGGGGTAATGCATTGACGTTCGAGATTCGCTCGTCTGGCGTGTGAGACGTCTGGCCGGTACCACCCGAAACTAGGGCTGAATAGTAATCGTCGGGCAACCCGTTTTCGGATTGTTTGGCAAGCGTCAGGCTGTCGCCGGTCACGTAGGAGTCTTTCGGTCCACCTACCAGCGGTGCCGGTAGAACGTTCTTAGGCAACTTGGACGTGGGCGGGCTCAATAGGAATGAGTCGGGCACTGCATCAGTTGCGGCCTTTTGCTGGGCCTTAGAAAAATTCGGTCCGGGAGTGCCGTCGGCGTTCACGATTCCTTCCGATAGCAGGTTCCAAACCGTCTCCCCTTTCTTCGGTTGATAAGTCGCGAACACGTGGTCGAAACTGCGGTTTTCACCGATGATCACGATCACATGCTTGATGGCGTGGTGGTCTGCGCCTCCCTGTTCGGGTCTCCAGGTCCTGGCCCGCCCGAAACCGCATTCGCCACAGTGTTCCCGAGGGCAAACTGAACAAGCGCAAGGGACACGAGCCCAATGCGGCAAGTGCGAATGGCATTCGTTGCAATATGCTTAACTGACATTGTTCCTCTTTCTTTGGCAGTAGGTAACTGCCTCCCGTCACTTGTATCAAGGCTACATTTCCGCTTGATGAATTCAGCATGAATACAATAGCCAGGCATCTGTAACGCGCTTGAAACGGTTGACTGCTAACCTGATGAGGCTATTATCAGAAGCAAATTTAAGGTTTGAGAAAGCTAGTTTTCATCGCGTTTACGGGCGCAATCCTTTTACAAGGGCAAGCGGGCCATCTGGCGCAAACGGCGTCAATCAACACATGCGAACGGCCAGCGGAGGAAGTTCGGTCCCCGAGCCGGAAGACCTACGCAGCCGCAACGGCGCGTTGAAAGTCGATCTGACGATTTACAATTACGCTATTGACGGCACAACTCGCTACTGTTACCTAGATCAGAACGGCAACCAGTCGCCGAATCTAAGACTCAAGCGAGGCGATCTTCTCATTCTGAATCTGAAGAATGAGCTGACAGAGCCCGCGAACGCAACCGTCAGCCACTCTACCATCACATGGCGGCGCAGAGTAAAGAGAGCGGGTGCCCCAGCGATTCCATGACCGCGACATCTACGAATCTTCATTTCCATGGTTTAACCGTTCCTCCGGTTTGCCACCAAGACGACGTTCTAAATACATCCATCAGCACGGGCGACGCACCGTTCGAATATAGATTTCGCATCCCGGAGAACCAGCCTCCCGGATTGTATTGGTACCATCCGCACATTCACGGGTTCACGAAGGTGCCCGTGTTGGGCGGAGCCTCTGGGGCGCTTATCGTGGAAGGGATTGAGAGTGCCAATAAGGAAGTGGCGGGATTGCCGGAACGCGTGCTGATTATTCGCGATCAAGATTTGCTGAACCCGAACGCGCCGCCTTCCAAAGCGGAGCCCGTTCTGCCTAAAATGCTCATTGATCGCGATGGAGACGCGGCCAACAACGGCACGGGCTTCGGCAAGCCGGCCAAGGATTTGTCAATCAATTTCGTTCCCGTACCCTATCCCAACTATCCGCCTGCCGCGATTAAGATGAAGCCGGAGGAGCGGCAATTGTGGCGGGTGTTAAACGCCTCAGCCATCACTTACCTGAACTTGGCGGTTCTTTTCAATCGCGTCCCGCAGCCGCTCGGCTTGGTAGCGCTGGACGGCATACCGCTGAACCAGAACGGAACTTTTGGGGATCTTGTGAATTGGCAAACTCATCTGGGAGTGCCACCAGGTGCGCGGGTGGAGTTCATTGTAAAGGGACCTCCATTAGGTCAGCGAGGGCTTTTGGTGACGCGAACGGTGGATACCGGGCCGGGTGGAGAAAACGACCCAAACCGGGCGCTAGCTACAATCACGGCTTCAGAAGATGCGCCGGAACCACGCTCAAAACTCGCCGCCTCGCCCAAGCCACTTCCGCCCTCTTCCCTTCACTGGTTGGGATATGTAACTCCGGTTCGTACCCGCAAGTTGTATTTCTCAGAAAAGCTGCTCGAAGCAAACAACCCTAATAGCGCCGTCGAATTTTACATAACGGTTGATGGTGAGAAGCCAGCGCCGTTCGACCCACGATCTGGCATAACAAACATCGTTGCAAAGCAGGGCACGGTTGAGGATTGGATCATCGAGAACCGCTCGAATGAACTGCATGCGTTCCACATCCATCAACTGCACTTCCTGTTGCTCGACTATCTGGGCCTACCGGTCAACGAGCCGTTCCTCCGCGATACTGTCAATGTCCCTTACTATACCGACCGGGCGCTAACGTACCCGAGTGTCAGACTGCGCATGGATTTTCGCGATCCGAATGCCGTGGGCACTTTTGTCTACCATTGCCATCTGCTGGAACACGAGGATGGCGGAATGATGGGGCTCATCCGAGTAGAACCCGCAGACTCTCCTGGGCGGGAACAAACCCGCTAGTCCCTCAAATCTTCTGAAGGACTCCTATTATTTCTTCGGCTGTGGGCATTTCGAACGTGCGCCAGACGAGGCGGCCTTGTCTATCCAGAATGTGTACTTGCGTCGAATGATCGGCCAAATCGCCACCCTTGCCGAAGAATTCCTGCATGCTTGAGAGGTCGGCAAGCTTCGGTGCGGCTGCAATCCAGTAAGGACCGGCGTGAAAACGGTGCCGCCAGGAGGACAATGCTTTGGGCGTATCGTCTTGCGGATCCACACTGAGTGACAAGAGCTGAATGCGGCGCGCAGCGATGTCCGCGAGCTTGGTCTCGACGCGTGCAAAGATAGCCGCTTGAATGGGGCATGTGGTGGTGCACGCGGTGAACATCAATTGTACGGCAGTAGCATGGCCGGTAACCAACGACAACAACCTGGTCGAAGCACCATCATCACGGACCAGCGCGATGTTCGGGACAGCCACGGGTGGATTGATTTTGCCGTGACCACGGATCGGCGGAGCCGGGACGGCTAACGCCTGCAGGAAGGAACGCCGCGAAAGCCCGTCATCGTTTGGCATTGGCATCATCTTTCCCAACTAAGAAAGTCCACAGACTGGCACACTGCGCTTCATCCACTTCATAGACCGGCATTTCGCGGGCGATCACAATGTTCGCCGGATCGATTCCCGTGCGCAGCAACTTACAGAACGCCGCTTGATCGTACCGTGACGGCGGGCCGCCGCGGCGCTCCCTCCAAGTAAGGAGAACAGAACGATCCAAATGTGGGGCGGCCACTCTCGAAAGGCGGACGTTACCTGACGCTTCATGGCAATTAGCGCAACGCACAACTTCGGGCGGCAATGCGTCGTCATGCCCGCGTATCCTGCCATTTAGCTTTTCTTTAGCGTGGAACAGCGAATCTCCTCGTTCAGCAGCTTCCGTTAGGCGGCCTGGAAATAGAATGGCGGTCACGCTAACTGATAAGAATAGTAGCCGCCACACTGGGCACTCCTTGCGCGTTCAAAGCAAACAACCAGTAGTAACCCGGCAGCACAATTCCAGGATTTGACGGTATCGAAAGCGTGTAAGAGGTGCCATTGGTGGATTGCATTTGCAGAGGAATGCGACGCTGATCGTTGTTGACGGTGTGAGTAACCGACGACAGACGCATCAATACAAAAGAAGCAACGGGCGAGCCGGTCGTAACTGCAACAGCACCTCCCAAAACAGCCGTCGTGGGCGCCGAAGAAATGACCGGTCTGGTGGCTGCGGTGCCGTTCGCGTTCAGCAAATAAGGCGGCGTGAGAATCTCAGTATTGAAATGGTTCGCTGAGCAGCCTTCTCCGCATTGTCCACCGCCGCCTTCATACACGCGGCCGTCGGCAAGCAGAATTCCGGTGCTGTGATAAACACGCGGCGTTTGCATCGGATTGAGCTGTCTGAATACCTGGGTTAGCGGGTCCCAGATTTCGGGAATGAGGATCGCGGTTGCATCGGAGAAAGGCACCGGATAGGTTTGGCCGCCTATGATAACCACTTGGCCGTTAGGCAGTACGACACCATTGGCGAAGGCACGCGGATAAGCCATGGGCGCAATCTTGTTCACAGTCACGCCGCCGACGCCATTGTTGACGTTGATCAGGTAGGTGTTCGCCTCGGCGTTGGCGTCCTGATAAGCCGGTGCGCCGCCGGTTTTCATAATCAGTCCGACGTCGTAGAGCACGGCCTTGCCATTAATAGCGTACGGATCGTCAGCCCGGTTGCCGGCCGAGGTAATGGTGCCCGCACCCGACGTGGCGATCCAATGCATTTGGGCGCTGGGGCCGGCGTGAAACACTTCGCCGTTGGGCGCCGCGAACAACCAAAGGTGATTGTCGCCGCGATAAATGCCTTGCGGATCGGGGCCGACGATGGAGGTTTCCGGCACACCGGACAAAACCGTCCAGCCCTTTCCCTCGGTCCAAACTTCCGCGGTTTTACCGCCCTCTCCGCCACTCCATGAGCCACCCAAGGTGAGCACTGAGCCATTGGTGAGGACGGTGTCACCTTCATAGCCGCGCGGAATGTTCATGAGGGTATCGGAAGTCCAAAGCCCGGTAGACGGGTTGTAGAGGCTCGTTTTCGGGCCGCTATCTCCTCCATTTATCAGGATGTTGCCGTTAAACAGGTTGGCCGTGCCGGGGCAGAACATGTCATCTCCGGTGTTGGTAACAAGAACCTCGGTCGAGATCTCCGACGAGGGATCGAATGTAGCGGTGTATGTCTGGCCGTTGCCATCGCCAATATCGCCTTCGAAACTGTATTGGTTGTTGGCCGACCACATTTGAAGAACACCGAGATTTCCTGATAGCTGCGGCGCTTCCGGCGCAGTTCTCGAATCACATCGATGTGTGGTTCGAGCCGCGAGCGCGGCTGCCGTTCCGGGATGTTGTCGAGGAGTTTTCGAATGCGTTCGTCCATGCCTGACCTTCCTTTTTACGATACCTGACTGACTTCCAGATGATAACCAATTGACTGACAAATCGCGCTAAAATGACTTACACATCGTCACCATATGACTGTCAAATAGCACCAAAACAGCACCTATTTGGCGCTAAAATGACTGCCAAACTGACTCGAATCGGTAAATTTGTCAACCAAATATCAACCGAATGACTGACCAACTGACCTGCCAATGTCATTCGCATTCATTCGGGTTGTGTTCGGTTTGCCGCTCTGCTTAAGCCGAAGGCTTAAGGATAGTGTCTTGGTAGTTACTTCTTTCGTTGCTTGATTTATTTCGCTTTGTCTATTTTCTACATTCTGCTATAGTGCTGCCGTGGCGGCTCTACGACCATTTGTTGATCTTGGGCTGTGCCGTCGCTTCGCGCCATAAGCGACTCTTCATGACGCCGGTCTTCACCATTACCAATGCCGTCACCTCGGCTCTGACTCGCATCGAGCGAGCCCGCGGCTTCCTGCAGGCGGCGCGCTTGTCCGACGATTGGCTCACCGGCATGCAGCAGCGCGCGCTGGTTCTCGAAGCGCATTATTCCACTCACATCGAAGGCACCCATCTCACGCTCGACCAGTCGGAAAAGCTGCTGGCCGGTGAAGCGCTCGGGCGACGTCGATCCCGACGACGCCCGCGAACTCCTCAACTACCGGGAAGCCTTTGACCTGGTCGCCGCTTACCTCGGCAGTGGCGAACCGATCACCGAAGGACTGCTGCGCGAGATTCACAAACGCCTGGTCCAGAATGTGCGCGGCAATGCCGGTTCGCCCGGCGAGTATCGCCACATCCAGAACTACGTCGCCAACTCCCTCACCAAGGAAATCATCTACACGCCGCCGTCTCCGCTCGATGTGCCGGCGCTGATGGCGGAGCTGGTGTCCTGGCTCGGTGCCGACACCGGCATCCATCCGGTGCTGGTCGCCGCCATCGCCCAGTTTCAGTTGGTCCACATCCATCCGTTCGTCGATGGCAATGGCCGCACGGCCCGGCTGCAGTCCACCTTGTGCCTGTACCGGTCCGGCTACGACTTCAAACGCCTCTTCACCATCAGCGAATACTACGACCGCAATCGCACCGCCTACTATCGGGCCCTGCAAACCGTGCGCGAGCAAAACCTCGACCTGACCGGCTGGCTGGAGTATTTCACCGAAGGCCTGGCCACGCAGCTGGCCGAAGTGCAGCATAAGGGAGAGCTGCTCATTCGCCAAGATGTCCTCGCCCTCAAGTACGGCTTGTCGGAACGCCAGAAGGCGGCGGTCGGCCTGGCCTTGCGGCAACCGGCGTTCGGCATCCAGGACTTGGAGGCGATTCTGCCGGGGGTCCACCGCCGGACGTTGCAGCGCGAACTGAAGGAGCTTCTCGATCAAGGCGTGTTCGTGGCCAGCGGGGCCACCCGCAATCTCTCGTATTCCCTGGCGAAATAACATGCACGTGCTTTTGCGACAGTTTCGCGACAGGTTTTGCGACAGAAGTTGTCGCCAAACGGAGGCGCGGCCATGATGACGGCCCGCGCGCTCTCGGGTGGGGAAACCTACGCCTCGCGGCATCTGTCGGCCAATGACTATTACGCCGAAGGGGAACGCATCCGCGGCCAATGGATGGGCCGGGGGGCGGACCTGCTGGAGCTCAGCGGTGAAGTGACCCTGGAGCAGTTCGACGCCGTCCGCCAGGGCCTCCATCCAACGACCGGTGAATTCCTCCGCCCCCGCCAGAATGTTGACCGCTTCGACAAAAACGGCGAGCGGCTCAGCTCAGCGCGCAGTCTGTACGACTTCACCGTCTCGGCTCCCAAGTCGGTTTCGGTGCAATCGCTGGTGGATCCCCGGCTGCGTGACGCCCATACGCAAGCGCTGGCGGAAATGGCAACCGAGATGGAGCTGCTGGCCGGGGCACGGATTCGCAAACAGGGTAGCCTGTATGAAAACCGCTGTACCAGCAATCTGGTGATCGCCGCCTATCATCACGACACCAGCCGCGAACTCGATCCGCAGCTGCATTCCCACCTGGTCGCCGCCAACCTCACCTATGACGGCACGGAAGGCCGCTGGAAAACGCTGCAAGCCACCGACATCTACCAACAGCGGGCTTACCTCTCCGAGGTCTACCGCAACGCCCTGGCGCGTTCCGTGCGCGAATTGGGCTATGAGACGGTGGACCGCTTCGACCAGGGCCGCGAGCGCGGCTTTGAGATTCAAGGCATCGCCACCGAGACGCTCGAGAAATTCAGCCAGCGCAGTGAACAGCGCGATTACGCCATCGGTACCTTTTTTCTCAAGAAGGGGCGCATGCCCACCAACAAGGAAATTGCCGTGCTGGTCCGCGAGTCGCGGCAAGATAAGCTGCTCGAAATCTCGACCGCCGAAGTGAAAGAGCGGCAATGGGCGCGCTTCACCCCCGAGGAACGAACCCGGCTGGCGGAGCTGCATACCCAAGCGCTGCAGCGCGGTCCGGTGCAAGCGCTGGGGCAAGTGACCGCCGCCGATTCTCTGCTCTACGCCCGCGAACATCTGTTTGAGCGCGTCTCGGTCGCCCACGATTACGAATTGAAAACCGAAGCGCTGCGCCATGGGCGCGGTCACCTTCAGCTCGGCGATGTGAAAGGCACAATCCTGCTCGAAGAACAGAGCGGTTCCCTTCTGAAAGTCGGGACGGAAGTCGCCACGCGCGAGAGCGTCAACCGTGAGCGCGCCATGCTCCAAATCGTGCAAACGGGACTGGGGCAGTATCCGCGGCTGGGCGGTGCACAAGAATTTGTGGTCTCCGACCGGCTGCGGCCGGAACAGAAGCATGCCGTGCAAGCGATTCTCGATTCGCACGATCTGGCGGTGAATCTGCGCGGCGCGGCCGGCACCGGCAAGACCGCCACACTGCAGGAACTCCAGCGCGGCCTCTTTGAAGGCGGCCGGCAAGTGATAGCGATAGCGCCCACGCGCGCGGCGGTGAACGAACTGCGCGCGGTGGGCTTCTCGTATGCCATGACCATCGAGCGTTTGCTACAGGACAAACAACAACAGCTCGCGCTCACCGGCAAAGTGCTGATCGTGGATGAAGCGGCCATGGTGTCCAGCCGCCAGATGGCGGAGTTGTTGCAACTCGCCGAACGCAGCCGCGCGCGCGTCGTGTTTAGCGGCGATACGCAGCAGATCCAGAGCGTGGAAGCGGGCGATGCCTTGCGCGTGCTGGAACAGGGAACGCAGATGAAAAGCGTCTCGCTGCGCCAGGTGCAAAGGCAAACGCTCGAAGAATACCGGAGCGCGGTGGAAGAACTGCGCCACAATCCAGAGCGCGGCTTTCAGTTGCTGGAACAGATGGGAGCGGTGCGCGAAGTGGATTGGCAACTGCGGCCACAGGAAGTGAGCCAGGCCTACCGCGAAGCCCTTGCCGTGCCGAATGCCAAAGGACAGACTCGCGACGTGCTGGTGGTGGCGCCCACGCATGAAGAGATCCGGCGCTTGACCGAAGCCATCCGCGGCGAACGCCAGCGCGCCGGCGAACTGGGGCCGGGTGAGACGCTGACACGGTATGTGCCGTTGAACTGGACGCAGGCACAGAAGCAGGAAACCAAGCGTTACCAGCCGGGCCTGGTGCTGGCCTTCCACAAAGCCACCAAAGAAGTCGCCAAGAACGAAGCAGTGGAAGTGGTGCGGGTAGAAAAAGACAAACTGACGGCACGCAAAGAGAGCGGGCAAGAGATCACTCTGACGCGCCGCCAGGCGCAGGCTTTTTCTGTGCATGAGAAGCGCGAGATCGAAGTGTCCACCGGCGACAAGCTTTTGCTCGAAGCGAACCGCTGGGAAACAAAATTGCGGGTGACGAACGGCGAGCTGGTGACGGTGGCGCGGGTCGATCAAGGACGGATTGACTTGGAAGACGGGCGGACCTTGCCGGCCAATTACCGGACCTTCGATCACGGCTATGCGGTAACGGCGCACCGCAGCCAGGGGCAGACGGTGGATGCGGTGATTGTGTCGGGCGACCGCATGTCGAAAGAGCTGTTCTATGTGGCGGCGACGCGTGGCCGCGAGAGCCTGACGGTGATTACCAGCGATAAAGAGCAGTTGCGCGAAGCGATCGGCATTTCCGGCGAGCGAACCTCGGCCACGGAATTGGCGCGCAAGGCCGAGCAGCAAATGCACCAGGGGCCGCGGCTGCCGGAGCTGCGGTTAGGGCGGAGTCTGGAAACGGCGGCGGATTTTGTGTTGTGGCGATCAGCTTCGTTCGCCGCCGAAGAGCAGCAGAAATCCGCCCAAGTCATTCAGCCGGAAATCGCGCCGGCGTTACAGCGGCAGCAGAAACAGGAAATGGAGATCGATCATGGCTTCGGCATCGGCTTCTAGTCGGGCCTGGCGGATAGCGGAGAACGGACGGGCGACGGCGCTGGTAGTGCAGTTGCGGCAACGGGTTTATGTGCTGCCCTGGAGTTTGTTTTTGTATGCCGAGGGAACCGACGCCGAAGTGAAGGCGCAGTTTCATACGCATGCGGTGTTGATACAGGGCGCGGGTCTCACTTCCCTGCTCTCCGACGTGGCCGGTCAATTCGTCAGCCAGCTCGTCGAGCCGGACCGCACGGCCAACTTTACTCAGATCGCGGGGCCGCAGCTGACTGCCGTGTCGGTGAGCGAGAACAAATAGGGAGAAAATGCCAAAGCTGGTTTTTGAGTATGATGCCGGTGGGCCAGTAGGAGGATAGGGCAACGGTGGGAACCGACCCGAGCGCCGCGCTACCGCTGGAACAAGTCGCGCTTCCCCTCGCTGCTACTTTGCCGAAATTTTCGGCCTTCGCTACCTTAAGGCCGACAAGGCAAACCGGAAAGAGGAACCGCCAGCCATATTACTTTTCTTCCTTTTTCGTTGAAGGTTTTATTTGTTTAGCGTGGCGTTTGGGTGCCTGGCGTTTGAGGTGGCCAGCGAACTCGGCAATGAGTTTTTCCGCCGAAGACAAATTGTGCAACCGTTCTGCGGCATAATTCACAGCTTCGTTGCGAATCACACACAAGGCTTCGTGATAACCGTTCTTCAGTAACATGACTACTATTTCACTTTCGGGAGAGTACTTCTCTACTGCGGTCTTAGTGCCTTGGTGGGGTGGCAGAAGCCATGCTGGCACGTAGCACGGGTTGTATTTCCGAAACGGATCGGCAAAAACCGCACCCTTACCATGCAAAGCAAAGCCTTGCAGTCCCAGAGACATCAAGGCGGGCGCGTTGTCTCTAATCCATTGCCTGGATTCGGCGTTGTCTTCTTTGGCGTTTTCCATTTTAGATATCAATCTCACAGAAGGTTGGACGAAAAGAAAGCTTCCGAACTGGAGCGCGAATTAGAAGTCGAGGCGTTGCACCAAGCTAAGGCACTCGGTCTGAGTCGTTTCACTCTCAATATCCTTTGCCCCATAGACACTCGAAGCAAACGTTTGCGTTTGTGTTTGGCCGGGCAACGGTGGCTCTGCCACTTTGGGATGGCGGCCATGTCCCAGTATGCAATGCTTCCCTGCCCTGGGTCTTCGTAGTGTGGCCGCACATGTTTCCAGTTGGTTGGCGCGTAGCCGCAAAAGTGGATTCACAACCGGAAGAAGAATGGAAGCGCCGCCGTCTATGGTTCCCACGGATTGAGAAGCGCTACACCCAGACCGGCGAAGTCTTTTGTGTTCCGGGTGACCAGCGTCAAATCGTGTTCAAGGGCAGTCGCGGCAATCAGTCCGTCCGCCGTTGCCAGCATCAACCCTTTGCGCTTCGCCTCAATCGTTGCCCGTCCCCATCGCTCGGCAATCTCTTTGGTGACCGGCAACAAATTGGCGTCGAACCATGCAGGCAATCCCGTGTTCAGCCACAGCTCAAGATCAGTGCGGCGTTTCCCCAGCGGCATGTCCTCAATTCCAAGTCGAATTTCTCCGACCGTTACGACACTGGCATAAAGCGTATCGGGATCGGCTGTTTGAAACCAGCGGATGACATTCGGTTCTGGATTGGGTTTGACAAACTCCGAAATGACGTTCGTATCGATGAGGAAGTCGCTCAAAACTCAACCGGGCGTGGGTAGTCCTTGGTTCTTTCCAAAATTAAGCCGGAACCTCGAAGCGGCGAGGCCATGAGAAACTCAGCAAAATTCTGTTTGGGTTTAGCTTTCAATCGTGGAGCAGCCGAGGCTTTTAGCGCCTGCAGGAGAACATCTTCAACGTCGCTAAACGCTCCAGTGTCCATCCGTTGCTGAATGAGCGCTTCGAGTTCTGGTTGACGAATTTCAATGGTCATGTTCGCGGCCCTCTGCTAAAAATTCTAACAATTATGCTGCTCGCTCACCGCGCGGTGAGGCTGGTGGGCGTTAACGCTCCCTGCCCTCCGTTCTAAGCCCAACCCACATCATGAGCAGGGCCAGGGCGTTTTGAGTGGATGCGGCGCAAGGCCGAAGTTTGGCCTTCGCCTAATTGAGATCGGCCCGCAACGAAGCGTCTGTCAAGACTGGCCGAAGGCCACTCGCGCGAAGCGTAAGCGTAGCGGTCTTGACTGACGTGGGAGTGAAGGGTAAGTTTTATGATGAGAATGCGCCGGATCGTCAGTTGCTTACCCACTTTGCGAAAACTTTCCCTTGACTGGGTAAAAATTGGCGAATAATATAGTTCAAACAGGATTTATCGAAAATGTTTTGAAATTCCTGCTTGCGTGCTGACGTGAAGAACTCACAATATCTATCGACTGCCGAAGCGGCCCAGATGATCGGAGTGACGAAAACCACTTTGAAGACTTGGCTTCGCACAGCGAAAGTGCCTGAACCCGAGCGAGATCCGGCTAACGGATACCGGCTGTGGACGCTCGTCGAGGTTAATGAAATTCGTCAAAAGCTCAGAGAGGAAGGCAAATGATTCGTTTGCTTGTGTCAAATCAACGCGGCGGTGTGGCGAAGACTACGACCACCGTCACAGTGGCGCGTTATTTCGCGGACAAAGGGCTGCGGGTGTTAGTCATCGACACCGACCCGCAAGGCTCAATTGCGGTGATTTTGGGCCTCAAACCCGAAGGAAACCTGCACAACTTCATCATCAAGAAGCACAATTTCAAAGAGTGCCTGGTCTCCCCGCATCCCAAGATAGACATCCTGTGCAGTAATCGCGAGACGGTTCAAACCGAGGGTTTGCTGATGAGCGAGACGGCTCGGGAGTTGACGTTTAACAACCTCTTCCCTTCTGTGGATAAAAACTATGACGTGGTGCTGATAGACGTGGCGCCGTCCATTTCCCTCCTTCAAACATGCGGCATGCTTTACGCGAAGCAGTTGCTCATTCCCGTATCCATGGACCCATTGAGCTTGCAGGGCGCTGCGGCCAGCATCGAAACGGCCAGGACGTTAAGCACGCTCTTCAACATTCCAGTGAAGACGGTGGGTCTGTTGCCGGTGATGGTAGATCGGCGACTGCAGATCACTGAAACAGTTTTGGAGTCCCTAAAGGCGATCGGCGAGCGCGCCGGCGTGCCTTTGCTACCGCCGATTCGAACAGATGCCACGGTCACGAAGGCGACTCGCCAGCGGCAATTTCTCGTTGACTACGATCCCAAGTGCAAAGCGGTCGAGGATTACAACATAGCTTGCGATGCGCTGTTCGAACTGCTGCAGGAACAATTGACGAGCCCGGTGGGAGCACACGCTTGACGGTGGGTGAAACGCCCACGGTGGGTGTTTCCTAAAGGATTGGGGTTTTGGCGGCAACGAAACAGAAACGCAAGCTCGATCTAATCAGTTACGACGAACTGCTCGGTAGTTCGTCGATGACCGGTCTGGTCTCTTTCCTGGAGATTCGCCCCAATCAAGGCCAACCGGTTGCACCACCAATTCCCCGCCCCGTTGAAGTTTCGCCGGAATCGACCGAGCCATCCATAGAAGCGGATACCGTGGGTGTTTCACCCACGGTGGCAGCAACGCCCACGGTGGGTGAATCCATTACCGCCTTAGATGGGCATCTAAATGAGCCATCTTCAAATAGATCGGATGCTTTAACGGAGGGTCTTTCTACCACGGTGGGTGAAACACCCACGGTACCATCAAAACTCTGGTTCGCGGTGAATGGAGGCCGCGGCTATGATGCGAAGCGCGTGCAACGTGTGGCTGTGGCTCAACAATCTATGAGTCTGGGCGAGGAGCGCGTCTATCAGGCGATCTGGCACGCGAGGCCACTTGATGGGATTACTCAGCTCAATCGACGCGTGAAGGCGTTCGCGCTGGGTTATGACAAATTAGCGCGCTTAACCAGGCTGAATGAGAAATCGATTCGCGACATCATTCCCAAGCTAATTGAGAAGAAGATTTTGGAGATTGTCAGAAAAGAAGATTCGTGGAGTCGGACTGGGCGAACGTACCACATTTACAGTTATGAGGAGATTCTCGAACGGCAACGAGCCGCAGATCTTATGTATGTTGTGAAGAACGGCCGCGCGGTTGAATTTGTCCGCCCAACGGTGGGCGAAACACCCACGGTGGGTGAATCTCCTACCGTGCCAGATACACCCACGGGGACCGTGGGCCATACTGGCGGTGGGACGGTGGGTCATACTACCACGCCTTTAGTCACTACGAGACAAGCTACTAGTCAAACGTCGTCGGTTGTTCGGGAAGCACTGAGCCACTACACCCAAGTCGACGATGCTGCCATTCGCCGGATTGTGGCTGCTTGCAGGGTGCATGCGCCGGATTGCACAGAAGCTGAGATCGCTCACTTCATTCACGAGAAGAGTGTACTCGTGACCATGCGTGGCAGCTCGATCAAGAACCCAATGGGGCATTTCATCGCCACGGTTCCAGCTTGTTTTGAGGGCGAGACTTTCCGGCAATTTCGGGAAGCTCAGATGCCAGTCGCCAGCACCGAACTGGTCGACGACGAAGCCCGAGCTCGAGAGTGGGGCAGGGAACACGAGTCTGATTTGTCCGATCCGAATGTGCCTGGAGAAATCAAGCAAGTCATCCGTACGGCGCTGGGGTTGGAATGAGCAGGAGTTGGCTGGCATGAACCAGCACACCCAGTCATTCAACCGTCACCAACTTCGCAAAGCCCTCCGGATCATTCCCCAAAGCCATGATGAGCGCCAGGATCTGTTGCTGGGCTTCTTCAACCGTCCTGAACCCCTCCAGCACAATCCGTCCGCGGGCCAGGCTCACACCAGGCGGCAGGCTCTCCAATTCCTGCCTCACAATCGCGGCGGGGGCCTCGACCAGCACGCGTGGCTGACGCGCTTCTGCCCGGGCGCTTTCGAGGAGGGCGTGCATCCGCGCGCGTCGTTCCTGTTCAGCCTTTGCTACCTCACCCGTCACGAGCTGGCGCAAACGTTGGACAACGGCGTCTTTGGACACAAGGCCGGACGCGCCGACGGTGCGCTTGGCGACTGGCTTCAGAATGGCCTGGGCGCGCCGGCGTTTCACGCCAAGCACGGCGGCGAGTTGCGCGCTGTCGATGTCGGGGTAGGGAAGCGTTGTCAGGTCCTGAATCGCCTTGTCCAAAATGCCCGCCCAGGCGGGGCGTCGCTTCACCTTTCGTAATTTGCGAGGCGTATCAATTTCTCCTAAGATTCACATTCCGATAGGTTTCTGGGATCTTGTGGTGCTTTTCCAAAAGCATACCATTCCAAATGTGTTTATGCGCAGGTACGCACTATGCATTTTTCTAAGGGTCCTTGCATATGCATGATAAAGGACGTTATCGGCCATCACCTACATCTGATAAGAGAACGTTATCAGATGTGGGTCGGCATTTTGTGCTATCATCGATTCCACCCATGGCCCCCACCCGGCTCACGCCGTCGACTCCTAAGAGCAGGCACACCCCCATACCCGAAAACCGACTTTCTTACGGTGAACGCACAGAAAAGGTGGCGTGCCCGTCACCCATGCGCACGCGCCATGACGACCAGATTGTCGAACTCTTTCTGCATGCCTGGCAGCAAGGCCGCTTCAGCCGACATCCGAATTGGCTACCGCAAAGCCGCACCAACGTCGAAGTGATCGCGACCGCCGCCGACGGAACACGACTGGCGGTCGAGCACACCCGGCTCTTCGCCTTCGAAGACCATCAAGAACAAGAAGCGCTGCTCCGTCCGATCGCCGAAGGGCTCGAAGGTGAACCGGCATTGCAGATCCCCAGCCGGCGGTTTGCTTTTCACTTCTACCCTAAGTTTCTCGGCAAACTGCTGCGCGGGTTTCAGCCCTTGGTCGAGCGCGAACTCCGAGCCTGGGCAGTTGCGACACTTCCGACTTTGCCGCCGCGCGACCTGTCGTATGAGTTCCAGGTGCCGATTGCGCTCCCTCACGGAAAATTTCCGAAAATTGCGGTGGACGTCGACGTGTCGGATCGGGACGAAAACATGCGGCCAGTGTTCGTCGGCGGCTATCTGCCGACCGCGCCCGCGCGGTTGGCGCCGGTGGTTCGAAAAGCGTTGAGGGACAAGCTGCCGAAGCTTGCCGCCGCCACTGGGGAATTGCAGGTCTTGCTGCTGGACCTCCCCCACTTCAGCAACAGTTGTTTGGAAGTCATTCAGCGAATCCGGGAGCTAGCTGATCGATTCCCGCTGTTGGAGAAAATTTCGCATATTGTGGTGGCGTACACCCCTTCCTACCAGTCGGAACGCTGGGTCCACTTTTTCGTATGGGAATGGGGCCCGGGCAGCGAAGACTGGTCCGATATCCTATTGGCCACCGTTCAAAAGACTGATCTCGTTGCGACGCCGCCAAGCGGGGGACCGCTGGCGCGACTGACCGACCAGGCTCGGGAATTTGCGGCGGCGGCTAAAGCTGACAATACCGTCCGCGCGTATGCGGCAGACTGGAACGATTTCCGCCAGTGGTGCGAAGCGCACATGTTGACTTCTCTCCCGGCCGAGCCTGAGACGGTGGCGTTGTATTTGACGGATCGCGCGGCCATCCTCAAAACCTCCAGCCTGGCGCGCCGCTTGACCGCGATTTCGCGAGCGCACCAAGCCGCCGGGCATCCGTCGCCGGCGGCGATGCAGCATGCGGTGGTCAGCGAGGTATGGAAGGGAATTAAGCGTACCAAAGGCACGGCGCAAGAGGGGAAAAAACCATTCCTCACGGCCGATCTGCGAAGCGTCATGGCACAGCTGCCGGCTGACCTGCTGGGCCTGCGTGATCGCGCCTTGCTGCTGGTGGGGTTTGCCGGCGGATTTCGGCGTTCGGAATTGGCCGCGCTCACGGTGGAAGATCTGCGCGACACGCCCGAAGGCATCGCGATCCGGCTCGGTCGTTCGAAGACCGATCAAGAAGGGCAGGGAAGACGGGTTGCCCTCCCGTACGGGTCCGACCCTCTAACATGTCCCGTGCGCGTGCTGCGCCGCTGGTTGGAAGAGGCACGCATTGTTTCCGGGCCGCTTTTTCGCGGGGTCGATCAGTTCGGCTTCGTGAGTGAAACAGAGCTCCATCCCGACTCGGTAGCGTTTATTGTGAAGCGCGCGGTGGGAAAGGCCGGCCTCGACGCCATGGAATATGCCGGCCACAGCCTGCGCGCCGGACTCGCCACGCAAGCTGCCATGAACGGCGCGAGTGAGCTCGCCATCATGAAACAAACCGGCCACCACTCACTCGCCACCGTGCGCAAATATATCCGCGACGGCGCGCTCTTCCGCGACAACGCGGCCACCAGGCTCGGGTTGTGAGTGCGACCTCCTCTGTCGATTTCTGCTGGCGACCAGCAGTGCGAAAATGAGCCGATGCCTTGCCTGCCGGAAGCCACGGAATGAACGGCCCGCCCGAGTCAGACCTCCAGCCAAAGCCACCGCTCCTTGATGAACTCCGTGGATTGATTCAGGGAGCGCGCGATCGCGTCGCTCGCACGGTGAACCGAGAACTGATCTTGCTCTACTGGACCATCGGTCGCCGCATTCGCCAGGATGTGCTCGGCGCCGAGCGCGGCAAGTACGGAGAGGAAATTGTCTCTACAGTGTCGAGACAATTGAGCGCTGAATTCGGCAGCGGTTTCAGCACCCAAAATATTTTTCATATGTTGCGCTTTGCCGAAGTGTGGCCGGACGAAGAGCCGGTCGCTGCCTTAGCCGAACGGCTTAGCTGGAGTCACTTGAAAGAAATTCTCTACCTCAAGGACGACTTGCAGAGGCTGTTTTACGCCGAACTGTGCCGCCGCGAAGCCTGGTCCGTTCGCACCTTGCGTAACCGGATTCAAGGGATGTTGTTCGAACGCACGGCCATCTCGCGTAAACCTGACGCATTGATCAAACAGGAGCTCGAGAAGCTCCGCTCTGACGATCAGATGAGCCCGGACCTGGTTTTTAGAGATCCTTACCTGCTCGATTTTCTCGGCTTGGCGGACACCTTTAGCGAAAAGGATCTCGAAAGCGCCATCCTGCGCGAATTGGAGCGGTTTCTGCTGGAACTGGGAAGCGATTTCAGCTTCGTCGCCCGGCAGAAACATATGAGGATTGGCAACAAAGACTTTTACCTGGACTTGCTTTTCTACCATCGAGCGCTGCGGCGGCTGGTGGCGGTGGAACTGAAATTAGGCCCCTTCGATGCGGCCTACAAAGGCCAAATGGAGCTGTACCTCCGCTGGCTCGACAAGTATGAACGTAAGGGCGAGTCCGAAGAGTCTCCGCTCGGCCTGATCCTGTGCAGCGAGAAGGATCACGAACAAATCGAGCTGTTGGAATTGAGCAGCGGCGAGATTCGCGTCGCCGAGTATTTGATCCAGCTGCCCGACCGTCATCTTTTGCAAACCACGCTCGCCGCCGCCGTGCGCCGCGCCAACGACCAATTCCGGGAAGATCCGGAAGAACTGCCCACTCCGGAAGCAGAGTGAGGTTGAATTGAATTGTCTCTACACTGTAGAGACAATCTCCCTTCCTCCCATAATCATCAGTAAATCAAAGACTTGGGACCATTGCAGTCGAATACCTGGCAAATGTGATTGTGCGGAATTGCGTATTTTTGGCTCCTATTATAGATCGTTCTAATGTATTGATTAGCACGAACTAGTATGCTAACCTCAAAGCATGGCCGCTTTCTCCCCCTTCTTCTCCTCACCCGCCCCAGCCGACGCTCTCCGCGCCGCCTTGATGTCTTCTCTCCACCAGGCCCACCGGCCCGAACTCGCCGATGTCATCGACTCGGCCGACCTGGCCCTCGACCGGCGCGGTCTTTGGGTGCGACCTGTCGATGCGTCGCTCGATCCGGGATGGTTAGAAGAGCAACTCCGCTCTGCGGCCGTCGGCGGCGGATTGTCCGTCCAAACCATTCATGTCCTGCGCGGGGCGTTGTCGGGTGGAGTTCTATAAGAAGATGCAACCGGCGTGGTGGTGCCGATCCTGCGGAATCACGGACATTTATGCCCAGGGTTGGTGCCGCCGTTGTTATGACCGGCGCCGGCATTCCCAGAAATGTTTTGGGGGCCATCGCGAGACGGTCCTCAGTCGCGACGGTTGCTGCCAGCTCTGCCTGGCCGCACAACCGTTAGTCGTCCACCACCGGCGGCCGGGGCACAATCGGCCCGCGCTGCAGATCACGTTATGCCGGCGCTGCCATGTACCGATCCATCGGCGACACCGTCTGCCCGGTTTTTATTCGGATTTATTTTTGCAGTTGTGGCATGAACTGCATCCGGATCTGCCCATCCAACTCCGTTTGCCTTTGTCTGCATGAGCGACGCGCTCACGCTCGCCACGCCGGCAACCGCCGAGTTGCTCATCGCCTCGGTAGTAGCGACGCTCACATCGGAGAAAACCAAAGCCGCTTACGCGGCCGCATTACAAGAGTTTGTTCTTTGGATGGTCAAGCGAGGCGAAAGCCTCTCGAAGCCATTGCTCGAAACCTGGCGCGCCGAACTGGCCGCCCGCGGCCTGGCGGTTTCCTCCATCAATCAAAGACTGAGCGCCGTGCGCTTGCTCTTCCGACAAGCGGCCGCGCGCGGCGCTTTGTCGGCCGATGAGGCGGCGCGCCTGGCTTCCGTCGAGAATCTGAAACAACAAGGAGAGCGCTTAGGAAAATGGCTGACGGAAAAAGAAGCCGGCCGTTTGCTCGGTGTGCCCGACATAAAGAGGACCATTGGTCTGCGCGATCGCGCCATCCTCGCGCTGTTGGTGGTCTGCGCGTTGCGCCGCGACGAACTCGTCCGGTTGGAAGTGAGTCACCTGCAGTTGCGCGACGAACGCTGGGTCTTGCTAGAGTTTCTGGGGAAGGGAAGACGGCGCCGCACCGTGGCCGTACCTCATTGGGTCAAGCGAATCCTTGACGCCTGGCTGACGGCCAGCGCGATCACCGAGGGCCCGATCTTTCGCATCGTCCGCAAGGGGGGAAACATTGGCCCTGCACAGCCCTTGAGTGAAGACGCGATCTACACGCTCGTGCGCAAGTGCGGCGCAGCAATTGGCCATCCGGACCTGGCGCCGCATGATCTGAGAAGAACTTGCGCGAAATTGTGCCGAAAGGCCGGAGGGGAATTGGAACAAATTCAATTTTTATTGGGTCACGCCTCCATCCAAACCACCGAGCGCTACCTCGACTCCCAACAAAACCTTGTCCAGGCCGTGAACGATCGCGTGAAGATTCGTGTCCAAACTGACTGATCAGGGGCAGGCCTTAGCGTATACTTTTGCCTGTTTCGTCTTCCCTGGCCGTTAAGAACCAGAAGCGACCACCAGCTTACATTCTGCGCTTGCGCCACGAGTTCCGCATGCTTCGTTTGAATTTTATCCGCCGTGCTCGCCAGCTTGTTGCTTTGCCTCGTCAGGCTCGCGGCCTGTTTTCCGACTTCGCTGGCGAGACCGTTATAACCCCCGGAATCGAATGGTCTCGAAGCTCATGGATTGGCCGAGTTCGCCGATGTCGAAGCACCACGAAGATCTACGACCGGAGAGCGGAAGAGAGTTCCATGAAGTGGAACGCATTGCCATCTGATCCTGACCCGCAAAAGTCCGCTGCTGTTCCCCTTTCCGGTTGAGTTGGGTGTTGAGGAGTAACGGAGCAGCCAACCGGCTTAAGCTGTCCAGTTTTCTGGACAGCACGGAGTAACATTCGGGTATGGAGACGGCGGAGGCGATCCGGGAGCGTGTCAGACATGAGCAGGAGGTGACTGAGCGGTTGCAAAGAGCAAACGTTCGTGTTGCCGATGCCCAGCTCGAACGAATATGGGCGATCAAATCCGCTCATGAGCTCGGGTTGTCTATTCGGCAAATTGCCAACGCTACCGACTTAAGTTCTAGTCGCATCCATCAAGTCCTGAACGCCGAAGATGGTGCCACAATTCCTCTCTGGGTAACGCAGGTGCGTGGCACAACCAAGGAAGACAAGCTGATAACGGCCGAGGTGAAGCTTCTTCGCCAGTGCGCGCGATGGCTCAAGCAGTTGGAAAACGGTGAAGAGGTTATCGTAAATCTGCGGCCGGACACTGATTCAGAAACTGAATACGTTCGTTTCGATACGACTCGCGTCATTCGTGTACTGGAGCGAATAGCCGCCGACCTCGATGAATTTGTCGAGGGTGCGCCGAAACACACCGAGGACGATCCGCAGAGTGAGCGCAAACGCCGGCTTGCCGAGCCACCAAAACCAAAACGGAGACTTTCCACCCGCGAGGAACGAAACGCTTTGCGGGCCGAACTGAAACCCCCTCCCATCTAAAAGTCGTGTGCAGTTGTCCCGAACTCTTGACCCAGTAAACGGGTGTCCAGAAAACTGGACAGCTTAAGCCGGTTGGCTGCTCCGTTACTCCTCAACACCCAACTCTGCGCGCTCGATGTCGAAGACGTGGCCCAGAGCGCCGACGGCCTGGTGCTCACGCTTGATCGCTCGAAGACCGACCAGGAGGGCGCCGGGACTACCATCGGTATTCCGTACGGCGCGACGATGGCGACTTGTCCCGTGCGCACCTATCAAAGCTGGCTGGAGAAGAGCGGCATAGGGACGGGGCCGGTGTTCCGCGGCATCGACCGTTTCGGACGGCTGCAGAACAAGCGCTTGCATCCGGCGTCGGTGGCGCGCATTTTGAAACGCGCCGTTCAGAGCGCCGGCTTCGATGAGACACGCTTTGCCGGCCACAGCCTGCGCGCCGGCTTCGTCACGCAGGCGTATTTGAATGACGCGAGCGAATTCGACATCATGCGCCAGACCCGCCATAAATCCCTCACCACCATGCGCCGCTACATCCGCGATCACACCCTCTTCCGCAAAAACGCCGCCGCCAAACTCGGCTTGTAGCAGGGGCACCGCCGTTTCCTCTGGCGACCCGGTAAGCCTCCTCCAGGGTTTCCATTTTCGTGACATGCACGAACAGACCCCAGAAGCGATGCATTTTTTCAGACTTTGCCTTTCGATAAATCCGCCGCCGCAGTTCCTACAGACAGCCGGGTGCCTTTGTCATCTCACCCCTGCCTCACTTTGTACAAGCGGAACACTCACCGGTCCGGGCCCTTCCTTCCGGACCTGCGAGGGAAGGGGCAATTGTCTCGACACTGTCGAGACAATTAATCCGTCCGCCCGGAGGCCGCCATCGGGAGCGGAAGCCCCTGCGTTACTTTTGAGAGTGGGTAGCACTGTTGGGGACGAGGTAAACAACGAACTAGAACGACAATCTAATTGCGCTCGCGTATTTACCCGGAGACAAACAAATGAATTACTCTGGTTGTCATGACAAATCAACGCGGGCCTGGTCAAAATTCGCCGGGTTTATGGTCGTTTGTGTTCACCAGCGCAGGCGGCGTGTTACTCGGAGTGGCCGGAATGTCGAGCGTTTCTGAGTGGAGACTATGGCTGGCGTGTATTGGACTGATTTTATTCGTGCTGGCGTTTGAAACATACCAGCCGAATCACGTTGCTAACAAGAGCGTGATCTCCATAGCGGCCGTTAGTGTGGTGTTGGTTGGCGGGATCGCACTGCAGCTTTATTTGAGTTTGCGGCCATCGATTCCTTCTCAAAGTAAGCAGGACGCCGCCGCTGCACCGGCGCCGATTACCACGGTGAGCGGATCGAAAGATTCGGTGGTGACGAACAATCCTACTGTGTCTGGAACGGGAAACATCGTGACTGGGGCGGCAGCGACAACCGGGCCCAATAGTCCAGCGACGACGGGACTCAATAACAGCGTCTCGGTGAATGGCGACGCAACTGCGAAGAAAGTACATGCAAAGGGGGGAAACAAGCTGTGAAGCTAGTCTGCTGTGCGGTGTTGGGTTTGTGCCCTTTGTGTTTGTGGAGTCAGAGTACGTCAACTGGGACTGCGAGTACCAAGGGGTCTTGCAGTCCAGCGATTACGGGCTTGAATAATAAAGTTACGGTGACGTGTACGGGTGTTTCGAAGGAGACGGCGGATCAACTTGTCTCCTTGATGAACAATATTTTGAGTCGGCAGCTTGATCCGAAGAAGGTGTATGCACAGTTGGATCAGATCAGTGGCGGAGTTAGCGACATCAATGACACGTTGAGTGCGGTGGTGAATCCGATGGCGGGCGTTCCTGCAAAAGCGGCAGAGCGATATCAGCAAGGCAGCCGATTGGGAGGTGAATGTAATGACTTTGCGAAGAAGTGGAACGCTGATATTATGAAAGCGCAGACCAATGCTCTAAGTGAATTCACGGCTTACATGGCGGATGCCAAGACGAAGATGCTTGACCGGCCGTCGGTGGCACAGGTGCAGCAGCCTCCCCCGTCGGACCCTGTGAAGGACAAACAGTATTCGGCTGAATATGCGCGGGAAGTTGGGCCACAGCTCAATGCTTGGCGAGCGCGACTTGTAGCGCAGGATCCTCATGTGCGCTCGACGCAGAACTGGAGTTCCGTTAGCACTCCCGATCAATTAAAATTCGTATGCTTGGCCGTCAATAGTATGGGAAGGCTTTACCGGGTATCATCCTCAGCGGATTATGAAATCGCGAAGCAATCGCAGGAAGTGTTTGCAGCTTGTCAGTCCTTCTATCAAAAGTGGACTGGGCAACCTATGATGGGCATAAGAACTGATGCCCTGCAGAATTTTCGCCAACAACAAAAAGAAATGGAGGCAGCTAAACCTGATACAGCCAAGATTGCGGCTCAAGTGAACGCCGGGAAAGCCAGCGAGTACAAGCAGAAACTGGAGCCGCGTTTGGTGGCGTGGCGGGATGAAACGGCGCCGTTGATTCCTGGATACGCCATCAAAGATTACAGCGCTGTGAGCGACAACAGCGATTTCGCTGCGGTGTGCGCGAATGTTTCGAACTTAATGGTGACGTACCAGCAGAAAATTGTGCAGGATTCGCTCGCTAACAAATCGAAGAACCGCGCGAAGTAGGCGGCGTTCTTCCTGCGCACGGAACGGCCGTTGTCGCGCTGCGCTTAAATGGGTCTTCCGCACTCCTCGGTGCAGGTCAGGTCTCGGTGGAAATTGGCAAAGATTAAGCGAATCTATGGTAAGTCAGATCAGATAAAATCAGTTATCTGATTCTATGCTACTATGAACCCCATGGAACAAACCGCGAACCCTCCGGGCAGGGAAGGGGGCCTTCCGGCCCTGTTGACCCAGGAAACCGAGCTGGAAGCCGGCACAGCGAACGCTGTCGCCGTCATTCCCGCCGCGTCCCGCGTGGCTCTAACTTTGCCGCCGATCCTCGCTGGTTCCTTCACGCCCGCGATCCGCAGCCGCGTCGAACACTTCTACTCTTCGATCTACGAAATCTTCGAGCGCTGGATGAACCGCCCCAAGAGTCTCCACACCCGCCGCTCGTACCGCGATGGGGTTCTGTCCTTTGTACGGCACCGCGGGATTGTGTGGCCGCAAGAGGCGGCAGCGCTCCTGACCATCTCGGTGGCCGACGTGCAAACGTACCGCGACGTCCTGGCCGCCATAGGCGCCGCACCCAAAACCATCAACCACCGGGTTTCGGCACTCTCCTCCTTTTACAAGTACCTGGCGCTTTCGGCCGCCGAGCTGCGCCTGCCGATCCTGGTTCCCAACCCGGCGCATTCGCAATTCATCGCGCGCGAGTCCTCCGATCCGCGCGAAGAAACGCTTTCCTTGCCAGCGGCGCGCGCCCGGCAACTGCTGAACTTGCCGGCGGGCGATTCAGTATTGGCGCATCGCGACCGCGCGATCGTGAAGCTCTACCTCTATAGCGGCATCCGCCTGGCCACCGGTTGCTCTCTGCTCGTGGAAGACTTTCGTCACGACGGCGAAGAGGCCACCCTGCGTTTGTCCGAAAAAGGCGACAAGCGGAGGACCATCGGCCTGCACTACGCCGCCGCGCAGGCCATCCAAGAGTACATCCAGCGCGCCGAACTCAGTAGTGGTCCGCTGTTCCGGCCGCGCCGGCATTCGCATACCGAGGAATTGGCGGCCACTGCCATGGAGCCGCGGACCATGTGGACGATCCTCAAGGAATATTTGAGCAAGCTTCCCAACGCGCTCCGCGAACGGGAATCGCCGGACGGAAGCAAGGTGATGGAATGCGTCTACACGCCGCACTCGCTCCGCGCCACCGCCGCCACGCTCTTGCTCGACTCCGGCGTGGACATCATGGAGGTCAAAGAATTGCTCGGCCACCGCCACGTGACAACCACCCAGATTTACGACAAACGCCGGCGAGCCGCGCGCGAAGGCGCCTCGCACAAGATGCCACTCTGAAATACCGGCTCGAATCGATTTCAAAACATTCCACAAAAGTCGCACCATGGTCGCGTTAAGATTCGGTTGGAGCGAGAACTGGAGCTGAGGAAAGCATGACGGATCAAGTGACCAACGTTCCGCTAAGCGGGGATGGCCTGAAGGTTCTTCTGCAGGAGCTTCGGCAGCTGGTCCTGCAAGCGCGTCGGCAAGTGACCCAGACGGCGGACGCGGTCCAGGTCCAAACTTATTGGGAGGTCGGTCGACATATAGTCGAATTTGAGCAGGAAGGGGCAGACCGGGCAGAATATGGGAAGCGGCTGCTGCCTACCTTAGCCGGACACTTGGCGGCTGAGTTTGGCAGAGGGTTTGACGTGACCAATCTGCGGCATATGCGGGCCTTTTATCAAGCGTTCCCGATTCGCGACGCGTTGCGTCGCGAATTGAGCTGGACTCATTATCGAACGCTTCTTCGTTTGGATACGAATCCCATCCGCCAGTGGTACATGAACGAATCGGCGGATCAGGGATGGTCTACCCGCATCTTGGAGCGGCAGATCAACACCCTCTATTATGAACGCTTGTTATCCAGCAGCGACCGCAAAGCCGTGGAAAGTGAAGCCAACGCCACTGCTTCCTCATTAGCGAAAGCCCCGCGCGAGTTTGTGCGCGACCCGATGATGCTGGAATTCCTCGGACTATCCGACGGCGGCCGCTTGCTGGAGGCTGACCTCGAAAAGGCGCTGCTAAATAACCTGCAGGCATTCCTGCTGGAACTCGGGAAGGGCTTTGCGTTCGTGGCCCGACAGCTTCGTATCAGTACGGAGTCGAAGGACTTTTTCGTTGACCTGGTGTTCTACAACTACCTGCTCAAATGTTTTGTGTTGTTCGATCTGAAATCCGACGAGCTGACCCACCAGGATATCGGCCAAATGGACATGTATGTTCGAATCGTCGACGATCTCAAGCGCGCCCCAGACGACAATCCGACCGTGGGCATCATACTTTGTACCCATAAGGATGCGTCGGTGGTTCGCTACTCCGTACTGCACGAGAACGAGCAACTTTTTGCCACCAAGTACAAGCTTGTGTTGCCTTCGGAGGAGGAATTGCGTGCGGAACTGGATCGCGAGCGAGCGGCGCTCCAAGACCAAGGTCCGCCAGTTGCGTGATTTCCAAACGATGCGGAATTAAGTTGCTCCCGGCGGCAGGTCCTGACCGCCCCACGTTCTTTCAGGATCTGGTTGCTGCTGTGAGAGCCAAGATGGGTGTTGGGAATCAATGGAACCAACAACCGGGTTAAGAGATAACTGCCTTTCGTTCCTGGTGTTTAGCTCGGCGGAGCAAACACCGATTTTCGAGCCGAGTGTACTGAGTCCGTGTCACGTTCGATCATTCTTGGAGGCGTATCTGTGAGGTAGTTCACAAAAGATGGCCCTTATGGCAACTTTCCGTTCCATTGATCCCCAACACCCTCGTCCAACGGTGTCAATTTTCTTATATCGTAAGACTTTGCGAGAATCTGATCACCGAGGCCGGTGTTTTCCCTATTTCGTAAGACACGCGGATTGAAAAACGCCAGAAACATTGGGTTTTTTGATGGACGCGGTCGGCAATTCGGCCCTGCCGAGTCTTACGATACCGGAAAAAGTCTTACGATATAGGATCAGAACCGCTGAGCCAGAATTTAGGTAACTACCGAGAAATGAGCGAGTTACCAAAAACCGAAAGTCTTACGATATAGGAAAATTGACAACCGGATCATCGCCGAATACGCGCTGAGAAACACCGCGACGCCGATGGGGGTCTCGGAGTTTCGGCACCTCGAAAAGCTCCCTGAGCAGCTAAAGGGCACTCTGCCGACCATCGAAGAGATCGAGGCCGAGCTGGGCAAGACGGACGGGCCGTCCGAAGACTGATCTAAAGAACAGGGGCGCAGTACACATTTCTATGAATCCAGACCAGTCACGCAGAACGAAGCCCCCCCACCAGGTTCCAAAGAGCGCTGACTGACCCGGTTCCAACCGCTGCTCATCCCAGCCTTCGGGCAAAAGGCCAGGGAGTAACCCCAGAAGCGAAGAATATTCGATTACGAATCCGTAATCGCTGATTGCGAAAAAGAAACCGACCTTCGGCCTATTTGGGGCGTTTTCATACTCTTGCATGAGATGATGGATGGAAATCAACGTGCACAAATAGTTTGCGTGGGCAACAGATCGGCACAGATGCCTGAAACATTATCTCGCGTGGGTGCTACAGCCGCCGCCTCAGGACTGGTACTCGATGACGTGGTTGTCGGGTATAGTTCTCGCGTTGTTTTGAGGCTTGGCCACCTTGAGGCTCGACCAGGAGAACGCGTAGGGTTAGTTGGTTCCTCTGGGTCTGGTAAAACTACTCTCTTGTCGGTGATCGCTGGTTTGGCAGAACCTGTAGGCGGCTCGATACAAATCGATGCGGAGTGCAGAACCGCAGAGTGGCGTGCAAAGAACACATCGCGAACGTTGCAATCGTTTCCCCTATTTCACTGGCTCACGGTCCGACAAAATTTGGCTCTCGCCTGTCGCATTCAGCAGGTATCCACTGATCGAGTTGAAAACATCCTGGCTCGCTTTTCAGCTTCACATATCGCCGATCGATACCCCAAAGAGCTTTCCGGGGGCGAGCGCTGCCGGGCTAGTCTCGCGCAATCGGTTGTTGCCCACCCACGCGTGCTGCTCCTTGATGAACCATTTACTGGCCTTGACTCGCTCGTCAAGGCAGAAGTTGCACGTTACTTGTTTGGATTCGCAGAACGGGAATGCATTCCGATTCTATTTGTGACCCACGACCTACATGACGCCGTGGATTTTAGTGACCGAGTACTTGTGCTGGGACGTCACCCTGTGACGGAGGTGGTGGAGGAAGTAATCTCTTCCTCGCCTAATGCAAGCGCCACAGTCGATCGGGCCTTAAGAGAACACGCATGAAAGAACCGCTCAGCCAAACTCTCCTTCGCTACACACTATCCGTTCTGCTGCTGGCGGCTTGCTGGACACTGATAGGGAAGATCTTTTCGGTTCCGAGGTTCTTATTACCCCCACCACTCCAAGTATTAATAACATTGGGAACTGACTCACGCCTATTTGTCTCTGCGACCCGCTTCACACTGCTCAATGCCGTCTCCGGCGGTTTGATCGGAATTACACTCGGCCTCGCCGTGGGCGCTTTAATTGCATACTCGAAGGTTCTGCGCTGGCTTTTTGAACCGTACCTCGTAATTTTCCAGAGCTTCCCACGCGAGTCTTTATTCCCCCTGCTAATAGTCTGGCTTGGCTTTGGCACGGTCACTAAGATCGTCAATGCGACTTTGCTTTCGTTCTTTCCTGTCGCGGTACTTTCCCTTAGCGGGCTAACTGATACACGCCGGGAATATATAGACATCCTTCGTGGATGGGGAGCTACTCACTTAGAAGAGTTTATTCACTGCCGAATTCCGGCATTCGTGCCAGCGTTCATAGGAGCCGTTAAAGTTGCTTGGCCGCTTTCTCTGATAGGTGCAGTTCTGGGAGAGTTTATGGGTGGCAACGAGGGGCTGGGTTACATGATCATATCCGCTGGTTCATCCTTTCGAACCGACCGGCTATTCGGCGCCGTGACAATTCTCGGGTTAGTGGGCGTTCTCGGACTAGTAGTGATTCAAACCATTCAAGATCGTTTCCTTCGCAGGTTCAATCAAGAATAAACATCCTTATGTCATTTAGACTCATCTCACTTATCTTTCTATCAAGCTTAGGGCTTGTGACAACCGGATGCCGTCACCCAACAGCTGAAAACAAACCGCTCGAATCATTCGACTTTCTCTTGGACTGGCAGGCCGAGCCAACGTATTTGGGCGTTTACTACGCCAAGCATCTTGGAGAGTATCAGAAGCTCGGACTTGACGTGAAGATAGTTCAGTCTTGGGGTGCGACGCAGGCCGCTACGGCGGTCGCCTCTGGCCGTTATAAACTCTCGACTGCATCGGGCGGCGCGACGGTTCTCGGCTATAACAACGGTGAACACATATTGTCTCTGGCGGTGCTTTATCCCAAGGTTCCGTCGGTTGTTTATGGACTCGCTTCGGAGAATGTGAAGTCACCCAAAGATCTTGAGGGCAAAAAGATCGGGATCTATCCAGGTAGCATTACAAAAAATGAGTTTGACGCGTTCGTACGCGCAAACCACTTGCGCACTGATAAGTTGGACATCGTCTCCCTCAGTGGGCCGGATATCCCGTTGCTTGCCGCTCATAAACTCGATGCGGTTCTGCACTATACCGAGATGAGTCCCGTTGCAGTCGAGACGGACAGCAACATACCCGGAACGCCAGGTCGGCCCAAAGTGTTCGAATTGCGGTTGTCCGATTATGGCGTTGGCGGCTACGGGCTTAATATCATTACTTCACGAGAACAGTATCAAAGTCAGCCTGAAAAGCTACAGAACATAGCAGCGGCCGCGGTGAAAGGGTATGTGGCGGGCTGTGCGGATCGCAGGGCTGCCACCGAAGCATATTTAGTTGATTTCCCCGATAAGCGACCGGACTATGTCAGGGCGAGCTGGGATAAAGTGTGCAGCTTGCTCGGGCCAACTCCGGGTGCTCAAACGTCAGAAGGATGGTCTGCAACGATCGACTTGTATAAATCTTTGGGTCTACTAAAGGAGCCTGTTTACCTGCTAGGGACATATTGCCGTGACTAGCAGCCCCGTGCGCTTTTTTGTCGGCGGCCCCTTTTCTTCCGCGATGTCGTCATCGAACTCCGGCGTTGAGTTCGATTCGAGCCTTCGAAGAGTAATCCTTAATGTATTGTCGGCGCTCACTAGTAAAGGTTATTCGTTCTTCTCGTCGCATATTGCCGACCAGTTCGGCAAGCAGTTTGATGAGGCGTCGATGGTTGAACGCGACAATAACTGGGTAAATGAATGCGACATCTATCTTGGCCTCGTCCCTTTGGATGGAAGTGGAATGCCGAGACGTACCGATGGTACGTGGGTGGAGGTTGGCCTGGCTTTAGCATTTGGAAAACGGGTTGTGCTGGCGATTGAAGATCAGGACAATCCACACCAGTCTTACTATGTCCGCAATCTAAAGAGGTTGAAACAAGTACGCTTCGTTGAATGGGAGTATTTCAGGAGCAATATGATTTCGATTCTAGAAGAAGAAGCGGCGAATCTTGTCAACCAACATACGGGCCAAAGATGGAAACAACAGACCCCGATTGGGTCCTAGAACGGCTAAGGGCATGCCGCGAAACCACGTTGTTGAGGTGTGCGGCCTGAAGCTGAAAGTCTTACCGGGGGTGTTCTCTCCCCGGTACAGCTATGCGCCAGACTATGTCATAAAAAACTGGCACATTCCGGCAGGCAGCCGTGTGCTGGACTTAGGCTGCGGCTCTGGTGTGCTGGGCCTGCATGCTCTTCGCGCAGGCGCAGGATCGTTAGTAGCCGTAGACTCGAACCCGTGGCTGTGAGAATGTCCGCCTCAATGTCACAGAGCTAGGCTTCGAGCAGCGCTCTACGGTGTTGGACGGGAGCGGATATGAGGTTCTGAAGCCTGACGAATTATTCGATGTGATTGTTCTTTCGCTTCCGTATTGGAATAGGGTGGCGTTCAGCCCATTGGAACAAGCTTGTTTTGATGAAGGTTACGCCTTCCTTGATGCTGCCATTTGCGGAGCGAAGTCCCGCTTGGCCTCTACTGGCCATGTTTTTGTTATATTCTCAGACCAAGGCGACGTTTGCCATTTGATCAATACGATCCACGCCAACGGCCTTAGGTTGGATCGGTTCTTGATGCAGCGTCCGACAATGGTCGGTGGCCACGTTCGAGTTTTTCTCGATTTGATTTAGACACCCGGAGGGGTACCGTCCGACACTATGAAGCCGTCGCCCAAACTGGCCCCACTAGAATGCAGTCATTTGAACGAACTAATGGCTGCAATCCGAATGGGCCAGTGTACCGGCCAGTCTTCCGCATACTCCCTTCAAGCCTGCCTTGAAGCGTGCATTGGTAAACTCGGCCCCATTGACATCGGCGACTTGTTTGATCAGCTACATAACGAAATTTCACATGGGGTCGAAGGCGGACTCGAAGCTTCTAGACGGCACCGCTATCGAAAGGTACTCGGCGTGCGTTATGGCTCCCTTCTCCTGGGCAGCGTCCTGCCATTTCGTGAGTCGAAGGACGCTAATGAAGAATCGATCAGGGCCGCGATGCGCGCCGCAGTCGAAGAATCACTACAATGGCATGAACACTCAGTGTTGAGCCACGTCCTCGTCTATTTCAACGATGGTCGAGGTAACGAAGAGCTCTTGCACCATTGTGCCATTGTCGGTGATCAAAACGATCAACACTACAAGGATGCAATGGACAACTTTTCGCGTGCGCTTGCCGATTACGTCGATAAAGACGGCTCCTCTGTTCGCACGCAGGCGCACTTAAAACTTGTCGCCCTCGATTCGAGTTCTGGGAGGACCGATCCGCCGGTCGTGCCTAAGCCGCTACTCTGGTCTCCTAGAGAATTACACCTCCCCACTGACACGAAGAAATATGGGGAGCAGCAAGGCTACAGGGATGCCGTAAGAACAGTTTCGAGCACTTGTGGGCCTTTCAAGATGATTTTACTGATGTTCACCTCTCAGCTGGAGGTGAAGCGCTCGCCCAAGGGAGCCAGAGTCTTCGAGCAACTGCGCACCTGTACATCGTTTTTAGCGATAAGTGCGACGTTCGGGCGGATTATCAGCACGCGATGCGGGAAATCCTCGCTCGTCTCGCTGTCGCGTGCGCGTTAACCCGCATGCAGCAGGTAAGCGAAACGGCCTTGCAAAGGGAGCAAGGTAAGCTAGAGCTA